>CALUOQ010000001.1 GCA_944322325.1 uncultured Alloprevotella sp.
GCGGCAGTAGCTCAGTTGGTAGAGCATCGGCTTCCCAAGCCGAGGGTCGCGGGTTCGAGTCCCGTTTGCCGCTCCATTGTATGTAAAAAGGTAATAGCAATGACGCCACTACTCGTAGTCCTGTTAATGGTTGGCTTTTTGCTGATTGCGACCGAAAGAGTCAACCATCTCAATAAGGCTGCTGTTGCTGTGTTTACTGGCGTCTTATGTTGGTTGCTTTATGTAGCTTACGGTCCGTCGTACGTGACGGCCGAACACCCGGAAGCCTTTTCTGCCTTTTTAGGAGACCAGCCTGTCAGTGTCGAGTTGATTCGCACGTTCGTCGCACGAAATGTTTTCCTGCACTACGTGACAGACGCCTGCGAGATTGTCTTGTATTTATTGGCGACAATGGCTATCGTCGAAGTGCTTAACAACAACGGCTGTTTCGATTTCATTGCCGAATGGTTGCGTACGCGCAGCAGCAGTCGCTTTATGTGGCTGCTGATGGGGGTAACGTTTCTGGTCTCGGCCAATTTGGACAATCTGACCACGGTTTGCATGATGCTGGGTGTAGTGCATTCCCTGATAGCGACGTCGCGTGGACGGATGCTCTACGGCGCTCTTGTGGTAATTGCGGCGAATCTGGGTGGCGCCTTTACGGTCATCGGCGACGTAACCAGTCTGGCTTTGTGGGTGAAAGGCGTTGTTACTCCCACGCAGTACTCCTTGACCCTCTTTTTGCCTTGTCTGGTGGCTACCGTCGTAACGGGCCTGCTCGTTATGCGCCATTTGCCTTCCCGTCTGGAGCTGGTGCAATCTGCTCCCCGATACCGCAGCGATGATTCGAGGGGCGGACGGACCATGCGACTGATGATGTTGCTGATAGGCATTGGCGGGCTGTGGCTGATTCCGACGTTCCATCGGCTAACGCATCTGTCACCCTTTGTCGGAGCGCTTTGCGTGCTGTCCTTGTTATGGATTGTAGACGAATTGTGCAACCGGAAACTGCTTCGCAGCGAGCGCATGGTGTTCAAACGTGCCCCGTTGGCCTTACAATACGCTAATGTGCAGACCATCCTGTTCGTGATTGGCGTAGCGCTGGCCGTAGGCGCAGTTCAGGAAACAGGTGGGCTCAGGTATGTCGTAGACTGGTGCGCCCAAAACGTACATAATATATATGTGTTAGGAGTCATCATGGGCGTCATGTCGGTTTGGCTGGACGGAATCGTCGTGATACTGACCGGCATATCCACCTTTGCTCCCACTCCCGCCGACAATGGCGATGCGTACGTGGCAGCCTTCGCGCCGGACGGTCATTTCTGGCCACTTTTGAGTTATTGCACAGCGGTGGGAAGTTCGGTGCTGACCATCGGGTCAATGGCCGGATATTCGCTGATGCGGATGGAGAACGTTTCGCTTGCGTGGTACGTTCGCTTCATTTCGGGCAAAGTGATTGTCGGAGCATTGGCAGGTCTGATCGTTTTTTTCATCGTGACCGAATGGGTATGATAAACTTTTGAGGACAAATATAAGAAGCTATGGGGAAAATCAGATGTATCGGAATTTTGACGTCGGGCGGTGACGCGCCGGGCATGAATGCCGCAATCCGCGCCGTCACGCGCAGCGCCATCTGCAACGGATTCAAGGTCAAAGGCATTTACCGCGGTTACGACGGGCTGATTAATGACGAAGTCAAACGGTTTACGACCGAGGACGTGAGCAACATTATCCAGACCGGCGGAACCATTCTTCGCACGGCCCGCTCCAAAGAGTTTGAGACAGCGGCCGGAAGGAAAAAGGCTTTTGAAACGCTTAAGAAAGAAGCCATTGACGCGTTGATCGTCATCGGCGGTAACGGTTCGCTAACGGGAGCCCGCATTTTCGCCGAAGAATACGATATTCCCTGTATCGGACTGCCAGGAACCATAGACAACGACCTCTACGGAACGGACAACACGATAGGGTACGATACGACGCTTAATACCATCACACAATGCGTTGATAAAATCCGCGACACGGCCACTTCGCATGAGCGCATATTCTTTGTAGAAGTAATGGGGCGCGATGCCGGATTTCTTGCACAAAACAGCGCCATAGCCGCCGGCGCCGAGGCAGCCATTATCCCGGAAGATTCAACGGGAAGCGACCAGCTTATCAAGTTCATGGAGCGTGGTATCCGCAAGAGTAAGAAGAGCTGCATCGTCATTGTAAGCGAGAGCCCCAAGTGCGGCGCCATGTATTACGCCAATCGTGTCAACAAGGAGTATCCGAATTTTGACGTCCGCGTCTCCATCCTTGGTCACCTGCAGCGTGGTGGTTCCCCGTCGGCGCGTGACCGCATTCTGGCCAGCCGCGTAGGGGTCGGAGCAATAGAAGCCTTGGTTCAAGGCCAGCGCAACGTCATGGTTGGCATACGTAACAACGAAGTAGTATACGTGCCGTTTGTGGATGCCGTAGGAAAGCGTAAGCCCATCGACAAGCAATTAATAAAAGTCTTAGACGAATTATCCATTTGATAAATCCTGCATAATATGGCACAAGTAATAGGACATATTTCCCAAATCATCGGCGCCGTTATCGACGTTGCTTTTGATACGGAAGGAAAGAAAGCAGAGGAGGTGTTGCCGAAAATTTTCGACGCCCTTGAGATTACACGCCCCAACGGACAGAAACTGATTGTCGAGGTCCAGCAGCATATCGGCGAGGACACCGTCCGTACGGTCGCAATGGACAATACGGATGGTCTGCAACGCGGTATGGAGGTGCGCCCGCTGGGCTCGCCTATCACAATGCCGACGGGCAATCAGATTAAGGGCCGTATGATGAACGTCATCGGCGAGCGTATCGACGGTTTGCGCGACTTGGCCCGCGAGAACGCAGCACCGATTCACCGCGAACCGCCGAAGTTTGAGGAACTGACTACTTCGCAAGAAATCCTCTACACGGGTATAAAAGTCGTTGACTTGCTTGAACCTTATGTCAAGGGTGGAAAAATCGGTTTGTTCGGTGGTGCCGGTGTCGGAAAGACCGTTCTTATCATGGAACTTATCAATAACATCGCGAAAGGACACGACGGCTTTTCGGTCTTTGCCGGCGTGGGTGAGCGTACGCGCGAAGGCAACGACTTGCTCCGCGAAATGTTGGAGTCGGGCGTCATTAAATATGGCGACGAGTTCATGAAGGCAATGGAAGAAGGGCACTGGGACTTATCCAAAGTTGATTATAAAGAAATGGAGAAGAGCCAGGCCACACTTGTCTACGGCCAGATGAACGAGCCGCCCGGCGCACGTGCATCCGTGGCGCTTTCCGGATTGACTGTTGCCGAGTCGTTCCGCGATCAAGGCGCTGCGACAGGAAAGTCGAGTGACATTCTGTTTTTCATCGACAACATTTTCCGTTTCACGCAGGCTGGTTCTGAGGTATCGGCGCTACTCGGACGTATGCCGTCGGCTGTAGGATATCAACCGACCTTAGCGAGCGATATGGGAAAGATGCAGGAACGAATCACGTCGACCAAGCACGGTTCTATTACTTCCGTTCAGGCCGTTTATGTCCCTGCTGACGACTTGACGGACCCTGCTCCGGCTACGACGTTTACCCATCTGGATGCTACAACCGTATTGAGTCGAAAAATTACCGAGCTGGGCATCTATCCGGCCGTAGACCCGCTGGACTCCACCTCCCGCATTCTGGATCCCAATATCATTGGTGAGGCTCACTACAACTGTGCTCAGCGTGTGAAGCAAATCCTTCAGAAATACAAGGAACTTCAGGACATCATTGCCATCCTGGGTATGGACGAGCTCTCCGACGAGGACCGCGAGACAGTGAACCGCGCCCGTCGTGTACAGCGCTTCCTGAGTCAGCCGTTCACCGTGGCAGAACAGTTTACCGGCGTGCCTGGCGTGATGGTGTCGATTGAAGACTGTATCAAGGGCTTCAACATGATTCTTGACGGCGAGGTCGACTATCTGCCTGAGCAGGCTTTCCTTAACGTCGGGACGATAGAAGATGCCATCGAAAAAGGCAAGAAACTGCTCGCACAGGCTAATCAATAAAAGCCAGCTGAGATGAAACTGACGATAGTGTCTCCAGAAAACGTCCTGTACTGCGGCGAGGTCGATCGGATAACTGTACCCGGAACATTGGGGAGGTTTGAAGTATTGGCTAACCATGCCCCCATCATATCAAGCCTCGAAGCAGGAACACTCCTCTATAAAGACAGCGAAGAGCGGTCCTTGGACATCAAAAGCGGGTTTATCGAAGTGGACCACAATACGGTCACCGTTTGCGCGGAAGTTTGACTTATGGTTAACAAAGCTGCACTGTTTGGGAAATACGTAGGTGTCATGACGTTTGTCGTCGTCGTTGTTACTGTCGTTCTTTATGCAGTGGCGACATGGCTTCACTGTGACTTTCCGCTCGGACCTGCGATTGGCTGCGGTATGTTGCTCCTGCTTTACAGTATCGTTGCACTTGCCTTATACTTCTATATCCGTAGCCATACGCCCAAACAGGTCACTTCTTATCTGCTGGCGATGAAAGTAGCCCGGCTTGTTCTATGTTTGGCCTTTATTGTTGTTTACGCAGTAAGTGGTGGCGAATCCACACTGGTCGTCTCCCTGAGTATGGTGGTCTACTATTTGGCCACGTTGGTTATAAGCAGCTATTTCTATGTCAGGTTTGAATATCTTCTAAAGGAGTCAGTATGAAATTAAGACAAATCATAGGATTCATAATGCTTCTCCTAAGTCCATTGCTCGCTCAGCCGATGGTGGCCGAATCCGGCGAAGCTCAAGGGGGAGTCAACGTCAAGGAAGTCGTGATGGGACACCTGAGCGACGCCTACGAGTGGCATATAACAACGTGGGGCAATACGCACGTAACCCTCCCCCTTCCGGTCATTGTGAAAGGAGAGGAATCCGGCTGGCACGTCTTTAGCTCGGCACGCTTTCACGATTCGCCCGACGGCGTATATGAAGGATTTCATCTTGGAGCTGACGGCAAAATTTACGAGCAGACCCCTGATGGCGACGTACGCCCGTGGGATATTTCTGTCACCAAAAACGTCGTGCAGCTCTGGATTGTTGTCCTGCTGATGCTGGTCATCTTTTTGGGATGTGCGCGGTGGTACCGCGGTCGGCAAGCCAGCGACGACGCCCCGAAAGGTTTTGTAGGGTTAATCGAAATGTTCGTGATGATGGTGCACGACGATGTTATCAAGTCCAACATCGGCGAAAAACACTATCGCCCCTATGCCCCATATCTTCTGACGGTATTCTTTTTTATTTTCCTCAGTAACATCTTGGGACTGGTACCTATTTTTCCCGGTGGAGCCAACTTGACGGGCAATTTGGCGATAACGATGTTCTTGGCGTTATGTACGTTCTTGGCGGTCAACCTGTTCGGTAACCGTGAGTATTGGAAAGACATTTTCTGGCCCGAGGTCCCACTTTGGCTGAAGTGCCCCGTGCCCTTGATGCCACTTATCGAGTTTATCGGCGTACTCACGAAGCCGTTCTCACTAATGGTCCGTCTCTTTGCCAACGTGATGGCCGGCCATTCCATCGTGCTGTCGCTGACGTGCATCATCTTCGTGACGATGCAGATAGGTCCGGCCATTGGTGGCACCATGACGGGAATCAGTGTGCTCATCACGATATTCATGGATGCAGTAGAACTTCTTGTCGCATTCATTCAAGCGTACGTATTCACCATGCTGAGTGCCGTATTCATTGGCTTAGCTCATCAGGAAAGTCACTCACCCCAAAAAGAAATAAATAACTAACCAATTTTCAAAACAAAAAGCTATGGTATCTTTAGTAATGTTGCAGGCTGCTGCAGTGGGTTTAGCAAAGTTAGGTGCAGGTATTGGCGCAGGTATTGCAGCCGTAGGTGCCGGTTTAGGTATAGGTAAAATCGGCGGAGCAGCCATGGAGGCTATCGCCCGCCAGCCCGAAGCCACGAGCGATATCCGTTCGAATATGATTATTATCGCGGCTTTGGTCGAGGGTGTTGCCCTGTTTGCCGTCGTTATCTGTCTGTTGTGTATCTTCTAAGCTAAAGGTCACAATGCCGTCCTTTTTTACCCCTGACTTTGGGTTGCTTTTTTGGATGCTTCTGGCCTTTTTGGTCGTATTCGTCCTGCTGGCTAAGTTCGGTTTCCCCGTCATTGTCAAGATGGTGGACGAACGTAAGGCCTATATTGACGGATCCCTGAAAAGCGCCCGTGAAGCTAACGAGAAGCTGGCCCACATCAAAGTCGAAAGTGAAAAAATCCTGAAGGAAGCCCGCGAACAGCAGGCACAAATCCTGAAGGAAGCGATGGCCACTCGCGACCAGATTGTCAAGGACGCACGCATCAAGGCACAAATCGAAGCCCAGAAAATGCTTGAGGACGCTAAAGCGCAGATTCAGCACGAAAAGGACAACGCTTTGCTCGAAATCAAGGGGCAAGTGGCAGACCTTTCCCTGACTATTGCGGAAAAAGTGCTCCTTAAACAATTGGACGACGCGCCGGCGCAATCCAAGATGATTGACCGGATGCTGGACGAGTTGGTCACTAAATGATAGAGTAAGTCATGGATATCGGAATCATTTCAGTTCGTTACGCAAAGTCTTTGCTGAAGTATGCTATCCGCCAAGGCTGTGAGGATTCAGTCTATCAGGAGATGTGCACATTGACGCAGACTTACTTGCGTGTTCCGCAGTTGCAGACCGCATTGCTGAACCCCATGGTCAGTCGTGTGCAAGCCTTAGACGTCCTTGCAACCGCTTTCGGAGGTACGATGTCCGACGTGACGTCTCGTTTCATCCAGCTGATCATCACGAATGGTCGCTTGGACATGTTGCACTTCATCGCCCGCTCTTATCTGACACTATACCGACGCTATAAGAATGTAGTGACCGGGTGTCTGACCGTTTCTGCTGAAGTCGCTCCTGCCACTTTGGCGCGAATTCGTGCTTTTGTCGAACAAAGCGCTGGCGGAGAAGTAGACCTCGAAACCCGAATTGACCCGACAATCGGGGCCGGTTTTGTGCTCGAGTATGACACATACAGGCTCGACGCAAGTCTTCATGCCCAGTTACGCTCTTTGAGGAAACAGCTATGTTAACTCTATTGCGAACGATTAAAACGATAAAGTAAGATAACAGAGAAGCATGTCAAATAAAATCAAACCCAGTGAAGTTTCCGAGGTACTCCTGCAGCAGTTGCAGGACATCAACGTCAGCGTGGGCTTCGAGGAGGTCGGCACCGTCCTTCAAGTGAGCGACGGTGTGGCTCGCGTTTACGGTCTCCGGAACGTTACAGCCAACGAGTTGCTCGAGTGCGAAAACGGAACGATGGCCGTAGCCATGAACTTGGAGGAAGACAACGTGGGCGTCGTGCTTCTGGGAGCTACGGAAGGCATCAAGGAAGGCCAGACCGTCCGACGCACAAAAAAAGTAGCTTCCATTGAAGTCAACGAAAACATGTTGGGACGTGTCATCACGCCCTTGGGAAAGCCCATCGACGGAGGCGCTCCTATCGAAGGCGAGAAATTCCTGATGCCCCTCGACCGCAAGGCACCGGGCGTAATCTATCGCCAGCCGGTCAACCAGGCCTTACAGACCGGTCTGAAGGCTGTCGACTCCATGATACCTATAGGCCGCGGACAACGCGAACTTATCATCGGTGACCGCCAGACCGGCAAAACCGCCATTGCCATCGACACTATTATCAACCAAAAGGAAAACTACGAGAAGGGCGACCCAGTTTATTGCATCTACGTGGCCGTGGGGCAGAAAGCCTCTACTGTGGCCAACATCGTCGATACGCTGAAAACCCATGGTGCAATGCCCTATACCATCGTC
Source organism: uncultured Alloprevotella sp. (assembly GCA_944322325.1). Classification (GTDB taxonomy): domain Bacteria; phylum Bacteroidota; class Bacteroidia; order Bacteroidales; family Bacteroidaceae; genus Alloprevotella. The sequence goes on from CALUOQ010000001.1 coordinate 7,837, forward strand.
GTCTCGGCTACGGCGGCCGACGCTGCGGCCTTGCAGTACTACGCACCGTTTGCCGGTGCTGCCATCGGCGAGTATTTCCGTGACCGCGGCAAGCACGCCCTCGTTGTCTACGACGACCTCTCGAAACAGGCCGTAGCCTATCGCGAGATTTCGCTTATCCTGCGTCGGCCCTCCGGCCGTGAGGCATACCCTGGCGACGTATTCTATCTGCACTCCCGTTTACTTGAGCGCGCCGCGAAAATCAATGCGCAGGACGAGGTAGCCCGTCAGATGAACGACTTGCCTGAGTGTATGGTGGGCCACGTGGTCGGCGGCGGCTCGCTGACGGCCTTGCCTATCATCGAAACGCAGGCTGGCGACGTATCGGCCTACATCCCGACCAACGTCATTTCCATCACTGACGGACAGATTTACTTGGACACCAACCTGTTCAACCAAGGCTTCCGTCCGGCAATTGATGTCGGTATTTCCGTTTCGCGTGTAGGCGGTGCGGCTCAGATTAAGAGTATGAAGAAGATTGCCGGAACGCTGAAAATCGACCAAGCGCAGTACCGCGAACTTGAAGCCTTCTCCAAGTTCTCTTCAGACATGGATGCTGTTACGGCCATGACCATTGACCGCGGACGCAAGAACAATCGCCTGCTCGTCCAGCCGCAATACAGCCCCATGCCGGTCGGCGAACAGGTGGCTATTCTCTATTGCGGCACCCACGGACTGCTGGCTGACGTCCCCCTCGACAAGGTTAGTGAGTTCCAGACCGGTTTCCTGCAAATCCTGCGTTCGACGCACAAGGAAGACGTGCTCGACGAGCTTTCACGCGGCGTGCTGAGCGACTCGATTTGTCAGACGATAGAGCAAGTCGCAGCAAGCGTGTCCGGACAATACAAATAGTAGCTTAGCCCTATGCCATCGCTAAAAGAAGTCAAGACAAGAATCGTTTCTGTGCAGAGCACCCGCAAAATTACGAGTGCGATGAAAATGGTGGCTTCCTCTAAGTTACACAAAGCCCAGCAGGCCATTGAGAGTATGCGTCCCTACGAGCGGCAATTGTCCCATATCATGACGGCTTTCGTAAGCGGACTCCATGGCGACGTGACCACTCCGCTGGCCACCGTGCGACAACCCGGCCACGTCGTGTTGGTCGCTGTTTCGTCCAACTCCAGCCTCTGTGGCGGTTTCAACGCCAATGTCATCCGCAAGCTCCGCCAGACGCTCGACGAGTACCGCCAAACGGGTGTCGAAGTCAGCGTCATCCCCATTGGCCGTAAGGTTGCCGAGGCTGTACGTCGGCTTGGCTTGACTGTCGACACCGACCGCGCTTCCCTGCTCGACCATCCGTCTTATGCAGAGGCGGCCGCCTTGGTGCGCGGCTTGATGCAGCAATTCTCGGAGGGGAGCATTGACCGTGTGGAGCTGATTTACCACCACTTCAAGAGCACGTCCAGACAGATACTCCAGCGCGAGACGTTACTGCCGGTGACGGTCGACGAAGATGGGCAAGAAGGATTGTCCCAAGGTCAGTCTGTTGCGTCTACCGACTATATCGTCGAACCTTCGGCCGCTGAGGTGCTGAAGCGTCTCGTGCCTCAAACCCTTTGCCTGAAGCTGTATGCCGCCCTGCTCGACAGTCTGGCCAGCGAACACGCCGCCCGCGTGGTAGCCATGCAGGTCGCTACGGACAACGCAGACGAACTGTTACGCGACCTCACGTTACAATACAATAAATCGCGTCAGCAGGCCATCACGAGCGAGTTGCTGGACATCGCCGGAGGAAGTCTGCAATAAAGCGCCACGACTTCTTACCGTAAACATTGAAAGCGTGCGGTTGCCCTGTTCGGGAGCGGCCGCTCGCTTTTGTATGCGCCCATGTTTCCCGGCGTAACCATCCGAAATGTTACCCATGTCTTTCCCATAATTGTACGGCGCGAGAAATAACTTTATGAAAGTCATCGGCGGCACAATTGCTTCCTGTCGCGCTTCGGGTGCAGACCCGGCCCGACTGACCGGTGTGTACGAAAGCAAAAACCATCTGCCGAAAAAGTTGCACGTTGCGAAACGCCATTTTTGTGTACCGCCCGTGTGCGCCATCGGGCGAATTGAATTAACTTTGCAGGCACACAGCAAACATTCGCACCATGACGAAACAACTTATCGACCTGACCGTGGCGGCCGTGGAGCGCCTGAACGCGACGCACGTACTGCTGCGGCTCACCGACGCGGCGCGTCCTCTGCCCGCTATGTGGCCGGGCCAGTTTGTCGAAGTCCGCGTGGACCATTCGGCTACGACACTGTTACGGCGTCCCATTTCCATTAATTTTGTCGACCAGGAACGAAACGAACTCTGGCTCCTCGTCCATGAAGTCGGCAATGGCACACGTGCGCTCGGCCGGCTTGTAGCGGGTGATACGGTGAACTGTCTGCTGCCCTTGGGCAATGGATTCACTCTCCCGACGACGGGCGGTGGCCGCTACCTGCTCGTAGGTGGCGGCGTAGGTACGGCTCCCCTACTCTACTACGGCGACGAATTGCGCCGCCGGGGCTGCGAGCCCATCTTTCTGTTGGGTGCCCGTACAAAGGGCGACCTTCTGCAACTTGACGCTTTCAAACGCATAGGACGCGTCGAGACCACCACGGAAGACGGCTCTATGGGCGCGAAAGGCTTCGTCACGCAACACCCCATGCTGGCGTCTGAACGCTTCGACGCCATCGCCACATGCGGCCCGAAACCCATGATGGTGGCCGTGGCGCGCTATGCCGAAGCCACCGGCACACCTTGCGAGGCATCGCTCGAGAACCGCATGGCCTGCGGGCTGGGCGCCTGTCTGTGCTGCGTTGAAGATACGACGGAGGGTAACGTATGTGTTTGTAAGGAAGGTCCCGTGTTTAATATAAAACGACTGAAATGGCTCAACTCCAAGTAAATATCGGCAATCTCAGCCTCCGCAATCCTGTCATGACGGCTTCGGGCACGTTCGGCTACGGTCTGGAATATGCCGACTTTGTACGTCTCGACCGTCTCGGCGGCATCATCGTAAAGGGTACCACGCTGCGCCCCCGCGAGGGCAATCCTTATCCCCGCATGTACGAGACGGCAGGCGGTATGCTCAACTGTGTGGGTTTGCAGAATAAGGGCGTTGATTACTTCTGCCAGGAAATATATCCGCAGATAAAGAATCTCGACACGCACGTAGTGGTCAACGTCTCTGGCTCCAGCCCGGAGGACTACGCCGAGTGTGCCGCGCGCATCGCTGCGCTCGACCGTATCCCCGCCATCGAGCTCAACATCTCGTGTCCCAACGTCAAGGATGGCGGCATGGCTTTCGGCGTGACGTGCGAAGGCGCCGCATCTGTTGTCCGCGCCGTGCGGGCCGCTTATCCCAAGACACTCATCGTGAAACTGTCGCCCAACGTGACAAGTATCGCTGACATCGCCCGCGCTGTCGAGGACTGCGGCGCCGACGCCGTATCGCTTATCAACACGCTCATGGGCATGGCCGTCGACATCGAGCGGCGCAGCCCCGTGCTCAGTATCGCTACCGGCGGTCTGTCCGGCCCGGCCGTGAAACCCATCGCCCTGCGTATGGTGTGGCAAGTGGCACGCGCGGTCAAAATCCCTATTGTCGGACTGGGCGGTATCATGAATGCCACTGACGCCATCGAATTCCTCATGGCCGGAGCCACGGCCGTTGAAATCGGCACGGCCAATTTTGTGGATCCGGCCGTCAGCGAAAAGGTCGTAGACGGCATCGATGCCTGGCTCGACGCACATGGTGTCGGCGACGTGCGCGACATCATTGGCGCCCTCAAATGCTGACCGCCCGCAGCCACCGTCAAATCGGCCAAAACGCGAATTAAGCCCCCGCAGGCTTGAACGAATAAAAGAAAAGTGCTATTTTTGCACGCCTACTACGGACATAATCAGAATAATAACACAATAAGTATCAATCGCTACGATGAACATTTCATTTGAGAACGCTGACAAAGTAAACGGTCTGCTGACCATCCAGATGGAAAAGGCCGATTACGAGAAACAGGTCGAAAAAACGCTGAAAGATTACAGCAAGAAAGTACGGATGCCGGGATTCCGCCCCGGAAAGGTGCCCATGAGCCTTGTGAAAAAGCAGTTCGGCACCGAAGCCAAAGCAGAAGAAATCAACAAGATACTGTCCGAAAAACTCTTTGACTACCTCAAGGAGAACAATATCAACATGCTGGGCGAGCCGCTCGTTAACGAAAAGCAGCAGGCTCCTGACTTTGCCAGCCAGGACAACTTTGAGTTTATTTTCGACATCGCCGTGGCCCCCGACTTCAAGGTTGAGCTCAGCGATCAGGACACCATTGATTTCTACGACATTGAGGTGAGCGACGAACAGGTTGACAACCAGGTGAAGATGCACGCCCAGCAGCTCGGCCATCCTGAAAAAGCTGACACGTATCAGGACCGCGATATCCTGCGCGGACTGCTCGCCGAGCTCGACGCCGAAGGCCAGCCCCTCGAAGGAGGCATCCAGGTCGAGAAGGCTTCGCTCATGCCGACATTCTTTAAGAACAAAGAGACTGCCAAAGCGTTTGACGGCGCCAAGGTAAACGATGTCATCACATTCAACCTCGGTGAAGCCTATGAAGGAGCCGATGCCGAAATTGCCTCCATCCTGAAAATCAAGAAAGAAGACGTAGACGCTCACAAGGGAAACTTCTCTTTCCAAGTCGAGGAAATCAGCCGTTTCGTACCGGCCGAAATCAATCAAGAGCTTTTCGACAGGGTAATGGGCAAGGACGAAGTAAAGAGCGAAGAAGAATTCCGCGCCAAGATCAAGGAAGGCATGTCAACGCAGTTCGAGGCCGACAGCAACTACCGCCTGCTCCTCGACCTCCGCAGCTACCTCGACAAGAAGGTCGGCGAACTTACATTCCCCGACGCCCTGCTCAAACGCATTATCAAAGCCAACAACCCCGACAAGGACGACAAAGCCATCGAGGAAAACTACCCCAAGAGTATCGAAGACCTCAAATGGGGTCTCACGAAGAACCAACTTGTCGAGCAGTTCGGCATCAAGGTAGACGACAACGACCTTAAGGAAGCCGCCCGCAACGTAACGCGCATGCAGTTTGCCCAATACGGTATGACCAACGTACCCGAAGAATACGTAGAGCAATATGCCGCACAAATGCTGAAGGACAAAAATCAGGTCAACGGGCTTGTAGAGCGCTGCATCGACACCAAGCTGGCCTTGGCCGTAAAACCTGTCGTCACGCTCAACCACAAGACGGTCTCGGTCGAGGAATTCAACAAACTTTTCCAGTAAGCACACACATATAATCACATAAGTAGACTAAGTAAACTACGTCGGTGTGCTTCGTTCCGGCTTGCTGGGAGACACACGTGCAGAGGTAGTCTACTTAGTCTACTTGTTTACACAGACGATAATAAAGATTGTTATGGATGATTTCAGAAAATTTGCGACGCGACACTACGGGCTGAATTCCCAGGTGCTCGACGACGTAATCAAGAGCCAAAACCAGTATCTCAACCCCTACATCCTTGAGGAGCGCCAGCTCAACGTGACGCAGATGGACGTCTTTTCGCGCCTCATGATGGACCGTATCATTTTCCTGGGCACCGCTATTGACGACTACACCGCCAACACGCTTCAGGCCCAGCTGCTTTATCTCGATCAGGCCGACCCTGAGAAGGACATCTCCATCTACATCAACTCGCCGGGCGGCTCCGTGTACGCCGGCCTCGGCATCTACGACACCATGCAGTTCATCAGCAGCGACGTATCCACCATTTGCACGGGTATGGCCGCTTCGATGGCAGCCGTGTTGCTCGTGGCCGGTGCTGAAGGAAAGCGCTTCGCCCTAACCCACAGCCGCGTGATGATACACCAACCGATGGGCGGCGCACAGGGTCAGGCCTCGGACATCGAAATCACGGCCCGCGAAATCCAGAAACTGAAGAAAGAACTATACACCATTATAGCCGAACACTCGCACACGGACTTCGACAAAGTCTGGGCCGACTCCGACCGCGACTACTGGATGACCGCTGACGAAGCCAAAGCGTACGGCATGATTGACCGGGTGCTTGTCAACCAGAAGGAAAAGAAAGCACCTGCCGGCGAAGCCTCCAAATCCACGAACGAAAATGAAAACGCCTAGAACCTGCTCCTTCTGCGGACGGAGCGAGGACCAAGTCGGTCTGCTCATCACCGGCAGTACAGGCTGCATCTGCAACGATTGTGCCGAGCAGGCCTATCTCATCGTCAAGGAAGCCAAGCCGCAGATAGAAGGACAGCCCGAGAAAATCGACTTGGACCGATTGCCCAAACCCAAGGAGATAAAAGCCTACCTGGACCAGTACGTCATCGGACAGGACGACGCAAAACGCCATCTTGCCGTAGCCGTGTACAACCATTACAAGCGGTTGAAGCAAAAAGACGAGGACGACAGCGTAGAGATCGAAAAGTCGAACATCATCATGGTCGGTTCTACCGGAACGGGCAAAACCCTGCTGGCCCGCACCATCGCGCGCCAACTCGACGTGCCGTTCACCATCGTTGACGCCACGGTGTTCACGGAGGCCGGATACGTCGGCGAGGACGTCGAGAGCATCCTTTCGCGCCTGCTTCAGGTGGCCGACTACAACGTGGCACGCGCCGAGCGCGGCATCGTCTTCATTGACGAAATCGACAAGATAGCCCGTAAGAGCGACAACCCCTCCATCACACGCGACGTCAGCGGCGAAGGCGTACAGCAGGGATTGCTCAAACTTCTCGAGGGTTCCGTGGTCAACGTTCCGCCCAAGGGCGGCCGCAAACATCCGGACCAGGAGTACACGCAGGTAGACACCAAGAATATCCTGTTTATCTGTGGTGGTGCGTTCGACGGCATCGAGAAGAAAATCGCCCAGCGCATGAACACGCACGTAGTAGGCTACACCTCCGTGCAGAATGTCAAGAAGATCGACAAGGGTGACCTGATGAAGTACATCCAGCCGCAGGATCTCAAGTCGTTCGGCCTGATTCCAGAGATCATAGGCCGCCTTCCTGTACTCACGTACCTCAGTCCGCTCGACCGCTCCGCCTTGCGCAACATCCTCACCGAGCCGAAAAATTCCATTGTCAAACAGTACGTCCGGCTCTTTGCCATGGACGGCGTGGAGCTGACGTTCGCTCCCGAAACGTTGGACTACATCGTCGACAAAGCCGTAGAGTATAAACTCGGTGCGCGCGGACTGCGCTCCATTGTCGAGAGCATCATGATTGACGCCATGTTCGAGTCGCCGTCAAAACGGGAAAAAACATTCACCGTGACGTTGGACTACGCCAAGGCACAACTCGAAAAAACGGACCGCAACATGCAGTAAAACGAGACAAGAAGAAAGAAATTCGACCTTTTCTCTTTTTTTATGAGGGAAAACGATACAAGTTATCGAAACTTGTTTATATCTTTGTTTAGTTAACGGAATGTGAAAGCGGGCTGTCGCGCCGTCAAGGCGCAGGCTGGTCCCTTTTCTTGTTACAGTGGAGATAAAACGCATCAGAGATATGAAAGCAACGGTGAACCTGAACGAAGCACTTAAACGGCACTTCGGTTTTGACACATTTAAGGGCGATCAAGAGGCCATTATCCGCAATCTGATGGAAGGCAACGACACATTCGTGCTCATGCCGACCGGTGGAGGCAAGTCGCTTTGCTACCAGTTGCCCTCCCTGCTGATGGAGGGTACGGCCATTGTCATTTCCCCCCTTATTGCTCTGATGAAAAACCAGGTCGACGCCGTGCGCCACATGAGCGAGGAGAACGGCATTGCCCACTTTATCAATTCGTCGCTGAACAAGTCGTCTATCGACCAAGTCAAGGCAGACATACTTTCGGGCAAAACGAAACTGCTTTACGTAGCCCCCGAATCGTTGACCAAACAAGAGAATGTCGATTTTCTCCGGAACATCAAAATCTCGTTCTACGCCATCGACGAAGCGCACTGCATCTCAGAATGGGGCCACGACTTCCGGCCAGAATATCGCAGGATTCGGCCCATCATCAACGAAATCGGAAATGCGCCCGTCATTGCACTGACTGCGACGGCGACCGACAAGGTCAGGACGGACATAAAGAAAAGCCTCGGCATCGTCGACGCCAAGGAATTCAAGAGTTCGTTCAACCGTCCGAACCTTTACTATGAAATTCGTCCCAAGACGAAAGACATAGACAAAGAAATCATCAAATTTATCCGGCAACACAGCGGACGAAGCGGCATTATATACTGTCTGAGCCGAAAGCGCGTGGAGGAATTGGCCGAAGTGCTTCGTGCCAACGACATCAAGGCTCAGGCCTACCATGCCGGCATGGACTCCGCCACTCGCTCCCAGACACAGGATGACTTCCTCATGGAGAAAATCGATGTCATTGTGGCAACCATCGCCTTCGGCATGGGCATCGACAAACCCGACGTCAGGTTCGTCATACACTACGATATTCCCAAAAGTCTGGAAGGCTACTACCAAGAGACCGGCCGGGCAGGCCGCGACGGCGGTGAGGGACTGTGCATCGCGTTCTACTCGCACAAAGACTTGCAGAAACTGGAGAAATTCATGGAGGGCAAGCCTGTCGCAGAGCAGGACATCGGTCGCCAACTGCTCAAGGAAACTGCCGCCTATGCCGAGTCCGCTGTTTGCCGACGCAAGCTGCTGTTGCACTATTTCGGCGAGGAATATCCTCACGACAACTGTGGTAATTGCGATAACTGCTTAACGCCTCAAAAACAAGTGGAAGCAAAAAATCAACTAAGCAACGTACTCGAGATCATACTCGCCTGCAAAGAGAACTTCACCGACGATTACATCAAGGACATCGTCATGGGTAAGAAAACGGAGGAAGTTCTCGCCCACAAGCACGACCAGCTCGAACTTTTCGGCTGCGGCGAAGACGATAGCGAGCAACTATGGAGTGCGATCATACAGCAAGCCGTCATTGCCGGCTACCTGCGCAAGGATGTCGAAAACTACGGTGTCCTGAAGGTAACGGAAAAGGGCCGCGAGTTTATCGACAATCCCGTCAGCTTCAAGGTCGTGGAAGACCGCGACTTCGACGAAGCCGAGAACGAAGTCCCCATGCAAAGCGGTGGGGCTTGTGCGGTCGACCCCGTGCTCTACGGCATGCTCAAGGACTTACGCAAGAAAATGTCCAAGGAACTTGACGTCCCCCCGTACGTTATTTTTCAGGACCCCTCGCTCGAGGCTATGGCCACCATCTACCCCGAAACGCTCGAGGAGTTACAGAACATTCCCGGCGTCGGCGCCGGAAAGGCCAAACGCTACGGCCAGAAATTCTGCGACCTCATCAAGCGTCACTGCGAGGAGAACGAGATTGAGCGGCCCGAAGATCTGCGCATCCGCACCGTCGCCAACAAGTCGAAGCTCAAGGTCAGCATTATCCAAAGCATCGACCGCAAGGTGGCCCTCGACGACATTGCCGTCGCCAAGGGCATTGAGTTCGACGAACTCCTCGACGAGGTCGAGGCCATCGTCTATTCGGGCACCAAAATCAACATTGATTACTTCCTGAACGACGTCATGGACGAAGAACGCATCGAGGACATTTACCTCTACTTCAAGGAATCTGACACGGACAACCTTGAGGACGCCATCGACGAACTCGGCGACGAGTACACGGAGGAGGAGATACGCCTGGTGCGCATCAAGTTTATCTCGGACATGGCCAACTGACCCCAGCGTCAGTCCCCCGCATCACGACCGGGACGGTCCCCCCAAGGAGGACCGCCCCGGTCGTTTCGTTTTCGGCGCACTCCGGATGTCCCGGGCTGCACGCCTGCATAGGCGCAGCCTTGCCCGGAACAAGTGCTACGACAGAAAAAACTGACGCAGCGACAGGATTTTCTATCGTAGCACTTGTTTTTCCGGCGACTACGCTTGTCGCATCCCCGCCAAAGCAAGGCCGCGCTGCGGCTGTGAGCGGCGCGCCGGCCCCACCCGCCCGCACTCAGCGGGTAAAGGAATGTAAAAAGCACGAGGCGTCAACTCTAACCGCTGTTAAGCCAGTTCAGCTCATTGTTAAAAGAAAGGAAAGACAGGGCACTTTTTCAGACATTTGGGGCTGACACACGACTTTTGGGCATTATTTTTGCGCTCACAAAGAGCAAGAAGTAAGAAACCCAAATAGCACTCAGACTTATGAACAGCAAAATGTTTGGAACTTTAGCCTTGGCCTTTTGCCTCGGCTGTACGTCACCGGCCGCCAACACTCCGGCGCCGGGTCAGCCCGTAGACCTCACGTATGCGGCCGAAAAGTCCGTCAATTCCGTCGTCTACATCCGTACCACCACCGCCGGCGAAACGCGCACCGTGCGCTACTACAATCCTTTCGACGACTTCTTCGGCGACTTTTTCGGCTTCGGCAATCCGGGCCAGCGCCAGCAACAGGTGCAAACCCCGCCACGCAAGGGGGCCGGTTCGGGCGTCATCATCTCGACGGACGGCTACATCGTGACGAATAACCACGTTGTCGACCAGGCTGACGAAATCACCGTGAAACTCAACGACAACCGCGAATTCAAAGCCCGTATCATCGGACAGGACAAGGATACGGACCTCGCGCTTATCAAAATCGAAGGCAGCGATTTCCCTGCCATCACCATCGGCAACAGCGACAACCTGAAGCTCGGCGAGTGGGTGCTGGCCGTGGGCAACCCGTTCAACCTCACCTCGACCGTGACGGCCGGTATCGTCAGCGCCAAGGCGCGCACGCTGGGTGCCAACAATCTGGAATCCTTTATCCAGACCGACGCTGCCATTAATCCCGGAAACTCGGGCGGAGCCTTGGTCAACGCGCAGGGTGAGCTCGTCGGTATCAACGCCATGCTCTACTCCCAGACCGGCTCGTTCTCGGGCTACGGCTTTGCTATCCCGACAACTATCATGAACCGCGTCGTGGCGGACATTAAGCAATTCGGCAGCGTGCAGCGCGCCCTCTTCGGCATCGTCGGACAAGACGTCTCGCTCTACATCGACACGCAGAAAGAAAAAGGCAAGGATGTGGACCTCGGCACCGTTACGGGCGTGTACATCGCCGAAGTCAGCGCCGACGGCGCCGCTGCCGACGCCGGACTCCAGGCGGGCGACGTCCTCATCGCCGTCAACGGCAAAGAGATACACAAGATGGCCGAGCTACAGGAAGAGTCGCTCCAGCAGCGACCGGGCGACGAAGTCACCGTGACCTACCTGCGCGACAAGAAGAAGCATACCGCCAAAGTCACGCTGCGCAACGCGCAAGGCACCACAACGGCCGTGACGAACATCGACGTCGACGCCATGGGCGTGGCCCTGCGCCCGCTGACCGACCAGGAGAAACGCGAGTTCGACTTAGGCTACGGACTCGTCATCACAGCCATACGCGACGGAAAGATGAAGGAAGCCGGCATGACCAAGGGGCTCATCCTGCTTCAGGTAAACGACCGCCAGATGCGCACCCGCGAAGATTTCGAAGAGGCAGTCAAGGAGGCCAACATGACTACCGACCGCATCCTCTGGATTCGTGCCAAGACACAGAGCGGCCTGCCCCGCAGCTTCACCGTCGAACTGGGCGAAAAGAAAGACAGCGACAAGAAGTAATAGATTACGGAGAAAGGGCTTCCGAACGCCCTTCGTACGCACGGAATTCCTGCCACCAACATCGGTGGCAGGAATTTTTTTGCAGAAAAAAGCCACAAAAAACCTTGGAGTTGTCAGAAAGTATTATATTTGGCTCCGCGTACAAAAACACAGGGCTATGCGACAACTCAAAATTGCCTCGAGCATCACCAACCGCGAGAGTACTTCCATCGAGAAGTACCTCTGCGACATCAACCGCGAGGAACGTATCGACTGCGAGGAGGAAGTGCGCCTCGCACGCCTCATTCGTGAGGGCGACCAGCGCGCTCTTGACAGGCTGACCCGCGCCAATCTTCGCTTCGTCGTATCCGTGGCCAAGCAGTACCAAGGTCAGGGACTCGCCCTCGACGACCTCATCAACGAAGGCAACATGGGGCTCATCACCGCCGCCCAGAAATTCGACGAAAGCCGCGGTTTCAAGTTCATCAGCTACGCCGTGTGGTGGATACGGCAGTCCATCCTTCAGGCCCTCGCCGAGGACGGGCGCCTCGTACGCCTGCCGCTGAGTCGTGTCGTCACCCTCTCGCAAATCAACACTTTCCTCAACGAGTTCCTCCAGACGCACGAACGCCGTCCCACCCTCGACGAAATCGCCGAGGGAATCGGGCAACCTGTCAGCCGCGTGGCCGACACGCTCACCTCGGCCAACCGCCATCTGTCCGTCGATGCCCCCATCACGGACGACGAGGGCGCCATGGTGGACCTTATGGTGTCGAACAGCGGAACGTCGGACAAACAGCTCATCGGCGAGTCGCTCGCCTGCGAGATAGAGCGCGTCCTGGCCAAGCTGCCCGAGCGCGAAAGCACCATCCTGCACATGTACTTCGGCATCGGCTGCCATGAGACTGAGCTCAACGAAATTGCCATCAAGCTGGGCCTTAGCCGCGAGCGCACCCGCCAGCTCAAGGACCGCGCCCTGCGCCAGCTGCGCAGCCAAAAGGACAAAATCCTGAAATCTTACCTCGGCTGAATTTTCCAGCCCTGCGAAAATCCGCGAAAACGACCGTGGCACTCCGTCGCAGTTTCGCAAAATTCCGTAACTTTGCCTCGTTATGAAACGAAGCCTCACTACCATCGGCCTGCTCACCGTCCTGACGGTCTGCCTGTGCCCGTCGTTGCGCGCTCAGGGTCGGAGCGTTTACCTCTTCGGCGTCACGACCAACTTCAGCGACTCCGTCGCCTACGTCACCCCCGTCCAGCGTCTCGACAGCGTCGTGCTGGCCAAGGGGACGGGCTTCCTGACGGGGCGCTCGCTCTACAGCGCACAACTGAAGCAGTTTACCGAACGTGCACTCGGCCGCCAGCACGACGTGCCCGCCGTCTTTTTCGACAAGAGCCAAGCCGCGGTCGAAAAGAAACGCCAGAAAGTGCTCCACCACCTACAGAAGGAAAAAGACTATTACGTCAAGGAACTCGCATCGGAGCAGTTCCGCTTCATGACCGTCACGCAGCAGCAACTTATCGAGCACGGCCATGAGTAGACCGCAATCCCGCCCATCGCTTATGCTGACCTGCTTATTCCGCGTAGCCGGCCACACGTTTAAGGTCGGCCTGCCCGACGGGACCGACGTGCCGAGCCTGCTTCCGTCCTATGCCCCTTTCGTACAGCACGAAGCGTCCGGGGCGCTCCTCTTTGCCCTCGCTGTCGACGAGTCGCTCGATTTGTCGGTCGAGGGCTACGACGAAATCGGGCAGTTCGACTGCGGCGGTGCCAACCACGGCGTCTGGCATAAGCGGGGGGAGTACTTGTTCCACATCAGCGACGTGGGCGGCAGCCTGACCGGTGTACTCCGCGTGTCGGACAGTTTCTGTGAGGGGCGCATCCGCCTTTTCGGCACAACGGCTCAACGGGCCTTCGCCCTCAACAACGCGCTGATGATTCTGTTCGCCTTTGCCGCCGCTCCCCGCGGGACGGTACTTATGCACGCCTCCGTGGTGATGAACGCGGGAAGGGGCTTCCTTTTTCTCGGCAGGAGCGGGACAGGAAAAAGCACCCACGCCCGGCTATGGCTCAGCCATGTCGAGGGGTCAGACCTGCTGAACGACGACAACCCCGCCGTGCGCATCATGGACGGGACGCCCGTCGTATTCGGTACGCCTTGGAGCGGAAAGACGCCCTGCTACCGCAACCTGTCCGTCCCGGTCGGCGCCATCACGCGCCTGGAGCAATGGCCGGCAAACGCCATCCGCCGCGAGACGCCCGTAGCCGCGTTTGCCTCGATACTTTCGTCGTGCTCCACGATGGTTTGGGACAAGCCCACGTACGACGCCATCTGCACCACGGTCGGCGACTTTGTGAAACTCATTCCCGCCTTCCACCTGCGCTGCCTCCCCGACGAGGCCGCCGCCCACCTCTGTCACGACACCCTGACATGCCGCGCGTAGTCAGTCTCCCCAACGCCGCGCTCATCGAGGAAGTGCGCCGCCTCGTCAGCGAGGGCCACAGCGTCACGCTGAGCGTGCGGGGCGTCAGCATGCGCCCTTTTCTGGAAGACCGGCGCGACAAGGCCATCATTGCCCCCTGCGCCGACCCGCACAAGGGCGACGCCGTACTGGCGGAAGTGGCGCCCGGGAAATACGTACTCCACCGTGTCATAGGCATGGACGGCGACCGCCTCGTCCTGATGGGCGACGGCAATGTCGCCGGTGTCGAGCTGTGCCGCCGCAGCGACGTCATAGGCCGGGCTACGGGCTTCCTGCGCAAGGGGCGCACCGTCCCCGACGCAACGGACGGCCTGAAGTGGCGCCTCTATTCGGCCGTATGGACGCGGCTGCGGCCCGTCCGGCGCTATCTGCTCGCCTTCTATCGCCTTGTCTGGCTGAAACTTTTTTCATCATCCTATCCATACGAAAAACCATGAGAATCAAAAAAGGCTTTGAACTTAGGGATGTTTGCGGCGAGAAAGTCATTGTGGCTTCTGGCTTGGAGAACATCGACTTCAGCAAAATCATCAGTCTCAACGAGTCGGCGGCCCATTTGTGGGAGAAACTGCAAGGCGCCGACTTCAGCGTCCAGGATGCGGCCGACCGGCTGACCGAGGCCTACGACGTAAGTCCCGAAACCGCCCTGACCGACGCAGGCGAACTGCTCGCCCGCTGGCGCGAACTCGGGATTGTCGAGTGAAAGGGCGGACGCCGAGACGGTAAAAACAAGTGTAGTCCCAGAAAATCCTATCGCTACGATAGAAATTTCTGGGACTACACTTGTTTTTACGGGGACTACACTTTTTCAGCGCGCCGAGGCGCCGTGTGCGTCATTCACCCTTTAAGCGTTCTGCTGCGCGGCGTTGATTTTCTCTTTCTCCCGGATAATGCGCGTGAGCAGTATGTGCAGCGCGGCATAAGCGACGATGTCGACGAGCAGGACTACGTTGACATTGAGAATCTGTAGGAGCAGCAGGTTCAGCAGTATGTAAAAGGCTTCGATGGCAATGATGGTGGTCATTGACGTACGGGCGGACATGCCTATCGTCATGAGCTTGTGATGGATGTGCTCCTTGTCGGGCAGGAACGGGTTGCGCTTGTGACGGAGGCGCCACATGAAGACGCGCAGCACGTCGAAGCACGGCACGAGGAGCAGCGTCATACTGAGAGCCAGCGGATTTGTCAGCCAGGGCAGTTCGCCAGGCTCGGCCATCGCAAGGCGGATGGCCAGCACGCTAAGCAGCAGGCCGATGGTCTGCGCTCCCGTATCGCCCATGAATATCTTGCGCTGTTTTTCGATACTGCCGAAAACGTTGTACACCCAGAACGGTATCAACATGCCCAGCGACATAAGCGCCAGGACGGCGAACAGCGTGTCGCCCAGCTGCGCAAAAATGACAAAGAAGAAGAAGAAGGCCAGCATACTCAGGCCCGAGGCCAAACCGTCGACGCCGTCGATGAGGTTGATGGCATTGATGACAAACACGACCAGGACCATCGTCAGAAGTCCGCCTACGACGGCCGGCAACCGGTGCAGTCCCAGCACGCCCTGGAAGTCACTGATGTACGTGCCGGACAGCACTACCATCAACGCGACGAAGAACATGAGCGCGAACTTCTTCTTGTAGCCGACACCAACCAAGTCGTCGGTGATGCCTTCGAGGTAGAGGAAAATCAGGGAGCAGAGGTAGAGCGTCGCCTCGGGCGCCCAATAGGCGAAGGCCATACTGTGCTTCGCGCCGAAGATAATGTTCAGACCGACGAGCAGGCACGAAGTGATGATGATCGTCGGCGTGAAGGAAACGCCGCCTAAGCGGGGAACGTAGCCGGTATGGACTTTTCGTGCGTCGACTACGTCGAACAGTTTTTTCTTAAACGAAATCACCAGGATCTTGGGGATGATGTACGCTGTCAGCGCCAGGCTGAACGCGAACGCTAATAAATAAATTAGTGTCCAACTCATAGTTTAAGCTTTGATTAGTTTGTATGTTTTTGTGTCAGTGTTCATTTCTCTCTCCGGTTTCCCCGCAAAAATAGGCAAAATTCTAATTTTGCCCAACTCTTCTACAGGAAAATTAACCGCCGTACGAAAGTTGCTGAATCAACTGTTCGAGCGACGGGATGTCGATTTGCTGCCGTCCGACGCTGAGCAGGCCGTCGTTTTCCAGCGCGCGCAGCATTTTCGACACGGTGAGCCGCGTCACGCCCAGCTCGTCGGCCAGGCGGATCATGCCGATGCGCAACGTCTTATGTCCCGCCGGGCGCAGGCAGCGGTCCGCCACGAAGCGGGCAAAGCGTTTCTCCGGCGACTCGGGCAGCGATTTCCACAGGCGCCGCTGCCCGTATTGCGTCTGGGTGCTTACGAGGTTCAGGAAGTTGAGCCGGAAAATTTCGAACTGCGACAGAATCTCGACGACGGAGTGCTTGTCGATTTCGAGGAGCTGCACCTGGCTCGCCGCCTTCACCGTCCAGCCGTAGCGGTTGTGCAGTCCGAAAAGGCGCTCGGGCTGCATCACGGCCGGTGCGGTGCCCCACTCCCAAACCGAGAAGCCATGGTCGTCGCTCTCGTGCTCCTGGCAGAACTCGCCGCCCAGCACGAACACCAGACTGCCGCACACGTCGTCCTGCCGGACTATGATCGACGCGTTTTTCTTCCTGTGAAATCCCAGCCGGTACTTGCCTACGATTTCCATGAACTCGCCGCGGCTGATTCCCTGGAACAAAGGAACTTCGAGCAGGCGGTCGAAAAAGGTTGCTTGCCCCACCATTGTCTCAACCATTGCTGATGTATTTGCTCAAGCCCTCCGTGTGCCACGTGTGGGTGCGCCCGTCGTCACCGACATAGATGAAGTAGGCTTGAATCTCCGGATGTTTTTTCAGAAAGGCTTTGGCCCGTTCGAGTCCCATGACCATGAAGGCTGTGGCGTAGGCGTCGGCCGAGGCGCAGTCCGACGCCAGCACCGACGCCGACAGCAGGGAGTGCTGCACGGGGTAGCCGGTGCGCGGGTCGATGGTATGGGCGTACTTCCGTCCGTCGCGATAGTAGAAACGGCGGTAGTTTCCGCTCGTGGCCAGCGCGATGTCCGTTACGTCGAGCACCACTTGCGGCTCAGGTCCGGCCACGCTGAGCGAGTCGTCCACCGGCTTGCTCACGCCGATACTCCACTTCGCGCCGCGCGGGTTTGTCCCCCGGACGACGACTTCGCCGCCGATTTCCACCATGTAGTCGCGGACGCCGTGCCGGTCAAGGAGCTGCGCCACGACGTCTACGCCGTACCCCTTGGCGATGGCGCTACAGTCGAGCATCACTCTCGGGTCCGTCTTTATGACCCTTTGCCCGTCAAGTCGCGCCTTGTCGTAACCCACAAAGGCCCTCAGGCTGTCCACCATGGCTGGCGTCACGTTTTCTGCGTTTTTGAAACCGAATCCCCACGCCTGGACCAGCGGCGCCACCGTTATATCGAAAGCTCCCCCGGTCTGCTCCGACACTTTGCGGGCGAGGCGGAATACATGGACAAACATGCTGTCGGCCGCGACGTCTTCACCGCGGTTCACGCGGGCTATTACGCTGCGTTCGTTGAACATCGACAGCGATTGGTCCACGCGCTGTAGTTGTTCGCGGATTTCGGGCTCCAAGTCCTTGTCGTGGGCGTACTTGATGTGATAAACCGTGCCGAAGATGAACCCTTCGTTCTCCTGGAACGTACGGGTGCTGCTTCGCCGCAGGATGAGTGCCGTGCCGGCAAAGAGCAGCAGCAGGAAGAGGAGTTGCCACAGGCGGAGTTTTCGTCGGGGAGCAGTCTGGGTCATTCGGTCAAGTGTTCGAGTAAAACTTTCAGGCCAATCAGGATGAGCACGACGCCGCCAATCTGTTCCGCCGGCCAGTTGACGCGCCGGCCCACGGTGACGCCGATGTACTTGCCGGCGAGGCTCATCAGCAGCGAGACGGCGGCTATCATCCCGACCGGATAGAACACGGCGGCCAGCCGGCTGAAGCCCATGCACGTGAACGAGAAACCGACGGCCAGCGCGTCGATGCTCGTGGCCACGGCCAGCGTCAGCAGCGTCGCGGGCTTCGAGGGGTTGAAGCAGGACTTGCCCTGCTCGGCGTGCATCCCCTCCCAAATCATCTTGCCGCCCAGAAAGGCGAGCAGAAGAAAGGCGAACCAATGGTCCACGCCGGAGATGTAGCGGCTGAACGAGGCGGCCACAGCCCAGCCCAGCAGGGTCATGCCGCCTTGGAAAGCGCCGAACGTCAGCGCCATAGCGACAGCCTGCCGGCCCATACGCTTCTGGATAATTCCGCAAGTGAGGCTCACGGTGAAGCAATCCATGGCCAAGGCCAAGGCAAGGAGGAAAATCGCGGCGTGCCCTATCATATGTCGAATATCAGGTTAAACGTACCGCCGAAGCAGGTATGGTCGTTCTTGCCGAAGCCCGGGACGTACCAGGGTTGCCCGAGCGGAGTGCGTTTCTGCTTGATGCGCACCCGGTAGCGGAACGACCAGCCCAAGTGGAAGAACTTCCAGATTTTCGCATCCAGTCCGAGCACCAGCTCGCCCCACTGCGACGAGGCGCTGACGCCCTCGAAGTGGTACGGGACGCTGCCTCCCCAAACCGGGTCGCTGAGGGCGGGGCCGTCGAGGTCGTACTTGAACGAGCTGAACGCATACCTTGCGCCGACGTAGATACGGTTGCCCGAGAGGCGGTCGTTGGCCACGTTGTAGTCGCAGCCGATGCGGAAATACGGGGCGTTGGCCTTGAAATGCTGCTCGGTGAGCTCGTCCATGTGGTCGCTGACGCCCCACCCCATCTCGAAGATGGGGAAAAAACGTTCCTTAAGGTTGACGCGGCAGGCCGCCTCGATTTGTCCGTACGGCGTAAAGGCGGCCATCACGAGGCCGGCCACGTCGCCCGACAGCGACAGGCCCGCCAGCAGGGGGATTGCCTTCTCGCGCGCTGCCTCGGCGTCGTGGTCGCTTTCGACGTACTGTATGCCGCGTACGCGGCCACCAGCCGGGCGGCCCGTGGTGTCCGCCGGCGTTTGGGCGACGGCCGGCGCCGCGGCCAGCAGGCTAAGGAGTACGAAGGTATATCTTAAGATTCTCTCGCGCATCGTAGTTTACATTGGGTTCGGTCAGCTCCACGCTGTCCACCGCGAGGGGCAGCACGGAGGCGTCGTGCGAGGTCCAGCGCACCGACGTGATGTAGTGGAACACGGCGGGCGGACAGTCGAGGTTCTCGAAATGTACGTTGTCGGCATGGCCGATGATGACCGAGTCGGTCGCCGTGCGCCCGTCGATGTCGGTGAAGCGCAGCAGCAGAGTGTCGGCCTCTCGCCCCATGCTCATGGGCAGGCTGAGTGCCGTCACGTCGATGCCCCGGTTAAAGAGCACGGAGTCCGTCCCGGCGGCCATCACCGTGAGCGTATCGGACAGTGCGAACTGCGCCCCCGCCGCGTCGTAGAAACCGACGTTGAGCGCCACGGTGTTCTCCAGCGGGCAGTCAATCTCGCTGCACGCCGTCGCCAGCAGGGCCGCAGGCAGGGCGGCCAGCCACTTCCAGCGTCCCACGTCAGATTTCTTTTTCAATTTTGTAGTTGTTGCGCTCCGTGGCGTTGCGGCTGATGAGTTCGCCGAGGAAGCCGGCCACGAACAGCTGCGTGCCCAGAATCATCATCGTCAGGGCAATGTAGAAGTAGGGCGAACTGGTCACGAGCGGCGCCGGGACGCCCTTGCCGATGGCGACGAGCTTGATGGCGCCCACGACGACGACGGCCACGAAGCCCAGGAAAAACATCACGCTGCCCAGGAAGCCGAACACGTGCATCGGCTTCAGGCCGAAGCTGTTCAGGAACCAGAGGCTCAGGAGGTCGAGGTAGCCGTTCACAAAGCGGTTCAGGCCGCCGAACTTGGTGTGCCCGAATTTGCGGGCCTGGTGGTGGACCACCTTCTCGCCGATTTTCGTAAACCCGGCGTTCTTGGCGAGGTACGGGATGTAGCGGTGCATCTCGCCGTAGACTTCGATGTTTTTCACCACCTCCTTGCGATAGGCTTTCAGGCCGCAGTTGAAGTCGTGCAGGTTCCTGATGCCGCTCACGCGGCGCGCCGTGGCGTTGAAGAGCTTCGTCGGCAGCGTCTTCGACAGCGGGTCGTAGCGCTTCTTCTTGTATCCCGAGACGAGGTCGTAGCCCTCGTCGACAATCATGTGGTAGAGGGCCGGAATCTCGTCGGGCGAGTCCTGAAGGTCGGCGTCCATCGTGATGACCACGTCGCCCTGCGCCGCGCGGAAACCGCAGTACAGGGCCGGCGACTTGCCGTAGTTGCGGCGGAACTTGATGCCGTGGACGTTGGGCTCGCGGCGGCAGAATTCCTCGATGACCTCCCACGAGGCGTCCGTGCTGCCGTCGTTCACGAAGATGACCTCGTACGAAAATCCGTTCGCCCTCATCACGCGCTCTATCCACTCGAAGAGTTCCGGCAGGCTCTCCGCCTCGTTATATAAAGGGATAACTACTGAAATGTCCATAAATTATAGCGATTGTTTATTTAGTCACACGAATATAGCGCACCACCCACGCCGTAGGCAGCGCAAGGAAAAGGCCCGCCAGCAGGTTCGAGTTGATGGCGCTGGCGGCGAACACGGCGGGGCTCGTCGCGGCCAGTTCGCCGACAAGGGCCTCCAGCCCCACGCCGCCCGTCATTTGCTCAAGCTGCGCCTGCATCCCGGGCGACGAAAGCAGCGCCTCGACCTCCGGCCGCTCGAAGTAGGCCAGATAGCTGCTGAAGAAAAAGCCGTCGTCGATAAAGGCGAAGTAGACGTACACCGCCACCGCCAGCCACACCGAAGCGTAGAAATAGAGCATCACGCCGTACAGGTAGAGCTGGCCCACCGAAAGGCGCCCCCATCCGCTGTCGCGCTGGAAGCGGGCCATTAGCACGCCGCCCGCTATCGGGGCGGCAAAGAAAAAGAAGAAAGCCAGCAGGGCGGCCAAAGAAGAGGAAAAACTGCCGATGACGCAGGCAAAGCCTGCCACCCACCACAGTCCGAAATACAGGCCCTGCCGCATGGCTCCGGCACTGGCCAGCCTGAAAAAGTTTCTCTCCATCCGTTGTTGTTGAACTAACTGGCGTCAAAATTACGACTTTTTTTTCACTTTCGCCACCCCGCGGCGCATTTCCCTGTCCGCCGCCCCGAATTTCAAGCCCGCCGCCCGAAGTGCCCGTCCCGCCCGCCGGGGCAAGAGGGGCGGCCACCCCTACGTCCGAGCCTCGGCCGCAGGCCTGCCGTCCGAGGCTGTACGCGCGAGCAGGACTCCCCTGCGAAAAACAAGTGCAGCCCCCGTAAAAACTATTACTACGATAGGATTTACGGGGACTACGATAGAAATTTCTGGGACTACACTTGTAAAAACGGGGACTACACCCGTTTTTACGGAGGCTGTTTGCGTATTCCTTACTGTGCTTTCGCCTTGTACGCGCGGTAGGTTGCGCTTTCGCGGATGCGCTGTAAGGTTTCCGTCCTGCGCGCCACGGCCGCCTGCATGGCATCGGCGTCGGTCAGGCGGGCCGGGTCCACAAACTGGACGGGCTCGGGTACGTCACGACCGACGAAGAGCACACCCGCATAGCGCCCGTGCGGATTGCCGGGACTGTAACCGCCCCGTCCGGGCTGGTCGCCAAGGCTGCGCATCAGCACCATGGCGTCGGGCAGTGCCGACTGCGGCGCGAAGGCCGTGGTTCTCGTGGCGTCGCCGAGGGCGCGTTCCAGGCTGCCCGCCGGGGCTGGCTCCACGTCGCGGAACGTCCAGGCGGCCTCGCCCGGCGTCAGGCCGAGCTTCTGCCCGCCCTCGGACGTCACAGCCACCGCCGCATATTCCTTGCCGTATGTCTCGGCGAGCCGATGCCCCCATGTGCGGCCCGTGGTGAGCGGGTAAGCCGTCGACGGGTTGGCGTCCGTGTTCAGGCCGTAGACCGCCGTGCGCCCGTCGGCTCCTTCGGCATAGCGCTCGCTGACGTAGCGTACATTGACGGCCACGACAGAGTCGCGAAGCACGGCCTGGGCGTACAGGTCGGCCGGCAACTGCTGCCAAAGGCTGAGCACATGGCGCAGGTCGGCCTGTTCGTCCTCCGTCAGTACGCCGTCGAGGGCCTTGGGATGGGCGGTCCAGTAGCCCCCCGCCGCGGCTGGCCCTTCTTCGTAAACGATGGCCGCGAGCAAGTCGGCCGCGGGCGATTGGGCGGTGGCGTTGGCCGCCGTGAGGAAGTCGAACAGCGCTGCGCCCGTCGTGCTCTCCCGCACGCCGAGGTTGACACCGAGACCGCCTCCCCGGAGCCGCACGCGTACCTCGCCGGCCGCCTGGTTGCACGCCCGCAGTGTGTCGAGCAGCGGGCGGAGCGCTTCGTCAGTGGGGCGGACGGAAGGCCACGCCGCCGTCCGGCCATCCACGTACCGCGCCAGGGCAAACACGTCCTCCATGGGCCGGTCGACCACCACGGCCCGCGTACGGCCCCGCCGCACATCCTCGCCTATGGCCGCCGCCGCGGCCACGGCCTCGCGCCCGCTCCATGCCGTCGAGCGGCCCAACGCCACGATGCGGGCTCCCGCGAGTGAGGGCCACAACTGCGAAGCGGGCCCGGGGTGTGCCGTCAGGCGGACCTCGACGGGCTGACGCAGGGCATAATCGTCGAGCGGCTGGTTGCCCAGCCGGATGTCCACGCCCTCCAGCCCTATCTCAGAAGGCTGTCCGTCACGCCCCGTCACTTCGAGGCCAAGCCACAGAGCGTCGGCAGCGGCATGGGCAGGCAGCGTCACGGCGTGGGATTCCATTGCCTCGCCGGGCACAAAGGCGGTCCGCCCCGTGCTCACGGTTTGTTCGGCAGAGTCGACCAGTGTCGCCGTCAGCGTGACGCCCTTCAGCGCCTCGCCCCGACAGCGGAGCGCCACCTCGACGGGCTGCATCCGGGCTTCGGGCGGCAGGAGCAGGTGTTGTTCCAGGGCGAGGCGGAGCACTTGCGTCGAGTCGCTACCACCCGGACGCGGTACGCTGTGACAGGACATGGCAAAACTGCCGTCGGCAGAGGTTTCAGCCCGCAAGGGGCTATGATGGAGCGCGCCGTATCCCCTACCCGCTTCCGCCCACCACGTGGCCCCCTGAGCCATGCGTACGGAGTCGGGCTGGAAATCAAGGGCGTAATTCGACGTGTACGCCCCGGGCGGCCGGGAGGCACAGCCGCAAAGACATAAAAGAGAAAGGAAGCAAAACTTTTTCATGATAGTGAAGTGGTGTTTTGACGGACTTCCGCACTGGAATCCGTTGTTACGTTTGGAGCAAATATAATGCTTTTTTTCATAACAAAGACAACGTTATATCGACTTTGAGCAAAACCTCAGAAAAAAAACACACTTATTGCACACTTTAGCATAGCCACCGGATAACGCGACGCCGCCTCCGCTCAGCGAGTCGACGCGCCGCGAAAAACGGGGACTACACCCGCAAAGACGGGCGCGGAGCACAGCCCCATCCGTAGCTACCGCGCGGACGAAGAACGTAGACACTACGGGCACAGGCGACGCGCACCATTTGCCGAACAGCGCACTGGGCAGACCCGCAAGTTAAAAGATATTAATTGAAGGACAATTTTATCAATCAAAGCCCTGCGATATTTATTTTTAACCTTACCTTTGGGGCATAACTAATCAAAACTATATGAGCAGCGTCACCGTAGCCATCCCTATGTACAACGCCGCTCCCCACCTGCGGGAGTGTTTGGACAGTGTACTGGCCCAGACTTTCCGGGACTTCGAGTTGCTCATCGTCGACGACGGGTCGACGGACGACAGTGTGGACATCGTGCGCTCGTACGCCGACCCGCGCATCCGCCTGCTCCTGAACCGTCACGACTACATCGGTTCCCTTAATTTATTATTGAGTGAGGCGCGCGGCAAGTACATCGCCCGCATGGACGCCGACGACGTCATGGTGCCTCAGCGGCTGGCCTTGCAGTTCGCCTACATGGAGGCCCACCCCGACGTCGACCTCCTCGGCGGCAACATGGTCACGCTCGGCACGTCGGACTGCCTCTACGACACATCCGGCCCCTGCCGCCGCGTCACGCTTCAGGACATGCTGGCCGGCTGCTGCCTCGTCCACCCCACGGTCATGTTCCGCACCGCCACGGTCCGCGCCCACGGCCTGGCCTACGAGGCCGACTACATCTACGCCGAGGACTACCGCCTCTGGATGCGTATGCTCCAGCTCGACCTCCAGCTGCGCAACCTGCCCGACGTGCTCGTGCGCTACCGCTTCTCCGACGGGCAAATCAGCCATCGTCACGCCGACCGCCAGGCCGCCACGTCGCAGCGCATCCGTCGCGAGATGCGCGCCTGGCAGGCCCGCACCGAGGCCGAAGTGGCCGCCGAGGAAATCGCCTTTCCCCCGTCGGGCAACGAGCTGACCCTCGTCATTCCCTTTATCAACGAGGGCGAAGAGGTGGCCCGCACCGTGCGCAGCGCCCGCCAGTACGTGGGCGACGCCGTGGACATCCTCGTCGTCAACGACCACTCCTACGACGGCTACGACTACGAGGCCGACCTTGCCGGGCTCAACGTCCGCTACGTCTACAACCGCATCAACATCGGCGCCGCCGCCTCCAAGGAGAAGGGCGCCCGCCTCTGCACGACGCCCTACTTCATCCTGCTCGACGCCCACATGCGCTTCTACGACGCCGCGTGGCTCACGCGCTACCTCGAGGTGCTCAAGGCCGACGACCGCCGCATCGTCTGCTGCCAGACCAAGTGGCTCAGCAAGAAGGACGGCGTCGTGGCCGAGGGCAACAAGGCCGACACGCGCGGCGCCTTCCTGCGCTTCGAGGACGTCGACGTGCTCCCGGGCATCCACTGGGGCCACTTCCGCCTGCGCGGCATGGGCCCGCACCAGGTGCCCGCCGTGATGGGCGCCACCTACGGCGCCAGCAAGCGCTACTGGAACCGCATCCGCGGCCTCCAAGGGCTCATCCACTACGGCTGCGAGGAGGCCTACATGTGCATCAAGGCGTGGCTCGAGGGCGGCGAGTGCTGCTTCCTCGACGACGTGGCCATCGGTCACATCTACCGCGAGGCGGCCCCCTACCCCCACCGCTCGGCCGAGTCGTTCTATAATAATGTGCTCATCATGCGCAGCCTCTTCCCCACCTCGCTGCGCGCCTACGGACTCGAGAAGTTCCGCCACCATTATCCCGCCCTCTACGACGAAATCCAGGAACTCCTCGCCGTGCGCCGCGCGCAGTGGGAACCTCTGTGCGAGGCCTACCGGCAGGTTTGCCGCGGCGACTTCGCGCAGGTGCTCGCGATGAGCGACGTGTGGCTGCCCGAGCACATCGAGGAGACGCAGGCCGACGCACAGCTGCTCCCCACCATCACGGCCTTCCTCGACGAGGTCGACGACCCCGCCGTCGGGCTCCAGTCCGGGCGGATGGCCCGTGTGGCCTACTACTGCCTCTACGCCGCGTTTATGGGTCAGCCCCGGTACGACGACAAGGCCTCCCGCCTGTTCGCCGAAGTGTGCGCCCAGCTTCCCACGACGTGGGACGTGTCCTTCGCCGACGGCCTCGCGGGCGTCGGGTGGGCCATCATTTATCTGCACGCCCACGGCTTCCTCGACGAGGTCGAGGACCTGCTCTGCGCCATCGACGCCCGGCTCATGGCGCGCGACCCGCGCCGCTTTGCGGACTTCTCGCTCCCCTCGGGGCTGGGCGGCGTGCTGGCCTATGTCGTCGCCCGGCTGGGCCACTGCCGCCGCACGGGCCGTCCCCACGCCTTCGACGAGCGCTACCTCTACGAGCTCGAGGCGCAGGCCCGCCGGTTGCTCGCCCGCGAACGGGACTTCCGCTGCCGCAGCTACGCCCGCCAGCTGCTGGCCCGCCACCAGCCCGACTGGTGCATCCTCCGCCCCGAGTGGTGGGAGGTGTTCAGCTTCCCTGCCGTGCTCAACGAGAACCGCATGGGCTGGCAGCCCTCGATGGACAGCTGTGTGGGCTTCGGCCTCCGCGCCCTCCGCGAAGTCAACAAGGTACACCGACTCCTGATGAACCCCGAAAAACAACCAATATGAAACAGAGTTTTTACAACCACATAGAGGACGACGGCACAAACTACGCCCTCTACAACTGCCGGACGGACGAGCTGGTTCTGATGAACCCGGACCTGAAACGCCTGTGGACCGCGCACGCCGCGACCGATGTCGACGCCCTGCGCACCATCCACCCCACCTTCTATGCCTACCTCTGCGAAAAAGGCTTTCTGGTGGACGATGCGCTCGACGAGGTACAGGACTACATTGACGAGCTCGCCCGTAGCGACCAGTCCGGGACCACGTTCTCCATCTACGTCAACCCGACGCTCGATTGCAACATGCGCTGCTGGTACTGCTACGAAAAGCACCGCCCCGGCACAACCATGTCCGACGAGGTGCGCCTACGGGTCGAACGGCTCATGGAGCGCAAGGTGGCGGGTGCCGAACTACGGCAGTTGAACCTTGCCTTCTTCGGCGGCGAGCCGCTGATGGAGTTCGACACGGTGGTCTGGCCGCTCCTCTGCGCCGCCGTCCGCCTCTGCGAGGCCCACGGCAAGGCCCTCGCCGTGCACTTCACGTCCAATGCCTACCTCCTCACGCCCGAGCGCATCGCGCGGCTGGCCTCCCTCCAGCTGACGTACCCCGTTTCGTGGCAAATCACGCTCGACGGCGGCCGCGCGGTCCACAACCGCGTGCGCCACACCGCCGCCCGCGAGGCCACCTACGACACCATCGTGCGGAACATCCACGCCCTGCTCCAGGCCGGGATGCCCGTGCTGGTCCGCCTGAACTACCAATATGCCAACCTCCTCTCCTTCCTTGACGTCATCGACGACTTTAAGGACGTCGACGAGAAGCTGAAGCCGCTGCTCAGCTTCCAATTCCAGCAAATCTGGCAGGACCAAAACAATGTTTCCCGGGAAAACGTCAACCAAGAATTAGAGAAAATAGAGCGGGCGTACAAAGAGGCGGGCTTGCCGCTTCAGACGCAGCGGGTGCGCCCCACGCGCTGCTATGCGGACAACGAGCATAGCGTTGTCGTCAACTACGACGGCAACCTGTTCCGCTGTACGGCGCAGGACTTCGTTCCCGATTCGCGCGAGGGCATACTCTCGCCGGAGGGCGAACTGCAAGTCAACGACACTTACCGGAAACGCTCGGCCCGCAAGTTTACGAACAAGGTCTGCCGGGCGTGCAAGGTGTATCCGCTCTGTTTCGGCGGCTGCAGTCAAAAACAAATGTCCCGCTTCGCGGACGCTTGTGTGATGCACTATACGGAAGAGAATAAATTACGACTCATCAAACAAAGGATTCGGACGTTGTCCGAGTCATTTCATAAACAAAATTAATTTCTTTAATCATGAAAAGGATTATTTTAAGCGTAACCGAGTCGACGGCGTTGACCAAGTTACAGAGTGAAATCCCTGCCATGGCAGCGGACAGTGAAGAAAAATTGTTGGGCGGATTCTTAGGAATATCAGGTGGACGTGGTGCAGCCTCCGATGCAAACATTAACGCTCACGAAAATTGCGCATGTAACACGAACTGCCCATGTCCCCAGCCTACGCCAACACCCACCCCTACACCAACGGGGACTAAGACAGCGACTGTGATTCTGCCCGACAATTTCTCTTTGCTGTGGTAAACGACATAGATGCAACCACCCATTACTTTGATAATGGTGGTTGCACCTATTGTTTTCTTTTACAAACACAATTACAAAAATAAGATTCGCAAAATATAATTTCTCAACAGTGTAACTGCTATATTGTATCTAAGCCATGAAAAAGCTATTCTTACTACTAATAAGTATTTTAACCCTTGTCCCTTTTTCTACTCGCGCCGAGATTCAAGATGAACAGAGGTTTCTTTACGGTTTTGTGGGCGACAACGTGATGCACGGCGTGCTGTTAGGCGTGAAGGTGGAAACCATGACGGCGGACAGTACAGTCATTTTTTCCATGGTCACCCAGTCGAATATGAACGTGGGCGGCATACAGAGCGGATGGTACGGCGACATCAAGGAACCGGGAACTTACATCGTGCGCTTCTCCTTGGAAGGGTATCAGACGAAAGAGATTACGGTGACTATCGATAAATTCCGAAAACGCGAACACGGGTTCAAGCAGCCGCCCGTCTACCTAGCCCGCAAGCCCAAGGAGCGGGCGC
Source organism: uncultured Alloprevotella sp. (assembly GCA_944322325.1). Classification (GTDB taxonomy): domain Bacteria; phylum Bacteroidota; class Bacteroidia; order Bacteroidales; family Bacteroidaceae; genus Alloprevotella. The sequence goes on from CALUOQ010000001.1 coordinate 36,175, forward strand.
TGGGCGAGGCCGTGGTCAAGGCGACGAAGGTGAAGTTTTACAGCAAGGGCGACACGCTGGTGTACAACGCCGACGCCTTTCAGCTGCAGGAGGGCTCCATGCTCGACGCCCTCATCCGCCAGCTGCCGGGCGTGGAGCTGAAGGACGACGGACGCATCCTCGTGAACGGGCGCTACGTGGAGAGCCTGCTGCTCAACGGCGAGGACTTCTTCCGGGGCGACCGCTCCATCATGCTCGACAACCTGCCCACCTACGCCGTGCAGACCGTGCAGGTGTACGACAAGACGGGGCGCCTGAGCGAAATGATAGGCCGCAACGCGGGCGACGAGCAGCTGGTGATGGACGTCAGGCTGAAGAAGCAGTACTCCATCGGCTGGATAGCCAACGCCGAGGCGGCCGGCGGCACGGAGGAGCGCTACCTGGCCCGCCTCTTCGCCCTGCGCTTCACGAACCACTCGCGCCTGTCCTTCTTCGGCGCGGTGAACAACGTCAACGAGTACGTCAAGCCCGGCGAGGGCAGCGAGTGGACGCCCTCGGTGGGCAACGGCCTGACCACCACGCGCCACGCCGGCGCAGACTACCTCATCAACGACCGCAACAAGCGCTTCAAGCTGCAGGGCAACGCCGAGGTGCGCCACAGCGACGACGCCTACGACCAGCGCTCGACGAGCGTCAACTTCCTCAGCGGCGGCGACACGTACGGCCGATCGAGCTACCGCAACCGCACACACAACGTGGCGCTCGGCTCCTACCACACGTGGGACTTCAACTGGGAAAAATTCAAGCTGACGGTGCAGCCCTCCCTGACCTACCTGAAGACGCGGCAGACGGAGGGGCAGCTGAGCGGCACCTTCGCCACCGACCCGGGCGAGTACATGGGCAGCGAGGTGCTCGACAGCCTGTTCCGCCCGGGGCTGGACAGCCGCGTGCTGGCCGCCACGCTCAACCGCTACCGCTCGGACCAGCGCTACAGCGGCCACTCGGTCACGACGGGGCTTTACGCCAACTCAATGATGGACATACCGCACTCCGGTGACCACCTCCAGATAGAGGCCAGCGGCAACTACGGCGACAACGCCTACCGCCGCTTCACCCACCGCCTCTACGACTACCCCGCGGACGCCACGGCCGCGACCGACTTCCGCAACGAATACGCCCCCACGAACAACCGCTCCTACTCCTACTCGGCCAAGGCCAGCTACTGGCTCCTGCTGCCGCAAAACATCAACCTCATCCCCTACTATGCCTACAACTACAACTATGCGCGCAGCAACAACGGCCTGATGCGCCTCGACTGGCTCGGCGACGAGTGGGGCGCCGACACGGAACACGCCCTCGGCGCCCTGCCCTCCGTGGCCGACTGGGCGCAACAGACCCTCGACGGGCGCAACAGCCTCTACACCACCGGGCGCAACGACGGGCATACCGTGGGCACACGACTGACAAGAAACAACCTAAACGGAAACATGTGGGAATGTACGGTCGACCTGCCGCTCATCTTCGAGCGCAACCGGCTGGACTACGAGCGTCCCGCCGTGGTGGACACGGCCCTGACGCGCCACGTCGTCTACTTCCGCCCCTCGTTCGCCCTTCAAAATGTTTGGTATGTCAAGGACGAGAACGGACAGCAGATAGCCTCGCACCGCTGGGGCATGCAGTACACGCTGGGGAGCAACGCTCCGGCGCAGTCGTACGACATCGACGTCGTGGACGACAGCAACCCGCTGGCCGTCACGTTGGGCAACCCCGGCCTGCGCCAGACCTGGCAGCACGCGGCCAATACCTGGTACCAGTGGAGCCGGCCCGGCACGCAGCACCTCGTGGGCCTCAACGCCGCCTACGGCATCACGCAGAACGCCGTCACCATGGGCTACGTCTACGACCGCACCACGGGCGGCCGCACCTACCGCCCCGAAAACGTCAACGGAAACTGGTACGCCAGCGGCGGCATGAACTTCAGCACACCCCTGGACAAACCCCGCCGCCTGACGCTCAGCGGAAGCACCAGCGCCTCGTTCAACCAGAACGTGGACTTCATCGGCATCGAGGGCGAATACGCCGCCCGGCGCAGCACGGTGCACAACCTCTACCTGACGCAGGGCCTGCGCCTGGACTACCGCATCGACAAGTACCAGTTCGGCGCCAAGGCCAACGGCACCTGGACGCACGCCACGAGCCGCCGCGAGGACTTCCGGACCATCAACGCGGCCGACTTCAGCTACGGCGTCACGGCCAAGCTCGACTTGCCCGCCGACTTCCAGCTGAGCACGGACCTGACCGTCTACTCGCGCCGCGGCTACGAGGACCCGGAGATGAACACGACCGACGTCGTATGGAACGCCCGCCTGGCCAAGCGCTTCCTGAAAGGGAAACTCAGCGTGATGATCGACGGGTTCGACCTGCTCGGCCAGCTCTCCACCATACGCCGCACGCTCAACGGGCAGGGACGCACCGAGACGTGGTACAACACCATCCCGCGCTACGCCATGCTCCACGCCATCTATCGCCTGAACGTACTGCCGAAAAAAAAGTAGGATAACAATTGATAGTTGATAGTTGACAATTGATAGTTGATAGTTGACAATGCTCCATTATCCATTATCAATTGTCAACTGTCAAAAGACTGTCAATTGTCAATTGCCTTCATGACAAGCCGCACCACGTCGGCAATGAGGGCGGCATTGGTGGCGTCGCTCTCGTAGGAGCGGGTGACAAATACGGCGAGAAAGAGCCAGCGCCCATCGGGCAGGCGGACGAAGCCGATGTCGTTGTCGGCCAGCTTCATGCCCCGCGTGTCGCGGTCGGACGAGCCGGTCTTGTGACCAAGGCGGACACCCGCCGGCAGCCCGGCCCGCAGCTTGTCGGCGCCGGTCACCGTAGCGCACATGACTTCACAAAGGAAATCGGCGTAGGCCGGGTCGGCAAAAAGCGTGTCGCGGCAGAAGCGCTCCAGCAGGCGGGCGGCAGCCAGGGGCGTCGTCCAGTTGTCCACGCAGCAGGCGGGGCGGCGGTGCATGTCGTCCTCCGTCCGGCGGATGGCGAACGATTCGATGCCCAACCGGCGCACGTAGGCGTCGACCGCCCGCGGGCCGCCCACGTAGCGCAGCAGGCGGTCACAGGCATTGTTGTCGCTCTGCGCCACGCTGTAGCGCAGCAGTTCGGCCACCGACAGGCGAACGCCGCCACCGGGATACCGCTCGCGCAGGGGGCTCCACGTATGAGGCCGCAGGTCGGCGGCGCTCACGTCGAGGGGCAGCGTGAGCGGCTGGCGCAGGCTGTCGAGCCGATGGAGCACGGCGAGGGCCAGGTGGAACTTGAATACGCTGAGCATGGGGTAACGCCTGTCGTTACCATACGTAAATGCCGAACCGTCGTCCAGCACGGCGGCGACGCCCACCTCGGCCCGCCGATCGGCCAGAAGCGCCCGAAGGCTGTCCGTCAAGACTTGGCGACAGTCGGCGGCACAAAACGCGCCGCTCCACAGCCCGATGCCCATTATCAGACACAGCAAACGCTTCATGCCCCGGTCGGCGTTTCCCCGCCATCAGAACGAAGCGCGTCGCGGGCGATACGAAGGTCGTCGGGGGTGATGGCGTACGTGGACAAGAGAGCGGCATCCTCGTCGAAGAAATCCTCGGGGAGGGCATCGAGCCCCTTAGCGCGCAGATAATCCGCATAATGAGCGAGGGCCGCAGGCACATCGCCACAAGCCCACGCGGCGTGGCCTGCGTTTTGGTGGTCCTCGGGAAGCGGACGGGCAGCGAGGAGTTTCTGGTAGTACTTCACGGCTTGCTCCGGCTTATGGGCCAGCAGGGAGCACCACGCCAAGGCACGCTGTGTCCGCTCACGACCGGGGTCGAAATAGTCTACCTTATACAAATAAGGAAAAGCCTCGTCGGGCCGACCGGCCAGAATCAGCCCCTCGCCGACGCGATACTGCACCTGAAGGTCGTCCGGTTGCAGGCGCTCCAGCTCCTTCCAATAGTCCAAGGCTTTGTCGTACTGTCCGAGCAAGCGATGGCACTGGGCCATGTGGCGGAGCGTCCAGGCATTGTCGCCCTCGAGCAGCAAGGCCTTGCCGTAAGCCGCGACAGCCTCGGCGTAAGCCCCCTGCATCTGGTGGCAATACCCCATCTTCTGGCAGACGTCGGCGGAGGGAGCGGCCTTCTGCTGCAATCCCTCAAAGAAACGGAGCGCTGCGGCGTAGAACTTGCGCTTGAAGGCGAAGTCGGCCAACTGGGCCAGGCTTTCGCCGTCGGTCAGAAGGCCGCCCCCGAGCACCTGACAGTCGGCAAGAATCACGTTTTGCTCAAAAGGATTGTCGAACTGGCTGCTGCGATTGAACAGACGGAAGAAACGGTAAAGGTCCTGCAAATAGAGGCGGCACGAACGCTCCTCGCGCTCGCTGCGGCCAGCTGCCTGCCCGACTTGCGGCGGTTCGGTCATCCCCATAGCGGCCAGCTGCTCGTCCATCATGCGACGCTGGGCAGCAGGGATGGAAGCCAGCATAAAAGCAAACGAATACTGATCCGAATCGCAAAGCACGCCTGCCTCGGACAACGTCCGGAGAAACTTGGGCAGCTCCTGCCGTGAGTAAAGCGCGGGGTGGTGCGCATCGAACGGCAGGAACCAACCCACCATCACACCGAAGAAAGGATATTGCTGCTTCATGGCGGCAAACGTTCCCATATATACGTCCGCGCCTTGAGACTGTAGCTCAGCCAATTGACGGAGTTTGTTCTCGATTCGCTTCACCTCCTCGTTCTCGCGCCAATCGGGGTTGGGGTCATTTCCCTTCAGCATTTCGTCGATTTCCTCAAAGCCGAACTTCGTCCGCTTGAAATGCGGGCTGTGCATCATGGCCGGAATAATGTCCTCGCGGAGCTGGCGCTCGATGTCCCGCGTCTCGAGCGTAGTGAGCAGCTGCATCTGGAGACGGCGCAAGGAAGCGACAAACCGGCTGTCGTCGGCCAACAACTTCAGCCGGGCCGTGAGGTCGGGATAGAGCGCAAGGCGCCGGTCATAGCGCAGCAAAGCCAAAGCAAAACCCGTAATGGCCCGAGCCCCGATAAGCGACCGCCCGTCGAGGACGTAGTCCATAAGGAAAGCGAACTTCGAGGAATCGAACGCTTGCAGCAGCCCCATCGTCACGGCACTGACCATCAAGGCTTGGTCCGCCTCGCGAATCAGGGGCGAGGCCATCATGTCGCGGGCCACCTCAGCGTCCTCCGCACTCCACGCAGCCGACGTCCACACACAGTCGAACAGGCCGCGAACCAGCTCGGCGTGCTGCCGCTCCATCTCGTGACGCTCCGGGCTGTAACCCGACGTGGCGGAGAACTTCAAGGCGATGCCTTGACAATTGTCCTCCAACCGGGCCACCCGTTCGCCGAGCGGCACGGGCTGGACCTGAAGTGTGCGTATCGTCTCATAGTATAAAGTAGCCGACATCCGCAGCCGGAATTGCCGCTCGGCGCGGTCACACAGCTCATAACTGCGGCGCAAGAACGAACGGTAGAGGCTGTGCCGGCTGCTGTCGGGCACGCCTTCACGAAAATAGTGAAGCATCAGACCATAGGCCGACTCCAGGTCGGACAATCCGGCTTTCAATTCCCACTCTCCTACCCCCTCGACCAGCGGACGCAGGCAGGACAAGGCGTCAGCCAACCGCGAGGCGGACAGATGGGCCCTTGCTTCAGCAAGAAGGGAGGTAAACGTTTTCTCTTCCATATTTATTTCAGATACGAACCGTCCGTCAGTTTCTCCACGCTGAACGACGGTTCCACCAGTCCGCGACGGCGTAAAAAATCGAGCGCCCGGTTCAGGTCGTCAGCCGCCGGCAAAGTGGCTGTCCGGTAGTGTGGCAAGCGAAGCGTATCGACCACCTCGCGGGTAAGTCGATAGTCTACCAACAGCACGGAGTCGCATACGGCCTTTCCTCCGCGATTGATGGACTCCGCCGCGCGGTTGTATCCCTCTATCAGCTTGCGCACCTGTGCTTTCCGGCTTTTGGATTGTAAACAGCTCCGCCGAAAGACCACACAACCGGGCTGGAACTTGGCTTGACTGTTGTCATAAATGCGCCGATGCCCGTTCAGGACCGCAGCCGTAGCCTGAGGCTCCGGCAACACTGCGGCGTCGATTTGCGTACCGTCAAGCATACGGGTCCGAAGGCCGATATCGTTGATTTGCGGACGGTAAATCAAGTCCTCAGCCAATCCGCCGGCTTGCGCCACCAGGTCGCTCATGAGGTCGGTGGCGGAATGGCGCGCCACGGTCACCATGCGGTCCTTGAGCTGCTCCGGACGGCGGATGCGCAGCGAACGGGCCACCACGACGTGCAGCGACCCGTCGGTGGCCATGACGACGACAGGTGTCCCCTCGCGGGCGTACATCAGCTCAGCCCGCACCAAGTCGGTGAAGCCACCGTCGATACCGCCCCCGGACATAGCGGTGTCGACGTCCATCTGCGCCATAAAAATACGGAAATCCACATCAAGCCCCAACGAGTCGTAAAGACCGCTTCGACGGGCGTAATAGAAAGGCAGACAGTCCACCGTGGGCATCAGCGCGACCCTGAGAGCCGCCGTGTCGGCATGGGTAGCGGCAGTCGGCTTGTCTGCGGAAGCCTGCGATTTATCACCGCCGCAACCGACGAGGAATAGGACGCTGACTATAAGCGTAATGAGATATTTCATCTGTAGTAAAAGAAAAATCCGGAACGGACCGAAAATAGCCCGCTCCGGATAACTGTTCAGTCGGGAAACTACGCCCCGGAATTAGGCTTCGCCCTTGATGGCAGCGATGCCCGGCAGCGTCTTGCCCTCGATAGCCTCGAGCAATGCACCGCCACCCGTCGACACGTAGGAAACCTTGTCGGCCATGCCGAACTTGTTGATGCAAGCTACGGAGTCACCACCGCCGATGAGCGAGAATGCGCCGTTGGCTGTAGCTTCGCAGATAGCCTCGGCAACTGCTTTGGAACCGGCCATGAAGTTGTCCATTTCGAACACGCCGGCAGGACCGTTCCACAGAATCGTTTTGCTCTCCTTAATGACCTTGGCGAACGATTCCATAGCCTTCGGACCGATGTCCATGCCCTCCCAGCCTTCGGGGATGTCGTTCGACGGGCAGTACTGTACGTTGCAGTCGTTCTTGAACGCGTCGCCGCACTTGGCGTCCTCAGCCAGCACCAGGTTCACACCCTTTTCCTTGGCTTTCTTCTCGATGTCGAGCGCGAGGTCCAGGAAGTCGTCCTCGCAAATCGAGGTTCCGATTTTGCCGCCATGAGCTTTCATGAACGTGTAGGTCATGCCACCGGTGAGGATGAGATTGTCGACCTTGCTCAGGAGGTTCTCGATGATTTCAATCTTCGACGAAACCTTCGAACCGCCCATAATAGCGGTAAACGGACGCTTGATATCGTTCATCACCTTGTTGACGGCGGCTACTTCCTTCTCCATCAGATACCCGAACATCTTGTGGTCGGTATCGAAATAGTCGGCGATGATGGCCGTCGAAGCGTGCTTGCGGTGAGCCGTACCAAAGGCGTCATTGATATAAATGTCAGCGTAGGAAGCCAGCGTTTTGGTGAACTCCTTCTGCTTCTCCTTGACCACCTTCTTGGCGGCAGCCTTCTCGTCGTCCGTAGCGAACTCGCCGCGCGGTTTACCGGTCTCTTCCTCATAAAAACGGAGATTCTCGAGCAGCAGGACATCACCGTCCTTCATTGCTGCAACCTGAGCCTGAGCCTTCATGCAGTCGTCACAGAATTGCACCGGAGCGCCCAGCAGTTCGCTCACGTGAGCCACAATCTGTTTCAGCGAGAATTTGGGATCGGGATTCTTCTTCGGGCGACCCATGTGCGACATGATGATCAATGCGCCGCCACCGGCGAGCACCTTCTTCAACGTGGGGAGAGCACCACGGATACGCGTATCGTCCGTAATGTTACCGTTCTCGTCCAAGGGCACGTTGAAGTCCACACGGACAATTACTTTCTGACCTTTGAAATTACAAGTGTCGATTGTCATACTGTTATAAATTAAAGGATAGTTACGATTCGACTCAATACGAGGGCAAATGTACGAAAAAACTGTGACGGACGCCACAGTTTAACCGCCTTTTTCATCCTCGTCGTTATGAATACTGAGTTGCAAGCCCTGTCGCCGCCAATAATCACGGCACACTATCCGAAGCCCGCACTTGTCGCAATGCGGCGCACGGGCCGTGCACGTATAACGACCGTGATGAAGCAACCAAAAATGGGCCTTGGCTACCATATCCTCCGGTATGTGCCGTTTCAGTTCCAGTTCCACGCTGAGCGGCGTCGTGCAACGATCGGGAACAAGGCCAATACGACGGCTCACCCGGAACACATGCGTATCGACGGCCAGCGCCGCCTTGCCGAACACTATGGCCTGAATGACATTGGCCGTTTTGCGCCCGACGCCCGGCAAAGCCGTCAACTCCTCAAGCGTCGACGGCACCTGGCCTCCGTAGCGTTCGACCAACATCCGGGCCATCCCGACCAAATGGCGCGCCTTGTTGTTCGGATAACTGACACTCCGGATGTACTCATAAATCACCTCGGGCGTAGCCGCAGCCATGGCCTCCGGCGTCGGATAGTCGTGAAACAGACGGGGCGTAACCATATTTATACGTCGGTCCGTACACTGCGCAGAAAGAACTACCGCTACGAGCAGCTCAAAAGGGTTCGTATATTCAAGTTCCGTCACAGTAGGCGGCATCGTCTGGGCAAAATAGTCCAACACTGCCTCATAGGAATCAGCTCGGCTCATCTACTTGTTGACCAATAGTGAAATTTGAAAATCCAGCAACAGGAAAAATGGATTATCGCAGCCGGTTATTCGCTGAAGTGCGCCAACCGACAGAGGTACTTACCCAAGATGTCGAACTCGATATTGACGCGACTCCCCACACGGAGGTCCTGAAAGTTCGTATGCTCGTACGTATAAGGAATGATATTGACCTGAAACGAATTGTCCGTCGGGTTGCAAACCGTCAGGCTGACCCCGTTCACCGTGACGCTGCCCTTATCTACCGTGAAATACCCGCGACGCGCCATCGCCGGGTCAAAGGGATATTCAAACGTATAGGTAAAACTCCCGTCGGCGTCGTCAATGCGCGTACACACTGCCGTGCCGTCCCCGTGTCCTTGCACAATGTGTCCATCGAGGCGCCCGTTCATCGGCATACAGCGCTCCACATTCACGCGGTCGCCCGGTTTGAGCGCCCCCAGGTTCGAACGTTCCAGCGTCTCGCTCATAGCCGTCACCACATACGTATCTCCGCTAATCTCGACTACCGTCAGGCAAATGCCGTTGTGCGCCACGCTCTGATCTATCTTCAGTTCACCCGTAAACGAGCAGTGCAAGCGCAAATGAACGTTACTCCGCTCCCGGCAAACCTCTACGACCTCGGCCATTTCCTCTACGATACCTGAAAACATAAGCTCCTATTTTATTTAATGAAACAACTTTTATAACCATCTATGCGCATAGCAGCCACAAAGGTAAGCACATTTCGTCGACCGAAACATGCCGTTCGTCTATTTTCTCCCTAAATTCCCACGAAGCAGGACTTCGGCAACCCCTCGCCCTGCCTAACTTTGCTGACGTAACATTACTTTTCCGCAATAATGAAGAAAAAGACATTATTCCTCTCATTCGTTTTATCGTTATGCGCAAGCTCTATCCCGGCACACGGTCAGTCGCGTGAATGGACGCTGAAAGCCTGCATAGATTATGCACTGGAGAACAACTTGGACTTGCACAAGGCGAGACTTGCCTCGGAGTCGGCCGCTACCGACGTAAAGGAGGCGAAAGCCGCCTTACAGCCTACGCTGTCAGCAAGCATGACCCAAGGCGTGCAATACAGGCCATTCCAAGAACGGACCGGCAGTTTCGTAAATGGAAGCATTGCCTCGTCGTCCAGCCAGAAAGTCACCCAAAGCGGAAGCTACGGCATCAACATGAACTGGGTCGTATGGAACGGCGGCCGAAACCGGGACGGCATTACCGAAGCCGAATACAGCGAGCAGCAGGCTGACTTAAGCATCCAGCAGACGGCCAACTCGATTCAGGAACAAATCGCCAATCTCTACGTCCAGATACTTTATAGCAAAGAAGCGGAAAACGTGAATCGGGAACTGCTCGAAAACGACAAAAAACTCTTGGCACGAGGACGTGAACTGCTGACCGAAGGACAAGTGGCACGGAGCGACGTGGCGCAACTCGAAGCGCAGGTGAGCAGTGGAGAGTACGAAGTCGTAAACGCAGTGACGCAAATCGCAGATTACAAGCTACAGCTCAAACAACTGCTTGAACTGAAAGGTGAAGAAGAACTGGAAATCAGCCCGATAGAAATAGCAGACAAAACCATTCAAATCCCTGTTCCCTCAGTCTCTGAAGTCTACCAGACCGCCCTGACTCTACGCCCGGAAATCAAAAGCGGACAAATCGGCATGAAGCAAGCCGCCCTTGCGGTCAAGCAGGCCAAAGCCGCGCGCAAGCCGACCATCAGCCTGACTGCCGGCTTGGGCGACAGCCACATGACAGGTACGCAAAGCAACTACTTCACGCAAATGAAGAACAACTTCGACGGCTCAGTCGGCGTAAGTCTTTCTATCCCCATCTTCGACAACCGCAGTACGAAGTCGGCGATCGAAAGGGCTGAAATCGACCAACTGACCAGCGAACTCGAACTACAGGATACCCAAAAGTCCCTTTACAGTGCTATTGAAAGTTACCGACTGGCTGCCATCAATTACCAGCAACGTTACCGCGCCTCGCTAAGCAATGTGAAAAGCCTGGAAGAAAGTTACGCATTGATGAGCGAACAGTTCCGGATTGGCTCTGAAAACATAGCCGAACTGCTCAACAGCCGCAGTTCCCTGCTCGAGGCGCGCCAAGAGCTGCTTCAGAACAAATACACCGCCTTGCTGAACATGGCCTTACTCAACTTTTACCGTGGCGAAAGCCTTGAACTCTAACCCGTCCACCCCCGAAACATCAAATACCACACTCATCATGAAGAAAAAAACGAAAATCATTTCAACCGTAGCGATCATCGCCGTCGCCGCTATTTCCGCGTATCTCATATGGGGCCGAAACGAAGCGCCCTTTGAGGTCACGTACGAAACCGCTAAAGTAGAGAAAGCAACCATCGGAAGCAGCATTACGGCTACCGGAACCATAGAACCTGTCACCGAAGTGGAAGTGGGCACGCAAGTGTCCGGCATGATCAGCAAAATTTATGTGGACTATAACAGTGTCGTCAAGAAAGGGCAAATCATCGCCGAGCTCGACCGCACCAACCTTATCAGCGAACTCAACAGCGCCAAGGCCCAGCTGGCCAGCGCACAAAGCGAACTCGACTACCAAGCCACAAACTACAAACGCATCAAGACACTCTACGACAAAGGCCTTGTGAGCGCGAACGAATATGACACGGCCTACCTCTCCTGGAAAAAAGCGCAACAAACCGTGGCCAACCAACAGGAAGCCGTGGCCAAAGCCCAAACCAACCTTGGCTACGCTACCATCACCTCGCCCATCGACGGTACGGTACTAACGAAAGACGTTGAGGAGGGCCAGACCGTGGCTTCCAGCTACAGCACGCCTACCCTCTTCACGATAGCCCAAGATCTCAAGGACATGCGCGTCATAGCCGACGTCGACGAAGCGGATATCGGCGGTGTCAAGGAAGGCCAGCGCGTGACGTTCACGGTCGACGCCTACCCCGAAGACACGTTTCAAGGGGCTGTGACACAGGTACGCCAGGAAGGTACGACGGAAGACAATGTCGTGACTTACGAAGTAGTGATTTCAGCCCCCAACGACGAACTGAAACTCAAACCCGGCCTGACGGCAAACGTCACCATTTATACGCTCGAACGCAACGGTGTGCTCAGCGTCCCGACCAAGGCATTACGCTTTACGCCCACCAAAGAGACAATCGGTCCTAAGGATAAAATAGAAGATTGCCGCGGAACACATAAATTATGGACAAGAGAAGGGCGCACGTTCAAAGCCTACGCCGTACAGACCGGCATCTCCAACGGAACACGTACGGAAATCGTCACGGGCATTCCCGAAGGCACGCGTGTGATCGCCGACATGAAGGACGCCAGCACAACAGCCGACGAGGAAGCTGCACTGAGTAACGGAGAAAATGCGGAAAGAAGTCCGTTTGCCCCAGGACCACCTCAAAAAGACAAAAAGAAAAAATAAATAGCCGCTTCACGCGTTGTTATGAAGAAGGACGACATGAAAAAAGTCATTGAACTTATCAACATCAAACGCAACTTCCAGGTAGGCGATGAGGTCGTGCACGCTTTGCGCGGCATCTCGTTCACTATCTGCGAAGGCGAGTTTGTCACCATCATGGGGACGTCGGGCTCCGGCAAGTCCACCCTGCTCAACCAATTGGGCTGCCTCGACACCCCCACGTCGGGCGAGTATCTGCTTGACGGCGTTCCGGTCCGCCGCATGAAACGCCGCGAACGAGCCGTGCTGCGCAACCGGAAAATCGGCTTTGTCTTCCAAAATTACAACCTGCTACCCAAAACTACGGCCGTAGAAAACGTCGAACTTCCCCTGATGTACAATTCGTCCGTATCGGCCCGCGAACGAACACAACGTGCCATCCGCGCATTGGAACGCGTCGGTCTGGGTTCACGTCTCTACCATAAGTCCAACCAGATGTCCGGCGGACAGATGCAGCGCGTCGCCATTGCCCGTGCCCTCGTCAACGACCCCGCTGTCATTCTTGCAGATGAAGCTACGGGTAACCTCGACACGCGCACATCGTTCGAGATATTAGTACTCTTCCAGGAGTTGCACGCCGAGGGACGTACCATCATTTTCGTCACGCACAACCCTGAAATTGCCCAGTACAGCAGCCGCAACATCGTACTGCGCGACGGACAAATCAAAGAAGACAAGCTCAATCCCCACATACTTTCGGCAGCAGACGCATTAGCGGCCCTTCCGAAACCCACGGATGAAGACTAAAGAACTAAAGGACAAAAAAATGAGTATTGCCAACCTCTTCAAAATAGCCTTACGGGCCATCGCAGCCAACAAGCTCCGCTCCTTCCTTACGATGCTGGGCATCATCATCGGAGTGGCTTCCGTCATCACGATGTTGGCCATCGGTCAAGGCTCAAAGCGCAGCATACAAGCCCAGATTTCGGAAATGGGCTCAAACATGATTATGGTTCGTCCCGGGCAGGACAAAGGACCAGGCGGCGCGCGACAAGACGCCGACGAAATGCAGACGCTGAAGCTGAAAGACTATGAACTGCTGAAGACTAACGCCAAGTATCTGGCGGCCATCAGTCCCAGCGTGAACGCTTCAGGCCAGTTCGTACGCGGCAACAACAACACGCCTTCCACGCTCTACGGCATCAGCCCCGACTACTTGACCATCCGGCAGCTGAAGCTCGATGACGGCGAGATGTTCACCGATGAGGACGTACGGGTCGGTGCAAAGGTTTGCGTAATCGGTAAAACTGTGGCCGACAACCTTTTCCCGAACGGCGAAGACCCCATCGGACAGGTTGTCCGCTTCACCACCATCCCCTTGCGCGTGGTCGGTGTGCTGGAAAGTAAAGGATACAACTCCTTCGGCATGGACCAGGACGACCTTGTACTGGCTCCGTACACCACGGTCATGAAGCGCGTATTGGCCGTCACCTATCTTGAAGGCATCAACTGCTCCGCCGTAACCGAAGACATGACGGACCTTGCCATTGAGGATATCGCAACGTTATTGCGCGAAAGCCACAAACTGAAAGCGACGGATGAGGACAACTTCACCATACGGAGTCAGCAGGAGATGGCAGAAATGATGAACACCACAAGCGATCTGATGACCACGCTCCTGCTCTGCGTAGCCTGCATCTCCCTGATCGTAGGCGGTATCGGCATCATGAACATCATGTACGTCAGCGTCACCGAACGCACCAAGGAGATAGGTCTGCGCATGTCGGTCGGTGCCCGCGGCATCGACATTCTGAGCCAGTTCCTCATCGAAGCTGTCATGCTGAGCGTAACGGGAGGTATCATCGGGGTACTTTTCGGCGTCGGCGCCTCGGTCGCCGTGAATGCCTTGGCCCACTGGCCTGTGTTTATCCAGCCGTGGAGCGTCATTCTAAGCTTTGCCGTATGTACGGCTACAGGGGTATTCTTCGGTTGGTATCCTGCAAAGAAAGCCGCCCAACTCGACCCCATCGAGGCCATCCGTTACGAATAACCCCATAACACAAGAGAATATCATGCCGACCTACAATCGACTTTCCACGATGCTGGCCCGCCCCTTGGGGGAAATGATACACGTGCTTACGTGGGTGTACATCTTGGCTTCGCCCCTGCTTTTCATGGCCTACGGTGAACATGTCAACTGGCATCGTTTCTTTATGCGCAGCCTCCTGCCGCTGAGTCTTTGCGTTGTATTCTACCTGAACTACCTGTGGCTCGTTCCCCGTCTGCTCCAGCGTGGCCGGACGTACAGTTTTCTGTGCTACAATCTGGGGCTTGTCGTTCTTGTGGTCGGCTTTCACTTCTTCGTCGGCATGTGGCTGACCCCGTCGCTACCGCCTCCGCGCCGTCCCGGACCGCCTCACTGGTTCCATACGCTCAATGGTATCCTGATGTCCGTCTTTACGATACTTGTGGCCACGGCCTTGCGCCTGAGCCGCCAATGGGCCAAGTCCGAGGAGGCTAGACGCGAAGCCGAACTGGGCCGTACGGCGGCTGAGCTACAGAATCTGCGCAACCAGATTAATCCCCACTTCCTGCTCAATACGCTCAACAACATTTACGCCCTGACGGCTTTTGACGCTGGGCGCGCCCAGTTTGCCATTCAGGAGCTGAGCCGGATGTTGCGCTACGTCCTCTACGAAAATCGCGAGGAAACGGTCAGTTTGAAAAAGGAGGTCGGATTCCTGCAAAACTACATCGAACTGATGCGCCTGCGTCTGCCGGCGCGTGTGGACGTGCGCACTGAGTTCGACCTGCCGGACGACGGTATCAGTCAGATATGCCCATTGCTGTTCATCTCGCTGGTGGAGAATGCGTTCAAGCACGGCGTCAGTCCCACGGCTCCGAGCTTCATCCTCATCTCCCTCAAGGCGGACCGGACGACGGTCTGCTTCTCCGTCGTCAACTCCAATCACCCCGCTAAGGGGGGAGGCGGAGGCAGCGGCATCGGCCTCGAACAGGTGCGCCGCCGCCTCGAGCTGGCATATCCGGGGAAATACTCTTGGGAATATGGCCCCGACGCGACAGGCGCAACCTACCGTTCCACACTGGTCATCCGCCCCTGAGCCCCTCCCATACCGCGAATGGAATACGGTCAGCAGTCAATCGTCAAACATCAATTGTCCATTATCAACTGTCAACAGTCAATCGTCCATTTATTATGACCATTACTTGTTCTATTGTCGATGACGAGCCTTTGGCTATCAGTCTCCTTGAAAGCTACGTCAGCAAGACGCCCTTTCTCGAACTTCGTGCCACTTACTCGAGCGCGGTCGAGGCACTCGAAGGCTTGCGCCGCTTCCCTGTCGACCTGCTTTTCCTCGACATCCAGATGCCCGAACTGACCGGACTCGAGTTTTCCAAAATCGTTCCTCCCGAAACGCGCATCGTGTTTACTACGGCATACAGCCAGTACGCCTTGGAGGGATACAAGGTCAATGCACTCGACTATCTGCTCAAACCCATCAGCTACACGGATTTTCTCGAATCGGCCAACAGGGCGCTTACCTGGTTTAGCCACATAGAGCGCCAAGTCGCCAACGACCGGTTGGTAACGGCCACGACAGACTCCTTTTTCGTCAAAAGCGAACACAAAATCATCCGCATCCCCTTTGCTGAAATCATCTATATCGAAGGGCTGAAGGACTACGTCAAGATCCACCTGCGCGGGCGGTCCAAGGCTTTACTGACACTGACTTCCATGAAATCCCTCGAAAACTATTTGTCGACCGGCAGTTTCCTGCGCATACACCGCTCCTTCATTGTCAACATGCAGGCTGTCGTGCAGGTGGAGCGCGGCCAGCTCGTCGTGGAAGGCGGACGGCCGTTGCCCATATCGGACAGCTTCCGCGAACAGGTGATGAACTACGTCAATGCCCGGATGCCGGGAGACCGCCGCATGCCCTGACGCCACGTCCGGACGATATTATAAATTAATGTGTGCCCCGCCACAGCAACTTCAGCCGTAGCGGGGCACACATTAAATATATAGTGCGAATCAAGCCAGCTCGTCGAGAGGCAAAGCAGCGGAGTCGAACAAAGGAGTCGAGAGGTAGCGCTCACCCGTGTCGGGCAGGATGACCACTACGGTACGCCCCTTGTTCTCCGGTCGACGGGCCACATCAAGTGCTGCAAACAGAGCCGCGCCCGAAGAGATGCCGACGAGCACCCCTTCGGTAACTGCCAGCGCACGCGCCGCACGCACGGCATCCTCGTCACGGACAGGCACTACTTCGTCGACTACGCTACGATCGAAATTTCCGGGAACGAAACCGGCACCGATGCCTTGCAACTTATGCGGACCGGCCTTACCTCCGGAGAGCACAGGGGAATCGGCCGGTTCGACGGCCACAGCCTTGAACGTGGGTGCAAGTTCACGCAGACGGCGTGCCGCACCGCACAGGGTTCCGCCCGTACCGACACCGGCCACGAGCAGGTCGACGTGACCGCCGGTGTCGGCCCAGATTTCCTCGGCCGTAGTACGATAGTGCGCGTCGGCATTGGCAGGGTTGTCGAACTGCCCCACGATGACAGCACCTGGCGTGGTGGCGCACAGCTCGTCAGCCCGACGGACAGCGCCCGCCATGCCCTCGGCGGCCGGAGTCAGCTCCAGCCGCGCACCAAGTGCCCTGAGCAGGGACATGCGCTCCACGCTCATCGTTTCGGGCATCGTGAGCACGACGTTGTACCCCTTGAGCCGGGCCGTCCAAGCCAGCCCGATGCCGGTGTTGCCGCTGGTCGGTTCGACAATAGTACCGCCCGGACGCAACGTACCGTCCCGCTCGGCAGCCTCAATCAAGGCCAAGGCCACGCGGTCCTTGCTGCTCCCCCCGGGATTGGTCCGCTCGAGTTTCAGGAGCAGGCGTGCGCCTTCCTTCACATAGCGCGCATTAAAACGTTCTGGCTCAAGCAGCGGTGTCTGTCCGATGAGTTCAATAAGACTATGATATATCTTTCCCATGAATCTATCTTTTTAATGAAACCTATTTGAAATTCCAGCCACAAAGTTAAACGTTTAAGCCGTAAACTGCAAAATTTGGCCGTTGCTGTTGCCTTAAAAAAGGCTCAAGACTTCCCAAACAACGGAACAGGCCCGCACTTAACTCTTTGGTGGCTTTGTTTTCTCACGCTTCGTCCTGTCACCTCATGAGCTTGCGGAAAATGTGCACAGGACGCTGTAGGAATAAAAAGAATCAGCGCCCACGGTTCGGAAACGACCGCAGGCGCTGACTCTTACTTGTTTAACCCAATTACTTGTTCAGGGCAGTAGCCACGTCGACAGCGCAAGCTACGGTGCAACCGACCATCGGGTTGTTGCCAATGCCGAGGAAGCCCATCATCTCTACGTGAGCCGGAACGGACGAAGAGCCGGCGAACTGGGCGTCGCTGTGCATACGGCCCATCGTATCGGTCATACCGTAGGAGGCAGGTCCGGCAGCCATGTTGTCCGGATGGAGCGTACGGCCCGTACCGCCACCGGAAGCTACCGAGAAGTAAGGCTTACCGGCAAGGATGCGCTCCTTCTTGTACGTACCGGCCACGGGGTGCTGGAAGCGCGTGGGGTTCGTCGAGTTACCCGTGATGGACACGTCGACACCCTCTTTCCACATGATGGCCACGCCTTCGCGCACGTCGTCGGCGCCGTAGCACTTCACCTTGGCGCGGGGACCGTCGGAGTAGGCAATCTCGCGGACTACGTGAAGCTCACCCGTGAAGTAGTCGAACTTCGTCTGTACGTACGTGAAACCGTTGATACGCGAGATGATCTGTGCAGCGTCCTTGCCCAGTCCGTTCAGGATGCAGCGAAGCGGTTCCTTGCGCACCTTGTCGGCCTTGGCGGCGATTTTGATGGCGCCTTCGGCAGCGGCGAAAGACTCGTGACCGGCCAGGAAAGCGAAGCACTTCGTCTCCTCGCGCAGCAGCATGGCTGCCAGGTTACCGTGGCCCAGACCTACCTTGCGGTCGTCGGCTACCGAACCGGGGATGCAGAAGGCCTGCAAACCGATACCGATGGCTTCGGCAGCTTCGGCAGCGCTCTTGCAGCCTTTCTTCAGGGCGATGGCCGAACCTACGACGTAGGCCCACTTGGCGTTTTCGAAGCAGATGGGCTGCGTTTCTTCGCACGTCTTATAAGGATCGAGACCGTAGGAGTCGCAGATGGCGTTAGCCTCCTCGATGTCTTTGATACCGTTCTCGTTCAAAGCGGCCAGTATCTGCTTGATACGACGATCCTGGCTCTCAAATTTCACTTCTCTAATCATGCTTTGTTTCCTCCTTATTTATTCGTGACGTGGGTCGATGTGTTTTACTGCGCCCTGCTCGGCGGTGAAGCGTCCGTACGTGCCGGTCACCTTCTTCAGTGCCTCGTTGGCGTCGGTGCCTTTCTTGATCTCTTCCATGAACTTGCCCATGTGGACGAACTCGTATCCGCAGATTTGGTTGTCCTTGTCGAGCGCGATGGTCTTAATGTAACCTTCGGCCATCTCAAGGTAGCGCGGTCCTTTGGCCAAGGTGCCGTAGAGCGTACCTACCTGGCTGCGCAGGCCCTTGCCGAGGTCCTCGAGGCCGGCACCGATCATCAGACCGCCCTCGGAGAAAGCGCTCTGCGTACGGCCGTACACAATCTGGAGGAAAAGCTCGCGCATGGCGGTGTTTATCGCGTCGCACACCAAGTCGGTGTTCAGGGCTTCGAGGATAGTCTTGCCCGGCAAAATCTCAGAGGCCATAGCGGCGGAGTGCGTCATGCCCGAGCAGCCGATGGTCTCCACGAGAGCTTCCTGGATGACGCCTTCTTTCACGTTCAGCGTCAGCTTGCAGGCACCCTGCTGCGGAGCGCACCAACCGATGCCGTGGGTCAAGCCCGAGATGTCTTTGATTTCCTTTGCCTGAATCCACTTTCCCTCCTCGGGGATGGGAGCAGGTCCGTGGTTAGGACCTTTGGCCACACAGCACATGCTGTTTACTTCTTGTGAGTATACCATGTTCTTGAAATTGATATGATAAAAACAATGTCCGATTACAACTTCACTGACGGCTCTTCCGTCACGTGCAAAGGTACGGATAATTGTGCAAACATAACCACTCCCGCCCCTATCTTTTTGCGACAAACCCGTTACAACGCTTCCCGAAACCGCACCCTTTCCGGCACAATCCGCAGAGCAGTACCCGTGGAACACAAGTGTAGTCCCAGGAAATTCTGTCGCTGCGATAGAATTTCCTGGGACTACGACAGAAAAAACGGGGACTATACTTGTCTTTTCAAGGGCAACGCAGGTAGGGGCGCGCCGCAGGCACGCCCGCGAAGCCCATAACCGACGTGTCTCAAATCGCAACTCGTCGTTTACCGACACCAGACCACGCCGTCGAAGGCGCGCGGCGGACAGACGGGGTCGTAATGGTTGCGATCGCCTTGGTAGGAGTCGAAGCAGCGCACCCACCCTATGCCGTCGAAGGCCGTGGCGGGAATGAAGGCTGGCGCCGTCAGTGCTTTGCCAAGCAACAGCTCGAGGCTGCCTTCCCGCGCTGGGCCGAGTGCCTCCACGTCCTCCCGCGGAGCGGGGTACACGGGGATCGTCCGGCTCTCCTGCCCCGTGAGCAAGGCCCAGCAGGCATAGTCCGCCCCGTGGCGGGCGCGCAGAAGCCGGCCCGCCGACGTGAGCCACGGGCGCACCGTGCGGCTGAAGTGCAGGTGCTCCAGCGGGGCGAGAAGGGTCACCCGCTCGTCCGGCGCGCAGAGCTCGTTGACGATGAAAGTGAGCCCGCCGTTGTAGCGGCGCTCCACGTCCTTCAGGTCGACGTACGTCAGCATGTACACGCCGGTATGTTCGAAAAAGTAGCGGATCAGGCGCACTTCGTCGCCGCCCAGCACCTCCGCCAGTTCCCCGTCGTGGCGCAGTATGAAGTCGCGGAAGTCCGTGGCGGCAATCTGTGGTTCCGGAGCCAGCTGACTCGGATAGCTCTCACCCGTGGCCATCTTCACAAGGCTGTCGATGGCGGCAGACTTAGTATCGCGGAACCGTTCGAAGTAGGTGCCCCAGTTGCCGAAGTCGAAGCCGTTGAGCGCATTGTGCTCCGAGAGCAGGTCGCCGCCGATGAGGCGCACCTTGTCGCTGCGCCCCTCGTTGTAGGTGCGTACCCAGTCCAGAAAGGCGAGCAGCTGCTCTTTCTCCGCCGCGATGTGACTATAGTCAGCGTCCAGCAGGCGCACGACGAGGCTGCGCGGGAAGCGGCTGTCGCCCGCCACGTAGCGGTTGAGGTAGAGTGTGCGGCTCATGTCGCGGTCCATTACCACCGTGCGGCAACCTCCCGCCTCGATGCGGCGGCGCGTCAGGTCGTACGCCGCCTTCACGCTGCGCAGGCTGTGCTTCATTGTGGTGCCCAAGGCCAGGATGCGCGGAGCGGCGAGCGTCTGCGGTAATTCGTCCGTCGCCCGGCTGAGGGCTTGTGCTGGATCCCATTTGACAGTGGGCAACGGCCGGACGATCGAATCGTTGATCACACGCCCACGGGAGCGCAGACGGAGTTCGGCCAGCTTGAACGAGCGATAGTAATTAGGGATATATGAGTCGCGCGGCGCGCTCTCGGCCCGAAACCGGACGTAGCACAGCGGCAACGCCACGCGCTTCAGTTGCCTGAGTGATGTATTTGCTCCGCTACTCGCACTCATACGCACCGTATCAACCACAACCGTATCGCTCGCCGGGTCGGTACGGTAGATGAACATCGTGGCCCTGTTCATGCGAGACCCCGAGCATGTGACTTCCGCCACCATCCGGTCGCTCAGGTCGCCGGGCAGCGTGAGGGGCTCCCTGCTGAACAAGTCTACGTCAAAGGGATCGTTTGACAGATAGTGCTTGCTCGAATTGATGCCTGTGTATTTTCGCCCTTTGATAGTGTAAGGCACAAATTCCGAGTTCTCCGCATTCAGCGTCCAGCCCGGAAAGTCGCCCCGGTAAATGTCCGGTCCTTCCGTGGCAAACGTCAGGTTGTACCGCTCCCCGTATGTCTGTGCCAGCAAAGTCTGAGCGAAAAGCAGGCCGCAGCCCAATATGAGTCCTACCTTTGCCTTGAAGTTTTTCTTGCCTCTCATTTTTATCAGTGACTTTAGTGATTATTTTTATATTCTCCGATTCCAAACACGATGTCACCCCAATTCAAACAGGAACAAATGGTCAATAACATGCAAAGTTTGCAAGGAAACGCTGACTGGAATTTTCCATATACCTGCTGCCTTCTCATAAAGGTTACGGCTTTGTTGAACTGCATGGAGACTACATGAGAAACCATTGGTATCCTTTTCGGATTTTCACGGTCGGTCATCGAATTTCATAGGTATTGAACTTTTGCAAATATAACGCTTCTTTTTATAACAAAAACTACATCATACCGACTTTAAGCCAAACTTCAGAAAAAAAAGAACACTTATTGCGTACTTTAGCGTAGCCACCGGATAACAGGACGCCGCCACTGTTCCGCGGGCCGAAACGCTGCGAAAAACAAGTGTAGTCCCGGAAATTTCTATCGCAGCGATAGAATTTCCTGGGACTGCGACAGGAAAAACGGGGACTACACTTGTCTTTTCAAGGGCAACGCAGGTAGGGGGGCGCCGCAGGCACGCCCGCGAGACCGCTTTCCCGCGCAATCCTATCCGTCACTTTCGCGTTGTTTGCGGCGGGCCGGGCGTACCTTTGGCGCACCTCGTGTTTCGCCGGTCCGCCGCGCGGTAGCGACAAAAGGCACTATGCCCTCGCGCCGTGCAGCCACCAGGCCGTGAACGCAATGACGACGAGGGCCACGAGCGTGAGGCACACGCCCAGCAGGGCACGCGCCGTGCGCTCGCCGCGCGTCAGACGGACGGCCCGCACCTCCTTCTCCGGGAACAGGCGCGGCAGGACGTACCCGCTGTCTCCGGCAAGGAAGGCCACCAGCGCATAAAGCAGCCACAGCGGCAGCCCGGCGCCCCGCCCGTGCCAGATGGCGGCGCAAAGCAGGTAGCACGCACCCGTCCACCACAGTGCAACATTCGCGTAGGCCAGCCACAACGCCCCGCGCCCCGCCCCGGGACAAAGGGCCGCCAGCACGGACAACATAAACGCTTTCTTCTTGTTTTCCATCGTTTCGTTTCTATTTCATTCAGTAATTCATCGTATGTTTTACTCCGCTCCAGTATCTCATGGAACCGAGTCCAAGGGCTCCGCATAGCACAATCAGAAGGAATAGCATCAAATTACCGTACATTTTCTGCCTTTCGGTAAGTCGTATGACCCTGATATACCGCATTTCCAGCAACCGGGGAATGAGATACCGAGGAACCCCGATGTACGAAGCAGCCACAACCACCAGGAGCAGCTCCTTGGAAGGATCGCGTCCTGTCAAAGCCAGAATAGGAGCCAAGATAACGCACGTCAAAAAAGCGGCGCACATGCCTACCGGTTGTTTCCAAAATTCTCCGTCGTACTCCTGCCGATGAAGAAGCATGGCTATGATCACAAGGATTGTTTTCTTCGTTTTCGTCATACTATTTGCACAGACTATTAATAAGGGATTTAATTAGGTAATCTGTTGCGCCCGAGGCGTTAAGTACGTTTAACGTTATACCAGCTACTGGACAAATAGTCATAAGTGCGGCAGCAACAAATTCCTCCCCGATATGTAGTGCGGCATCCTCTTCTCCGTTCCATGCTTCAGAAATTAATGAAACCATGGAAATGATTTGACATGCACCTCCTACTCTACCCACCATCCGCACATACTTGCTAGTCCGAATCCCCGAGTTCGCAATATCGACCATTCTCTCGTACACATCCAGATTAATGCTTATCGCACTTGAAAGGTCTTCTAGCGCTTCTTGCGCTGTATAAGTACGATGTCCCACGACGGTCGCTGTGCCGAACGTGCCACCATACTTTGCGGCATGGCCATTTTTGTCGAAATAAAAACCGCTTACAAAACCGCCTTTCCATGTCCCGTCCTCCAACATGTTGTAAAATTCGGCAATTGTGTAATTTTTGTCGCCCGCAACGGGGTCGTCTTCTCCTGTAATGAGTCCAGAATCGTCACCCCCACCTCCAAGTTCTCCACTTTCGTCCATTTCGGGACAAGGATTGCCGTCGCAGTCGTAACCATCTACGTAAATTACGTCATCAATATATTGAATCCTTGCATCGGGACCGATTTCCCGGCCAAAAGAAATGACGTAACCACCCGTCCATCCGCCGGTTGAAAAAAGTTCATAAAACTGCTCAAGCGTATAAGCATAAGTCCTGACATTTTGAGGAACCTCTTGCGGATTGGACTCGTTCGTCGACGGCATCTCAGCCGCCATCTTCTTCACGGATGCTTTGTCAATGCGTACCATAACTGTAAAAATTAAAAGTTGAACAATTCATTATTTTTGCGAAGCACAGCGCAGAACAACTGCATCTTCGTCTCGAAATCAATACGCTCCGCCCCGACCAAGGCATTCAGCGACTCCCACAGCGCGCGGAACGGCGCCGCGCCCTCCATGTGCGTCAGCACCCACTCCGCCAGTTCGTCGCGCAACCGGTGGCTGGCCTCGCGCTGCTGCGGACGCTGCGTCCGGCAAATTTGTCCGGCCGAGAGACGGTAGTAGAGCAGCGACTGCGACTCCACGTAGAAACCGGCGCCCCGACGGGCGGCCTCCGCCCACAGGCGGTAGTCCTCGGCGTAGCAGTAGGCGGACTCGTAGCGCAGGGCGTGCGCCTCGAGGAAGGAGCGGCGCATCATCACGGACGGGTGACACAGCAGGTTGCGCTCCAGAAAGGCCAGCACGGGCGTCTCCACCCAGCCGCTGTGCGCGGCCACAAGGCGCCGGTTCTCGCCGACGCCTTCGCCGAAACGCGTGTACCACGTGCCGCAGATGTCGACGCGCTCCTCCTGTTCCATCACGGCGTGCTGCACACGCAGGCGGTCGGGGTGCATCAGGTCGTCGGCGTCCATGCGCGCCACGTACTTGCCCCGCGCGTGGTCGAGGCCGTAGTTCAGGCTCGCCACGTAGTCGTGCGGACGACGCACGTAGTCGATGCGTCCGTCGGCGAACGACCGCACCACCTCCCCCGTGCCGTCGGTCGAGCCGTCGTCGACGACCAGCAGGCGGAAGTCGCCATAGCTTTGCTCCAGCACACTACGGATGGCGTCACCTACGCAGGCCTCGCCGTTGTACACGGGCATCAGGACAGTAATCACTTCCATGTCAGTCGGTTTTTAAGGGAAACTCCATTTCGCGGTACAGCTCCGCGATGCGCGCTGTCATCGCCGGCAGCGTGTAGCGCCGCTCGAACGTACGTCGGGCCTCCTGCCCCAAGCGCCGGCGTAGCGCCGCGTCGTCGATGAGCCGGCCTATCTGCCGGGCCATCTGCTCCACGTCCGCCGACAGGCCCAGCACGGGCGAGAAGCGGGTCCCCACGCCCAGGGCGTCGACGCCGTCACGAAACAGCTCGCCCAGCCCGTCGACCAGGGTCGTCACCACGGGCAGGCCGTGCATCATCATCTCGAGCGCGGCGTAACTGCACTGCTCCTGCAACGAGGCGATGACGCCGATGTCGCACGACCGGTAGAGCGCCGTCAGCTCCGCGTAGGAGAGCAGGCCCAGCAGCCGCACGGGCAGTCCCGGATGGGCGCGCCCGAAGCGCACCCGTTTCTCCTCCGGGCAGCGGCCGCAGACGTAGAGCTCCACCGCCCGTCCCTCGCGCATGAGCCGTTGCAGGGCGCGGAGCACGGTCCCGATGCCCTTGCTCTCCGAGAGCACGCCCACGAAGAGCAGCCGCACGGGGCCTTCGTGCGGCGG
The DNA here is from genome assembly GCA_944322325.1 of uncultured Alloprevotella sp. Classification (GTDB taxonomy): domain Bacteria; phylum Bacteroidota; class Bacteroidia; order Bacteroidales; family Bacteroidaceae; genus Alloprevotella. The sequence goes on from CALUOQ010000001.1 coordinate 61,267, forward strand.
GCGCTCTGCCGGTGGCGTCCCGGCGTCCTCGATGCCGTTCGGGATGACCGTGATGCGCTCCGCCGGCACGTCCATGTAGCGCCGCAGAAAGTCCGCCGCACACGCCGTCACGCAGACCACGCGGTCGGCCTCGTGGTAGTAGGCCATCTCGAACGAGACGCCCTGAAGCGACTGGCGCAATTCGCCCGCGTCCATCCCTCCATTGTACACGCCGTCATAAAGGCGGTTGAAACGCTCGCGACGGCCGTTGAAGTGCGACTTCCAAGGGATGCAATGCAGGTGGGAGACAATGCGGCAGGGCACGCGCCGCCGGATGAGCAGCGCCAGGTCGATGACATTGAGCGTATGCAGGTGGAGCAGGCAGCCCGGGCGCAGATACGGCAGCACGTAGGGCAGCACCGCGTCGTTGTACGCCCGCATCCAGTAGCGGTGGCGCACCAGTTCCTCCACGCCCGGCGGCAGGGGGATGACCAGTTCGGTATGGGTGGGATATACGTGGCGGCGCACAAAAATACGGTCAGGGTGCTGGTCAAAGCGCACGTTGAGCACCTCGTACTCCGGGTAGGCCGCCATGCCGCGCAGGTACATGGCCAGAAAGCGCGTCACACCCGACGTGTTCCGCGAGTCGCCCATCGAGAGGAGGACGACTTGCCGCGTGGTCCGGGAAACTGTGGTCTGCATGTCCATGGTCGCGTTTCTCTTTTCAGTCCATAAAAATCCGTTCCGCCAACCGGCGCACGTCGGGCTTTTCTTCGCTCAGCAACAGGACGAGGGCCAACAGCAGGCGCGCCACGCCGCCGCCCAGCCCCACCCGTTGACGGCCCGGCCGGGTGCGGCCGACGATGCGGCGCTCCACCTCCTCGGCCGGTACTGACAGGTAGGTCCGCAGAAACGCCGACTCGCGCGCTGCGTCCGGCACTCCGGCATACAGGCGCGTCGTCTCCTCGCTCAGGGTGACGAGGTCCGCCGTCACGCCCGGCGGACGGCCGGAGCGTCCATAGCGGGACAGAAATTCCCGTCCCGCTTCGTCTCCGCCGGTTTCCGCCAGGCGGGAGAGGTAGCAGAACGTAACGGGGTCGTACTTCAGCCGCCCCCGCCGGTACACGTCGCGGTACGGTTCCAAGTCCTCCGCCGCAGGCGCATGGCCCACGGCCCACGCCACCGACAACAGCGTGCGCCACCGGCGCGCCAGGCTCTCGGGTACGTACTCGCCCGGTGCCGCCAGGAGCCCGCGCCACAGTTCCGCCTCCCGTCCGAACAGCCGCGGCAGCGCCTCGCGGGCCGTCTGCTCCAACCCGTAGCCGGGGCAGAGCGGCGCCAGGCGCAGGGCCGTAACCAGGCCGAACCGCCCTTCGAAGCACGTGGCGGCAGCCTCCGTCAGGCGTTCCGCCACTGCCCGCGTCTGCCGTCCGTAAAGGTCATCATACGACGCCTCCACCAGTCCGCGCCGCGTCAGGTAGGCCAAGGCGAAGCCTATGCCCGCCTGCCCGCGCTCGAAGCCGGCGTCCCCCACCTCGGCAGCCAGCGCCTGCCGCAGCAGGGTCGTCGCAGACTGCTCCAACACTTCGTCACCCAGCAGGGCCGCACACTCGAAAAGGCACAGCGCCAGTCCCGCGCGACCGTCGTACAGACCCGAGCCGCCCACGGCGGGCGCATTCCAGCGAACGTAGTCCGCCAGTGTCCGCAACGTGTCGAGGCCGCTGCCATCCGACGGACGGCGCGGCGAAAAAACAACTTCTGCGGAAGCAGGAGAAAGGTCGGACGCTATGTGCGGCTTTTTACGGTCAGTCATAGAATTTCATAGGTATTGGACTTTTGCAAATATAGCACTTCTTTTTATAACAAAGACTATATCATATCGACTTTGAGCCAAACTTCAGAAAAAAAAGAGCACTTATTGCGTGCTTTAGAATAACCATCGGATAACGGGACGCAACCACCGCTACGCGGCCCGAAGCGCGGCGAAAAACAAGTGTAGTCCCAGAAAATTCTGTCGCTGCGATAGAATTTCCTGGGACTACGATAGAAAAAACGGGGACTACACTTGTTTCGCCGGACTCTACGCAGACTCCGCACAGCCGACGCCCTAAAACATCTGCCCGCACGACACCTGCAAGAAAGGCCTACCACGCCGTAACCACGGAGCGCCCTCGCGTTTCGCCTGTCCGCGACAGGACAGCGGCCCACGGAGGTGCGCTCGCCGCCGGCAGCGGCGTGCGCGACGGGCATCAGTGGCGCATCAGCTCCACCAGCGTGCGGAGGCCCTTGATTTTCTCCCCGGCCACGGCACGCAGGGCGGCGCGCACTTTCGCGCGGTCAACGGAGACGTAGGCGTAGCGGTCCTTCACGTCGATGCGGCCCAGGTCGTCCGCGCGGAGGCCGCCCTTCTTGCAAAAGAAGCCGACGAGGTCCGCCTTGCTGATTTTGTCCTTACGTCCCTTGCCGACGTAGACGGTGACCCAGCGCGGCTCCACGGGCGACAGGGGCGGCTGGGCGGGCACGTAGTCCTCGGGCTGACAGTCGAGGTAGTCGGGCAACGCCTCCTTGGGGTTGATGAGAAAGTAGCTTTGCCCACCGGCCTCCCAACGGCCCGTACGCCCCGTACGGTGGACGTAGGCGTTGCGGTCGGCCGGCAAGTGGTAGTGGACGACGGCCTCGACCTCGGGAATGTCGAGCCCGCGCGCGGCGAGGTCGGTCGAGACGAGCACATTGCTGCACCCGCTGCGAAACTTGTAGACGGCGCGCTCGCGCCACTGCTGCTCCATGCCGCCGTGGTAGCGCTCGGCGTGGAAACCGGTGCGCGCCAAGTGCTCCCCTACCCGCTCCACGCTTTCACGGTAACCCACGAACACGATGGTCGGGCGGCCCCGCAGGTCGCCCAGCAGGGCCGTCAGCGTGTCGAGCTTGTCATTTTCGGGTGAGTGCACGACGAAATGGCGGATGCGCCCCGTCGGGGCGGACGGACCGCCGGTCAGGTAGTCCAACCGCAGCGCCGGGCGGCGATGGGCGCCGCCGAAGGCCGACACGAAAGGGGCTATCTCCTCGCTGTCGGTGGCTGAGGTCAGCACGAGACGGCGCACGCCGGGCAGGGCGGCGACCACGCGGCGCATTTCGTCGCGAAAGCCCAGCTCGAGGCACTTGTCGAACTCGTCGACGACGAGCCAGCGCACCGCGGCGCCCGCGATGTTTTCCTTGTCCAAGTGGTCGCACAGGCGACCGGGCGTGGCGAATATCACCTGGGGCCGGACGCTGCGCATCAGGCGGTGCTCGTCCATGGCGGGACGCCCGCCGTGGCAGCAGACGGAACGATACGGTGTGCGGAGGGAGCGGAATACGCCCTCGACCTGCTGCGCCAGCTCGCGCGAGGGGACGAGAACCACGGCCTGCACGGCGTCGGACGCGACGTCGAGCCACGTAGCGAGGGGCAGCAGGTAGGCCAGCGTCTTGCCGCTCCCGGTCGGCGAGAGCAGGACGACGTCACGGTCGCCCAGCCCGGCCTCCCACATGGCTTCCTGCATCGGGCTGAGCCGCTCAATGCCTTGCCGGCCGAGCGACTGCATGAGTTGAGTCCGGTCGCAAGGCGTGCCGGACGATGGGGTCTGTGAGGACATGCAATAAACGGGTTGATGGGTGAAACAATCAAATCACTTCGTCGACCGGGACGTCGGTCGCGTCTACGGGGACTTGCGCCACGCGCTGGAAGTCGAAGCACAGCCCGAGCAGACGGCAACCTTCGCGACGCAACCGGGGCAACAGGCGGTCGTAATATCCCCGTCCGCGCCCCAGACGGCGACCTGCCTGGTCGAAGGCCAGCCCCGGCACGACAGCCACGTCGATGGTGTCGTACGCCGCAAAGCGCCGGCCCGTCGGTTCGCCAATGCCGAAAGCACCGGCCGCCAGCGCAGCCTCGCCCTCGTAGGGAGCCAAGTAGAGGTCGTCGCCGTCGACCACGGGCAGAAGCAGCTGTTTCCGCCCGCACCAGCGCCGCAGGAACGCGCGGGTGTCCACCTCGTCGGGAAGGGAGTGATAGGCCAGCACGACCCGCGCCGTGCGAAACGCCGGATGCGCTTCCAGCCGGGACAGCGGGGCCTGCGAGAGGACGTGCAACTGCTCCGGGCTGTACGTGCGCTTACGCTCTCTTATGACTCGGCGGAGCGCTGCCTTGGATAGCGGGTCCACGTCGGCCGTTGTAAGTCAGGGAAAAGAAGAAAGGCTTCGCGCGCCCGCCTCAGTCCGTCACGGCGAAACCACGCGGTGGTTTTCGGTTTCTTCGCGACGGGTTCGACGCTGGGGAAGGTGGCTCCCTCCTGAATGACGTCGAGGGCGCGCTTCACGGCGTTGTCCGAGCGGTTCACATACTCGGCCGAGGCTTCCGTATCGAGGAGCTGGTCAACAATGTAACCGTACAGATAACTCGTAAACAGGTCGTGCGAGGTGCGGAGCATACGGTTGCGGCGCTTCAGGCCGTTGCGTTCGGCAAAGACGGCGAACTTCTCCACGATGTCCTGCCGGTCGAGATAACCGAGCAGCTCGTCGAGCGAGTCGAACCGGGCGAGGCGGGCGCGGTGGTCGTCGACGTAGGCATAGGCAAAGCGGATAAGGTTTCCCGTCAGGTAGGCGTCGCGGAAGTAGGACGTCATGCCGAGCGTGTCGCGGGGCACAAAGATGTCGGGAATGATGCCCCCGCCGCCGTAAACGGTGCGCCCGCCCACCGTCTTGTAGGAGGGGCCGTTCGTCTTGATACTGTCGCGCGAGAAGAATTCGCCATGCTCAGCCCGCTCGAAGAGATCGTTTTCATAGGCTTCTTCCTCGCCGGGCACATAGGGCTTCTGCAAGCAACGACCGGCAGGCGTGTAATAACGGGCGATAGTGAGGCGAAGCAGACTGCCGTCGGAAAATTCGATGGGTTCCTGGACAAGGCCCTTGCCGAACGACCTGCGACCGACAATGGTGCCGCGGTCGTTGTCCTGGATGGCTCCGGCGAAAATTTCGCTGGCCGAGGCGGTGCCCTCATCGATGAGCACGACGAGCGGCAGGCTTTGATAGGTGCCCCGACCGTCGCTCATATATTCCTTGCGAGGCGAACGGTGGCCCTCGGTGTAGAGGATGAGGCGATCCTTCGGCAGGAACTCGTTGGCCATCTGTACGGCAGGCACCATGTAGCCGCCGAGATTTCCGCGCAGGTCAAGCACAAGACTGCGAAACCGCTCGCGGTTGAGTTTGGCCAAAGCGGCAAGGAACTCGGAATAAGTCGTCTCGGCAAAAGTGTTTACCCGGATATAACCGGTCGTCTCGTCGAGCATGTAGACGGCGTCGATACTCTTGACCGGCACGTCGCCGCGCACAATGGAGAAGTTGAGCATTCCTTTTGTCCCCGGGCGGACCACACCGAGCCGCACGGTGCTCTCGGCCGGACCCTTGAGGCGGCTCATGGTGGCTGTGTCGGTGACGACCTTGCCTACGTAGGGCTTGCCGTCAATAGCCACGATGCGATCGCCCGCCTGGATGCCCACTTCTTCCGAAGGCCCGCCGGGAATGGCCCGCACGATAAGCACGCTGTCCCGGTAGATAGTAAACTGTACGCCTATGCCCGAAAAACTTCCCTTAAGGTCCTGCATGGATTCCTCTACATCCTTGGCTGTGGTGTAAGTGGAATGCGGGTCGAGCTCCTTGAGTATTTGCGGCATGGCTTTCTCGACGAGGTCGGAGATATTGACCTTGTCGACATACTGGGCGTCGACGATGTGCAAAAGGTCGTTGATTTTGTTGCTTGACGTGTTGATGATGTTCAGCCGGTTGCCCGAATAATGGTTGGCATAGAAACTGCCTATCAGGATGCCGAGCACGATACCCACCGCCACCACAAGGGGGACAAAGCGCGGGGAGTTGATTTTGTTCATAGGCTATAGAGAGACTTAAGGTTGTGACAGAACGGACGGAACGCCGTCTGTCGGGATTTCAAGCAAGAGGGTTTCGATGCCGGCGCGCTGCAGGAGTTCAAGTCCGTCGGCCAGACGGTAAGCCTCGCCGTAGACAACGCGCTTGATGCCGGCCTGGATGATGAGTTTGGCGCACTCGATGCACGGCGAGGCGGTGACGTAGAGCGTGGCGCCGTCGGAATTGTTGCCCGAACGGGCTATTTTCGTAATGGCGTTGGCCTCGGCGTGCAGGACGTAGGGCTTCGTGAGCCCGTTGGCATCCTCGCAGACATTCTCGAAGCCAGAGGGTGTACCGTTGTAACCGTCGCTGATGATCATCTTGTCCTTCACGATGAGCGCGCCTACCTGGCGGCGCCGGCAGTAGGAGTTTTCGGCCCAGATGCGGGCCATGCGCAGATAGCGACAGTCCAGTTCGTATTGCTTGTGCTGTTCCTGTTCGGTCATGTAGGTCGAAAAATTAGCGGTCGACGCCGTTGCGTCGCAGCAGGGCGTCGATGGTGGGTTTGCGGCCGCGGAAACGTTCGTAGAGCACCATGGGCGGCTCGGTTCCGCCGCGCGACAGAATATGGTCGCGGAAGCATTGCGCCGTCCGGCGGTCGAAGATGCCGCGCTCCTGGAAGAGCGAGAAAGCGTCGGCGTCGAGCACCTCGGCCCACTTGTAGCTGTAATACCCCGCCGCGTAGCCGCCTGACATGATGTGGCTGAACTGCACCGTCATGCAGGTGCCGTCAACTTGCGGCAGGAGCTGGGCCCGTTTCCAAGCCTCGCGTTCGAAAGCCGGCACGTCGGCCTCGAAGGGCGCAGTCTGGGTGTAGTAGGCCATGTCGAGCAGGCCGAACGACACTTGGCGCATACAGGCGTAGGCCACGTTGAAGTTGCGGCTGGCCACGATACGGTCGATGAGTTCATCGGGCAGGGGTTCGCCCGTCTCGTAATGCACTGCAAATGTGCGCAGGAACTCGCGCTCGGTGAAGTAGTTCTCCATGAACTGCGAAGGCAGTTCGACAAAATCCCAGTAAACGCTCGTCCCACTCAGGGAACGATAGCACGTACGGGCAAAGATGGAGTGAAGCGCATGACCGAACTCGTGGAGGAAGGTCTCGACCTCACCGGGTGTCAGCAGGGCGGGCTTCGTCGGGGTGGGCTTCGTCAGGTTCATCACAACCGACACTTGCGGCCGGCTGTCGGTGCCGTCGGGCTCTGTCCACTGCTCCTTATAACTCGTTTCCCAGGCTCCGCTCTGCTTGCCGGCACGGGGATGGAAATCGGCGTAAAGCACAGCAAGGAAACTGCCGTCGGCGTCGAGCACATCGTAGGCCGTGACGTCGGGATGGTAGACCGGAATGTCCGGATTGGGGCGAAACGTAATGCCATAAAGGCGGTGGGCCAGACCGAACACGCCTTCCTTCACCCGAGCAAGCTCGAAGTAAGGACGAAGCATCTCGGGGTCGAGGTCGTAGCGCTCGAGCTGGAGCTTATGACTGTAATAGGCAAAATCCCAAGGCTGGAGCTCGAAACCGGGCTCCTCCATCTGCCGGGCCTTGCGCTCCACGTCGGCCACCTCGGCGAGCGCGGCGGGACGATAGGCGTCGATGAGTTCATCGAACAGGCGGTAGACGTTTGCACTGCTGGCCGCCATGCGCCGTTGCAGGGCATAGTCGGCATAGGTGGAGTAGCCCAAGAGCTGGGCCAGCTCACGCCGCAGATTGACCAAGCGACGCACGATGCCGAAGTTGTTGTAGGCATCGTCGTGGGTGCACTTGGTGTTATAGGCCATATAGAGGCGCCGGCGAAGTTCCCGGCTGTTGGCGTACATCATAAAGGGGCCGTACGACGGCGCCTGGAGCGTAATGGCCCAGCCGTCGAATCCCCGCTCGCGCGCCGTGGCGGCGGCCTGCTCCCGCTGCATCTCGGGCAGCCCCGAGAGCTGGGCCTCGTCCGTGAGGTGAAGGACGAAATTCTGCGTTTCCTTCAGGTTGTTCTGCGAGAACTGTAGGGCCAGCGTGGAGAGTTCGGACGTGATGGCACGCAACCGCTCCTTGCCCGCGGCGTCAAGCAGGGCACCGCTGCGGCGGAAGCCTTCGTACGTCTTCTCCAACAGCGTTTTCTGTTCCTCCGTCAGCCCGGCCGGTGGGGCGTCGTGCACCGCTTTCACCCGTGCGAAAAGCTCGGCGTTCAGCATGATGTTGTTGGCATGCGCCGACAGGAGGGGCGACATCTGCTGGGCCAATTCGTCGAGCTGATCGTTGGTTTCGGCACTCAGCAGATTGAAAAACACGGTCGACACGCGGTCGAGCAATTCGCCACTGCGGTCGAGCGCCTCGACGGTGTTGGCAAAGGTGGGAGGCTCCGGATTGTTCGCAATGCGTTGTACTTCTTCATCCTCGCGGCGCATACCTTCACGCATAGCCGGTTCGAAGTGTTCGAAACGGATACGATCGAACGGGACGACGCCGTGCGGAGTGCCGTATGGGCACAAAAACGGGTTTTCGGTGGATACAGACAAAATGTCGGCTTCTGCTTTTTTCATATTCAGCGCAAAAGTACGATTTTATGGGGCAAACGCCAAACCTGGCAGCCACTTCGTCGCACGATGCGGGCCGATTTTAGGGCTTTTTATACGAAGCGGAAAATTCAGGCCTACTGCCGTTCCCGGAAGTCCGGCGAACGTAAAAACAAGTGTAGTCCCCGTAAAAACTGGGACTACGATAGTTTTTACGGGGACTACACTTGTTTTTCCTATGACTACACTTGTTCTTACGGGCACAGACTTGGTTTCTGTCCGTACAACGGCAAGAACTGCGATGCGCCAGCAATGTGCCTCGACCGAGGATGAGAACGAACCGGATTTACTGTCTATTCAGCATACGTAAGTTGTCTGAAAATCGTTCGGTTATCTGTCGTTTAGAAAAGCAGTAGTCGAATTGTTTATCTGAATAACGACGGCGCCTTGCATTCACTTTTTCCACGCCATCGGCACAATGGGCTGCTCTTTCTCGGCGTCGAGCGGAGCGGCCTGGTAGGGCACTCTCGCGAAGTCTATCTGACGCAAGTCGAACGAGCGGATAGCGCTGTTGTACATCGTGCGGAAATAAATCATCCGGCTGAGCGGGGCGGTGGCCGAAGTCCACTGCGTGGCGCTCGGGATGTCGGCCGGAACTTTTCCGCCGGCAAACTCCACGCCGACCGGGATGTCGAAATTGTTGAGTATCTGGAAAGCCTGCCGAACGGCTGACGGACCGGTCGGGGCCTGCGGCGCGGTGGTCTGGAAGAAGGCTGCACGCACGAAACGCGACGGGGGCGTCACGTCGCCGGGCAAGCCGAGGAAACCGCTGCCCGCCCCGAACGAACGAACCTGTTGGCTCCCCCATGATTTCACCTCGGCGGAACCGGGAAGCAGATTGACGTAATTGTTCAAGTTGGTCAGTTGCCACTCGAAACCGGGCGAATTGGTCAGCACGCCGAGATGATTCTCATAGACGCTTACCTTGGCATCCACGATCTCGATGACCACCTGGCGCCCCGTCGTGTCGGCCACGCGCCAATGTACGGTGGAAGCGCGCGGATCGACAGCCACAACGTGAATATCCTTGAGCGCTTCAAGCACTTCGCCGACGGTAGAAAATCCGCCTAACATCCATGAAACCAACTGTAGGTCGGCAATGCTGGAAGACTGCTTCGAGACGTCGTAATCCTCATAGCGCCCGTAGCCGGGGAAATAGAAAAGCCCCGCAGACAGACCGGCTTCGTTCAGGCCCTCCGCCACGAATTCCTGTTGCTCCACGGCGAATCCGACGTAGCCATAACGGGCCGAAAACTTCAGTCCGTTTTTTTGCCCGCCCGGCAGGTAGGACTGCTGCTTGTATCCACGCGGCACGATGACATACTGGCTGTTCAGGTCACTACCGCCCCACTCTATCGTGCGCGCAAGGACAAGAGCCCCGTCAGCAGCACGCAACGTGATGCCCGTACAGGCCCGGAGCTCCAGACGCGCGACGGCAAACAGCACAACTGACAAACTGATAACGAAGAAAAACTTTTTCATGATATAAAACTTTGATAGTGAAACGAAAATCAGAAGGGCGAACCCACGACGGGCTCGCCCTTCTGATTATTTAACTGACGGCGATTACTTCACCTTGGATACGATGACCTTGAACGCCTGCGGGTTGTTCATGGCCAGGTCTGCGAGCACCTTACGGTTGATCTCGATGCCGGCCTTGTGCAGGCCGCCCATCAACTGGGAATAAGAAAGTCCCTCGAGGCGGGCTGCGGCGTTGATACGCTGAATCCACAAAGCGCGGAAATTGCGCTTCTTGCTACGACGGTCGCGATAGGCATACGTCAGACCCTTTTCCCAAGTGTTCTTGGCCACGGTCCAAACGTTTTTGCGGGCGCCGAAGTAACCGCGGGTTAACTTAAGTATTCTTTTTCTTTTCGCTCTCGAAGCGACGTGGTTGACTGATCTTGGCATAACTTTAATTTTTTAGTGAACTATAGCGTCCGGATTTTCTCACGGAGCTTTGGGCTATAGAATCAATACTTTACTTTTTACGATTACGGGATTACTTCATGCAGAGCAGCTCGCGCACCTGATTGCGGTTGGACTTGTGCACCAGAGCGACGTGGTCGAGGTTGCGTTTCTGCTTCTTCGTTTTCTTCGTCAGGATGTGACTGTGAAAGGCATGCTTTCTTTTCAATTTTCCCGTTCCGGTAAGAGCAAATCTCTTTTTGGCACCGGAATTCGTCTTTACTTTTGGCATTTTCTTTTAAGTATTTAATGAATTAACAATGCGGCTGCGTGATACCAGACACAACGCGCTATATTCTTATTTCTTTGTTTCAGTCTTCGCCTTCTACCTTCGGTCCGACGTACTCTTTGGGCGCACGCACTTGGGGAGCGGCTTTCAGTACCCGCGGTTCGGGCGAGCTTCCTTCTTCTACGACCGTTGCTGGTTTCTTGACCGATGCACCAGTCTTCTTGGGAGCGATGAAAATGATCATCCGTTTGCCTTCCAACACGGGCATCTGTTCGACTTTTCCGTACTCTTCCAAGTCGTTAGCGAAGCGGAGTAAGAGCACTTCGCCCTGCTCCTTAAACAGGATACTGCGACCACGGAAAAACACGTAAGCTTTCACCTTATTTCCCTCGGAGAGGAACTCCTTCGCGTGTTTGAGCTTGAAGTTATAGTCGTGGTCATCCGTCTGCGGTCCGAAGCGAACCTCTTTCACCTCAATCTTCACCTGCTTCGCCTTCAGCTCTTTCTGCTTCTTTTTCTGCTGGTAAAGAAATTTGGAGTAGTCGATGAGCCTGCATACGGGAGGAACTGCATTGGGCGAGATTTCCACCAAGTCGAGCCCCTTTCTCTCCGCGATTTGCATCGCTTTCGACGTAGGCATCACTTGGGTTTCCGAGTCTTCCCCCACAACCCGGACTTCACGTGCGGTTATTTGCTCGTTTATCCGGTATTGCACTTTCATTTTTTCGTTCTTCATGCAGTTTCTTTTCGGTAGTTTCTGTTATGTTCAACGCTAAACGGGTGCAAATTTAGTAGTTTTTCGTCATTTCGGCGACTTCGTCGTTGATTTTCTTGGCAAAGTCAGCGATTTTCATTGCGCCTTGGTCGCCTTCGCCCTGCTTACGCACGGAAACGGTCCCCTCTGCGGCTTCTTTCTCTCCTACTATTAATAAATAAGGTATATGCTTCAGCTCGTTGTCGCGAATCTTTCGACCGATTTTTTCGCTGCGGTCATCTACACACGCTCTGACGTCCTGCTCTTCCAGACTGGCTCGCACCTGCTCGGCGTAGTCGTTGAATTTATCCGATATAGGCAGGATTGCCACCTGGTCAGGCGTCAGCCACAAGGGGAAGTGACCGGCTGTGTGCTCAATAAGCACGGCGACAAAGCGCTCCATCGACCCGAACGGCGCACGGTGAATCATGACCGGACGATGCTTCTGGTTGTCAGAACCCATGTACTCCAACTTGAAACGCTCAGGCAGGTTGTAGTCCACCTGGATGGTTCCCAACTGCCAGCGGCGGCCCAAGGCATCCTTAACCATGAAGTCGAGCTTCGGACCGTAGAACGCAGCTTCGCCATATTCGACACGGGCTTTCAGACCCTTCTCCTCGCACGCCTCAATGATGGCCTGCTCGGCTTTTTCCCAGTTCTCCTCCGAACCGATGTACTTTTCGCGATTCACCTTGTCGCGCAAGGAGATCTGAGCCTCGAAGTTCTCAAAATGAAGCGCACGGAAGATAATCATGATAATATCCATCACGCGAAGGAACTCATCCTTCACTTGGTCGGGACGGCAGAAAATATGAGCGTCGTCCTGCGTGAAGCCGCGCACTCGCGTCAGTCCGTGAAGTTCGCCGCTCTGCTCGTAACGGTAGACCGTTCCGAATTCGGCCAGGCGCAGCGGCAAGTCCTTGTACGACCGCGGTTTCCAAGCGTAAATGGCGCAGTGGTGCGGACAGTTCATCGGCTTCAGCATATACTCCTCGCCTTCCTCGGGCGTATGGATGGGCTGGAACGAATCCTTACCGTACTTGGCATAATGGCCGGAGGTGACGTAAAGATTCTTACTGCCGATGTGCGGCGTAATCACCTGCTGGTAGCCGAAACGTTTCTGGATATTTTTCAGGAAGTCCTCGAGGCGAAGCCGCAAGGCTGTACCACGCGGCAACCACATCGGCAGTCCTTTGCCGACGAGGTCCGAGAACATGAACAGCTCCATCTCCTTGCCGATTTTGCGGTGGTCGCGCTTTTTCGCTTCCTCGAGCAGCTGCAAATACTCGTCGAGCATCTTTTTCTTGGGGAAGGAGATGCCATACACGCGAGTCATCTGCGGACGCTTCTCGTCGCCACGCCAGTATGCAGACGAAACGGCCATGACTTTGACCGCCTTGATCGGAGCCGTGTTCAGCAAGTGCGGACCGCGGCACAGGTCGGTATAGTTTCCTTGCGTATAGGTAGTGATGTGTCCGTCTTCGAGCTCGGCGATAAGTTCGTTCTTGTAAGTCTGTCCGTGCTCACCAAAGAATTTCAGCGCGTCGTTCTTGGATATTTCCTGACGCACCAGGCATTCCTTGCGCTGGACCAGTTCGTTCATCTTCTTCTCTATCGTCGGGAAGTCGCTGTCTTTGATGACCACGCCCTCGGGAGGCATGACGTCATAGTAGAACCCGTTTTCGATAGCCGGGCCGATGCCGAACTGCGTTCCGGGATAGAGTTCCTGCAAAGCCTCCGCCAGCAAGTGCGCGGACGTATGCCAGAAAGCGTGCTTGCCCTCTTCGTCTTCCCACTTGTAGAGTTTGACGGCCGCATCTTCCGTGATCGGGCGATTCAACTCCACCGTTTCCCCGTTCACACCGCACGCAAGGACTTCCTGCGCCAGACGCGGGGAGATGCTCTCAGCTATCTGTAATCCAGTGACGCCGCTTTCGTATTCGCGTACCGAACCATCTGGAAAAGTTATCTTAATCATCGTTTTTATAATTTATAATTGTGGCAAAGATAGGGATTATTTTTGAGTTAAGCCTTTCTGGCATCTGAAGAATACAATCCGTGCGCCTTTATATAAGCAAAGACTTGGGCGGGAAGTAGCGCGCTGACGTCTTCTCCGTCCCTAATCATGCGGCGAATCTGAGTGGAACTCACCGTAAGCAAGGGAGCGTTTACCCCTTGCACGCCCGACGGCATTTCATCCTGCCGCAAGGGGAAACCTGCGCGGGGATATACCAGAATCTGATGGTGAGCCATGATTTCGTCCGGACGTACCCACTGCCGGAAATGAGCCCAGTTGTCAGCACCTATAATCAGCGAGAATGTACGCTCCGGATAGGCGGCACGCAGGGCCTGCAAGGTGAACCACGTGTACGAGGGGCGCGGCAGGCTGAATTCGAAGTCCGAGACTTTCAAGTCGGGCCGCCCTTCTGCGGCCAGCTTCGCCATCTCCAGGCGCTGGCGCTCGTCCAGCAATTGCATGTTGCGCTTAAAGGGATTCTGCGGCGACACCATCCACCACACCTCGTCGACCCAGCCTTCGCGGACCAGCCACTCCGAAAGCCCGACGTGACCGCAGTGAATCGGATTGAACGTTCCGCCAAAAATCCCCGTACGCAGGTTCATTCCGTCAGAAAGGCGCTGATTCGTTGTTCTACTTCCCTGACGGCCCGCGGCAGGTCGTCGTTCACGACCGTCACGTCAAACTGCGGTGCGAAGCTCAATTCATATTCCGCCCTTGCGATGCGCTCGTCGATGACCTGCGGCGCGTCCGTTCCCCGGCCTTCCAGCCGGCGACGGAGCTCCTCCAGGGAAGGCGGCTGTATGAACAGGCTTAACGCCCGCTGCCCGTAGTGGCGCTTGATGTTCTGACCGCCCAGTACGTCGACGTCGCAAACCACGTTTTCGCCGGCCGCAAGCTGACGGTCCACCTGACTTTTCAGTGTACCGTAGTACCGGTCGTGATAAACTTCCTCGTACTCCAGGAATTCGCCGGCCTCGATTTTCTCGCGAAAGGCTTCAGGCGACAGGAAGAAGTACTCCACGCCGTCTTGCTCACTGCCACGGGGCGGGCGACTGGTCGCGCTGATGGAGAAGTGCAGGTTCCACTCTGCGTGCTTCATCACTTCTGCGATGATAGTGCTTTTCCCGCTTCCGCTGGGTGCCGAAAATAAAATGACTTTACCGCCTTCCATATCTCTGTCGCTTCGTTACATGACGTTGAGCACCTGTTCTTTTATCTGTTCCAGCTCGTCCTTCATCCTTACCACGATGTTCTGCATTTCGGCCTGGTTGCTTTTGCTTCCTGTGGTATTGATTTCACGCCCCATCTCCTGAGCGATGAATCCCAGCTTCTTCCCTTGTCCATGGCCGCTGGTCATTGTCTCGCGGAAGTACTTCAGGTGATTCGTCAGACGCTGCTTTTCTTCGCTGATGTCCAGTTTCTCTATATAATAAATGAGTTCCTGCTCCAGGCGGCCGCGGTCGTAATCCACGCCGCGCAGTTCGGCCAAGTGTTCCTCGAGGCGGGCGCGGATTTTCTCGACGCGTGCCTTCTCGTAAGGTTCAATGCTTGCCAACAGCGCCGTAATGTTGTCCAGTTTTTCCGTGAACTTGCGCTCGAGCGCAGCGCCTTCCTGCGTACGGAACTCCACCAGGCGGTCCAGCGCCTCGCCGATGACGCCCTGCACCGCGGTCCACTCCTCGGCCGCCAGTTCTTCCGTGACGGCCGGGTACGTGAGGTCCGGAAGCCGGACCAGGATATCCCACGCGTTCGCCGTCGGCACGGCGATTCCGTTCGCCTGACTGATTTCCTCAATCTGCTTCAGGTAGTGCTTCACCATCGAGCCGTTGATCAGGCACCCCGTCGGCGACTCGTCCTTCTCCACCCAGAGCGTGAAGTCCACCTTGCCGCGCTCCAGGCGCTGTGCCACGGCGGTACGGATTTCCATTTCCTTTTCGCGGTACAGCGGTGCGATACGCGTGGACAGGTCCAGACTTTTGCTGTTAAGCGATTTGATTTCTACGTGCACTTTTCGTAAGCCACATTGGGCACATGCCTTCCCGTAGCCCGTCATTGATTGTATCATCGCGCTAAACTTTTAGTTTTCCGGGCAAAGTTACGGAAAAATAATGTGCTGACCGCTTTCAGTCCTTATCTATTAAGGAGGAACGTGGCGCATCCCCGCATGAACATCGGGCGGGTCCGTACACGGCTCCGGCCGGACGATTTCACAAGTGTAGTCCCAGAAAATCCTATCGCTACGATAGAAATTTCTGGGACTACACTTGTTTTTCCTGTCGTAGCACTTGTCAGGGGCAGGTGCTACGGCCGTCATCCTCCTACCGGATGAAGAGTAGCTCGCGGTACTTCGGCAGGGTCCACATGCGGTCGTCGACGATGAGCTCGAGCTTGTCGATGTGATAACGTATCTCGTCAAACATCGGGACGACCGTGTCGTGATAAGCCACGGCCCGCTCGCGTTCCGTCGGGATGGCGTTGGCCTGCTTGCGCGCCTCGACCATGGCGTCCACGTGCTCCTTGATAAATGCGGTGTGACGCGAGATGGCTTCGATGAGCTCCACATTCTTCTCCGTCAGCCCGACGCCGCGGTCGCCGGGGAAGAGACGGCGCATGTCCATGACGTTCGTCAGGAGCGACGTCTGGTAGGCCGTCGCCACCGGTATGATGTGGTTGAGCGCCAAATCGCCCAGCACGCGTGCCTCTATCTGCACTTTCTTCGTGTACGTATCCCATTTCACCTCGTTGCGCGCCCGGAGTTCCTTCTCCGTCATGACGCCCAAGCTCTCGAACATCCGGATGCTCTCGGGACGGAGGTAGTTGTCGAAAATGAGCGGCACGCTCGTCTCGCAGTCGAGCCCACGACGCGCAGCCTCGGCTTTCCACTCCTCACTGTAGCCGTTGCCCTCGAAATGGATGGCCCGACATGCCTTCAGGCAACGCCGGATGACCTCGATGATGGCCTCCGTCTGCTCGCATCCCTCAGCGATGAGGGCGTCGACGTCGTGTTTGAACTGCACGAGCTGTTCGGCGACGGCGGTGTTGAGCACAATCATGGCGGCGGCGCAGTTGGCCCCCGACCCCACGGCGCGGAACTCAAAGCGGTTGCCGGTAAAGGCAAAAGGCGAAGTGCGGTTGCGGTCGGTGTTGTCGATAAGCAGTTCCGGCACTTGGGGAATATCGAGCTTCAGCTCCTGCTTGCCATCCAGTTGCAGCGATACGCCCTCGGGGCTCTCCTCGATTTGTCGCAGGACGCGCGTCAGCTGTTCGCCGAGGAAGGAGGAGATGATGGCGGGCGGCGCCTCGTTGGCCCCGAGCCGGTGGGCGTTCGTCGCGCTCGATATGCTGGCTTTCAGCAGTCCGTTGTGGCGATAGACGGCCATAAGTGTATTGACGACGAACGTCACGAAGCGCAGGTTGTCGGTCGCCGTCCGCCCGGGCGCCATCAGCAGCAGGCCCGTGTCGGTGCCGAGCGACCAGTTGTTGTGCTTACCCGAGCCGTTGACGCCCTTGAAAGGCTTTTCGTGAAGCAGTACGCGGAAACCGTGACGCCGCGCCACCTTGCGCATCAACGACATGACGAGCAGGTTATGGTCGTTCGCGAGATTGCACTCCTCGTACACGGGTGCCAGCTCGAACTGATTCGGGGCCACTTCGTTGTGCCGCGTCTTGACAGGGACGCCGAGCCGGAGTGCTTCGATTTCGAGTTCTTTCATGAAAGCAGCCACGCGGTCGGGGATAGCGCCGAAATAGTGATCCTCGAGCTGCTGGTTTTTCGAGCTTTCGTGCCCCATGAGCGTACGCCCGGTGAGCAGCAGGTCGGGGCGGGCGGCATAGAGTCCCTCGTCGACGAGGAAGTATTCCTGCTCCCAGCCCAGGTAAGCCACGACCTTGCGGACGTCGGGATTGAAGTAGTGACACACGTCGACGGCTGCACGGTCGAGGGCGCGCAGCGCTTTGAGCAGCGGAGCCTTGTAGTCGAGCGATTCTCCCGTGTAGGCGATGAACACCGTGGGGATACAGAGCGTGTCGTCCACCACGAAGGCAGGCGACGAGGGGTCCCAGGCCGAGTAGCCGCGTGCCTCGAACGTGTTGCGGATACCGCCGTTCGGAAACGACGAGGCGTCGGGTTCCTGCTGCACAAGCAGCTTGCCGGTAAACTCCTCCAGCATACCGCCCTTGCCGTCGTGCTCGAAAAAGGAGTCGTGCTTTTCGGCGGTTCCCTCGGTCAGCGGGGCGAACCAGTGGGTGTAGTGCGTGGCACCCAAGGTGGTGGCCCAGGCCTTCATGCCGGCGGCCACGGCGTCGGCCACGCTGCGATCGAGCGGCGCACCGTGGTCGATGACGTCGACCAGGCGGCGATAGACGTCGAGCGGCAGGTAGCGGAACATTTTCTCGCGGTTGAACACATGGTCGGCGAAGTACGACGTGGGACGCTCTGCCGGTGCGGGCACGTCGAGCGGGCGTTTACTGAAAGCCGTCTCGACGACATGGAATCTCAAGTCTGACATAATCTGAAAGTTTTGGAAAGTAAATGTGACTCTAAGTGTTGTTATAACTACAGGGTGGCGAGACGCTCGACAGCCTCAGCCGTGGCCTCATGCGTATTAAAGGCCGTGAGGCGCACGTAACCCTCGCCGCAAGGACCGAAGCCCACTCCGGGCGTCGTGACAAGGCCGGCGTCGGCGAGCAGACGGTCGAAGAAAGCCCACGAACCGCAGCCCTCGGGCGTACGGAGCCAGACGTAGGGCGAATCCTCGCCCCCGTAGGCCTCAAGCCCGGCCCGCGCGGCGCCTTCGCGGAGCAAGCGGGCATTGGCCAGGTAGTAGTCGATGTGCTCGCGCACCTGGCGCTGACCTTCAGGCGTATAGATGGCTTCGGCGCCACGCTGCGTGATGTAGGAAGCGCCGTTGAACTTTGTACACTGCCGGCGGTTCCACAAGGGGGTGAGCGCCACGTGCCGGCCGTCGGCTCCGCGCACCTTGAGGCAGCGGGGCACCACCGTATAGCCGCAGCGCACGCCCGTGAAACCGGCCGTCTTCGAGAAACTGCGGAACTCCACGGCACAGTCGCGGGCACCGTCGATTTCATACACGGAGTGCGGCACATCGTCGTGGCGAACGAAGGCTTCGTAGGCCGCGTCGAAAAGCAGCAACACCTCGTTCGCCAGCGCATAGTCCACCCATCGCTTCAACTCGTCGCGCGTAAGGGCGACGCCCGTCGGGTTATTGGGCGAGCAGAGGTAGACCACGTCGACGCGCTCGTCGGGCAGGTCGGGTTTGAAACCGCCCTCGGCCGTACAGGGCAGGTAGACGATGCGGCTCCACCGGCCGTCGGGGCCCAACGTGCCGGCCCGGCCTGCCATGACGTTGCTGTCGACGTAGACGGGATAGACGGGGTCGGCCACGGCGATGCGGCAGTCTGCCGAAAGGAGCTCGCCGAAATTCCCAGTGTCGCTCTTGGCACCGTCACTGACGAACACCTCGTCCGGCCCGACGTCGAGGCCGCGACGGCGGAAGTCGTGCTCGACGATGGCGTCGATGAGAAAACGATAGCCCTGCTCGGGGCCATAGCCGTGGAACGTCTCGCTGCGGGCCAGGTCGTCGACGGCACGGTGCATGGCGGCCACGGCGGCCGCGGGCAGAGGCAGCGTCACATCGCCGATACCCAGCCGGATGAGCCGCGCCGCGGGATGGGCTTCCTGATACTGCGCCACCCGGTGCGCAATGTCCGAGAAGAGGTAGCTGCCGGGCAGCTCGAGAAAATGAGGATTGACGTAGACCATATATTATATAATGTGTATTGTTCCTTCATATACCGTGCGGGCTTCGCCGGTCATATACACGTGACCGTCGTCGGCGCGCCACTCGATGGTGAGGGGGCCGCCGTCCATCCTGACGGTGATCTGCCGGTCGCAAAGGCCGGCCGCAATGGCAGCCACGGCGGTGGCACAGGCGCCGGTGCCGCAAGCCAGCGTCGGACCGGAACCCCGCTCCCAGACACGCATACGAATGACGTCACCGTCGACTTGGGCAAACTCCACGTTCGTGCGGCCGGGAAAGCGCTCGTGGCGTTCGAGCAAAGGCCCCTCGGCGGCCAGGTCGACGAGGGCTACGGCAGGCGTGAAGATGACGAAGTGCGGATTGCCCATCGACACGATGCGCCCCTCGTAGCGCCCGAAGCTGGTCGATACGGCCGCGTCGCCGGTCAGCAAATCGCCGACCTCGGGCCGCCCCATGTCGACCGTGACGCGGCGCACCGTGCCGTTCTCGACGTGCAGGCGGAGACGACGGATACCGGACAGCGTTTCGAGCGTCAGGTCGGTCTTGCGGGTCAGGCCATGGTCGTACACGTACTTGCCGATGCAGCGACTGGCGTTACCGCACATGCGGGCCTCCGATCCGTCGGCGTTGAAGATGCGCATCCGGAAGTCCGCCACCTCCGACGGGCCGATGAGCACCAGCCCGTCGCTACCGATGCCCGTATGGGGGCGGCTCCAGCAGACGGCGAGAGCCTCGGGGTTGTCGATGGGGAAGCGCGCCGTGTCAACATAGATATAGTCGTTGCCGGCACCCTCCATTTTGGTGAAAGCTATCGTGCGTTCCATATTCATTTCCTTAGTTTTGGTAAGCCTCGTGGTGCACGCCCTTCACGGCGCGTCCGCTCGGTTCGTTCATGTGTCGGAAGGCCTCGTCCCAAGCCAGTGCCTCGGCCGTCGAGCAGGCTACGCTCGGCACGCTGGGCACGCTGCGGGCCGCACTCGCACTGGGGAAGTGTTCCTCGAAGATACTGCGGTAGAAATACTCCTCCTTGCAACGCGGCGGATTGACGGGGAAGCGCTCGGCGGCCTCGGCCATCATCCGGTCGGTGACGACGGACGCGGTCATTTCCTTGAGCGAGTCGATCCACGAATAACCCACGCCGTCGGAGAACTGCTCCTTTTGTCGCCAACAAACGCTGGCCGGCAACATGTCGGCAAAGGCTTCGCGCACGATACGCTTCTCTATGGTGTTCCCCGGGCACATCTTGGCGGCCGGATTGAGACGCATGGCTACGTCGAGGAAGTCCTTGTCGAGAAAAGGCACGCGCCCCTCCACGCCCCAGGCGGCCAGGCTCTTGTTGGCGCGCAGGCAGTCGTAAAGATGGAGCTTGGAAAGCTTGCGCACGGTCTCCTCGTGGAACGCCCGAGCTGACGGCGCCTTGTGGAAGTAGAGGTAACCGCCGAACACCTCGTCGGCGCCTTCGCCGCTGAGCACCATCTTGATGCCCATCGACTTGATGACACGCGCCAGCAAGTACATGGGCGTCGAGGCCCGCACGGTCGTGACGTCATACGTCTCGATGTAGTAAATCACGTCGCGGATGGCGTCAAGCCCCTCCTGGATGGTGTAGTTCACCTCGTGATGCACGGTGCCCAGGTGCTGCGCCACTTCGGCCGCTTTCTGTAGGTCGGGTGCGCCCTTCAGTCCTACGGCGAAGGAGTGGAGCCGCGGCCACCAAGCCTCGGCCTGTCCGTCGGTCTCAACGCGGCGGGAGGCGTAGCGGGCCGCCACGGCCGAAATCACAGAGGAGTCCAGCCCGCCCGAGAGGAGCACACCGTAAGGCACGTCGCACATGAGCTGCCGGCGCACGGCGTCCTCCAGCGCGCGGCGCAAGGTGGCGACGTCGGCCGCGTTGTCGCTGACGGCGTCATAGCTTTCCCAGTCGCGACGATACCAACGGTGCATCCGCCCCTCACGGCTCCAGTAATAATGGCCGGGAGGGAAAGGCTCGTACTCGTCGCAGAAGCCTTCCAGCGCCTTAAGCTCGCTGGCGAAGTAAAGACGTCCCTCGCGGTCGTGGCCGACGTAGAGCGGAATGACGCCAATGGGGTCGCGCGCCAGGAGGAATTCGTCGCGCTCGCTGTCATAGAGGGCAAAGGCAAAGATGCCGCTGAGTTCTTCGAGGAAGTCGATGCCGCGGTCGCGGTACAGCGCCAGGATGACCTCGCAGTCCGACCCGGTCTGGAAATCGTAGCGCCCGGCATAATGGGCACGGATGTCGCGGTGGTTGTATATCTCACCATTCACGGTCAGCACGGTCTTACGGTCGGGCGAATACAGCGGTTGGCCACCCGACTGGGGGTCGACGATAGACAGCCGCTCGTGGGCGAGGATGGCTGAACCGCCCACGTAGATGCCACTCCAGTCCGGGCCGCGATGGCGAATGCGACGGGCCATGCTGAGCACTTTTTCACGCAACTCGGGCGTTTGCTCCTGAATGTTGAAGATTCCGGTAATTCCACACATAGTAGTATTGGTTTTTAATCTGTTAATCGTTTCTGATTGTAGTATTGCTTTTGTTATACCAAGGGCAACCAGTAGCGCTCCGGCCACTGCTTCTGGATGGCCCCCCGCGGCTGTACGACTGTTTTCTTGGGCAGCACGTTTTTTCTTCGGCTGGCGAAAAAAATCCAAGCAAAGCACATCATGCGTCGAGGGCTTTAAGGAAACGGTCGACTTCAGCAGCCACACGGCGTCCGTCAGCCAGCGCCCGGACCACGAGGCTGGGGCCCATAACGGCGTCACCGGCGCGGAACACACCACGAGGCAACGGCTCTTGTTCGGGCCGGAGAAAGCCGAGAGCCAGTAGTACCATGTCGGTCTCGATGACCTCCACGCGCCCGGTTGGCTTCATCACGGGGCGCTGGCCCGGCACAGCGGCCTCCCATTCCACCTCTTCGACCTCGACGCCGCTCACTCGCCCGTCGTCGACCAGGAAGCGGCGCGAGGCGAGGCTCCAACGACGACGGCAGCCCTCCTCATGACTGCTCGTCGTCTTCAGTACAGCGGGCCACTGGGGCCACGGCGTAGCGGAGTTCTTCCCTACGGGTGGTTGAGGCATGATTTCGATTTGCTCCACGCTGCGGGCACCCTGCCGAATGCTGGTCCCGACACAGTCGGAACCCGTGTCGCCGCCCCCGATGACCAACACCCGGCGACCTCGTGCCGACACACGGTCTGCCGGGTCTATGAGATCGCCGTCGAGCAGGGCGTTCTGCTGCGCCAGTTGCTCGAGAGCAAAGTAAATACCTGCCGCCTCACGGCCGGGCAGGGGGAGGTCGCGCGGCGCGGGCGTACCGGTGCAGAGCACCCAAGCGTCAAACTCTTCAGGGAGCTGCTGCGGACAGACCTCAACGCCCATTTCGAAGTGCACCCCCTCGGCCTCGAGCAGACGGACGCGGCGGTCGATAACGGACTTGTCGAGCTTGAAGTTCGGAATGCCGTAGCGCAACAAGCCACCGGGACGTCGCTGACGGTCGAACACCGTGACCGTATGGCCCAGCGCGTTGAGCCGACAGGCGACGGAAAGTCCCGCAGGTCCCGAACCGACGACAGCCACACGACGCCCCGTGCGTCGCGGATTGCGCGGTACGACATATCCTTCGCGAAAAGCGGCCTCGGCAAGGGCCAGCTCGTTCTCACGCACGGTGACCGGTGCATCGAACGTCAGGCGCAGCACGCACGCCTTCTCGCACAGGGCCGGACAGACACGGCCGGTGAATTCGGGGAAATCATTGGTCTCGGCGAGCAACTCGTAGGCCTCGCGCCAACGACCCTGCCAAAGGGCGTCCTGAAACTCGGGCGGCTTGTTGCCCAGCGGGCAGGCCCAATGACAGAATGGCACGCCGCAATCCATGCAGCGTGAGGCCTGCTCCTTGCGGTCGTGGCTGCTGAGAGTCTGCTCGACCTGACTGTAATCCTTAATCCGCTCGTAAACGGGGCGATAGCCGGCTTCCTTGCGCGGCACAGTGAGAAATGCTTTCGGGTTTCCCATATCCTTTTTTCTGATTGTACGTTATACTTTATGCGTCGTCGCGGACCGTGTCAGCCATGCGGCGCTCGAGGCGCTGCATCTGCTGCGCGTGCATCACTCTCATATACTCCACCGGAACGACCTGTATGAACTCGCCGACGTGGCGTTCCCAATCCTCGAGCAATTGCTCCGCCCGTGACGAACCCGTATAACGGTAGTGCTGGCGAACCAGGGCGTAGAGCTCGCGGCGCGCTGTGATGTCCTCCAACAGGGACAACTCGACCATCTCCATGTTACAACACTCGTCGAAACGGCCGGCGGGGTCCCAGACGTATGCGATGCCACCCGACATACCAGCGGCGAAGTTGCGTCCCGTGGGACCGAGCACCACAACGCGACCACCTGTCATGTATTCGCAGCAGTGGTCGCCCACGCCCTCGACAACAGCCACGGCGCCCGAATTGCGTACAGCGAAACGTTCACCGGCCTGACCGCAAAGATAGACCTCGCCCGCAGTGGCGCCATAGAGGAGCGTGTTGCCGGCAATGACGTTGTCGCCAGGCACAAAGGTGCTGCCCGCCGGAGGGACGACGACAATCCGTCCGCCCGAAAGGCCCTTGCCCAAATAGTCGTTGGCCTCACCTTCAAGGCGCAGGCTGACGCCCTCTGTCAGGAAAGCACCGAACGACTGACCCGCCGACCCGGTAAACGTTACGTCCACACGACGCGGAACCCCTGCGCCACCAGCCAGCCGGCGCGTCAGTTCACCCGACAGAAAAGCACCGACGGAACGATCGGTATTACGGACAGGGAGGACCATCGAAAGGCTCTGCTGTCCCGGCGCTGCGTCAAGGGCACGCAGAACCTCGGCATCCCGCACGCCCGAGAAGTCAAGCGGACGCGAAGCAGCGAAGCGAAGATCACCGTCTTTGCCGACACGGGCCAGCAGGCGGTCAAACGAGAGAAGGGCGTGTTTGGGTTGCCCCGTGGCCGGTCGGCGAAGGATTAGTTCAGTGTGCCCGACGATATCGTCCAACCGCTCGGCGCCCAGTTCGGCGAGCAGTTCGCGCACCTCCTGGGCCAGGAAGCGAAAATAGTTCACCAAGTACTCACTACGTCCGAGAAAATGACGGCGAAGGGCGGGGTCCTGCGTAGCGACACCAACGGGGCACGTGTTCTGCGAGCACTTGCGCATCATGACACAGCCCATGACAACGAGAGCCGCCGTGGCAAAGCCGAATTCCTCGGCGCCGAGCAGGGCCATGAGCACGACGTCGCGCCCCGTCTTCAACTGACCGTCGACCTGGAGCTTCACCCGTCCGCGCAAGCCGTTGAGTACGAGTGTCTGCTGCGCCTCACTCAGCCCCAACTCGGGCGCACTGCCGGCGTAGCGTACCGACGAAGCAGGCGAAGCACCGGTGCCACCCTCCGCACCGGAGATGACTACAATATCGGCTCCGGCCTTGGCCACACCGGCCACGACGGTGCCCACGCCATGCTCGGCGACGAGCTTCACGCTCACCTTGGCACGCGGATTGACATTCCTCAAGTCGAAAATGAGCTGGGCGAGGTCCTCGATAGAATATATATCGTGATGAGGCGGTGGAGAGATGAGAGAAATGCCAGGCGTCGAGTGACGCATACGGGCGATGACCTCATCGACCTTGAAGCCGGGCAGCTGACCGCCCTCGCCGGGCTTGGCGCCCTGGGCTATCTTGATTTGTATCTCGTCAGCGTCGACCAGATAGGCCGTCGTCACACCAAAGCGCCCCGAAGCCACCTGCTTGACAGCACTGCGCCGCGACGTACCGAAACGGGTAGCATCCTCCCCACCCTCACCGGTGTTGCTGCGACCATGGAGGGCGTTCATGGCGAGCGCAATGGCCTCGTGAGCTTCCTGACTGATAGCCCCGAACGACATGGCGCCGGTCACGAAACGACGGACAAGGCTATCGACCGACTCTACACGCTCCAAGGGGATGGGCCGACGGCGAAAATCGAAAAAGTCACGCAGGAATATGGGTTGCTCGCGACCGTCGACGTGAAGTGTGAACTCCTTGAACACCTTGTAACTGCCCGTACGCGTCGAGAGCTGGAGCAGGCGGATGGCATCAGGGTCCCAGGCATGAACCTCGCCGTCCTTGCGATAAGCATATAAACCATTAGCAGGCAGGAGGCTACTTCCGAACTCCTCAGTGTCATAACCCGAAGCGTGAAGCGCGACGGCATCGCGCGCAATCTCGTCGAACCCTACCCCACCGACGGGTGAAGGCAGTCCGCCCATGTAACAACGACTGATCTCCTCGCCCAGACCGATGGCCTCAAAAATGCGGGCGCCACGATAGGAACGGAGCGTGCTGATGCCCATCTTGCTCATGATTTTCAACAATCCCTTGCAGAGTGCCCGGACGTAGTTGCGCTCGGCCGTGGCGTAATCGAGCTGCAACTCCTGCCGGCTAACCATGCGGTCGAGCAGAGCGAAAGCCATGTAAGGATTTATCGCGCTGGCACCGAAACCCAGCAGCAGGGCAGCGTGCATCACTTCGCGCGCATCACCGCACTCCGCAATGAGGGCCGTCCGGGAACGCTTGCCGACACGGATGAGGTGCTGGTGAACAGCCGAAACGGCCAGCAGCGACGGGATAGCGACATGCGTTGAATCGACGTCGCGGTCGGACAGGACGATATAACTGCCGCCGTCGTCGACCGCTGCCTCGGCCTGCCGGCACAGCCGGTCGAGCGCCTCGCGCAACCCTTCGCCTCCCCGTTCGCGCTCAAAAAGCATGGACAGACGTACCGCTGTGAATCCCTTGTATCGGATATGGCAGAGCACATCGAGCTGGCGATTATTCAGCACGGGATGAGGCAGGCGCACCATCTTGGCGTGAGACTCGTCGGGCACAAGGAGCTGGCCGTCGACCCGGCCGATATATTCGGTCAACGACATGACAAGGCGTTCGCGGATAGGATCGATGGGCGGATTGGTCACTTGTGCGAACTGCTGGCGGAAGTAGTTGAAAAACAACTGCGGCCGCGCCGAGAGCACGGCCAGCGGTGTGTCGTTGCCCATGGCCGTTACAGGTTCGGCAGCCTGTTGCGCCATCGGACGCAGCACCCGCCCGACGTCCTCACGAGCATAGCCGAAGGCCCGCAACTTGCGATCGGCATCATCCACCTGCTGCGTAACCTGACGGCCGCTGTGCAGCTTGTCAAGTTCGAGTCGGTTGCCCTCAAGCCAAGCCCGATATGGATAAGCCTCGGCAAGTTGGCGCTTCAGCTCATCGTCGCGGTAAATGCGGCCCTCCTGCGTATCGACCATGAAAAGCTTTCCGGGCTGTAGGCGTCCTTTTTCGCAAACATGGACGGGGTCGACGTCGATCACACCGGCTTCGCTGGCCAGCACGACAAGGCCGTCATCCGTCACAAAATAACGGGCGGGACGCAGGCCATTGCGATCGAGCATACCACCTGCATAACGACCGTCGCTGAACAGCAAGGCCGCCGGACCGTCCCAAGGCTCGACGAGAATAGAGTGGTACTCATAAAAGGCTTTCAGCGCGTCACTAATCGGATTCTTCGCGTCAAAGGATTCGGGCACCAACATGGCCATCGCATGGGGTAGCGACAAACCGCTACGCACCAAGAACTCGAGCGCATTGTCGAGCGAAGCACTGTCGCTCATGCCGGGCTGGACAATCGGAGCAAAGTCACGGGCATCGCCCAACGCCGGTGACGAAAGCACGGACTCACGGGCTGTCAGCCAGCCCCGGTTGCCGCGAATCGTATTGATTTCGCCGTTGTGCGCAAGAAGACGGAAAGGCTGAGCCAACGCCCATGCGGGAAAAGTGTTCGTACTGAAACGCGAATGTACCAATGCCAGTCCGCTCGTAAAGTACGGCTGGCGCAAGTCGAGGAAGTAATCACCGAGCTGCACGGAGGACAACATGCCTTTATAGATAAGCGTACGCGTGGAAAGGGACACGACGTAGAAATCCGAAAGCCCCGTCACCTCCATACATTCGACGCGCCGCTCGATATGCTTGCGAAGCCGGAAAAGCCGACGTTCGGCTTCATCGCCCTCACCGAAGCCGGTCACGAAAATCTGCTTAATGGCCGGCTCAGTGGCCTGTGCGACAGCACCAAGCACCTCGCTCCGGACCGGCACATCGCGAACCGCCAGCCACTCACCACCCAACCGCTCGGTCTCCTCGCGCATGGCGGCAAGCAATACCTGCTGGGCCCCGACCTCCTTGGGCAGGAATACAAGACCGGTACCATAATGTCCCTTCTCGGGCACGGCAATACCTTGCAACAAAATAAACTCATGAGGAATCTGAACCAAGATTCCCGCACCGTCGCCCGTGCGATTATCGGCCCCTTCGGCGCCGCGATGGCGCATGTGGGCAAGCACCGTTAACGCCTGTTCTACCAGCGAATGACTTTTCTCCCCATGCAAATGGGCCAACATGCCGACGCCACACGCATCGTGCTCGTTACTTGCATTGTATAGCCCCACGTCTTGACAACCAAGACCGATGGAACAATCAATCATTTTACCGCTAAAAACAGGCTTGTCGTTACTTTTTATCATCATCACAAAACTTATCACTCGTATTTTGACGGCAAAATTAGAGACTTCATTTCATTTAGACAAACATAACGAGTAAAAAGTTTGCAATTATCTTGATTTTTCAAAAAACAACGATACAAACGCACAGACAACCAATCTAAATAAGTACATTTATCAAAATAAAAGCAGAAAACTCAATCAATACGACCACCTCATCACTCACAAAAAAACGTACTTTCATCCGAAACTCTTTACTTACGTCGGGAATCCCTTATTCACCGTCGACGATGTTCAACGAAGCGAAATTCTTGCGCCGGACAAACCTTCTCATCATTACACATCACGCGGAAAAAAGAGTTTACCGTAAAAGAATCCAAAAGACGGTCAAAAAAGGAAGGAATACATTGGCCGTTACGGTCAGATTTTTTAATTTTGCACCGTTCAGTTCAAAAAACAAAACTTTCAAAATGATTATACGGCACATCAAGCTTTGCATACTGGGCATCTTCACCCTTGCCCCCATCACCTCATCAGCACAAGACCTCATCGCAAGGCAAGCACCCATTGACAGAAAACTAAGAATCGCAGATTCCGTAGCCCTACAACGCCTGATTGAGCGGCAAAATCATTTTGAACTTCAGGGTGAAAGCGTTTATCCCGAGGAATGGAACAATCTTTTTACACGTAACTATAATGTAGAAATCCCCGATAGCTTCCGTATAGACCTGCGCGGCTTTTGCATGCCGACCCCCAGTCGGCGCATTACGAGCAATTTCGGCTACCGTCCTGCGTTCAGACGCCAGCACGAGGGATTGGACATTAAGGTGTACATCGGTGACACCATACGCGCTGCTTTCGACGGCAAGGTTCGCATTGTAAAATACGACCGCGGAGGTTACGGAAAATACATCCTTATCCGCCACCCGAACGGTCTTGAAACTCTCTACGGTCACTTGTCGAAACAAATCGTGGAAGAGGATCAGGAAGTAAAAGCCGGCGATCCCATCGGACTGGGTGGCAATACGGGACGTTCGTTCGGTTCACACTTGCATTTCGAAACCCGCTTCTTGGGCAAGCCTCTTAACCCCGTGCTGATGTTCGACTTCCCCAATCAAGATGTGACCAGCGATTTCTACGTATTCCGCAAAGATACTTATCGTGAGGAGTCACGTATGGCGTCGCGGAACACAAACTCGCAGAAAAACGACACCGAGGAAAACAAACCGGACGCGGGAAATACATTCAGCGGACATTTCTATAAGGTGAAAGCCGGCGAAACACTATCTTCCATCTCCGACAAGTTAGGACTAACGGTTGACCAGCTCTGCCAGACCAACCGCATCAACAAAAAGTCTAAAATACGCCCGGGACAAGTGCTGAGGTACTAACATAAGTCCAGCTACGACTATGAGAAAAATGGGGCGTACCTCCTATCCGGGGTACGCCCTTTTCTTATATTACAAGAACAGCGGGAAACAATACCAACTACAACTATCCCATCTCCTTTCCGGACCGTCCCTCCAGCTTGAGTATAACGTTCACCTTCAGTTTTTCCGGAAACGTAACGGCCGGAGGCCTATCAGGTATTCCTTTATGACGACTGCTGCATAAGTTTCAGTTTTTCCGGCACACATCCTTCAATACACAACAGAACATTTAAGATGCGCTGAGACTACTTCTCATTTCCACATACAATCGGTCACCGGATACATCCACTGAGACTCCCTCACCACCCAACTTCCATGAAAAAAAGTTTCTCCGGCTCATTCTTATGAAAAAATGAGTCGGAGAAACCATGTAAGCTTGCCCACGCCTACCGGGGGCATAGTTCATCTGCTCTTACTTCGAGGCCTCGCGAACTATCACTTTGATATTTCCGCTGATGGTATCACCGGTCTTTATCGGCTTACGGTAAGGCGCATAATAACTGCTCAGGAAGATTTCCGCGCCGGGCGACGCAAAATCAGCAACAAGGAAACGAATCCTGTCCTTCTCCAACCATGAACGCCAATGCTGTTTACCGTTTGAGGGAACGACGATTTCATCTTTAGCCTGGTCCCGCAGACCTGCATACCAGATATTTCTTCGTGTAGAACGGAAGTCACCACTTCCCAACTCGTTAAAGTCGTAACTCCAAGGCCAACTCGGCTCCACTCGCGGATTCATGGTTGCAGGCAGACCGGAGTAGAACAAATTGGCCTCGCCCACCGGACGGCTGATATGATCCTGCGGATAAACTGTCCATAAGCCATCCCTGCGCCAGAAAGTCTTTTCGAATGTCCGTGGAGCCTCGAACACCAATCCCCACTGACGAGGATCGACATCCTTAAGCGCTTCAAAAGAATACGAAACGCTCATCAGGCCACTAGCATTCACGTGCAACTGATAACTTCCCTTAAACTCCTTGTAACTGCCGGTCACGGAAATCACGACGTCTTCACCGTTCTTTTCGGCAGACGTGTTCTCGACCTTCCATTCGCTACAGATATCATTGAATACAGGCGTGTTTGCATTGTGATTCGGATAACATCCGCCTGAAGTTAAAGGCAATGCCATCAGCCATGGACCTCCACAAATCATCTCTTTCCCAGCTTTCTTCATGGACAGTATCTGGCCGGACGACCGACTAACCTCGCAAACGAAATCTTTACCCGTAACCACATACATATTCTTCTTCTCTTTGAGCCGTGTCTTTTCTTGTACAGGTTCGTTAACCCGATTCTGAACTTGCTCGCCTACAGGTATTGCATATTCGTCGGCTACGAATCCGCGCGGGTCCACAAAGGAGAGATGCAAGGTATGAGCTGACTCCGACTGGGAGACCGGTATGGAGAACTGAGCGCTCTCACCCGGACGACATGATACAAACGAAGTGCCAGACTGCCCGCCATACTGCCAATGGATACGCAGCTCATTCAGGTCGGTAAAGCCATATCTGTTTTCCACGGACAGCGTAAAGTTCGCAGACGGCTGTAAAGATTTCGTCGTCACACGTATTGGACTGTAAACTTTCTTCATATCCCAATACTCTGGCTTCGGACGACGCCATCCGTCGATGGGCCCCCACGGACCATAGCCTACCGCATCGCCATTGGGTAACTGGAAGATATCATCAATACCGGACCAGATGGATCCTCCCAGCACACCCGGTGTCTTGTACATATTCTCCCAAGTCGGAGCCAAGGCCAAGGCCCAGTCACTACGAACACCTGGATCCGTAACGACCTCACTCCTATTATATACGTTCAAATGACAATACTCGCCATAGGTCATCGGACGTTCACTCTTGGCAGCGACTTTGTAACCGTCAGGTCCGGGATAGTGGATATTGGCTATCGGTGCGGTACTACCCTGATTGTTAAATCCTCCGTATGCCTGATCATGAAAAGCGTGCGGACGTGTTCTGTCGGCTTTTTCGACATACACCTCAACCTGGGCAAAATGCTCATTCCAATATGATTCGTTGGCCATTGACCAGAAAATCACAGACGGATGGTTCCGATAAAAATGAATCATCTCCATGTTGGCCTGCAACACGTATGTATAATACTCTGGATTCCGGTAGTTCAACGTTCCGCCCCAATCCAAGCCACCACCATGATGGCCTATCCAACAAATCGGAGCCTCTACCTCAACGAACATACCCATTTCGTCACACGCCTCTATAAATTCTTCACATGGCGGATAATGAGACGTCCGGATGAAATTGCAGTTGGCATCACGATAGAGCTGAACATCGCGTCTTACCAACTCTGGCGTCAGGACACGCCCTGTCAGCGGATGCACCTCATGCCGGCATACACCTCTCAGCTTAACCGGAACTCCGTTTACCAAAAGTCTGTTTCCATCTATCTGTACTTCGCGGAAACCAAATCGCTTTTCTACGACCTCCAGCGTTTGCTCACCATCGCGAAGCTCCATTTTCAGGCTATACAGATGGGGATGCTCGTTGTCCCACTTCTGGGGGGAGGCGAACTGACCTGTCACCCAACCGCTCCACGAAGCACCGGCGGGAATCTCTGGTAAGGTCTGCTCTATTGATACGGGAAGTCCGTCTACCGACATCTTCAACCTAACCTCTTTCTTTGGAGTATTACCATCATTCTTCACCGTAAGGTAAGTCTTCAGCTGTGCGTCACGATACAAACTGTCGAAATCGGTCTCAATCCGCAAGTCCGACACATGCACTTTCGGTAGAGCCATCAAGGTGACCTTACGCGTAATACCACCTATCGGATGGGCTGCATACTGAGTCAGACTTCCCAGCATATCCGCCATCGATTCGTTCCTGACTTTCAAAGACAAGATATTTTCGCCCGGCTGGACAAACTTCGTAATGTCCAGTTCAAAAGCGGTCATTCCGCCCAAATGCGAACCGACCTCTTTTCCGTTAAGAAAGACTACAGACTCACTGGATACTCCGTCAAAGCGCAATTTAATCAATTGTCCATCCCAATCCTTGGGCAAAGTAAACGCTGTCTGATAGCCGGCATAAGCAGCGGAATCCACTTCGAATCCTTGCATTACCCATTCGCCCGGAACCATTATGGATTTCCAATCGTCACCTTGTACTTTGGTACGGTAAAAGTCCGAAGCAGGACGCTCATTAAACCGCCAAACGCCATTCAACGAAATAGTTGGTTTATAAACCCCCGCCACTTGCGAAGGCTTTAACGCATATACCGGAAGAACCTCCTCAACGTTGACCGCCGTATCCACTTTGTAACTCTGAACCCGGGCCAAATCCTTTTTCTTCTGACCGGTAAACGGAACGGCGGCCTTGGGATTCGACGAATAGAGATTAAGCTCAGACACTACGGCATTGGGGCCCTTCAATACCTCAAACAGCAGCACAAGCTGCCCGTAGGCATATGCTTTCTTAGGTAAGTCTATCAGATAGCGCTGCACCTTGCCCGCTTGCAATTGGGTCGGTCCTTGAAGTTCATTACCGTCCACGACGATACGCTGCGTCCGGTCCTGATCGGCCAAATAGACAACTTCTAACTGATAGTCGGCCTGTATGTCCAACTTATCAAACGCATAGATTACTTTCCCCCCGAAATTACATGTCAGCGCTTTCTGATTATCCGACAGAGATTCCGGGAATTTATAATCCTCTCCCTTCACCAGAAAAGGTTGCGCACCCTGAAGTCCACAATCGTTTTGCCCCACGCACTGAAAACGCTGAGCATTCAGACTCCCAGCCTGAAAAACGCCACAGAGCAATGCGCCCAATAAAATTTTGTTCCGTTTCGCCATATTTTTCGCTTTGATTATTAAACAAATCTCTATGCAAAATTAAAGCATGAAACACCAAACGAAACCATATCGTGTGGCTGTTAACTGCACCATTTCGGCTTGTGTTTCCCAATAAATAAGCGATAACGGAACTTCTACACCGAAATTCCAAGAAAGAGGGCTGGATGACAAGTAAAGCGAAGCTGACGAGAGCCACACTTCGCATAGCCTCACGCCAAAGCCATTCCGCGGGGATGGCGCACAGGCAAAGCCGCTTCGAGCTGTGCCAGAAAACACGAACGCGCACTATCCACCCAACGTACAAAGTCTGGATTGCGTCGATTGGCCCCTTTCAACTGTAGCAAAGCGTCCGGGTTGAAATCCTCAGCTACAATGACGGCTCCTCCACGCATGGCGTCGTAGGCATTGCACTCCTGCTCAATATGTGCAGGAACCAGAAGCATCGGTTTTCCCAGATACATAGCCTCACAAACCGACTCGAAACCTGCCGTCGACACATAGGCACGACAGCCGGCCAGCGAACGAAGGAACTTGCGGTCGTCGATGGAATGAAAGGTCAGCGTTGAATCGACTTGCTCGTCACCGCCGTTGTCGCGGAAGAAATGGAGCTTCACCTCGGGATGCCGACGGTGCCAAGCCTCAACACTGGCACTGAATCCTGCATTAAGCATATATCCGTGCAGATAAGAACCAGTAGTCGGTTGCTCGGCGAATACTTCACGACGCAACAGGGGTGGAACGACAAAAACACCGTTCACTTCATCGTCGGCCATCGGGCGAAACGAAAGAGCCAGCCGACGTTCAGCCCCGAAACCTGCCACTTGCGTGAAAAGCTTCAACAGAGACATGGAGACACGGCTCACTTTCGGAAAGCAGAACCCACGGTGCAAAAAGAGAAACTGATGCCCTACACAAACCTGCACCACAGACGGACGAAAGAAGAAATAAGTCAATCCCGTAAGCAACTCGTAAAAATTGAGAACTAGGTCGACTTCCGCATCACAAATGCGGCGATACAGAAAATACATACTCTTGGCATAAATAGGCAGGCGTGCCACATTATAAAACACACTGCTGACCAAACGAGGACGCTGGCCATGAGGGGCCGGTAGAAAATTGGGACTGGTAAAACTCTCCACCGGTGCACCTATCTGCTCGTAAAAAAATGCCGGAATCTGACGACTTGGGCTGCGCCCGATCAAAACTTCCACGACTTCATGACCCGCTTCGCGCAACATACGCGAAGCGGCTATCGCCTGCGTCAGATGACCTCTTCCCTCGCCTTGAACGATGAACAATACTTTCATGGAAAATCACACTTGTTTAACGTTTCTTCGGGCGAAGTTAAACAACTATCGTGACAACTCCGTGACAAAACTGTAAACAATCAGTTTTTGCGCAAAGGGAGATAATAATCACCACCTAACCACTCCGTATTCGGAAGCTCTTCCGTCAAGGGATAAAAAGCAAGGATGCGACCGTCTTGCACCTCAAGAACTTGATTGAACAGCACGTCGCCGTTAGGCAAGTGAAGCCGGTTGACCGCGAAACGACAACACTTCTTCATCGACGGGCGGGAGGAATACGGGTAGGACGGGCATGCGATGAACGGGAGCGCCGACCGAATGGCTTTACACTATCCGTCGAACTTGGGAGCGCTGCGGAATTGATACTATCTTCGGGGGAGGTCGATTCAGCATTTGACACACTATCCGTCCGAGCCTTGTCCGTAGACAGTGTGACCGGCTCTGTCCGACGCATACGTACCAACGAAACGTCGGACAAAAGCAATAATTTCAACGAAGTGCCCCACGCACTCGTAATATAGACAAACCCGGAAATTCGTTTCACCGGCAAAGAAACCTTGGGCGCCATAATACGCTGCTCGCCATTACCGTAGATAGACTGTGTCGTAACGACTACTGAGTCATTTTCTAAACACAAGGATAACACGGCTTGCGCACCACGTTCGCCTTCCCGGCAAATCCAATCAGAATAGAAATGCCACATAATCCGATCGCCAGTCTGATAGGATGTGTCGGTCGGAAGGGTGAAATGAAAACGATTGTTGCTACCTTGCGAAGTTAGCAAGGCAAACGTAGGACCAGACCAGACATTCGCCGTATCCCCTTCGGAAGAAAGCGACGTATAGGTTGAACGCCGCACCGCAGCACCACCGTCCCCTCCGCTTTCGGAAAAACGCTGGTCAACCTGTTTGTACACATCGTAAAGGTAATCCGCATGACGCGTGTACCATACCATCGAGCTGTCGAACTCCGCCTGTGTCAAACCGTATTTCTGCAAAACGGCTTGGGTATAAACACGGTAACGATAAGCCGAACTGTCGCTGGCCTGGGCCGCCATAGCTTGTGCCAGATGGTAATCGTAAAGTACATCAACCATATCAGAGGATGAAATAATGCCTGCGGGAACTTTCGTTTCGCATGACGCAAACAAGCCCCACACCAGCACAACCAACCACCAAGCCTTGCCAACTGTCCGCCTCACCTGCCTTACGATTGTATGTATCTATGATAAAAAAACAGCAATGCTACAGCGCCGCAGCTAATCGCTGCGTCCGCAAAATTGAAGACTGCGCTGAAAAATACGAAGTGCTCTCCGCCTACCATCGGTACCCACTGCGGCCATGAGGCATCTATAAGCGGAAAATAGAACATATCGACGACATGCCCGGTCAGGAAATCTGCGTATCCCGTGCCGAACGGCACAAAATGCGCAACCTCGGTCGGCGTACTTGCATCAAAGATAAGCCCGTAGAAGCAATTATCGAAAATGTTGCCGGCCGCTCCTGACACAATCAGAGACATGCAGACGACCAATCCCACCGGGTAACGGCCGCGTATGACTTTGACGAGCAACCAGGCAAAAGCACTTACGGCTATAATCCGAAAAATGGACAAGGCCATCGTACCGATAAAATCCATACCGAAAGCCATGCCCTGATTTTCCGTAAAATAGATGTAAAACCACTCCGTGACTTGACGCGCCTCATGAAGGCACATGTTTGTTTTCACGGCCACCTTGATGACCTGATCACAAAGCAGTACGCTCAAAATGACGCCAATCGCCAGCCACGTCCGCTGCCTGATGGCCCGAGCTCGGGAAAAGCGGGCCATCAGTCTTTACGGTCTTTCATTTGCTTTGCCTCAATACTCAGCGTGGCATGAGGCACTGCGCGAAGCCGCTCTTTGGGGATCAGTTTCCCCGTGACACGACAAATTCCGTAGGTTTTGTTTTCGATGCGCACCAAAGCTGCTTGCAGGCCCTGAATGAACCGCTGCTGCCGGGCAGCCATAGTGGTTATTTCTTCCTTGCTTTGCGTAGCGGATCCTTCCTCCAAGATCTTATACGTAGGGGAAGTGTCGCCCACATCGTTGCCATCCTTGTTTCTCAGGATGTCCATCATTTGCTCATAATCGCGCTTTGCAAGGGCGATTTTGTCCAGAATCAGCGCCTTAAACTCGGCCAATTCTTCGTCGGAATAACGCGTTTTTTCTGCCATGGTAGTATTTATTTAGGAATTAGTTTTCTGAATATCCATTGTCACACTAAAACCGTCGAAGTCAAACGATGTGCCGACCACTTCGTCAGCAACTGTGATACGGTCTGCCAAAACTTGCCCGGCGATATAATCTGTATACTGACTGAGCGTCAAAACAATTTCCGGCTGCGACTGAATACGTACATTGATGCGATCCGTGATTTCAAAACCACTGTCCTTACGATAAGCCTGGATACGCTTTACGATTTCACGTGCAACACCTTCATTGCGCAGTTCGTCCGTAATGGTCAAGTCCAAGGCTACAGTCAGATTACCTTCGTTTGCAACCGTCCAGCCAGGGATGTCTTCGCTCACAATATCCACGTCTGCACGTTCTACTACGACAGGAGTTCCGTCCACATTGAGGTTCAAACTACCCTCAGACTCCAGCCTGCCGATTTCATCCTGAGACAATGCAGACATTGCCGCAGCCACGCCTTTCATGAGCTTGCCATACTTTTTGCCCATGACCCGGAAATTGCACTTTACGGTCTTTTCGAGCATCCCGCCGTCAACGAAGCGTAATTCCTTGACATTCACCTCATCCAGAATGAGTTGCTTAACTCCTTCAAGGTAAGTTTTCTGCCGGGCGTCGGTAGCGGGTATCGAGATAGCTTGCAGGGGCTGCCGCACAATGATATGTTCTTTCTTACGAAGCGAGAGCACCATCGAAGTCACTTTCTGAGCCAGCTCCATCCGGTTCTCCAACTCTTTATCAATCAATGTTTCGTCGGCCGTAGGGAACAAAGAAAGATGCACACTTGCTTCGGGAGATGTTGCGCCGGTCAGGTCGCGATAGAGACGGTCCGCGTAAAATGGCGCGATAGGAGCCATCAATTTGGACACGGTCAACAAACTGTCGTAAAGCGCCTGATAAGCACTTAACTTATCCGTATCCATCGACTTCGCCCAGAAACGTTTACGGCTCAACCGGACAAACCAGTTCGACAAGTTGTCCGTGACGAATTCCTCTATCAATCGCCCGGCACGTGTCGGTTCGTAATTTTCGTAACACTCCGTCACGTCCTTGACTAAAGTATTCAGCTCAGACACAATCCAGCGGTCGATTTCCGGACGGTCCTGAACCGGAACAGCAGGCTGCGTCCCGTCGAATCCATCAACGTTGGCATACATAGCCAAGAAAGAGTACGTCTGGAACAATTTACCGAAAAAGGCTCGAGCTACTTCCTGCACACCAGCTTCGTCAAACTTAAGGTTATCCCAAGGCGACGAATTGGTTATCATGTACCATCGCAAGGGGTCGCTTCCGTATTTTTCGATGGCTCCGAACGGGTCGACGGCATTACCAAGTCGCTTGCTCATCTTGTTGCCATTCTTGTCGAGAACCAACCCGTTACTAATAACAGCCTTAAAAGCTACGCTGTCAAATACCATCGTTGCGATGGCATGAAGCGTAAAGAACCATCCCCGGGTCTGGTCTACGCCTTCGGCGATAAAATCAGCAGGATAGACGACCCGACGATCAAGCGCATCCTTATTCTCAAAGGGATAGTGAATCTGAGCATAGGGCATGGCACCCGAATCGAACCACACATCAATTAGATCGGCCTCACGCTTCATCGCTTTACCACGGGGCGAAACCAGCACGATGTCGTCCACATAAGGACGGTGCAGGTCGATCTTATGGTAATTACCGTCACTATAATCACCCGGCACGAAACCTTTCTCTCTGAGCGGATTCGTTGCCATAAATCCAGCCGCTACGCTCTTTTCTATTTCGTCATACAGCTCAGCTATGCTACCGATGCAGATTTCCTCACCGTCTTCACTTCGCCAGATAGGCAACGGCGTACCCCAATAGCGACTTCGGCTCAGGTTCCAGTCGTTCAGGTTCTCCAACCATTTCCCAAATCGGCCCGTTCCTGTCGATTCGGGTTTCCAGCGAATCGTCCGGTTGAGCTCCATCATGCGTTCCTTACAAGCCGTGCTCTTGATAAACCAACTGTCAAGCGGATAATAAAGCACAGGTTTGTCCGTACGCCAACAATGGGGATAGCTGTGCACATGCTTGCCGATGCGGAAAGCCTTGCCGCTACGCTTCAATTCCATACACAAGGCAATGTCAAGCGTTTCGTCCTTGTCAGTCAGCGTAGGGTCATAGGCGTTTTTCACATACCGCCCTGCATACTCTTTATATAAGTCCACATTCACGCGCTCACGGACAAAATCGGGGTCAAGGTCCTCAATCCGAAAGAAACGGCCGCGCAAGTCTACCATCGGGCACAACTTGCCTTGCTTGTTCATTACCTGGAGGGGCGGGATGCCGGCTTGCTTGGCCACAAACGCATCGTCAGCACCGAATGTCGGGGCGATATGCACAATGCCCGTACCGTCTTCCGTACTTACATAATCACCAAGAATCACACGGAAAGCGCCCTCACCGGGATTGACGTAAGGCATCAACTGTTCATAGTGCATCCCGGCCAGTTCAGGTCCGCGCCAATGTCCCTGCACGCGATAGGGAACCACTTTTTCGCCAGGTTTGTATGCATCCATATCGGCCTCAGCGCCTTTAGCGTCGAAATAGGCCGACACGAGAGCCTCGGCCATAACCACGCTGATAGGCTCGCCTGTATAAATGTTATAGGTACGCACGCATACGTAATCGATTTTCGGACCGACACAGAGTGCCGTATTCGACGGCAAAGTCCAAGGCGTTGTAGTCCAAGCAGCAAAATAAGGCTGTCCCCACCCTGTCATTTCGGGCTTGGGGGCAACGATTTTGAACAACGCCGTCACGACCGTATCCTTAACATCACGATAACATCCCGGCTGATTCAGTTCGTGCGAGCTAAGTCCTGTACCTGCCGCGGGGGAATAGGGCTGTATGGTATAGCCTTTGTACAACAAACCTTTGCCGTACAACTGTTTCAAAAGCCACCAAAGCGTTTCAATATAAGCATTTTCGTAAGTCACATAAGGGTGCTCCATATCGACCCAATAACCCATCTGGCGGCTGAGGTCTGTCCACTCCTGAGTGAACGCCATTACGTTCGTACGACATTTTTGATTGTAGTCGACAACCGAAATGGTCTTACCGATGTCTTCTTTCGTAATACCCAGCTCCTTTTCGACGCCAAGTTCTACGGGTAATCCGTGCGTGTCCCAGCCAGCCTTGCGGCGCACGAGGAAGCCGCGCATCGTTTTGTAACGGCAAAATACATCTTTTATCGTACGCGCCATTACGTGGTGGATGCCCGGATGGCCATTGGCCGAGGGAGGTCCTTCGAAAAACACGAACGAGGGACACCCCTCACGCTCCGACATACTTTTATGAAATAGGTCCGCTGCATCCCAGTCCTTTAAGACTTCTTTATTCACCTCCGAGAGGTTCAGGTTGCCGCGTTCGGTAAATCGCTTTGTCATTTCGGTTATTTCTCTGATTCGTCCTTGTTAATCGCCGCAAAATTAATAAAATCCGCGAAATTAGCACAATAGTGAGCAACTAAGCATTCGCCATTAAATGATTTACCCATCGTTTCACTTGCCTTTCGTCAGACTTTAGTATTGCTCATTTTCGTTGGGGAAACTGCCGTCTTTCACGTCCGACACGTAGTGTCCTATCGCATCCGTCATCACCTCGCTAAGATTGGCATAACGGCGTAGGAATTTGGGCTTAAACGTCACATTCATGCCAAGCATATCGGCCACGACCAGCACTTGGCCGTCCACTTGCCCCCCGGCACCGATGCCGATAACGGGTATTTTTATTTCATTGGCCACGCGTGCGGCCAATTCGGCCGGTATTTTCTCCAGCACAAGACCAAAACATCCGACTTCTGCCAATGCACGCGCATCTGCTTGAAGTTTCGCAGCTTCTGCTTCCTCTTTGGCCCGCACGGTGTACGTACCGAACTTGTTTATACTCTGCGGAGTAAGTCCAAGATGTCCCATGACGGGGATTCCGGCATCAAGGATAGCGCGCACTGTATCCAAGATTTCAACTCCGCCCTCCAACTTAAGCGCGTCGCACCCCGTCTCTTGCATGATTCGGACTGCCGCCCTTACACCGTCGGTTGTGTTTACCTGATAGGTTCCAAAGGGCATGTCACACACGACTAACGCCCGCTTGACGCCTCGTACGACAGACGCGGCATGATAAATCATCTGGTCCAGCGTAATAGGCAAAGTCGTCTGGTAACCTGCCATCACATTTGCCGCCGAGTCTCCCACTAAAATTGCGTCGACACCAGCACCGTCCACGATGCGCGCCGTCGTATAGTCATAGGCCGTCAGCATGGCTATCTTCCGGCCTTGATCTTTCATCTCCTGTAGACGGCGAGTTGTCACCTTACGCGCGTCTTCCACCAAGTATCCTGCCATTTTTTCAGACAATTGAAAACTTTATATCACTGTACTACTCAAAGCGGCAGCAAAGTTACAACTAAAATCGAAAAGTGGACTACCTAAGAACTAATCGCCCTTACAAAGCGTCAACACCTTATTAATATCATCTACAGTCAGACAATGAATCCCGGGCACTACAAGGCTACAATATGGTTGCAAGGTTTGGGCGGGCAATGTCGTAGCAACGCCTATCACCGGCATTCCCGCGGCTTGCCCTGAGCGAACCCCACCTAGGGAATCCTCAATTACCACACAAGACTCCGGACCCAGGCCGAAATATCGCGCAGCTGTTAAATAAGGGTCAGGGTCAGGTTTAGAGTGAGCGAAATCCTCTGCCGTAAACACACGGTCGAATTGCTTAATAAAATAAGGGTGCGTCGCATAGAGACAAGACATCTTCGCACGATTT
The DNA here is from genome assembly GCA_944322325.1 of uncultured Alloprevotella sp. Classification (GTDB taxonomy): domain Bacteria; phylum Bacteroidota; class Bacteroidia; order Bacteroidales; family Bacteroidaceae; genus Alloprevotella. The sequence continues at coordinate 102,700 of CALUOQ010000001.1, forward strand.
GAACTGGTCACGACGGCAACCTTTATCCCTCGCTTCCGTAACGAGGTAACCAGCTCCATTCCACCAGCGTATAAAGGATAGCTCATCTGTTGCTCAAACGACTCCAAGCGCCCTTTAATAGCCTGTTGACTGAGTTCATCATTGGGGAAATAAAGCTCGAAAATCCGGGTTAACGTCTGCCCTTTCAGCCGGACTGCGAAATCCATATCTTCCGGAAAATAACGTCGGCCTTCATCCGTCCAAAAACTCGTGTACTGCGACTCTGTGTCAACCAGCACACCATCCATGTCGAACAGCACGGCATCAACGCTTGCTCTGCACTCCATCATATATAACTTTCCTCTGTTAGTCGTTTTGCAAAGATAACCCTTTCACTTGCCCCATGCGACCTAAGCCGGGTCGGACATGCCTCTGTTCTTATCTTCTCTTAGCTGACGTTCTGCTTCTTTGGGGAAATCCTCCGGCTGACAGCCAGGAAAATCACGACCGAAAATATCCCAAGCTTTTTCAGGAGTATATTCACAAGCCAAACCAAGATAGTGCAAATACTCCTCGTCCTTAGACAAACGCCGACAGACGTGGGCCATATACGCATAAGCGCCGTCATCGACAGCTTCTTGACTATGTTTACACAAAACGAGGAGCATCTTATAAGCCAACTCGTCGTATCCGCAATCACTGATAACGGCTACCAACTGTAAGCGTACGGAATAGCTGTATTCTTCATTTTGAAACAAGGAGATACACTGCGGTATGGCTTCGTCAGTCTTGCGTAACTGCAACAGTTCGTATATGTGCTGCAACAGAAGCGTAGATTTATCAGCCCCCAATCGCACAGCCTGCTCCCGGCATATCATTGCCTCCTTATAATCCTCCAATATATTATAGGCACAAGCCAACTGCTCGTAAATATCAAGCAAAGTATGCGTAGCGTCGGGCGAGCATTTACTTCCGGCCCGTTTAAGCTGACGCAATGCCTCAGACGGACGGTCAAGGAAATTCAAGCAAATACCATCAAAAAGCAAATCCTCCGCATTGTTCGGACTCTCTTTCAGCAAGACCTCATACACCGCATGAGCACCGGCATAGTCATGAAGCTCATACAGACTTTTCGCCTTGAAACGGAGTGCAATCTCATCATACGGCGAAATGACCAACGCATAGTCACAACTCTCGATGGCTTTCTCGTATTTCTGCAATGAGTATTGTGCGTCAGCCAACACGCCCCACCCTCGTACGTAATAGGGATTGACATCCAAGCATTGATTGACCGTCGTTATACATTCTTCATAGCGTTCCAAATGCAAGTAAGCTAACGCTTTCAGAAAAAAGAAAGTATACCCGTTGGATTTCCCTTCTATTCTCTGCAACCAGTTAAGCGCCCGCTGTGGCTGTTCGTAATCAAGGAACAAACCGACGATATCTTCGACATCCTCTACGTCGCCCTGGCTCTCCACACGGGGAAACTTAGTTTCCAAATACTTGTCCGCCTCCTCAAACTCAAAGTTGTACAACAATAATTCCGCATGGAAAAGCTGCACCTCGTAGTCTTCCTTATCGTTTATTGAGTTTTCAATCGCTGTTGCAGCCTGCACATCGCCTTTGTCGAGGAATCGGCGAGCTTTGAGAATCAGCAATAAAGTATCATTGGGGTGCAACTTCAGCGCAAAGTCTACACAGCGGTCCGCCTCTACCTCCTTATTCCTTGACAGATAGAACTCTGCAATATCTGCCAAGACATCCGCGTCCATATAGGTTTGACGGCCCGACTCAAGCATACGTTCGTAGGTACGCAACGCACGCTTAAATTCCGGATCGTTATAATACGCTGATTCGTTGTCCATTCTCGATTTTAGTTGATCGCTTTGCTTCTGTTTATTGTGCTTTTGACTGATTGCTCCATGTATCTTTCAACCCCACCGTGCGATTATAAACCAGATGATCCGGCGTCGAGTGGGTATCAGCCTTGAAATAGCCTATACGCTGGAACTGCAAGTAGGTTTGAGCGGGCAACTCAGCAGCGAAATTCTCAACATAACACGTGGGGAGTACGGTCAACGAATCCGGATTCAGCAATTCGCGAAAATCGCGATCATCGGCCGAAGGATTCTCAACGGTGAATAATCGGTCATACAAGCGTACTTCCGCTTTTTGACAGTGATTCGCACTCACCCAGTGGAGCGTACCTTTCACCTTACGGTTTGCCCCGGCCATACCGCTCTTGCTTTCAGGATCGTATTCGCAGTAAATCTCCGTAATCGTACCGTTTTCGTCTTTTTTACATCCCGTACATTTTACGATATAGGCATTCTTCAGGCGCACTTCCTTTCCGGGAACCATGCGGAAGAACTTCTTGGGAGCTTCTTCCATAAAGTCGTCCCTTTCCATCCAAAGCTCACGACTGAACGTGATGGTGTGCATACCGTCAGCCTCATTCTCCGGATTGTTTATCGCCTCCATCTCCTCGGTCTGCCCCTCGGGATAATTGGTTACGATAAGTTTCACAGGATTCAACACTGCCGAAACGCGTATGGCTCTGGCATTCAGATCTTCGCGAGCCGCCGCCTCAAGCATTGCATAATCGTTCAGCGCATCGAATTTAGTGTATCCTATCATGTCGATAAACTTGCGGACGGCTTCCGGCGAATAACCACGGCGCCGCAGTCCGCAAACGGTCGGCATCCGCGGGTCGTCCCATCCGTCAACCAGTTTCTCTGTAACCAAGGCCAACAACTTACGTTTGCTCATCACCGTATAGGTCAAATTCAAACGGTTGAACTCATACTGGTGGGGGCGATGGTCTTCAAGGTCCTTACCCTCTTTCAACTCATCAATAAAGTAGTCGTACAACGGACGGTGAGGAACGAACTCTAACGTACAGATGGAGTGCGTAACACCCTCAAAATAATCACTCTGTCCGTGCGCGAAGTCATACATGGGATAAGCCTTCCACTTCGTTCCGGTACGGTGATGTTCCTTATTAATAATACGATAAATAATCGGGTCGCGGAAGTGCATGTTCGGGTTGGCCATATCGATCTTGGCCCTCAACACCATCGCTCCTTCGGCCACTTCTCCGCTATTCATCAGTTCGAAAAGACGCAGGTTCTCCTCCACCGGACGATTCCGGTACGGACTTTCCACACCTGGCTCAGTCGGAGTCCCCTTCTGGGCTGCGATTTGTTCGCTGGTCTGTTCGTCTATGTAGGCTTTACCTTCCTTGATAAGGCGTACGGCGAAGTCCCACAATTGCTGAAAGTAGTCAGAGGCATAATAAATGTTTCCCCAATGGAAACCCAACCATTCGATATCTTCCTTAATGGCCTCGACATACTCATTGTCTTCCTTTTGTGGATTCGTGTCGTCGAAACGCAGGTTGCACACCCCGCCATATTTTTGAGCAATACCGAAATCCATGCAAATGGCCTTGGCATGACCGATATGCAGGTAGCCGTTGGGTTCCGGCGGAAACCGGGTTTGCAGACGTCCGTCGTTCTTTCCTGCTTTCAGGTCAGCTTCAACAATTTGCTCAATAAAATTAAGGCTTTTCTTCTCGCTCTTTTCTGTTGTATTTGTCACTTCCATATTGTGTCGCATTTTGTGGCGTAAAATTACGCAAACTTTTTCGTTTACCTGTGGTAGTACCTGCACAATCTTCATTGTAGACAGGGTTTATACATAGTTGGAGCGGCGCATTTCTCAACGCGCCGCTCCAAGTTTCCAATAGGTATTAGTCCTTTAAGGTAAAAAGATTGTTTTCAGGATAACTGTTGCAAATATCTGCCTTTTTTCTTAAGCAACAAAAAAAAAAAAGCTGTCCTACAACATGTTTTCCAAAAAACTACAAGAACTCGTCAAAAAATCTTGAATAGCGTACATACCATGAAACCGACAATGCCGATAACGCGTGGTTCCGCTCTGAAAAGCCGAACCCTTGAACCCTCCCACGTGGAACCATCGGACTGATAAAAAAAGACAAGCGCAACCTCTTTGCTCGACTCAGAGAATTGCGCTTGCCTTTATGATGAATAGGAATATAAGTACCTTGCTAAAGAATTTCCAACTGTTTGAAAACTTTAACGAGGCGTTGTACCGCCGTATCGACCTGCTCCTTTGTGTGCGTTGCCATCAAGGCAAAACGGACCAAGGTATCCTGTGGCGCACAAGCCGGCGGAATCACGGGATTGATAAACACGCCTTCTTCAAAGGCTAATTTCGTTACCATAAACGTTTTATCCGTATCGCGCACGTAAAGGGGAATGATGGGTGACTGCGTGTCACCGATTTCAAATCCGTTTTCGCGAAAACGCTCCAAGGCATAATTCGTCACATCCCACAATGCCTCTATGCGCTCGGGTTCATTCTGGATGATGTGAAGCGCCTCCATGGCTGCGGCGGTCGCCGCTGGAGTGTTGGACGCACTGAAAATATAAGTACGGGCGTTATGGCGCAACCAATTGATGATAGACTTGTCTGCCGCCACGAAACCGCCAATCGAAGCCAACGACTTGCTGAACGTACCCATGATTATATCCACTTCGTCTGTCAAGCCGAAATAATCGCATACGCCGCGGCCATTTTTTCCGAATACGCCGATGCCGTGAGCCTCGTCGACCATCACGGTGGCATTGTATTTATGCTTCAGGCGAATAATTTCCGGCAAATTAGCCAAGTCACCTTCCATGGAAAACACGCCGTCCACCACAATCAGTTTGACGGCTTCAGGCCTGCACTTCTGGAGCTGACGCTCCAAGTCCTCCATGTCGTTGTGTTTGTACTTCAGGTTTGTCGAGAACGACAACCGCCGTCCGTCCACTATCGAAGCGTGGTCCCGGTCGTCACATATAATATAGTCATCACGTCCCGTCAAGCAGGCTATCACACCCGAGTTTACCGTGAAACCCGTCGAAAAGCAAAGCGCCTCGTCTTTCCCGACGAATTCGGCCAGTTCTTTCTCCAGCTGTACATGCAGGTCAAGCGTTCCGTTCAGGAATCGCGACCCTGCGCATCCCGAACCGTATTTCCGCATGGCGCGGATGCCAGCTTCGATGATGCGATCGTCGCCCGTCAGTCCTGTATAGGCGTTCGAGCCGAACATGAGGACCTTGTGGCCACCCATATCTACTTCCGTGCCTTGCTTTCCGTCTATCTCACGGAAGTACGGATAAACCCCTTTCGCCATGTATTGCTGAGGCAGTGTGTACTTCGATAATCTGTCTTGCAGTAAACCCATATTTTTGTCGACAAGAAGAGTGATTTCAAAAAACGGTGCAAAGATACGCATTTCACAAATAGCAGGACTCATTTACACTTCATATTTTTAACAGACGGCTTTTCCGTTTCCGGTTTTTCGCCCGGTGTGCGGAAAAAACGTAATTTTGCGCTGAAAATGAAAAGGAGCATTCTCTTTATTGTCAACCCTATCTCCGGCACACGCGACAAAGGCGCTGTGCAAAAGGACATTGAGACGCTGACCGACGCGAGCCAGTTCGACTACCGCATAGCTTTCACCGAATATGCGGGCCACGCCTCCGTGCTGGCCCGCGAGGCGGTGGAGAATGGTTTCGACATCGTTGTGGCGGTCGGCGGCGACGGCACGGTCAACGAGGTTGCCCGCTCACTCGTCCACACGCCCACAGCGCTGGGCATCATTCCCTGTGGTTCGGGCAACGGATTGGCCCGCCACCTGCAAATCCCCCTTGACGCGCGCAAAGCCATGCAAATCATCAACCGCGCCACCATCAGCAGCCTGGACTACGGGACCATCAACGCAATGCCTTTCTTCTGCACGTGTGGCGTTGGCTTCGACGCCTTTGTCAGTTTGAAATTCGCTACCGGGAAAAAGCGGGGACTACTTTCCTATATAGAGAATACTTTACGTGAGGGACTCAGTTACAAACCTGAGACTTACACGATTGAGGACGAGGAAGGTACGGTAAAATACGACGCCTTTCTCATTGCCTGCGCCAATGCTTCGCAATACGGCAACAACGCTTACATCGCGCCCAACGCTTCGATGGAGGACGGACTCATGGATGTGACCGTTATGGAGCCCTTCAGCGCCATCGAAGCCCCCCAGCTGGCCATCCAGCTCTTCAACCGGACCATCGATCACAACAGCCACATTAAGACTTTCCGCAGCAAAAAAATACGCATCACACGCCAAGGCGACGGTGCGGTGCACTGCGACGGCGACCCTTTCGTCACCGGAAACATTATCGAAGTGGAAATCGTCAACAAGGGCTTCAATGTGGTTGTCAATCCCGACACGCACACTCACCGCGAAAGCCTGCTGCAAATCTTCGCCGACCACTTCAACGAGTTTTCGGCGCGCCAGCAAGACCTGCTCCGCCGCAACAGTTCTAACATCAAGGAACTGAATAAAGCGTGGCTCGAGAAAATCAAAAAACTATAACTCCACGAGCTTCCCTTCACGCTGAAGCGCATGCCAAAGGCTGTAACGCGCTTCAGGATTCAGGCGCTCCATGGCTGCAAAAACCTCGCCGATAGCCGTACGGTTGCTTTCGCGGTCATAGGGACACACTTTCACTTGCGGCTCGTAGCGGCGCAATTCGGCCCACCGGCGCAGATCTGTCTCCGGCACACGGCAAAACGGCCGAATCAAAGTTATCGGAAACTTCCGCATCCTGAGCAGAACGGGCATCGTGGCCATCGAACCTTCGAACGTCAGATTCATCAATGCCGTCCGCAGAATGTCGTCCTGATGATGTCCGAGCGCAATTTTCCCGCATCCCAGCTCTTGTGCCGTCTCAAAGAGCACCTTTCGCCTGTTCCAGGAACAAAGAAAACAAGGACTGCGACGGGCGTTTCGATCGGCTTCGAACGATGCCTCGCGCACATGCAGCCGTACACCCCACTGCGCCGCGAAGCTCGACAAATAGCTTGTGTCCGACTGGTAATCAACGCCCCGCATCCTGACATGTAGCGCCTCAATCGCAAAGGAGCCGTTCGTACACCGGACGCGTTCGCCAAGCAGTTCCAGCAAGGCCAGCGAATCCTTTCCGCCGGACACCCCCACCAGCACTTTGTCGCCGGGCTCAATCAGCCCGAACTCCTTAATACCTTGACCGAAAGCGCGGCGGATGCGCTGTCCCAGGCGATAGGCTTCGCTCAACTTGCTTTCAGTCACTTCATGAAGACGAAATAGACCGCGGCTACCAGGAAAAAGAATGCCACCAAGTGATTCCATTGCAGCGACTCGCCCTTGAAAAGAGCTGTCGCCACGACGGTAAACACAATGAGCGAAATGACTTCCTGAATGACTTTCAGCTGCATCAGCGTAAACGGGCCGCCGTTGCCGATAAAGCCGATACGGTTGGCCGGCACCTGACACATGTATTCAAACAGCGCGATACCCCACGAAAAGAGTATCACGGCAAACAACGGCCAGCTCTTGCTGATACCGGCCTGCTGCAACCGCAAATGGCCGTACCACGCCAGCGTCATGAAGATGTTCGAGCAGACGAGCAGAATAATCGTATAGGTGGACCGCATCTTCTTTCCGCTTATTTTTCAGACAGTTGCTTGTCCATGGCCGCAGCAGCTCGTCGTCCGTCACCCATGGCCAGAATGACGGTGGCCCCGCCGCGCACGATGTCACCACCGGCAAAAAGAGTCGGACGCGACGAGCGCATGTCGTCGTCGACGGCAATGGTTCCCTTGCGCCCCAGCTGTAGGCCTTCGACCGAGGTCGGCACAATGGGGTTCGGCGAAACGCCTACGCTCACAATGACCAAGTCGACGTCCATCGTCACAGTGTCGCCCTCTACCGGCACCGGACGGCGCCGGCCCGACGCGTCGGGCTCGCCCAGCTCCATGCGCTGCAGCACCACTTGCTTCACGCGGCCCTGTTCGTCGGCAAGGTATTCTATCGGGTTATGCAGCGTCAGGAACTTGACGCCTTCTTCCTTGGCATGTTTTACTTCCTCCACGCGGGCCGGCATCTCGGCTTCCGAACGGCGGTATATGATGGTGGCCGACTCGGCTCCGAGGCGCAAGGCGGTGCGCACGGAGTCCATGGCCGTATTGCCGCCGCCCACGACGGCGACATGCTTGCCGAAAGTGATAGGCGTGTCGCTCTCCGCACTGGAGGCGTCCATCAGGTTGATGCGCGTGAGATACTCGTTCGACGACATGATGTTGATGGCGTTCTCGCCCGGAATGCCCATGAAGTTGGGCAGACCGGCCCCCGAGGCAACGAATACGCCCGCGAAACCGGCCGTTTCAAGCTCGTCGACGCTCAGCGTCTTGCCGATAATGCAATCCTTCACAAAATGTACGCCCATCCGCTCCAGATTGTCGATTTCGAAATCCACCACCTTGTTGGGCAGACGGAACTCGGGGATACCGTATTTCAACACGCCGCCAATCTCGTGCAACGCTTCGAACACGGTCACGTCGTAACCGCGCTTTACCATGTCGCCGGCGAACGACAGGCCTGCGGGCCCCGACCCGACGACGGCTACCTTGCGCCCGTTAGGCGCAGCCTTGACCGGAGCGACAGCCGTGCCGTGCTCGCGCTCATAGTCGGCGGCAAAGCGCTCCAGATAGCCAATGGCCACAGCCTGTCCGCCTGTCTTCGTATGGATGCACTGCGCCTCGCACTGTTTCTCCTGCGGACATACGCGGCCGCAAACGGCGGGCAGCGAGCTGGTCTCCTTGAGTGTGGCGGCAGCCTCGGCAAATTCGCCGCGCTCGATGTGCTTGACAAAACGCGGAATGTCGATGCCCACGGGACAGCCGCTCACACAGCCCGGATTGGCACAGTCCAAGCAACGCTGGGCTTCGACCAAAGCCTGATTCACGGTAAGGCCGCGGTTCACTTCCTCTTTGAGACTGCGGGCGCGATAAGCGGCCGGCAGCTCGCGCATGGTGCAACGATCAATGGCCATACGCTCCTTGGGCTTCATCGACTTGCGCAGCGCCACGCGCCACTCAGCGTCGCGACCGTGCGCCTCGTCGGCCACCGGCGTCTCCAGTTTGTGCATCTCCTCACGCTCCGCCCCCTTGAAAGCAGCCATGCGCTTGAGCATCTCGTCGAAGTCCACCTGATGGCCGTCGAACTCGGGACCATCCACGCAGACAAACTTCGTCTGTCCGCCCACCGTGACACGGCAGGCGCCGCACATGCCCGTGCCGTCTACCATAATGGTGTTGAGCGACACGTCGGTGGGAATTTCGTATTTCTTAGTCAACAGGCAGACAAACTTCATCATGATGGCCGGGCCGATAGCGAAACATTTGTCCACGTGCTCGCGCCGGATGACGCGCTCTACGCCCTCGGTCACCAAGCCTTTGTCGCCGTAACTGCCATCGTCGGTCATGATGATGACCTCGTCGGACGAACGGCGCATCTCGTCCTCGAGGATGATGAGTTCCTTCGTGCGTCCGGCCAGCACGGTGACCACACGGTTGCCCGCCGCCTTGAGCGCCTGCACGATGGGCAGCATCGGGGCCACTCCTACGCCGCCACCGGCACAGACTACGGTGCCGAAGCGCTCGATATGAGTGGCCCTGCCCAGCGGGCCGACGATGTCCGTAATCTCATCGCCCACGTTCAGCTCGCAAAGGCGCGTGGACGAGAGCCCTACTTCCTGCACGACGAGGGTGATGGTTCCGCGTTCGCGGTCGGCCTCCGCAATGGTCAGCGGCATTCGCTCGCCGTGTTCGCCTACGCGGACGATGACGAAATGGCCCGCCTTGCGTGCCCGGGCTATGAGCGGCGCTTCGACCACCAGCTTATATACTTTTTCCGAAAACTGCTGCTTTTCTACGATTCTGTTCATGAGCGTTGAAGTTATGTCCGTCTGCCCGGCCAAAGAGGGCCGGACGTCGTGAGTAAGACCTTGTTAAAGCGCTGCAAAGATACGGTTTATTTTCCTTACGGCACGCGTCGGCATAGCCTTTTCGGCGAGGAGCGGCGCAGCACCCGCCCGCGGATGGAGGCTGCGGGAGCGCACAAGTACTACGATAGGAAAAACGGGGACTACGACAGAAAATTCTATCGTAGTCCCCGTTTTTACAGTCAGCCGACTTACGGAATCCCCGCAAGCGGAACGAAGGAGCGGGTCAGTCCTCGTCGAGCTTGTGAATGACCAGGCCGCTCCGCAGCTTAGGCTCGAACCATGTAGCCTTGGGCGGCATGATTTTCCCGCTGTCGGCAATGTTCATGATCTGCGCCATCGTGACGGGATACAGGGCCAACGCCATCTGCATCTCGCCGGAATCGACGCGTTGCTTTAGCTCGCCAAGACCGCGCAACCCGCCCACGAAGTCGATGCGCTTGTCGGTTCGCAGGTCCTTAATGCCCAACAGTTCGTCCAGTATGAGGCGCGACGAGATGTCGACGTCGAGCGCGCCAATGGGGTCGTCGGGATTATACGTGCCGGACTTGGCGGTCAGCGCGTACCACGTCCCGCCCAAATAGAGGGAAAATTCGTGCAGGCGGGAGGGCTTGTAGATTTCTTTCCCTTTCGGTACGACCTCAAAGTTGCGCGACAGGGCTTCGAGGAACTGCTCGGGCGTCATGCCGTTCAAGTCCTTCACCACACGGTTGTAGTCGAGAATGGTCAACTGGGCAGCGGGGAAACAAACCGCCATAAAGAAATTGAACTCTTCCCGCCCCGTAGCGCCGGGATGGGCAGCAGCCTTTTCGGCTCCGACCAGCGCAGCGGCGGCCGAACGGTGATGGCCATCGGCGATGTAAAGCGCGTCGATGTGCGCAAAGGCGTCCGTAATGGCCTGTATGTCGGCCGTATCATCAATCACCCAGAACTTGTGGCCAAAACCGTCGCCGGGCGCGATGAAATCGTACTCGGGCGTCGTGGCGGCATACTTGCGGATAATCCGGTCGAGCACGTCGCTCTCCTTATAAGCCAGGAAAACAGGTTCGACGTTGGCATTCGTCACACGCACGTGGCGCATACGGTCCTCTTCCTTGTCGCGGCGAGTCAGCTCGTGCTTCTTGATGATGCCATTCATATAGTCCGGCACGTACGAGCACAGCACGATGCCGTACTGCGTCTTGCCGTTCATTTCCTGGGCATAGAGGTAATAATTCTCCTGCTTGTCCTGCACCAGCCAACCCTGCTGCTGGAATTTTTCGAAGTTTTCCTTGGCACGTGCGTACACCTCGGGGGCATACTCGCTGGTACCGACGGGAAAATCAATCTCGGGCTTAATAATGTGGTAAAGCGACTTTTCGTTGTCGCCGGCTTCGGCGCGCGCCTCTTCGGAGTCGAGCACATCGTACGGCCGCGAGGCCACTTGTTCGACCAGTTGTTTGGGAGGACGCAGGCCTTTGAAAGGTTTTACGACTACCATGATGTTCTTCTTTTCAGCTTAGACAAAAAGAAGAGGCAGGGACGGCCCGTGTGCCCACGCAGCTGCTGCCTCTTCTGTGACTTGAATAAATGTTTAGCGGTTTACGCGGAACGTTTCGTCGCCGTTCTTCAGGTAAGCCATGACTTGACGCGCGGCGGCGATACCGGCGTTGATGTTGGCTTCCGCCGTCTGGGCACCCATCTTCTTGGGCGTCGAGAAATAGCGGTCCGGCACTTTGGCCTCGAACTCGGCATGAGCGTCGGGCAGCAAGTCGGTGACGTAGGCCATGGCAGGGCGTTCCTGCATCACGGCAAGGAGGTCGGCCTCACTGACCACTTCCTTGCGCGCTGTGTTGACCAGGATAGCGTCCGGCTTCATACGCTCCAGCATGGCGCGGTTTACGAACTCGCGCGTGTCCGGCGTCAGAGGAATATGCAGACTGACGATGTCGCTCTTCTCGAACAGCTCTGCGGGCGACGACACGCACTCCACGCCTTCACGTACGGGTATGGGACAACAATACAAGTAAGTGATGACATGCATACCAAAGCCCTGAGCGATACGGGCTACGTTGTCGGCCACATTACCATAGGTGTACAGACCGATAGTCTTGCCTTTCAGTTCTGTACCGGCTTTACCCGAAAAGCGGCGGCGCACTTGCATCAACAACATACCGAATACCAGTTCGGCAACGGCGTTGGAATTCTGCCCCGGTGTATTCATCACCACGACGCCATGCGCTGAAGCTGCTGCCAAGTCAACATTGTCATATCCGGCTCCGGCGCGCACAACGATTTTCAGTTGCTTGGCCGCGTCGAGCACCGCTGCGTCGACCTTGTCGCTGCGCACGATGAGCGCGTCGACCCCCGCCACGGCATCCAACAACTGCTGACGGTCGGTATATTTCTCCAGAAGAACCAATTCTCCGCCCTCGTGCTCCACGACTTCACGGATGCCCGTAATGGCAACTGGAGCGAAAGGTTTCTCGGTGGCTACTAAAACTTTCATGTCCGTTACTCGATTTTTGGATTTAATGCTTGGATTCGAACTCACGCATACAGTCGACAAGCGCCTTGACGCCCTCGACGCTCATGGCGTTGTAGCACGAAGCGCGGAAACCGCCAACCGAACGGTGGCCCTTGATGCCCGTCATGCCGCGCTCGGTGGCAAAGGCCAAGAACTCGGCTTCCAAGTCTTTGTACTCGTCGTTCATCACGAAGCAGATATTCATCAGCGAACGGTCCGCTGCCTCCACCGTTCCGCGGAACAGGCGGTTGCGGTCGATCTCGGCATAAAGAATCTCTGCCCGCTCGTGGGCGCGACGGTCCATTTCCTTCACACCGCCCTGCGCTTTCACCCAACGCAGATTCTGCATCGCGCTGTAGATGGGCACTACCGGAGGCGTGTTGAACATAGAACCCTTGTCAATATGCGTACGGTAATCGAGCATCGTCGGTATGGAACGGCTTACGTGGCCAAGGATATCGTCTTTGATGATTACGAAAGTGACACCCGCCATGGAGAGATTTTTCTGCGCACCGCCGTAAATCAACGCATACTTGGCGACATCGACCGGGCGCGACAGAATGTCGGACGACATATCGGCGACCATCGGTACGGGCGAATCGAGGTCCTCACGTATCTCGGTGCCGTAGATCGTATTGTTCGTCGTCAGATGGAAGTAGTCGGCGTCCGAGGGAATGACAAAGTCCTTCGGCAAATAAGAGTAGTTGCGGTCGGCCGAAGAAGCGACCTCAACGACTTCACCAAATAACTTGGCTTCTTTTTGAGCCTTCTTAGCCCAAACACCAGTGTTGAGGTAAGCGGCTTTTTTCTCCAGCAAATTGTACGGAACCATACAGAACTGCAGGCTGGCACCGCCACCCAGGAACAGCACGGAGTATCCCGCAGGTACATCGAGCAGCTCCTTCAAAAGAGCTTGCGCTTCGTCCATCACAGCTTGGAAGTCCTTCGAACGGTGGCTGATTTCCATCAGCGAAAGACCGATACCGTTAAAATCCAAGCAAGCAGCAGCGGTTGCTTCCATTACTTCACGGGGGAGAATCGAGGGGCCAGCGCCAAAATTGTATTTCTTCATGATACGAAACAGTTAATTAAGTGAGTAATTCTCGGCGGTAAATGTACGATATTCCCTTGAGCGGACAAAACTCTCAGAGGGAAAATCCATTTTTTCTACCGAAAAAGGCTTTTGAGCTGCGATTCGTTCTCTTTTCGGCAAGGAAAGCCGTCAAACCGCAAGGCGAGTGTGCAGAAGTGCCGTAGAAGAAGTCCCAAACGCCCCGTCACACAACAAGGAACACCGAAGTGAGGGCTTTTTCGGGCGAATTTCGTATCTTTGCGCACACTATCCACATATAATAATATAACTGATAAACGTTTGTTTCGATATGGGAAAAGTCGTCATCAACTCGTACGAAGATTTCGCCAAACTGCGCGGACAGGTCATCGGTGTGTCCGACTACCTTGAAATCCCCCAAGAGCGCATCAATGCCTTTGCCGATGCCACGCTGGACCACCAGTGGATTCACGTGGACACCGAGCGGGCGCAGAAAGAAAGCCCCTACAAATCCACCATCGTACATGGCTACCTGACACTGTCGCTCCTGCCCTACCTGTGGCAGCAGATCATTGAAGTGAACAACCTGAAAATGATGGTAAACTACGGCATGGACAAAATGCGCTTCGGCCAGGCTGTCCTGTCGGGCCAGAGCGTGCGGCTCGTCGCTACGTTGCAGGACATCAGCAACCTGCGCGGTATCTGTAAAGCAGAAATCAAATTCGCCATCGAGATTAAAGACGCCAAGAAAAAAGCCCTCGAAGGCGTAGCCACCTTCCTTTATTACTTCGAATGACGACCTGCCGGTCACAAGCCGGCTACACATGAAACGAAGCAGCTCCATGGACGTGCGGATTATTTCCCCCGGTTCGTCAGCTGCTTCGTGCATATACTTTGCAGTTAGCGAAAAAACGACTACATTTGCATCGTTTTTCAGAACTTTTACTATCGCTATATGAATATCTCTTATAATTGGCTGAAAGACTACGTCGATTTCGACCTGACGGCCCAGCAGGTGGCCGACGCCCTGACCTCGATTGGGCTGGAGGTAGATGCAGTCGAAGAAGTACAGACCATAAAAGGCGGATTGGAGGGACTCGTCGTAGGCCAAGTGCTGACGTGCGAAGCCCATCCCAACTCGGACCACATGCACGTATGTACCGTGGATCTGGGCACTGGCGAAGCCACGCAGATCGTCTGTGGCGCACCTAACGTGGCAGCAGGCCAAAAAGTCATCGTAGCCACACTGGGCACCAAGCTCTACGACGGCGACCAATGCTTCACTATCAAGAAATCCAAACTGCGCGGTGTGGACAGTTACGGCATGATTTGCGCTGAGGACGAAATTGGTGTGGGCACGAGCCACGCCGGTATCATCGTCCTGCCCGACGATACGCCCGTGGGCATGGCGGCCAAGGACTACTACCACATAGAGAACGATTTCCTTATCGAAGTGGACATCACGCCCAACCGCGCCGACGCATGCTCGCACTACGGCGTGGCTCGCGACCTCTACGCCTGGCTGGTGCGGAACGGTTACCCCACGCGTCTGCACCGTCCCGACGTGAGCCACTTCGCCCCCGACAACAACGACTTGCCCATCGACGTGACGATAGAAAACGCCGAGGCTTGCCCGCACTACTGCGCCGTGAGTCTGACGGGCTGCCACGTAACCGAGAGTCCCGACTGGCTGCAGAACAGACTGCGCGCCGTGGGTGTGCGGCCTATTAACAATATCGTCGACATCACCAATTATATCATGTTCGCCTACGGGCAACCTCTCCATTGCTTTGACGCCGACATGGTCAAGGGACACCACATCGTCGTGCGCACCCTTCCCGAAGGCACACCGTTCGTCACGCTCGACGGCGTCGAACATAAATTGGGCGAACGCGACCTTGCCATATGCAATGAGGCTGAACCGATGTGCATTGCCGGCATCTTTGGCGGCAAGGGCTCCGGTACGTACGAGACGACCACCAACGTGGTGCTCGAGAGCGCTTACTTTCATCCCACTTGGATACGCAAGAGTGCGCGCCACCACGGCCTGAGCACGGATGCCAGCTTCCGTTTCGAGCGTGGCATCGACCCCAACGGGCTGGTATATGCCCTGAAAGAAGCCGCGCTGATGGCCAAGGAACTGGCCGGCGCCAAAATCTCCATGAACATTAAGGATGTGTGCATCAAGGAGCCGGCCCCGTTTGCCGTAGACCTTAAATATAATTATGTGCACAGCCTCATCGGCAAGGAAATCCCCCACGACATAATCAAGGACATCGTCACGAGTCTCGAAATGCGCATCACCGGCGAAACGGCGGAGGGCCTCAGCCTGGAAGTGCCGCCCTACCGCGTCGATGTGCAGCGCCCCTGCGACGTAGTGGAGGACATCCTGCGCATTTACGGCTACAACAATGTCGAGATACCGACGTCCGTCACGTCGTGCCTTGCGGTCAAAGGCGAAACCGACCGTTCCAACAAACTCGAAAACCTCGTCAGCGAGCAGCTTATCGGCTGCGGGTTCAACGAAATCCTCAACAACTCGCTGACCAAGGCCGCTTACTACGACGGACTGGAGTGCTGCAAGAGCGAAAACCTGGTCCACGTCATGAACCCGCTGAGCTCAGACCTCGGCGTACTGCGCCAGTCCCTGCTGTTCGGCGGCTTGGAAAGCATCAATCACAACGCCAACCGCAAACAAGGCAACCTCCGTTTCTTCGAATTCGGTAACTGCTATCACTACCACGCCGAAAACAAGGTGGAAGGCCAAATTCTGTCGGCCTACACGGAGGAGTACCACCTAGGCATGTGGGTGACCGGAAAACGCGTCGAGGGCTCATGGGCCCATCCCGACGAGGAAAGCTCGATTTACGAACTGAAAGCCTACGTGGTCAATGTGCTGCGTCGCCTCGGCGTACGCCTTAACGACTTCAGCGTCAGCGCAGGAAAAAGCGACATTTTCGACCGTTCGCTGGCCGTCACCGACGCTTCGGGCCGCATACTCGTCGAGCTTGGCATTGTCAGCACCCGCCTGCAAAAGCTCTTCGATCTCGCCCACCCCGTCTACTACGCGGATTTCAACTGGGCTCTCCTGATGAAGAAAACGCGCAAGAACCACGTCAGCTTCACCGAAATCAGCCGTTTCCCCGCCGTCAGCCGCGACCTGGCACTGCTGGTGGACAAAAAAACGGAGTTCGCCGAAATCGAAAAGATAGCCTTTGCCACCGACCGGAAGCTGCTCAAGCGCGTCGAGCTCTTCGACGTGTACGAGGGAAAGAACCTTGAACCGGGCAAGAAGAGCTACGCGGTCAACTTCATCATGCAGGACGAAAACAAAACGCTGACCGACAAACAAATTGACAAGGTGATGCAAAATCTCGTACGCAACTTTGAAACCCAACTGGGCGCCAAATTGCGTTAAGCACCGACCTCACCACAACAATCAAGCACCAAACAAATCATACAATAAAGCTTACACCAATGGGAAGAGCATTTGAATATAGAAAAGCTGCCAAACTGAAAAGATGGGGCCACATGGCCAAAACGTTCACCAAGCTGGGTAAACAAATCGCCATCGCCGTGAAAGCCGGCGGACCGGAACCCGAGAACAACCCGACACTCCGCTCCATCATTGCCACCTGCAAGCGCGAGAACATGCCGAAGGACAACATCGATCGCGCCATCAAGAACGCCATGGGCAAGGACCAGAGCGAATACAAGAGCATGACTTACGAGGGATACGGCCCTCACGGCATCGCCATCTTCGTCGACACACTCACCGACAACCCTACGCGCACCGTGGGCGACGTCCGTTCCGTCTTCAATAAGTTCGGCGGAAACCTGGGAACGATGGGCTCGCTCGCGTTTCTATTCGACCATAAATGCCTCTTTACATTCAAGAAAAAGGAAGGCACCGACATGGAAGAACTCATCCTGGACTTGATCGACTATAACGTAGAGGACGAATACGACGAGGACGAGGAAGAAGGCACCGTCACTATCTACGGCGACCCGAAAAGCTACGCCATGATTCAGAAACACCTCGAGGAGTGCGGTTTCGAGGACGTCGGCGGCGAGTTCACCTACGTGCCCAACGACCTCAAGGACGTTACGCCCGAACAGCGCGAGACTATCGACAAGATGGTGGAGCGCCTCGAAGAATTCGACGACGTTCAGACCGTCTACACGAACATGAAGCCCGCCGAGGAGTAACTCCGGGCATCCTTTCCACCCTATTCCAAAACCCACCATTTGCCAATACGCCCACTGTCGGGCTATTGGCAAATGATGTAATTACCCTATGGAACAGAAACTCACCTACACCACCAGCGGCACCTGTAGCCGCCTCATCGAGCTGACGGCCGAGGACGGCCGCCTCACCGACGTGCGTTTCGTCGGAGGCTGCGACGGCAACCTGAAAGGCATCCGCCAGCTCGTCGTCGGCATGAAGCTCGAGGACGTCCGGCAGAAACTGCAAGGCATACGCTGCGGCAGCAAGCCGACGTCGTGCCCCGACCAGCTGAGCCGCGCCGTCGACCAACTGCTGCGTGACTAACGCGCGCCGTAGTCCTTGGCCGTAAACGTAAAGCGCAGGAAAGGTTTCCCAAGAGAGTCCGACACGTAAACGTAGCTGAAGCTGATCCCCTCGTCCTTATAGGGCTTCAGTTCGATGGAGTTCCTGAGCGAACGCAACACCCGCTCCTTCAATTCGCCGCTGCGTCGCCGAAGCTCCTCGCGGACATCGCCCTTGTCCAACCGGCCCGACAAGGCATACCAGTAACTGTACGTGCGTGTAGCCGCGTCGTACGTCGCGCTGTCCAGCACGATACCGTCGTCCACGGGCTTCGGACAATACTTCTGCGTGAACTCCCGCGACTCGCGCACGCAGCGCTCGTCAAACGACTCCTGGCAGGAAGCGCACAGCAGCGCCGCCCCGCAAATAACGGACAAAACGAATTTCATACACGATAAGTTTTCCGCGAAATTACATCATCTTCTTCAGAATGACAAACAAAGCACCCCAATTAATGTACGAGGACCGCGTCAACAAGGCCGTCGAGCTTTTCATGTCGGGTTACAACTGCTCGCAGTCCGTCGTCGCCGCCTTTGCCGACCTCTACGGCTTCACGCCCGAGCAGGCCCTCCGCATGTCCGCCTCTTTCGGCGCCGGCATCGGCCGGATGCGCCTCACGTGCGGCGCCGTGTGCGGCATGTTCCTCCTGGCCGGCCTCGAGACGGGCGCCACGGAGGGCAGCGACCGCACCGGCAAGTCGCACAACTACGCCGTCGTGCAGGAGCTCGCCCGGCAGTTCCGCGAGCGCAACGGCTCGATAACGTGTAGCGAGCTGCTGGGGCTGCGCAAAAACGCCCCCACCCCGCCCGAAGCCTCGCCCCGCACCGCCGAGTATTACAAGACGCGCCCCTGCGTCCGCATGATTGAGTGCGCGGCCGAACTCTTCGCCCGCTTCCTCGAGGAAAGGCAGGCCGCGAAATGAGAATCCTGCTCCTCGGCGACTACAGCAACGTACACTGGACCCTCGGCGAGGGGCTCCGGCGCTTGGGGCACGACGTCACCGTCGCCTCCGACGGCGACGGCTGGAAGGGCTACCCCCGCGACGTCGACCTGCGCCGCCGCTCGCTGGGCTGGCGGGGCACGCTCGGCTTCTTCCTGCGCCTTGCCCGCCAGTTCCCGGCCTTTCGCGGCTACGATGTCGTTCAGATCATCAACCCCGTATTCCTTCCGCTCCGCGCCGAGCGCATTTTCCCCTTCTACCGCTACCTGCGCCGCCACAACGGCGCCGTCTTCATGGGCGCCTTCGGCATGGACTACTACTGGGTCCGCGCCGGCATGGACTGCCGTACGTTCCGCTACAGCGACTTCAATCTCGGCCCACGCCTGCGCCGCGACAAGGACAACGAAG
The DNA here is from genome assembly GCA_944322325.1 of uncultured Alloprevotella sp. Taxonomy (GTDB): domain Bacteria; phylum Bacteroidota; class Bacteroidia; order Bacteroidales; family Bacteroidaceae; genus Alloprevotella. The sequence continues at coordinate 122,038 of CALUOQ010000001.1, forward strand.
AGTTCATCCGCGACTGGCTCAACGGCCCCAAGGGCGTGCTCAACCGCCGCATTGCCGACGACTGCGACGGCATCGTGGCCGGCCTCTACGAGTACTACGCCAGCTACGCCCCCCACCACGCCGACAAGCTCGCCTTCATCCCCTTCCCCATCCCTCCGACCGGCTGCCAGCCCCTCGCCCACGTGCCCGACCGCGTCCGTTTCTTCATTGGCATCCAGCGCCGGCGCAGCGCCTACAAGGGAACCGACATCATGCTCCGCGCCCTGGAGCGCGTGGCCGCCGAGCGCCCCGCCGAGTGCGAGATGGTCAAGGTCGAGTCCGTCCCCTTCGCCGTCTACGCCGACCTGATGGACTCCAGCCACGTCCTGCTCGACCAGCTCTACTCCTACACGCCCGCCATGAACGCCCTTCACGCCATGAGCAAAGGCAAGGTCGTCGTGGGCGGCGGCGAACCCGAGAACTACGCCATCCTCCACGAGGACGAGCTTCGCCCCATCGTCAACGTGCTCCCCGACGAGGCGTCCGTCTATCGCGCGCTCAACCAGCTGCTCGACCGCCGCGACGAGCTGCCCGAGCTTTCCCGCCAAAGCCTGGCCTACATCGCCCGCCACCACGACTACCTGAAAGTGGCGCAGCAGTACGTCGACCTCTGGCAAGGCCGGAAATCACAAGTACTACGATAAAAAATCCTAAGACTACGATAGAATTTCCTGGGACTACGACAGGATTTTCTATCGTAGTACTTGTAGAAACGGGCACTGCCATGTAGAAGCGCGCCGACAGGCACGCCCGCACACCCGATTACAGACGAAAAATAACTAACTAGAAAGTGAGACCTCTGCAAAACTTGGGTAGGAAGTAGCGTATGTTTGATAGCATTTATTTCCACCCCCAACCACATCAGTAATCCGTCAGTAGATAAAAGTAAGAAGGAGTTAAGCCAATGACTTAACTCCTTCTTTTTTACCAGTCGGGGTGACTGGATTCGAACCAGCGACCACACGCCCCCCAGACGCGTACTCTAACCGGGCTGAGCTACACCCCGAATTGCGAGTGCAAAAGTAGGGCGTTTTTTTCAAACATCCAAATTTTTTCCCTACTTTTGTGCTAAAAATTTTTGCTTCGTTGCTTTATGCAGAAACAGATCCACTTCCCATCCTCATTGCGAGGAGAAGTTAAGTTGCCGGCTTCCAAGAGTTTAGCAGGCCGTGCGCTGGTCATTTCCGTATTGGCGTCTGGCGAGAAAGGGACCTTACTCGTTGAGCCATTATCCGACTGTGACGATACGCAGGTGATGCTCCGCGCACTCGCGCAACCGTCCTCCGTGGTCGATATCCACGCCGCCGGAACGGCCATGCGCTTTCTTACAGCGCTTTTTTCCGTGACCCCCGGGCGACGTATGCTTACCGGGACGCCGCGTATGCAACAGCGTCCGATAGGTATTTTGGTCGACGCGCTACGTTCGCTGGGAGCAACCCTACACTATGAAAAGAATGAAGGTTTCCCGCCACTTACCATCGAAGGCAAACCACTCTGCGGCGGTGAAATCAGCTTACCTGCCGACGTCAGTTCGCAATACATCTCCGCGCTGCTCATGATTGGGCCTACGATGGGAAAAGGCCTCCGCCTGCATTTGGACGGCACTATTGTCTCGCGTCCCTATATCGATATGACTCTCGGTCTGATGCGCCACTTTGGAGCCCACGCCGAGTGGACCGATGCCCATTCACTCTACGTCAGCCCGACGCCCTACGTGGCTGGACGCCATTACTCCGTCGAGGGCGACTGGAGCGGCGCTTCCTACTGGTACGAGATGGTGGCTTTGTCACCCGACCCGTCGGCTCGTCTGTTTCTGCCAAGCCTTCACGCCGACAGCTGGCAGGGCGACGCCGAGGTGCGCCACCTTTTTGAACCGCTTGGCGTCGTCACCACTTTCACGGACGGCGGCGTAGTACTCACGAAAGGGACCCCCAGCAATGTCCCTGTCCGGTTCGACCTCAACCGCCAGCCCGACCTTGCTCAAACGCTCGTCGTTTCCTGTGCTCTGGCAGAGCGCCCGTTCCATTTCACAGGGTTACAAAATCTAAAAATCAAGGAGACCGACCGCATCGCAGCCTTACGCTGCGAAATGGCCAAGCTGGGCTACATCGTCCGGGAGGCTCACGATGCCGAACTCTACTGGGAAGGCGAACGCTGCGCCCCCACCCCATCCCCCATCATTGCCACATACGACGACCACCGTATGGCCATGTCATTCGCACCGGCGGCCTACCGTTTTCCGGGCCTGCGCATCGACCATCCCGAAGTCGTCAGCAAATCCTATCCGGCATTTTGGGAGGTTCTCGCTGGTCTTGGCGCCGACCTTGCCGACATTTCCTAATCCCGATCACTATGTTGCCACTCATCCTCAGCCTCATCGCGCTTGGACTCGTAGCCGCAGCCGTCAGTCTTTGGCGAGGTCGCCACACGCCGCCGGACGAAGTCACGCCCTCTCCTGCCCCGTCTCGTCCGCCCGGCTGCTGCGGTCAGCATGAGATCTGCGAAAAAGAAAGCCTGCTGGCTGCCGTCAGCCGCGAAGTCGAATACTATGACGACGAAGAGCTCGACGCCTATGCCGGCACCCCCTCCTCGGACTACACCGAGGCACAGGCCGAAGCTTTCCGCGACGTGCTCTACACCATGCGCAGCGACGAGGTGGCCGGCTGGGTTCGCTCGCTCCAACTACGCGGCGTCGAACTCCCCGACGAGCTTAAGGACGAAGTTTTTCTCATCGTCGGTGAAAGGAGAGGCTTATGACCGACACATTGCTTCAGTACGCCTTTTTCCAACATGCCTTGATCGGTAGCCTGCTGGCCAGCGTGCTTTGCGGTTTGGTGGGAACGTATGTCGTCACGCGGCGCCTGGTCTTCGTGAGCGGCGGTGTCGCCCACGCCTCGCTGGGAGGCGTAGGGCTTGGTGCTTATTTCGGTTTCCCGCCGCTACTGGGCGCAGCCGCATTTGCCTTGTTCTCCGGTTTTAGTGTGCAATGGCTCAGCCGGAGGCGCGAGGTGCGCGAAGACTCAGCCATCGCCATGCTTTGGACGTTCGGCATGAGCATCGGCATACTTTGCGCCTACCTCGCCCCGGGCTTCATCACCGACCTGCCGTCGTTTCTCTTTGGCAACATTCTGTCCGTCACACGCGCAGACCTGTACCTGCTCGGTATACTCGCTGCCATAGCCGCCACTATATATATTCTACTGCTGCGCACCATTGTGGCCGTAGCCTACGACCGCGACTTCGCCCGAACACAGGGTCTCCCCGTCCACGCGGTGGAGGCCCTGCTCACCGCGCTCACGGCCCTCAGCGTCGTGGGGTGCCTGCACATGATGGGCATCGTACTGGTCATCTCGTTGCTGTCCGTTCCCCAAATGACAGCTGGCCTTTTTGCACGCACGTTCGGCTCAATGGCCTTGCTGTCCATAGCCTTTGCCGTAGCCGGTTGCTTGGGAGGGCTTTTGCTCTCCTATTGGTATAATGTGCCCAGCGGCGCCACCATCGTGCTGCTCAGCATCCTGATTTATTTCGGCAGCAAGGCAATAAAAAGCCTCCTTTCCGGTTTATATGGCAAAAGCCCGGCTTAAAATTTTGAGACCTCTGCTTCGTTTTCTTACCTGCCTCGCCCCGTTGGTGGCCGTGGCCCTGCTTACGGCCTGCTCCACCAAGAAAAACACGGCCGCCACTCGCTGGTGGCAGGCTTTCACTACGCGCTACAACGTCTACTTCAATGGCCACGAAGCCTACAAGGAGGGATATTTGGCCAAGGAAGAAGGGAACAAGGACAACTATACGGAATTGCTCCCCCTTTTCACGGTAGGCAATGAGGACAGTCGCGAATTGGGAAGCAGCAATTTTGAAACCACCGTCACCAAGTGCGAAAAGGCCATCCAGCTCCACTCCATCAAACGTCGCCCCTCCGTCAGCCCCAACAAACGCCGCACGCCCGAAATGCGGCGCTACCTGAGCCGGAAGGAGTTCAATCCCTTTCTGAAGAACGCTTGGCTGCTGATGGGCAAAGCGCAATTTCAGAAAGGCGACTTCATTGAGGCGGCTTCCACTTTCTCCTACATCACGCGCCTTTACGCTCCCGAACCGCTCGTCGTCTCCGAGGCGCGGGCGTGGCTGGCGCGCTGCTACACCGAGCTCGAATGGTACTACGACGCTGAGGACGTCATGCAGAAGATGCTGCGCGACACGCTCACCAGCCGCCTCAATCGGGAGGCCGACGCCAGTATGGCCAATTTGCTGCTTCGTCAGGAACGCTTTGCCGAAGCTCTTCCTTACTTGGAGCGCACGGTGAAGGCCGAACGCCGCAAGAAACAAAAGGCGCGGGGATACTACCTGATGGGACAGGTCTATACGCAGCTTGACCGCCCGGCCGACGCTTACAAGGCCTACGCCCGCTGCCTCCGTCAGAGTCCCCCTTATGAACTGGCCTTTAATGCCCGCATCCAGCAGACCGAGGTACTCTCTTCGCGCAGTAACGCCAAAAAGATGATCAGCCGCCTCAAACGCATGGCCCGGTCAGACAACAACAAGGACTACCTCGACCAGGTTTACTACGCCATGGGCAACATCTATCTCGCCGGCGGCGATACCGCGGCCGCCATCGGTGCTTACGAGCAAGGTCGCGCCAAGAGCACCCGCGGCGGCATCGAGAAAGGGGTACTTCTCCTGCGGTTGGCGGACCTTCGCTGGCTGCGCAAGGAGTATCCCGAAGCACAGGAGTGCTACGGGGAGGCCATCGGACTCATCGACAAGACCCACGACGAGTATGCCTTGGCCACGCGTCGCTCCAAGGTGCTCGACAATCTGGTGCCTTACACCTCCGCAGTGGAGTTGCAGGACAGCCTCCAGCAACTGGCCCTCATGTCCGAGGCCGACCGAAATGCGGCCATCGACCGGGTCATCGAAGCCCTCAAGCGCAAGGAGGAAGAAGAGCGCCGGGCCCGGGCCGACTCGACCGCCGAAGCGCGAGCCCAGCAAAACGCCGCTACCGGTACGGGCGCGGCCAGCCGTCCCACACAGCGCCCCAACGCCAACGACAGCAAGGACTGGTATTTCTACAACACGGCTGCCGTCAGCCGGGGCAAGCAGGATTTCCAGCGCCAGTGGGGCAAGCGCCAGCTCGAGGACAACTGGCGACGCTCCAACCGCACTGTACTCGCCTCCCTCAGCGACGAAGCCATCGACTACGAGGCTGAGGACTCCATCCGTCTGGCCCAGGAGCGCGCCGACAGTATTGCCGAAGCATTGGAAGCCATCCCCGATTCGGCCCAGAACGACCCGCACCAACGCGAGTACTACCTGAAACAGATACCCTTTACCCCCGAAGCCGTAGCCGCCTCCGACGAAATCATCAAGGACGGTCTCTACCACGCCGGACTTATCGAAAAAGACCAGCTCGAGGACTTCGCGCTGGCCGCCGCCACACTGGAACGACTGGTCCGGGACTACCCCGACTTCTCGCCCATGGACGACGTTTACTATAACCTGTTCCTGCTCTATTCGCGCTGGGGCCGTCCCGCCGAGGCCGAACAGTGGCGCCAACGCATGGCGACCGAATATGCAGGCAGCGCACTGACCACCCTCGTCACCGACCCCGACTACGAGCGCAACGCCCGCTATGGCCGCGAAATCGAAGACTCGCTCTACACGCTGGCCTACGACGCCTACCGCCGCGGCGACGACGCCCGCGTAGTCCAGCTCTGCGACTCCACGGCCCAGCGTTTCCCCACCGGACTCAACCGCCCCAAATTCCTCTTCCTGCACGCCCTGACCGGACTGCGCCGGGGGGCGGCACCCGACTCGATGGCCGCCGAACTGAAAGCGCTGGTCAAGAACTATCCGGAAAGCGACGTAAGCGAGATGGCTGGACTCATTGTCAAGGGCATTGAGGAAGGCCGTCAGCTCGGCACGGGCCTGTTCGACATCGGCTCCATCTGGGCGCGCCGCACGGCCAACCAGACAGCTGCGGCCGACTCCGCCGCAGCCGCCGGTGCCCTCAGCCCCGACCGCGACGTTCCCTTCGTCTGCCTGCTCGCCTTCCCGACCGACTCGGTCGACGCCGACCAGCTGCTCTACGACCTTTCGCGCTTTAACTTCGCCCAGTTTGTCGTGCGCAACTTCGACATTTCCCGCGTCAGCGAACCCGGGATTGAGCAGTTCCGCATCACGGGCTTCAACAGCTTCGACGAGGCCCACACCTACGCCCAGCAGCTTTTCGCCGACAAGGCCCTGAGCGCTCAGCTCCGCCGTGCACGCACGGTGCTCATCTCCGACCGCAACCTACAGTTGCTCGGCACATCCTACAGCTTCGACGACTATGCCCGCTTCTACGAGGAAAAATTTGCCCCGCTCCACATCAAGCCCGAGCTTTACCTCGACGCCGAAGGACAGGAAATCCGGCAAATCTACGAGGACGAATTGCCCGAAGACTATCAGCCCGAGCCCGACGAGGAAGAACCCGTCGACGACGGTGGGGAGTGGTACGAAGAATAAGTTCCCCCTTACACACCAGCAAATGCGCCTGGAACGGAAACCTCGTTGAAATGTTTCCCGCCCAGGCGCACTTGCTGAAAAATCTCACGCAGCAAAAAGCAAAGTCGGCGTCGACGCACCGATGCGCTACGGCACCAAGACCAGTGCCCCACCGTCCCCGTCTTTTCTGAGCACGAGTCTATACTCCGGATCGTCGCGTTGTCCACGATAGCCGAACACCCTGTATCCCGGTCCGCTGTCCGTCTGCACCCAATGGCTGACGTCTTCCTTCGCGCGACGGTAAGTGTCGTTCAGCACGTCGGTGATGTTATATCCGTCCACCCGGATGGTCGTGTCCCGGAGCGGGACGTCGCGAAGATAGGGCAGACACCGTTCGTAGAAATCCAGTTGCCGGGGCGAGAGGTTGCGACGGCCGAAAAACTCCGTGTCGGGATCCACACTGTCCAGGTAGTCGGCAAAATCATCGCGAAAGTATTTCAGGCAAACAAAGTAGAGCAGTTTTTTCGGATAGTCGCACGCCTCGTCATAACGTACGAGCGCGCCACGCCTGAAGAACACATAGTATTTCTCCACGTAGTATTTGCGTCCCGCCCCGTTCGTCCGCAAATGCCTCTGCACGTACCTTGCCGTCACGGCCTCGGCCGCGGTGTCCATGCGGCGGCTTGCGGCCTCAACCCGATCCGGCGCCCGTCCGCTTTTCGCTCTGTCTGAACGGCAGGCCGCAAGGACGAGCCCCGCCACGGCAACTCCCGCATAAACCATCCATCTGTTCATAACCACACACTTCTGCTATAAAACCTCGAAAGGCGCGGACCGAGGCCCGCGCCTCCGCGCTTGAGGAAACACAAAAACTGAGAACAATGAAAACATGCTCCTTCGCGCGTTTCGAGGTTGTCGCCCAGTCCCCGATGGCGACGTGAATATACAGGCACAAGAAAAGCGTGAGACTTTGTTCAGCCCACCGCACATCTGGCTCTGGAAAACCGTTGAAAAGATGAGCTGCGAAACAATAACCCCACGCTGTCGTATTGAGAGCCGCCGCGCCACGCGCGCCTGTCGGCCCGATCATATACAAACAGATGGACGCCTTATTGCCTCTATCCTTTTTCGGTTGAAATTTTCCAGATTTCGATGTGCCGGATAAAGCAAAAACGTCTTCTTGGTCCGGGGATTTCTCCCCCGCGACCCTGCAAAGATACGTTTTTCAGCCCAATAAGACGCCCACCTTGGGGAAATTGTTTCGCAAAAGTAAAGAAGAAAAGGCAAACGCCCTCATGCTTCCGCGTCTTTCTTCGCAGCAAATCCGCAAATCTGCCACCATCCGGCGGAGTGCAGTCCCCGCTTTTTTCTTCACTCCGGTCGCCGCCCACACTCCGCTCCTTAGAAAACTCAGCTCCGAGGCCGTCCCGAACAAGTACTACGATAGAAAATTCTGTCGTAGTCTTAGAATTTTCTATCGTAGTACTTGTTCAAGACGGGGACTACACTTGTTTTTCCTGCCGCTTTCCGCACATGTCCGGCCACCCCGTTTCACACACCCAATGCCCCGTCCATCGTGCGGATGGGGCTAAAAAATGTTATTCCCGTAAAATAGGGCACACGCCTCTGCGCGCTTGCTTGGTTTTTTCGTACATTTGGCCTGTCGAACGCAAATGTACCGCACAGCATGACCTGTCCGAAGATGACCTACGTCGCCCTGCCCGGCGAAGAACCCCGCGCCGCCACGTTCTACCTGGCTGCGGAGGAATACATCGCCCGTCATGCAGACGTCGGCGAGGCTTTCCTGACGTGGCAGGTGGGCCCCACGGTGGTCTTCGGGCGCAATCAGGCCGTGCGGCGCGAGGTTGACCTCGACTATTGCCGCCGCGAGGCCATCGACGTCTGCCGGCGCAAGAGCGGAGGCGGATGCATCTACGCCGACCGCGGCAACGTGATGTTCAGCCACATCGGGCGCGGCGAAAACGTGGCGGAGCTCTTCGCCCGCTACCTCGACCGCACCGTCGGCCTGCTCCGCGCATTGGGCGTGCGGGCCGAGGCCACGGGGCGCAACGACATCACGGTAGACGGACGCAAGGTGAGCGGCGCGGCTTTCTACCAGCTGCCGGGCCACAGCGTCGTCCACGGCACGATGCTCTACGACACGGACATGCGCCACATGACCCGCGCCCTCACGCCGCCGGACTGCAAGCTACAGGCCAAGGGCGTGGAGAGCGTGCGCCAGCGCATCGCCCTGTTGAAGGACTATCTGGACGTGACGCTCGTGACGTTCGTGGCGCAAGCCCGCGACCACCTTTGCGCCGACACGCTGACACTGACGCCGGCCGACGTGGCCGCCATCCGCCGGATTGAGGCGACGTACCGCGACCCGGCTTTCGTGTTCGGCGCCGACCCGGCCTATAGCCTCGCGCGCAGTCGCCGCGTCGAGGGCTGCGGCACGGTTGAAATCCGCGTCGACGTGCGCCATGGCCGCATCCGCGACGTGGCGCTCGGTGGCGACTTTTTCGGTCTGGCCGACCCGGCTTCGCTGCTCGCCGCACTACGCGACGTGCCCTTCACCCCCGCGGCCGTTAGGGCCGTCCTTGTGCCCCTTCAGCCCGAACGCTACGTGCGCCACCTCGCGGCCGACGACCTCGTGGCGCTGCTCTTCGACAACGAACAATCATCGGCGGACAACTGACAATGAACGGCGGACAATGAACAAATACCCGTTATCCACTTTCCACGGTCAGTTAACTGCCATCAACTCTCAACTATACAATTCATAGCATGGAAAACAAACGAACTTGTCTCTACGACCGCCACGTTGCACTCGGGGCACTCATCAGCCCCTTCGGCGGTTTCGACATGCCCATCCAGTACTCCGGTATCATCGACGAGCACAACGCCGTGCGCAAGGCCTGCGGCGTGTTCGACGTGTCGCACATGGGTGAAGTCATGGTCAGCGGCCCCGACGCCGAACGCTACGTGCAGCACATCTTCACCAACGACATCAGCGGCGCGCCGGTCGGAAAAATCTACTATGGCCTTATGCTGTACCCCAGCGGCGGCGCCGTGGACGACCTGCTCGTCTACAAGATGGCGGACAACCGCTTCCTGCTCGTCATCAACGCCGCCAACATCGACAAGGACGTCGCCTGGATGCAGCAGCACACCGAGGGTTTCGCCGTCAACGTCGACAACCAGAGCGAACGCTACGGCCAACTGGCCGTACAGGGCCCCGAGGCCGAGCAGGTAGTCGAGCAGGTGCTCGGCCTGCCTTGCAGCGAGCTGGCCTTCTACACTTTCAAGGAGACAGAGCACGACGGTGAACCCATCCTCATCAGCCGTACGGGCTACACCGGCGAGGACGGTTTTGAAATCTACGGCGCGCCGGACTACATCGTCCGCACGTGGGACCGCCTCGTCGCCAGCGGACGGGCCAAACCCTGCGGACTGGGCTGCCGCGACACGCTGCGCTTCGAAGTGGGCCTGCCGCTCTACGGCGACGAGCTGAGCGAAAACATAACGCCCATCGAGGCCGGACTGGGCCTGTTCGTCAAGACGGACAAGCCCGACTTCATCGGCCGCGACGCCGTGCTCGCGCAGAAAAACGGCGGTCTCAGCCGCAAAATCGTAGGCATCGAGCTCACGGGCCGTGCCATCCCGCGCCACGGCTACGACGTCGAGGCCGACGGAAAGGTCGTCGGCTCGGTCACGACCGGCTACCAGTCCATCTCCACCGGCAAGAGCGTCTGCATGGCGCTCGTCGACATCGACCACGCCAAGCTCGGCACGCCCTTGCAGGTGCGCATTCACCGCAAGCTGCACGACGGTGTCGTCACGAAGAAACGCTTTTACGAGAAGAACTACAAGAAATAACCCATTCACTAACCCCAAATCAATCAAACCGACATGGCAAAAGTTTTAGAAGGACTGTACTACGCCGAATCGCACGAGTACGTCCGCGTGGAAGGCGAGTTCGGCTTCATCGGCATAACGGACTACGCACAGGAGCAACTGGGAAACGTCGTTTACGTCGACATGCCCGAAGTGGACGATGCGGTAACAGCCGGCGACGACTTCGGCGCCGTCGAGAGCGTTAAGGCCGCCAGCGACCTCGTAGCGCCCGTAAGCGGCACCGTAGTCGAGGTCAACACGGCCCTTGAGGACCAACCCGAGCTCATTAACCAGGACGCCTTCGCCAACTGGATTATCAAAGTGAAGCTCGACGACACGGCCGAGCTCGACAGCCTCATGGACGCCACGGCCTACGCTGCCCACTGCGAGGCCTGACGCCGGCCAGCCCTCCACCCCAACCTCCGCAGGCCGCGCCGCCGCGGCCGTCGCCCCCCCGCGACGCAGCTGCCGCCGGACGCGGCCTGCCTGTTTTCAACCATTACCCGATTCATAACGCATACTATGACCTTCAAATATCTTCCCCACACCGACGAGGACATCAGGGCGATGCTCGACGTCGTCGGAGCGCCGTCGCTCGACGCGCTCTACGACGAAGTGCCCGACACCCTGAAGCTGACAAAGCCGGTCAGCCTTCCGGACGCCATGAGCGAAGAGGAAATCCGCCGCCATTTCGAGGAACTGGGCCGGAAGAACCAACCGCTCGTCTGCTTCGCCGGCGATGGCGCCTACGACCACTACTCGCCCAGCGTAGTCGCCGCCCTGACGTCGCGATCGGAGTTCCTGACGTCCTACACGCCCTATCAGGCCGAAATCTCGCAGGGCACGTTGCAATACATCTTTGAGTTTCAAACCATGATGGCAGGCCTGACGGGCATGGACCTGTCGAACGCCAGCATGTACGACGGCTCCACGGCCACGGCCGAAGCCATGATGATGTGCGTGGCTGCCGCCAAGAAGCGGAACCGCGTGCTCCTCGCCTCGACCCTGCCGCCCCGCATCCGCAAGGTAGTCCTGACCTATGCCGGCTACCACGGCGTCAACGTCGACCTTATCCCGCAGCGGGACGGCACTACCGACCGCGAAGCCCTCGCTGCCATGCTGGCCACGGACGACGTGGCCGGCGTCATCGTCGGGCAGCCCAACTACTACGGTGTCATTGAGGACTTCACCGGGCTGGCCGACCTGTGTCACGCCCACAAGGCCCTGTTCGTCGTGAACGGCCGTGCCTCGGCCCTGGGCGTACTCAAGTCGCCCGGCGAGTGGGGTGCCGACATCGCGTGCGGCGACGCGCAGTCGCTCGGACTGCCGCTCAACTACGGCGGGCCCTACATCGGCTACCTGTGTACGACCAAGGCACTCGTGCGGAAGATGCCGGGACGCCTCGTGGGCGGCACGACCGACGCCGACGGCCGCCGCGCCTTCGTACTGACCATGCAGGCCCGCGAACAGCACATTCGGCGCGAAAAAGCGACGTCAAACATCTGCACAAGCCAAGGCATCATGTGCCTGTACGTAGCCATCTACCTCTCCCTCATGGGCGAAAAAGGCCTGCGCGAAGTCAACGAGCACTCGTACGCCGCCGCCCATTATCTGCACGACGCCCTGCTGGCCACCGGACGCTTCGAGCCGGTGTTCGACCAGCCTTTCCTCGAGGAGTTCTGCCTGCGCTACAAGGGCGACGCGGCGGCCCTGCACCGCTACTGTGCCGACCACGGATTCCTGGCCGGTGTGCTGGCCGACGGAATCGACGGCGGGATGCTCTTTGCCGCTACCGAACGCCGCACGAAAGAAGAGACCGACCAACTCGTCGGGCTGATTGAAAAATTTAAGGAAGGAGGACTGAAATGAACCGCACCTATTACAGCAAGCTCATCTTCGAGCTTTCGCGCCCGGGCCGTACGGGCTATTCGCTGCCCCCCTGCACGATGACGGGACACGACCTTAACACCGAGCTGCCCGACGCCCTGAAGCGCCAGACCAGCCCCCGCCTGCCTGAAGTCGACGAACCGACCGTCGCCCGCCACTACACAAACATGAGCGGCAACAACTTCGGCGTCGACAACGGCTTCTATCCCCTCGGGAGCTGCACCATGAAGTACAACCCGAAGCTCAACGACGAAATGGCCGCCCTCGCCGCCTTCGGCCGACTCCACCCCTCGCAGCCGGCGGAGACCGCACAGGGCGCACTGGAAGTGTACGACGGCCTGCAACGGATGCTGGCCGAAGTGGCCGGCATGAGCGCCTTCACCCTGAACCCCTACGCCGGAGCCCACGGCGAGCTGACGGGCCTGATGGTGATTCGCTCGTACCACCGCAAGCGCGGCGACACGCGCCGCACCAAAATTATCGTGCCCGACTCAGCGCACGGCACCAATCCCGCTTCGGCCGCCGTGTGCGGCCTACAGATTGTCGAAGTGAAGAGCAAGCCCGACGGCACGGTCGACGTCGACGACCTGCGCCCCCTGCTGGGCGACGACATCGCCGGCATGATGATGACCAATCCCAACACGCTCGGCATCTTCGAACGCGAGATTCCTGAAATTGCCCGCCTTGTCCACGAATGCGGCGGCCTGATGTATTACGACGGAGCCAACCTCAACCCGATGCTGGGCGTATGCCGCCCGGGCGACATGGGCTTCGACGTGATGCACATCAACCTCCACAAGACCTTCTCGACGCCCCACGGCGGCGGCGGACCGGGCGCAGGCCCCGTCGGAGTGAGGGCCGGGCTCGAGGAGCTCCTACCCAATCCGCAAGTGGTACGCCAGGCCGACGGTACCCTTGCGCTGCGCGAAAGCGACGGGGCATTGGGCCAGATTTCCAGCCACCTCGGCAACTTTGCCGTGCTCATCCGTGCCTACACTTACCTCCTCACGGTGGGCCGCCAGCACCTGCGCCAGGTCGGCCAGCTCTCCGTACTCAACGCCAACTACATCAAGGAATCGCTCAAGGCATATTATGAACTGCCCATCGGCGGCCTATGCAAGCACGAGTTCGTTTTCGACGGCCTGCGGCCCGAGTATGGCGGCGCCCACAGCGAGGCGGACCACATCCGCACCCTCGACGTGGCCAAGCGCCTGCTCGACTACGGTTTCCACGCCCCGACGGTCTACTTCCCGCTGCTCTTCCACGAAGCCATGATGATTGAGCCGACCGAATCGGAGAGCAAGGAAACGCTGGATGCCTTTATTGACGTCATGAAGCAGATTGCCGAGGAAGCCAAGGAACAACCCGACACGCTGCGTACGGCTCCGCACGCCACACCGGTGCGTCGCCTCGACGACGTAAAGGCCGTGAAGGAGCCACGGTTCACCTACTTCGACTACGAACAGCCATGACACGCGCGGACTTACTCATCATCGGTGCCGGGCCGGGCGGATACGAAACGGCCATAGAAGCCGCACAGGCTGGCCTGACGACCGTGCTCGTCGAGGCGCGCGAAGTGGGCGGCACGTGCCTGAACGAAGGCTGCATCCCGACGAAATGCCTCTGTCGCGACGCCGAGCGCCTAAGCGAAGTCAGCCACCTGACCGACCTCGGCCTACCCCCGATGGAAGCGTCGCCGGACTTCGCCCGCATCGCGGCCCGCAAGGACAGCGTGGTGGCCGCACTGCGCAGCGGTGTCGAAACGATGTTGAAGCACCCTAACCTGACGCTGATGCGCGGCACGGCACGCTTCGCCGCTGCGCATACCGTCGAGGTCGCGCTCAACGAGAAAAACGAAAGCGACGAAACGACGGAAACCATCGAGGCGACAAACGTCATCATCGCCACAGGCTCCGTCACCAAGTTCCTGCCCATCGAGGGCGCCCACCTGCCGGGCGTACTGACGTCCACCGACCTGCTCGCCCTCGACCACGTTCCCCGGCGCCTCTGCATCGTCGGCGGCGGCGTCATCGGCATGGAGTTTGCGTCCGTGTTCAGCGCCTTCGGCAGCCAGGTCACCGTGCTGGAGTTCTGCCGGGAAATTCTGCCCAACTTCGACAGCGACGTGGCCAAGCGCCTGCGCACCGCCCTCAAGCAACGGGGCATCGACATCGTCACACAGGCACGGGTGGAGCGCATCAGTCCGTCCGGCGAGGGGGAACTGACGGTCGGCTATACCCTGAAGGAGCGCGAAAAGGCCGTCACGGCCGACCGCGTACTCATGGCCGTAGGCCGCGGGCCTAATCTGACCTCGCTCAACCTCGACGACGTCGGAATTGCTTACACGAAGCGGGGCATCGAAACGGACGAAAGCCTACAAACGAATATCGAGGGCGTCTACGCCATCGGCGACATCAACGGCCGTTGTCAGCTGGCCCACGCCGCCACGTTCCAAGGCCGGCGCGCACTGAACCACATTCTGGGCCGCACGGACGGCATCCGCCTGGACATCATGCCGGCCGCCGTATTCACCGCCCCCGAAGCCGCTTCCGTCGGTCTGACGCTGGAGGAAGCGCAGGCACAAGGGATTGAGGCCGCCGTGGGGAAAGCTTTCTTCCGCGCCAACGGCAAGGCGCTAGCCATGGGGCAGAGCGAGGGACTCGTGAAACTGGTCGCTACCAGCGACGGACGCCTGTTGGGCTGCCACATACTGGGCCCGCACGCAGCCGACCTGGTACAGGAAGTCGCCGCGCTGATGCGGCTCAACGGCACAGTGAAGGACCTGAGCGAAACGATACACGCCCACCCGACACTCGGGGAGGTGGTACTCGAAGCCGCAAGGCGGCTCGGCTAAACGACAACGAGCGGGGGCGGCAAAAGTGACTTTGCCGCCCCCGCTGTATCCATACTCGTCCGTAGGACAGACAGTGTCGGGATTCCGAACTAACAACGAAGAGCCAGACCTAAGCCTGCTGACGCCGGTACTCGTTGGGCGTATAGCCGACGTTGCGCTTGAATACGCGGTTGAAGTGCTGCGAATACTGAAAGCCCAGCTCGTAGGCAATCTGGTTGATGTTCTTCTGCGTCCCGGCGATGAGTTCCTTGGCATAGGCTATCAGCTTGTTCTGGATGTACTCCTGTGCTGTCTTGCCGGTTTCCTTCTTAATCAGGTCGCCGAAGTAGTTGGGCGAGAGGAACACCTTGTCCGCAAAATAGCGCACCGTGGGTAGCCCGACACTGCGCGTAAGACCGTTCTGGAAGTACTCGTCGAGCAAAGTCTCGAAGCGCGTGAGCACATCACGGTTGGGCTTCGAACGGGTGATGAACTGCCGTTCGTAGAAGCGCAGGCAATAATCGAGCAGTAACTGGATGCTGCGCGTGATGAGCCGCTTACTCAGTCGGTCAATGGGATGATCGAGCTCATGCCGGAGCTTGTCGAGCCCATCGAGGAAGATACGCTTCTCCTCGTCGGACAAATGGAGCGCTTCGGAGGAGTTATACGAAAAGAAAGAGTAAGTCTTGATTTCACGGCCCAACGACGTCCCCGTAATCAGGTCGGGATGGAACAAGAGGCCCTGCGCCGAAGGGACGACACCCTCGTAAAGGCTCACCTCGGCCACCTGGCCAGGAGCGAAACTGGTGATGGTCCCCTCCTGATAGTCATAGGGCTGCTTGCCATATCGGATGTCGCCACACTTCGTATCCTTCAAAAACAGCGCGTAGACGCCGTAATTCACCGTAAAGTGTCGGGGACAACGCGTGGCCTCCCGCAAATCGACCACGGAGACCAAGGGGTGACGGGTCTCGAGACCGAACATCCGGTTATAGGCTTCGACCGAATCAAGCTTAATCAAATCTTCCATAAGGCAGTAATAAACAATTGTGCGAACGGCGCAAATTTAAAGAAAATCCACGAAAAAATCCCGGGCACGACACATGCGATTCACTACACCCGAACCAAGAGACACAGGCAAAGCGAGAATTTGTACGGACGCACCTGCCGAATTTACGGGGAAAGGGCTAATTTTGCAGACGTATGCGGACGACATCATCTTTATTTCTCATTGTGATATTCGCCCTTGCCCTGCTTCCCGGCAAAGCTAAGGGACAAATCACATTACCCAGTGCGGCACCCACCATGACCGTAACAACGGCGGACGGCGAGGTGGAAGACGTGACTTACACCGGCTCAGCCCCCCTGAGCGTACGCTTCGAAGCCAATCCCACCGATGTGGGCGAATACACCCCACTTTACGAATGGCGTTTCTACGCGCCGGGACAGCGCGACAACCCCTCCGTCGTGCGCTACGACGAAGACACGGACTTCACGTTTACCACCTCGGGGACAACCATAGTGGAACTCTTGATCAGCTTCGTTCAGGGCCAGGACACCGTAACGTTCGAAATGGACGAGCCGTTCCAAATCACCGTGAGCGAGTCGAAACTGGAAATGCCCAACGTCTTCACGCCAAACGGCGACGGCATCAATGACATCTACCGGGCCAAGGAGGGGTACCAAAGTATCGTCAGCTTCGAAGCTGCGGTGTTTAACCGCTGGGGAAAGCGCCTGCACCGATGGACTGACCCGGCAGACGGCTGGGACGGCACGCTGGGCGGTCAACCCGTGCCGGCCGGAGCCTATTACTGCGTAGTAAAGGCCGTAGGAGCGGACGGCGTCAAGTATAATTTCAAGAAAACCATCAACCTGCTTCGCGGCTACAGCGAAGAGAGCGGCAGTCTCGACAACTGACGGACCGCACAGTCGGGATTCTTACGACAATGAAGAACGAACAGCAAACACTGCGCGACACGCGGCCCGCAGCCCTGGCTGAGGGAGACACTTTGCCTGAAAGCAACGTACGGCCTGAAGTGGAAGAAGGCTGGATAGACATCTGGGGCGCCCGCGTACACAATCTGAAAAACGTCGACGTGCGCATCCCGCGCCACCGGCTCACGGTCATCACCGGCTTGAGCGGCAGCGGAAAAAGCTCACTGGCTTTCGACACGCTCTACGCCGAGGGGCAACGTCGCTACGTCGAAACCTTCTCGGCCTATGCCCGCAACTTTCTGGACCACTTGGAGCGCCCCGATGTGGACAAAATTACAGGACTGAGTCCCGTTATCAGCATCGAACAGAAGACAACGAACAAGAATCCGCGCTCTACCGTTGGCACAGTCACCGAAATCTACGACTTCCTGCGCCTGTTGTACGCCCGGGCCGGCGAGGCCTTCTCGTACGTCACCGGCGAACGAATGGTGCGCTATACCGAAGAACAGCTGCGCGACCTGATACTGACGGACTACGCCGGCCACCGCATTTACATGCTGGCCCCGCTTATCGAAGGACGCAAGGGACATTACAAGGAGCTGTTCGAGACCATGCGAAGGAAAGGATTCCTGTACGTCCGCGTAGACGGCGAAGTGCGGGAAATCACCAAAGGAATGAAGCTGGACCGCTATCGTAACCACGACATCGAAGTGGTAGTGGACAAGCTATGCCCGCAGGGAAAAGACGACCGGCGACTCGAACACAGCCTGTCGGCCGCCCTTGAACAAGGACACGGTCTCATCATGTTGCTCGACGCCACCGACGGCCGCGTCCGCCATTACAGCAAACGTCTCATGTGCCCCACGTCAGGCATATCCTATCGTGACCCGGCCCCCCATAACTTCTCGTTCAATTCAGTGCAAGGCGCGTGTCCCAAATGCAAAGGACTGGGATTCATCAGCGTAGTAGACCGCGAAAAAGTCATTCCCCGTCCCGCCCTGTCCATCCGCGAAGGCGCCATCGTGCCACTTGGAAAATACCGGAACACGCTCATCTTTTGGGAAATCGAAAGCGTACTGGAGAAATACGGTTACGCCATCACCACGCCCGTCAACGAAATTTCGGAAGACGCACTCGACGAAATTTTCAACGGTTCGCCGGAAAGGTTGCGTATCCCCGCCCGACTGATGAACACAACGGACGACTATTACGTAGAGTTCGACGGTCTGGCCAAATACATCCAGCAAATGGCCGAAGGCGATGCACCAGCCTCCGCACGGAAGTGGGCGGAGCAGTTTGCCCGGACCGCCGAATGCCCGGCGTGTCACGGTGCACGGCTGAACCAGGAGGCGCTCCACTTCCGCATCGACGGGAAAAACATTCATGAGCTGGCATCGATGGACATCGGCGAACTCTACGACTGGCTCTCCCACGTGGACGAACGCCTCGACCCGCGCCGAAAGGCCATTGCCCGCGAAATTCTCAAAGAACTGCTCACACGACTGAAATTCCTGCTCGACGTGGGGCTTGACTACCTGTCGCTGTCTCGCGCCACAATGACGCTGTCCGGCGGCGAAAGCCAGCGTATCCGTCTGGCAACGCAAATCGGTTCGCAACTGGTCAACGTACTCTACATTCTCGACGAACCGAGTATCGGACTCCACCAGCGCGACAACGTACGCCTTATTCATTCACTCAAAGAACTGCGCGACGTGGGCAACACCGTAGTTGTAGTTGAGCACGACAAAGACATGATGCTGGAAGCTGACTACGTTGTGGACATGGGGCCGCGCGCCGGACGGCTGGGCGGTGAGGTCGTGTTTGAAGGAACGCCCGACGAAATGCTCCGCCGACAGACGCTGACAAGCAGCTACCTGAACGGCACGCAGACCATCGCACTGCCCGCCACCCGACGCAAAGGCAATGGAAAGCAGCTCAGGCTTCGCGGCGCTTCGGGCAACAACCTGCAACACGTCACGGTTGACTTCCCTTTAGGCTGCCTTATCTGCGTTACGGGCGTGTCAGGCAGCGGAAAATCGACCCTTATCAACGATACGCTCTACCCCATCCTCTCGCAACGCTTCTACCGCTCGCTGCGCGACCCGCTCCCTTACGACGGCATTGACGGCGTCGAGTACATCGACAAAGTAGTCAACGTGGACCAAAGCCCGCTCGGACGCACGCCCCGCTCGAACCCAGCGACTTACACGGGGCTATTTGCCGACATACGCGCCCTATTCGTGGAACTTCCTGAAGCCAAAATCAGAGGTTACAAGCCTGGACGGTTCTCGTTCAACGTAAGCGGCGGCCGTTGTGAGGCCTGCAAGGGAAACGGTTACAAAACCATTGAAATGAATTTCCTGCCCGATGTCTACGTGCCATGCGAAGTCTGTCACGGCAAACGCTACAACCGTGAAACGCTCGAAGTTAGGTATAAAGGCAAAAGCATTGCCGACGTGCTCGACATGACGATTGACCAAGCCGTGGAGTTCTTCGAGAATGTCCCCACGCTACGTCACAAAATCAAGGTATTGCAGGACGTAGGACTGGGGTATATCAAACTGGGACAATCCTCTACCACCCTGTCGGGCGGCGAAAGCCAACGCGTAAAACTGGCTACGGAGCTGAGCAAGCGCGACACCGGAAAGACGCTCTACATCCTCGATGAGCCCACCACCGGCCTACACTTCGAGGACATCCGCGTACTGATAAACGTACTGAACCGCTTGGTGGAAAAAGGAAACACCATCATCGTCATCGAGCACAACCTGGACGTGATCAAGATGGCGGACTACCTTATCGACATGGGGCCAGACGGGGGACGCCGCGGCGGACAAGTCGTGGCCACCGGTACGCCAGAGCAAGTCGTAACCGCCGGAAAGGGATTTACCGCGCAATACTTGAAAAACGAACTCAGGCCCGCCAAAGTTCAACCGAAGCCCCACAAACCATGAGCAAAAACAAACTGAAAACAAACGTCGCCCGCCTGCTCGACCAAGCCGGTGTGGCCTACGAACTTGTACCCTACGAGGTCGACGAAAACGACCTCAGCGCTGTCCACGTAGCCGAAAGTCTGGGCGAAGACATCGCTCAAGTTTTCAAAACCATCGTCCTTCACGGCGACCGGACGGGCCATCTGGTCTGCGTCGTTCCCGGAAATTGCGAGGTCAACCTGAAGAAAGCCGCCAAGGTCAGCGGAAACAAGAAATGCGAGCCTCTGCCCCTCAAGGAGTTACTCCCGACGACGGGATACATTCGCGGCGGCTGTTCACCCATCGGTATGAAAAAGGCCTTCCCTACGTATATTCACGAATCAGCTCAACTGTTCGACCACATTTACGTCAGTGCCGGCGTGCGCGGCGTTCAGTTACGGCTGGCTCCCGACGACTTGTTGCGCCAGGCACGGGCCTCGTACGCAGACCTCTGTGATTTGTAAGCCATGCGCCTACCCTTTTGACTCTATCTGACTGATTTAACTTCACTACCATGGAAAGAATGACTTTCAGTTTCCCGTTTACCCTTATTCAGGAAACCGAACTAAGCGAACCGGACAGCGCGCTCATCGCTGCCGCCCGCCGCGCTTGTCTGACGGCCTATGCGCCTTATTCCCGCTTCCATGTCGGTGCGGCCGCCTTGCTAGAAAATGGAGAAACTGTCTGCGGGAGTAATCAGGAAAACGCTTCGTTCACGGTGGGTACCTGTGCGGAACGATGCACGCTATATTACGCCAATGCCCGCTTCCCCGGCGTTGCGGTCAGGACGTTGGCCATTGCGGCGTGCAAGGACGACGGAATCTTTATTCCAGCCCCCATCACGCCCTGCGGTGCTTGCCGGCAAGCGCTCATTGAGATCGAACAAAAACAACGCGTCCCTATGCGCCTGCTGCTTTACGGCAGCGAAAAAATCTACTGCATCGAAAAAGCGGCCGACCTTCTCCCGCTCCACTTCGGCGCAAACACGCTGGACGGCCAATAAGCTTTGGCCTCCTCGGGATAATGAAAAAGCGGAATATGGCGCATCTCGCGCATGATTTTCCGCTGGCGCTTCAACATATAGCGCGAAGGATGGGCCGAATCGTAGCGTAAGGGATTGGGCAACGTAGCCGCAATGAGGGCGCACTGAGCCCGCGTCAACTCTGCCGCCGTAGTTCCGAAGTGCAGTTGCGCCACAGCTTCGGCGCCATAAATGCCCTCGCCCATTTCAATGCTGTTCAGATAAACTTCCATAATGCGCTCTTTCGACCAGCACAACTCTATGAGCGCCGTAAAGTAGACTTCAAATCCTTTCCTTACCCATGAGGAAGCCGGCCACAGAAATACGTTCTTCGCCGTCTGCTGGCTGATGGTACTTCCACCCCGACGCCGGCCTCCCGCCTTATGTTCCAAATACGCCGCTTTGACCGCCTTAAAGTCAAAACCGTTGTGCGAAAGAAAATTCTGGTCCTCAGAGGCAATTACGGCTACGGGCAGATATTTTGACATTTGCTCCAGCGGAACCCAGTGGTGGCGCAGACGCATGACCCGCCCGTCCTCCACCTGCTGCACGCACCGGATAACCATCAACGGCGTGAGCGGCACTGGCAACCAGCGATACAGCAAAACCGCTATCATCGTGGAAACAAAAAAGAAGATAAACAGCCATCGCAACAAGTGCAACACGACAGCGCCGAATACATACTTACTAAAGGACATGGGCGAAAGACAACACGCAGAGGGAAGAAAGAAAAACAAGCCCTCCCGCAAAAAAATTGCAGGAGGGTATGAACAAGACTAACGGTATCTGTCAGAACGGAAGGTCGTCGATAGGAGCTCCGCCTTGGGGCGCACCGGCCGTCGACGAGGGCATCACGTCGTTGTTGCCCGGCATCGGAGCCGGAGCCGGTTGGGCCGGGGCCGGCTGAGGCTGCGCTGGACCGACGTTGCGGTCCACTCGCCAAGCACTCACGTCGTTGAACCAACGACCATTGTACTCATGGGCATCAATATCGAAAGACACGCGCAACACTTCGCCCAGCTGTATGTTCATCTGGTTGAGCCGGTCCTCACCGAAAACGCGAAACACACACTTACGGGGGTACTGGTCGAACGTTTCGATGACAAACTCTTGCGATTTCCAAGCATTACCCGTCCGCGCCGACGTTCCGCCACGCGCAGGCAGCACGGCAATGATTTTACCTTCTATTTCCATAATTTCTTTGGTTAATTTGTTGCGAAAGTACAACTTTCTTTCGGAAGCCGCGCACGCCGCATCCATTTATTTTCACTCCGACACGCTCCGCCCGTCGTCGACGTGTTGCAGACTGTCGTCGAGAGAAGGCAAAGCCAATTGCCCCTCATCGGCATGGAGTGTCGGCCAATTGTAATCCTCGATGTCGCGGATGCCGGGCAAACCGTAATAGAGCTCTATTTGACCGCTCAAGCCTATCAGGCGCCGGTAATAGTCCGGATGATCGTAGAGATTGAGCACTGGACGGTAGGTGTCAGCCTCCAGGCGGACCGGCATACAGACAAGCGGATCAGTCTCGTAAGGATTGTCGGCTATGAGCATACTCGTGTTCGGGGCATCGGGCAAACCCAGCACGGCTCCGCGCATGGTCGAGCCGCTGACATAGCCCACAATGTACCCTTTGACACAAACTCGCCCTGCCGTCACCTGAAAGGCCTCACTTATCGTCAGCGTATCTGTAGTTTCAGAGTCATCCGGCGTCACGGGAGTATCCGTGTCGTCCGGCACTTCGACAACTTCATCCCCTTCGCCGGTTTCTTCCGGAAGCTCAATTCTCTCACACCCGGTCACGACGTTCAACGAGAGCACCACTGCAAAAAGGAACGGCAGGCGGATTAGGCGTCTCATAACTGTCCTTTGCTCGATGGCAATTGGAAATGGTTGAAATCGCGGCGTACAGCCATCCGAATCGCACGGGCGAAAGCCTTAAAAATGCCTTCGATTTTATGATGTTCGTTCTCCCCGTCCGCCTGAACGTTCAAGTTCATACGAGCCGTATCGCTGAGACTCTTGAAAAAGTGGAGGAACATCTCGGTCGGCACATCACCGATGCGCTCGCGCTTAAAGTCGGCATTCCAAACCAGCCAAGGCCGTCCGCCGAAGTCGAGAGCCACCTGACAGAGGCAATCGTCCATAGGCAAAGTGAATCCGTAACGGCCAATGCCACGCTTGTCGCCCAGACATTGCCGCAGACAGTCGCCCAAAGCAAGGGCCGTATCTTCCATCGTATGGTGCTCATCCACTTGCAGGTCTCCCTTCACACGAATCGTAAGGTCCACACCTCCGTGATGGGCAATCTGCTCAAGCATGTGGTCGAAGAATTTCAGTCCCGTATCGACTGCACACGCACCAGTACCGTCGAGATCAACACGGACGTACACATCCGTTTCCTTCGTTACACGATGAACCTCGGCCGTGCGCTCTCCGCCAATGATCCGCTCAGCCACCTCCTTCCATGTCACCTGCTCTCCGTCGAGAATCAACGGCGTACACCCCAGATTGTGCGCCAGTTCGGCATCGGTAGCCCGGTCGCCTATCACGTAGCTATGGGCCAAATCATAATCCCCCTGCATGTAAGCCGTAAGCATCCCCGTGCCGGGCTTGCGGGTGGGCGCATTGTCTTCGGGAAAGTGGCGGTCGATATGAATCGCGTCAAACGTGATGCCTTCGCCCTGCAACGTTTTCAAAATAAAGTTATGGACCGGCCAAAACGTCTCCTCGGGAAACGAGGAAGTGCCCAAGCCGTCCTGATTGCTGACCATGACCAGTTCAAAGTCGGTCAGCTCACGGATTCGACGGAGATAATAAAACACACCGGGCAGAAACTCCAGTTTTTCAAAAGCGTCGATTTGCTCGTCGGCCGGTTCCTTTATCAGCGTGCCGTCGCGGTCTATGAACAATACTTTCTTCATGTATTCGGATACTTACGTAGTGCGGCCAGAAGCTGACTGTTTTCCTCCGGCGTACCGATGGTGACGCGCAGACAGTTCTCACACAAAGTGACACGGGAGCGGTTGCGCACAATAATGCCCTCCTCTACCAAATAATCGTAGATGGCCTGGGCGTCCGTCATGCGGGCCAGGAAAAAGTTCGCTGCCGTCGGGAAAATAGTCCGGCAAACCGGCAATTGCCGAAAAGCCTCGATAAGTCGGGAACGTTCGGTGAGTATAAGTTTGACCCAATGGGCAACATCGTAGCGGCGCGAAAGGATTTCCTTGGCTTTCTCCTGCGAAAGCGCACTCAGGTTATAGGGATACTTGACCTTGCTGAACAATTCAATAACCGGGACCGACGCATAAGCAATACCCATGCGGATGCCCGCACTGCCCCACGCTTTCGACAAGGTGTTGAGCACAATGAGGTTCGGATGGCCGGGCACTTCGTCGCGCATAGACCGCTGGGCCGAGAAGTCGGCATAAGCCTCGTCGACGACGACCATACCGTCGAATTTTTCTACGAGACGCATCATTTCGTCGCGGTCCAGGTCGTTGCCCGTCGGATTATTGGGCGAACACAGGAAGATAGCTTTCGTATTCTGGCTGGCCGCCTCAAGTAGGGCATCGGCCGAAAACTGGAAACGCTCGTCAAGGCGCACGCGGCGGTACTCTACATCATTGATGGCGGCACACACGGAATACATGCCGTATGTGGGGTCGATGGCCACGACGTTGTCGCGTCCCGGCACGCAGAACACGCGAAAAATCAGGTCGATGGCCTCATCGCTGCCGTTGCCCAAGAAAATATGTTCGGGGGCTATTCCCTTGACGTCGGACACAAGCTGCTTCACCTCGCGCTGCAAGGGGTCGGGATACCGGTTATAAGGCGCGTTGTAAGGGCACTCGTTGGCGTCAAGGAACACATGAGCCTCATGGCCACTATATTCGTCGCGCGCAGAGCTGTATGGTTCAAGCCGCCATATATTGGGGCGAACCAGAAGTCGTAAGTCTTTCATTTTCGCGGCAGGATTTACAGGTTCAGGTGGTTCAGGCGTACAGTCATGGCGTTCCTGTGAGCGTCGAGGTGCTCCGCAGCGGCCATACACTCGACGGCCGGACCGATGCGGCGGATGCCTTCGGGCGACAGCTCTTGGAAGGTGATTTTACGCATGAAGCTGTCCAGACACAGCCCGCCGTAGGCCTTTGCATACCCTTTGGTCGGGAGGGTGTGATTGGTGCCCGACGCATAGTCGCCCGCACTTTCGCAACTCCAATTGCCGAGGAATACGGAACCGACATGTACGATGCGGTCTTTCACCGCCTCATAATTCTTCAGGGCAACAACGAGATGCTCGGGGGCATAGTCGTTGGTAAGCGCAAGAGCCTCGTCGAGGTCGCACACGAGTATCATTTTGCTGTTTTCGAGCGAGCAGCGGGCTATGTCGGCACGGGGCAGCAAGGGAAGCTGGCGGTCTATCTCGTCCTGTACAGCTTCGATGAGCCCTTCCGTAGCCGTGACCAGCACCACCTGACTGTCGACGCCGTGTTCGGCCTGGCTCAGCAGGTCTGCCGCAACGAACTGCGGCACACTCGACTCGTCGGCCCACACTTCCACCTCGCTCGGACCGGCCGGCAGGTCGATGGCCGTATCGTAAAGCGACACTAGCTGTTTGGCCGCCATGACGTACTGATTGCCCGGTCCGAAAATTTTGTCAACTTTGGGGATACTTTCCGTACCGGACGCCATGGCCGCAATGGCCTGCGCGCCGCCTACGGCGAAGACTTGTGTCACGCCACACTTGCGGGCGGCATACAGAATGGCGGGGTTCAACCGGCCATCCTTGCCCGGAGGCGAGCACAGCACCACCTGCCGGCAACCGGCTATTCGGGCCGGAGCGGCGAGCATCAGCACCGTCGAGAAAAGCGGAGCCGTGCCGCCGGGCACATACAATCCGACCCGCTCGATAGGTACTGCGCGCTGCTCGCACACAACGCCCGGACACACCTCGACACGGACGGGATCGAAACGCTGGGCGCCGTGAAAGGCCGTGATATTGTCATAGGCCAAGTCGATAGCAGCTTTCAGCGTATCATCGACTTGGGCACAACCTTCGTCGATGGCTGCGGCAGAAACCGCCAGACTGTCCAACTCAACGCCGTCGAACCGCGCTTCGTAGTCCTTGACGGCGGCGTCGCCCTCCGCCCGGACCCGCTCCACGATGGGGCGCACTGTCTCGAGCATTTCCATAATGTCGCAGACCGGCCGGCGAAGCAATTCGCCCCACTCCTGCCGCGACGGATATTTCACGATTTTCATTTCCTTTTCTGATGGATACGATTAAATGATCATCTTCTCTATGGGAACTATCAGGATGCCCTGAGCACCATTTTCCTTCAGCTGTCCGATGATCTCCCAAAAACGCTCTTCGTCAAGCACCGTATGAATACTGCACCAAGTGTCGTCGGCCAGCGGCATCACCGTAGGACTCTTGATGCCCGGCAATACGGCAAGGATTTGCTCCACCTTATCCTTCGGCGCGTTCATAAGGACATATTTCTTTCCCTCGGCACTCTTCACAGCCTCGATACGGAACAGAAGTTCGTCCAGTATCTCACGTTTGTATCCGCTCATCAGCGGATTGCCTATCAGCACGGCCTCGCTCTCCATCACGACTTCGACCTCACGCAGATTGTTGCTCACCAGTGTGGACCCCGAGCTGACAATGTCGAAAATGGCGTCAGCCAACCCGATGCCCGTCGACACTTCAACCGAACCCGTGATGACGTGGATGTCGGCACTGATGGCATGCTCATCGAGAAAGTGTTTGAGGATACGCGGATAAGAAGTGGCGATTTTCTTCCCGTTAAACCACTCCAGACCGACATACTCCTCCTCCTTGGGTATAGCGAGCGACAAGCGGCACGCTCCGAAGCCCAGCGGACGGACCACGTCGGCTTCGGCTCCGGTTTCCACAAGTTCGTTGCGCCCTACGATGCCCACGTCGGCCACACCGTCGGCCACGGTCTGCGGTATGTCGTCGTCGCGCAAGTAAAGGATTTCGAGAGGGAAGTTCTTTGAGCAGACCAACAAAGTCCGCTTCGACGAGCTGATTTTTATATCGGCTTCGCCCAGCAGCGCCATGGTATCTTCGTTGAGGCGCCCTTTCGATTGTACGGCTATTCTTAACATCGTTTTTCGCGTTAAACGAACGAGGGCCTACCGCTGTTTCGGTAAGCCCTCGCCCGCTTGGGATGAATACTAAGCATCAAGCCTACCTTTTTTCAAGTTAGGGTGATGATGGTGGAATGTCTGATTCGTTTTAGTCATACTGACGTTTCTCCCTGCAAAAGTAGGGAATGTATTCCGCATGAGCAAACTTTCGTTAAGTTTTTTTACTGCTCTTCGTGGAATACGGCGACCCGCATTTCCTGTCACGGCGCACGTAAAGGGATTGGGCCTCGCTTTTATCCGAACGGAACTGCGGAGACGATTCATCACGCACATTATATTAATAGAAGCACCATTTCTGTCCGGCAACGCTCCCTTGCCACCTTCCAAATTACCGGCAGCGGAAGCCTGGGTACAAAAAAAAATTGATTGTCTCGCGACAACCAATCTTTACTAACCTTAAATCTAATACCATGAAAAACACTGCAAAAGTAAGAACCTTTCCCGATATATGCAAGTGTTACACAAAGAAATCTTCTTGTTTTTATATTTTTTAGAGCCTAAGCACTAAAACTGACAACTTGTGCGAGCAAAATCAAGAAAACTGCCGCTCAAAAAGGTTCTTCCGTTCTTCCCAAAAGCCCCTCAACGTTTGTCTCAAACCAGCGCAGCGATAGAAAAAACAAACGCAGCGACAGGAAAAACTATCGCAGCGACAGGAAAAACAAGGACTACGCCCGTGCGCACCCTTGCTACACTCACTTCACGCGGTGACCCTTTGCGCGGCAACGCAAGGGCCGAACCCCTAATTTTAGCAAAGTGACGCAACAGAGGCAAACTTTTCCGCAGAAAATCGTACCTTTGCGCAGCTAAGCAAACAGGCACCATGTTCAAAAAACGCAAGCACAATTGGTCCGTGCCGCACGGCCAGGAATTGACCGAGCTGGACAAGAAAGTTCTATCTTTTCAGAATAAAGGTTTCCTGGTACCCCGCCGCGAACTCATCAAGACGCCGGAACAAATAGAAGGCATCCGCCGTTCGGGTGTCGTCAACACCGGCGTGCTCGACTTGGTGGAACAGGAAATCCACGCCGGCATGAGTACGGCTGACATAGACAAACTCGTTTACGACTATACAACCCAACACGGCGCCATCCCCGCGCCGCTGAACTATGAGGGTTTCCCGAAAAGCGTTTGCACGAGCATCAATGAGGTGGTCTGCCACGGCATCCCGAACGAAAACGAAATTCTGCGCGAAGGCGACATCATCAATGTCGACGTGTCGACCATTCTCGACGGATATTACAGCGACGCTTCGCGAATGTTCATCATCGGCAAAACCACACCCGAGAAAGAAAAACTGGTGCGCGTGACCAAAGAATGCCTCGCTATCGGCGCCGAAGCTGCCAAACCGTACGGTTTCATCGGCGATATCGGTAAGGCTATCGAGAAGCACGCCAAGCGAAACGGCTTCAGCGTCGTGCGCGACCTCTGCGGCCACGGGGTGGGACTTGAGTTTCATGAAGAACCCGAAGTCAATCACTACAACACCCACGAAAAGGGCATGTTGCTCGTTCCGGGCATGGTGTTCACCATCGAACCGATGATAAACATGGGAACGTGGCAGGTGTTCATCGACGAAGCCGACGGCTGGACCGTTGTCACCGAGGATGAACTGCCCTCCGCCCAGTGGGAACACACGTTCGTCATGACCGAACACGGACTGGAGGTACTCACGGCATAACTGAGAAACGAAAAAAGAAATGGGGACAGACATTATTATATTAGGTATAGAGTCAAGCTGTGACGACACTTCGGCCGCCGTCCTGCGAAACGGCGTTCTCTTGAGCAACGTCACCGCAAGCCAAGACGTGCACAAAGCCTATGGCGGCGTAGTGCCCGAACTGGCCTCGCGGGCTCACCAGCAGAACATCGTCCCCGTAGTGGACCAAGCCCTGAAGCGCGCCGGAGTCACGAAGGAAGACCTTTCGGCCATTGCCGTGACACTCGGTCCGGGACTGATGGGCTCGCTGCTCGTCGGCGTATCGTTCGCCAAAGGACTGGCCATCTCGCTCGGCATTCCCCTCATCGAGGCCAATCACCTGCAAGGTCACATCCTCGCTCTCTTCCTGCGGGAAAAAGATTCTACCGAAACCCCTCCTCCCCTGCCTTACCTCTGCCTGCTCGTGAGCGGCGGCAATTCGCAAATCGTCAAAGTCAACGCGTACAACGACATGGAAGTACTCGGCCAGACCATAGACGACGCAGCCGGCGAGGCTATCGACAAATGTTCAAAGGTGATGGGACTGGGTTACCCTGGCGGCCCAATCATCGACAAATTGGCCCGTCAAGGCAATCCGGACGCCTTCCGCTTCAGTAAGCCTCACATCCCGGGACTCGACTATAGCTTCAGTGGACTGAAAACGTCGTTCCTGTATTTTCTGAGAGACCGGCTGAAGGAAGATCCACAGTTTATAGAACACCACAAAGCTGATCTCGCAGCTTCCCTCGAACGCACCATCGTCGACATCCTCATGAAAAAACTCACTATGGCAGTCAAGCAGACAGGCATCAAGCACGTCGCCGTAGCAGGCGGCGTCTCGGCCAATACCGGACTGCGCAACGCATTTCACGAGAAAGCAGAAAAATCGGGCTGGCACATCTATATTCCCAAATTCAGCTACACCACGGACAACGCGGCCATGATTGCCATTACCGGCTACTACAAATTCATGGACCACGACTTCTGTCCCATCGACAAACCCGCCTACTCACGTGTCACAATATAATTAAAAAATAAACCACTATGGATTTAGACTTAAAGATCGTTAGCAAGGACATTAACGAAATCCTTTGGAAAGCCGGCAAAACGCTCTCCACCGCTGAAAGCTGCACCGCCGGTCGCATCGCCAGCGTCATTACCGCCATCCCCGGCAGTTCTTACTACTTCAAAGGTGGCTTGGTTTGCTATGCAGACTCTACCAAAGAAGAAATTCTGGAAGTAGACAAGGAAATTATCGCCGAGCAAAGCGCCGTCTGCGAAGAAGTCGTACGACAAATGGTTGTCGGAGGAAACAAGCTCTTCCACTCTGATTACTGCGTGGCAGTCAGTGGATTCGCCGGACCTGGTGGAGGTACTGCTACAATCAGAGTAGGCACCATCTGGATAGCTGTCGGCACAAACGACAAAATCATCACAAGAAAATTGGAAGAGGACAACGGCCGCGACAAGAACATCGCCTGCGCCACCAACGTGGCCATGCACATGCTTCGCGACTTCCTGAAAGAGAACGAGCCTGACGCCGTAAATTAAATTTTCTTCTCAACAATTTGCCCAGTTATAATTAAAGTACTACCTTTGCACTCCGTATTACGAGCACCCAGATAATAACGGGCAACGAAGAAAAATAAATAAGGAAAGATAGCGATGTCTAAGATTTGTCAAATTACAGGAAAAAAAGCCATGGTTGGCAACAACGTTTCGCACTCGAAGCGCCGTACAAAGCGCACGTTTGACGTAAACTTGTTTACTAAGAAATTTTATTACGTAGAGCAGGACTGCTGGATTGAGCTGAAGCTCAGTGCTGCGGGTCTTCGTCTGATTAACAAGGTTGGACTTGACGCTGCGTTGAACAACGCGGTAGCCAAGGGATACTGCGATTGGAAAGACATTAAAGTAATCGCTTAAAACAAAAGTTATGGCAGGAAAAAAAGCTAAAGGTAACCGCGTACAGGTTATACTTGAATGCACAGAAATGAAAGAGAGCGGACTTCCCGGCACATCGCGCTACATCACTACCAAAAACCGGAAGAACACGCCCGAACGTCTGGAGTTGAAGAAGTACAACCCCATTCTGAAGAGAATGACCGTTCATAAGGAAATCAAGTAATCGCATAAATCATGGCAAAGAAAACAGTCGCAACACTGCAAGAGGGCAAAAACGACGGCCGCTCTTACACGAAGGTCATCAAGATGGTAAAAAGCCCCAAGACTGGCGCTTACGTCTTTGACGAGCAGATGGTTCCCAATGAAGCAGTTAAAGATTTCTTCAAGAACTAATTCGCACTACTTTTCAAATACGAGTAAAAGCTCTCCCACTGGAGGAGAGCTTTTCTTATTTATGAGTCCAAAGAGAGAAGACAACTGTTCAAACCCCGTCTGCTGGACGGCTTGTTTTTATTTCTGACCTAAAACTTCGCACGTCAACGCTAAAAACCTTTCGCATCCCGATGCCCTATTTTATTGAAGCCATCCAGTCGCTTTATCCTATCTCCGACGAAACCGTGCAAGCGCTTGAAGAAAGCGTGACAGCCTGCCGTTTTCCGCGACGCCACCGCCTGATTTGCGCCAATATGGACAACCGTTCGGCCTATTTCATCGAAAAAGGCATGACGCGCTCTTATTGGATTGTCGATGGCGAAGAAATCACCACGTCCTTTGCCGGCGAAGGAAGCATAGTATTCAGCATGGACGAGCTTTACTACGGAAAGCCGAGCGAGGAATTTGTCGAAACCATCGAAGAAACGCTCGCCTACCGGATTGCCCTCAACCGGTTGAACCAGTTATTCGCAACTAACCTTGAACTGGCTAATTGGGGCCGAATCATCCATCAAAACGAGTACCGTCGCCTTCACCGTTCTCACAAAGAGCGACTCACGCTCTCGGCCAAGGAACGCTACGAAGCCTTTCAGTCGCAGTTTCCCTCCACCTGCCGACGGGTCCCCCTGAAGTATATCGCGTCTTATCTGGGTATCACCCTGCCCACTTTGAGCCGGCTGCGCAGCAAAAAATAGACTTTATTTGTCGTAGGACAAACTTTCTCAGACAGAAGTTGAATAACTTTGCGACGTTAAACAACTACGCACAAAATTACAACAACTTATGTCAAAACAAATTTCACTTGCCTACGCAGATACCAAGCCCCACTATGAGCTCTTGGACGGTCTGCGCGGAATTGCAGCCTTGCTGGTCGTATTCTACCACATTTTCGAAGGTTTTTCCTTTGCTGCGGGCGGCACTCCTATCGTTGTCATCAACCACGGATACCTGGCCGTCGACTTTTTCTTCATTCTGTCCGGTTTCGTCATCGGTTACGCCTACGACGACCGTCTGGGACGCACCATGACGCTGGGTAACTTTTTCAAACGCCGACTCATACGTCTGCACCCCATGATCGTGATGGGCGCCGTGTTGGGCGTCGTATTCTATGTTTTGCAAGGATGCGAACGATGGGACGGCACACACGTAGCAACCTCCATGATTATACTGGCTCTACTCTGCGCACTGTTCTTCATCCCCGCAGCCCCCGGTGCCAGTTACGACATCCGCGGCAACAGTGAAATGTTCCCCCTCAACGGTCCCAGTTGGTCGTTATTCTTCGAATACATCGGCAATTTGTTGTACGCCCTGTTTATCCACCGGTTGGGCAACAAAGCGCTGGCCGTGTTGACCGCACTGTCGGGCATCGGTCTGGCTTGGTTCATTTTGTTCGACGCCGTAGGCTACGGCATGATTGGCGTCGGCTGGACACTGGACGGCATGAATTTCTTCGGCGGCCTGCTGCGCATGTTGTTCCCCTTCACCTTAGGTATGCTCCTGTCCCGCAAATTCAAACCGGTCAAAGTCCGCGGTGCATTTTGGATTTGTTCAGCAGTGCTGGTCGTGCTGTTCTGCGCGCCCTACGTCGAGGGGAAAAATGTCATCATCTACAACGGTCTGTTCGAGTTCTTCTGCATTTTCCTGGTATTCCCCGCTCTTGTCTGGCTGGCCGCCTCCGGAAAAACCACAGACCGCCGTTCCACACAAATCTGCAAATTCTCGGGCGACATCTCATTCCCCTTGTATGCTGTACATTACCCCGTCATGTACCTGTTCTACTCCTGGCTGATAGAGAACAAGTACTACACATTCCTCGAAGCCTGGCCCATGGCCGTCACGGTGTATGTAAGCTGCGTACTGCTGGCCTATGCCTCCCTGAAGTGGTACGACCAACCCGTACGACGGTGGTTGACCTGCAAATTCCTTCCTCAAAAATAAATCCCCCTACCTTCATCTACCTGTCAAAGCCCGGCGCGCAAATTGCGAACCGGGCTTTGCTATGCTAAGGCTACACCCGTCTTTTTTTGTTTCACGCACCTTTTCTTCCCCACACTGTCACTGCATTCTTCCGCTTTTGTTCGTTCATTACGTCTTTTTTCCGTAAGTTTGCAGACAAAGACAGTATTTATGGGCTTATTTAACATCTTCTCTAAGAAAGAGAAAAAAGAAATCCTCGACGCGGGACTCGAAAAAACCAAAACGACCGTGTTTGGCAAACTGGCTCGTGCCATTGCCGGAAAGTCTAAAGTGGACGACGAAGTTCTCGACAAGCTCGAGGAAGTACTGATTTCGTCCGACGTGGGCGTAGACACCACGCTCGAAATCATAGAACGTATCGAGCAGCGCGTAGCGCGCGACAAATACATCAACACGGCTGAACTCAACCGAATCCTGCGCGAGGAAATCTCCTCGCTACTGGCCGACCATGGCGCAAGCAGCAACGACGGTTTCGACACCGAGGGACACAAGCCTTACGTCGTGATGGTTGTCGGCGTCAATGGCGTCGGGAAAACAACCACTATCGGAAAATTGGCATACCAGTTCCATCAGATGGGCAAGAAAGTCTACCTCGGCGCAGCCGATACGTTCCGCGCGGCGGCCGTCGAGCAGCTGTGCATCTGGGGCGAGCGCGTCGGTGTGCCCGTAGTCAAGCAACAAATGGGAAGTGACCCCGCCAGCGTGGCCTACGACACCCTGCGCTCAGCCGTAGCCAACGATGCAGACATCGTGCTCATCGACACAGCCGGACGCCTGCACAATAAAATCAACCTGATGAACGAACTGACCAAGATAAAGAAAGTCATGCAGAAAGTCGTCCCCGACGCTCCGCATGAAGTTCTGCTCGTTCTCGACGGCTCGACCGGGCAAAATGCTTTCGAGCAAGCCAAACAGTTCACCAAGGCGACAGAAGTCACCTCGCTGGCCATCACCAAACTCGACGGCACCGCCAAGGGAGGCGTAGTCATCGGCATATCCAACCAGCTGAAAGTGCCCGTCAAATACATCGGCCTCGGTGAGAAGATGACGGACCTGCAACCGTTCAACAGCGCCGAATTTATCCACTCACTCTTCGAAGACAAACAGTTATGACCTCTGCCCATCCCCGCACTGTCGACGTCATAACCATGGGGTGCTCCAAGAATCTCGTCGACTCCGAACACCTGTTGCGCCAGCTTCGGGAAAAGGGTTTCCAGGCTTACCACAATCCCGAACACACCCACGGCGATATCGTGGTCGTCAACACGTGCGGATTCATCGGCGACGCCAAGGAGGAGAGCATCAATATGATCCTCTCGCTCTGCGAGGAAAAGGCCGAAGGCAACCTCAAGCGCGTCTACGTCATGGGTTGCCTGTCCGAGCGCTACTTTCAGGAACTCGCTCAGGAAATCCCGCAAGTCGACCGGTTCTTCGGGAAATTCAACTGGAGCCAGTTGCTCGAAGAACTCGGTGAACACTACGAAGAAAACCTGCGCAACGAGCGCGTCCTCACCACGCCGAGCCACTACGCTTACCTGAAAATATCGGAAGGCTGCGACCGCAAATGCGCCTACTGCGCCATACCCATCATCACGGGCGGCCACGTCAGCCGCCCTATGGAGGAAATTCTGGACGAGGTCAGGATGCTCGTCCGCCAAGGCGTGACGGAGTTTCAGGTCATTGCTCAGGAACTGACCTATTACGGCGTCGACCTTTACGGCGAGCAACGTCTGCCCGAACTCGTGGACCGCATGGCCGGAATTCCCGGCGTGCGGTGGATTCGCCTTCACTATGCCTATCCGACACACTTTCCCTTGGACCTGCTGCCCGTCATGCGCCGCCACGCCAACGTCTGCAAATACCTCGACATCGCCCTCCAGCACATCAGCGACCCGGTCCTCGCGCGAATGCGTCGCCACGTCACCCAAGCCGAAACCTACGAACTCATCCGCCAGTTGCGCCAACAAGTGCCCGGCATTGCGCTACGCACCACGCTCATGGTTGGTTTTCCCGGTGAAACGGAGGAAGATTTCGCCCAACTGCTTGACTTCGTCCGTACGGCCCGCTTCGAGCGCATGGGCGCCTTTGCCTACAGCGAGGAAGAAGGAACCTACGCTGCCGAGCACTACCCCGACGACATCCCCGACGACGTGAAGCAACAGCGCCTCGACACACTCATGAACCTACAGGCCGACATTTCCGCCGAACTCTGCGAGCAAAGGGTCGGACAGACCCTGACAACCGTCATCGACCGCGTTGAGGGCGAATTTTACGTAGGCCGCACCGAGTTCGACTCCCCCGAAGTCGACGGTGAGGTACTCATTCCCGTCAAGGCCGGCGCCCTGACCATCGGCCACTACTACCCTGTAACCATCACCGGTGCCGACGAATACGACCTCTACGGCACGGTCCATCAACATCCCCACGAAAATGAATAACAAGGAGTTCATCACCGCGCTGGCTGCCCGGTTGGACATGCCGGCACAGGATGCACAGAAGGTCCTCGCCACGTTTGTCAACGAATTCACCGACGTGCTCGGCGAGGGATGCTCCCTGACTGTGTCGGGCTTCGGCTGTTTCGAAGTCAAAAAGAAACTTGAGCGCATCGTGGTCAACCCTACGACGAAGCAACGTATGCTTGTGCCCCCTAAACTGGCACTTTCATTCAAGCCAAGTAACCTATTGAAAGACAAAATCAAAGAGTAAGGATGGAAAGGAAAGCCGTACTGCAAGACCTCATAGACGCCATCGCCACGCGGAGAGGAGTACCCAAAAAACGCGCCGAGCAATACATCCGTACCCTTTTCGAAGTAGTCAGGGAGGGGCTGCTGACCGACAAATTCGTGAAGATAAAGGGATTCGGCACGTTCAAGCTCGTGACGGTCAGTGAACGCGAAAGCGTCAACGTAAACACCGGCGAACGCATCCAAATCGAAAGCCACACGAAAGTCTCTTTCGTGCCCGACATCACGCTGAAAGACGTCATCAACCGCCCCTTCGCCCACTTCCAAACCGTCGTGGTCAGCGACGACACCGACCTCACGGCGCTCGAAGCCTTCGACATGCCCACCGAACAGCCGGAACCGGCCGACGAGCCCCCCACAGATGAAACGTCGCCCGCCGACCCTTTACCCTACACCGTAGCGTCCGAAGCTTCAGAGCCCCCCCAAAAAAGACAAAAGGTAAAGGAAAACTTTAGTATCAAAACGGAATACATTGTAAAAGAGGAGAATACGACATTCGCATCCGTGGAAAATTCGTTCGACGAAGCGACAGACACATCCTCCGCTCCGCAACACGTATCGCCAGCCACCCCCGCCATGGCGGACGAAGTTCCGACACCGCCTGCCCAGCCGACAGAAAGAACAAATACTACGCCGGCAGAAACAAGTACTACGATAGAAAATCCTGTCGCAGCGACAGAAAAAACAAGTGCTACGACAGGAAACGCCGAAGCCCAACCCGTGCGCATCCCGCCGCAGGAAGAGGCGATGGCTACGGACACGGCAACAGATTCCCCAGCCCCAATCACCGACGGAACGGAGGAAAAATCCTCCGACACGGGCGAAACAAACACGGCGCCCGAAGCCGGAAACATCGGACTGGCACAACCCGCATCCGCCAAGCCAGCGCCGTCCGCAGCGGACAGCGTTCCACCGCAGCGGAACGACAAGCCGACGGTCAACTGGTGGAAGACGATTGTCATCGTCATCGGTGTGCTGTTCCTGATGCTGCTCAGCTATTTCGCAGGCTACTTCCGTCTGTTCTGTCCCTGCGAATTTCTGGACACATGGCACCGCCAGATTGTCGGACCGCCGACCGAACAACCCGCCCCTGAGCAGAATCAGGCAGTGAAACCGGTCAAGACGCTCCCCGACAGCCTGAAGAAAGACACCATTGCCCCGGTACAACC
This sequence comes from uncultured Alloprevotella sp., assembly GCA_944322325.1. Lineage (GTDB taxonomy): Bacteria > Bacteroidota > Bacteroidia > Bacteroidales > Bacteroidaceae > Alloprevotella. The sequence continues at coordinate 159,208 of CALUOQ010000001.1, forward strand.
CGTTCCAGCCGCCCCCGAAAAGGCTCCGGCTCCAAGCCAAGCCCCCACAGCACCGTCCCCCACAACGGCCTCCCCGAAACAACGACCCACTGCCGCTACAGCCGAAGAGGCGGTTTCCACCCCGAAAAAGCAACGCCGCCCGCGCAACACCAAGCGTAAATACCTCATCACCGGGACGCGCGACACGTACACGGTGGACCGCGGCGAAACCCTCCGCAGTATTGCCGAGCACGTCTACGGCAGCAAGGGATACGCCCAGTACATCATCGAGTACAACCACATCAGCCACCCCGATTTCATCGAGGAAGGTACGGTCCTCCGCCTCCCCGAACTGGAACGCAATCCCTACTACGAACCTTGACGCCGACGGCGACGCGGCACAAAAAAGCAGCGCAAAATTTGCATACTCCAACGCTTTAACCCAATTTTGCAGTCCAAATCGGGTTAAAGCGTTATGTAATCCTCATCGGAGGGCTTGAAAGGCCGGACAAGATGATTGGGTAAAACCACTCACCTTGCCCGGCTTTTTCCGGCCGCTCCCCTGACAAAAACTAGAAATATGGAAAAGCTGGAAAAGGACGCCATCGATCTCAGTACGGTCAATGTGTTCAAACTGTTCAGGCGCTATTTCGTGCCCACCCTGCTCGGTATGCTCAGTATGTCGGCCGTGACGGCCATCGACGGCATCTGCGTAGGCCACGGCATAGGCAGCGACGGCATTGCCGCAATCAACATATACGTGCCCCTATTCACCATCGCCACGGGCTTAGGCCTCATGATAGGCGCCGGCTGCTCCGTCGTGGCTTCCATCCACCTGGCGCACGGCAAGGTAAAGGCTGCCCGGCTCAACGTGACGCAGGCCATGGCCCTGGCTACCGTGGCCACGCTGCTGCCGACGGCTGTGTTCATGAGTTTTCCGCGACAGACTGCGATTGCGCTCGGCGCCTCGCCCCACTTGCTGCCGCTCGTCGTCGACTACCTGCTCTGGTTCACGCCGGCCTTGGTGTTCCAAGCCTGGGAAGCCATCGCCCTGTTCGTCATCCGGCTCGACGGCTCTCCCAAGTATGCCATGGCCTGTAGCGTGGTCACCGCCGTGGCCAACGCCGTGCTCGACGTCATTTTCATTTTCCCGCTGGGATGGGGCGTCATGGGGGCTGCCTTCGCCACTGCCATCAGTCTGGTCATGGGCGGACTGATGGCAGTGGTCTACTTGCTTTTCAAAGCCCGGACACTACGCCTGTTGCGCCCGAAGTGGAGCCGCCGCAGCCTGATGTACTCACTGCGTAACGTAGGCTACCAATGCCGCATCGGGGCGCCGGGCCTGCTGGGCGAACTCACGCTGGCCGTTCTGGCGTTCGTGGGCAATCTCACCTTTATGCGCCACTTGGGCGACGACGGCGTAGGGGCATTCGGCATAGCGTGCTACTACACACCATTTATCTTTATGGTAGGCAACGCCATCGCGCAGTCCGCACAACCCATCATAAGTTTCAACTTCGGTCTGGGCCAGTGGGGCCGCATCAGGGAAACACGGCGCATCGCCATCGGCACGGCCGTCGCCGGCGGACTCGTGGTGGCCTCTGCTTTCGTATTCGCACCCGAAGTGCTCACCGGACTGTTCATCAAGCTCGACACCCCTGCTGCACGCATCGCCGTCGACGGTTTCCCGTACTTTGCGGCCGCTTTCGTGTTCTACGTGGTCAACATTACGTGCATAGGCTATTTCCAAAGCGTCGAGCGGGTACGTCCGGCTACGACACTGGCCCTGCTTCGCGGTTTCGTATTCCTGGTCCCGTCCTTCCTGCTGCTGCCCCACGCCATGGGGACTGCCGGCATTTGGCTTGCCCTGTGTCTGTCGGAACTGCTGACAACAGCCACCATCGCCGTCATGTTCGTCACCAAACGCACAGACAAACTGCACCGACGCAGCCCAAGGGCATAAGAGAACTTCCCCGCAAAAAAGGCGGCCGCCCACCGCAACTCCTTCATACGACATCAGCGCTCAGCCAGGACTGAAAAACCGGGCGGAGCGCTGACGCTATATTCACAAAGGGGAAACCGGCCTTACTTGATGTTGGCCTCCTCCAAACCGTAGTGGCGCCGGTGGTCCTCACGCAGGAGCACGAGCGAAAGCACGATGGCACAGATGCCGAAAAGGGCAAAGATGCACATCGGCGCCGTGTAGTCGTAACCCACAATATGGCCGCCGGCGTCGGTCAGGGTAGCGAAGTCGTTGATGACCCAACCGATGAGAGCGGGCACGAAAGCCAACCCGATGTTCTGGATATAGAAAATGAGGGCGTACGCCGAGCCGAGCTGCTTCAGCGGGATGATTTTGGGCACGGACGGCCACAACGCACTGGGCACAAGGGCAAACGCAATGCCCAGCACGACCATCACGATGACGGCAAACCACCAGACTTCGAACAGCGGCATAGCGAACAGCACGTGGACCAGCGTCAGGAGCACCGAACCGATAACCATCAGCGTGGCACCGCGCCCGATGCGGTCATAGAGCGTACCGAAGAGCGGCGTGAGCAGTATGGTGCCGAAGGGCAGCATGGCGGGTATCAATCCGGCCAAGGTCTCGGGGACGGCGTACTTGTATATCATCAGTTTCGTAGCGAACTTGATGAAAGGGAAAACGCCGGCATAGAACATCAGACAAAGCAGCGTGATGAGCCAGAAACCGCGGCTCGTGAAAATGACACCGAGGTCCTTCAGCCTGAAGCCTTCCTCCTTGTCAGCCGCAGCAGCGGTCGCTTGGGCCGAAGCGTCCTCCTTCTTGTCCATGACGCAGAAAACGAGATAGGCAATCAGGCCGATGCACAAGGCCAGCACGCCGAGCAAGACGGAACCCGACACGTCGCCCAACGCCCGGGCGACAGGCAGACTGGCGCCTAAGGCTGCCGCCGTTCCGATACGGGCCATGCCGACTTGCAGTCCCATGGCGAGGGCCAGTTCACGCCCCGTAAACCACTTGACGATGACCTTGGAGACGGTGATGCCGGCTATTTCACAGCCGACACCGTAAATGGAGAAGCCCAACGACGCCCAGACAACCTGCGCGTGCATACCGAAAAGCTGACTGTCGCCGAAGTCGGTGCGCAAGGCGTACCACTTCAGCAACGCGCCAGCCACCATCAAGCCGGTCGACATGACACCGGTGAAACGCACGCCCATCTTGTCGAGTATCAGACCGCCGAAGAAGAGCATCAGCAGCAAGACATTGATGTAACCGTACGCGCCGGAAAAGAAACCGTACTCCGTACTCGTCCAACCCTTTCCCTCAATGGTACTGTCGACGACACGGCTGACCACGGCGCCGGGTTCGGCAGCCTCGGCTGCCTCGTCCACCAATTCAAATACTTGTCCTGGCGCGACGGACTCAGCCGTAGGAACAGCTGAGTTCCCGGTCAGGGCATTGGCCTGACGGACACGGGCCACCAGCGTATCGGCGGACATAGACGTGCCGTCGGTGAAATAAACAGTGCGCTCGCTGGAGGTCAGCAGGCTCTCCAAAGGCGCCATGACGTCGGTCACAAAGTAACCGCACATCATCGTGAACGACACGATGAACATCACCGTCCAGCGTGCCCAAGCCTTGTCGCTCAGTTTCTTCTGAATATATTCGGTCATTATTGCTTATGTGCTAAGAGGATTACTTACTTTTTCAGCCAACGGTCCAGCCAGCGGAAGAAGGTCCGCTGCCAGAGTATGCCGTTCTGCGGTTTGAGTACCCAGTGGTTCTCGTCGGGAAGAAGAAGGAGCTGGGCGGGAATGCCGCGCAAGCGGGCGGCGGCAAAAGCCGACTCGGCCTGCGTGTACTCGATGCGGAAGTCCTTCTGGCCGTGGATGCAGAGAATCGGCGTGTCCCACTTGTTGACAAAAAGGTGCGGCGAGTTTTCGAACACGGAAGCCATGCGGCCTTCGGCATCCTTAATCCACGGTGCGCGCCCCATGTCCCAGTTGGGAAACCACATCTCTTCGGTTTCGACGTACTGCTGCTGAGTGTTGTAGATGCCGTCGTGTGCGATGAAGCACTTGAATCGCCCGTCGTGGTGACCGGCCAGCCAGTAAACGCTGTAGCCGCCGAAACTGGCACCGACGCAACCGAGACGTTCCTTGTCGACATAGGGTTCACGGCTGAGGTCGTCGATGGCCGAGAGGTAGTCACGCATACACTGGCCAGGGTAGTCGCCGCTAATTTGTTCGAGCCACTCCATGCCGTAACCGGGCAAACCGCGACGGTTGGGGGCGATGATGATGTAATCGTTGGCGGCCATCAGCTGGAAGTTCCACCTCACACTCCACGACTGGCTGACGGGCGACTGCGGACCGCCTTGGCAGAAAAGCAGGGCAGGGTATTTTTTTGCCGGGTCGAAGTGCGGCGGATAAATAACCCAACACTGTTCCAGCTTGCCGTCGGTCGTCTTCACCCAGCGCTCCCGGACGTCTCCGAAGGCCAACGTGTCGTAATACTTCTGGTTCTCGAAAGTAATCTGCTCGATGCCCATCTTCTTTTTCGAAAGGTCAAAGCAGTAAATCTCGGTGGCGGTACTCATGCTCTGGCGACCTACGTACAGCTCGTCGCCGTCGCCGGAAAGAGCGACAAGCGAGTAGTCGCACGTATCCTCGGCCAGTTTCTGCACACGTCCCTCCAGGTTGGTCCGGTAGACGGGTGTCACGCCGTGCCATACGCCCGTGAAATACAGCGTCTTGCTGTCGTTGGCCCAAAGGAACTCGTTCACGCCGCTCTCGAAGCTTTCCGTCACGTAAGTTTTCTTTCCGGTCCGCAGTTCGTAGACGCAAAGACGGGTACGGTCGCTCTCGTAACCGTCGCGGGCCATGCTGCTCCAAGCCACGTAGCGACCGTCGGGCGAGAACTGCGGGTTCTGGTCGTAACCGACGTTGCAGTCCTGCGTCTCGGCGTTAACGGCCTGTTTCTCCAAGGAGAAAGTCGGGTCGACCTGGGGCTGGACATAACCGGCAGGCTTACAGAGATTCCGGGTCTTGCGCGTGGTGCAGTCGTACAGGTAGATGTCGCTGTCGGTACTGATGGCGTAGGCCACACCGGTCTTCTTGCGACATGTGTAGGCGATGGTGCGCGAATCGGGACTCCACGCCAACTGCTCCGTGCCGCCGAAGGGCAACATCGGACACTCGTAGGGCTCTCCCGCCAGGATGTCGGCGGCGTTCTTCACGCCTTCGGCTGTGACGTCGGCCACGAAGGGATGGGGCACGGTGGTTACGTAATGGTCCCAATGCTTGTACATCAGGTCGTCGATGACCATGCCCTGCGCCAGCGGCAGGTCGGGCTCCTTGGCTTGGATGGAGGAAGTCGTCGGTACGTCCTTGATGAGAATCACCTTTTTCCCGTCGGGCGAGAAGAGGAAGCCCGAAACGCCGTCGGGTTCGTGGGTCAGCTGCCGACGCCCGGTGCCGTCCGGATTCATCTCCCAGACCTGGCTCGTGCCCCCGGCATTGGAGAGGAAAGCGACTTTCCCGCCCTCAGCAATGAAGGCAGGCGCACTCTCGTTGTCCTCCGTCTGTGTGAGGAGGACGGGCTTTTTCGTATCCAGGTCCATCTGGTAAAGCACGTGGTGCCCTTTGTTTTGCTCGACGCTGTAGTAGGACACGGCGTACACCGCCTGTCTTCCGTCCGGCGAGAGGGCAAAGCTCCCTACCCGCCCCATTTCCCAAAGGGTTTCGGCCGTCAGGCGTCCGGTTGCGTTCCCGCTCATACCGGTTTTCTCGGTTTGATGTTGTTCTGCGGTCGGAAGTGCCGGCGCAGCGGCTTCCACACCTGCCGCCCACGCAAAGGTGGCGGCCAAAGCAATCGCTAAATTCATGGTTAACTTTTGACGCGGTTAAAAACAGAAGCTGCGCAGGCCGTCGCCCTTACGGACGGACCTACGCAGCTCATTCATATATATCACCTAACTTGACTTCACGTTTATCGGCGCTCCTGTCGTTTTTTCTGGGCTTCGAGCATAGCTTCCTGCTGCTTCTGGAGTGCCTCGAGCCGGGCGGCTATTCCGCTGGGCTTCTTGTTGGGATTGTTCTTGTTGGCCTGATAGTTCGCCTCGAGTTTGGCCAGGAGTTTGGCGTCGTCTGTCGTTTTCCTCAGGTACCACATAACCAGTGCTCCCGCAAGTATCGAGATGAAGTAGTAGTAATTCAGTCCGGCGGAGTACTTGTTGAACATGAAGAAGAAGAACACGGGCATGGCGTACATCATCCATTGCATGATTTTCATCTGCTCGGCCTGTTGCCCGGAAAGGGTTTCCTTCTGCTGGCGCATCGTCATGTAGGTGTAAATCAGGTTCGTGGCGCAAAAGAGCAAGCAGAAGAGGCTCAGGTGGTTGCCAATGAGGGGCAGCTCGTAGCTCCAGCGGATGACGTCGTCGTAGGTCGAGAGGTCGTCGGCCCACAGGAAACTCTGCTGGCGCAGCTCGATGGCGTTGGGCACGAAGTTGAACATGGCGATCCAGATGGGCATCTGGATGAGCACCGGCAGGCAGCCGCCCATCGGGTTCACGCCGTATTGGCTGTAAAGGGCCATGATTTCCTGCTGCTTCTTCATCGCGTCTTCCTGCTTGGGATATTTTTCGTTGATGGCGTCGACTTTCGGTTTCAGTACGCGCATCTTGGCGCTGCTCATGTAGCTTTTACGCCGCGGCACGTAAACAATGATGTGCAGCAGGATGGTGATGAGCAACAGCACGACACCCATCGGCAGACCTAGCTGCGTGAGGAAGTCGAACACGTAAATGGTGAAGTAGCGGTTAATCCATTTCACGATGGGCCATCCCAGATAGACGAGGTCCTCCAGTTCGAGGTCCTTGCCACCCAGGCTGTGGTCGTCCATGCTTTGCAGCAGGCGGTACTGGTTGGGGCCGAAAAAGAACTGGAACTGCGTGGGTTTCTGACCGCTGGGGTCGAAGGCCGTAGCCATCTGTGCCGAGTAGTCCTTCAGGTAGCCGCTCTTCTCCTCGAGCTGCACGCTCTTTAGGTCGACGTCGGTGAACGTTTGGTAGCCGATGAGCACGGCGCTGAAGTACTGGTTCTTAAAGGCGACCCAGTCCACGGCGGCCTCCACGCGCTCCTCGTCCGACTCCTGCTCGCTGAGCTTCTCGGTGTCGTCGCCGGTGAGCTTGTACGTCAGGGCCGAGTAGAGGTTTTCGAAGTAGAATCCTTTCTCCTGCTGACGGATACGGTCACGCCAATGAATGAGTACTTCGTCCGCCTTCGCCGGGAAGAGGGACTGCAAGCCCCGGGCGGCGAGCGTCATGTCGACCATGTAGCTCTCGCGCGGCAAGCGGTAGTCGAACGTCAGGGCCCGCCCGTCGGCGGCGGCCAGCTGCATAGTCACGGTGGAGTCCGTGGCGTTCAGCGGGGTGAAGTAGTAGTCGCCCGTGTGAAGCGGCTCGCCCTTGGTGTCGAGCACGAAATCCATGTCGGCATCCTCACCTGCGAAGAGCACGACGGGCCGGTGCTGCTGGTCGTTGTATTCCTTGAGCACGACTTTGCTGATGCGTCCGCCCTTGGTATTGACACTGACCTGCACTTTCTCGTTCTCCAGCACGACCTCGCGGGCCTGCCCCTTCCGCGCCGCGTAGAAGGGCGCCGTAGTGTCGGCCACGGCCGCAGCCACCGGCTCCGCCGCCCGCGGCTGCGGGGCTTCGGCCGCCACCGGCGCAGCCGTCTCGGTAACGGCGTTCTGGTTGCCCGTGAAGTAGGAGAATCCGATCAGCACCAGGGCGATCAGCACGATTCCGGTAATGGTGTTTTTATCCATAATACGTTTTTAATTGACAGGTGATAATTGACAGATGACAATTGACGGACGGATGAATCTCCCGCGTCTTTAATTGTCCATTGTCCATTCTCAATTGTCAATTCTCAATTGTCCATTGTTTTGTGTTCGATAGCGGCCTTGACGAAGCTGAGGAACAGCGGATGGGGCTTCAGCACCGTGCTGCTGTACTCGGGGTGGAACTGTGTGCCCACGTACCACGACAGGCTCGGCACCTCGACGATTTCCACCAAGTCGCAGTCCGGGTTCGTGCCCACGCACTGCATCCCGGCCTGCTCGAACTCCGCCTTGAAGTCGTTGTTGAACTCGTAGCGATGGCGATGGCGCTCGCGGATAAGGGCCTCGCCGTATATCCGGCGCACGAGGCTGCCTTCGCGCAGGGCACAGTCGTAGGCGCCCAGGCGCATCGTGCCGCCCATGTTCGTGATGTTCTTCTGCTCCTCCATGATGTCGATGACGTTGTGCGTCGTCTTGGAGTCCATCTCCACGCTGTTGGCGTCGGCGTATCCCAACACGTTGCGCGCGTACTCGATGACCATCATCTGCATGCCCAGGCAGATGCCGAACGTCGGCCAGTTGTGCTCGCGGCAGTACTGCGTGGCGATGATTTTACCCTCGATGCCGCGCTGGCCAAATCCCGGGCAGATCACGGCGCCGTCCATGCCGGCCAAGAGCTCGCCCACGTTCTCGGGCGTGATTTTCTCGCTGTTGACGAAATGCGGGCGCACGCGGTAGTCGTTGTACGTGCCGGCCTGCGAGAGCGACTCGAGGATGCTCTTGTACGCATCCTGCAAGTCATATTTTCCCACGAGGGCGATGTCCACCGTCTCGGTGGCATTGTGCCTCCGCTCCAGGAACGAGCGCCACGGCCCGAGGCCCGGCGTCTCGCCCACAGGCATGCCGAGCTTGCGCAGCAGGGTTGCGTCGAGCCCCTGCTCCTGCATGCGCAGCGGCACCTCGTAGATGGTGGGCTGGTCCATGCTCTGCACGACGGCGTCGGGGTCCACGTTGCAGAAGTTGGCCACCTTCTTGCGCAGCGTGGCCGACAGGTCGTGCTCCGTGCGCAGCACCAGCACGTCGGGCTGTATGCCCAGGCTCTGTAGCTCCTTGACGGAGTGCTGCGTGGGCTTCGTCTTAAGCTCCTTGGCGGCGGCCAGGTAGGGCACGTACGTCAGGTGCACGCAGATGGCGTCCTTGCCCAGCTCCCACTTGAGCTGGCGTATGGCCTCGAGGAAGGGCAGGCTCTCGATGTCGCCCACCGTGCCGCCAATCTCGGTGATGACCATGTCGTAGTGGTTCTTCTTGCCCAGATAGAGCATGTCGCGCTTAATCTCGTCCGTGATGTGCGGGATGACCTGTATCGTCTTGCCCAGGTAGTCGCCGCGGCGCTCCTTCTCGATGACGCTCTGGTAGATGCGCCCCGTCGTCACGTTGTTGTTGCGCGTGGTGTGTATGCCCGTGAAGCGCTCGTAGTGCCCCAAGTCTAGGTCCGTCTCCTGCCCGTCCTCCGTCACGTAACACTCGCCGTGCTCGTACGGGTTGAGCGTGCCCGGGTCGATGTTGATGTAAGGGTCGAATTTCTGGATGGTGATGTTGTAGCCGCGCGCCTGCAGCAGTTTGCCAATCGACGACGCGATGATGCCCTTGCCCAGCGAGGAGGCCACGCCGCCTGTCACGAAGATGTATTTCGTTTCCGACATAAGTTAGGTATTCTTTTTAGCTATGAAACAAATTTTTGGGCAAAAGTACGGAAATTCCGCGGAATAACCTTGGAAATTTCCCCGCCTTTCGAAAAAACAGCCTCCCCGCCCCCGTTTTCCCTGGGCGGCGACCGGGGAAACAAGTGCAGTCCCCGTAAAAACTGTCGCTGCGATAGGATTTACGGGGACTACGATAGAAATTTCTGGGACTACACTTGTTTTTTCAGGGGCAACGCAGGTAGGGGCGCGCCGCAGGCACACCCGAAAGGACGCAGCCCCAATTGGTGGCCTACGCCCGGCGGATGGTTTATATGGCGTAAAGCGCGACTATGCGAGGGACTTCGTCTTCGCGTCAGAGGCGATGGCCGGCGTCGTCGAGCTTCAGGATGAGCTCGCCGAAGAGTGTGTTGACCCAGGCGAACCAGGCGCGGGTAAATTTGGAGTCGTCATCCTTATTAAAGGACTCGTGCATGAAGCCGGTCCCGGCGGTCGTCGTTTTCAGCAGGGTCAGGCAACTGTCGACCTCAGCGGGGTCGGTGGCGGTCATGGCGCGCATGATGACGCTCATCGGCCATACGTTGTCGAAGCTGGTGTGCGGGCTGCCGATGCCCTCCCCTGCGCGGCCGCGGAAGAAGTACGGGTTGTCCTCGCTCCAAGCGAAGCGGCGCGTGTTCTGGTAGACGGGATCGTCAAGGGGCACGTCGCTGATGTAGGGCAGCGCCAGAAGGGAAGGCACGTTGGCGTCGTCCATCAGGAGAGCGCCGCCGAAACCGTCGACCTCGAAGGCGTAAATCGGGCCGTACTTGGGGTGGTTGACCACGGCGTAGCGGTTGAGCGCGGCCTGCACCTCGGCGGCCAGATCGCGGCAGGACTGGGCCAGGTCGGTGCGGTGGTTCACCTCGTCGAGCGCTTCAGCTGCTTTTCGCAAGCAACTAACGGCCATAAAGTTAGAGGGAACGAGATAGGGCAGCACACAGCTGTCGTCCGAGGGGCGGAAGGCCGAGGCGATCAGCCCGACGGGCTTGGCCGGGTGGCCGTAGCCGTAATTGGCCATGGTGTCGTGCAGGGCCGTGCCGCGCCGCTGGAAGTTGTAGCTCGTACGGAAGCCCTCCTTGTGCTGCTGTTCGCGCATGGTGGCCAGTACGGCGTCAATGGCGCGCAGCCACAGGTCGTCGAAAATGCTGTCGTCGCCCGTGACCTTCCAGTAGGCATAAGCCAGGCGAAGCGGGTAGCAAAGGCTGTCGAGCTCGTACTTGCGCTCGAAGACGCCCGGGCGCATGTCGGTGTAGTCCTTGGCCCACGGCGTGGCGGTCGACGCCGTGTCGGGGAGGAAGGCATTGGCATAGGGGTCGAGCACGAGCGAACGGAACTGGCGCCGGATGACGCCGCGGATGAGGCGGCGCAGCTCAGGGTCGTCCTTGGCAAAACGGAGGTAGGGCCAGACCTGCGCGCCGGAGTCGCGCAGCCACATGGCGTCGATGTCGCCCGTCACGACGAAGGTGTCGTCGTCGCCGTCGGCCGTCCGGCCGGGATGGACGGTGGTGTCGAGCGTGTTGGGCAGGCACTGCTGGAACATGCGGCGCAGCTCAGGGTCGCTGATGCGGGCAGCGGTCTGGGCAATGCGGCGCTCGAGTACTTTGGAGCGGAACAGACGGTCGGCCTCGGGCGGGCGCGACGTGGGAATCTTGTCGTTGGGCACGACACAGACGGCCGCGGCACGAACCGAAGCCGGAACAGACACAGCGGCCAACGCGGCGGCCGCAACGGTCAAGGCGGTAAACGGGATTCTCATGGCGTTTCAAGTTGACAGGCAAAGTAACGACTTTTCGCCCGACGGACCAAGCTCTCGCGGGCGAAAAGGCCGCAACGCCGCGGATTTTTCCTAACTTTGCGCCCCGAACGTTGTAAAATGACCCGTATGGACCGAAAAATCACAACCGTCGTCTTCGACCTCGACGGCACCCTGCTCGACACCTTGCAGGACTTGGCCGACAGTGTAAACTACGCCCTGCGCACGCACGGCCTGCCGGAACGCACCACGGCCGAGGTGCGCCAGATGTTGGGCAACGGCATCCGTTATCTCATGGAGCACGCCGTGCCGGCCGGTATGGTGCCGGAGGCGTTTGAACCGGTGTTCGATACGTTCCGGACCTACTACGTGGACCACTGTCTCGACAAGACGCAGCCCTACGACGGCATCCTGCCCATGCTCGACTGCCTGCGACGCCGCGGCCTGCGTATGGCCATCGTCTCGAATAAGCTTGACGCCGCCGTGCAGGAACTCAACGAACGCTTCTTCGCCCGGTACGTGGACTCGGCAGTGGGCGAAAGCGAAACCGTGCGCCGCAAGCCCAACCCCGACGGCGTGCTCGAAGCCATCCGTCGGCTGGGCAGTACGCCCGACGAGGCGGTCTACGTAGGCGACTCGGAGGTCGACTTTGCCACGGCGCGCAACGCCGGCGTACCCTGCATCACCGTGTTGTGGGGATTCCGCGACGAGGATTTCCTGCGCAGCGTCGGTGCTACGACATTTGCCCACCGTCCGGCCGACGTCGTCGACCTGATTTGTGGCTGCTGAATCCGCCGCCGTTCCCCCACCTGCGCAATGGGATTTCTACCCCACCCTATTCCCCCTGACAGCGCCCGCCAAAGAAATGTATGCGAAAAAAGCGCGCAGGGGAATCCGCGTATCAGTTAAAAGATATATATTTGCATTTTATAAGAACCCACTGACGAGAATGAAGCTGATTCTGTTGACGATTCCCCAGTTTTTTATCGAGGAGCACCAGATACTGACGGCGCTCTTTGAGGAAGGATTGGAAATACTGCACGTACGGAAGCCAAACACCGAGCCCGTGTATTCCGAGCGGCTGCTCTCGCTGATTCCCGCCCAGTTCCGTCAGCGCATCGTCGTGCACGACCACTTCTACCTCAAGAACGAGTACAAGCTGATGGGCATCCACCTGAACCAGCGCAACCCCGAGCCGCCAGCCAATTACCGCGGACACATCAGTTGCTCCTGTCACACCATTGAAGAGGTAAAGGCGCAAAAGGAGGTGTGCAACTACGTGTTTCTAAGTCCTATTTTCAACAGCCTTTCCAAGGCCGGCTACAACGCCGCCTTCACCGACGCCGAACTGAAGCAGTACGCCAAGCGGGGCCTCATCGACCGAAAGGTAATGGCGCTGGGCGGCGTGACGCTGGAACATATCCCCCTGCTCAAGGAGTACGGTTTCGGTGGTGCCGTGCTTCTTGGCGACATCTGGAACCGCTTCGACATCCATACGACGCACGACTACAAGGAACTGATCAACCACTTCCGGAAACTGCGCAAAGCTGCCAATTAGTTAACCATTAACTCATATCATACTCACATGAACGAAAATTCATTTATGGTATTCTCGGGTACGAAGTCTCGGTACTTGGCCGAAAAAATCTGTGCCAGTCTGAAATGCCCGCTGGGAAATCTGGTGATTACGCACTTCGCCGACGGCGAGTTTGCCGTCAGCTACGAAGAGTCCATCCGCGGACGCGACGTTTTCCTCGTTCAGTCCACCTTCCCCAACTCCGACAACCTGATGGAGCTGCTGCTCATGATCGATGCAGCCAAGCGGGCCTCGGCACGCAGCATTATCGCCGTTATCCCCTACTTCGGCTGGGCACGGCAGGACCGTAAGGACAAACCGCGCGTGTCTATCGGCGCCAAGCTGGTGGCCGACCTGCTTAGCGTGGCCGGTATCGACCGTCTCATCACGATGGACCTGCACGCCGACCAAGAGCAGGGCTTCTTCGACGTACCGGTGGACCACCTGTACGCGTCGACCATCATGCTGCCCTACGTGAAGTCGCTGAACCTGCCCAATCTGTGCATCGCCACTCCGGACGTAGGCGGTTCGAAGCGTGCCAGCACGTACGCCAAATACCTGGACTGCCCGCTGGTACTCTGCAATAAGACGCGCAAAAAAGCCAACGTCGTTGAGGATATGCAGATTATCGGAAATGTGAAGGGCATGGACGTCATTCTGGTGGACGATATCGTCGACACGGCCGGCACCATCACGAAGGCCGCCGACCTCATGATGGAGAACGGCGCCAACAGCGTGCGCGCCATCGCGTCGCACTGCGTCATGTCCGGACCGGCCAGCCAGCGCGTGACCGACTCGGCGCTGAAAGAGATGGTATTCACCGACAGTATCCCCTATAACAACGCCTGCAACAAGGTGAAGCAACTGACGGTGGCCGACATGTTCGCCGAAACCATTCGTCGCGTAATGACCAACGAGAGCATCAGCTCGCAATACCTTATCTAAACTGCACGACGTTCTGGCCGCTCAGGCTGGACGATCGGCTCAAAGGATAAAAAAGTTGAACCTGCTTCAGGATTTTCTGAACCTGCTTTAGAAAATCCTGAAGCAGGTTTCGTTGGGTCGGAACGGTGGAGAAATTTGTCGTGAGGGAGGAAAGCGACAAACAGAAAGCCGGAATTTATACAATAGCAGTCCGAAAATCGGAAAAGGCCGGGATGCGCAGATGGCATCCCGGCCTTTTCTAACCATTAAGTCCGGCGCAGAATTACTTGGTGAACTTCACACCAATCTTCATGCCGTCGAAATTGTTAATCAATCCGGTCGCCGTCGAAAGCAGTCCATCCTGCGGAACGATGGAGGTGATGGATGAAATCAGCGTCAGCAACTTGTCGGCATCGACGGACAGCTGCAGCGTGTTGCCCGTCTTCTTCACGTTTGACTTCAGCGTGGTGAAGTTCAGCTTTTTCAGCGTCAGCGTCGTGTCGGCCACCTCATATGTCCCCTTGATGTCGCGTCCGTTCATCGTGCAGACGTAGGAACCATCCTCGTTGAACGTCAGTTGGATTTTCCCCGCTTCGAGACCGATTTTCTCCAGCAGGGAAGCCAATTGCTTCTCAGTACTTTGGGCCAAGGCCGCCCCACCCAGTTTGCTCACGACGTTTTCCGACTCGAACACTACTGCGGGCTCACTGTAACTCCACGTTCCACTCAGGTCGGCAGCAGTCACCTTGTCCGTACCGAGCAAGGAAACAACGTAATCCTTAGCCGTCGACAGGGCGGAAGTACCTGAAGTGACTTTCTTCAGCAAATCGCCAAACGACTGGGCTGACGCTGACATCGAAAACAGGCCGAACAATGCGACCGACAAAAACATTCTAAGTTTCATAATCACTGAAAATTTATTTGACTGTTATCTTTTGCGTATGATTGTGCTTGTCCTTTAACAAGTAAACACCTTTTTCGAGTCCGGTTCGGGCTTTGGCCGGATCGACAGACTCCATCAGCCGTACACCGCTCACCGTGTAAACGTCCACAGTGCCGTCAAGCCGGGCGGCATCGTCGATGGCAGTAATCGAAGCGTCGAGAAAACTGAAGCTCACCACTCCGTTTGTCTCCTCGATGTGGTAAAGCGGTTGTCCCATGTAGCCGCCCGTGTTGACAGCAGCAGCCGGCGAGGATTCGTCGCTCAACTCCCTATTGCCCGACGTACCCGGATAAAGGTCGCCACGGAAGTCGCTGCTTGGTGCAAATTCGTCCTGTTTGGCATTGTCAGCCGGAATGTAGGTATAGCGAAGCCGGGTCGGGTCGGTGTTTACGGTGTTGTTGCTCCACGCAGCAGCGTTGTAATCGACATGCGTTACGAGCATTCCCGTCCCCATGGCGGACGGGAACCACGTATCGGGCTGACGGTTTTCGAGGATATAGTACTCCTTGTCGTCTGACCGGGGATTGACGATGCGGTAGGCCCGGGGCCCCTCGCCGGCAGCCAGTGACTGCAATTCGTAACGGCCGGCCTCGGTGAGTGTGGGGATGTCCAGCCAGCCAAGGTTGTTACGCTCGTAAGCGGTGAGGCCCATCGGGGTATATCCGTTGTTCCAATATCCTCCGGCATCCATCAAGGACCAGTAAGACAAGGGGGAAGTCGGCTTAACACCCTGTGTGTCATATGCGTCGGGAAGCCCCAAGGCGTGACAGAGTTCGTGCGCGGCGGTACCAATGCCGTTCAGGTAACAATCGCCCTTCTCATACTCCGTCGGATAAGCGTACATCAATTCATTGACAACCAAGTAGGCATCCAAAGGTGTACCGCCGATTCGGATATTACTTGCCGTATTATTAAAATGTGCCCAGATAAATCCCTCGGCATCGCTTCCATATGCCGATTGCTCACCTTCGCCGGCATAATACATGAACAACAAAGGTACGGAACCTTCCACCGTAAAGGGCGAAGCGTCGATACCCTCAGCGTTCAGCAACGATGCGACTTCGCGCGCCAACTCCATCGCATTGGCATCGATGGTAGCTCCCGAATTGGCGCCGTAATAGTCATGATTGTGGGAGACTTTTACTCGTCCCACGATGCGGAAAGTGGGGGTAAAACTTCCATAACTTTGGTCAACGAAGTATTGGCGCAGGCTTCCTGCCGCCCCTTCCTCGTTGGTGTAGTCCGCAGCGTTCAACTGGCGGTCCAGCTCCTGTTCGTCAGTCAGGCTGAAAGAAATGTCGGGAAACTCAACCATGACGACCGGTACCACCGGCGAACCGACGCTCGGCAATTCGCCGTTGGCGGTTACCCCCTTTTGACCCATGCCGTTAGGCAATAGGCTCGTTGCCAGTCGCGTTGCGCGATGAAAGGAGGAACGTGTGACTTCGAGCATGGCTGTGTAGGCCTGGTCCACCGGTACGGCTTGCGAGCGAACGAAAAGATTTTCGGTTTCGCTACGTGTGCTCTCCATGTGAGCCAGCATATCCGAAGCCTGATAAGTGCCATCACCTTGGTCAATGGCATAACAAAGATTTCCCCGGCCGTCGGGCAGTAAAGCCCAACCGTCGGAAGTTGCATAAAAGAGAATTTTCCCATTGGTGACGCGCTGTGCGGTCAGGCGGGTGCTGTCGCTCTGTATCCGTACGACGGTGCGCCGCTGGGGAACTGTGGCATGGGCTGTTACGACGGCTATGCCGAAAAACAGGAGCAGCGCAATACGATTAAAAACTTTCATACACTTCATTTCCCGTATTTTATTAGAGTGCATAGATACGGATTAAGGGCTGCCCGTACCTCTTCGTTATATTATTTCTGATGAATCCATTCACGTCTGCCTTTCTGGATTACGTATAAGTAACTTAAGACAAATAGGGATTGTGGCGCGCTTCTCCGCCGATGGTGGTACGCGGTCCGTGACCGGGATAAACCAACGTATCGGCCGGCAGTTTCATAATCCGAGTAGCCAGCGAATGAAGCAGCTGCACCCCGCTCCCACCGGGCAGGTCGGTACGTCCGACGCTGTGCAGGAACAGACTGTCGCCACTGAACAGCAAATGTTCAGCCGCGCAGTAGAAGCAGACTCCACCCTGGGTGTGGCCCGGTGTAGCGATGACCTCAAGCTGGTGACGGCCCCACCTGATGATTTGCCCGTCGGTCAATTCCCCTCCTATCGGTGGACAATCGTAAGCGCCCTCCTTGTGGAGAATGAGGCGGACCTGGTCTGTGACGCCGGAATAAAGCTCCCAGTCACTCCGATGCATCTCGGGCAAAAGGCCGTAAGTCTCGCGGATGAACGAATTGCCGAACACGTGGTCGAAATGTCCGTGTGTGCAAAGCAAATGTTTCGGCACGAGTTCATGGCGGGCGATGTAGTCACGTATTTCGTTCTGTTCCTCAGAACGCAAGGCGCCGCAGTCGATGATAAGTGCTTCGCCCGTTTCGTCGGAAACGACATAGCAGTTTTCCTCTATCATGTTGACTACAAAAGTCTTAACCGTAAGCATCCCTATATAAGTTAGAATTTGTCAGGAGATTGAAACGTAAATCACTTTCTTTGTCGCGAAAAAGTCTTCTTCAAAGAAATCGCTCAAGTCCCACGTCATCGAAACGTGCTTGAAGTGGTGAAGTTCTGCGCCGAGCTCTCCTCCTTTCAGGCAGAGCAACCCGTTGGGTAATGAATTCTGCTGCCGTTTCTTGATGCGGGCCCGCACCAATCGCACCAGCTCGTCTGTATTCATCACGGCACGGCTAACCACAAAGTCGAACTGCTGTTTCTCTTCCATCACGTTGCAGTGCCTGAGCGAAACGTTGTCCAACCCAAGATGTTGGGCTACGTCCGTCGCAACCTTGATTTTCTTTCCAATGCTGTCCACCAGGTGAAAACGAACTTCAGGAAATAAAATAGCCAGCGGAATACCGGGAAATCCTCCACCAGTACCTACGTCCATCACGGTAGTTTCGGGACGAAACGTAATCACCTTGGCCAATCCCAACGAGTGCAACACATGGTGGAGATAAAGGTTGTCTATGTCCTTACGCGAGATGACATTGATTTTGCTGTTCCAGTCGTGGTAAAGCGCATCGAGTGCGGCGAACTGTTCTTGCTGCCGCTCCGTCAAATGGGGAAAGTATTTGGAAATAATTCCTACTCCTACCGGGGTCGTGTCTGTCGCTTTTGTCATGAATAACGGAGAATTAACACTGCGCAAAGGTACACAAAACCCCACATCCGCAGTATATAAGCTCCCTACAACTTTCGTACGAATAGCTGTTTTTGTGTGCGAATCTTCTCGAAAAGGACCTAACGGGTTGCACGTCGCTCCGGTGTACGATGGCCAGTACGACCTGCCGAACCGGATTTATTCGTTTGCCGTGGAGCGGTGAAACGACGCGTAGGAGTGGTACGAGTGGAAGTACTCGGATTACGCTTGTTCCCAAAAGTACGCCCAGGCTGACGGTTGTCCGGCCGGGCTTCCTGACGATGAGGACGCGCTGACGGACGAGGCGGCCGTTGCGTATTCGGCCGGTACTCTGGACGAGGAGCCGGTCGGCCCGGACGCGAGACGGCCGGACGACGATGATGGCCGGCACGGTACAAATCGCGCATACCCGTGCTAGGACGGACTACAAAACCCCGGTACGGACTGGGGTCATTGTGTCCGCGACGGCGCCAGCTGCCTCCGCGATAGCTGATGTACACGTGGGGACGTGCAAAGTAGAAGTAGTTTCGACGATAGTGCTCGAACACAGGGAAATACCACGCTGCGCGGAGCCAGCGGACCGGCCGGAGAAAATAATCCAAAGTCAGAAACAGCGAATACTGGCTAGCGGAAAGAATGCACTGCAAATCCAAGTTGCGGTA
This sequence comes from uncultured Alloprevotella sp., assembly GCA_944322325.1. Classification (GTDB taxonomy): domain Bacteria; phylum Bacteroidota; class Bacteroidia; order Bacteroidales; family Bacteroidaceae; genus Alloprevotella. Next base: position 177,881 of record CALUOQ010000001.1, read on the forward strand.
AGTCCAATAGTTGCCGTAGCAGTCGCTCGCAGAATTTATACTCAGCAGGTAATCCAAATTGATTTGGTAAGCCCGTTCGTATTGTTCCTCAGTCAAGTTCAACTCATAAGCCATTTTGTCGGTCAGGAACCAAGCCCGGTCGCGTGCTTCCTCATAAGGCAACGCACGCATGGCGGAGAATGAAAGGAAGAACAAACCTATCAAAGCAAACAGATGTCTCATAATTCTTCGTTTTACGGTTATACGACTGCAAAGTATTTACTTAATGGACCGTATCCGGCTGATTTTGTTTAATCGAAGTGTGACAATAATATCTAACAAACGTTTACAAGCATAATAAAAAGCCGCGGCGACTGCTTGAAACGAGGCAGACGTCGCGACCGCTTTTTCAGGTTCGATTAGCGCTTTATTCTTGTTCAGAAAAGTCCATCTCGGCTTCAATGACAGGTATCAACTCGTCGGTAGTGAAAGTGCCCATCTTTTCCTTGGCTGCTTTTTCTATCAATGTCGTAGCCATGCGTTCGAGGTCGAGGTCGATGTAGCCATCTTTATCCGGCGTAGCATCAAGCACGTCAGTCGTAGCGTAATAATCGACTATCAAATCGAGGAAATAATAGAGTACTTCTTCGGTGAACTTGGCTTTCAGGTTCTCGGGCAACCGACTCTGGATGTAAGCGACGGCACGGGCGTCGTCCTCAGCATCCTGCAACAATTCTTCATCGAGCGAGGCCATCAGAGCAGCGCTTTGAATTTGTCCTCAAAGAAACTCTTCGTAGCGGCGCCGACGTGCTTGTCCACGAGTTCTCCACCCTTAAAGAACAATACTGTCGGGATGTTGCGGATGCCGAACTTTGCAGCGAGCTCGTCGTTCTCGTCCACGTCACACTTGCCGACTACGATTTGTCCGTCATACTGCTCTGCGAGTTCTTCAATCATCGGAGCTATTTTTTTGCAGGGACCGCACCATGTGGCATAGAAGTCAATTACCATAGGCTTTCCGGTTGCGGTCAATGCGTCCAAGTTGCTGTTTTTAATTTCGATTTCCATATTCTTTTTTGAGTTAGGGGTTATCAGGGCAAATGTACTAATTAATTTTGTATTCAAAGGCGGGACAACTGTCAAGGAAGTCGATTAGCGATTTTTTAACAGTCACGCGATGTTCGCCCGTTTGGAGCGTGACGTGCATCTGGTGTTCACGGTCGACGACGTTCAGCAGAATTTCTGTTGTGCCGGGTGAGGTTTTTACCAACGTCGACAATTCCGTGGCACACTGCGCATTGATTTCTTCCAGTCGTGCGGTGATGGTCAGTCGCTCGATGCGTTTCTCCGTCACGTCAGCCAGGAATTCAACCCGTCCGATATGGAGGTCAAACTGTTCGGCCTTCCAACGGTGCGGCTCGACACGGGCGGTAATGAAAAGGGCATTTCCGGGAATCATATAGTTACGCCAGCGGGTCCAATCGTCGCCGAAAAGTGCAATTTCTCCGGCCCCGGCATAGTCTTCGAGCTTTGTGATGCCATAAGGCTTACCATTGCGCGTCTGACCTTCGCGCACGGAAGAAACGATGCCGCCCAGCATGATGTCACGATTGTCCCGCCCGGCATGACTCTCGCCGCTATTTTGATTGTCTCGGCTGACTAAGGACTCCAGATTGTCCAAATCATTGAAATGTGCATTGCACAGATTGTTGAGTACGACGGCGTATTTATCCAAGGGGTGGGCTGAGATGTAAATACCTACCAAGTCGCGTTCCTTATTCAGCCGCTCCATATCCGTCCAGGGGGTGAATACGGCTGGTGGCTGAGGTTTTGCAATCTCAGCGGCTTCTGTGTTTCCGAAAAGGGAGTTCTGGGCCATGGCCTGTTCTTGCTGGTAACGGTTTCCGTAGCGCATCAGGTTGTCGAGGAAAGTTTCACCCCGTTCCGCTTCCGCGAAATACTGTTCGCGCTTAATGTCCGTAAAACTGTCGAAAGCGCCGGCCAGTACCAAGTTTTCGATGTTTTTCCGATTGCAGGTGTTCAAATTGACACGCTGCATGAAATTATATATGCTCGTATACTCTCCGCGTTCGGCACGCTCTTTCAGGATAGCCTCCACAGCGGCCTCGCCCACTCCCTTGATACCTCCGAGACCAAATCGGATATGTCCATGATTGTTGACGGAGAACTTCAAGTAACTCTCGTTGATGTCTGGGCCATAGGCCTGAACGTGCATCGCCTTACATTCGTCAAGAAACTTCGTAATGTCGACAATGTTGGCCAGACTTCGGCTCATCACGGCCGCCATGTACTGAGCGGGATAATTGGCCTTGAGATATGCCGTCTGATATGCCACCCACGAATAGCACGTGGCGTGACTCTTATTAAAGGCGTAAGAAGCGAAGGCGCGCCAGTCTTCCCAAATTTTCTCGAGTATCTTCGGGTCGTAACCGTTGGCAGTTCCGCCGGCTACGAACTTGGGGTACATCTGATTCAGCTTGTCGATGAGTTTTTTACCCATTGCCTTGCGCAGGGTGTCGCTTTCGCCACGTGTGAAGTTGGCAATCTCGCGCGAAAGCAACATGACCTGCTCCTGATACACCGTAATTCCGTACGTATCTTTCAGGTATTTCTCCATGCAGGGAAGGTCGTACTGAATCGGCTCGTCGCCATGTTTGCGGGCAATAAACTGCGGAATGTACGCCATGGGCCCCGGGCGGTAGAGCGCGTTCATTGCAATGAGGTCCTCGAACGTCGAGGGCTGCAATTCGCGCAAATACTTTTGCATACCGGCTGACTCGAACTGAAACGTACCGACGGTGCGTCCTTCACAGTAAAGCTGGTAAGTCGCCGGGTCGTCGATATTGATTTTGTCGATGTCGAGTTCGATGCCCAGACTCATGCGGATGTTTTCGACGGTCTCCTTGATAATGGACAGTGTTTTAAGCCCAAGGAAGTCCATCTTTATCAGACCGGTTTCTTCAATAACGCTGCCCTCGTACTGCGTACAGCGCAGTTTTTCGCCCGTTTCCTTGTCGTCGGCGGTCGATATGGGCACCCAGTCCGAAATATCGTCCCGACAGATGATGGTGCCACAGGCGTGTACACCTGTATTGCGGACATTGCCTTCCAGCATTTTAGCGTATCGAATCGTATCGCGCAACAATGGGTCTGTCGACGCTTCGGCTTCACGTAGCTCCGGAATGGCGGCAATGGCGTTCGTCAGGTTCATTTTGGGTACTTTCCCGTCAGGACCCTCGGGCAACTTATCAGGAATAAGTTTGCAGAGGCGATTGCTGACGTCGAGCGGCAATTTCTGAACGCGGGCTACGTCCTTCAAGGCCAGCTTCGTGGCCATCGTGCCGTAGGTAATGATATGTGCGACCTTTTCTTCACCATACTTTTTGGTGACCCAATTAAGCACACGACCGCGGCCGTCATCGTCAAAGTCGACATCAATATCGGGCAGGGAAATGCGGTCCGGGTTAAGGAAGCGTTCGAACAGCAAATCGTACTTGATGGGGTCGATTTGTGTAATGCCCAAGCAGTATGCCACAGCAGAACCTGCCGCGGAGCCACGTCCGGGTCCGACAGAGACATTCAGTTCATTGCGTGCCGCATTGATGTAATCCTGCACGATAAGGAAGTAACCGGGAAAACCCATGGTTTTCATGATGTGCAGTTCGAAACGCAAGCGTTCCTCAACTTCCGGGCTGAGGGGCGTCGGGTAGCGTTCGGCTGCCCGCTCGTAGGTAAGTTTGGCCAAGTAATCGGCCTCGAGTTTGATGCGATACAGTTTGTCGTAGCCGCCGAGTTTCTTGATTTTTGTCTGCGCCTCATCTTCGCTCAGTACGACATTGCCATTCTCGTCACGGGTAAATTCGTTAAAGAGGTCCTCCTCCGTGAACCTTTGACGGTATTCCTCCTCTGTGCCGAAGTCCGTCGGAATGTCGAAGTTAGGCATAATGGGTGCATGGTCGATACTATAGGTCTCCACCTTGTCGCAGATTTCACAAGTATTGGCCAATGACTCAGGAATGTCAGCGAAAATAGCATTCATCTCGGCTTGCGTCTTAAACCATTCCTGCTTGGAGTAAAGCATTCGGTTCGGATCGTTCAAGTCGCGGTTCGTTGCGAGGCAGATAAGGCGGTCATGGGCCTCGGCGTTCTCCTCGTCCACAAAATGGCAGTCGTTGGTGCAAATCAGTTTCACGCCGAGCTTGCGTGACAAGTCAATCAATGCGGCATTTACTTTCTGCTGAAGGGGATACGTATCCCGGTTGGCACGGATGGAAGGGTCAGTTACCTCGTGGCGCTGCAATTCCAAGTAGTAGTCGTCGCCGAACACGGATTTGAACCACCGTATGGCTTCCTCGGCTTCTGCCATTTGTCCTGCCATAATCTTCTTCGGGATTTCACCACCCAAGCAGGCGGAGCTCACAATCAAACCTTCGTGAAAAAGTTCCAGGTCGGCGTGGTCCGTACGAGGGCGCATATAGAAGCCGTCGGTCCATGCGCGCGATACGAGTTTAATGAGGTTATGATAGCCTTGCTCGTTTTTGGCCAGCACGACCAAGTGCCAACCGGATTGGTCCTCGCGCGTTTCTTTTCGCGCTTTTCCGCGCCGCGCCACGTACATCTCGCAACCGAAGATAGGCTTGAAGTCGAGGATGCGACGCTGACGTTCGATCGTCGCCAAAAGCTCTGGTTGCGCCTCGGGCGACGCTTCGGCCAATTTCTGCTCCGCTTCGGCCAAAGCCCCCTTGGCTTTGCCCTTCACCTTCTTGACATAATTGAAAAACTCCTTAATGCCCATCATATTACCGTGGTCGGTAACGGCCATGCCGGGCATCCCGTCTTTCAGAGCCTTGTCGACCAATTTAGGCACGGAGGCCTGACCGTCGAGAATGGAATACTGGGTGTGAACATGTAAGTGAACGAATTTCTCCATGTCGTAGGGATTTCTCTGGTTACTTCAAAGCGTCGCGCATTTGCCCCATCCGGCGTTCCATTTCCGCTTCGGGTATGTCGGGACATAATTCAAGCAGTTGGCGGCGCAGCTCATTTACAGCCAACTGGCGGAGTGCGGCTTTACCGGCACGCACGCCACTCTGATAATTGTTATATGGAAGCAAATTGCGGTTATAGTTGCCGTCGCTCATCGCACATTATATTATATGTATTGCCGCAGGCCGAAAATGCTTGACCCCACACGTACCATATTGCTCCCTTCCTGAATGGCTATGGAGTAGTCATGGCTCATGCCCCATGAACGCAAACCGAAAGTATCGTCGTGAGCGAAGCGCGTCTCCTTGACTTCACGGTAAAGGGCGTAAGCTGAAGCGAATTCGCGATGTATCTGGCTCGTATCCTCCGTATGGGTTGCCATACACATCAGGCCACGCACCTGTACGTGGGGCAGGGAGTGAAGCTCGTCACCTAAAAGTAAGGAACGGGCTTCGTCAACTGTAAATCCGTATTTCGTAGCTTCGTCTGCGACGTGTAACTCCAACAGGCAGGGAATGCGCCGTCCACATCGAGAGGCCTGCTTCTCAATCTCGTGCAGCAGTCTGACGGAATCGACTGCGTGTATCAGGCTTATGTAAGGGGCTATGTATTTCACCTTGTTCGTTTGCAAATGCCCGATGAAATGCCATTCGATGTCAGAAGGCAGTTCGGCACGTTTCTCCTGGAGTTCCTGTACATGACTTTCACCGAAAATACGTTGTCCCACGTCGTAAGCCTCGCGGATGAATTCGGCGGGATGAAACTTGGACACGGCCACGAGTTGTACGCTCTCGGGCAATGAGGCGCGCACGTCAGCCAATCGGCGTTGCAAGTCCGTCATGGCCTATTCCTCCACTTTTTTCAGGTGTTCGGGCACTGGCTCCTGATAATGGTAGACATCCATAATCGGCGTCTCGGCTACGGACGCAATGACGTAGTCCATCATGGAACCTTTCATGCCTTCGTCCAGCCGTTTTACCGCAGCACGCAGGTCTGCTGCCTGGACAAGCACGTTTTGCGATGTCTTCTTTTCGGCACCGCTTTTCTCGTCGAGCGTGATGAATGTCAGTTTACATTTGAACCAGCGGTCCGCCTCTTCGTCGGGGGTCTCAAACAGTTCCGCAAAGCGTGCCCGCTTGATGTCGGAAACCTGAAATTCACCGGTCATGAAAGGCTCTACTTCCTCGATGATGCGCTTTTCGGCTTCCGTAAAGCTTACGGCGTCAACCAAGTATGGCTCTGTCACTTTCTTGACCAAGCCATTCTCCATCGTTTTCTCGTATTTGATTTTACATTCAAACCATTCGTACATCATAACGTATGTCTTTCTGTTTCGTTTCGTTGCTCATGCAAAGCTACAACCTTTTTTGCCGATAACGGACAGGCTTGCTTCTTTTTATTCCGCTGGGACATTGGCAGATTGGACTCCACGCACATAATGAGCCAATACGGGAGCAATTTGTATAGTGATTAGAAAAAAAAATGTATCTTTGCGCCGCCTTTTCACCTTCCCGATAAAGGAAGGCGGCTCACTTGTCATAGAAAACCCGCAGCATGAACAAAAACGAAACCAATCAGAACCCTTTTTCCTTGATTGCCGATTTCGACGGAGATATTACCAACATATTCAATATAGAGGTGGGGGAAACACTCCCCATACTCACGTTACGCAACATGGTGCTCTTTCCCGGAGTTGTCGTACCCGTAGTCGTGGGGCGGCAGTCTTCGCTTAAGTTGACTCAGCGCGCGGCAAAGAGCGGACAGTACATTGGTGTCGTCTGTCAGCGCGAAGCCTCTACCGAGAATCCCAAGGCAGACGACCTCTACCCTATTGGGACCGTAGCAAAGGTTGTCCGGATTCTCGAACTGCCCGACCAGAGTATCACGGTGATTCTGCAAGGATTCTGCCGCTTTGAGCTGAAAGAGATAATCAAGTCGCGCCCTTACCTTGTCGCCAGTGTACAAAAGTTGGACGACGTTTTGCCCGAGAACGAGGATAAGGAGTTCGAGGCCATGGCTGACGCCTGCAAAGACCTCACCATTCGCTATTTGCAATCCAACGACAGCATTCGCGAAGAGGCCACTTTTGCCGTCCGGAACATCGCAAACCGCATTTTTCTCGTCAATTTTGTTTGCACGAACCTGCCTTTTCCTATTGAGGAAAAGGTGGAACTTCTCCACATCGCCGATCTGAAAGAGCGCACGCTCAAATTAATCAGCATTCTTAACCGGGAATGTCAGTTTGCCTCTCTCAAGGCTTCGATTCAGCACCGTACACGCGAGGAAATCGACCAACAGCAGAAAGAATACTTCCTGCAACAGCAGATACGCAACCTTCAGGACGAATTGGGCGAAAATGAGAACGAGGATGTCCGGGAAATCCGAAACAAGGTCAACTCCAAAGTTATTCCCGAAGAGGTCCGCCAGCAAATTGAAAAGGAGTTGGGCAAACTGGACCACATCCCGCAGCAAAGCCCTGACTACAACGTCCAGCTGAGTTACTTGCAGACCGTAGCGAGCCTGCCTTGGGGAGAATACACGAAAGACAAACTGAACATAAAAAGTGCCGAGCGCATTCTGAACAAGGAGCACTACGGGCTGGAGAAGGTGAAAGAGCGTATTCTGGAACACTTGGCCGTGCTTCAGCGCCGTGGCGACATGAAGGCGCCAATCCTGTGTCTTTACGGTCCTCCGGGCGTCGGTAAGACTTCACTCGGACGGAGCATTGCCGCCGCCTTGGGACGTAAATACGCCCGCATTTCCTTGGGCGGCATCCACGATGAAGCCGAAATCCGTGGTCATCGCCGTACCTATATCGGTGCCATGCCAGGGCGCATCATCAAGAGCCTCATCAAAGTCGGCAGCGGTAATCCTGTATTCATCCTTGACGAAATCGACAAGGTTTCCGGCAACAACTATAACGGAGACCCTGCGTCGGCGTTGCTTGAAGTGCTAGACCCCGAACAGAACAACGCATTCCACGATAACTACATCGACGTGGATTACGACCTGTCGAAAATCCTATTCATAGCCACAGCGAACAGCCTTCAGACAATTCCCGGCCCGCTGCTTGACCGCATGGAAATCATCGAAGTAGGCGGATACCTTACTGAAGAGAAAATTGAAATTGCCCGCCGCCACCTCGTGCCGCGTGAAATGAAAGAAAACGGATTCGAAAAGGCAGACCATATCCGCTTTACTCCGGCCGCGTTGGAGTTCCTCATCGAGCGATACACCCGTGAGAGCGGCGTTCGTCAGTTAGAGAAACAGATCGGTAAAATCTTCCGTAAGATAGCTTATCAGTTAGCCAAGGAAGAGTCCCCGTCTTATGTACATGACGGCATCAGACCCGGCGACATGGAAACCTTACTCGGCAAACCCTTGTTCAGTCGCGACAAATATCAAGGCAACAAGTACGCAGGCGTAGTAACGGGCTTGGCGTGGACTTCCGTAGGGGGTGAGATTCTGTTTATCGAGACCAGCCTGAGCCGCGGCAAGAATGCGAAACTGACCTTAACGGGAAATTTGGGTGACGTGATGAAGGAGTCAGCCGTTCTGGCGCTCGAATATATCAAGGCGCACGCTGATAGTCTGAACATCGACAACCGCATATTCGACAACTGGAACATACATATCCACGTTCCCGAAGGTGCCGTTCCCAAGGACGGCCCGTCGGCCGGAATCACCATTGCGACCTCCTTGGCGTCGGCCCTGACGCAACGGAAAGTGCGCGCCAATCTGGCCATGACGGGTGAAATCACCCTGCGCGGCAAGGTGCTTCCTGTCGGAGGTATCAAAGAAAAAATTCTCGCAGCCAAACGTGCCGGCATAACGGACATCATGATGAGCGAGGAGAACCGCAAGGACATAGAGGAAATCCCCGACCGTTATTTGACCGGCCTTACGTTCCATTTCGTAGAAAACGTTCAGGAAGTCCTCCTGTACGCACTTCTTGACGAAAAGGTTGACCACCCGGTCGACCTGACGATTCGCGAAGACACTAAACCCGAGACAACGGCATGACGTTCGAGTTGCTGCACACCGACGCCGGAAGCCACGCACGTGCTGGCCGCATCTCTACAGACCACGGTCCGATAGAGACACCTATCTTCATGCCGGTCGGTACGCTCGGCAGCGTCAAAGGGGTTCACCAGCGTGAGCTTAAGGACGACATTCAGGCACAAATCATCCTCGGCAACACTTACCACCTTTATCTCCGGCCCGGTACAGACGTCATTGAGAAAGCCGGCGGACTACATCGCTTCAACGGATTCGACCGCCCCATGCTTACCGATAGCGGAGGCTTTCAGGTGTTCTCGCTGACAGGTATCCGTAAGCTCAACGAAGAAGGATGCGAATTCCGCTCACATATAGACGGGAGCCGCCATTTCTTTACGCCTGAAAAAGTCATGGACATTGAGCGCAGTATCGGTGCTGATATCATGATGGCTTTCGATGAGTGTCCGCCCGGTACGGCCGAATATACCTACGCCCGTAAAAGTCTGAATCTGACGCACAATTGGTTAAAGCGCTGCATGAAACGCTTTCATGAGACCGAGCCGAAATACGGCTACCACCAGGCACTGTTTCCCATTGTGCAAGGATGCGTCTATAAAGACCTGCGACAGGAAAGCGCCCGCTTTGTCACGGACTTCGACGCCGAGGGATACGCCATCGGTGGTTTGGCCGTAGGCGAACCGGCTGAAGTGATGTACGAAATGATTGAAGTTGTCAACGACATCCTGCCCGTCGATCGTCCGCGTTACCTCATGGGAGTCGGAACTCCCGTCAATATCCTTGAAGGCATCGAACGGGGAGTCGACATGTTCGACTGTGTCATGCCTACGCGCAACGGACGCAACGCCATGCTTTTTACTTCACAGGGTATCCTCAACATGCGCAACGCGAAGTGGGCTGACGATTTTTCGCCCGTCGATCCTGATGCCCACTGTTTTGTTGATACGCAATACTCCCGTGCCTATCTTCACCACCTCTTCAAGGCCAAGGAGCTGCTCGCTCTCCAGATTGCCAGTATCCACAATCTGGCTTTCTACCTCTGGCTGGTTGGAGAAGCCCGCCGCCAGATTCTTGCGGACAACTTCGCTACGTGGAAGGCTGGTATCGTGGAGCAACTCATGCGTCGACTATAAGGCCTTTACAAACGCACATGAAAGAAACCGATAAAGCCGAACAATCCGCGCCCCAAGCACCCCGTCGCCGCAAGGGCTTTGGCTGGCATCCTTGGCGCAAGTTCCGCGAATGGTCCGTGCGCCATCCTCTCGTCTCGCGCATTGACCGCTATATCATTGCCAAGTTTCTGGGCACTTACATCTTTCTCATTGCGCTCATTATCTCCATTGCCGTCATTTTCGACTTCAATGAGCGTATTGACAAGTTCACACAGAGCCACGTTTCGGCGGAGAAAATCATTTTCGACTACTATCTTAATTTCATCCCCTATTTTTCCAATCTATTCAGTGCGCTCTTCACGTTCATAGCCGTCATCTTTTTCACCTCAAAGCTGGCGGACAATTCCGAAATCATTGCCATGAAGTCCACCGGTATGAGTTTCCGGCGCCTGCTTCGCCCCTACATGATTTCGGCCACGCTCATTGCCATCACCACCTTTCTGCTCGGCGCCTATGTCATCCCCAAGGGAAACGTGGCGCGCGTCAATTTTGAAAACAAATATATCAAACACAAGAGCATCACCGCCGTCGAAAACGTTCAACTCCAAGTAGACAGCGGCGTGGTCGCTTTCATTTCCCACTTCGACAACACCACGAAGTCGGGCTACGGTTTCTCGCTCGACAAGTTCGAGAACAAGAAGCTCGTCTCCCACCTCACGGCGCAAAGCATCCAGTACGACACGCTCGCCAACGAGCGATACCATTGGATAATACGGACCTACCGTATCCGTGAGCTCCACGGAATGCGTGAAAAGATTACGAGCGGCGTCAAACTCGATACGCTCATTCAGATGGAACCCGTCGATTTCATCTACACGAACCGCCAGCAGGAAACCATGACCTTGCCTGAGCTCGACGAGTTCATCACCAAGCAACGCCTGCGCGGCGCAGCCAATCTCAGTACGTTTGAAGTAGAATATCACCAGCGTTTCGCCATGCCCTTTGCCGCCTTTATTCTGACCATCATCGGCGTTTCGCTCTCCTGCGAGAAGCGTAAGGGCGGCATGGGCCTCTCCTTGGGCATCGGTCTGGCGCTCAGTTTCTCCTACATCCTGTTCCAGACCATTTCGGCCACCTTTGCCATCAACGCCGGCTGGCCGGCCATGATTTCCGTCTGGATTCCCAACATTCTGTACTCCCTCATAGCCCTTTATCTCTATCGCCGGACTCCGGAGTAAGGGCTTCAATAAATACAAAGCAAACCCTATGGATTTCTACGACCTCAACCTTAGTGACGACGTGCTCGACGCACTTGACGCCATGCGTTTCGAGACCTGCACGCCGGTGCAGGAAAAAACTATACCCGTCATCCTCGAAGGCCACGACGTAATCGGCGTGGCTCAGACCGGTACGGGAAAAACAGCCGCATACCTGCTGCCGATACTGAGCCGGCTGAGCATGGGCGATTATCCCCAGGATGCCATCAACTGCCTCATCATGGCCCCGACGCGCGAGCTGGCTCAGCAAATCGATCAGGCCATGGAGGGCTTCTCGTACTTCATGAACGTGTCGAGTGTCGCCGTTTATGGCGGCAACGACGGCATTCGTTACGAACAGGAGCGCCGCGGAATGTCGCTCGGCGCGGACGTCATCATTGCTACCCCGGGGCGTCTCATCTCGCACCTCAGTCTGGGCAATGTCGACCTCTCGCGTGTGTCCTTTTTTGTGCTCGACGAGGCCGACCGTATGCTCGACATGGGTTTCAGCGACGACATCCTTCAAATAGAGAAGGCTTTGCCCAAAGAACGGCAAACCATCCTTTTCTCCGCTACGATGCCCGAGAAAATCGTCGAACTGGCCAAAACCATCATGCACGACCCGGTAGAAGTGAAAATCGCCGTGTCCAAGCCCGCCGAAGGCATTCATCAGAGCGCTTATATCTGCCGCGATTCGCAGAAGATAGCCATCCTCAAACACATGTTCCGCGACACGAAACCCGAGCGCGTCATTATTTTCGCGTCATCCAAGCTCAAAGTGAAGGAACTCGCCGTCTCGCTCAAGCGCATCGGTCTTAATGCCGACGCCATGCACTCCGACCTCGACCAGAAGCAACGTGACGACGTCATGCTCCGCTTCAAGAACCGTCAGGTCGACGTCCTTGTGGCCACGGACATCGTGTCGCGCGGCATCGATATCGACGACATTCAGCTTGTCGTCAACTTCGACGTACCCCACGACGCCGAGGACTACGTACACCGCATCGGGCGTACCGCGCGCGCCGGACGCGACGGGCGCGCAGTCACCTTTGTCAACGAGAAGGACCGTCCCGCATTCCACAACATCGAGCGTTTCTTGGGCAAACCCGTTCCCAAAAATCCCCTGCCTGACGGCATGGAAGCCCCAAGTCCGGAGCAAAAACGTACAGATGACGACCGCAAAGGCGGACGCCGCGGACAAGGTGGACGGAACCAGCGTCGCCGTCGTGGCAAACCGGCACAAAATCGCGAGCAGAATGTTTCGGCTGAAACCGCGCCGGCCGCTTCAGCCGGCAACGGCACCGACAAGTCCGCCCAAACCAGCCGCTCAAGCCGCCGACGTCACCGCCGCCGTCCGCCACGTAAAGACGGGACCGGCACACAACCGACCTCGTCCGGGAATAACTGAACTGCACAAAATACTCCCCACCCCTCATGTTTGAGAGGAAGATGTGTGTGCAGCAAACAGGCCTCGTAAATCATACGACGGTAAGGCTCCGCTTATTTTACTAACGGATGTCACTCTTTCCGCACCTCTGAAAAAAACTAAGGCAGTCCTAGAAATTTCTAGGACTGCCTTAGTTTTTCCTATCGTAGTCCCCGTTTTTCCTATCGTAGCGTTCGTTTTTACGGCAGGGCTGACGCTCATTTCCCTTTCTGCTAATGAATGCGCTATAACAACGAAAAAGGGTTTCCGTCCCTTCTGAGGCGGAAACCCTTCCTTGAAAATTTCTCTACACGGTGATTTATTTCACTTCGATGTGGCGGACTACGTTAGGCGTAGCTTCACTTTTGCGTTTCGGAAGCTCCACGGTCAGCACGCCATGCTCGACATGAGCTGAAATCTTCTCTTTCTCGACATCGTCGGGCAATACGAGAGTCTGCTGGAACTTCGAGTAGGAGAACTCACGACGCAAGTAGCGTTCCTCCTTCTTATCGTTCTTTTTCTCCTCTTTCTTTTCCATCGTGATAACCAAGTTGTCGTTTTGGTCGACGTGCACTTGGAAATCGTCTTTCGACATGCCCGGAACGGCCAACTCTACGCAATAATCATTTTCGTGTTCGATGACATTGACAGCCGGTGCAGTAGCGTTTGCGCGCTCCATCCAATCGTTGTCAAAGAAGTCGTTAAAAATACTCGGTAACCAACTCTGGTTTTTTCTAATCGGTAGCATAATTCTTATCTCCTATTCTTTATGGTTCAACATTGTGTTTTGAACTCCGGACTCTTCGTTCCGAAGCTCACCCAGCAATATGCAACGGGTGTGCCAAACCTTAATGTGGGCCATTTGCCGCCATTTTGACGCCAGAGGTCTGACAAATGTTATTCATTTCGGACAAAGCGGCACACTGCGCTCCCATCCATGCGCCGCGGAACGCAACGCGCGGCTTTCTTGTCGTTTTGTTCGCATATTTCAGCGGGAATTGCTACTTTTGCTGCAACATCCAAAATACATATGGAGCCACTCTCGACAAAGCAGGAGTTTGAGCAGGTTCTCGGAAAGTGCCGGGAACTCTACCGCAAGAAGTTGCAGGACTACGGATGCTCTTGGCGCATCATGAGGCCTTCCTCCATCACCGACCAGCTATACATCAAGGCCCGCCGTATCCGGACTTTGGAAAACGGAGAAGCAGCCCTGATCGACGAAGGGATACCCTCGGAACTCATGGCGCTGGTCAACTACAGTATAATAGGCCTCATCCAGTTGAAACTCGGCCCGGCGGAGCAAGCAGACTTGGACAACGAGACGGCCTTGGCGCTTTACGACGAATTTGCCGCTTCGGCGTTGGAACTCATGCTCCACAAAAACCACGACTACGGCGAGGCTTGGCGAGGAATGCGCCCGAGTTCGTACACGGACCTTATCCTGATGAAAATTTTCCGGACCAAACAAATTGAAAACAACGCGGGCAGGACACTGATTTCCGAGGGCGTGGATGCGAACTACATGGACATCATGAATTACGCCGTGTTCGGATTAATCAAGGCCGACCTTGAAAACGTGTAAGCGACATTTGACCGTATGGGGAGTGAACCTCTGCCGGCTCGTTCTGGCCGTGGTATTCCTTTTCTCCGGTTTCGTGAAAGCAGCGGACCCGGTAGGCATGTCGTACAAAGTCGAAGCCTATTTCGCCCAACTGGGACTACCTGGCAGTCTGGCCGCAGGTTCGTTTTCCGCCTCTACGGTGATTGCCGTCGGCCTGGCCGCGTTTGAGTTCCTGCTGGGCGTCTATCTGCTGGTAGGAATGCACCGCCGTTTCACGTCGTGGTGCATACTGATTGTTATGGTCTTGTTGACCACCCTGACGGGTTATCTGTATTTCTTCTCGACCATTCCCGACTGCGGCTGTTTCGGCGACGCCATCATCCTGTCGAACCGCGACACATTCCTTAAGAATATCGGACTACTGCTTTGCTCCGTGGTACTGCTTGTGCGACCGTTGAAAATCAAACGGCTCATCACGGAACGCAACCAGTGGATTATCGCCCTGTATTCTGTATTCTATGTTTTCGTGCTGTCTTTGTATTCTACTTATCACCTGCCCGTCATCGACTTTACGCCGTACAAGGCTGGCACGAACCTGAGAGAAGCAACCGAGGCAGTGTACGAAACGACGCTCATTTTTGAAAAAGACGGGAAAACTTATGCTTGTTCGAGCGACTCAGTACCTGCGTCGCCCGGCAAACTTGTCGACGCCCGGGTGCTCACGCTGAAAGCACCGGAAATTGAGAATTTTGCCCTCTACAACGACCACGATGATCTCACCGAAGATTTGCTGAACGACAAGTCCTATTCGTTATGGTTGGTGGCACCCGATTTGCCGACGAGCGAAGCGGGCAGTTCGGACATGATCAATGATCTGTATGACATCTGCATTGACAAGGGATATGCTTTCTACGGGGTGGTTTCTGCCGACTCCGTGGCCATTAGCAACTGGGTTGATCAGACAGGCGCGGCCTACCCTTTCGTCCAGACGGACAGGGAAACGGCGGAAGCCATGATGCGTTCGAATCCCGGTGTGCTGCTGATGAAAGATGGCACAATACTCGGAAAATGGGGACATAACGATTTGGGACACTTGGTACAGCTTCTCGAACAACAGAAAGAAAGCCAAATCGAGCGTTTCGTACAAAGTGAAAAAGCAGAAGGGCTTCCCTATCTTCTTGTAAGAGCCATATTGTGGTACATCATTCCGTTGCTCCTCATCATCGGCATCGACCGTATTTGGATTAGCAGTAAATTTTACAAGCACTATATTTATAAACAACGTTTTAACACTAACAAAAATGAGAAAGAAAATCGTAGCAGGTAACTGGAAAATGAACAAAAACCTGCAAGAAGGAATCGAACTGGCCAAGGAACTGAACACGATGTTGAGCGCTGACAAACCGAATTGTGACGTTGTCATCTGCACGCCTTTCATCCACTTGGCATCGGTGGCTCCGCTGCTGGATAGCCAGCTCATCGGTCTGGGCGCAGAGAACTGTGCGGACAAGGCCAGCGGTGCTTACACGGGTGAGGTTTCCGCTGAAATGGTAAAATCGACCGGTGCACAATATGTCATTCTGGGTCACTCCGAGCGTCGTGCCTACTACCACGAAACCAACGAAATCCTTAAAGAAAAAATTAACTTGGCTCTGGCTAACGGTCTGAAAGTCATTTTCTGTATCGGAGAAGTACTGGAAGAGCGCGAGGCCGGCAAGCAGAACGAAGTGGTCAAGGCACAGCTCGAAGGCTCGCTGTTCGACTTGACGGGCGATGAGTTCTCAAACATCATTCTCGCCTATGAACCGGTTTGGGCTATCGGCACCGGAAAAACTGCTACTTCGGACCAAGCCGAAGAAATGCACGCATTTATCCGTGGCGTTATCGCAGAAAAGTTCGGCAAGGATGCAGCTGAAAATGTATCCATCCTGTACGGTGGAAGCTGCAAGCCGAGCAACGCCAAGGAACTGTTTGCCAAACCTGACGTAGACGGAGGCCTCATTGGCGGAGCTGCCCTGAAGGCTGCCGACTTCAAGGGTATCATCGACGCTTGGAAATAATTGGACATCATTACGGGGACACAGCCGGACACAACGACCGGTGTGTGTCCCCCATGTTTTATTTCTGAACTCAGCAGATGAAACATAAATTACTCATAACATTCAGTTTCTTTGCGCTTACCGTACAGGCTCAATCCACTTTTACGGATTACCTGGCGACGACACGAGCGGGACAAGGAAAAGTCGTCATCCATCAAACCAAAGATCTGGAACGACTTGTCAACAACTTGGCTTCTCCAAACACGGCGTCACGCACGACAACGACAACCAACGAAGCCTCATCGCAAGGTGAAAACGCTTCAAAAAAAAGCGCGGAAACAGCAAAGAATACCCTCAAGCACAAGAACATTACATCAGGAACGCGAACAAACGCAGAAGGACAAATCCGTCGGCGGAAAGGAACCGGTTATCGCATACAAATATACACGGGAGGCAATTCACGCGCAGACCGGATGACGGCAGAAAAATATGGTCGCCTCTGCCGGAAAGAATTTCCTGAACTGATACCTTACGCCCACTTTGCCTCCCCTCGCTGGATTTGCCGCGTAGGAGATTTCCGCACTCAGGAAGAAGCAGCCGAGTATGCAGCCAAACTCCGTAAGGAAGGCATTTTTCCAGAAGTAAGCGTAGTAAAGAGTACGATATGGCTTCCCTAACCGTTTCGACAAACATGGATTCCGAAATCAGCCAGCTGGCCTATCACTACGGGGAAATTCTAAAACTTTTGGGTGAAAATCCTACGCGCGAGGGGCTACTGAAAACGCCCGAACGGGTAAGTCGGGCCATGCTGACTTTGACGCGAGGATACGGGATGGATCCGGAATCAATCCTGAACTCTGCAAAGTTCAAGGAAGATTACCGGCAAATGGTCATCGTCAAGGATATTAATTTTTACTCCTTATGCGAGCACCACATGCTTCCTTTTTACGGAAAGGCTCACATCGCCTACATTCCGAACGGCTACATTACGGGACTGTCCAAGATAGCGCGTGTCGTCGATGTCTTTTCCCACCGTCTACAGGTACAGGAACGAATGACCCTTCAGATAAAGGAATGCATCCAGAACGCACTGAGTCCGCTCGGCGTAATGGTGGTGATTGAAGCCAAGCACATGTGTATGCAAATGAGGGGCGTCGAGAAACAAAATTCGGTCACCACAACGAGTGATTTTTGCGGTGCTTTCAATCAAGCCAAAACGCGCGAGGAATTCCTTCAGCTTATTCGGGGCACACAAGAATAACCTGACGTGAAGAAATATCCTTGTATCTGTCTGAGTGTCGCCGGGTCCGACTCAAGCGGCGGAGCAGGCGTTCAAGCGGACATAAAGACATTTTCGGCTTTGGGTTGTTACGGTGCGAATGTAATTACAGCCGTGACGGCTCAGAATACGACGGACATCTCTGCGGTTCACCCGATTCCGGACTCCATAGTCGAGGCGCAGCTCGAAGCTGTTTTGTCTGACTTCGACGAAGTTCACGTAAAAATCGGAATGCTGGCCAATGCTGCCAACGTCAAGGCTGTCGTGCGGAATCTGGCGAAGTTTCGTTCGCACACACGCTCCGTGGTATATGACCCCGTCATGGCCGCCACAACCGGGCGTTCGCTGCTTTCGGGCGATGCCCTCGAAATCATTAAGAACGAACTGTTCCCCCTGTGTACTTTGGTAACACCCAATCTGCCAGAGGCCTGTATCCTTTTTGGGGTAACGCCTGAAAGTATCGCCACACCCGAGGAGGTCGTCAGACAGATACGTCCGCGCTTGGCCCACATCGAAACGTCGTTCCTTATTAAGGGCGGACATCTCACGCACGGGAAAGAAACTGTCGACATACTCTTTCACTCCGGACAAGTACATTTTTTTTCCGCCCCCCGCATCATGACATTGAATACGCACGGAACAGGATGTACCCTGTCGTCTGCAATTTGCGCATACCTGTCCCAGGGTGCTTTCCTCCCCGAAGCGGTGAAACAAGCTAAATCATACCTGAATCAGGCACTGACAACCGGCTGCGAAATGCAAATAGGAAAAGGCGCAGGTCCTGTTAACCATTTTTTCGCGCCCCGACCACTAATACTCAAGGAAAATCCGTAATTTTGCGTGACGTTTTGCAATAACAGAAATACTGACTAAATCACTCAATAAGTAATGAAAGCATTCGTTTTTCCTGGACAAGGAGCTCAGTTCGTAGGAATGGGTAAGGATTTGTACGAGAAACATCCTGTTGCCAAGCAGTTTTTTGAAAAAGCCAACGACATCCTCGGCTTCCGGATTTCAGATATAATTTTCGAAGGTACGGACGAAGAACTGAAACAAACCAAAGTCACTCAGCCCGCCGTATTCCTTCACAGCGTCATTTGCTCGCTCTGTTTGGGAGACGAATTCCAGCCTGACATGGTTGCCGGCCACTCGCTGGGTGAACTTTCTGCTCTGACTGCCGCTCGCGCACTGAGTTTCGAGGATGGTCTGAAACTGGTTTACGCACGAGCCATGGCCATGCAGAAAGCATGTGAAGCCACTCCCTCGACGATGGCAGCCATCATCGGACTGGCCGACGAAACCATTGAAAACATCTGCAAAGAAATCAGCCAGGACGGCAACATTGTAGTGCCGGCCAATTATAACTGCCCCGGACAGTTGGTCATCAGCGGTAACGTTTCCGCTATAGAAACTGCCTGTCAGAAAATGAAAGAAGCCGGTGCCAAGCGTGCATTGGTGCTCCCCGTGAGCGGAGCTTTCCACTCGCCTCTGATGCAGCCGGCCAAGGAGGAGTTGGAAGCAGCGATTGCCGTTACGGAGTTCCACAAACCTATTTGTCCTGTTTATCAGAATGTCGACGGCGCTGCACATACCGATCCTAACGAAATCAAAACAAACTTGATCGCTCAGCTTACGTCGTCTGTACTTTGGACAAAAGAAGTAAACAATATGGTAGCAGCCGGTGCGACCGAATTCATCGAATGCGGCCCTGGAAAGGCTTTGCAGGGAATGATTGTAAAAATCTGCAAGGGCAACGATGCCGTTTCCGTACACGGAGTATCCATCATTGAATAAGCCCTCACTTCGAAACTGCATACCATAAATTTATCCTCACAGCGCGACAAAGCTGAGGCCCTGCACCATAAATCGGGCTTTGACTTTGTTGCGCTTTTGTGATATAGTTCCTGTAGTCACGATGGTAATGAATAAGAAAATTCTCATATATCAAGTTCTGCCCCGCCTCTATGGAAACCGAACTGACGGCTGTCAGAAAAACGGTTCCATAGCGCAAAACGGGTGCGGAAAGATGAACGATTTCACGAAAGAAGTGCTCGCACGAATCAAGTCCGACGGATATACGCACATCTGGTACACAGGACTTCTGGAGCACGCGACTCAAACTGATTATTCAGCTTATGGGATTCACCCTGACCATCCCGCAGTCGTCAAAGGTAAGGCTGGGTCTCCCTATGCCATTAAAGATTATTACGACGTCGACCCCGATTTGGCAGTAGACGTCACCCGCAGGATGCAGGAGTTTACGCAGCTTGTCAAACGTACTCACGACGCAGGACTTGGCTTTGTCATGGATTTTGTTCCTAACCACGTGGCCCGTCAATACCACTCGGACGTAAAGCCTCGCAAGGTTCGCGACTTGGGAGAGGACGATGATACTTCGTGCAGCTTTTCGGCGCAAAACAATTTCTACTATATCCCCGGACAACCGCTACGCACCTCCTTCGACCAACTCCATGTGGCGCCGTCGCCCTATAAGGAATATCCGGCTAAGGCAACGGGCAACAATCGTTTTGACGCTTTTCCGGAAGTGAATGACTGGTACGAGACGGTCAAGCTAAACTATGGCGTGGACTACTGCGGTGGAAGTGGGACGCATTTTGACCCTACGCCGAACACGTGGCTCAAGATGCGTGACATTATGCTCTTTTGGGCCGGCAAAGGCATTGATGCTTTCCGCTGCGATATGGCTGAGATGGTCCCGGTGGAGTTCTGGGGATGGGTAATTCCCCAGATAAAGGAGCGACACCCTAAACTCATTTTTATCGCCGAAGTATATAATCCCAACGAATACCGTAATTATATCGCTCAAGGCCATTTCGACTATCTCTATAACAAGGTCGGACTTTACGACACGCTCCGTGGTGTGGTCTGTCGCTGTCAGTCGGCTTCCGCCATCACCGGTTGCTGGCAACAAGTCGATGACATCAAGGGCCACATGCTGAACTTCCTTGAAAACCATGACGAGCAAAGAATTGCGTCGGACTTCTTCGCAGGTAACGGTCGCCCGGCCATTCCGGCTCTGATAGTGAGTGCCTGCATGGGAAGCAATCCGTTTATGGTTTATGCCGGACAGGAATTTGGCGAACGCGGCATGGACGAAGAGGGATTCAGCGGGAAAGACGGCCGGACCACGATTTTCGATTATTGGTCGGTGCCCTCTATAAAACGGTATCTCGAAGGAAACTTAACGCCCGAAGAACAGAAGTTACACGAATACTACCATACAATTCTTACGCTCAGTCAGCGCGAGGCTGCTCTTCGCGAGGGCGTCTTTTTCGACCTGATGTATGCCAACTATGGCCGCGAACAGGGTTTCAATCCTGACCGGCAATATGCTTTCCTCAGACAAAAAGAAAACGAATTGATTCTTGTGGTCGCCAACTTTGACGATACGCCGTGTCATGTAGGTGTCTTTTTGCCTCAGCACGCTTTCGACTTTCTCCACTTAAAACCGGGAAAACGACATGCCATCGACCTACTAAGCGGAGAAAATGCCACGATTGACTTACTCCCCGACCAAGCTGTCCATGTCAGTCTCCCGGCATTGGGAGCCACCATGCTGAAAGTCAAGTTCTGACGTCAGAAGTTCGTGGCACGTTATTTGTAATTAGGCATATACTTAATCATGTACTAATCAGCGACAAAGAAGAAACTTACAATGAACTATCAATTATCGCCGAACTTGTCTCGAGTTCTTGCATATAGCAAGGAAGAGGCCAGCCGTTTACATAATAATGCGGTAGGACCGGGTCACCTTCTTCTGGGATTGCTGAAGAACGGAGAAGGAAAAGCCATCGAAGTCATTCATCACTTCCCCTTGCAGCCGGGGCGCCTCAAAGCCACAATCGAGGCCCATCTCGCGGAGCAAGAGTTGGGCTCCGTCTCAGTCACCAAGCCGGAAGCCATTGTTATCGGCGCCGACGCATCGCGCATCCTGAAGATGAGTTTTCTGGAAGCACGCTTGTTTAAAAGCAGCGTAATCGACACAGAACATTTGTTGCTGGCTATGCTGCGCGACGAATCAAACGTTGCGCGCCAGTCACTGAACGAAAATTCCATCAATTACGAAAATGTGGCTTCTTTGCTGAACCTTAAACCTGACATTCAGGCCGGTTTTGGCGTGGAGGATGAAGAAGAAGATTCCGCTTACGGACAAAATTCATCGGCAAATACGAGTCACAGTCCCACCCAGAACCACGCGCAGAAGCCGACGAGCGACACCCCTGTCATCGACAATTTCGGTGTGGACGTCACTCGTGCAGCCGAGGAAGGTAAACTGGACCCAGTGGTGGGGCGCAGCAAGGAGATTGAGCGCATAGCCCAAATACTCAGCCGCCGAAAGAAGAACAATCCAGTGCTTATCGGTGAACCTGGAGTGGGCAAAAGCTCTATTGTCGAAGGACTGGCGTTGCTCATCGCACAGAAAAAAGTTCCTCGTTCGCTGATGGGAAAACGCATTGTCGCCCTGGATATGGCTTCTGTAGTTGCCGGAACGAAATATCGCGGACAGTTTGAAGAACGCATCCGCAACATTATCTTGGAACTTCAGGAACATCCGGAAGTCATCCTCTTCGTGGATGAAATCCATACCATCGTCGGTGCCGGCTCGGCCCCGGGTTCTATGGACGCGGCCAACATGCTTAAGCCCGCCTTGGCTCGTGGCGAACTACAGTGCATCGGTGCGACAACCATTGACGAATATCGCAAATCCATCGAGAAAGACGGTGCGCTCGAACGCAGGTTCCAGAAAATTCTGGTCGAACCCACGACGGCCGAGGAGACACTTCAGATTCTCACGAACATCAAGTCCAAGTACGAAGAGCACCACAACGTCAGCTATACCGACGAGGCTCTGAAGGCTTGCGTCAGTCTGACGGAGCGTTACGTCACTGACCGTGCATTTCCCGACAAGGCCATTGACGTACTTGACGAGGCGGGCAGCCGTGTCCACCTCGTAAGTGCAGCAGCGCCCCATGAGGTAGAACAGCAGGAGCAGCTGATAGCAGACCTGACGCTCGCCAAGGTTGAAGCGGCGCGCAATCAACAATATGAAAAGGCCGCCGAATTGCGGGACCGGATTGTCGGAGAAGAAGAGAAACTGGAACAATTGACACGTGAGTGGCAGGCGTCCATGGCGGAGCATCGCGAAATCGTGGACCGCCCTCAAATTGAAGAGGTTGTATCCATGATGAGCGGTATCCCCGTGCAGCGTATGGCTGGCGAGGAAAGTGCCCGCCTGAAAGGCATGAAAGCAGAATTGGCCTCTAAGGTCATCGCACAGGATGCGGCTATCGAAAAACTGGTGCGTGCCATCACCCGTAGCCGCGTAGGGCTGAAAGACCCGGGGCGGCCTATCGGTACGTTCATGTTCCTTGGTCCGACTGGTGTGGGTAAGACCCATTTGGCCAAATGCCTTGCCGATTTCATGTTCGGCTCTCCCGACGCACTCATCCGCATCGATATGAGCGAATACATGGAGAAATATAGCGTCAGTCGCTTGGTCGGTGCTCCTCCGGGTTATGTCGGCTACGACGAAGGCGGGCAGCTCACAGAAAAAGTGCGCCGTCGTCCCTACTCCATCGTCCTGCTCGACGAAATCGAAAAAGCCCACGGCGACGTATTCAACCTCCTGCTGCAAGTGATGGATGAGGGACGGCTTACGGACAGCAATGGCGTGACCGTGGACTTTAGGAACACTATCATTATCCTTACCTCCAATTGCGGTACCCGCCAGCTTCGCGAATTTGGCCAAGGAATCGGTTTTACGAGCGGAACGTACGATAAGACCAACGCAGCCGCGGCCGACAGTGTCATACAGAAAGCCCTGCACAAACAGTTTGCTCCCGAATTCATTAACCGTTTGGACGAAATCATTACGTTCGCTCCTTTGACGCGTGACGCCATTCGTCACATCGCAGACATTGAGCTGAAAGCTTTGTCCGCTCGTCTGTCAAACAGGAACTGCACATTACGCCTGACCGATGCCGCTATGCAGTTCTTGGTCGACAAGGGCTACGACGCCCAATATGGTGCGCGTCCCTTGCGCCGGGCCATTCAGACTTACGTCGAAGACCCGCTTTGCGAACGGCTTCTGGAAACTGACGTCCCCACCGATTGGGTGCTCGACAAGGCAGCTGAGGCCGACCGCCTGGTTATTCAATAAGCAGACCATCATTGAAATAAAAAGCGCTTGGAGTTTGCATTTTATGCCTCCAAGCGCTTTTTGGTTAAAATCTCCTTTTCTGCAACTGTCTCAAGAAGATACGTCTTATTTTCGGTATTCCGGCATATCTTGGCGTATCCACTCCATCACGTTTGCCGGAGCTTTTTCGTGCTGAAGCTGATATTTCATGAAGTCCATGTAGGGAGCAACATGCTGGAAGTATTCATAATATCCTGCGCACAAGTAGTTCTGCCCGTCTTCGCCGTCACGGGATTGCGCGAAACGGTTGCGGGGACATTCACCGTGACAAGCGAACAGAAAATCACACTCACGGCACTGCCGGGTGAGCAAGTCACGCTTGTTGTTGCCAAAACGCATTTGCCGTTCGCTGTACATCATGTTCGTCAGGGTGTCCTGATAGATATTTCCTAACTTGAACTCCGGAAACACATAATGGTCGCACGCGTAGACATCACCGTTGAACTCCATGACGCCGGCATGTCCGCACGTTTCGCCCATGGAGCACAGAGAGGGCGGAACCCCCATCCATCCTGCGAGCGTCGAATCGAAAATCTGGACAAAATACTCTCCTACGTCATTCCGCACCCATTCGTCGAAAAGCGTACACAAAAATTTTCCCCACTGCTCCGGTGAAACTGAAAAGTCCGTAAGTTCGGCTACAGCCCCATCAATGGGCGAAGCCAACATACGGCCGTCGGGATGCCGGTAATAGCGCTCCACCACGGGGGTGAACTGAATATAATGACAGCCTATTTCCTTAAAAAAATGATAGAAATCGAGGGGATAATCGCCATTAAAGTCGTTCACGACGGCCATTGCGTTCCATTCGACGCCGTAACGGTTCAGCCATTGGATGCCCTTCATGACTTGAAGGAAGGATGGCTTTCCCGTACGTGTCTTTCGGTATTCATCGTGAAACTCCTGAGGACCGTCGATGGAGACCCCCACCAGAAAATGGTTCTCTTTGAAAAAACGGGCCCACTCCTCAGTGATGAGTGTACCGTTGGTCTGAATGGAATTGTCAATGTTTCGGCCTCCTGCGTACTTCTTTTGCAATTCGAGCGCCTTTTTGTAAAACGAAATGGGGCGCATCAGCGTTTCACCGCCGTGCCATGTAAACAAGACGTTGGGCGAAGTCTGCATGGCAATGTAGTCGCGCGTGAAGCGTTCGAGCAGCTCGTCGCTCATGACGTGACGCGGATTGTTCGTGTAGAGCTTCGACTTTTCAAGGTAGTAGCAATACTTGCACGCCAGGTTACAAAGCGCTCCGGCCGGCTTGGTCATGATGTAGACCGGGCGGGCAAAAGGCGTTGCGGAGGGGGATTCCATGATTCTGAGCCGTTTTGAAAAGGAGGCTGTCACCCTCAGTGGGCCACAGCCTCCTTACTTTGTTCGATATTTTCCAGCTTATGGATTACAGCTGATCCTTTTCGATGTCTTTGAAATACTTATACGTGCCGTGCTTCAGCTCGTCCGTAGCAGCCTCGTCGCATACGATGATGCCGTGCTGGTGCATCTGAAGCGCAGAGATAGTCCACATCTGCGTGATACCGCCTTCAACGGCAGCCTTCAGTGCGGCAGCCTTGTTGTGGCCGTTGCAGAGAATCAGGACTTCCTTGGCAGCCATAACGGTGCCGACACCTACGGTCAGTGCGTGAGCCGGCACATTGTCCGGATTGCCGCCGAAGAAGCGCGAGTTGGCGATGCGCGTATCGGTGGTCAGCGTCTTTACGCGGGTACGGGACGTCAGGGAAGAACCCGGCTCGTTGAACGCAATGTGACCGTCCGGACCGATACCACCGATGAAGAGGTCGATGCCACCGGCTTCCTCAATCATTTTCTCATAGTTGGCACACTCAGCCTCCAAGTCGGCTGCGTTTCCGTTCAGAATGTGAATGTTTTCCTTCGGGCAGTCAATGTGGTCAAACAAGTTCTTGGCCATAAATGAGTGGTAGCTTTCGGGATGCGACTCCGGCAGGTTGACATATTCGTCCATGTTGAACGTCAACACGTGCTTAAAGCTTACTTTTCCTTCCTTATTGGCCTTTACGAGTGCCTGGTACATGCCGATGGGAGAAGAGCCTGTCGGCAAACCCAGCACAAAGGGTTTTTCTGCTGTCGGTTGGGCAGCGTTAATTTTGTTTACTACGTAATCAGCTGCCCACTGGGACAGTTTTTCATAAGTAGGTTCGATAATTACTCGCATAACGGTATTTGTTATTATAAGGTACGTAAGTATAGACGCAAAAGTAGCCATTATTTCTATGCCTGCCAAACAAATATATCAAAAAGGCGCATTTTTCTTTCACGGTGACTATAGTTAAAAAAAGTTCGTGTACAAACTTTCGTGCTTTACGAAAGTGTTACATATCATTTTTTCTTTGTTTATTTGCACGGAAATAGATACAAACCCGTTTATTATAAGTTATGGAAAAAGCCAATTACTTTTTTGTTTCACTCTTTGCGGCTTTTGCGTTCGGAGCTTCCGGAGTTGCTCAGGACCAAGTGGTAACTTTCACTACCGCTAAAGCCGTCGGCGAAACGATGACGCTCGTGACCAATAAGGTTTCCAGCGGTGTCACGGTTGATTGGGGTGACGGCACCCCGGTCGCTTACACGACAGACACGATTTCTGCCCCCGTCAAGGGGAGTACGGTCACGCTGACGGGCAACGAAAAGCTCGTATTCATCTGCTGCTCGGATAACGGACTTACCGCAGTCGACATATCCAAGGCACCGCAGTTGCAATCCTTCAGTTGCGCGAACAATCAGCTCACCGAATTAAACACCAGCTCCAATACGGAGCTGACGGACCTTAACTGCTCGAACAACCAAATCAGCGCACTGACAATTACCCGCAACCAGAAATTACAAAATCTGCTTGCAGCGAACAATCAGCTGACGCGTTTCATCGGTATTCCCAGCCTGCTTTCCGTCGACGTGTCCGGCAACCAGCTCACGTCCCTATCGATGACCAGTTCGCGCAGTATCGACTATCTGAATTTCGGTGAGAACGATGTGAAAACCCTTGCTTTCACGGCTCCGGACATTACGACCGTTTGCGGCGACGCAAACCAACTGACGTCTTTCTCTATTTCTGGCGGAATGAATAATCTTGTTGACGTTTCAGTCGCCGACAATCAACTGAATACCCTGAACCTCCGCACCGCGGTCGGTGTCAAGGGGGTCTACTGCGCCAACAATCAGTTAAACCGCATCATTCTGGCTGAAGAATTGCGGCAAGCCCGTTGTCTGGATGTTTACGACTGCCGGAACAATCGGTTAGGCTTCAATTCGCTGCTGCCCAATAGTGCTTTACCCGACTACTTTATGTACATGCCGCAAGGGACTATTGACCTCTCGGACGAACTCGAGACCTCCACGAGTCCTTGGAAACCGGCTTACATGCTTGTCAGCGATGCTGCGGACGAAGGTGTGAAGTCCGTGAACTTGGACGATTATCGCCGGGACGTATGGGGAAACAACATCTGCTTCATGCGCATCTATAAAGTCGAAAACGGCGAGCGCACCCTCCTCACGGCTAATACCGACTACCGCGACGCGGGTGGCGTCATCTCTTTCCTGAAGCCGTTCGACTCCGTCGTTTGTCAGTTCGAGCCCAGCGCATCGCCCTATCGCACCGACGGATTCATCCCGAGCACAGAGCCGTTTGCCGTATATGCGTCGGTTGCTGACAACATCAACGATGCCGTAGCAGCAGGTGACGGATTGCAAATCTCCGTCGGTGACGGTGTTCTCTCGCTGTCGGCTTCCAAGACAACGGCTGTTAAGGTCTTCAACGTTTCCGGCCAGCCGGTTTGGCAAGGCTCCGTCGGAACAGCCACCACGCAAGTCAAACTCGAAAAGGGCGTTTATGTCGTCAACGGAAAGACGGTCAGACTCTAACTTTTAAGTACAATTCACGAAAAACTTCTAACGATGAAAAAATATAGCAGTATCCTGAAAATGAGTTTGGGAGCCGCACTTCTTGCTTGCTCTCTGTCGGTTTCAGCCCAAAGCACAATTGGAAAGGACGTGGCGCCGGCCCTTCTCATTCCGCATAACCAAAGTGTCGGCTACAACGAACGTACGTTGATTCTCAGCGTACGCTCAAACCTCGACTACACCATTACTTCGGACGCCGATTGGGCCACGGCCCGCAAAGGGAGCGACGGAGCCATTTACGTCCATGTGGCGAAAAACCGTGTGCCGGCTGCACGTACGGCAACGCTGACTTTCTCGGCCATGGATGGGAAGCTCGAACGCGAAATGGTGATTAAGCAAGAAGCTGACGGGTCGGCAGCGTCCATCGTGACAGCCAATTATTTCCGCCCCATCTCAGCTACGGCCAACACGCAGCAGAATGATGGGCCCATCAGCAATTCCTACGACGGCAATACGAACACCATTTACCACAGCGCCTACAGTGGTGGCACCCCCATCCACGTTCCCACGGAGAGCAATCCCGTCGTGTTGACGTACAACTTCCGCAGTGTGGATGAGATGGACTTCATCACCTACACCCCGCGTACTGGCAACACCAATGGCAACTTCGGCAAAGTCAGCATCTTTGCTGTATGCGAGGGAAACGACGGCAAGACCCCCGTGGCCACCATTGATTTCGGTTTCGCCTCCACTCCCCGTCGCGTCGAGTTCGAGCAGCCGCTCGTGAATCCCACTCAGATTAAGTTCGAGGTCTATTCCGGTGCCAACGACTTCGTGTCGTGTGCGGAAATGGAGTTCGGCAAGAATGTGGCAATGCCGGGCATGAATGTATTCAAGGACGAACTGATGACCGAGCTGGTCGACGGTTTCACGGCCGACGCGCTCGACACGCTGTCCAACCCCTTCATCCAGAATCTGGCCTCCATATTATATGAGGGCAACTACGACAAGAACTACCGGGTGGCGTCCTACGAGTGCCACCTCTCGCCGCAAGCCCTTAGCGAACAGCTGGCTGCTCCCGGTAAATACTACGACCAGCTTTCCGGCGTGACGGGTATCAACATCCCCGCGCACAGCCAGCAGGTCGTAGCCGTCAGTGGCATTCCTCAGAATGTATCCGTAGCCCTCAAGGTCGTTGCCTGGTACACCGGCAAGATTGGAGGTAATTTCGACGGAAGCAACCCAAATACAATGAGTTATGCACTGCAAAACGGCCTCAATGTGATCGACTACGACTATGACTACGACGGTCTGGCCTACGTCTGCTACTACGACGACGAAACCCCTGAAAACAATCCTGACATCAAGGTACACTTCATCAACGGTCAGGTTAACGGCTACCTCTCGCCCGACAAGACGAACGAAGAGATGCACGAACTTCTGGCCAAGGCTCCGAGCCAGTTCATGGACCTTGTGGGTAGCAAGGTACACTCCGTCTGGACCTCGCGCGGCATTACCTATAATGACGAAGAATACTCCAAAGGCCTTTATGACTACTGCAAGGCCAGCGATGGTACGTCACTAGGATACATCCAGTACATGAACCTGCTCGACAGCCTCGTGGCGTGGGAGCACAAGCTCCTTGGCCTCGAGAAGTACAACCGTGTGCCCGACAACCGCACGATGGCATACGTCAACTTCACTTACTACATGTTCCAGGGCGGCATGGGCGTGTCTTTCCATGTAGACCAGGAACGCCGCGTCCTTAACTGCAAGACACTGATGTACAACGACGACGACGCCATTTGGGGCCTGAGTCACGAGTGGGGCCACCAGCACCAGATGTCGCCCTATTTCTGCTGGGGCGGTCAGGGCGAGGTAACCAACAACATGCACTCCTGCTACAACACCCTCCACATGGGTTATCAGCCCAGCCGTATCCGTAACGCCTGGACCAGCGTCTACGCCCACTTCTTTGAGAACCGGCGCGACGTGACCACTTCTACGGGCCGCCAGAACGCTTACGACAACATCTCGGCCTTCTCCTGGTGTCCCGCCCTCCAGGAAGAAATGCGCGCCCAGTGGGCTGAGATGGAAAACAACATCCCCTCGTACGAGGACGACCCCGACCATGGACTCAGTATCTACGAAGTGGGCGTAGAGGAGCAGCTTGCCCCGTTCTACATGCTCTACAACTACTTCTCGACACCGACCAACGAAGGCTATGTCGTCGACTTCCAGGAAGATCTCTACGAGTCACTGCGTCAGAACGACTACGAAAACGGTTCGGCCATAGAGCCCGACTGGTCCGCCGGCGTAAAGAGCGCCAAGACCACCGTAGACAAGTACGAGCTGCTGGCCCGTGCGCAAAACAACAATAAGAACGGCGCTTACGCCGAGTTCATGGAGAAGTTCCCCGAGTCCGTCTGGGCCACCGAGGGCTACATCACGGCCGGCTCGACCACGTTGACGAATACCATCCCCTTTGCCCTGAACTACATCCGCAAGGCTTCGAAACTCTGTGGTTACAACCTGTACGACTTCTTCGACCGCTACGGTTACCTCCGCACCATCTTCCTCCAAATCGGCGACTACAGCACGTACTACTACGCCATGACCAAGGAGATGAAGGAAGAGTTCAAGGCCGACATGGAGGCGATGGGACTTAAGACCATTTCGGCCGACATGATGGAGCGTATCGCCCACTCCGACCTGCCGCAGTTCGAAACGCCTGACATTCCGAACACGCCGACCAAGACTGCCGAATAATCGCGAATTTGACCGCTGATATTAACAACGAGGGAACCTGCCCAAAGCAGGTTCCCTCGTTGTTTTATGTGACGTACCCGTCATACAAAATAACAGAGGTGCGCCGTTACGTACGGCGCACCTCAAATAAAAAGACTCGGCAGTGGGTTAAATGCGGTCCAGAACGAGGCCGATGAGACCGTCGATGGTGTTTTTGTAGTTCGGGTTCGCTTTCCCGGCCAGGCGGTTGGCGATGACCATGCAGCACGTCACGGCCTTGTGGCCCAGCAGGCGGGACAACCCGGCCAGCGCGCTGCTCTCCATCTCGAAGTTGGTAATGCGCAGACCGCCGTACTCAAAGCGCATGATCTTCTCGTTCTGATGCGGGTCGGCCAGAGGCAACCGCAACTCGCGGCCTTGCGGTCCGAAGAAACCGCCGCAGGCCACCGTGATGCCCCGCACCATATCCGTCCCGGCGATGCGCTCCAACAGCTCAGCATCGGCGTCGGCAACGTAGGGGTGAGCGTTGCACGTATCGCCCTCCCACTGCATGTGGGCGACGAAGTCGCGCTCCGCCGCGGTGTCGCAAACGGCGTTGCGTCCACCATAGAAATTAAGGAGTCCGTCGAGACCGATACTCTTCGCACTGGCTATGAACGTACCTTCAGGCGTATAAGGTTGCAGGCCGCCACACGTGCCGATGCGCACCAGTTCGAGGCGGCGCAGCGTCGGCCGTACGGTACGCGTACGGAAGTCGATGTTGGCCAGCGCGTCGAGCTCGTTCATCACGATGTCGATGTTGTCGCATCCGATGCCGGTCGAGACCACCGTAAGGCGCTTGCCCCGGTACGTTCCGGTGATGGTGTGAAACTCACGGCTCGACACGTCGCACTCGCGGCTGTCGAAATGAGCCGCCACGGTGGCCACGCGTCCCGGGTCGCCGACAAGGATAACCTTGTCAGCCAGCTGCTCCGGCCTCAGATGCAGGTGGAACACACTACCGTCGTCGTTGAGGATAAGTTCCGATGCCTCGAAGTATTCTTTCATGGCTTTACTTTGTGAGATTACTGCTTGGCCCGAACCGCCTGCCGCAATTGCGACGCCAGCCGGTCGGCCTGTGTTTCGAGTCGCTCCACGTCCTTTTCGAGCTTCAGTATGGCGGAAGTCATCTGCTGCCGCCCTCCGGCGTCGGCCGCGGCATAGCTGCGGCGCATCTGGTCCAGTTGTTCGCGCTGCTGGCTCAGCTGCGTCGTGGCGGCGCTCCACTGTTCGCCCAGCTTGCGCGACTGCGCGTCGGGAAGCTGCCGGACGGATGTAAAGAGGCGACCGTCAGCCGTAATGAAGCTGAACGAACTGCCTTGTGCCGCCTCGGCCGGTTCGGCGCGCAGCTGGGCCAATACGGCCTTGGCTTCGGCCAGTTTACGGGAGCCGGCCTGCGTACGGGCCACTGACGCGATGCGGGCCGCGGCGCGCACTTCGTCCGCGTTGTACTCCGTCAGGACGTACGTCTCGCGCGACGGGTTGGGTATAAATGTGTAGATGCAGACTTTCCCGGCGGGCTGGTTGCGGTCGGTGGCGAACCAGCCCAGATTGTTGAACTCGTCGATGGCATAAAGGTAGTCGTTGGCTGGCGAGTTGAACGGCATACCGATGTTCTCGGGCTTCACGAACCGCTCATCATCGGAGTTGTAGCGCGTCACGTAGATGTCGTAGCCCCCCAGTCCTTCGTCGCTCTCCTCAGCGTAGTAGAGCGTGATGCCGTCAGCCATGACAAAGGGGAAATCCTGATTGCCCGTCCGTTCGGCCAGGCCCGCCAGCGCTCTCGTCCGGCTCCATTGGCCTCCAGCCCGCTCGGCGCGGCTGAGCTTCAGGTCGCCGCTGGTGTCGGGCACGGCGACATAGGCCATGTCGCCCAACTCATTGACAAAGGCGCTCTGTCCGCAGCGTCCCAACTGTAGCTCTCCTTTCGGAAAAAGGGTCCGGTACGTCCCCACCCTGCCGGCATCGCGACCGATGCGGTAATGGTCGACAAACTGCTGCTTGTCGACCACCATACTGTCGATAAATACGACCTTCTCCGTCGCGTCGAGCATACTGGCCGCGCGGAGTGCCAGGAGTTGCAGGCGCTCCATCTCCTCGGTCGGCTTGCGCCGGCGCTTGGCTTTGGCGATGTCGTCCTCAAGCAGGTCGGCGGCCTCGTCGAAGCGGTATTCGTCGAACAGGCGTTCGGCCTCGGTCCGCTCGTCCTCGTCCGGCGCCGCGGTGGCGGTCAGGGCTTGGGCGGGCGTTTCCATGCGGTGGTCGGCAGTCACAGGCATAGCGCCGAGCAGCAGGCTGCCGGCGAGAATCAGGGTCTTCTTCATCGTTGCAGAATCGTAGGTTGCTTTCATTTGGCTTCAAAAGTACGGATTTCTCTTCAAATACTCCGCCGAAGAATATATTTTGTGTACTTTTGCTCATCATTCAGCCGAATCATACATGCAAATCCTACCGAAAAAAGCCCTGTGGCTGGCCGCATTGTTCGCACTGACGTGCGGCGCGGCATCGGCGCAGTCGCCGGCCGGGCAGGTCAGCCACACGGTGCAACCGGGCGAAACGCTCTATCGCATTTCCCGGCAGTACGGTGTCACGGTCGAGCAGATTGTCCGCCTCAACCCCGGCTTGCAGGGCACCGCCGTCAAGAGCGGGCAAACCCTCCTTATCCCCATCGTGCCGACTGCGGCGGACAGCACCGCCACCGCAGCCACCACCACGTACAAGGTAAAGCGCAAGGACACAATATGGCACATTGCCCAGACGCACGGCATCACGGTCGAGGCTCTCGTACTGGCCAATCCCGAAATGTCGGCCCACGGCTACCAGCTGAAGCGGGGCAGCATCATCCGCATACCTGCCACCGGTACAAGTACTACGACAGGAAAAACAAGTACTACGACAGGAAAAACTAACGCAGCGACAGGAAAAACTAACGCAGCGACAGGAAAAACTAACGCAGCGACAGGAAAAACTAACGCAGCGACAGGAACGGCGGGAACTACGCTTGTCGGCACCGCCTCCGCGCCGCAGCCTGCGGCTCGCCCGGCCGGGCCCGTCAAGGTGGCCGTCATGCTGCCCTTCGTCGGCAATTCGGGCATCAAGGAGCGTTGTCTCGAATACTACCGCGGTTTCCTCATGGCCGTCGACAGTCTGAAGCGACAGGGGCAGTCCGTCGAGGTTTACGCCTTCGACACCCCGGCCGACGCCACGCTGGCCGCCACGCTGGCCCAGGTGAAGGCCGCGGGCGTGGACGCCATCATCGGCCCCTTCTACGGCGCGCAAATCGAAGAGGCCTGCCGGTTCGGGCGGCAAAACGGCGTGCGCGTGTTCATCCCCTTTACCTCGAAAGTCAGCGACGTCTACACCAACCCTTACGTCTACCTGCTCAACGCGCCCGACGCCGAGAAGCAGGAGGCCGTGTACGACCTCTATAACCTTGCCTTCTCCGGCAAGACGCGCTTGGTCGTACTCCGCACCGCCGCGGGCAACGAGGCACAGTTCGCCGGATACATGCAGCAACAGGTCAAAGCGCAGGGCGGCAGCGCCACCGCTGTCTCGGCCACGGCGACCGACGCCGAGTTGCGGGCAGCCCTTGCGCCCGACGCGCCCAACGTGCTCCTGCCCGACGCTTCGGACCAGGCCACGCTCGACACCCTGCTTCCCCGTTTGCTCGCCTTCACCGCCGCTCATCCGCAGTACAAGGTTTCGCTCATGGGCTACCCCGACTGGCAAGCCTACGTCGTCGCTCACCAGGAGCACTTCTTCGCGCTCGACACGTACATCTTCACCAATTTCTATTACGACAACTATTCGCCTGCCGTCCACCACTTCGAGCGCAACTATGCGCAGTGGTTCCACACGGAACTCATGCCGCTCTATCCGCGCATGGCAATGCTCGGATTCGACAACGGACTTCACCTGATGCGCGGCATTGCCCGGTACGGCAGCACCTTTGCCACACAAGCCATCCCCGCCCAGCCCTACCAGAGTGCCATGCACTTCGAGCGCGTCAGCCCGGCAGGCGGTGTGGTCAACAACTCCATCTGGTTCATCCACTACAACCGGAATCGCTCCATCGATAAACTCTCTGTCCAATGAGCCGGCTGCGCGTTTTTCTTCTTTTGCTGGGCCTGACGGCCGTCACGGCACCGGCCTTGCACGCCCAAGTAGGCGAACGGCGCAACAACCTGGCCATCGGCGCAAGCGCCGGCTGGGTGATGAACCGCATCACCTTCGACCCGACCATCAAGCAACACCTGCACATGGCGCCGGCGTTCGGCGTCACGGTGCGCTACACCAGCGAACGCTACTATAAAGCCTATTGCGCCCTACAGCTCGAGGTGAACTACGCCCAACTGGGATGGCGCGAGGACATCAGCGACAGCAACAACGAGCCCCTGCCCGACACGTACGAACGCCACCTCAACTACATCCAGGTGCCCATGTTGGCGCGACTGGCGTGGGGACGTGAGAAACGGGGCCTGATGGGCTACGTGCTGGCCGGGCCGCAAATCGGTTACTGTATCGGCGAAAGCAGCAGCCAGAGCAGCACCTGGACCACCCTGCCCGACGGTACGCCCGACCGGCCCAACAACCTCACGGCGCAGTACGGCATGAGTATCGAGCGGAAGTTCGACTACGGCATCACGGGCGGCGCCGGCATCGAGCTGAACACCCGCATCGGCCACTTCATGCTCGAAGGGCGCTACTACTACGGCCTGAGCGACATTTTCGACAACTCCAAGACCGACGTCTTCGCCCGCTCGAACAACGGGACCATCGTCGTGAAGCTCACCTACCTCGTTGACATTCTTTCGGACTGACTCCTTTCTCCGCCACCCGACTTTCCAGAATCAAGGCCACCCCGAGCGACAAAATGTCCGGTGCGGCCTTTTTTCCGTCCGGAACCGCAGGAAAGTGATACGCTCCGATGACAAAACCGGGAGTAAGTGTTAAGTTTTTTGTAACTTTGTCGCCACATTTTACGAACCGACAAGAAGTACGTCATGGAGTCTTCACACATAACCTTACTGGGCATGACGCCCGAAGAGTTGCTGCAAGTCACGACGGCGCTCGACCTGCCCCCGCGCACGGCGAGGCAGATAGCGCGGTGGCTCTACGTGAAACACGTGGCGACGCTCGACGAAATGACGGACCTGTCCCTGGCGGCCCGCCAGCGCTTGTCGGAACGCTACACGGTAGGCGCGTCCGCTCCGGTCGAGGCGCAACGCTCCACGGACGGTACGGTCAAGTATCTGTTCCGTACGTCGGCGGGCGACTTCGTAGAGAGCGTGTACATCCCCGACGGCTCGCGTGCCACGCTCTGCGTCTCGTCGCAAGTGGGCTGCAAGATGCGTTGTGCTTTCTGTATGACAGGACGTCAGGGCTTTGCCGCCAGTCTTTCCGCAACTGACATTCTCAATCAGATCTACTCGCTGCCCGAACGCGACAGCCTGACCAACGTGGTTTTCATGGGGCAAGGTGAACCTTTCGACAACACGGACAACGTGTTGCGCAGCCTCCGCGTGCTCACCGAGGACTGGGGATATGCCTGGAGTCCCAAGCGCATCACCGTGTCCACCGTCGGCCTGATGCGGGGACTGCGCCGCTTTCTTGACGAAAGCCGTTGCCACTTGGCCGTCAGCCTGCACAATCCTTTCCCCGCCGAGCGTGAAGCGCTGATGCCGGCCGAGCGACCCTACCCGATAACCGACGTGCTCCAGCTGCTGCGCCAGTACGACTTCTGCCGCCGCCCGACGCGCGACAACCGGAAGTCGGAACCCCATCAGCGCCGCCTCTCGTTCGAATATATCGTATTCGGCGGAGTCAACGACAGTCGCCGTCATGCCGAAGCCGTCGTGCGCCTGCTGCGCGACTTCGACTGCCGCGTCAACCTCATCCGTTTTCACGCCATCCCCGACACTCCGCTTCACGGAGCCGACGAGGACACCATGTTGCGCTTTCGCGACTATCTGACTCACCACGGAATTTTTGCAACCATCCGGGCTTCGCGCGGACAGGACATCTTTGCGGCTTGCGGCCTCCTCTCCACGGCCCGCCAGCAGGAGGCCCGCCTGTCGGAGCAGCGGACACATTAATATAATAGTAACGCTATGGAATCTCATAAGGTACGTGTGGGCATCACCCACGGCGATATCAACGGCATCGGCTACGAGATTATTTTCAAGACCTTTGCCGAGCCCGCCATGCTCGAACTCTGTACGCCCGTGGTCTATGGCTCGCCCAAAGTGGCGGCGTATCACCGCAAGGCTATCGACAGCTCCGTGACGTTTAACACGGTGGAAACGGCCGGCGACGCCGAGTCCGGAAAACTGAACCTGGTGGAATGTTTCTCCGAGGAAGTGAAAATCGACTTCGGCCGGGCGACGCTCGAAAGCGGCCGCGCCGCCTTCCTTTCGCTCGAGCGCGCCGTGGCCGACTACAAGGCCGGGCTGATTGACGTCATCGTCACTGCGCCTATCAACAAGAACGACATTCAGAGCGAGCACTTCCATTTCCCCGGTCATACGGAGTACTTCGAGGACCGCGTCGGCAACGGCGGAAAAGCATTGATGATTCTGGCAAACAGCCTCATGCGGATAGCGTTGGCTACGATGCACATGCCGCTTCGCGGCGTAGCCCAGGCCCTCACGGTCGACGGTCTGGTGTCCAAGCTCCGCATCTTCCATCATTCGCTGCACGCCGATTTCGGCATCTCGCTGCCCCGAATCGCCGTACTGGCGCTGAATCCGCACGCCAGCGACGGCGGACTGCTCGGCAATGAGGAAGCCGACGTCATCGCTCCCGCCGTAAAAGCGGCCAACGAAGCCGGCATCCCCTGCTTCGGCCCCTACGCAGCCGACGGATTCTTCGGCGCCGGGCTTTACCGTCGCTTCGACGGCGTACTCGCCATGTATCACGACCAGGGACTGGCGCCGTTCAAGGCGCTGTCGATGGACGACGGCATCAATTTCACGGCCGGACTTCCGCTTGTGCGCACTTCGCCCGACCATGGTACGGCTTACGACATCGCAGGCCAAGGCTGCGCCAGCGAAAACTCGTTCCGACAGGCGGTTTATTCGGCTATCGACATTTGGCGCAACCGCAAGGCCGACGTAGAGGCACACGCCAATCCGCTGCGCCGTCAAAGCAATACGGACCGCAAAGACGACGAGGCCCGCAAGAAAACCAGTCAGAGCGCCGAAGAATGAAGTTTGCCATCATCGCAGCCGGCGAGGGCTCGCGGCTGAGTCAGGAGGGCGTAACCCTGCCTAAACCGTTGGTCCGTATCGGCGGTGAAGCCATGATTGATCGCTTGCTGCGCATTTTTGCCGCCAACGATGCCGATGAAATCGTCGTTATCGTCAACCGGTTGCACCCTGAGACCGAACATCATCTCCGCCTGTTGCAAGCCGGCAGCTGGCGGGGCCGTCTCCGTATCGTCGTGAAGACCACGCCGAGCTCTATGCACAGCTTTTTCGAGATAAGCCCGTTCCTGAGCGACGCACCGTTCTGTCTGACCACGGTAGACACGATTTTCCGCGAAGAAGAATTTGCCGATTACATCGAGCAATTCCGCCGCAGCACGGCTGACGGGCTGATGGCTGTCACGGACTTCATCGACGACGAAAAGCCCCTTTACGTCGGCACGGACAACGACTTGAACATCACGGGCTTCTTCGATGAAAACAAGGATTGCCAATATATTTCCGGAGGTATCTATTGTCTTCAGCCGCAAGCAATTGAAACGCTCCGCCGTTGCGTC
Source organism: uncultured Alloprevotella sp. (assembly GCA_944322325.1). Taxonomy (GTDB): domain Bacteria; phylum Bacteroidota; class Bacteroidia; order Bacteroidales; family Bacteroidaceae; genus Alloprevotella. The sequence goes on from CALUOQ010000001.1 coordinate 216,193, forward strand.
GCTTCAGGTCAGAGCCGTATGCGTAATTTCCAGCGGCAACTGGTGAAGGACGGGCTGGCGCTTCGTGCCCACGTGTTCTCCAAGATATTGGACGTGGACCACGCGACGGATATCCGGAAAGCCGAATCATTCCTGAGCCATGCCGGTTAGTCCCTGTGTCGTCGGGGTCGGGAGAGCCCTGCGCTATTCTCCGAATTCCGCGGACCGCGATGCGGCGGCTCTTCAAGCCGTTGCCACGTGTCTGGAAGCACGAGGCTGCCGCGTGACGCTGGTCGGAGAAGAAGATTTTACAACCTCCGTAACACGGAAAGCCGACGCCGTATTTTCGATGGCGCGGAGCAGAGAGGCGCTCGCATTGCTTGAAAGCCTGAGCCTGCCCATTATCAATCCCCCCGTAGGACTGCGCAATGCCCGGCGCTCCGTCTTGACCGACAGTTTCGCCAAATACGCAGTCCCCATGCCGCCCACATGGACGGTGCAAGGCGCGGACGACTTTCCCGAACCGACTTTCCCCTGTTGGCTGAAGCGCGCCGATGCCTGCGCGCAGTCGGCAGATGACGTATGTTACGTTGAAAACCAAGCACAGCTACGCCGGGAATGGGCGAAGTTCCAGAAAAAAGGAATCAAGGAAGCCATTGTATGCAAGCACGTTGCGGGCGATTTGTTAAAGTTCTACGGCGTGGAAGGTTCCGGCTTCTTTTACTTTTACTATCCTACCGCCGACGGCGGCTTCAGCAAGTTTGGTCTTGAGCGCCACAACGGCAAGGCGCATAAATACGCCTTCGACACCGCCCGTCTCACCGCCGAGGCCGAGCGGGCCTCCCGCCTGCTTCATTTGCCCGTCTATGGTGGCGACTGCATCGTCGAACCGGACGGCTCCTTCTACTTTATTGATTTCAATGACTGGCCCAGCTTTTCCTGCTGTCGCGAGGCGGCTTCGGCAGCCATCGCCGCGCGTGTGCTCCGGGCCATTGAGCACAACGAATCCTTTAGAAATTATGAGCAACAACTTGGAAGCGACATTCAAGTCGCAGGATACGGAAGAATGGCTTGACATCCATTTTACGCGCCCGCTGGGACTGATGTGGGCCAACCTTTTCAACCGCTTCAACGTACACCCCAACGTCGTCACGCTGCTTTCCATCATTCTCGGCGCAGCGGCCGGCGTCATGTTTTACTACCCTGACCTGCTTCACACGGTGGCAGGCATTCTCCTGTTGGTATGGGCCAATCTTTACGACAGTGCGGACGGCCAGCTTGCCCGTATGACTGGCAAAAAGACCATGTGGGGGCGTGTGCTCGACGGCTTTGCCGGCGACGTGTGGTTCTTTGCGATTTACGCCGCCATCTGCCTCCGTCTCACGCCCGAGTGGGGAATCTGGATTTGGCTGCTTGCTGCGGCTTCGGGGTTCATCTTTCATGCAAAGCAGTGTCAACTTGCTGATTACTATCGCAATATCCATCTTTACTTCATCAAAGGGAAGAGTGGCAGTGAGCTCGACAATTCGCAGAAACTCCGCGCTGATTTCCGCGCTCTGACTTGGCGTAAGGACCCGGTCTCAAAAACATTTCTCTACTTCTACGGCAACTACACCCGTTCGCAGGAGATGCAGACGCCGGCGTTCCAACGCTTCTACGCTGCGCTGCGCGGGCGTTTCGGCGAGCAGATTCCGCAGACGCTGCGCGACGACTTCCGCCGCGGCAGCCTGCCGCTCATGAAATATGCCAATATCCTGACGTTCAACACCCGCGCCATCGTGCTTTACGTCGTTATGCTCGTCGGACAGCCGTGGCTGTATTTCGTTTTCGAAGTGACGGTAATGACTCTCATCTACTGCTACATGCGTTCGCGCCACGAAGGACTGTGTCGCGAGCTCACCGCCCGTTTGAACGACTATGAAGCCTAAGTATCGCAACCTTTTCCTGGCCTTTGGCATCCTTGCCATCGGCGTGATGCTGGCCACGTTCGACGTCGACTATGCCGAGCTGGTTGTCCGCCTCAAGCGCGCCGGCATTTGGCTACCTGCCATTGTCGGCATCTGGGTCGTGGTGTACTTTTTCAACGCGCTGGCCTTTCAGCTCATCGTTAACAGCGCGGCCGGCGACGGGCGCCGCCTGTCGTTCCTTCGGGCCTACAAACTCACGGTGTCGGGCTTCGCGTTCAGCTACACGACGCCTTTCGGTTTCGGCGGAGGCCCCTACCGCATGATGGAGCTGAACTCGCTGGTCGGCACGAGCCGCGCGGCGTCCTCGGTGGTGCTCTATTCGATGATGCACGTGCTGTCCCACTTTTGCCTCTGGGCGTCTTCGGTAGTGCTCTTTATCTGCATTCACGCGGTCGACGCCGCGCTCTGGGTGCTCTTTGCCCTCTTCATGCTGGTCTTTGTCATCGTCGTATATTTCTTTTACGTAGGCTATCGTAACGGCATGGTACTGAAGTTTTTCAAGCTGCTGACTAAAGTGCCGCTCCTGAAAAAATGGTCCGTCAGGGTGTACGAGAAAAATGCCGCTACGTTCAGCCAGATAGACGAGCAGATAGCCGCCCTCCATGCCCGCGGCCGGCGTTTCTACGGCGCTCTCTTTTTCGAGTATCTGGCCCGTGTGGTCAACGCTTGGGAGTACTACTTCATTCTGAACGCCATGTCGCTCGACGTAAGCTTCTTCGACTGTGTGCTGGTACTGGCTTTTTCGTCGCTGTTCAGCAACATGCTGTTTTTCCTGCCTATGCAGCTCGGCGCCCGCGAGGGCGGACTGGCCATCATAGTCGACCGGCTGGCCATCCCCGGCGTGTTCGGCCTCTATGCCAGCTTCTTCACCCGCATCCGCGAACTGGTATGGATTGTCATCGGCGTGTCGCTGGTGAAGGTCGGTAACAAGAAAATCACTACTCCCGTATGCAATTCGAAAGAATAAAGTCCCTGATATTCGACTATGGCGGCACGCTCGACACCGCTGCGCGCCACTGGGCCCACGTGCTGTGGGAAGGTTATGAAAAGATAGGCGTACCTGTAGCAGAAGCAGACTTCCGCTCGGCTTACGTCGTGGGCGAGCGCACATTGGCCAAGCAGCCCCTCATCGAAGCAGACGACAATTTCCGCATCCTGCTGGGCAAGAAAGTGGCTATCGAGATGCGCGCTCTCACTGAAGCCGGCGTGTGGACTCCCACAGAGGCCGAGCGGACCGAGGCTGCCGAAGCCGTGGCCGACTACTGCTACGCGTACGCCCGGCGCACCGTGGCTCATTCCCGTGAGGTACTGGCCCGCCTACGGCCTCACTACGACATGGTTCTGGTGTCGAACTTCTACGGCAACATCAATGCGATACTGAAGGATTTCGACCTGCCTTTTTTCTCGCACGTAGTGGAGTCGGCCGTGGTCGGTGTGCGCAAACCAGATCCCGCTATCTACCGCCTCGGCGTCGAGGCAACCGGGCGCCCGGCCAGTGAGGTGCTCGTCGTGGGCGACTCGTACGACAAAGACATCGTACCGGCCCATGCCGTCGGTTGCGCCACAGCGTGGCTGAAAGGTGAGGGTTGGACGGCCAACGAGCCCGACGATACGCTGGCCGACTGCGTGATTACGAATCTGGACGACCTCCTGAGATTCCTGCGCCATGACTAAGCGGAACGTCGTCTGCCTCGTGAGCCGCGCGTACTACTGGCCGTTCGTGCTCATCACTTCGCTGTTTTTGCTGTGGGGCTTTGCACGCGCCATCCTCGACGTCCTGAACAAGCACTTCCAGCTCTCGTTGGGCGTGAGCCGGAGCGAGTCGGCCCTACTCCAGGTGACGGTCTACGGCGCCTACTTCCTGATGGCCCTGCCCGCCGGTCTGCTCATCAGCCGGTACGGCACACGTAAGGGCGTCATTACGGGACTGTCGCTGTTCGCCGCGGGTGCCTTTCTCTTTGTCCCCGCTGGTGCTCTCGGCGTCTTTTATGGGATGCTCGTCCCGCTGTTCGTGATAGGCTGCGGGCTGGTGTGGCTCGAAGTGGCGGCCAATCCGTACGTCACGGCCCTTGGCGACCCGTCCACCGCCGCCGGACGGCTCAACCGCGCGCAGTCATTCAACGGTCTGGGCAGTATCCTCGGCGCCCTGCTGGGAGGTGTGTTTTTCTTTTCCGACGTGACAGCGCCGGTCGGCCGGGAAGTCGCCGTGCCCTACGCCGTACTGGGTGTGTGCCTTTGCGCCATCGCTTTCGTCTTCGCCCGGCTTCGCCTTCCCGAAGTCGTCGTCCCAGCCGATGTGTCCACCCCCGGTACGAAGTCCGGGCGCCTGGACAAAACCTTTTTCTTCGGTCTTTTCGCCTTGTTCAGCTACGAAGTGGCCGAAATCTCCATCAATACGTTTTTCATCAACTATGTGAGCGACCCGGGCTACGTTTCGCCGTTGCACGCGTCGTTTCTGCTTTCGTTCGGCGGCCTGAGCCTGTTCATGGCGGGCCGTTTCGGCGGCAGCGCCCTGATGCGGTGCGTGGCGGCTGAGCGGTTATTGCTTGTCTGCGCGCTGGGTGCCTTGACGTGCATGGCGCTTGTCGTGGCCGAAGTTGGCTGGCTCTCGGTCGGCGCGCTCATCGTGTGTTATTTGTTCGAGAGCATCATGTTTCCCACCGTGTTTGCCCTGTCGCTCAGCCGGGCCGCCGGCCGCGAGGCGCAGGCCTCATCGATCCTGATGATGAGCGTCGTGGGCGGCGCTGTCGGTCCGTTGCTCACGGGCATTTTCGCCGACCGCGCCAGTATGTCCGCCGCCTTCGTGGTCCCGATGGTCGGTTTCGCTGTAGTCGGGCTGTTCGCCTTGTATTGCCTGCGTCCGCGCCACTAAGCGCCGGCCGATTCGTGCACGGCGCCCAACCGGAATTCGAGGGCAGACAAAACTTGAAACGCTGGATTTATCGTTTCCCCGCGCTTTGGCCTTTCGAAAGAAAAACCTCCACTCGTTCCTAACCCCAACTCACGTCGCCACCGGCACTGGAGACCGTAAAAACAAGTACTACGACAGGAAATCCTATCGCAGCGATAGAAAATCCTGTCGTAGTACTTGTTTTTACGGGGACTACGCGTAGGGGCACAAAAACTTTGGAAAAAATCAGTCGAAAGCGACGTAGGGCATCAGCCGCTCCACGTCGCGGTCCGAAAAGCCGGGACAGAACCGCAACTGCTGCCAGCCGCTGATGTCGCCGTACTTCCGGCGATAGTCGAAGAGGCTTTTCACCTGCTCATAACTCAGGTACGGATGACGGACGAGCTGCTTGAACGTAGCGCGGTTAATGTGGATTTTCCGGATTTCTACGACACTGTCGAGCACGAACCACCGCCCGATGTCCGCAGGCAGTCCCTCGATTTCCTTCAACTGGGCCACCGAAACGTAGCCGCCGAGCCGCTCGCCGTAGCGGCGTATGGCCCGTGAATAGTAGGGTCCTATGCCCGGAATGCGGCGGAGTGTGTTCGTATCGGCACGGTTAAGGTCGACCTTCGTTCCGGGCAAGAATTTCGTAGGATAGCGGCGGCGCGCCGTGTCGCGGCGTTCGCTGCGGTCGGACGCCGGGGTATGGGGAACATCCTCAGGGTTGATGCGGATATAAGGCCGCAACCGGCGAAAGTCGGCCTCCGACAGGCCGTAGAGCCGGGCAAAGTCGTCGGGCGAACGCCACCGGCCGCCCCGGCGGCGGTACTTCAGGGCGTTGGAGGCCTGCCACGGACGCAACCCCAACCGCACGAACGTGGCGGAATCGGCCCGGTTGGGGTCAAAGGGGAAAGTCTCGGGCGTCCGCCGCGTGGCGGACGAATCGCGTCCGGCCGCCTTGCGAAGCCCTACCCGCCCCTCCAGCTCGCGACGGAGGGAATCTTCCAGCCGGGCGTCGGCCGCGGTGTAGTCCGCCGGTGCGTCTCCGCCGGAGTACAGACACTTGTAGACCACAAAGACCGCCAGCACGCAGCCCATCAGGAAGAGCAACACGCCACGGTCGGCCCGCGACAGGTAAAACCAGCGCCGCCAGTCCATCCTACCTTACGTCCGCATAGCCGGCCTGCCTGAGCCACGCCACGACCCGCTCGCGCACGTCGCCCTGAATGACGATTTCGCCATCCTTGGCCGTGCCGCCCGTGCCCAGATACGTCTTGAGCGCCTTGCCGAGCGCCTTGAGGTCGTCCGCCGTACCGACAAAGCCTGTCACGAGCGTGACGGTTTTCCCCTTGCGCCCGGCCCGCTCCATGCGAACCCGAAGCCGCTGCTGCGCGGGCGGCAGGGTGTCGGGTTCGTCGGCGGCCGGCACGTCGTAGGCGTAGTCGGGGTTGGTCGAGTAGACTACGCCGAGCCGTTCTTTCCAGTCCTGCTGTTTCATGATGCACCCTTTGTCAGAACAATGTCAGTCGTCGAGCTTGCGATAGCGGATGCGCTTGGGCTCCTCGAGGCCCAGGCGCTTGGCCTTGTTCACCTCGTAATCGCTGTAACCGCCCTGGAAGAAGAAGACGTTGCCCTCGCCCTCAAAAGCAAGGATGTGCGTACAGATACGGTCGAGGAACCAGCGGTCGTGGCTGATGACGACGGCACAGCCGGCGAACTCGTCCAAACCCTCTTCGAGGGCGCGCAGCGTGTTGACGTCGATGTCGTTCGTAGGCTCGTCGAGCAACAGCACGTTGCCCTCCTCCTTCAGCGCCATGGCGAGGTGCAGGCGGTTGCGCTCGCCGCCGGAAAGCACACCGCACTTTTTCTCTTGGTCGGCGCCGGAGAAGTTGAAGCGGCTCAGGTAGGCACGGGCGTTGATGTCGCGGCCGCCCATGCGCAGCGTTTCGTTACCCTGGCTGATGACTTCGTACACCGATTTTTCGGGGTCGATGTCCTTGTGCTGCTGGTCGACGTAGGCCAGCTTCACGGTCTCGCCCACCTCGAACGTGCCGCTGTCGGCCTGTTCCAGCCCCATGATGAGGCGGAAGAGCGTCGTCTTGCCGGCGCCGTTGGGCCCGATGACGCCGATGATGCCGTTAGGCGGAAGCGAGAAGTTGAGGTCGGCGAACAGCACCTTGTCGCCGAAAGCCTTGGCGACGTGCTGCGCCTCGATAACCTTATTGCCGAGGCGCGGGCCGTTGGGGATGAAGATCTCGACGCTCTGTTCCTTGTCCTTCTGGTCCTCATTGAGCAGGCGGTCGTAGGAGTTAAGACGGGCCTTGCCCTTAGCCTGACGGGCCTTCGGCGCCATACGCACCCATTCCAGCTCGCGTTGCAGGGTCTTGCGCCGCTTGCTGGCCACTTTCTCCTCCATTTCGAGGCGCTTGGTCTTCTGCTCGAGCCACGAGGAGTAATTGCCCTGCCAAGGGATGCCCTCGCCGCGATCGAGCTCGAGTATCCAGCCGGCCACGTCGTCGAGGAAGTAGCGGTCGTGGGTGACGGCAATGACCGTACCCTCGTACTGGTTGAGATGCTGTTCGAGCCAGTCGATACTCTCGGCGTCGAGGTGGTTGGTGGGCTCGTCGAGCAACAGGATGTCGGGCTTTTGGAGCAACAGGCGACAGAGGGCCACGCGGCGGCGCTCACCGCCCGAAAGATGGCGAGCCGGCTGGTCGGCCGGCGGGCAGCGCAGGGCGGCCATAGCCCGGTCGAGGCGGCTGTCGAGGTTCCAGGCATCGGAGGCGTCGAGTATGTCCTGCAACTCGCCCTGCCGCGCGAAGAGTTCGTTCATCCGGTTCTCGTCTTCGTAGTACTCGGGCAAGCCGAACTTCTGGTTGATTTCCTCGTACTCGGCCAGCGCGTCGACCACCGGCTGCACGCCTTCCTGCACAATCTGGCGCACGGTCTTGTCGTCGTCGAGCTGGGGCTCCTGAGGCAGGTAGCCCACCGAATATCCGGGGGAGAATACGACGTTGCCCTGGTAGTCCTTGTCCACGCCGGCAATGATTCTCAGCAGCGTGGACTTACCCGAGCCGTTCAGACCGATGATGCCGATTTTCGCCCCGTAGAAGAAGGACAGGTATATGTTCTTGAGAATTTGTTTGTTCGTCTGTCGGATGGTCTTGTTCAGCCCGACCATCGAAAAGATAATCTTCTTGTCGTCTACTGTAGCCATGATAAGAAATGTGGACTTGGAGGTTATACTTGCGGGAGCAAAGGTACAAAAAAAAGACACCCCGACAAAAAACTGCCGAAGTGCCTTCGCCCCTGTGGGCGCTGAGGGAGTCGAACCCCCGACCCTCTGCTTGTAAGGCAGACGCTCTGAACCAACTGAGCTAAGCGCCCTTTTGCTTTTCCGAAACAGCCCCGCTCCTTTGGGAGTGGGCGCTGAGGGAGTCGAACCCCCGACCCTCTGCTTGTAAGGCAGACGCTCTGAACCAACTGAGCTAAGCGCCCCTTACGCAAGGCTGCCTTCGGGCGAACGATAGACTTGGGATTTCCTTTGTGGGCGCTGAGGGAGTCGAACCCCCGACCCTCTGCTTGTAAGGCAGACGCTCTGAACCAACTGAGCTAAGCGCCCGTCTATCGTTTCAAAAGCGATGCAAAAGTAGGGCTTATTTTCGTAACGACAAAATTTATCGCCCGTTTTTTCGCCAGCGAACTGCAAAAAGCCGTCAAAACGCAGCTGAAGGGCGCGTCAGCCCCGGATTTTGCACGCACTGCCTGCATTTTGTGCATCGAAACGTGCCCGCCGCCGGGCACTGCTTCCGCCGGAAACAAGTACTACGACAGAAATTCCTGTCGCTGCGACAGAAAATTCTGTCGTAGTACTTGTTTTTCCTGTCGTAGCACTTGCCTGCGCTGGCAGCGCCGAAGAAGCGCCCTGCGTTGCTCACCGACCGCGCGAATGTGCAGAAAACCAAAGTATCGCTTTGCGGTAAAAGTATAATTCCGTAATTTTGCCGCGAACTTCGCCGGTGGCCTTTCGGCACAGAAAGGCCGGCGTTTTTCCATCAGCGAACACATTTATTAAATAAGTAGAAGGAAAATATGAGTCTTAACATTGTTGTGCTTGCCAAGCAGGTACCCGACACTCGCAATGTGGGCAAGGACGCCATGACGCCGGAAGGCACCGTCAACCGCGCCGCACTCCCTGCCATCTTCAATCCCGAAGACCTCAACGCACTGGAACAGGCGCTCCGCCTGAAAGAACAAAATCCGGGCTCTACGGTATCCATCCTCACCATGGGACCTCCGCGTGCCACCGAAGTCATCCGCGAAGGCCTCTACCGGGGCGCTGACTGCGGCTACCTGCTGACGGACCGTGCCTTTGCCGGCGCCGACACGCTCGCCACGTCGTACGCCCTTTCGATGGCCATCAAGAAAATCGGTAAAGTAGACATCGTCATCGGCGGCCGTCAGGCCATCGACGGCGACACGGCGCAAGTCGGTCCCCAAGTGGCACAAAAGCTCGACCTTAACCAAGTGACTTACGTCGAGGAGGTACTGAGCTGCGCCGACGGCAAAATCACCGTGCGCCGCCACATCGACGGAGGCATCGAGACGGTCGAGGCTCCGCTGCCCATCGTCCTGACCGTCAACGGCAGCGCCGACCCCTGCCGCCCGCGCAACGCCAAGCTCGTCATGAAGTACAAGCGCGCCATGGCGCCCATGGAAATGCCCGAGAACCTGCCCTACGCCGACGAGTACAAGCGGAAGCCCTACCTCACGGTGACCCAGTGGGGCGCCGCCGATGTCGACGCCGACCTCAACCAGTGCGGCCTGGCCGGCTCGCCGACCAAGGTGAAAGCCGTGCAGAACATCGTGTTCAAGGCCAAAGAGAGCAAACGCCTCGGCAGCAGCGACAGCGAAGTCGAAGGCCTCGTACAGGAACTCCTCGCCAGCCACACCATCGGATAAAACCCATTTAGCAAACAAGCCGGCAACGCCCCGCGCTCGCGCGGCAGCCGCCGGCGCAAAAAGGACAATATGAACAACGTTTTTGTTTACTGCGAAATAGAAGGAACGACCGTCGAGGAAGTCAGCCTCGAACTCCTGACCAAAGGCCGCAAGCTCGCCACGGAACTCGGCGTAGAGCTCGAAGCTGTCTGCATAGGCTCGGGCATCACGGGCAAGGTAGAACCGCAAGTCATCCCCTACGGTGTGGACAAGCTCCATATCTTCGACGACGCCCGCCTCTTCCCCTACACCTCGAAGCCGCACACTTCGATTATGGTGAACCTCTTCAAGCAGGAGAAACCCCAGATTTGCCTGATGGGAGCCACCGTCATCGGCCGCGACCTCGGTCCGCGCGTCTCCTCCTCGTGCACCAGCGGCCTCACGGCCGACTGCACGTCCCTCGAAATCGGCTCGTACGACGACAAGAAGGCCGGCAAGCACTACGACAACCTGCTCTTCCAGATCCGCCCGGCTTTCGGCGGTAACATCGTCGCCACCATCGTCAACCCCGACCACCGTCCGCAGATGGCCACCGTGCGCAGCGGCGTGATGAAGGCCGAGGTGCTCGACCCCAACTATAAGGGCCAGGTCGTCGTGCACAACGTCGACGACTTCGTCCCCTCCACCGACTACGTCGTGAAGGTCATTGAACGCCACGTCGAGAAAGCCAAGAACAACCTCAAGGGTGCTCCCATCATCGTGGCCGGCGGCTACGGCGTCGGAAGCAAGGAAAACTTTGACCTGCTCCGCAAGCTGGCCGAGGAACTGCATGGCGAAGTCGGCGCCAGCCGCGCTGCTGTCGACGCGGGCTTCTGCGAACACGACCTGCAAATCGGTCAGACCGGCGTCACGGTGCGCCCGAAGGTGTACATCGCCTGCGGCATCAGCGGCGCCATACAGCACGTGGCCGGCATGAAAGAGAGCGGCATCGTCATCTCTATCAACACCGACCCTGCCGCTCCCATCAACGACATTGCCGACTATGTCATCACGGGCGCCGTAGAGGACGTCGTGCCGAAGCTCATCAAGTATTACAAGCAGAACAGTAAATAAACGCCCAACCCTAAACTTAGAAAAATGGCTAACAACTATACAGACCATCCCGAACTCCGTTTCGAGCTGAACCATCCCCTGATGAAGCGGATTGTCGAACTGAAAGAACGCAACTTCCGCGACAAGGACAGCTTCGACTACGCGCCCGTCGACTTCGACGACGCCATGGACTCGTATGACCGCGTGCTCGACATCGTGGGCGAAATCGGCGCCACCACCATCGCCGACAACGCCGAGGGCGTCGACCTCGAAGGCCCGCACCACGTAGGCGACCGCGTGGAATACGCTTCGGGCACGAAGCGCAACCTGGACGCCATGGTAAAGGCCGGCATGAACGGCATGACGATGCCGCGGAAATACGACGGTCTCAACTTCCCCATCACGCCGTACACCATGTGCGCCGAAATCGTCGCCGCCACCGATGCCGGCTTCGGCAACATCTGGAGCCTGCAGGACTGCATCGAGACGCTCTACGAGTTCGGTAACGAAGACCAGCACAGCCGCTTCATTCCCCGCGTCTGTGCCGGCGAGACCATGTCGATGGACCTGACCGAGCCCGACGCCGGCTCCGACCTGCAGAGTGTCATGCTCAAAGCCACGTACAGCGAGGAAGAGGGTTGCTGGCTGCTCAATGGCGTGAAGCGCTTCATCACTAACGGCGACGCCGACATACACCTTGTCCTCGCCCGCTCCGAGGAAGGCACGACCGACGGCCGCGGCCTCTCGATGTTCATCTACGACAAGCGCCAAGGCGGCGTCAACGTGCGCCGCATCGAGAATAAGCTCGGCATCCACGGCTCACCGACGTGCGAACTCGTCTACAAGAACGCCCATGCCGAACTTTGCGGCGAGCGCAAGCTCGGTCTGATCAAGTACGTCATGGCCCTGATGAACGGTGCCCGCCTCGGCATCGCCGCACAGAGCGTCGGCATCAGCCAGGGCGCCTACAACGAAGGCCTCGCCTACGCCAAGGACCGTCAGCAGTTCGGCAAAGCCATCATCAACTTCCCCGCCGTCTACGACATGCTCGCCCTGATGAAGGCCAAGCTCGACGCCGGCCGCGCCCTGCTCTACCAGTGCGCCCGCTACGTTGACATCTACAAGGCCCTCGACGACATCGCCCGCGAGCGTAAGCTCGACGCCGACGAGCGCAAGGAGCAGAAACTCTATGCCAAGCTGGCCGACAGCCTCACGCCGCTGGCCAAGGGCATGAACTCGGAGTATGCCAACCAGAACACCTACGACGGCATCCAGATCCTCGGCGGTTCGGGCTTCATGATGGACTACCCCATCCAGCGCTACTACCGCGACGCTCGCATTACGAGCATCTACGAAGGCACGACGCAGCTCCAGGTCGTAGCCGCCATACGCTACGTCACCAACGGCAGTTACCTGGCCCAGATGCGCGACTTCGAAGCCCAGCCCTGCTCGGCCGAGATGGAGCCGCTCAAAGCCCGCGTCAAGGCCATGGCCGACAAGTTCGAGGCCTGCACCGCTCACGTCAAGGACGCCAAGGACCAGGAAATGCACGACATCTGCGCCCGTCACCTCGTCGAGATGGCTGCGGACTGCATCATGCTCCATCTGCTCATCTACAACGCCAGCCAGGCGCCCGAGCTCTTCGCCAAGAGCGCCCGTGTCTACGCCAACTTTGCTGAGAGCGAGATTGAGAAGCACAACAACTTCATCATGAATATGACGCCCGACCAGCTGGCCGACTACCGTCAGGACGTACCGGCCGAGGACGCCGAATAAGGCCACACAAGCCTATACTCAGTATTAATATCGTCGAGGGCGCACCTATCCGGTGCGCCCTCGACGTCTTTTGTACGCCGGACGCTGACCGCCCGTCTGCCCTCGGCAAACCGGAGGCCGACCGTCCGGAATCCAAAACCGAACGGCACAAACACACTCCTCCTTTCGGATTGGACCGAAAGGAGGAGTGTGTTCGCAGCGCTGGCCGGCTAATGCGCCGGGACCTGCGCTTATTTACGGAAAAGCATGTCCTCGCCGATATTCGCCCACTTGCCGCCCACAGGACGGAAGCGCACGCTGCCACCGTCCCAGTACGTAGGCCAACCGCAGAAGATACCGCCGGTGAAGACTACCTTGATGGGATGCAAACCCTTGGCCAAGGCGCGCTGGGCGTTCGAGTGCGATGCGCGACGGAAGGGGTCGTCGGCATTGTCAATGAGCTTGACACCGTCAATCCAGACCTCGAAGTTGTTTGAAGCAAACTCGTACACGCCGTCCTCGGGAATGTTGACGTAGCCCTCGGCGATGGCGCCATAGTCATCGACGTCACGCACGCTGCCGGGCACCAGTGTCTGGCCGCGCAGGGCCTCAATTTTGCTTACTGCCTTTCTGTAGAACGTCGGCTGCTGCTCCAGATCGGCCGAACGCAGAAAGTAACCGTTGGCCAAGCGTACGTCGAGACCACCCTTCAAGCCGCGCAATCCGCTGACGGCAGGCGCAAGTGTCTGCTTCGCAATACTGATGGTGCGCACGGGGCCGAGTATGCCGCAGGGAAGCAGGGCGGCCGTCTTCAATGTGGCGTCCTCGGTGAACGTGAGGGGGTGTTCGTAAACAGCAGATGCCGGTGTGGGCTGACTGCCATCGATGGTATAAACGATGGTCAGCGGACGTGTAGTCTGGAGTGTAACGGTGGTCGAATCCGTGAAAGCCAAGTGATTGCACGAGCCACCGGGCTGTTCGGGACTCGGTATGTGGAAATTGATGCCATGGGCGGCCATGCGGACGGCGGCGTCGTTGTCCACGCGGCGGACAAAGTCCGTAAAGTTTTTCCGGCCCGGCATGGTCCATCCCACCTCAGCTATGGCCAACGCGCGGGGGAAGAGGCGGAACTCAAGCAGCTTGTCGTTGAGGATATACTCCGCCCATACGTTGCCCTGAAGTCCCCAGATGTAGCGGTCACGGTGTTCCGCAGCCACCTCGGCGGGCACGGGCTCGTAGTTATAGACTTTCTTGAGCGTGGAATAGCCACCGATGGCTGTGGGTTCAAGGATGGGGTCGCCCTGGTACTGGTCGAGGTAGAGGCCGTGGCTGCTGGGTGACATGATGACGTTGTGACCGGCCTTGGCAGCTGCGATGCCGCCGCTCTCGCCGCGCCACGACATGATGGTGGCAGTCTGGTTCAGGTTTCCGCCTTCCAGAATTTCGTCCCAGCCTATGATGCTTTTCCCTTTCTTGTTCAGGTATTTCTCGATTCGGCCGACCACGTAGCTCTGTAGCTGCGCCTCTTTCGAGCGGCCCTTCTCGTCGACGTAACCGAGCTTCTTGATGAGTGTCTGGCAGTTCGGACATTTTTCCCACTCGATGCGGGGGCTCTCGTCGCCGCCGATGTGGAAATACTTGTAGGGGAAGAGCTCGACCATCTCGTCGATGACGTCCTCGAGGAAGGTAAAGGTGCTTTCCTTGCCCGGGCACATGACGACGTCCTCCACGCCCCAGATGATGCGCGGGGTAATGGAATCGCCCGTACACGACAGCCAGGGATAGGCTGCAATGGCTGCCAGGCCGTGGCCGGGCAGTTCGAGCTCGGGGATAATGTCGATGTGACGCTCCTGGGCGTAGGCCACGACTTCCTTGATCTGCTCCTGCGTGTAAATACCGCCGTGACGGCTACCGTCGCCCTCGGTGCGCCAAGCGCCTTTCTCGGCGAGCCCGGGATATTTCTTAATCTCGATGCGCCAGCCCTGGTCGTCCGTCAGATGCCAGTGGAGGGTATTTATTTTGAAAAGGGAGAGCATGTCGATTTGCCGCTTGATAACCTCGACGGGCATAAAGTGGCGACAAACGTCAAGCATGATGCCGCGATAGGCGAAGCGCGGTTCGTCGGTGATGACCACCGCCGGTGCTTTCCATGTCACCGGATGGCCGCTGCCCGTGGCGTCCTCGATTTGCGGCGGGAAGAGCTGCATGAGGCTCTGCATACCGTAGAAAAGACCGCGGTCGGTGCGGGCGAGGATTTCCACGCCGTCCGGACGGACAGCCAGGCGGTAGCCCTCGGCTTCGTGTACGGACTTGTCAAGCTTCAGGTAGATGCAACCTTCGCTGCGCTTCTTCGTCAGTTCGAGGTCGTACCCCGTCGACACGCGGAGCTTGGCGATGAAAAATTCGGCTACGGCCCGCGCTTCCTTGCCGCTGGCGGCGAAGGTGGTCGTAGGTTTCAGGACAAATTCCCCCTCGCCCTCCACGATTTCGCGCGGAGTCGGGATGATGTTGATGTCGGCCGCTTCTACGGCGACAGGACTTGCGGTGCCTAACAGCAAGGCCGCAATCAGCAGGATGGGTTTCTTCATTTGAACTTAAGTGATTTATTGAATTAGGTTTGCTAATTTTTCTCTGAGGACTCCCCCTGACGTTCGGGGTAGTGATACTGCCCTTTGCGGCGGGCGAACGGTCCATAGCGTACGGCCTGCGCGGGGCAGTAATGATAACAGGCCAGGCACCCCGTACAGTCGTCGCGCCAGACGGGGCGGCCCTCGCTGTCGGCAACGACGTTGTGCGTGGGGCAATGGCGGCGACACGCGCCACAGGCCGTACACCGGTCGCGACGGACGCTGAACCACCGGTACGTAGGAATGAGGTGGCCGAACAGCCAGCGCAGCGGACCGGACTTCAATCCCGGCCAGGCGCCCGGCACGACGCGGCAGACGCCCACCCTCCGCGCCACGACATCGGCGGCGATAAGGGACAGCTCACGTTCGGCAGCGTTCAGCTTTTCTGCGGCAAGGGCCGGCGCATCGACGTCGAAGCCCGGCAGACCGACGTACGCGTTAGGCATACGCACCGAGTAGACGCTGTCGACGGTCAGCCCTTTCCGCGCCAGGCAACGCCGCAGCAGGCGGTCGGCCCGTCCGATGTCGTCGCCGCAAGTCAGGATGGCGTATATATAATAAGGTGTCTCCGTATGTCGCATCGCCGGCATACGGTCGATGAACCGCTCCACCACACGCGGCAGTCCCCACGCATGGACCGGGAACACCCACCCCAGACGCGCTCCGGGCTGGCAACCGGCCATCACGTCGTTGCCGGCGTCGGCCATGTCGACGAGGCGGTCGCCCGTGAGCCGGCCGAGGGTCTCCGCCACGTGGCGGCTGTTTCCCGTTCCGCTGAAGTAGAAAATCGTATTCACCTGAGCGTTTGCTGAAAGACAAAACAATCGCTGAACACCTCCTTGGCGCTCGTGCTGGGCTCCCTGAACAGGCCAAACACAGCACTGCCGCTGCCGCTCATTGCGGCGTAGGCGGCTCCCATGTCGTACATCGTCTCCTTGATGGCAGCGACGGCGGGATATTGCCGGAACACGCTCGCTTCGAAGTCATTGACAATAATTCCTCTCCACTCCTCGACCGGTCGCGTCAAGGCGTCGGGCAGACTGACGTCGGGCCGGCGCGGACGGACAAGGGCGTAAGCCTCGCGGGTCGATACGCCCACACCGGGCTTCACCAGCAGCAGGGTCCACCCGGCCAGCGAAAGGTTGACGGGCGTCAGCACGTCGCCGATGCTCGTCGCCAATACGGGCCGCTCGCGCACGAAGAAAGGGCAGTCGGCGCCGAATGCGGCCAGCCGCCGCTCCATTTCGTCGTCCGCCAGGCCCAGCCCGTACGTTTCGTTGAGCTGCTTCATCATGTGCGCGGCGTCGCTGCTCCCGCCTCCCAGCCCGGCGCCCGTGGGGATGTGCTTGTCCAGATAAATGTCAAGGGCGGGCAGGCCGAATTCCTCCTTCATGGCGAGAAACACCCGCACGACGAGGTTGTCCTCCGCCCTGCCGCCCACGCCGATGCCGACCGTCTGTAGGGCAAACGGGGCATTCGAGCCCCGTAAAGGCTTCGTTTCCAACGTGTCACGCAGCGGTATGGGGTAGAAAACGGTCTCGAGGTTGTGATAACCGTCGGGCCGCTTCTCCACCACGTGTAGGCCGATGTTTATTTTCGCCGGGGGAAATGTAATCATTGCTTCGATGGATAGTCCGTGCAAAGGTAACGTTTCATTAAAAATAATTATGTACTTTTGTCGCACAAAATTTGTCATCACTAAAAGTTAGATCGCAGACATGCTTACTATCAAACAAATCACTGACAACGAGGAAGCCGTCATTCGCGGTTTGGAAAAAAAGCACTTCGCCGGGGCCCGCGAAGCCATCGGGCGCGTGCTTTCCATCAACGACATACGCAAAACTTCGCAGGCTGAGCTCGACAGCTGCCTGGCCGAAGTAAAAACGCTTTCCCGCCAGATCGGCGCGCTGATGAAGGAGGGAAAAACGGCTGACGCCGAGGCCGCCAAGGCACGCGTAGCCGAAATCAAGACGAAGACCAAGGAACTCGAAGCACGCATGGAGACCGCCGCAACGGACCTCCAGCAGCTGCTTTACACCATACCGAATGTGCCCTACGACATTGTGCCCGAAGGCGCCGGCGCCGAGGACAACGTCGTCGTCAAGACGGGCGGCCACGACACCGTGCTGCCCGAAAATGCGCTCCCGCATTGGGAGCTGGCCAAGAAGTACAATCTGATTGACTTCGACTTGGGTGTGAAAATCACCGGGGCCGGCTTTCCCGTCTACATCGGCTGGGGTGCCCGCCTGCAGCGCGCGCTGATCAACTTCTTCCTCGACGAGGCCCGCGCGGCCGGCTATACTGAAATCATGCCGCCGACCGTGGTCAACCAGGCGTCGGGATTCGGCACCGGACAGCTGCCCGACAAGGAAGGACAGATGTACCACTGCGAGCTGGACGACCTGTACCTGATTCCTACCGCCGAGGTACCCGTGACCAACATCTTCCGCGACGTCATCCTCGACGCTGACCAGCTGCCCGTGAAGTGCTGCGCCTACACCGAGTGCTTCCGCCGCGAGGCCGGCTCCTACGGCAAGGACGTACGCGGCCTCAACCGCCTGCACGAGTTCTCCAAGGTGGAACTCGTGCGCATCGATACGCCCGAACACTCCGCCCAGTCGCATCAGGAAATGCTGGACCACGTGGAAAACCTGCTGGTGAAGCTCGAACTGCCGTACCGCATCCTGCGCCTCTGCGGCGGCGACATCAGCTTCACCGCAGCGCTCTGCTACGATTTCGAAGTCTACAGCGAAGCGCAGAAGCGGTGGCTTGAAGTCAGCTCGGTGTCCAACTTCGACACGTACCAGGCCAATCGCCTGCACTGCCGCTACCGCACGGCCGACAAGAAGACTACGCTCTGCCACACGCTGAACGGCTCGGCCCTGGCCCTGCCGCGCATCGTGGCCGCCCTGCTCGAGGACTTCCAGACGCCGGAGGGCATCCGCATCCCCAAAGCCCTGCAACCCTACATGGGCACCGACATGATTCGCTAAGCGCCCGTCTGCCGGCGGCGTAGCTGCCCCATAACGCGCCACTCCCTCCCTTGCCCGCGGGCAAGGGAGGGAGTGGCGTTTTCGTGTCGGCCCCCGACCGGCGGTCACTTGATGCCGCGGTCGTTGAGTGCGTCGGCGTATTTTCGGGCGTTGCGCAGGTGCTCCTCGTAGGTGGCCGCGAAATTGTGCGTGCCCGAAAAGTCCTCCTTGGCGCACATGTAAAGGTAGTCGTGCGGCGCGAAGTGGAGCACGGCTTCAATGCTGGACAACGCCGGGATACAGATAGGTCCGGGCGGCAGGCCGGCGTAACGGTACGTGTTGTACGGGCTGTCGGTCAGGAGCTGTGCGTGGTATATGCGGCGCAGCCCGAACTGCCGCAGGGCGAACTTCACAGTCGGGTCGGCCTGGAGCTTCATGCCCTGGCGGTAGCGGTTGAGGTACATGCCGGCTATCAGGGGCTTCTCGGCGTCGTTCGCCGTTTCCTGGTCGACGATGGAGGCCAGCGTGATGACCTCCTCCGGCGTCAGCCCGGCCGCCTCGGCCAGTTCGCGGCGCGCCGGCGTCCAGTAGGCGTCGCTCTCCTTCTTCATGCGGCCCAGCAACTGGCGCGGCGTGAGGTTCCAGTAGACCTCGTACGTGTTCGGCAGGAACAGGCAGGGCAGCGTGGCGGTGTCGGCCCCGTAGTCGGCGCAGGTTGCACTGTCGTGGAAAGCCGTGGCCCACGCGGCGGAATCGTTCATCAGCACTTTGCCCAGCTCGGCGGCCAGCCGGTCCATGGTGCGCACTTGGGGAATGGTCAGACGCAGGGGCGACTGGCTGCCGCCGCGCACGTTGCGGAAGAATTGCAGGGTCGACAGTCCTTCGCCGGCCCTGTAACGGCCGGGACGTACCCGGTCGGCATAGCCCGTAGCGGCAGCCAGCAGGCGAAAGCCCGCAAGTTGGCGCGCACCGCAGTCGCGCTCGAGCTTGACGAGGACGGAGTCATACGTATCGTCGTCGTCAATGTAGGCATACACACTGCCGCCACGGGGCACGAAAGCAGCGAAAAACAAGTAATAAACCAGCGCGGCACACACGACGACCGCAGCGGCAAGGCCTCCCCAGAGGAGGCGGCGTTTTTTCGGAGTCATATCCATTTTCGTCGGAAACTGCCGCAAAAATACATCTTTTTATCCCCGTGCCCAAACCTTGCCCGGCTTTCCGTCGCCAGACTGCGGCCCCGACACCAGGCCCGACGGGCAGAAAGCCCCCGCACGCGACCGCAAAATGCCACCCCGGCGCGGCAGGAAGCGATGTCGGCGCCTCCACGGCGTTAAATAACGAAAAAACACCATCAGGTGGCGTCCCCACTCGCCGGAAAGGCTTACCTTTGTTTCGCAAGCAGACCCAACACATCATGAAACGGACAATAAACATACGCCTTGCCTGCCTCGCCGTCGCCCTGCTGGCCTGGGGCAGCCCGCACGCACAGACTGCGGCGCCCCGCAGCGTCGCAGCGGCGGACACGACCGTGACCGCCACTTCCGGCGCAGAGGCCGCCGAAACAGGTGCTGCAACAGAAAAAACAAGTACTACGATAGAAAATCCTATCGCTACGACAGAAAATTCTATCGCTGCGATAGAAAAAACGGGGACTACACTTGTGCGCCCCGACTCGGCGGGACTCGAACTCAGCGCTCCGCTCTATGCCCCCTTCGTACGTCCGCTCACGCTGTGGACCGACTTCTACAGCTGTGTCCCGACGATGTGGGACATGGGCTGGGACTCGTGGCAACTGCACAGGGGTTTCAACGCGCAGCTCTCCCTCCACGCCATTGCCGGCTTCGGCTCGGGCGCGCCGCGAGGTGTGGGATTCGGTCAGGACGCCGCCTTCATGTACGCCCTGCCGCTGACCAGCCGGCTGAGCGCGGCGGGCGGCCTTTACGTGTCCAACCTTGACTGGGGCGGACGCAATTACAGGCAGATGGGCATCGCCGGCGTGGCGGCCTATCGCGTCAACGACGTCATCAGCCTCTACGCCTACGGCAGCAAGACGCTGCTTCCCGGCAGTGTGGCGCCGTACCAGGCCCCCTTTATCGACGGCGACCGTTTCGGCGGCATGGTCAATTTCAAGTTCAACGATACGTTCTCCATGCGCTTCAGCGTGGAACACCGCGAGGCCCCTGCCCCACGCGTATGGCAGGCACCCCGCCGCTAATCCCGCCCCGCCGTGACGGAAAAGAACCATAGCGCTTCGCTCGTGCAACAGCGCGCCCTGCTCAAACAGGAGTACGAGTTCGAACGCGAAACGTTTCGCCGCGAAACCGCGACGATGGGCGTCGGGCGCAAAGTCAAGCGGGGCGACTGCTGGTTCCCTGCCTTCGCGGGGCGCAGCTACTACAACTCGCTCGCACGGCTCGTCGTCGAGGTGACGCGGACGGAGGACCTGGATATCGAACATAACTTCGAGCCGGGCCGGCCGCTGTGTTTCTTCGAACAGGACGCCACGGGCGGGCTCTCGTACCTGCCCTTCACAGCCACGGTCAGTTACGCCGAAGCCGACCGCATGGTGGTCGAACTGCCCGACGCGGCGGCGCTGGCCGCCCTCGAACGGGCCGAGCGGCTGGGCGTGCAGCTGGGTTTCGACGAGACGACGTACCGCCTCATGTTCGCCGCCCTCGACACGGTCATCGCCGCACGCGACGACCGCACCGCCTACCTGCGCGACGTCATCCACGGGCCGCTGCCGGCCCGGAAAGGGGCGCCCCAGCCGGTCAGCCTGCCATGGCTCAACCGCACCCAGGAACTGGCCGTCAGCGAGGTGCTCCGCGCGCACGACGTCGCCGTGGTCCACGGCCCGCCCGGCACGGGGAAAACCACCACCCTGGTCGAGGCCGTCTATGAGGTACTGCGGCGCGAGAGTCAGGTACTGGTATGCGCGCAGAGCAACATGGCGGTCGACTGGATTTCCGAAAAACTCGTCGACCGGGGCATCCCGGTACTGCGCATCAGCAACCCGACGCGCGTCAACGACAAGATGCTCTCCTTCACCTACGAGCGGCGCTTCGAGGCCCACCCCGACTATCCGCAGCTTTGGGCCATACGCCGCACCATCCGCCAGCTGTACGCCACACCCCGCCGCGGGCGCGGCGAGGCGTTCCACCAGAAAATCGCTCGACTGCGCGACCGCGCCGCCGAACTGGAGCTGCGCATCCGTCAGCAGCTTTTCGACGCGACGCGCGTCGTGGCCAGCACGCTGGCCGGCGCAGCCAACCCGCTGCTCGCGGGCCAGCGCTTCCACACCCTTTTCATCGACGAGGCGGCCCAGGCGCTCGAAGCAGCGTGCTGGGTGGCCATGACGCGGGCCGACCGCGTGGTGCTGGCGGGCGACCACCGCCAGCTTCCGCCGACTATCAAATGCGTCGAGGCGGCGCGGGGCGGACTGGCGCGCACGCTGATGGAGCAGGTGGCCGAGCACCGGCCCGAGACGGTGACGCTGCTCAACGTGCAGTACCGCATGAACGAAACGCTCATGCGCTTCTCCTCGGACTGGTTCTACGGCGGCCGTGTCGTCGCGGCGCCCGAGGTGCGCCACCGTGGCATCCTCGATTACGACACGCCCCTCACCTGGGTCGACACGGAGGGCGACGCGGACCACGGCGGCGAGGAGTTCGTCGGCGAGAGCTACGGCCGCATCAACCGGGCCGAGGCCGAACAGACCGTACGCCTGCTGACGGACTACGTGGAGCGTATCGGCCGCGACCGCCTGCTCGACGAGCGCATCGACTTCGGCGTCATCTCGCCCTACAAGGCACAGGTGCAGTACCTGCGCCGCCTCATCCGGCGCGAAGCGGTGCTGAAGCCGTTCCGCGAACTGATTTCGGTAAACACGGTCGACGGGTTCCAAGGCCAGGAGCGCGACGTGGTCATCATCAGTCTGGTGCGCGCCAACGCCCGCGGCGAGATCGGTTTCCTCTCCGACCTGCGGCGCATGAACGTCGCCATGACACGGGCCCGCATGAAGCTCTTCATCCTGGGCGACGCCGCGACACTGAGTCACCATGCCTTCTACCGAAAGCTCCACGACTACGCCCTGAAACTGGCGCAGGGCGAAAGCGATAACTACCTAATTCACAATAACGATTAATTCACTCACTCTATAAAAACTAAAAGACCCATGAAAAAATTCAGCTTCTGTTTTTGGCTGTTCGGCTGGCTGGCGCTGGCCGTCGGTTGCACCGGCACCAACCCGGTGGCCGAGGATTTCCAGAAGCGCCGCGAGGTGGTGGGCAATGATTCCCTCTTTGCCATCTTCGACGCCGACCTGACATCCGACGAGCGCGCTGCGCTCGAATTTCTCTACGCCTACATGCCCCTGCCCGACCTTGCGGACTACAGCGGCGACTTCCACCGCGCCAACGTGGCTGCCGCGCTGCGGGCCCGCGCCGAAATGCCCTGGGGCAAGCAGGTGCCCGAACGCGAATTCCGCCACTTCGTGCTGCCCGTCAGGGTAAACAACGAGGCGCTCGACACGAGCCGCATGGTATTCTACCGCGCCCTGAAGGACCGCGTCCGCGACCTGTCGATGGCCGACGCCGTGCTCGAGGTCAACCACTGGTGTCACGAACACGTCACCTACCAGCCGTCCGACTCGCGCACCAGTCCGCCCCTCTCCACGCTGCGCACCGCCTACGGCCGGTGCGGCGAGGAGTCCACGTTCACCGTGGCCGCCCTGCGCGCCGTAGGCATCCCGGCACGCCAGGTCTACACCCCGCGCTGGGCCCACACCGACGACAATCACGCCTGGGTCGAGGCGTGGGTCGACGGCAAATGGTATTTCCTCGGGGCCTGCGAGCCGGAACCCGTGCTTAACCTCGGGTGGTTCAACGCGCCGGCCTCGCGCGGCATGTTGATGCACACGAACGTATTCGGACGCTACGACGGCGACGAGGAGGTAGTGGGCCGCACGCCGTGCTTTACCGAAATCAACGTGACCGAGCACTACGCGCCGACGGCCACTGTCGTCGTGCGCACCGTGGACCGCGACGGCAAACCCGTGCCCGCCGACGTGGACTTCAAGCTGTACAACTATGCCGAGTTCCACACCGTGGCGAGCAAGCAGGCGACGGCCGACGGCATCGCCACGCTGACCACCGGAAAAGGCGACCTGCTGGCCTGGGCCTCGCACGAAGGCGCGTGGGGCTACGCGCTGTGCCACGGCGGACAGACGGACACCGTGACCCTGCGGCTCGACCGGACAGCCGGCTTCAAGGGAGTGGAAGAACTGGACATCCACCCGCCCGTACAGGGCAGCAACCAGCCCGAAGTGACCGAAGCACAGACGGCTGAGAATGCCCGCCGGCTGGCTTACGAAGACTCCCTGCGCAATGCCTACGTGGCTACGTTTCCCACGGCGGCCGACGCTGTAGCACTGGCCGAACGGCTGGGGCTGGACACAGCCGCCGTGCGGGACGTCATCCGGGCGTCGCGCGGCAACTATGCCGTAGTGGAGCAGTTCCTGACCGACGCCCCGGCTGACCAGCGGGAGCGCGCCCTGCGCCTGTTGCAAGTCGTTTCGGAAAAGGACCGCCGCGACATCACGCGCGAAGTGCTCGACGACCATTTCAAGGCGCCCGCCACGGGCAGCGGCGACAACTACGACCGCTACGTGCTCAATCCCCGCGTGGCCGACGAGCCCCTGACGCCGTACAAGAGCTTCTTTGCCCAAGTCATCCCGGCCGAGGAGCGCGCCGCCTACCGCCAGAACCCGGAACTGTGGGCGACATGGTGCCGCGAAAACGTGCGGACGGACGATACGTGGAACCCTCTGCATCTGTGCATGTCGCCCGCGTCGGTATGGAAACTGCGGTTGGCCGACGCCAAGTCGCGCAACATCTTCTTCGTTGCTGCGGCGCGCAGCATGGGCATCGTGGCCCGCATCGACGAGGTGACGGGTAAGACGCAGTACCAGGACGGCGAGGGCCGCTGGCACGACGTGGCATGGACCGACAAGCCCGCAACCGAACACACGGCCACCGGCACATTACAGAGCGACTACACCGAGGCCGCCCATCAGGACAACCCGAAATACTACTCCCACTTCACGCTGTCGCGCATCGCCGACGGACGGCCGCAACTGCTGAACTACGACGAGCGCTCGAGCTGGGCCGAACTGCTGAAACCGGGCACGACGCTCGACGCCGGCGACTACCTCATGGTCAGCGGTACGCGCATGGCCGACGGCAGCGTGCTGGCACGGCTTTCCTTCTTCCCCGTGAAAGCGGGCGAAACGGTGAACGAACCCCTCGTACTGCGCGAAAGTACGGACGGCGTACAGGTCATCGGTAACTTCAACTCGGAAAACCGCTACTACGACCTCCAGACGAAGACGGAGAAATCCCTGCTCTCGACCACCGGCCGTGGATATTACGTGGTCGGCCTCGTGCGGCCCAACCACGAACCTACGAACCACGTATTGCGCGACCTGGCTCCCGTGGCCAAGGAACTGGAACAATGGGGACGCAGCATCGTGCTCCTGTTTGCCTCGCAGGAAGAGGCCGAACGCTTCCGCGCGGCCGACTTCCAGCTGCCGAAGAACGTGGTGTGGGGCGTGGACGAAAGCGGAGCCATCGCCCGCGAACTGACGGCAAACTTCAAGCTGCCCAACGCAGACCGCCCGGTGATGGTCGTTGCCGACACGTTCAACCGCGTCGTGTTCCTGACGCAGGGCTATACGATAGGTTGGGGCGAACAGCTGATGAAAGTCATCAAGCAACTCTGAGCATCCGCCGGGTGCGACACAATAAATCCCGCCCCGCTTCCAGTTCGTCTGGAAGCGGGGCGGGATTTATTTGTCAACGTCCAGGCCTACACGTCCGCCGATGGCACAAGCCCGCCGAACGAGGCGAGAATGGCGCGCACCTCGTCCGCGCTGGTCTCAAGGCGGGTGTATTCGTCGGTCGGAGCGCCCATACTGACGCCCGAGTGGCGGAACTTCATCAGACTACCGACGGGCCGACGGGCCGAGGCGTGGATTTCGCGAGCTCCAGTAGCCGCAAGGATACGGGCGGCGTTACCTGCCCCTACGCCGCAGCCCGGCATGACACTGAGGCGTCCGGCCGACTGCTCCACCAGCCGGCGGAGCTGGGGAATGCCGGCTTCGGCCGTGGCGGCCTGCCCCGACGTGAGCAAGCGGCTACAACCGCTGTCGATGATGGCCTCCAAAGCCTCTTCGGGACAACGACAGAGGTCAAAAGCACGGTGGAACGTGACGTCGCGGCCACCAGCAGCGCGCACCCAGCGGCGAAGCTGGCGCGTATCGATATCGCCGTCGGGGGTCAGACTGCCCACGACCACGCCGTCAGCTCCAGCCTCAACCGCACGACAAATGTCGTCCTCCATGAGAGTGACTTCGGCCTCCGTATAGAGGAAGTCGCCGCCACGGGGACGGATGAGCACATGCACCCGCACACCGCCCAACGCGCAGGCCGCGCGGATGAGCCCGACAGACGGTGTCAGACCGCCCTCCGTCAGGCCGCTGCACAATTCGACCCTGGCGGCACCACCGCTGCGGGCAGCGAGGACACTGTCCCAGCTGCCCGCACAAATTTCGAGTGTCGGCGTCGACATAATCACTTGGTTATCATCTCTATGACATAGTCCGGATCGGGCTTCACTTCAGTAAGGTCGAGAATGATGCCCGCCTTGCAACGCTCGAACTTCACCGGCTCGCGACTGATGAAGTCGACAGCACTCTTGACCTTCACGTCAAGCGGCAACAGGATGGCCGGGTCCGTGACTTTCGTGACGTGGACAAAAAGCGTGTCGCCCCTGCGCGTCGTGGCGCCCCAAGGCTGCACAGGAATGTCGCCTGCCTGCGTGCGACGTATCGTCGTACCGTAAGTGCGCATCCACTGCCCTATCCCCTTCAGACGGTCAAGAGCGGCTTCAGGAAGGCGCCCGTCGGGCTGCGGACCGATGTTAAGCAACAGGTTGGCACCCTTGCCGGCTGCACGAACGAGGAGGTCGACAAGCGTATTGACGGACTTGTAGTTCTGGTCGGCGACCTTGTAACCCCACATGCCGTTCATCGTCTCACAAGTCTCGAGCGGCAATTTGCTGATGGCCTGACCCGAAAGTCCGGCCTTGTTCTCGCCCGGCAGGTCGCGCTCGAAAATCTGGATATCCTCGCCCGGATACGGTGCAGAGTGGTGGTTGTTACCGACAAGGCAGGCCGGCTGCAACCGATGGATAAGGGCGTACTGCTCGTCGAGCTGCCAGTCGAACGGAGTGGGGTCGGAATCGTGGTCCCATACGCCGTCGAACCAAATGGCACCGATGGGGCCGTAATTCGTAAGCAGCTCGGTCAGCTGGGCGTTCATGAATTTATAGTATGCGGGCCAGTCGGTCTGACCGGTCGGGCGGTGCGTGCCGCGTCCCGTACGACCCAGCGGGTACTCCGGCCGCGACCAGTCGAGGTGGGAGTAATAGAGGTGGAGACGGAGTCCCTGACTGTGACAGGCATCGGCCAGTTCCTTGAGCACGTCGCGCTTGAAGGGAGTCGCATCGACGATGTTGTAGGACGACTGCTTGGTGTGGAACATCGAGAAGCTGTCGTGGTGGCGCGAGGTGAAGCATACGTATCCCGCACCGGCATCCTTGATGGCCTTGACCCAGGCATCGGCGTCGAAACCGATGGGATAGAAAGCACCGGCCGCCTTGGCGTACTCACGATAGTCAAGGTTGGCGTTCTGAAGATACCACTCGCCTTGCGCAAAGAGGCTGTAAATGCCCCAGTGGATAAAGATGCCCAGACGGCTGTCGGCGAATTCCTGACGCGACTGTAGATTCTCGGGCGTCGGGGTGTACGCCTGCGACGCGGACTGGGCATTCCCGCCGAGCGGGAGAAGCAGAAGCAGGGCTGCTGCGTAGTGACGAAGATTTTTCATACGGTTATTAATAGAATCAATGATTGCGACAAATGTACGCCTTTCTGCTCAATTGGACCGCTTCGGTGGACAATTTCTTTTTCCCGAAGCTGACAATTTGACCGACGCGGCTCCGCACTTCCCACCACGCGCCATGGGACAACCTGCGCAAGCGGTATTCGTCCGCCCGCGCCGGCCAATCGTTTTGTAGACCCTGACACCGGCCCACAGCACAGCCCACACAAAGACCGAGACAACGATGATTTCCTGCATAAGCAATTTGAAGCAACAAGAAACTGACTTCGGACCAACGGACCGTCAATATCATTTAACCACGACTCCCGAAGCCGGAACAGACGACGCATCCGACACTTCGTCCGGCCAAGGAGCCAGTTCGCCCGTAGCGGGGTAACTGGGCCGCTGGGCATCGTATGCCTTCAGGGAGTCCGTCAGTTCGCGCGACAGCTCCGCCACTTTTTCGGGCATCCGGAGGGCAAGATCGTTCTCCTCCCCTATGTCTTCGCGCACGTTATAAAGGCGGCACTCGCGCGTCTCCCATAAATAGATTAAGTGATAGTCGCCTTTCATGATGGCGGAATAGGCGCTATAGGCGTCGCCCAAGTTCACCGGACCGTCCCACAGGTTCGGATAATGCCAGATGAGGGTGCGCTCGCGGGTTGTCCCGGGATTCTTGAGGAGGTCGACAAAACTTATTCCGTCTACCGTCTGCACGGTGGAATAACCGTTGACACCGGCCATCTCCAAGATCGTGGGAAAGAAGTCTTCGATCATGATACGGTTGTCATTGACCGTTCCGCCCCGGGTTACACCCGGCCAATACACCATCATCGGTTCGTGTACGCCACCTAGGTAAGCGGAACCCTTACCGGCGCGATGCGGCGCATTGGGGTCGCGGTCGGCAACACCCTGGCGACGGCCGGGATAACTGAGGCCGCCATTGTCGGACATAAATATAATAATGGTGTTCCGGGCCACTTCGGGGCGCTCGCCGAGAAAGTCGAGAATATCTCCCAGGCTTTTGTCCATACCTTCAACCAAAGCGGCGTACTTGACTTCCGTAGCGTTGAGACTGGTTCCGAACTGCCCGTCGTACACGCCGCGGTAATTCCCCGAAAAACGGGTGTCCTCATCGAGCGGCACATGGACGGCATAGTGCGACATGTAAAGGTAGAAAGGTTTTCCCTCGGCGATGGGCTTCTGCATGGCGTCGAGGGCCTCAATCGTGAGAGCCTCCGTGAGGAAAATATCCTGACCATGGTACTTCTCAAGTCCGGGCACCTGCATGGGACTGCCCTCGCCGAAATTGCGCGTACCGAGATAGCTGCCCGGCCCGCCCATGCAGCCGCCCGCAATGTTGACGTCGAAACCCATGGTGAGCGGATCGGCTCCCGGAGTGGTGCGGGCGCCGAAATGGGCCTTGCCGCAGTGGATGGTATAGTAACCGCTCTCGCGAATGAGCTTGGGCAACGAAGTGATGGGCGTAGCGTTCTTTGTGTTGTGCGCCGACCTGACGGTGTCAGGCTGCATACCGTTGAAATTCCAAGAGGGCAGTGTGAGACGCGGACTGCGGTTGTCCGTTTGCCGGTCGTACTCCAACGTCCAGTTAGTCACGCGATGGCGCGCTGCATTCATGCCCGACATCAGACTGCATCGGCTGGGCGAGGATATGGCACAGGCATAGGCCTCCGTAAACTTGACGCCCATGTCCGCCAGCCGGCTCATGTTGGGCGTACGGTAGCGCCGGTTCTGAAAAGTGCTGTCCGGGCCAAAGGGAACCTCGGTGTCCTGCCAGCCCATGTCGTCGACCATGAACAGGATGATATTGGGCCGATTGTCTGCGGCCGACACGCTGCCGACCACAGCTGCGAATGCACCGACAGTCAGGCTTCTTGTAGGGGATAAGTAGCGTTTCATGAATGCAGAATATAACGGGACATACAATTAAAGTAGCATGACTGGTTTCTCACGCAATGACAGGCTGGTGGGAGTCTTCCGCCGGATTCTCGTCACACGGCTCATCGAGGTCATAGAGCGGCGACGGGCTCTGGCGGCGCAACGTCTCCAGCTGCAGAGTCGCCCCCACGGGATAGCCGGCCTGCCTTAGCTCTGCCTCCACCGTCTTAAAGGCCAACGAGGGGTGATTGTTTTCCTCACTCAAGTGACACAGCCACACGTGACGCGCCTCCCGGTTGAGATGGGCGGCGAGCTGGCGGGCCGTCTCGCTATTGGACAAATGGCCCGTGCCGCAGGCAATGCGCTCCTTAAGGAAGGGAGGATAAGGCCCATGCTGGAGCATCGTTTCGTCGTAGTTGGCCTCAACGACAAGGTAGTCCGCCTTTTCCATGAAACCGGCCATCTCGTCCGTCACGTGCCCCGCGTCTGTCATGAGACAGAACGAGCGGCCACGGTAAGTGATGAAATATCCCGAATTGTCCAGACTGTCGTGCGGAACGTTGAATGGCAGAATCCGGAAAGGGCCGAGCTCAAAAGTTTCTCCTTTCTCAAAATTGCGGACACGCCGCTCGTCTACTTTCTTGGTGATGCAGTAATTGCGTTTGATGCCCTGGTGGACAAGTGACGTAGCATACACAGGGATGCCCAGCTCGTTGCTGATGGCACCGGAAGCCTTCACGTGGTCGGCGTGGTCGTGCGTAATCAGCATGGCTTTGATGCGAGCCAGCGACAGGCCGTAGTCCCTGAAGTACTTCTTGAATTGACGGACTCCGATGCCGGCGTCGATGATTATGCCGTAGTCGGCCGCTTGCAGGTAGTAGCAATTGCCGCTGCTGCCGCTGCCGAAGCAGATAAATTTCATACTGATGAAAAATTTAATCGCAAAGTTACGAAAATTCCTGGCTCACGCGGTCCGCACCCCTACTCTCTTTTTCACAACCGGCAATGCGACTGGCAACCGCAAGAAAGCGGTCATGATACCTTCCGGTTAGAAAAAACAAAGGAATTAACAAAAAATCGCGTCTGCCGCATCGTCCGTTCTGCTTTAATGCCTACATTTACCCAGCATTACGCCACTTAAAACGATTGGATATGAAGGCAAACGAAATCATGTCAGCCCTGGAGGCGAAGCATCCGGGCGAAAAGGAGTATTTGCAGGCTGTTCGTGAAGTGTTGTACTCCATTGAAGACGTCTACAACGAACATCCGGAGTTCGAGAAAGCCAAAATCGTGGAGCGTATGGTCGAGCCGGACCGCGTGCTGGCCTTCCGAGTGCCCTGGCGCGACGATCGCGGCGAGGTGCACGTCAATCTGGGTTACCGCGTCCAGTTCAACAATGCCATTGGCCCTTACAAGGGCGGCATCCGCTTCCATGCGTCGGTCAACCTGAGCATCCTGAAGTTCCTGGGCTTCGAGCAGACATTCAAGAACGCCCTGACCACATTGCCCATGGGCGGCGCGAAGGGCGGGTCGGACTTCTCGCCGCGCGGACGGAGCGACGCCGAAGTGATGCGCTTCTGTCAGGCGTTCATGTTGGAGCTATGGCGCCACTTGGGGCCGGACGTCGACGTACCGGCCGGCGACATCGGCGTCGGCGGGCGCGAGGTCGGCTACCTGTTCGGCATGTACAAAAAACTTTCGCACGAGCACACGGGCACATTCACCGGGAAAGGAATGGAGTTCGGCGGCTCGCTGCTGCGCCCCGAAGCCACAGGTTACGGCGCGCTCTACTTCGTGCACCAGATGCTGGCTGGCGCGGGTATGGATCTCAGCGGAATGCGAGTCGGCGTGTCGGGTTTCGGCAACGTGGCGTGGGGCGCGGTGAAAAAAGCGACGGAGTTGGGGGCCAAGGTCATTACGCTCTCCGGCCCCGACGGTTATGTCTACGACCCGGCCGGCGTTTCGGGCGAGAAAATCGATTACATGCTCGAGCTCCGGGCTTCGGGCGAGGACATCGTGGCGCCCTACGCCGAACGCTACGCCGAGGCCGAGTTCCGCCCCGGGCGGAAACCGTGGGAAGTGCCCGTCGATGTAGCCTTGCCCTGCGCCACGCAGAACGAGCTGGACCTCGCTGACGCCGAGCAGCTGCTTGCTAACGGCGTGAAGTGCATCGCCGAGGTTTCCAACATGGGATGCACGGCCGAGGCGGTCGACTATCTGCTCGCCCGCAAGGCACTTTTTGCTCCCGGAAAGGCTGTCAATGCGGGCGGCGTGGCGACTTCGGGCCTCGAGATGTCGCAAAATGCCATGCACCTCAGCTGGTCGGCCGAGGAGGTCGACGCCAGGCTTCACCAGATTATGTCGGCGATTCACGACCAGTGCGTACGCTTCGGGCGCGACGGCGACACGGTGAATTATGTCAAAGGGGCCAACGTCGCCGGCTTTATGAAAGTGGCTCGGGCCATGATGGCGCAAGGCGTGCTGTAACGCGGCGTTTTACTGTCACAACGCGGGCCACTGCTTGTCAAGGCAGTGGCCCGCGCTCCGTATAGCTGCCACACTTCCCCTACCAGCGGACAAGACGCAGGGTGTAGCGGGAGTCGTAATAATAGTCCGTCACGTCGAGCCGGGCGTAGTCGCCTGAAAAGCGACTCATGTCCGCCACAATGTCGGTGTTGTAGTTGTCGAAACTGATATGCAGCTCATGGGTATATCCGGTGTCGATGATGCGCCATACGCCGTACTCGCGAAAACCGCCGGAGCCGTAAAACTCGACCGTGCGGTCCTCGTAGAAACTGACGCGGTCGCCACTGCGATAGGGGCAGTCGTAACCCGACAGGAAACTGACTTCGACTATGCGCCAGTCGCCCATCATGGCGTATTCCGCCATCTCGTCCTCGTTGGTACAGGCGCTGAAACTCATCACGGTGAATATCAGCAAAAATGCAAGTACGGACCGACGTACGATCGAGGAAGTATTCTTAACCATAAGCGGGACAAGTATATGGATCTGACTTACGCGGACAAAGATAATAAAGAAAAGTGAAACACGGACGGACATCGGAAAAAAACGCACTCCGCCCGCATATATTTCCGGCGCTCCGGCCCTATTCATGGCCGGAGCGGGCAGGCATAGCCCGGCGCCGACAAAAATCAGAAGCCAGAAAGGACTTGCAAAACCGGCGATGACGCCTGGTTCGCAAGTCCTTTTCCAATTTCTCAGGGAAATACGGGGTTATCGCCCGACGGTATTTCCGCGTAGAACAATGAGAGTATCCTCCGGCTCTGAAGGTGGATTCATTTCCGCCGCACGCGCGACAACGTAGTACGCATACGGCGCATCACCCGAATACCGAACATCACACCGTCGTACACGGCCATGGCCCGCTCGAAGTGTCCCATCCACCGCGCCGCCTTGCCGGCGTCGGGAACAGGGGCGAAGAGCGCCTTGGCCCGGGCTTGCATCTGCGTATGCTGCTGCGCCATCTCGCTGCGTAACTGCTCCATCTCCTCGTTGATGGCTTCGAGCGTCTGTGGAAGTTCAGAAGTCTTTTGCATGTCAGCTCTTGTTTTTAGGGTCGAGGAACAATTTGGCAAGGAATGCCGCCAGCGGATTGACGACCAGCCGGCGACGCATGGCATAAAAGACGGCGGCAAGCACGACAAAGACGAGGCAAACCAGCCCGCAAGCCCCCGCCACGCTTCCCAGCCAGTCCGTAAACAGCAGGACGCAGAGGTAAGAAAGATACAAAACGACAATGGCCCCCAGCAGGAACACCACGGCCCCTATGACAAAGGCCGAGAGCAGTATCGTTAGCTTCTTGACTATATCCAGTTGCACATACCGCTTCTGGAGCTGTACGCGGCGGAACAGGTCCTGCGCCAGTTCTTGCAGCTGGTCTATGTTTTTGTTACTGGATAGCACGGGGATAAACGTTTAGCGTGATGCGGACAACTCGTCGGCGATGTCGTCTACGAGGTTCTCCATTTCTTTGCTGTTCAGCTTAATGCCTCTTTTGCGGATGGCTTCTGCGATTTTCGAACGGGTATCTTCTCCTTTTTCGGGGGCGAAGAGAATACCACAAGCTGCGCCAACGGCGGCGCCACCCAAGAATGCGGCTAAAATGCTCAATCCTTTCATAGTTTTACTGTTTTTGATGGTTGATATTTTTGTACCGATACGTGTTAGTACGGCTCAAATTTACGCTTTTATTTTAGATTGCGTCGCTTCGGAAGAAGATTTTATTTCTTCCGCCCGCTTTCGGGAAACTTCGGACGGCCTTACGGAAGGGCTGGACGCGGTTTCACGCAGCGGTGGAAGTGCGGTGTTTCCGCGCCGGGACGTCTTGCCCTCTGCGGAGTCGCCGCTCCGCTATCTTTTCAGTTCCTCAGGCTTTACGCGCTTCCACAATTCGTACGCCTGGCCTGCGCCGTCGGTCGATTTGTAACTGATCGTCATGATGTTCGGGTTGAGCAGTTTGCAGGTCAGTTCGTTATCCTTTCCTTCCAGCTGCTTGCTGAAAGCTGAGAACGCCACTTTCTCCACGCAAATGCTGTCCGACTTCATCTGGTAGGTGCCATGCGTCGTGATGATCGTATTGAACTCTGCATTGGTCTGCGCCATGACGCAAAATTTGCCGTCGTCGCTGATCATTTTCCAGACGGGCGCAAGGATCAACGTAGTCGTGCCTTCCTTGCTCTGGCGCGACACGTATTGCTGCCATACGCCGACGATTGTTTTCTCTGCGTTCTGTGCTTTCGCCGAAGTCCCCATGCCCAGCAGGGCAACAAGACAAACTAAAACTGCTTTTTTCATGATAAAGACATTTATTATTAAGGTGCGAAAGGGAGCGTGCGCTCGTTCTCTCACCCTGCAAATGTAACTTTTTCCTAACGAAAATGCAAAAATGCAAGCAAAAAATCGCAGAAATACGGTCAGGCGAGGGTCAGGTTCAGTTCGTCGCGGAGCAACTGCAGTCCCTCGCTGCGCTGGAGCATCATCTGGAATTGCTCCTTCTTGCTGTATGCCTTCACCTGCTCCCCGGGTGCCGCCACGCGCAACCGCAGGCAGACTTTCCCGTTCTTCAATTCCCGGCGCAGGTACGTTTCGATTTCGGGCACCAGTGCCTGCATGTAGTGCATCACCTGCTCGTTGTCCAACACCACTTCGTAGGTCTCCGCCTCCAGTCGCCGCGGCGTCAGGTTCTTCATGCGTGCGGCCATGGCCGCCTGCTCTTGCGGCAGGGAGTTGGCAAAGCGGAACCACTGGTACGACAGCTCGCGCTCGTCAAACGGCGCATCGCCCCAGTCGGCCTCGGCGGCGGGCTGAGTAGGCTGGTCGGCCGGCCCGGCGGTGGCTTCGCTCCGATGGCGTATGGAGACGGCGGTCAGGGACTTTAGCCCGCCGCGGTTTTGCCCGGCCGCGCTTCGTGTCAGGAGTTCCTTCGCGGTTGCAGGCCGGGCGGACTGCGTCGCCGGGTCGGCGGCGGGAGCGGGCCGACCGTACGCCGCGGCCTGCTCCGATGCGAGGGTCGCACCGGGAGCTACGTTCGCTTTTCCTGTCGCTGCGTTAGGAATTCCTGTCGCAGCGATAGAATTTTCTGTCGCTGCGTTCGTTTTTTCTGTCGCAGCGACAGGATTTGCGGGCGCAGCGCTCGTTGGGGCGGAGGCTGCGCCGGCGGAAAACAGGGGTTTAAGAGACTTCGTAGGGCCAAGCCCCGAGCCGGCTGGCTCATCGGTGGAGAGTTGTGCCACCTCGATGAGCGTCAGCTCCACTAACAGGCGTTTGTTCCGACTCGTACGATAGTTCATGTCGCAGTCGTTACAGAGTTTCAAGGCCCGGTAGAGGAAACGGGGGGCGCAACGCTGCGCCTGTTCGCGGTAGCGCTGCTTCACGCTGTCGGCCACTTCGAGCAGAGGCAGCGTCACCTCGTCGCGACTGACAAGCAGGTCGCGGAAGTGCGAGGCCAGTCCGCCGATGAAGTGGTTGCCTTCGAAACCCTTGGCGAGGATTTCGTTGAACGTAAGCAGGCAGCTGCTCACTTCGCCGGCGAGCAGCTGGTCCGTCAGTCGGAAGTAGTATTCGTAGTCGAGGACGTTGAGATTCTCAATGGTCTTTTCGTACGTAATCTGTCCGCCCGTGTAGCTCACGACCTGGTCGAAGATGGACAGGGCGTCGCGCATGCCGCCATCAGCCTTCTGCGCGATGACATGGAGAGCCTGTTCCTCGAAACCGACGCCCTCGCTCTGCGCCACATGGGCCAGGTGGCGGACGATGTCGCCGACCTCCATGCGGTTGAAGTCGTAGATTTGGCAGCGGCTCAGTATGGTGGGCAGGATTTTGTGCTTCTCCGTCGTGGCCAGGATAAAGATGGCGTGTTCGGGCGGCTCCTCGAGCGTTTTCAGGAAAGCATTGAAGGCCGCGGTCGAAAGCATGTGGACTTCGTCGATTATGAACACTTTGTACTTCCCTACCTGCGGGGGAATGCGCACCTGCTCTATGAGCGAGCGGATGTCCTCAACGGAATTGTTGGAGGCGGCGTCGAGTTCATGAATGTTGTAGCTGCGTTGCTCATCAAAGGCCACGCAGCTCTCGCAGTGGCCACAGGCTTCGCCCGCGGGCGTCGGCGAAAGGCAGTTGATGGTCTTGGCAAAAATGCGGGCACAAGTCGTCTTGCCCACGCCGCGCGGACCGCAGAAAAGGTAGGCGTGGGCCAGTTTGCCCGTAGCGATGGCGTTCTTGAGCGTCGTGGTCAGGGCGTGCTGACCGACGACGGTGTCGAACGTCGTGGGCCTGTACTTTCGGGCCGATACAATATAATTCTCCATGTGTTCGGTGCTTCCTTGCAAAGTTAAGGCAAAATTCTCAATCGGCGGACCTGCGGCCGGCGAAATTGCCGGCCGGCTCAGTCGGCCGTCGCTCCGATTTCGGCAGACTGAGGCGAACCGTCCGGACGCGCCGCGACGCAGACGCGGCGCACCTCGGCATTGCCCCAACGCGGAATGTCGGCAATCGACCGCCCGGACAGGACGGCCACGATGCAACGGTTGAACAAGCCATGACCGACAGCCAGCACACGCTGACCGTCATAGCGGGAAAGAAGGTAGGCCAGAAAACGGTGGGCGCGGTCGAAAAGGGCCTCGACGCTTTCCACGTCGGGCGGAAAGGCCGTGCCGCGCACCTCGGCGATGCGCCGGCCTGTCAGGCTGCCCCAGTCGCGCTCACGCAGCAAGGGGCAGAGGTCCACCGGCAGGCCGCGTCGACCGTTGAGCACCTCGGCCGTAGCCACGGTCCGCGCCAGGTCGCTCACCACCAGCGCGTCGAACGTCACGCCGGCCAAGGCATCGCGCAGCGCCTCTGCCTGGCAGACGCCGGCGGCAGTCAGCCGACCGGGCAGGTGCCCTTGCAGGATACCGGCGACGTTCTCCTCGGTTTCGCCGTGGCGCACTAAGTAAAGTTCTATCATCGATCGGGGTGTGTGCCGCTTAGCGGAACGAATCGGTCAGCAGCTTAATCTCGATGGCCGGCGAGATACGCTCGTACAGGATATTGTAAACCGCGTCCAGGATAGGCATGTTGACGTGGAAGTGGCGGTTGATGTCCTTCATGCACTTCGTTCCGTAGTAGCCCTCGGCGATCATTTCCATTTCTATCTGCGCGCTTTTCACCGAGTAGCCCTTCCCGATCATCGTACCGAAGACGCGGTTACGCGAGAAGTTGGAGTAGCTTGTTACGAGCAAGTCGCCGAGATACACGGAGTCGTAGACGTTGCGCTCAATGGGGTAGACGGCGCGCAGGAAGCGGCTCATCTCCTGCACGGCGTTGGCCAGGAGGACAGACTGGAAGTTGTCGCCGTACTTCAGTCCGTTGCAGATGCCCGCAGCGATGGCATAGACGTTCTTCAGCACCGATGCGTACTCAATGCCGATAACGTCGGAAGCCGTTTTCGTCTTGATGTAACTGCTGGAAAGCAAGTCGGCCAGTGCGCGCGCCTTGGCCGTGTC
Source organism: uncultured Alloprevotella sp. (assembly GCA_944322325.1). Lineage (GTDB taxonomy): Bacteria > Bacteroidota > Bacteroidia > Bacteroidales > Bacteroidaceae > Alloprevotella. The sequence continues at coordinate 253,264 of CALUOQ010000001.1, forward strand.
GGCGCAGCCTACGGTGAGATAGGTCAGGCGGTCGAGCGCCACTTCCTCGGCGTGGCTCGGCCCGCCCAGCACGGCGAGGTTCTCGTCGGGCACGTTGTATGCCTGCCTGAAGTACTCCGAGCAGACGAGGTTCTCGTCGGGGACGATGCCCTTGATAGCGGTGACGACAAACTTGTCGCTGATGCGGACTTTCAGCCGGCGGAGGTGGTTTTTCAGGTAAGGCGAGGGCGTGACGAATATCAGCGTGTCCGAAGCGCGCACCGTTTCGTTCAGGTCGGCCGAAAAGGTGATTCGGCTGACGTCGAAGTGCACTCCGGTGAGGTAATGGGGGTTATGCTCCGCCCGCCTGAACTCCTCGATGGTGTCGGCGCGGCGGATGTACCAGTTGAGGTGGTCGACGCGCTCCAGCACCATCTTGGCAATTGCGGTAGCCCAGCTTCCGCCGCCGATGACGGCTATTTGTCCACATCCTTCCATAGTCCGGCTGTTTTCCGTGGAAACGGGAAGCGGGCGGCCCGAAGCGTCCGTCGCTCCTTTCCGCCCGCCGGTTTTTACAATCAAAGTTTAGCCAGCCACGCCGCCACTTCGTCGACGCTCGGCTTCGCTGTGTCGAGTTTGTACTTCTTGATGATTTCGCCCAGCTGCTGCTGTATCTTCTGCGGATTGCCGTCCTTGAGGTCGCTGACGAGGTTGTAGCCGGCCTTCTGAAGCAGGGGGACGAGTTCCTCGGCGATGCCGATTTCCGCGTATTTAGCCGCGGCGTCGCGCGGAGCTTTCTTCTCGGGACGCATCTGGGGGAAGAAGAGCACTTCCTGTATGGTGGTCTGTCCCGTCATTAACATCACGAGGCGGTCCATGCCGATGCCGATACCCGACATCGGCGGCATGCCGTACTGCATGGCGCGAAGGAAGTCCTGATCGATGAACATGGCCTCGTCGTCGCCCTTCTGCGAAAGACGGAGCTGCTCTTCGAAGCGTTCTTCCTGGTCGATCGGGTCGTTGAGCTCACTGTATGAGTTGGCCAACTCCTTACCATTGACCATCAGCTCGAAGCGCTCGGTCAGGGCGGGGTTGTCGCGGTGTTTTTTCGTAAGCGGACTCATCTCGACGGGGTAGTCGGTGATGAACGTGGGCTGGATGTACGTGCCCTCGCAGAACTCACCGAAAATCTCGTCAATCATCTTGCCCTTGCCGTAGGTGTCGTCGACAGCCTCGAGGTTAAGCTCCTTGCAGATGGCGCGGACTTCGTCCTCCGTCTTGCCGTTCAGGTCGTAACCGGTCTTCTCCTTGATGGCGTCGAGCATGGTGACGCGACGGAAGGGGGCTTTGAACGAAATGACGTTGTCGCCGACCCGGACTTCGGTCGTACCATTCACGTCGAGGCAGATCTTCTCCAGAAGTTTCTCGGTGTACGCCATCATCCACTTGTAGTCCTTGTAGGAAACGTAAAGCTCCATGCAGGTGAACTCGGGGTTGTGGTTCTTGTCCATACCCTCGTTGCGGAAATTCTTCCCAATCTCGTAGACACCCTCAAAACCGCCCACGATGAGCCGCTTCAGGTAGAGCTCGGTCGCGATGCGGAGGTAGAGGTCAACGTCGAGCGTGTTGTGATGCGTGATAAAGGGCCGGGCGCTCGCACCGCCGGGAATGGGTTGCAGCACGGGGGTTTCGACTTCCATGTAGCCGTCCTTGTCGAAAAACTCGCGCATGGACTTGAACACCTTGGAACGCTTGATAAACGTTTCCTTGACACCGGCGTTCACGATGAGGTCCACGTAGCGTTGGCGGTAGCGCAGCTCGGGGTCGTCGAAGGAGTCGTACGTCACGCCATCCTTTTGCTTGACGACAGGCAGGGGCCTGATGCTCTTGGCCAGCACGGTCAATTCCTTGGCGTGTACGCTGATTTCTCCCGTCTGCGTGCGGAACACGAATCCCTTTACGCCGACAAAGTCGCCCAGGTCGAGCAGGCGTTTGAACACGACGTTGTACAGGTCCTTGTCGTCGCCCGGACAAACGTCGTCGCGCGTGACGTAGACCTGGATGCGCCCCCGCGAATCCTGTAGCTCCATGAAGCTGGCCTTGCCCATGACCCGGCGGCTCATCATGCGCCCCGCGATGCACACCTGCCGGGGTTCGGCCTCGTCGTCGCGGAAGTCGTTCTTGATGTCGACGGAGTAAGCGTCCGTCGGGTAAGCCGCGGCCGGATAGGGGTTGATGCCCATGGCCCGGAGTTCGTCGAGCGCCTTACGGCGGTTGATTTCCTGTTCGCTGAGTTCGAGTATATTCATTTTGTCGTAGTTACAGATTTTCGGGCAAAAGTACGAAAACTTTTTAACGTAGGCAACAAAGCCGCGACAAAGCCGACCGCCGGGCGGCCTCCGCCCCGCCGACGGACGAATGCCGGCCTGCGCAAAACAAGTACTACGATAGAAAAAACAAGTACTACGATAGAAAAAACAAGTACTACGATAGAAAATCCTATCGCAGCGATAGGATTTTCTGTCGCTGCGACAGGAAAACGCGGCGCCCGAGGGCGTACGCAAAAGGCCCCGCCGGCGTTTTCTGCCGGGCGGGGCCTTGACTGCATGGCGTACGGCAGACAGCCGCGCGCCTTACTTCTTCAGCTGGGCGATGATGAGGTCGGCCACCTTCTTACCGCTGAGCAACATGCCGCCGAAGATGGGGCCCATGCGCGGCGTGCCCGACACGGCGCTGGCCGCCATGCCGCAGACGTAAAGGCCGGGATAAATTTCCTTCGTACCCTTGACCACCTCTTCCTCACCGGTGGCCACGTCGAGCGAGCGCTCGCCGACGACGTCGCCCGTGTCCGTGGCGAGGCGGGCGCCGTTCTTGCGCGCCACCGTACGGCAGATTTCGCTGTCGTGGCCGGTGCCGTCGATGACGCAGCGGGCCATGATGTTCAGCGGGTCGACGTGAAGCCCTTCCCGCAGGACGGGCGTCCAGTTCACTACGACGCCGCTCACGCGGTTTTCCTTGTAGACGACGTCCTCTACGGAGTAGCAGTTGAACACTGTGGCGCCGGCGTGTACGGCCCTGTAAAGCAGTGCCGACGTACTCTCGACGGAGTCCATCGTATAGAGGCCGTCGCGGTACGGCGTGTAACGGATGCCGAAGTCCTCGACGATGGGCAGCGCGGCTTCCTGGATGACAATTTGGTTAAACATCATGGCACCGCCCCACATACCTCCGCCGGGCGAGAGCTTGCGGTCGAACTGCGCCACGCGGAGCCCGGCCTTCGCCAGGTAGTAGGCGGCGACAATGCCCGACGGGCCGCCGCCGACGATGGCGACGTCGAGATCGAGGCAGCGCTTCATTTTTTCGAAATAGGTGCTGATGATTCCTTCTGAAACTTGGATTTCAATCATGATGACTATGTTGGTTAATCGGTTCGGGGTTATACTTTATCGCAGTCCTTCAGGCGGCGCGAGATGCGCATCGCGCAGAAGTTCGGACCGCACATCGTGCAGAACTCGGCGTCCTCGTAGTGCGCCTCCTTGTAGTACTGGAGGGCACGGTCGGGGTCGAGGCTCAGGTTGAACTGGTCGCGCCAGCGAAACTCGTAGCGCGCCTTCGACAGGGCGTCGTCGCGCACCTGCGCGCCGGGGTGTCCCTTGGCCAGGTCGGCGGCGTGGGCGGCCAGCTTGTAGGTGACGACGCCCGTACGTACGTCCTCGCGGTTCGGAAGGGCGAGGTGCTCCTTCGGGGTAACGTAGCAGAGCATCGCCGTGCCGTACCAGCCGATTTGGGCAGCGCCGATGGCGCTCGTGATGTGGTCGTAGCCGGGCGCCACGTCGGTCACGAGGGGGCCGAGGGTGTAGAAAGGAGCGTTGTGGCACTTCTCGATCTGCCGGTCCATATTCTCGCGGATTTTTTGCATAGGGACGTGGCCCGGCCCCTCTATGAACGCTTGCACGTCCTTAGCCCAGGCGCGCTCCACCAGCTCGCCCATCGTGTCGAGCTCGGCGAACTGCGCGCGGTCGTTGGCGTCGGCAATCGCGCCGGGGCGGAGTCCGTCGCCCAATGACAGGGCTACGTCGTACTGGGCGCAGATGTCGCAAATGTCGTCGAAGTGCTCGTAAAGGAAACTTTCCCGATCGTGACGCAGACACCACTCCGAAATGATGCTGCCGCCGCGGCTCACCATGCCGCAAAGGCGGTCGTTGGCCAGATGGACGTTGTGGCGGCGTATGCCGCAGTGGATGGTGAAATAGTCGACGCCCTGCTCGCACTGCTCGATGAGCGTGTCGCGATAGAGTTCCCAACTCAAGTCCTCGGCGCGGCCGTGGACCTTCTCCATCGCCTGGTACATCGGTACGGTGCCTACGGGGACGGGGCTGTTCCTTACGATCCATTCGCGCGTCTCGTGGATATTTTTTCCGGTCGATAAATCCATGAGGGTATCACCGCCCCACTTGCAGCTCCAGACGGCCTTTTCGACTTCCTCGTCGATGGAGGACGAAGTGGCGGAGTTGCCGATGTTCGTGTTGATCTTTACGAGGAAATTGCGGCCGATTACCATCGGCTCGGCTTCCGGGTGGTTGATGTTTGCGGGAATGACGGCACGGCCTGCGGCCACTTCGTCGCGCACGAATTCCGGCGTGATGTGCGTCTCGATGCCAAGCTCGCGACAATTCATGTTCTCGCGAATGGCGACGTACTCCATCTCGGGCGTGACGACGCCTGCCTTGGCCAGGGCCATCTGCGTGATGCGGGCACCGGACAGGGCGCGCAGCGGCAGCCGGATGTGCGCAAAGCGCAACGCGTCGAGCGAGGAATCGGCCTGGCGCTGGCGGCCGTACTCCGACGTCAGTGCGGCGAGGCGCTCCACGCCGCCGCGCGCCAATATCCACGGTTCGCGCAAACGCGGCAGGCCCTGCCTGAGGTCGACCGTCTGCGCCGGGTCGCTGTAGGGCCCACTCGTGTCGTAGACGTACACCGGCGCGTTCTCGTGGAACACTTTCTCGCCGTTCTCGACCGTCACGGTGGGCGTCAGCGTCACCCGCCGCATGGCCACGCGCAGCTCGGGATAGAGCTGGCCCGGCAGGTAGACTTTCTCACTGCCGGGATAGGTTATTCTCATCGTTTCTTTCATATTCGGAAACAGTTAGTCGTCAACGTGTAACAGGGCGTTCATCTCGGCTACAGGGTCGGCGGCACGCAGCACGGCGCCGCTCACGGCGATGCCCTGCACGCCCGTCTCCATCAAGGCCGGGACGTCGGCCCGCGTAATGCCGCCGATGGCCACCACCGGCGTGCGCAGTCCGGCTTCGGCCATGCGCGCCATGAGCGCGGCATAGCCTGCAAGCCCCAGCACCGGAGCCAGCCGTTCCTTCGTCGTCGTGAAGCGGAACGGGCCGCAGCCGATATAGTCCACCCCGGCGCGGCAGAGTGCCACCACGTCGTCGAACGTGTTGGCCGTACCGCCGATGAGGAATTCCTCGCCGAGCCGTTCGCGCGCCTCGGTCACGGGCATGTCCTCATGCCCGAGGTGCACGCCATCGGCACCGATGGCCTTGGCCAGGTCGACGCGGTCGTCGACGATGAGCGTCGCCCCGTGTTCGCGGCAAAGCGCCAGCACGCGCTCAGCCACCGGGCGCACCTCGTCGTCGGTGAATCCCTTCATGCGGAGCTGCACCCAGCGACAACCGCCGGCGAGGGCCAGCCGCGCCGCGTCCTCGTAGGAGTAACGCTCAGTAGCGTGCGTAATGAATTGTACGGGTATCATGTTTCTTACACCTTTAATAATATATACGGGGTGGCGGAAACAAACGTCTGTGAGTGAGAGCCGGACAACAATCCCTACGGCAGCATGACCTGCGTCAGGTTCACAGGGTATGATCTCAGCCCGCCGAATGCGCCGGGCACCCCCTTGTTTGACGCGGGCAAAGATACGCATTTCTGTCCAACGCCCGGCACGTGCAGGCCCTTTTTTCAGAAAAACGGTCCGCCACCCCGCGCTACAGGCAGCTGCACGAGGCGGCAGACGCGTAATTTTGCTTACCTTTGCAAGCCGCATAAAATACTCTGTATGCCTGACTTCTTAGACGACCTCAACGACAGCCAGCGCGCCGCGGTGACCTACTGCGACGGCCCTTCGCTCGTGATAGCCGGAGCCGGCTCGGGCAAAACGCGCGTGCTGACCTACAAGATAGCCTACCTGCTCGAGCAGGGCATGGCGCCGTGGAACATCCTCGCCCTGACGTTCACCAACAAAGCCGCGCGCGAGATGAAGGAGCGTATCGCCCGGCTCGTGGGGCCCAAGCGCGCCCAAATGCTCTGGATGGGCACGTTCCACTCCGTCTTCGCCCGGATACTGCGCCGCGAGTCGGCGGCCGTGGGTTTCTCGCCGCGCTTCACAATTTACGACCAGAACGACTCGCGCAACCTGGTCAAGACCCTCGCCAAAGAGATGCAGCTCGACGAGAAGCTCTATAAGCCCGCGCTCATTGCGGGGCGCATCTCGGCCGCAAAGAACCGCCTGCTCACCGCCGCGCAGTACGGCGCCGACAGCAGCATCGCGCGGCGCGACGAGATGGACGGTGTGCCGGCCACGGCCGAACTCTACGCCCGCTACGAGCGCCGCTGCCACAGGGCCGACGCCATGGACTTCGACGACCTCCTGCTCCTGACTTATCAGCTCTTCCGCGACCACCCCGACGTCTGTCGGCGCTACAGCGAACAGTTCGGCTACCTGCTGGTCGACGAGTACCAGGACACGAACTACGCCCAGCACCGCATCGTCTGCCAGCTGGCCGGCGCTGACGCCCGCATCTGCGTCGTGGGCGACGATGCCCAAAGTATTTACGGCTTCCGCGGCGCCGAGATTGGCAATATCCTACAGTTCAACGTGCAGTATCCGACCGCGCGGCTCTTCAAGCTGGAGTGCAACTACCGCTCGACGCGCACCATCGTGTCGGCCGCTAACTCCGTCATCGACCACAATAAGGCTCAGATTAAAAAGCAGGTCTACAGCAACCGCGACGAGGGCGACCGCCTCACCGTCATGGCTTCCGTGAGCGACAAGGAGGAGAGCCTGAAAGTCGCGAAAGCCATCAAGGGGCTCCAAAGGCGCGGCGTGGCCCCCGACGAGATTGCGGTGCTCTACCGCACCAATGCGCAAAGCCGCGTTTTCGAGGAGGCGCTGCGCCAGCAGGCAGTGCCCTACCGCATCTACGGCGGACTTTCGTTTTACCAGCGCAAGGAGGTGAAGGACACAATGGCTTATTTCCGCCTCACGGTCAACCCCTACGACGAAGAGGCGCTGCGCCGCGTCATCAACTACCCGGCGCGCGGCATCGGCGCCACGACGATGCAAAAACTCATGGCCCACGCCGAGGAGACAGACACCGCCCTGTGGGACCTCATCGCCGAGCCCGAACAGCTGGACGCCGTCCTGGCCGCCAGCGCCCGGACCAAGGTGAAAGCCTTCGCCGACCTCATCAAGGGCTTCGCCGAGGCCGCCGAACGCGAGAGCGCCTACGACCTCTGCCTGCGCATCGTCAAGGAGAGCGGCATCCACGCCGACGTCTACGCCGACCGCTCGCCCGAGAACCTGAGCCGCCAGGAAAACCTTCAGGAGCTGGCCGACTCCATCAAGGCGTACGAGGAGGAACAGCTGGAGGAGAACGGCACCGAGCGCGTGCCACTCGCGGACTACCTGTCGCAGGTGTCGCTCCTGACCGACGCCGACCAGCGCGACGACGACACGCCGCGCGTCACGCTCATGACCGTCCACGCCGCCAAGGGACTGGAGTTCGAGGCCGTCTTCATCACCGGACTGGAGGCTGACCTCTTCCCCGGCCCCACCGCGCGCTACTACCCGAAAGAGATGGAGGAGGAAAGGCGCCTGTTCTACGTCGCCCTGACGCGCGCCAAGAGCTACTGTTACCTCAGCTACGCCCGCTCGCGTATGCGCTACGGCACTTTCGAAACGTGCCAGCCGAGTCCGTTTCTCGACGAGATAGACCCGGCCTGCCTTTGCTACGAGGAGGAACCCTCCTACTTCGGCGGGATGCGCCCGTCGGCGCCCCACGGTTCCTTCTCCTCCCTCCACACCCCGCCGTCGCCGCGCCCGGCCGTTACCGCGCCGCGAGGCCGCCTGCAACGCCTTGCGACGCCCCCCACGGACGCCCCCGAAGCGCCCCTGACCGAGGGTGGCGGGCTGCGCGTCGGGCAACACATCGAGCACGAGCGCTTCGGACGCGGCGAGGTGTGCCGCATCGAGCGCGCCGGCGAGACGTTCAAGGCCATCGTCGACTTCCAGAACGTTGGCGAAAAGGCCCTTCTGCTCAAATTCGCCCGTTTCCGAAAACTTGACTGAAGCCCGACGGACTTCCGCGACAGCCCGGCAGGACAGCCTCGCCGTCCGCCCCTCTTCCGCCTACAGCAATAATTAAAATAGGCAGAATAATTCTTAAAACGCGAACTTTGCTTACCTTTGCCGCACGGGCGACCGAATTTCTCCCTCCCGCCACGGAAAAAACGGTCGTACCCGTGCACATTTTTTATACGGTAAACCCAAACATCCGCACTACAATGAAACAAACTTCCTGCCTCCGCGCCAGCCTTCTCGCCGCCCTCGCCCTGACGCTCGGCGGCTGCGCCAAGGACAGCGCCGGCCCCGAAACGTCCGACCTCATCCCCGCCAGCACGGGCGACCGATGGGGATTCATCGACCGCACCGGCAAGTAGGTCGTCAATCCGCAGTACGAAGCCGTCAGTCCCTATTCCGACGGGCTGGCGCTGGTCCGGAAAAACGGACGGCTGGGCTTCATCGACGAAGCGGGCGACTCCGTCACCGCCTTCGCCTATCAGGACGCCACGCCCTTTGCCGACGGCCGCACCTGGACCGTGCTGCCCAACGGTGCCCCTACCCTCATCGACACGGAGGGCACCATCATCTGCACGCTGACCGACGCCGAACAGGCTTATTCGCTCAGCGACGGACTGGCCAAAGTCACCAGCGCCACGTCCGACACGGTGCGCTACGTCGACAAAGCGGGAAAAACGGTGCTCACACTCACCGGATTCACCTGGGCCGGCTCGTTCAGCGAGGGGCTTGCCCCCGTGGTCAAGGACGGTAAGTACGGTTACGTCGACAAGGACGGACGCGTCGTCATCGCACCGACCTACGACACGGCCAGTGACTTCACCGACGGTAAGGCCGTCGTTCAGCTGAACGACAAGTACGGCGTCGTCGACACCGAGGGACGCAGCGTCATCGCGCCCCAGTTCGACGGCATGACGCCCGACGGCACGCGGGGCTACGTCGTCGAGGTGGCCGACCGCTACGGCTACTGCGACCCCGAAGGCCGCCTCACCGTCAACCCGCAGTTCGACTGGCTTTCCCCGGCTGGCGACGGGGAACTCATGCTGGCCTGCCAGAACGAACTGTACGGCTACGTGGACCGCGAGGGGCAGTGGGTCATCAACCCGCAATACCCCTCAGCCCTACCGTTCAGCCAGGGACAGGCCATCGCCAGCGCGGCCAACGGCACGATGGGGCTCATCGACGAAACGGGCGCATGGGTCGTCGCGCCCCAGTTCGACAGGATGCTTTTCCCCGTCGCCGACCGGCCCACCGGGGCCTTTGTCGTGTCGGACTACTTCGACGTCGAGGGGACTGCCGCCGCCGTCCTGGCTTTCTTCGAGGGCGGCACAGTGGACGGACTGCCGGTCAAGGACTGCCAGCTGGCCCGTTTCACAGCTCAGTACGAACTGGACAGCACTTCTACCCGCGCCGAACGCATCCTCACGCCGACGCTCGGCGTACGCGTCGAGGCGGAAGGCGATTTCTACGCCGAAGTGTCGGACGGCTGGTGGGGCACCGTACAGCGCCACGACGCGCAGCGCCCCATCGACAGCTTCACCGTGACGTTCGCCCTGACGGGGCGCGGCATGGGCAAGGGCCGCAGCGTGTACGACGCCGTGCTAAAAACATTGAAGTCCGACACGGGCACCATCGGCGCGGACCTGCACTACGTACTCCGCGCCACGGACGGATACATGACTTTTACCGTCAGTTCCGAAAGCATCCCCGTCGGAATGAACGAGACGACAGGCTTTGCCGAGTCTACTTACGAATAACCACATAGCTACAAAAAATATGCACACACGCCACTTCATCCTCCGCTGCGCGGCGGTGCTCCTGCTCGCGGCGCCGACCGTTTCCACCGCCACCACCACCCTGCCCCTGTCCGCAGCGACCCGGTTCGCCGACGACCGCACCACGGGCCAGGCCCTCTTCGACGAGGGCGACTACGCCGCTGCCCTGCCATACCTGCAACGCGAGGCCAAGGCGGGAAACGACGAGTCGCTCGTCATCCTGGCCTACCTGTACCGCTACGGCAAGGGCACGAAAGCCGATGCCGCCATCGCCATGAACCTCTACAACCGCGGTATGGAGCGCGACGTGGCCGAGTGCTACCTGCGCGCCGGGGAAATGTACGAAAAGGGGGAAGGCGTGAAAAAAGACGGGGCCAAGGCCTTCGGCCTCTACACCCAAGCGACCGAAAAGGGACACACTGAAGCCCAATGGACCCTCGGCGAATGCCACCGGGACGGCCGTTGCGGCCTGACGCCCGACACGGCTGCGGCCATCGCCTTCTATGAAAAAGCCGCCAAGGCCGGATACATGTACGAGCTCCTCGCCATGATGTACGACAGCGACGCACTGGGGCCCGGCCGCGCCGCCGACGCCTTCCGCTGGTACACGGCCTACCCGACCGACCGCTACACCGCCGCGGGGCGCTACCGTCTGGCCCAGCTCTACGCCCAAGGGCTCGGCACGCAGCCCGACGCCGAAAAGGCGCTGGACATACTGAAAATGCTGGACACGCCGGAAGCCGAGACGCTGCGCGACAGCCTCGTGCAAAGCCTGAAGAAAACCGCGGCGGAGTTCGAAGGCGGACAAGCCGCCCTGATGCGCTACCTCGGCAGCCACATCAAATACCCGAGCGTAGCACTCGAAAACGGCGTGCAGGGCACTGTCCTCGTGCAGTTCACCGTCAAGGCCGACGGCAGCGTCGCCGGAGTCAGCGTCAAGAAGTCCGTCGATCCCTTCCTCGACCGCGAGGCCGTACGCGTGGTGAAGTCGCTGCCCCGCTTCAAGCCCGCCAAGCTCGGATCGAAGCCCGTCGACAGCTCATTCGTCGTTCCCGTTGCCTTCCGACTCCAGTAAAAAACGCCGGGCGCAACCCCGGAAAACCTAAGCCGCCCGTCAGTCAGAAACAAGTACTACGATAGAAATTCCTGTCGCTGCGACAGGAATTTCTATCGTAGTACTTGTTTCCACCCATCGCAGCACTTGGTCCGAACGCCGGCGCGGACAGATTTTCCCCGTCACTCGCGCGAAGAACTCGTCAGCCCCCGGTCCCACGCGGCGCACTGCGGACAACGCGAAAGATTTAGGGAGGAAACATGGCCGTTATCCAAAAAAATAGTAACTTTGCAGCCGCTATGTCTGGATTGGACACGTACACCATAGACCTAAGGGGCATTCACGCCACGGCAGTCCGCTTCGACTACCCGCTCGACGACCGTTTTTTCGAGCTCCTCGACCAAAACGAGATCCTGGGCGGCGACCTCACCGCCACGGTGAGCCTGCGCGAAGTCATCGCCGACATCTATGAACTGACGTTCCACATCGAAGGACGCGTCGCCGTGACGTGCGACCGCTGTCTGGAGCGGCTCGAACTGCCCGTTGCGGTCGACACGACGTTCAAGCTGAAAGACGGCGACGAGGCCGACGAGACGGACGACATCAAGTGCGCCCCGCTCGGGACGAACTGCTACAACGTGGCGTGGGACCTGTACGAACTCATCGAAACCTCCCTCCCCATCCTGCGGGCGCACGACGAGGGCGACTGTAACCCCGACATGATGAGCCACCTCTACGAAGGCCTCAACTGAATCAACCATCGCATTAACTACCAAAAGCATAAACAAAAATGGCACATCCTAAAAGAAGACAATCGAAGACAAGAACGCTCAAGCGCAGAACGCACGACAAGGCTGTCGCTCCGACACTGGCCATCTGTCCTAACTGCGGTGCTTGGCACATCTACCACACCGTTTGCCAGGCTTGCGGATACTACCGCGGCAAACTGGCCATCGTGAAAGAAGTCGCCGAGTAAGTAACTGCCTCCGCCCGCCCCTGTTTGCGCGGGCCGTATGCCCGCGCGCAGGCAGCCACGCGGCTGAACGGCAGAGCGCGCCAAGAACTTTGATTTATGGAAAAAATAAATGCTGTCATCACCGGCGTCGGTGGTTACGTGCCGGAATACGTCCTCACGAACGAGGAACTTTCGCGCATGGTCGACACCAACGACGAGTGGATTATGACCCGCATCGGCGTCAAGGAGCGCCGCATCCTGAACGAAGAGGGACTGGGAACCAGCTATATGGCCCGCAAGGCCGTAAAGCAGCTCCTGCAAAAGACGGGTACGGACCCCGAGTCGATAGACTGCGTCATCGTAGCCACGACCACACCGGACTACCATTTCCCCTCGACGTCGTCCATCGTCATCGGGCGAGTAGGGATGAAAAACGCTTTCGCCATCGACATGCAGGCTGCCTGCTGCGGTTTCCTCTTTGCCATGGACGCTGCTGCCGGCATGATCGAAAGTGGCCGGTATAAGCGCATCATCGTCTGCGGCGCCGACAAAATGTCGAGCGTCGTCGACTACACCGACCGCGCCACCTGCCCCATCTTCGGCGACGGCGCCGCTGCCGTGCTGCTCGAACCTACGACGGAAGACCTCGGCTGGAAGGATTCGTTCCTCCGCACTGACGGCAAGGGCCTCCCCTTCCTCTGCATGAAAGCCGGCGGTTCGGTGTGCAGCCCGTCGTACTTCACCATCGACCATCGGATGCACTATCTCCACCAGGAGGGCCGCACGGTCTTCAAGTTTGCCGTGACAAACATGAGCGACGCGAGCGCACTCATCGCCGAGCGCAACGGGCTCGACAAGGACAGCATCGCGTGGGTCATCCCGCACCAGGCAAACGTCCGCATCATCGAGGCTGTGGCCAACCGGCTGGAGCTGCCGATGGAAAAAGTGATGTTGAACATCCAGCGGTACGGAAACACCTCGGCCGGCACGCTGCCCCTTGCCCTCTGGGACTACGAGAAACAATTGAAGAAGGGCGACAACCTCATCTTCACCGCCTTTGGCGCCGGCTTCACCTGGGGTGCGGCCTACATGAAGTGGGGTTACGACGGCGGCTCGCAGAAGTAAGCCTGCGCCGCACTGCCCGCGGTGCCCGGTGCGCCGCTTCAACGAAAAGAATCAGAACGCATCCGTGAACCAACAGATGCGTTCTTTTGATAACCACCAAACCCCATCCACGCATGAGCCACAAAGCCGGTTTTGTCAATATCGTAGGAAACCCCAACGTCGGGAAATCGACGCTGATGAACCTCCTCGTCGGCGAGCGCATATCGATAGCCACGTTCAAGGCACAGACCACACGCCACCGCATTATGGGCATCGTCAACACGGACGACGCCCAAATCGTCTTCTCCGACACGCCGGGCGTGCTGAAGCCGAACTACAAACTCCAGGAGTCGATGCTGGCCTTCTCGGAGTCGGCGCTCAAGGATGCCGACGTGCTGCTCTACGTGACCGACGTCGTCGAAAACGCCGAGAAGAACGAGGATTTTCTTGCGAAGGTAGAGCACATGAACATCCCCGTGCTGCTGCTCATCAACAAGATAGACCTGACCGACCAGGCCGGGCTGGAACGCCTCGTCGCCGCTTGGCACGAGCGGATGCCCAAAGCCGAAATTTTCCCCATCTCGGCCAAGGCGCGCTTCAACGTCGACCACGTGCTTGCCCGCATTAAGGAACTGCTACCCGACTCGCCCCCCTACTTCGGCAAAGACCAGTGGACGGACAAGCCGGCACGCTTCTTCGTCACCGAAATCATACGCGAGAAAATCCTGCTATACTACGACAAGGAGATTCCCTATGCGGTGGAAGTCGTCGTCGAGCAGTTCAAGGAAACCGACAAGCAGATACACATCAGCGGCGTTATCTACGTGGAACGCGAAAGCCAGAAAGGCATCATCATCGGCCACCGCGGCGTCGCCCTCAAGAAGGTTTCGACCGAGGCGCGCAAGGCTATGGAAAAATTCTTCGGCAAGCATATTTACCTGGAGCTCTTCGTGAAGGTCGACAAGGACTGGCGCAACTCGGTCAAGCGCCTCAACCTTTACGGATACAACCCTGAATAAATCCTACACGGCGCACCGCACGCCGGACGCCGCCCACCACACAAGCGATACCACCATGGGAAATCTGATAGCCATCGTAGGACGCCCCAACGTAGGGAAGTCCACCCTTTTCAACCGACTTACGGGTACCCGGCAGGCCATCGTCAGCGCCGAAGCCGGCACCACGCGCGACCGACAGTACGGCAAGACCATCTGGAACGGCCGCGAAATCTCCTTGGTCGACACCGGCGGATGGGTAGTCAACTCGGACGACATCTTCGAGGAGGAGATAAGAAAACAAGTGCTGATTGCGGCCGAAGAAGCCGACCTGATACTTTTCATGGTCGACGTCAAAAACGGCGTGACCGACCTGGACAGCGAAGTGGCCGGCATCCTGCGCCGCACGAAGCTCCCCGTCCTGCTCGTCGCCAATAAGGCCGACAACAACGAGGACCGTTTCTATGCGGCCGAATTCTACGCCCTCGGTCTGGGCGACCCTTACTGCATTTCCGCCGCCACCGGTAGCGGGACGGGCGACCTGCTCGACGCCATCGTGGAACGCCTGAAGCCGGAAACAGAAGAGGAGAACGAGGACATACTGCCCCGCATCGCGGTCGTAGGCCGCCCCAATGCGGGCAAAAGCAGCCTCATCAACGCCTTCATCGGCGAGAACCGCCACATCGTGACCGACATCGCCGGAACAACCCGCGACAGCATCCTCACGCGGTATAACAAATTCGGATTCGACTTCTACCTCGTCGACACCGCCGGCATCCGCCGGAAAAACAAGGTCACCGAGGACCTCGAGTTCTACTCCGTCATGCGTTCCATCCGCGCCATCGAGCACTCCGACGTCTGCATCCTGATGATCGATGCCACCCGCGGCATCGAGTCGCAGGACATGAACATTTTTCAGCTCATTCAGCGTAACAACAAGAGCCTCGTCGTGGTCGTCAACAAGTGGGACATTGCCGCCGACAAAAGCCAGAAGGCCATGAAGCACTTCGAGGAAACCATCCGCAGCCGCATGGCGCCGTTCAGCGACTTCCCCGTCATCTTCGCCTCGGCCCTGACGAAACAGCGCATCTTCCGTGTGCTCGAAACAGCAAAGGACGTGTATCTCAACCGGAAGTTCCACGTCAGCACGTCGAAGCTCAACGAAGAAATGCTGCCGCTCATCGAAGCCTACCCGCCGCCCTCGATAAAAGGCAAGTACATCAAGATTAAATACTGTATGCAGTTGCCGACCACGCAGGTGCCCTCGTTCGTATTCTACGCCAACTTGCCGCAATACGTCAAGGAGCCGTACAAACGCTTCCTTGAGAACAAAATACGCGAACGCTGGAACTTCAGCGGAACGCCCATCCAAATTTTCATCCGTCAGAAGTAAACATGCGACGCGCAGTCCGAAACCTGACGGCCGCACTGCTGGTCCTCGCAGTCGCTGCGTGCGGCCACGAGGAAGCACCCGTCCGCCACACCACCCCGGCCGACGCCGCCATCGCCTACTACGACCTGCTTGTCAAGGGGCAGTACGCCGACTTCGTCGCGGGGATGCAGTCGTGCGACAGCGTGACCGACGCCTACCGCGAGCAGATGGTGACGCTCATCAAGCAGCACTACGTCGAGGCCGCCAAGGTGAACGGCGGACTGCACGCGGCAAGCGTCGTGCGTACGCAAGTCATCGACGACACGCTGGCAGCCAACGTTTTCCTTAACCTGACGTACAACGACAGTACGTCGGAGGAAATCGTCCAGCCCATGGTGTGGGACGGACAGCAGTGGCGGATGCGCTAAACCTCCACCGTACAACGACAAACCGCCGTGGCGCCCCATGTGGACGTCACGGCGGTCATATTATATTAAGGTGTACCGCGCAAAAGGGCCACTGCCTACTGCGGCCGTCCCAGCTCGAGGCGGTCCTCCAGCCAGGCGTCGAGCAACATGCGGGCCATGCTCAGTTTGCCGGGTATGGCAGGCAGTGCGTCGCGGCGGAACCATCCGCCCTTGTTGAGCTCCGACCGCTGCAAACGCAGCTCCCCTCCGGCATAGTCAGCGTAGAAGCCCACCATCAGGCCGCTGGGATAGGGCCACGGCTGACTGCCGAAATAGCGGATACCGGCGACGTCGATTTGCGTCTCTTCCCTGACCTCGCGCGCGACGCACTCCTCGAGTGTCTCGCCCGTTTCGACAAAACCGGCCACCAGCCCGAAGTAATCGCCGCGGAACTTGTTGCTCTGCACGAGCAGTACCTCGTCGCCGCGCCGCACCAGGACAATGATGGCCGTGGCCAGCGGCGGCCACACTTCCCGCCCACATGCGGGACAACGCTTGCTGATGGCGGAACTGCGACGGAGCGGCGCGCCGCACACGCCGCAGAACCGCGTACTCGCGTCCCAGTAGAGCAACTCGCGGGCCTTGCCGGCCATGCGATAGACGGGGAGTTCGAGCACGTCAAACGAGGCGCGCAACCCCATCATCACGCAGCCCTCGGCCACGACCGGCGCGTCGAGACCGACGGCCCGGCAGGGCACGCCCCCCAGGTCGGGCAGGGGCTGCACCGTCTGCTCCGGGGCGAGACACACGGGCGCTTCCTCGCCGAGCGGCACCGCCAACCGGCCATCCGGCTGGCGCCTCAGCAACAACTCATCCCGACAGAAAACAAACCAATAACTTTTCATCGTTTCACAACAAGCGACAGGAGGCTGGCTCCGGCTGGGAGCGGCGGCCTCCTGTCGCGCGTCAGGTATTTCTACTTCTGTCAATCGAGTCCGAGGGACTGCTTCACGGCCTCCACCTTCTCCAGTGCGACGGCGTGGGCGCTGGCGTAGCACTTCGGACAACCCATCTCGCCTTTCACCTCGATGTAGAACTTAATCTTCGGCTCCGTGCCCGAAGGACGCACGCTGACTTTCGTGCCGTCCTCGGTGTACCACTGGATGACGTTGCTCGGCTCGGGCATGTCGAGGTCGCTGACGTGGCCCTCGGCGTCGGTCTGCTTCAGCGTGGCGTAGTCCTTGACGCACACGACCTTAGACCCGGCCAGCTCGCGCGGCGGCTCGGCGTGGAAGCGGTCCATCATGGCCTTGATTTCGTCGGCGCCGCTCTTTCCGGGCTTTACGACGTTGATGGTCTTGTTCAACGCGTAGCCGTACTCCACATAGATGCCCATGAGGATGTCGTAGAGCGTCTTGCCCTGATCCTTGGCCCAGGCGCAAATCTCAGCCAGCAGCGAGCAGGCCGACACGGCGTCCTTGTCGCGCACGAAGTCCTCGGCCAGGAAGCCGTAGCTCTCCTCGCCGCCACCGATGTACTGCATCTTGCCCTCGTTGAGGCGGATTTGCCGGGCTATCCACTTGAAGCCCGTGTAGCAGTCGTACATCTTGATACCGTTCTTGTCGGCAATCGCCTTGATGAGCTCGGTCGTCACAATGGTCTTTACGACAAACTCGTTGCCCTGCATTTTTCCCTGAGCCTTGCGGTTCATGATAATATAGTAGAGGAAAATCATGCAGGTCTGGTTGCCGTCGATCAGCACCCAGTCGCCCTTGTCGTCCTTGCAGGCCATGCCGACACGGTCGGCGTCGGGGTCGGAAGCCATGACGATGTCGGCGTCGATTTCCTTGGCGAGCTTCAGGGCCAGCGTAAGGGCCTCGGCATTTTCCGGGTTGGGGCTGACGACGGTCGGGAAGTTGCCGTCCTTTACCATTTGCTCGGGCACGCAGTGCACGTTCTCAAACCCCCACAAGGCAAGGGAACGCGGAATGAGCGCCATGCCCGTGCCGTGTATCGGCGTATAAACGATCTTCAAGTCCTTCTGCCGGCGGATACACTCGGGGTCGATGGACAGCGTGTGTACCTGCTCGAGATAAGCGCGGTCCACCTCCTCGCCCACGATGGTGATGAGGGCGGGATTGCCGGTGAACTTGATGTCGGCCACGGCCACCTTGTTCACCTCGTCGATGATGCCCTTGTCGTGGGGTGCCAGCACCTGCGCACCGTCGTCCCAGTAGGCTTTGTAACCGTTGTACTCCTTCGGGTTGTGCGATGCGGTCAGAATGATGCCGCTCTGACAACCGAAGTGGCGGATGGCGAACGACATTTCCGGCGTCGGCCGCATGTCGTCGAAGAGGTAGACCTTGATGCCGTTGGCGCTGAAGATGTTGGCTGCCGTCTCGGCAAAGAGGCGGCTGTTATTGCGGCAGTCGTGACCCACGACGACCGAGATTTCATCGCGACCGGCGAAGCACTTGTTCAGGTAGTTGGACAGTCCCTGGGTGGCGGCCCCGACGGTATAGATGTTCATGCGGTTGGTGCCGGCGCCCATGATGCCGCGCAGACCGCCGGTCCCGAACTCGAGCGTACGGTAGAAGGCGTCGATGAGTGCTGTCTTGTCCTCGCTTTCGACCATGCTCTTCACTTCTTCCTGGGTATGGGCGTCGTAGAGCGGCGACGTCATCCACTCGCGGGCCTTGGCCTCGCACTGCTTGATTAACTCTTGATTTTCCATATACTTAGATGGTTTTGCGTTTCCTACTGTCGAAAAATGCTGTCGCACAGCCACGCTGAGCACGGGCAGCCCGCACTCCGCGCCGGCAGGCGTTACAAGGGCAAAAATAGCCATTTCCGCCGACCTGTCAAAGACGCAGCCGCAAAAACGTCGCTGCCCGCATTGCGCGTCAAAGCGGGTCAACGGGCGTGCCAAAGCGGCTCGCCCTTACGTGACTACGCCCGTTTTTACAAGTGTAGTCCCCGTTTTTCCTATCGCTACGATAGAAATTCCTGTCGTAGTACTTGTTTTTTCTATCGTAGTACTTGTAAAAACGGTCGTAGTACTTGTTCGGACCGGGGAGTGCGGTTGTTTTTCGGACCGACGGTCCCGACCTGCCAAACGGAGAGGTCCGCACGTTTAGCGGCTCCGCTCCGCGGCTGTTCGCCGGGAAAATACTACCTTTGCCTACGCGTAAAAGAACATTGATTCCCATGAAAAGGACCACCCGACTGATTGTGCGCCTCCTACGCTACTTCCGCGACGAACTGTGGCTCGACGGCAACGGCGGCAGCCGCGTGGGCGGCCTGTGCCGGGGCGTCATCAAGCGCGTGGTGCTGTCGGTGCGCTGCTTCCTGCGCGAGCGGCTGACGTATCAGGCCTCGGCCCTCACCTACTCGACGCTGCTGTCCATCGTGCCGCTGCTGGCCATCGTTTTTGCCATTGCCAAGGGATTCGGACTGAACCGCCTGGTCGAAGAGACGATACGCACCAACTTCCGGGCGCAGGGCGAGGTGGTCGACGTGCTGATCGGCTTCGTCAACTCGTACCTGATGCACACGAAGAGCGGCGTGTTTCTGGGTTTTGGCATCCTGCTGCTGCTTTGGTCCCTTATCTCGCTGACCAACGGCATTGAGGTGACGTTCAACCGCATCTGGCAGGTGAAACACGAGCGCTCCACCTTTCGCATGGCGACCGACTACACGGCGATGTTCTTCCTTATCCCGATTTTCATCCTCCTGACCAGCGGCCTCTCCATCTTCCTTTCGACGTCCGTCGAGCAGCTGCCGGACTTCCTGCTGCTGCGCCCCGCCACGACGGCCGTGCTGCGGCTGGTGCCCTACGCGCTGGTGGGCCTGCTCTTCACGGGGCTCTACATGTTCATGCCCAACACGCGCGTCCGCTTCCGCAGCGCCGCCATTGCCGGCTTCCTCGCCGGCGCCGCGTTCCAGGGATTACAGTTTTTCTACATCCACTCGCAGATGTGGGTGTCCGGCTACAACGCCATCTACGGCTCCTTTGCGGCCTTGCCGCTCTTCATGCTGTGGTGCCAAATCTCCTGGTATATCTGCCTCTTCGGCGCCACGCTCTCGTACGTCGACCAAAACATCGACTACTTCTACCAAGGGCGCGAGCTGCCCGGCCTGAGCCGCCGGCAGCACGACTTCCTGTGCCTGCTCATCGCCTCGTTCGTGTGCCGGCGCTTTGCCGACGCCCGTCCGCCCTACGACGCCATCACCCTGTCGCGCGAGAAACAAATCCCCATCCGCCTGGTCAACGACGTGCTCTACGAGCTGTGCGCCGCGGGCGTACTGGTGGCCGTCGCGGGCGACGAGAAGGACACCAGTACGACCTACCTGCCGGCACGCGACATACACGGCATCACCGTCGGGAGCGTGCTGGGTGTGCTCGAAGAGCGGGGCACGGCCACGCTGGACGACGACCTGGGCCACTACGACGCGCTTTGGACGCGCTACACGGCGTACTGCCGCAACGCGCTCGCCGACGACTATGCCTCGAAGAAGCTGATCGACTTTGAAAAACTGACATGACTCTCCCCGACACTTCCCTGCTCATCGCGGACAGCGGGTCGACAAAGACGGACTGGGCCGTCTGCCGGCCCATGGGCTGCGACTTCATGACCACGCCCGGACTCAACCCCTTCATGCAGCAACCGGGCGAAATGGCCGACACGCTGCGGCACGAACTGCTGCCGGCCCTGCACGGTACCACGGTGAAGGCCGTACGATTCTACGGCGCCGGCTGCCGCGGACAGGGCGCCCGCGATATGGCGGCACTGCTCGGCGGACTGTTTCCCGGCGCCGACGTCGAGGTCGAGTCGGACCTGCTCGGAGCGGCCCGCGCCCTGTGCGGCAGACGGGAGGGCATCGCCTGCATCCTGGGCACCGGGTCGAACAGCGGCCTCTACGACGGGCAGGCCATCGTCCGCCAGACGCCGTCGCTGGGCTACGTGCTGGGCGACGAGGGCAGCGGCGCCACGCTCGGCCGCCGGCTGGTGAGCGACGCACTCAAAGGAGCTCTTGGCGATGACCTCGCTGATGCGTTCCGCCGCGAAACGGGTCTCGCGGTGGACACCGCCATCGAGCGCGTCTACCGCGCGCCCTACCCCAACCGCTTCCTGGCTTCGTTCGCGCCCTTCCTTCATGCCCACCGCGAGCACCCCGAGATACACCTTATATTATTAGAAGAATTCCGGCGGTTCTTCCGGAGGAACATAGCGCCGTACGCGCGCCGCGAACTGCCGGTCGGCTTCGTGGGAAGCATTGCCCTGCACTTTGCGGACGAAGTGAGAGAAGCTGCGGCCGCCGAGGCCTTCACCGTCGGCGCTATACAAAAAAGCCCCTTGCCGCTCCTTGTGGAATACCACCAGGACGACAAGGGGAACTAAGACTGCCGGAAAAACTCAGGAACGGGCGCCCGAAAGATGGAGCAGCGAGCTGTCGGCGCGCATCACGGTGAGCCCCGCGTCGTCGAGCGCGACAAACTGCACCGTGTCGCGGCGGCCGTCCTCCGTCAGGACGAGGCGACCGTTAAGTAACGCGTAGTCGGGCACGAAACGCTCCAGTTGCGACACGTTGACCGCCGTGGCCAGCGACTTGCCGCCGTCGCGCGTCGTCACGCCGTAGCGGACGCCCTCGTCGAGGTCGCCGTAAATGTGCGCCATGCTGCCGTCGGCACCGTCACGGTCCAGGTAAAGCGTATCGCCGCCGTCCGTTATCAGCGTAAAGGTGCTCATGCCAAACTCGTCCGACGTGCCGTAAACCGTAGAGTCGCGCTCCGCCACCTGCGAAGTATCCACGCGCAAGGAGTCGCCCCCGGACGTCGAACCGGGCTTACCCTCGCCACATCCGGCAAAGCCGGCCATCACGCACAGCGCAACGAGCGCAAAAATCGTATTCCTCATACAAAATCGTCTGTTTACGCCGCTAAGTTAACCATATAATCGCAAAGAAAACGCCCAAAGCACAAATAATTACAGAAAAAGCGCCGCCACCGCACGTCGTTTACATAAAAGTTTGTACTTTTGCTCCCGATTTTTATAGACCACATAAAGTCTAACTTTATTAACTCTCAATTTACACAAACAGTTTCATGGAAAATTTGAAGAACGTAGCTCCGCTCACTGACTTTGACTGGGATGCCTATGAAAACGGCTCCACAGAAACCAAGGAAGCGAAAGCAGAGCTGGAAAAGGCGTATGACACCACCCTCAACAAGGTGAACGAACACGAGGTTATCGAGGGAACCGTCATCAGCATCAACAAACGCGAGGTAGTCGTCAACATCGGCTACAAGTCCGACGGCATCATCCCCATCAGCGAGTTCCGTTACAATCCCGACCTGAAAGTCGGCGACCAGGTAGAAGTCTACGTCGAAAATCAGGAAGACAAAAAAGGCCAGCTGGTCCTTTCTCATAAAAAAGCGCGCGCCAGCAAGTCCTGGGAGCGCATCAACAAAGCCCTCGAGGACAAGGAAATCATCAAGGGCTACATCAAGTGCCGCACGAAGGGCGGTATGATTGTCGACGTCTTCGGCATCGAAGCCTTCCTCCCCGGCTCGCAAATCGACGTCAAGCCCATTCGCGACTACGACATCTTCGTGGGCAAGACCATGGAGTTCCAGGTTGTCAAAATCAACCAGGAGTACAAGAACGTCGTCGTTTCGCACAAGGCCCTCATCGAAGCCGAGCTCGAAGCGCAGAAGCAGGAAATCATCTCGAAGCTCCAGAAAGGCCAAGTGCTCGAAGGAACCGTCAAGAACATTACGACCTACGGCGTTTTCATCGACTTGGGCGGCGTAGACGGCCTCATCCACATCACGGACCTTTCGTGGGGCCGCGTCAACGACCCGCACGAAATCGTGCAGCTTGACCAGAAACTCAACGTCGTTATCCTCGACTTCGACGAAGAAAAGAAGCGCATCGCCCTCGGCCTGAAGCAGCTGACGCCGCACCCCTGGGATGCCCTCGACCCCAACCTCAAAGTCGGCGACAAAGTCAAAGGAAAAGTTGTCGTTATGGCAGACTACGGCGCATTCGTGGAAATCGCTCCGGGCGTAGAAGGCCTGATTCACGTCAGCGAGATGAGCTGGAGCCAGCACCTGCGCTCGGCTCAGGACTTCCTTAAAGTAGGCGACGAGGTAGAGGCTGTCATTCTGACCCTCGACCGCACCGACCGCAAGATGTCCCTCGGTATCAAGCAGCTCAAGGAAGATCCCTGGAAGGACATTGAGACGAAATACCCCGTCGGCTCTCAGCACACCGCACGTGTACGCAACTTCACGAACTTCGGCGTGTTCGTTGAACTCGAGGAAGGCGTAGACGGACTCATCCATATCTCCGACCTCTCGTGGACTAAGAAAGTGAAACACCCCTCTGAGTTCACGCAAATCGGCGCCGAGATTCAGGTTGTCGTGCTCGAGATAGATAAGGAGAACCGCCGTCTGAGCTTGGGCCACAAGCAGCTCGAGGAAAATCCGTGGGACGTATTCGCCACCGTATTCACCGAAGGTTCCGTTCACGAGGGCACCATCATCGAGCTCCTCGACAAGGGTGCCGTCGTTCAGCTCGAGTATGGCGTCGAAGGCTTCGCTACACCGAAGCACCTCGTTAAGGAGGACGGCAGCCACGCTGTGCTCAACGAGAAACTCCCCTTCAAGGTCATCGAGTTCAACAAGGACAGCAAGCGCATCATCCTTTCGCACAGCCGCACCTTCGAGGACGCACAGCGCGAGGCTCGCGCCGAAAAGAAGGCTGCTGCCAAGAAATCGCCGAAGAAAGACGAGACACCGGTTATCCAGAACCAGGCCGCTTCGACCAGCCTCGGCGACAATGACGCACTGGCCGCGCTGAAAGCCAAACTGGAACAGGGAGAATAATCTCCTATCCTCATAACGTCGGTCGCTACGGCAGGCCGACTCAGAAAAGAGCGAGGACGCACTGCATAAGCAGGCGTCCTCGCTTCTTATATAAAATAATGTGTTGATGCCGGTCTTTCAGCCTCTTCAGGGCGGACCTGAACTTGCTTCAGCTAATGGCTGAAAAATTGACGTTGCGGTCTTTCATCTGCCTGAGCGTGGACCAAACCATGTGATGCTGCGGCAGGTTTTCGTAAGGGTCTGCCTGCAATACGGTCTCGGCGGCCTCGCGCGCGACGGACATCATTTCGGCGTCGCGGACCACGTTGGCGACTTTCAAGTCAAACGGCAGTCCGCTCTGTTGCGTCCCTTCGAGGTCACCCGGGCCACGCAGTTTCAAGTCCTCCTCCGCTATGCGGAAACCGTCCGTCGTTTCGACCATGATACCGATGCGCCGACGGGTCGTCTCGCTGAGCTTATAGCCCGTCACAAGGACGCAGTACGACTGGTTACCGCCACGACCGACCCGCCCGCGCAGCTGATGCAGCTGTGCCAGGCCGAAACGCTCGGCGTCCTCAATGACCATTACGGTCGCGTTGGGCACATTGACGCCGACCTCTATCACCGTGGTGCTCACCAGTATCTGCGTCTCACGCCGAAGGAAGGCCTGCATAGCCTCCTCCTTTTCCTGTGGTTTCATCTTGCCGTGCAGTTTGCCCACGCGGTACTCCGGGAACAATTCGGTCATTGCTGCGAAACCGTCCTCCAGATTTTTCAAATCGCTCTTCTCACTTTCTTCGATGAGCGGGTAGACCACGTAGGCCTGCCGGCCCTGAGCCAATTCCCTGCGCATACCGGCGTAAAGCGGGGCGCAGTTGTTCGAATAATAATGAAGCGTCCTGATCGGTTTACGTCCTGCCGGCAACTGGTCGATGACCGAGACGTCGAGGTCGCCGTACACCGTCATGGCCAGTGTCCGCGGTATAGGCGTGGCGGTCATAACGAGCACATGCGGCGGATGCACGTTCTTGCTCCACAGCTTAGCGCGCTGTTCGACGCCGAAGCGGTGCTGTTCGTCGATAACGACGAGCCCCAAATTGAGGAAGTTCACCGTAGGCTCGATGACAGCGTGCGTACCGACCAGCAAACCGACGCTGCCGTCGGCCACGCCGCGGAGCACCTCGTCACGGCGGATACCCTTCACCGAACCGGTCAGCAATTCCACCCGCAGGGGCAACCCCTCCGTCATCTGCCTGAGCGTGGAGAAATGCTGCTCGGCCAGAATCTCCGTCGGAGCCATCAGACACGCCTGAAAGCCGTTGTCAACAGCCAGCAGGCAGGCCATGAGCGCCACCATCGTCTTACCCGAACCGACGTCGCCGTGCAACAGACGGTTCATCTGCCGCCCGCTGCCCAAGTCGGCACGGATTTCGTGCACAACGCGCTTCTGCGCCTCGGTCAGCTCAAAGGGCAACTTCTCCCGATAGAACTGCATGAAACAATTGCCGACACGTGCGAACACGAATCCGCGATACTTCAGCTTGCGGTTCTTGGCGTAACGCAGGATAGCCAGCTGAAGGAAAAAGAGTTCCTCGAACTTCATGCGCCGCTCCGCCATCGCCAACTCCTCCGTCTGCCGTGGAAAATGCATGTGCCGCAACGAGGTCGACAGCGGCGCCAGGTTGTATTTTTCCGCAATATAGGACGGAAGCGTTTCCTCCGGCTCGCTTTCGGCCAATCCCTTGAAAGCCTGGGCTATCGCTTCGGTCAGCTGACGCGAGTCAAGCCGGGCGCGCTTCATGCGCTCCGTCGTGCGGTAGAACGGCCGGAACGTGTGTACCTCGGGTTTGAAGTTTTCCGCCAGCTCCAGCTCCGGGTGCGCGAAGGAGATATGCCCGTTCCAGAAAGTCGGTTTTCCCAACACGACGTACTCCCGCCCCACTTTGTAAGACTTCTCGACATACTTGACACCGTTGAACCAGACAAACTCCACGTAGCCCGTACCGTCGAAGAACGTCGCCTTGAGCCGCTGTTTCCGCCCTTGCCCTTCGAGTTCGTAACCGATGATTTTTCCTTTCAGCTGGACATACGGCATCCCCTCGTGCACTTGGCTGACCGTGTGCACGACTGTTCGGTCCACGTACTTATACGGAAAGGTATAAAGCAGGTCGCGTACCGTCCGGATGCCCAGTTCGGACAACAAGACCTTGGCCCGCGCCGGCCCTATACCTTTCAGATAAGCGATGTCCTGCTGCAGGAAAGCGGAAGACGCCACGCGCGCTGAGCTTTGCAGAACAAGAACCGCCGGCCTAAGCCAGCAACATACCGCCCTTAACCTCCGCAGCAACAGCGGCACCCTTCAGGTGCTCCACAATAGCCAAGGCAAAGTCGAACACGGCGCCCGGGCCTTTTCCGGTAATGAGGTTACCGTCTACCTCGGCGTAGTTGCCGGTGTACGTAGCGCCGAGCAGATATTCGTCAAAGCCCGGATAGCACGTCGCCTTGCGGCCTTCAAGCAAGTGGCGGCGGCCCAGCAGCGAGGGAGCCGCGCAAATGGCAGCGACTGCCTTGCCCGCACGTACTCTGCTCTCCATGACATTCATCAGTCCCTCGTGTTCGCCGAGGTTTACCGTCCCCGGCAGTCCGCCCGGGAAAATCATCATTTCGCTTGCCTCAGCCTCGGCGGCGTCAAACAACGCGTCGGCCATCACACCGATGCCGTGCGAACCGCGCACCAGCAATCCGTCGCCGACCGACACCAGGCAGACCTCAATCCCCCCGCGGCGCAACACGTCGGCTGTCCCGAGGGCCTCGGTCTCCTCAAATCCTTCTGCCAAATACAAATGAACCATTTTCTTACGTATTAAGGTGAAACTACATCATTGATTAAGGCAACGCAGGTAACGGCGAATCGTTTCCTCCAGCCCCAGGTAAAGCGCGTCGCATATCAGGGCATGTCCGATGCTGACCTCGTCGAGCCAGGGAATACGCTCGTTCAGATAAGCCAGGTTCTCCAGACTCAAGTCGTGGCCGGCGTTCAGGCCGAGGCCCAGACTCTTGGCCACGCGCGCCGCCTCCACAAAGGGCTGCACGGCCGCCTCGCGGTCGGCGGCATACTGCGCCGCGTAGGGCTCGGTGTAAAGTTCCACGCGGTCGGCGCCGCAGCGCGCGGCTCCCTCGACCATCGCGGGATCGGCGTCGACAAAGACCGATGTCCGTATGCCCGCCGCCTTCATCTCGCCGATAACCTCGGTCAGGAAAGCGGCATGGGCCACCGTGTCCCACCCGTGATTGGACGTCAGCTGGTCCGGCGCGTCGGGCACCAGCGTCGCCTGAGCCGGTCGCACTTGCAATACCAGCTGGCGCAGCCTGTCGTCAGGATTACCCTCGATGTTGAATTCCGTACTCAGCACCTTCTTCAGGTCCACGACGTCCTGGCGCCGGATGTGGCGCTCGTCGGGCCGCGGATGTACCGTGATGCCCTGAGCGCCGAAGAGCTCGCAGTCCAGCGCGACGCGCACCACGTCGGGGTTGTCGCCGCCGCGGGCGTTGCGCAGGGTCGCGATTTTGTTGATGTTTACGCTTAGTTTTGTCATCGCAAATCTGTCTTTCGATAGGCACGCCGCAAATTTTTCGTACATTTGCACGGCGCGTTACTGCAAAAGTAGTGAAAACTTCGCGAACGCACACCGATTCGCCCCGAAAGAACGAAACGACATCCACCCTTAGTCAAGGCCTTCATGAGAATAGCGCTATTCGGCAGTACCTTCCAGACCGACAAAAAACAGTACGTCCAGCGAATCCTCAGCCAGCTGGAACAACATGACGACAGCCTCATCGTCGAGCCCACGTTCCACCAATATCTGAGCGGGCTTGGCCTCGACATGCGGGGGCACGACGTCATCGACAGCGACGCCTTTTCTGCCGACCTCGCAATGTCGGTCGGCGGCGACGGCACTTTCCTGAAAACGGCCGCCGCCGTCGGACGGAAGGATATCCCAATCGTCGGCATCAACACGGGCCGCCTCGGTTTTCTCGCCGAAGTCTCGCCCGACGACTGCACCGAGGCCATCGACGCCCTCCACTGCCACGCTTATTCCCTCGAAAGCCGCAGCGTCATCCAAGCCGTCAACAGCGAACGCCCGTTCAGCTTCTCGCCTTTCGCCCTCAACGAGGTGGCCGTCCTGAAGCACGACAACTCGTCACTCATCGACATACGCACGGAAATCAACGGCGAGTTGCTCACCCACTATCTGGCCGACGGCCTCATCATCAGCACGCCCACCGGCTCCACGGGCTACTCGCTCAGCGCCGGCGGCCCCATCATCGTCCCCGACACCCGAACACTGTGCCTTTCCGCCGTCGCGCCGCACAGCCTCTATATACGCCCCGTCGTTCTGAGCGACGACGTCACCCTCACCCTCTCCGTCGAGAGCCGCAGCCACAACTTCCTCGTCGCCATTGACGGCCGTAGCGAAAGTTTCAGCACCGGTACCACCGTCACCGTGCGCCGCGCTCCCTACACGGTCAAGATTGTCAAGATTCACCACCGCAAGTATTTCGACACGCTCCGCGCCAAGATGATGTGGGGCGCCGACCAGCGCGTATGAACGCACGGCGCACACTGCTGAAGGCGGCCGCCGCCCTGCCGTGGAGGGACCGGTGGCGCTGCACGGCCTGGCTCTGGCATACGGGGCGCGGCCACCGCCTGCAAGCCCTGCTCAACACGTCGTTGGGCGTCGCCTCCGTGCTGACGGCCCTGCTGTTTGTCTGGGCCACGAAGCTGACCGTCGACATCGCCACGCACGCCGACTATCGCCTGACGCTGACCCAGGCCCTGGCCCTGCTGTCTGGCCTCGCCCTGGTCGAGATTCTGCTCGGCGTAGCCAGCCGTTGGGTGCGCGCACTGCTTGGCGTGAAGGCACAGAACGCCCTGCGCGCAACCCTCTTCGCCCACCTGCTGCGCTGCGAATGGCAGGGGTTGAAGGCCTACCACAGCGGCGACCTGCTCAACCGCATGGAAAAGGATGCCTCAGCCGTCGTTACCTATCTGACGGAGTCGCTCCCGCAGCTTGTCACGACGCTCGTGCAGTTCGCGGGCGCCTTCTTGTTTCTCTTCGCGCTGGACCGCGCACTGGCCCTCCTGGTCGTAGCCCTCTTGCCCGTAGTTTTCGTCGTCAGCCGGCTTTACGTCCGCCGCATGAAGACCCTCACCCATCGCATCCGCACCACCGAAAGCACCATCCAGTCACTCGTACAGGAAAGTGTGCAGCACGCCCTCGTTATCAAGACACTGGAACGCAGTCCCGCCGTCTTGGGCCACCTCGCCGCCCGCCAGGACGAATTACGCCGCGAGGTGCGCGAACGTACGCGCTACGCCACAACCTCGTCCACCGTGATGAACGTCGGTTTCGCCGCCGGCTACCTGCTCACGTTCGCCTGGGGCGTAATCTGCCTCGAAGAGGGTGCCATCACCTACGGCGCCCTGATGGCCTTCATCCAGCTCGTCGGACAGATACAAGGCCCTGCACGCAGCCTGACCCGCT
Source organism: uncultured Alloprevotella sp. (assembly GCA_944322325.1). GTDB lineage: Bacteria > Bacteroidota > Bacteroidia > Bacteroidales > Bacteroidaceae > Alloprevotella. The sequence goes on from CALUOQ010000001.1 coordinate 282,692, forward strand.
TCGTTCCGGTCATAGTCGGAGCCTACACCGCCGCCGAACGCCTGATGGAGATTGAGCGCGTGGAAGAAGAACCGACCAACGGTGTCCCCCGACCGGTGGACTCGCCCGTCGGCATTCGCCTCAACGACGTGACGTTTGCATACACGCCCGGCGGCCGCACTGTGTTCCGGCATTTCGATTTCGACTTTGCGCCCGGCAGCCGCACAGCCGTCGTGGGCGAAACAGGCGTCGGGAAAACCACCCTCGTCCGCCTGCTCTTGGGCCTTGTCCGCCCGACCGGGGGGACCATCGCCCTGTACGGCTCCCGGGGAGAAGCGCCCGTCAGCCCCACGACGCGGAGCTGCTTTGCCTACGTCCCCCAGGGCAACTCGCTGCTGAGCGGCACGGTGCGCAGCAACCTGCTTCTGGGCGACCCCGACGCCGACGAGGAGGCCATGTTCCGCGCCCTGCACGCTGCGGGGGCCGACTTCGTCCGCGCCCTGCCCGACGGACTCAACACGCGTTGTGGCGAGCAAGGTGACGGTCTGTCCGAGGGGCAGGCACAACGCATCTGCATCGCGCGTACCCTGCTGCGCAAGGCCCCCGTCATGGTGTTCGACGAGGCCACCTCAGCCCTCGACAGCACGACGGAGGAGACCGTCGTGCGGCGCATCGTAGCGATGTTTCCCCGCCAGACGCTCATCTTCATCACCCACCGCCCTGCCGTACTGGCCTACTGTACCCGACAGCTTCGCCTCAGCCGTACGCCGGACAGTGACACCGCGACGAAGGCCCCCCGCACCTGAACTTAACCCGCACACCGACAGCGACACCCTTATGTATAAAGGTATGTCCGTGCCGGACTGCGCCCCCCAACCCGGACTTCAACGACTGAAATTCCTTGCTTCCCGCCGGACAAAACGCCGGCTCCCCCATACCACCCCGACATAATCTCCGCCCCACCCCGCGGCGGACAAACACGTGCCGTCGCAGCCCGCAGCCCCTCCGAAGCAGGGCCACGCGCCGCCCGCCCGGCGGAAAACGCCACGGGGGCGGCGGTGCCTTTCTCGGAAAAGTTGTACCTTTGTCGCCACGTAACGCTAAAAATCACAGAAAAATGCCTCATATATCCGAGCGGGCCGTCGAGATGCCCGAGTCGCCGATTCGCAAACTGGCTCCCTTAGCCACCCATGCCCGCGAACGCGGCGTCAAGGTTTACCACCTGAACATCGGTCAGCCCGACCTCCCCACGCCGCAAGTGGGACTCGACGTGCTGCGCCACATCGACCGTCAAGTGCTCGAGTACAGCCCCAGCCAGGGTTTCCGCAGCCTGCGCGAGAAGATGGTAGGCTACTACGCCGGCTACCAGATTGACCTCGAAGCGGACGACATCATCGTCACGTCGGGCGGATCGGAGGCCGTGTTGTTCGCCTTCCTGTCCTGCCTCAACCCGGGCGACGAAATCATCGTCCCCGAACCGGCCTACGCCAACTACATGGCTTTCGCCATATCGGCCGGCGCCCGCATACGCACCATCACGACTACCATCGAGGAGGGTTTCTCCCTGCCCAAGGTCGAGAAGTTCGAAGAACTCATCAACGAGCGCACCCGCGCCATCCTCATCTGCAACCCCAATAATCCCACAGGCTACCTCTATACGCGCCGGGAGATGAACCAGATACGCGACTTGGTGCGGAAGTACGACCTGTACCTGTTCTCGGACGAAGTGTACAGGGAATTCATCTACACGGGGTCGCCGTACATCTCGGCCTGCCACCTCGACGGCATCGAGCAGAACGTCGTACTGATCGACTCCTTCTCGAAGCGTTACAGCGAGTGCGGCATCCGCGTCGGCGCCCTCATCACCAAGAACAAGCAGGTGCGCCAGGCGGTGATGAAGTTCTGCCAGGCGCGGCTCAGCCCGCCGCTCATCGGACAACTGGTAGCCGAGGCCTCGCTTGACGCGCCGCAGGAGTACACCCGCGAGGTGTACGACGAATACGTGGAGCGGCGCAAATGCCTCATCGACGGGCTCAACCGCATCCCGGGCGTCTACTCGCCCATCCCGATGGGCGCTTTCTACACCGTGGCCAAGCTGCCCGTCGACGACGCGGAGCGCTTCTGCGCCTGGTGCCTCAACGAATTTGAATACGAAGGGCAGACCGTCATGATGGCACCCGCCACCGGTTTCTACACCACGCCGGGCGCCGGCGTCGACCAAGTGCGCATCGCCTACGTACTCAAGAAGGAAGACCTCGAACAGGCCCTCGTCGTGCTCCGCAAGGCGCTCGAGGCCTACCCGGGACGCACACTGTAATCCGCCGCGAGCATGAACGTCGCCTTCTTCCTGGCCCGACATTTTTACAAGACACCGGGCAGCGGCAAGCGAATATCGGGCACAACCCTGCACATAGCCACCGCAGGCGTGGCGGCCGGTCTGGCCGTGATGATCATCTCGGTGTGCGTCGTGCTGGGCTTCAAAAACGAAATCCGCTCCAAGGTCATCGGCTTCGGCGCGCACATTGAAGTCATCAACACCCAGTCGCTCGCCAATCCCCAAGCCTTCCCCCTGACGGACGGGGCAGGCCTCGCCCGGCTCGCCGGCACGACACCGGGCGTCAGGCACGTGCAGCGCTTCGCCACCGCCACCGGCCTGCTCAAGACGGCGGACAGTTTTCGCGGCATCTCGCTCAAAGGCATCGCCGCGGAGTACGACACAGCGTTCATCGCCAGCTACCTTGTCGAAGGACAGATGCCGCACTTCTCGGCGGACACGGCCTCAAACCGCATCGTCGTCTCCCGGCAACAGGCCGACGCCTTGGGCCTCAAAGTGGGCGACCGCGTGTACGCCTACTTCTTCGACCGCACCATCAAGACGCGCCGCTTCGAAGTGGCAGCCATCTATCAGACCAACCTGACGCAGTTCGACAAGGCGCTGGTACTGACCGACCTGAAGACCGTCACCGCCCTCAACGGCTGGAGCGCCGACCAGGTTGGCGGCCTCGAAGTGCAGGTCGACGACTACGACCGGGTAGACGACATCAACGCCGCCCTGGCCCAGACCGTCAAGCAGACCACTGACTCCGTGGGTTCGACGTGCTCGGCCTTCACGGTCGAAAGCCTCTATCCCAATATCTTCGACTGGCTCAGCCTGCTCGACGTCAACGTGTGGATAATCCTGCTGCTCATGGTCTGCGTGGCCGGCGTGACGATGGTAAGCGGCCTGCTCATTCTTATTTTGGAACGCACGTCGACCATCGGCCTGCTCAAGGCCATGGGCGCCACTAACGCCATGGTCCGCCACACGTTCATCCACCTGTCCGTATTCATCATCGTCCGCGGCCTCATCTGGGGCAATGTCATAGGGCTGGGCCTCGTCGGCGTACAGGCCGCCTTCGGCATCGTCAAGCTCGACCCCGTCAACTACTACGTGGAGAGCGTGCCCGTGCTGCTCAACGGATGGCTCATCCTGGGGCTCAACGTCGGCACGCTGCTCGTCACGACGCTGGCGCTCGTCGGGCCGAGTTTCCTCATATCGCGCATTCAGCCTGCCAAAGCCATCCGTTTCGACTAATAACCCGCCGCGGCGCTTGGCCTATACGGAAGAATTCACTACCTTTGCCACGCTTTTGACGAAGCACGGGGTGTAGCGCAGTCCGGTTAGCGCACCTGGTTTGGGACCAGGGGGTCGAAGGTTCGAATCCTTTCACCCCGACTCCGAAAAGCCTCGCACGGCCATCCGCCGCTGCGGGGCTTTTTCGCATCGCACCGACAGGAAAAACAAACGCAGCGATAGTTTTTCCTAGCGCAGCGATAGTTTTTCTCAGCGCAGCGATAGTTTTTCCTAGCGCAGCGATAGTTTTTCCTAGCGCAGCGATAGTTTTTCTCAGCGCAGCGACACAAAAAAGCGTCCGCCTGACTCCAAAAACGGTCAGGCGGACGCCTTTTTATAACAACGCTTGAGCGTTACTTCAACGTAACGATTATCTCGCCGTCAACCTCTTCTGTCGAGAGCTTGTCCTCGCGGAGCAACCAGCCCAAGCCCAGAAACAAGTCCTTATCCGAGCGGTACTTCGTTACCTTTTTCAATTCTTTTACGGTCAGTGTTCCATTGTTTTCGTGAAGCGCGTTCCAGATTTTTCCGGCTGCTTCACCTGCTTTTTCTTGCAACATAAATTTTTCAGCTTTTATGGATGTTTCTATATTCTCTACGTACTAAGACGCGGCAAAGGTAACAATTATTCTTAACAAAGCTCATTTTCCACGCAATTATTAACAAAAGGTTCACATTCAGCCCGATAAATCGGGATAAGGCAGCACCTTGCGCTTTCTTTTCTCCGCTTGAATCAAGAAAAGGGCTGTTGCACCGCAGCACAACAGCCCTGAAAAGAGGATTGACTGTCCAAAAATCAGTAGGCGAAAAGGGGGTAATCGCGCATCATGGCGTTGACGCGCTGGCGCACGGAGGCGATGACGCCTTCGTCCTCGGGCGCATTGAGCACCTCCTCGATCATGGCGGCGATGACGCCCATCTGGTCCTCCTTGACGCCGCGTGTGGTAATGGCGGGCGTGCCGAGGCGGATGCCCGACGTCTGGAACGCGCTGCGCGTATCGAAGGGCACCATGTTCTTATTGACCGTGATGTCGGCGGCAACGAGGGCCTTCTCGGCCACTTTGCCGGTCAGGTCGGGGTACTTGGCGCGAAGGTCGACGAGCATACTGTGGTTGTCCGTGCCTCCGCTGACGATGGTGAACCCACGCTTCATGAGCTCGTCGGCAAGGACGGCGGCGTTGCGCTTTACCTGTGCGGCATATTCCTTGAACTCCGGTTGCAGGGCCTCGCTGAAAGCCACGGCCTTGGCGGCGATGACGTGCTCGAGCGGTCCGCCCTGTATGCCGGGGAACACGGCGCTGTTCAGCAGCTGGCTCATCATCTTCACTTCGCCTTTGGGCGTAGTCAGGCCCCAGGGATTCTCAAAATCTTTCCCCATGAGGATGATGCCGCCGCGCGGTCCGCGCAACGTCTTGTGCGTCGTCGAGGTGACGATATGGGCGTAACGGAGCGGATTGTCGAGCAGCCCGGCGGCAATGAGTCCGGCCGGATGGGCCATGTCGACCATGAACAGGGCGCCCACGCTGTCGGCGATTTCGCGCATACGGCGATAGTCCCACTCGCGGCTGTAGGCCGAACCTCCGCCGACGATGAGCTTCGGCCGGTGTTCGTGGGCCAAACGCTCCATCTCGTCGTAGTCGACGCGGCCGGTGTCACGGTTGAGGTTGTAGCCGACGGGGTGGTACAGGATGCCGGACGTGTTGACCTTGGAGCCGTGGGAGAGGTGGCCGCCGTGGTCCAGGTTGAGCCCCATAAAGGTGTCGCCGGGCTTCAGGCAAGCCAGGAACACGGCGGCGTTGGCCTGCGCGCCCGAGTGGGGCTGCACGTTGGCATACTCGGCGCCGAACAGCCGGCAGACGCGCTCGATGGCGAGACGCTCGGTCTCATCGACAATTTCGCAGCCGCCGTAGTAACGCTTGCCCGGGTAGCCCTCGGCGTACTTGTTAGTCATGCACGAGCCCATCGCTTCCATCACTTCGTCGCTCACGAAGTTCTCGGATGCGATCAGCTCGATGCCCTTCAGCTGGCGCTGACGTTCTTTTTCTATCCACTGGAATACTACTTCGTCTCTCTTCATACTTTTTTATTCTGACTGTTTTCCTACACTAACTCGACGTGGTCGAGGCTCTGTTCTTTCTCGCAGTAGGCACACTGGATGATGCCGCGTTCCTTGTTGGTGACGTGGAACAGCGTGGCCATGGGCTCGTTGTTCGTGATACACTTGGGGTTGGCACACTTCACTATGCCGCGCAACTCTTCCGGTATGACGACTTGCTTCTTCTCCACCACCTGATAATCCTTGATAACGCAGAGCGAAACGTTGGGGGCAACTACGGACAACTGGTTCAGCTCGGAGTCCGAGAAATACTTGTCCGCAATTTTAATAATGCTTTTCCGGCCCATCTTGTGGCTTTTCAAATTCCACCCGACCATGATGGACGTTTTCACCTCGCTGAGGTGAAGCAGGTTCACGACTTCGAAAACTTTCGACGTCGGTATGTGGTCGATAACTGTCCCGTTCTCGATGGCGGCGACCAGTAACTCCTCTCTGTTCATGTGCTTTCAGATTTTTACAAATTAGCCAAGAATGGTTTTGTCCGCCTTAACTTCTTCCAACGAAATCCCCAGCACGTCGCAAATGATGGCTTCGCGGGCAAACAGGCCGTTATGCGCCTGCTCGAAGTAGTAGGCATGGGGGTCGTCGTCAACGTCGTAGGTAATCTCATTGACGCGCGGAAGCGGATGAAGTATCTTCATCGTGGGCTTGACGCGGCCCAACATGGACGCCCGGAGGATATACGAGTTCTTCACGCGCTCGTACTCCATCAGGTCGGTGAAGCGCTCGCGCTGCACGCGCGTCATATATAATATGTCGGCCTCGGCGATGCTCTTCTCGTCGAAGCGCTGTTCCTCGACGTACTGGATGCCGTTTTTCTCGCAATAGAGCTTGTACTCCTCGGGCATGGCCAGCTCGGTCGGCGCAATGAAGTGGAACACGGGATGGAAATGGCGCATGGCCATCAGCAGCGAATGGACCGTGCGCCCGTACTTCAAGTCGCCCACGAGGTAGATGTGTAGATTCTCCAAGGTACCCTGCGTCTTATAGATGGAGTACAAATCCAGCAGGGTCTGGGAGGGATGTTGGTTGGCGCCGTCGCCCGCATTCACGATAGGGACGGAAGCGACCTCGCTGGCGTAGCGGGCCGCCCCTTCAAGGTAGTGCCGCATCACGATGACGTCAGCGTAATTGCTGACCATCATGAGCGTATCCTTCAGCGTTTCGCCCTTGGACGAGCTGGTTACCTTGGGGTCAGTAAAGCCAATGACCCGTGCCCCGAGGCGGTTGGCCGCCGTTTCGAACGACAGGCGCGTGCGCGTCGACGGCTCGAAAAACAATGTAGCCACTACTTTACCTTCCAGAAGTTTCCGGTTAGGATGTTTTTCAAACTCAGCAGCCATCTCTATCAGGTACATAATCTTGTCCCTGGTAAGATTGGCTATGGTTACTAAACTCCTCTTTTCTGCCATAACTGATTGTGTTTAGTGATTAGGAACTCTTCTGAGCCGTAAAATTAGGGAAAAAATCACGATTACCGATTCCGTACTCCCGCTTTTTGTCTCGGAAAGTGCAGGAAGCACAAAAAAACTAAATAAAGCTGAGGTATATATCCCGGGGTAGCTTTTTATTGCTATATTTGCCTCGATAACATAATACAAATACAGACATGGATAAACTGAAAGGAACGAAAACCGAGAAGAACCTGCTGGAAGCCTTTGCCGGCGAGTCGATGGCACGCAATAAATACACCTACTACGCCTCCAAAGCCAAGAAGGACGGCTACGTGCAGATGGCTGCTATCTTCGAAGAGACCGCCAACAACGAGAAGGAGCACGCCAAAATCTGGTTCAAGCTGCTTCATGACGGCATCGGCTCCACCCCCGAAAACCTGAAGGACGCTGCCGAAGGCGAAAACTACGAGTGGACCGACATGTATGCCCGCTTCGCCCAAGAAGCCCGCGAGGAGGGTTTCCTGGACATAGCCGCCAAATTCGAAATGGTAGGCGCCATCGAAAAAGAGCACGAGGAGCGCTATCGCAAACTGCTCAAAAACATCGAGGACGGCGTAGTCTTCTCGAAGGACGGCGACTGCGTATGGCAGTGCAGCAACTGCGGACACATCGTCATCGGCAAGAAGGCACCCGAAATCTGCCCCGTCTGCGCCCATCCGCAGAGCTACTTCCAAGTACGTGCCGAGAACTATTAATCTGAAACCGCTTCAGGTAAAAGCCGGATGCCCGTCATCCGGCTTTTACTTCTCTTTATTCAAACAGACATGCTGACTTATTGGATTATCTTTATCGCAATCGCCCTGGCCAGCTACTTGGTACAAGCCAACCTCCAACGAAAATTCAAGAAATACGCCGCCGTACCGCTCGACAGCCGCCTGACGGGACGCGAGGTCGCCGAGAAAATGCTCCGCGACAACGGCATCTACGACGTACAGGTGACCTCGACGCCCGGCCATCTGACCGACCACTACAACCCCGTAACGAAGACCGTCAACCTCAGTGAGTCCGTCTACGCCTCGGACAGCGTTGCCGCTGCCGCCGTGGCGGCCCACGAGTGTGGCCACGCCATCCAGCACGCCCACGCCTACGGCCCCTTGCAGCTGCGCTCCGCCCTGGTGCCCGTGGTCTCCTTTGCGTCCAACTGGGTGCAGTGGATTATCCTCATCGGACTGTTCACGATCAACATTTTCCCGGGCCTGCTTTTCTTCGGCATTGTGCTCTTTGCGCTCACCACGCTGTTCAGTTTCGTCACCCTGCCGGTCGAAATCGACGCCAGCCGCCGCGCCTGTGCCTGGCTTGACAGCGCCCGCATCACCGCACCGCAAAACCACCCCATGGCCGTCGACGCCCTGCGCAGCGCAGCCTACACGTACGTCGTCGCGGCCCTCGGCTCGCTGGCCACGCTCGTCTACTACATCATGATATTCTTGGGCGGTTCGCGCGACGAGGAGTAACCGCCCGACGCCATGAGACAGGTCCTGCTCGCCCTCGCCCTGCTTTGCACCACGCTGACCCTCGGCGCGCAAAGCAACCGGACGTTCACCGAAAGCGTCCAGACGCTGCGCTGCTACGTGGCCGAGCGTCCGGACGCTCCCCCCATCCTCGAACTGCCGGCGGACGAGCACATCGCCGTCGAGTTCGACTACCTCTCTCACAACTACCACCGCTTCCTCTACCGCCTTGAGCACTGCGACGCCAACTGGGAAACCACCGAGGCCCTCTTCGAGACGGACTACCTCACCGGCAACAACGGCGAGGAACCCATCGAGGACTACGCCCAAAGCCTCAACACCACCCTGCTCTATACCCACTACTCCCTGCGGCTGCCCAACGAGCGGATAGGCTTCCGCCTGGCCGGCAACTACCGCCTGACGCTTCTCGACGACACCGAGGGCGAACCGACCAAGGTGGCCGAAGTCTGCTTCGTTGCAGTCAACCCGCGCGTCGCACTCAGCGCCACGGCCTCGACCGACACCGAAATCGACCGCAACGACAGCCACCAGCAGCTCACCGTGCGCCTCAACTACAACGACCTCCCCGTGCGCGACGCCCGCCGGGAGCTGAGCCTCGTTGTACTCCAGAACCGCCGTTACGACAACGCCGTCCGCCGTCCAGCGCCGACCTCCGTCACCGGACAGTCGCTGCAATGGGAACACTCGCGGGAGCTCATCTTCCCGGCCGGCAACGAGTACCGAAAATTTGAACTGCTGGACACGCGCATGGGCACTATCGGCGTGGACTACGTGCGCTGGTTCGATCCCTACTACCACGCCACCCTCTTCACCGACAGCCCCCGGCGTAACTACCTCTACGACGAGGACCAGAACGGTCGCAGCGTCATCCGCACCACCGACGGCACCGACAGCCGCACGGAGGCCGACTACGTATTCGTCCACTTCGCCCTGAAAATGCCCCGCCGCGACGACGGTGACTTCTACCTCAACGGCGACTGGACGGACGACCGCTTTTCCGACAAGTGGCGACTGACCTACGACGAGGCCAGCGGCTGCTATACGGCCGCGCCCCTCCTGAAACTGGGCTACTACAGCTACCAATACCTCTTCCTGCCCCACGACGCCGCACCCGCCGGCCTGACCGCCCCGGCCGAGGGCAACTTTTACCAGACGGAGAACGAATACACCGTGCTCGCCTACTACCAAGCCCAAGGGGCCCGCTACGAGGAGCCCGTCGGCGTGCTCACCTTCCGTTTCCGCCCCCAATAATCCACTTATGCTGAACATCACCTTTCTCGACGGTTACACCGTCAATCCCGGCGACACGACGTGGGACGCTTTCGAGCGGCTCGGAAACTTCACCGTCTACGACCGCACGACGCCCGACGAAGTGCTCGCCCGCGCGGCTCACGCCGACATTCTCATCGTCAACAAAACGCGCCTCACGGCCGACCACTTCGATGCCCTCACGCGGCTGCGCCTCGTCTGCGTAGCCGCCACGGGCTACGACAGCGTAGACGTCGCAGCGGCCGCAGCCCACGGCGTCACGGTCTGCAACGCCGCCGGATACAGCACGGAGTCCGTCGCCCAAATGACCTTGGCCCTGTTGCTCGAAACAACCAACCATGTAGGCCAGTACGCCGAGGCCAACCGTCAAGGCTACTGGAGCCGCAGCAAGGACTTCTGCTGCTGGACCACGCCGCTCACCTGCCTTGCGGGAAAGCGCCTGGGCATCGTCGGGCTGGGCCACATCGGACTGGCCGTCGCCCGGTTGGCCCAAGCCTTCGGCATGGAGGTTTTCGCCGCGACCTCGAAGTCGCCCGACCAGCTGCCCCCGTTCGTCACTCCCCTGCCGCAGGACAAACTGTTTACCCACTGCCACGTCGTCAGCCTGCACTGCCCGCTCACGCCGCAGAACGCGGGCTTCGTCGACGCCGGCCTGCTCCATCGCTGCCGCCCGGGCCTCGTCCTCATCAACACGGCGCGGGGCCGCCTCGTCGACGACGAGGCCGTCGCATCCGCTCTCCGCGACGGCCGTCTCGGCGCTTACTGTGCCGACGTGCTGTCCGAAGAGCCGCCCCGGCCCTGCCACCCGCTCCTTTCGGCGCCACGCGCCTACCTCACGCCCCACATCGCCTGGGCCACCCTTGAGGCCCGCGAACGCCTCATGCAGGTGGTCAGCGCCAACATTGCCGCCTTTCTCGCCGGCAAACCCCAGAATGTCGTTTCCGCTTAACCTCTTTTTCCCATGCCTTTCGAACTCCCTACGTTCACCCTGATACTCGACTTTGTCGGTACGTTTGCCTTTGCCATCTCCGGCATCCGTCTGGCCTCAGCAAAGCACTTCGACCTCTTCGGCGCCTACGTCGTCGGCCTCACGACGGCAGTGGGCGGCGGCACCATGCGCGACGTCATGCTGGGCCTTACGCCTTTCTGGATGACCAACTCGTTCTACCTCATTTGCTCTGGCCTGGCGCTTGTTTGGGTGCTCATCTTCGGCCGCCAGCTTATCCGGCAAGGCGTCACTTGGTTCCTGTTCGACACCATCGGCTTGGCGCTCTTCACCGTCGTCGGCATCGAAAAGACGCTCCAGTGCGGCCTGCCGTGGTGGACTGCCATCATCATGGGCACCATGACGGGCGCCGCCGGAGGTATGCTGCGCGACGTATTCATCAACGAGGTACCCCTCATCTTCCGCAAGGAGATTTACGCCCTGGCCTGCGTCGTGGGCGGCGTGGTCTACATCCTGTGCCGCCACTGGGGCTGCGACGAAATCCTGACCTCCTGCCTGAGCGGCGGCACGGTGATTCTCATGCGCCTGCTCGCCGTAAAATACCACCTGAGCCTGCCCATTCTGAAAGGAGAAGAGGCTTACGCCAAAAAGGAAGAGAAGTAGGCCCTCCGCCATCCCCTCCGCCATCTCTGTCCAGCAAGCCCGACCACGCCCCCGCGTCGCCGGGCTTCTTCATACACTGCCGGAGAAAACACAGACAACGTGCAGGATTCGCCGGGCTTTCTGGGAAACGCGCCCCGCACTTACGGACGAAAGCCGATTGCGGACCGAAGAAAACCCGGTGCCGAAAGACAACCGACGCTTCGGCGCCGAATCAATTCAAGTCTCGAGCTGCGTGACCGAAACGGCTTGCGGATAAAGCCAAGTCAGGGGGCGCACCTTGCGGGTGCGCCCCCTGACTTGTTTCGGGCGATGTTTCGCCTTGCAGCGGTTTAGTTCACTGCTACGCGTTCGCCGTTGATGATGTAAACACCCTTGGCCAAAGGCACGGTGACGGGCTGCGTGAGCTCGAAGTGCTTAACCGTGCGACCGGCGGCGTCGTAGATACGTACCCACTTGGCCACATCGGACGACAGGCGTACACCTCCGGCCACAGGCTCAACGTCAACGTCGGAAGCCGCGCTGTTGTCAGCCGTGATACCGTCGATGCCCACCGTCTCGCCGTTAGCCCTGTAGTATCTGTGCGGCTTGCGCTTCAGGCTGAACGACTCGATGGAGAGACGCTGGTTGGCGGCCAGGTTGGCGTTGATACCCAAGAGGACGTCGCTGGAGCCCGCAATGGCGAAGGAAACCTCGCCGGCCGTCAGCTTGTCGACGGCTATGGCGCTCCAGAGTCCGTTCGGATCGTAGTCGGGGAAGCTCTTGTCGCTACCGACAACGATGTAGCTCTCGCTCTCGGGGAACGGCACCTCGGGATTCGGCGTGACCGTAAACTCGTAGATACCCGTCGTCAAGGTCGTGGGCGTATAGAGCTTGTGGTTGCTCAGCGACGAGGCGAAGCCGTTGGCCGACGTGGTGCACTCAAGCATACTGCCGTCGCTCGTGTTCACGTAGAAGCCCGTCGTCGGGGTGCCCGCGATGGCGTTCTCGATGATCCAGGTAGAACGTGCGGTACCCGTCTGGAGTGCCTCGCCGTTGGCCACGGCGATGTCGTTGGTCAGGAACGGTGCCTGGTAGTTCTTCATCGACGTGCGCGTCATGTCGCTCACACGGTCGGCGAAGTTCAGGCAGAAGATACCCAGCGAGCTGCCCCAGGCGTCGCCGTCAGGACCGAAGCCCGTGCGGACGCCGACGTGGTTCTTACCCGAGAGGTCCTCGACGTCACCACCACTCTGGTTGAAGCCGTAGTAGAGAACAAGGCCCTCGCCCGTAGCCGCAGCGATGTCGGCGATAGGCTCGTTGGCGTAGGTCTGCAGCGTCGTGAGGTCAAGCGCCTTGGTCCACACGCGGAACTCGTCGACGATGCCGCGCATCGGTACGGCCGTCGAACCCAGGTGGAGTTCAGCCAGCTCGGGCACACTCGTGGCGGAGCAAGTCTGCTCGTCGACAAGCTCGCCGTCGCGGTAGAACGACAGGGTGCCGGCGTTGAACATGACGGCGTAGTGGTGCCACTCGTTGGGGAGGACAACCTTCGGAGCCGACGTCACGGTGACGCCGTTCACGCTCACGGCAAACGCACCGGCCGTAGTCGTATTCATCAGCAGGGTCGAAGCCTTGTCGCCGATTTCGTTAGCTGCGGCTGAAAGGTTCGTGGCATTCATCCACCACTCGATGGTGAAGGCGGACGCCGAGCCGGTCCAAGGCGCGGAGCTCGTCACGACGGGGTTGGAGCCCGTGAAGTTCAGGCCAGTGCCGCCATCGGCGTTGCAGACAATCAAGCCGCGTTTGCGGACGTCACGGTCGGTTCCGTAGGCGTTGCTGACGAAGAGGCTGACGTCGTAAGCGCCCGGTTTCTCAGGCTCGAACGAGCTGTTGGCGCCCTCGACAATCATACCGTTGTTGGTCCCGGCGAAGCCCCATACCCACTCTTCGGGCGAAAAGGTACTGCGGTCCTCAAGGTAGACTTTCTCACCCTTGAGCACGACGGACGGCGTGATGTGCAGTTCGGCCTGCGGAGGTCCGAGGGTGGTTTCGATTTCCTTGGTCTCGGTGTAAGCCTTGCCGTCGGGCGAGATGACCTTCAGCGTAATAGTGTATTTGCCGCCGCTCAGGTACATGACGGCCACCGTCGGACTGGTAGAGCTCTCGATGGTTGCGCCCGGCATGGTCCACTCGTACGTACATCCCTCGATGGGGTTGACGGAAGCGAGGTGCACCGTCTCGCCGATAATCGGCTTGCTGGTCGACATGTTAAAGTCGGCCGTCGGTTCGGGCATCTCCAGCACGCGTACGATCTTGCTTACCTGGTTCGAATTACCGGCGGCGTTGTAGGCACGCAGTTTCACGGAGTGATTTCCGGCTTCGGTAAACTTCACGTCGAGCTCGGGCGACGATGCGTTGGTGATACCGGCGTCCTCGACGGTCCACTCGAGGCGCGTCGTGGCCAAAGAGCTGGCGTTGACCAGATGAACGGTCTCGCCGACGTAGTAAGTAGACATCGTGCCGCCCTCGTAGGTGAAGTTGGCGTTGATGCGGTTGGCGCTCGTAGCCTCCTCGAAGTCTTCCTTGCTCTGGGCGCTCTCGTCCATCAGGATACCGTGGTTGCCGCCTACACAGTCGTTGAGGTAGAGCTTACCGTCCTGGGTGATGTCGTCCATGCGGTAGTAGGCAATCAGGTGGGGATGCAGGGAGACGTCGGCCACAGCCTGACGGAGGTTGGCCGTAGCGTCCTTCGCAGCCCAGGCGTAGTCCCAGATGCGGAAGTCGGCGATGCTGCCGTCCAGCGCGTTGCCCGAGACGCCCACTTCGAGGTCGCCGAAGCCGCCGAGACCGCTGTACGACGACGAGCTGACGCTACCCTTCTGCGTACCGTTGACAAAGACGGTCATGCGGTTCTGCTGCACGGCAATGGCGACGTGCGTCCAGCGGTTCACGCCGAGCGCGCCGGCCACGTTGATGCGACTCGACGAATTGTTGGCCCATCCGACCGACAGGGAGCCGTCGGAGTTGGCATGGATGAGGAACTTGCCCCAACCCGGACCCATCTGCTGGTTGTAGTTGGTCAGGCTGGCCGGCTTGATCCAGAAGTCGATGGTACACTCGCTGTAGTTCTTGTCGAACACGTTGGGGATGACGAAACCGGAGTTCGTGAAGTGGCGCGCGGCGCTGGCTTCGGTCATTACGACGCGGCGCACCGTGTTGCTGCTGTTGGACTCGGCACCCTTGCCCTTACATTCGTAAACCGCCGTCACGTAGTACGAGTGGCTGGCGGTGCCCATGGCTTCGTCGGTAAAGGTCAGGGCGCCCTTGTCGACCTTGGCCAGGAGCTCGCCGTCGCGATAGACGTTGTAACCCGTCAGGGCGTAAGTGCTCGTCTTAGGCGCTTTCCACGTCAGGACGTTCTCGCTCAGCACAACGTCGGTCGGCGCGTAGAGCGGCTCGCCCTGCACGACGACGCTCAGCACGGTGCGGCCGTCGATGGTAGTACCTTCCTCCTCGATGGCAAAGGGAATTTCCACGCCATTCTCGTCGAATTCGTAATCGATAATGGAAGCGTACTCAATCTTGCCCGTGCCGCGTGCGTTGGACTTCGTGTTGATGATCAGGAAGTACTTCAGCGGCTTGCGCGTGTCGAAGCTGGCCGACAGGTCGGTGAGGTCGTATCCGAACTCCATCGGCTCGTAGTTCATCTCGCTGCCCCAGCGTCCCAGCATGGGCACCTCGGGCGCCACGGAGGCGTTCGTACCGTCGCCGTCGTAGTCGAAGTGGTGCATGGAGATGGTCTTCTCAGCCGACGACGCCGTGGCGTTGCTCGAGATGCCGGCCTGCACCTGAATCTCGCTGCGGTGGGAGTAGCTCATGCAGATTTTGATGGTGCGCAGGGGCCGGTAGTTCTTGCGGATGTAGTAGATTTCGGGTTTATAGTAGTTGCCCGAATTCGGGGTCCAGGACCAGTCGCCGCCGGGGTTTTTTGACTCTTCGGCGGCGTTGTCCGGCGTACTCACGGATACGGCATTGCGGTACGGGCAGTAGATGAAGCCGTTGTTGCACCAGCCGCTGCCCCACGAGTTGACGATGATCCAGGCACCAATCTCGTCGGCGTCTTTCTCGCCGTAGATGCCGTTGCCGTTGAGGTCGAAGACGATACGATCGTCCCAGCCCACGATGGTCAGGGCGTGGTCCACGCCTTTACCCCAGCGGGACACGTATTTCTTGCCGACCATGCCGATCTCCTTGTTGACGCCCTGCGGGTCGTCAGCGATGTCTTTCCAGTAACCGCCGCTGGCCAGACCGATACCGGCGATACCGCCCGTGGCATAGTCCGTATCCCCGTTGTGGTTGTACAACCAGCGCTTCAGCGCCTCGCGGCCTTCCTCGGACTCAACCGATACGGGCAGGTTGGCGTTGTGGTCGACGCGGTTGAACATCGCCTTATACCAGCGGTCGTAGCCCTGCATCCAGCCGAAGTCGGGGGCCGAGCAGTCCTGGTTGCCGAAGAGGCTGGAAAACGTACGTCCGCCGTAGGTCGGCACGTTGGGCACGCCGTTGTTCATGGCAATCGTTTCCTTGTTCGAACCGCAGTTCGTCAGGAGCCAAGTGAAGTGGGTCGGATACTGGTTCTCCTCCAGCGAGCCGTCGACGTGGCGGAACGCGTTAATCTCGTGGTTGAACATGTAAGCGATACGCGAGGCCGAGCCACACGAACCGCCATCCTGATTGAACACCGGCGGGAAGTACTTCGTGTCGGCGTTGTTCCAATGATCCGGTAAAGGATCGGTCGCCGCGCGTGAGCCCTTGCCGCCACCGGGCACCATGAGGGACCAGTCGGGATTGTTCGCCGGAACATAGTCCGGGTACTTCGAGTAATCCACAGGCTCCTGTGCCACAGCCACCGACGCGCCGCTCAGCAGCATCGCCAGCATGGAGGCTTTCGCCAAATTCCTGTTTTTGTTAGACATAGACTTAACCTTAAATGTTAGGGATTAAAGTAAAATTGTTTCACTGATCGTATATGGTTTCTAGCCCATCAGAATGGGCCGCGGTTAAACAGTCAAAAAAATAAGTAAGCATTCATCTCTCGCATCTCTCCGAAATAAACGCCGCTAATTTACTAAATTATTCCGCCTTTTACCAAACACATTCCTGCTGTTTTTACTTTTTTATGAATCGGGCCGCCGTATCCGTTTTCCGCCGACCGCCGGGCCGTCGGAGCAGCGGTGCGAAATCCCCTCGCGGCGAAACCGCCCCGGGCCGCAGCGAGGGAGAA
Source organism: uncultured Alloprevotella sp. (assembly GCA_944322325.1). GTDB lineage: Bacteria > Bacteroidota > Bacteroidia > Bacteroidales > Bacteroidaceae > Alloprevotella. Next base: position 299,467 of record CALUOQ010000001.1, read on the forward strand.
AGTTTTGAGCGGCTCCGTTGGCCACAGCCGCCGCGCTGCGTATCTTTGCAGACAGATTGCCGGGTGCTGCCGCCCCGGGCGGCCACGCGGCGCCGGCCCGCGCTTCACAAGTGCTACGACAGAAAATCCTGTCGCTACGATAGTTTTTCCTATCGCTACGATAGAAAATCCTGTCGCTGCGATGGTTTTTCCCGGCGCTGCGACAGGAAAGCGCAGGTCCGCCGTCCCCGTTTCCGCCCCCGCCCGGGCACCGGCTATGCGGCTGCACCTTATTATAAATAGGTACATACAATGGAAGGAACGCTCACCGTTTACAAAGCGTCGGCCGGCTCGGGCAAGACGTTCACGCTGGCCACGCAGTACATCGCCCTGCTCCTTGCGGGCGACACGGCGGCCTATCGCCACATCCTTGCCGTGACCTTCACGAACAAGGCCACGGGCGAGATGAAGGAACGCATCCTCGGCCAGCTCTACGGCATCAGCCGGGGTCTGGCGGCCTCCGAGGGCTACCTCGACGCCGTCCGTCGGCAGCTGCCCGACGTCGCTCCGGCCGAATTGCGCCGCCGCGCCACGGTGGTGCTCAGGCGCATCGTGCACGACTACGACTGCTTCCACGTGGGCACCATCGACTCGTTTTTCCAGAGCGTCATGACCGGCCTGGCCCACGAGCTGGGCCTCGCGGCCGGCTTCCATGTCGACATCAACGACACCGACGCCGTCGGTCAGGCCGTCGACCGGCTCATGGGCAGTCTGCAGCCCCACACGCCCGTACTCCGGTGGGTCATCGACTACATCCGCGAACGCATCGACGACAACCGCCGCTGGGACATCACCCGCGAGGTGAAGAAACTGGCTACCCAGCTGCTGGCCGAGCCCTACCTGACGAACGAGGACCGCCTGCGCCGCGTGCTCGACGACAACGAAGCCCTGCGCCGCTACCGCGACACCCTGCGCCAGGCGGCCGAGGAGGCCACGGACCACGTGGCCAGCGCCGTGGCACAGCTCGAAGACCTCATGGAGGGCTACGAACTGGACTTCGCCGCCTTCAGCCGCGGCTCGACGTTGGCCACGTACCTGCGCAAGATAAAGGAAGGACAGGGCGAAGCCCCCAACGCCACCATCGAAAAGTACCTGGCCGACGGCGCCAACTGGCTCCGCAAGAAGGACCAGCAGGACGCCCGCCTCGTCAGCCAGTGCGACGAGCTGCGCGAGGTCCTCTGCGTGGTCGAGGAGATGCGCCGGCAGTGCGCCCAGGTGGTCAACAACTACCGCCTGACCACGGCCCACCTCGGCCCGCTCCGCCTGCTGGGCGAGATAGGGCGGCAGCTGACCGCCATCGACACCGAGACGGGGCGCTTCATGCTGGCACGCGTCCCTATCCTGCTGGCACGCCTTGTGGGCGAGGACGACGCACCGTTTGTCTTTGAGAAAGCGGGCACTACGTTCCGGCACGTCATGATAGACGAGTTCCAGGACACGTCGACCCTACAGTGGCGCAATTTCAAGAGCCTGCTCGTCGAGAACATGGCCGCCGCCCACAGCTGCCTGCTCGTCGGCGACGTCAAGCAGAGCATCTACCGTTTCCGCGGGGGCGACTGGAGCCTGCTCCATGGCATCCAGGGCGAATTTCCCCACCACCCCGTCGCCGTGCGCAACCTCGCCGTCAACTACCGCAGCGAACGTACGGTCGTCGACTTCAACAACCGTTTCTTCGCCCGGGCAGCGGCGGCGCTCGACGGCCTCGCCGCCCCTGCCCACGAACGCCTGCTGAGCCGCATCTACGCCGACGTGGCCCAGCAGTGTGCCAAGGCGGACACGGCCGGCAACGTCCGCATCCGCTTCTACGACCGCACGGCCAAGGGCGAAACCGACCCCGAGGCCGAACGCCTCGACGACCTGGCCGACTGCATCGACCGCCTGCACCGCGAGGGGGTCCCCTATGCCGACATGGCTGTCCTCGTGCGGTGGAACCGCGAGGCCAGCGCCCTCGTCCGCCACTTCGCCACCGTGCGGCCGGACCTGCCGCTCGTGTCGGACGAGGCCTTCCTGCTGGCATCGTCCGAGGCCGTGCAACTGCTGGTCCACGCCATGCGCTACCTCCACGACGCGACCGACACGATAGCCTTGGCCTACGTGGCGCGCCACCACGCGGCCGAACCGGCGCCCTGGCCGCTCTGTACGGGCACGCCACCCGCCGCGCTGGCGGGCGGAGCCTTCCTGTCGCGCCGGGACGAACTGGCCGCACTCCCGCTCTACGAATTGCAGGAAGCCCTCATCCGCCTGTTCGGCCTCGACCGGCGACCGGGACAGGGGGCCTACCTCGCAGCCTACCTGGACCAGGTGCTACTCTTCCTCGACGAACATCCGTCGGACCTCGGCGCTTTCCTCGAATACTGGAACGACATCCTACAGCGCCGCGCCATCCCCGCCGCCGAGGTCGACGGACTGCGCGTACTGACCATACACAAGGCCAAAGGCCTGCAATTCCACACCGTACTGCTGCCCTACTGCGACTGGCCGCTGGAGCGCGACCGCAACGGCGACCTGCTCTGGTGCGAGCCGCAGCGGCCGCCCTACAACGAGCTGCCCCTCGTGCCCATCACGCCCACGAGCCGCGCCGAGGAGAGCATCTACGCCGCCGACTACGCCGAGGAGCACTTCCAGCGGCGCACCGAGAGCCTCAACCTGCTCTACGTGGCCTTCACGCGCGCCGAGCGCAACCTCTTGGTCTGGGCCACGGGCCGCACGGCGCTGACGGGAAAGACGTCGACCACGGGCGACCTCATCGGCACCGTGCTGGCCGACGCCCTGCCCGGTACGTTCGAGGAGGGCACGCCCTACGTGCGCCCTTCGGACCGCGCTTCGGGCGAGGACAACCGGCTGGCGCCGCGTCCCGCGACCTTGCCGCTCGCTTTCGAGAGCTTCGAGAGCCGCGTCACCTTCCGCCAGTCCAACCAGTCGCAGGAGTTCGTGCATCCCGCAGCCGGCGACGACGCACGACAAGAGGCCTACATCGACCAGGGCGTGCTGCTCCATAAGGTGTTTTCCGCCCTGGCCACTTCGGCTGACGTCGACCGCGTGCTCGACGAGGTCGACCGCGAAGGCCTGCTGGGCGACCGCGTGAAGCGGGCATCGCTGCGGCGGCTCATCGGGCGCGGCCTTGCCTCGCCGCAGGTGGCCGGTTGGTTCGACGGCTCGTGGACCCTGTTCCGCGAGGTCGCCATCCTGTCGCGCACGGCGGACGGACAGCTCCGCGTGCGTCGGCCGGACCGCGTCATGTGCCGGCCGGACGAAACGGTAGTCGTCGACTTCAAGTTCGGCCGCCCGCTCGAAGAACACGCCACCCAAGTGCGCGAATACCTCAGCCTGCTGTCCGCCATGGGCCACCCGGCTCCGCGCGGTTACTTGTGGTACGTCTACACGAACCAAGTACAAGAAGTGAAACCCTGACCTCCCCCTCCGATGACCCCATTCCTTACCCTCGTCGCGCGCGACCTGCTCCGCCGCTTTTCGGGCGACATGAGCCGCCTGACCGTCGTATTCCCCAACAAGCGGGCCAGCCTCTTCCTGAACGACTACCTGGCGGCCGAGAGCCGCCAGCCCGTCTGGGCACCGGCGTACAGCACCATCAGCGAACTGTTCCGCAGCCTCTCGCCCCTGTCCGTGGCCGACCCCATCGAGACGGTCTGCCGCCTGTTTCGCGCCTACACCGACCTGACGCACAGCGACGAGACCCTCGATTTTTTCTACGGCTGGGGTGAACAGCTCGTGGCCGACTTCGACGACGTGGACAAGAACCTGGCCGACCCGGAGCGCCTCTTCCGCAACCTGCGCGACATCAAGCGTATCGACGCCGCCGAGACGCTCACCGGGGAGCAGGAACGCGTGCTCAGCCAGTTCTTTCAGGGATTCTCGCTGGAGCACAACTCCGTCGTGAAGCAGAAGTTCCTGCAACTGTGGGAGGTGATGCTGCCGCTTTACCACCGCCTCAACGCCGACCTCGCCGCGGACGGACTGGCCTACGAGGGGGCGCTCTACCGCCAGGTGGCCGAGGGTTTGCAGCGCGGTGCGACCGTCCTGCCCGACGACGACCGGCGGTATGCCTTCGTCGGGTTCAACGTGCTCGACCGCGTCGAGGAAAGCCTGTTCGCCTGCCTTCAGCGCGAGGGCAAGGCGCTGTTTTACTGGGACTACGACGTAGCCTACACCGCGGGCGACGGACGTTTTGAGGCGGACACCTTCCTGCGCCGCAATCTGGCCAACTTTCCCGGTGCCCTCGACGAGTCGCTATTCGACAACTTGCGTCAGGAAAAAGAAATCGCCTACGTCTCGGCCCCGACGGAGAACGCCCAGGCCCGCGCCGTCACTCCGTGGCTGCGCCGTCACCTGACGACCGACGAGAAGCGGACGGCCATCGTCCTGTGCAACGAGCAGCTGCTGCAACCCGTGCTCCACGCCCTGCCGCCCGAAGTCCGGGAAATCAACGTGACCAAAGGATTTCCGCTAACGCATACGCCTGCTTTCACGCAGGTAGAGATCGCCATCGGGGAGGCCGAGGCCGAAACGGCCTTCGACGCCACGCAGTTCCTCACCGGTCTGGCCCGGCAAATCGAGACGGCTGCCCGCGAGGCCAGCCCGGCAGACGGCCTTCTCTCACAGCTCTACGCGGAGTCGTACTTCCGCGCCTACACCCTCGTCAACCGGCTGCTGCGCCTCGTTGAGGAGGGCTGGCTCACCGTGGGCCGCACCACGCTGTGCCGCCTGCTGCGCCAGGTGATGCGGACGGCTTCCGTCCCCTTCCACGGGGAGCCGGCCGCCGGCTTGCAGGTGATGGGTGTGCTCGAGACGCGCTGCCTCGACTTCGACCGCGTACTGATGCTTTCGGTGAACGAGGGCAACCTGCCTGCGGCCACCCGCGACGCGTCGTTCATCCCCTACGCCCTGCGCCGCGCCTTCGGCCTGACCACCGTCGAACACAAGACTGCGGTTTACGCCTACTATTTCTATCGCCTCGTGCAGCGCGCCAGCCACGTCACAATGTGCTACAACTCCTCGACCGACGGCTTGGTGAAAGGCGAAAGGTCGCGATTCATGACCCAACTGCTGGTCGAGACCGACCTGCCCGTCCGCCACTTCGCCCTTGCGGCCGGACAGGAAAGCTCCGCGCCCTACGCCAGCCCCATAGCGAAACCCGCCGACCTGGCCAGCCGGCTGCGAAAACTGTCGCCATCGGCGGTCAACACGTACTTGCGCTGCCCCCTGCAATTCTACTTCCGCCACGTGGCCAAGCTGCGCGAGCCCGACCCCGCGCCCGGCGTCATCGAACCCAACACCTTCGGCACCCTGTTTCACCGGGCTGCCGAACTGACCTACCGCCAACTGACCGAGGCTTCCCCCGCCGTCACCCGCGAGGCACTCGACCGCCTCACCGAGGCCGACGGGCGCCTGCTGGTGAAACACGTCCGGCAGGCCTTCGCGGACGAAGGGGTGACGGAAAACCCCGTCACGCTGGAAGTGGTGCGCATGTACCTGATGCAGCTGCTGGAAAACGACAAGCGCCTGACGCCCTTCACCATCGAGGGCATGGAGACTGCGAACTATACGACACTCGCTGTGCCCACAGCCGGAGGCACGCAGGAAATCACCTTGGGCGGAATCATCGACCGCATGGACGTCGTCGAACTCGACGGCCGCACGACGCTGCGCATCGTGGACTACAAAACTGGCGGAAAGCCCGAAGCGGCTGCCGACCTCGCCCAGCTCGTCACGCCCGCCAAGGACCACCCCCACTACATTTTGCAGACTTTCATTTACGCCCTGACGCTCGCCGGGCAGAGCCGCTACCCCTTGGCGCCGGCCCTCTTCTTTGTCCATCAGGCCGCGGGCGACGACTACGACCCCTACATCCCCTTCGGGCCTGACAAAAAGCCCCTGACGGACTTCACCCCCTTGGCCGACGAATTCCGGCAGGCACTCACGGACTTGCTGGGCGAGATGCTGGACACCGGTCGCCCCTTCGAGCCGACGCCCTACCCCGAACATTGCGCAAACTGCCCCTTCGCCACGCTCTGCGGGCAAACTCCTCAAAAAAGATGAACTACTCCGTATCCGAAACCATACTGCAAGCCTGTCCGCAGTACGTGGCCGCCGTGCTGGAGGCCGAGGTGAAAAACACGGCGACACCCGCCGACCTGTGGCAGGAAATCGAAGCCGCCACGGCGGAAGTGCGCCGCATCCATACACCCGACACGCTGAAGGACCTCGCCTCCATCGCCGCAACGCGGGTGGCTTACCGCCAACTGGGCAAGGACCCCAGCCGCTACCGCCCGTCGGGCGAAGCCCTGATGCGCCGCGTGCTGCAAGGCAAACCGCTCTACCGCATCGACGCGCTGGTCGACCTCGTCAACCTGGCCTCCCTCCGGAGCGGCTACTCCATCGGTGGTTTCGACCGCGACCGCATCGACGGCGACACGCTCACCCTCGGCGTGGGCCGCGAGGGCGAGCCCTACGAGGGCATCGGCCGCGGCGCGCTCAACATCGCCGGTATGCCCGTGTGGCGCGATGCCACGGGCGGCGTCGGCACCCCGACGAGCGACAACGAGCGTACCCGCATCACCGCAGGCACCCGCCGCCTGCTGGTCATCGTCAACGGTTACGACGGCGACGCCGCGGGCGTTACGGCCACCGCCGAGTTCATCAGCCGGCTGCTACGCCGCTACGTCGGCGCCGGCGACCCCGGCGACATCCGGCTGATTCGCGGCAACGAGGCGAAGTCACGCCCCTGAAAAAGAGTTCCCGGTCCTCCACCAACGGAAGACCGGGAGCTTCGCTCAAGGAGCTAAACACCCTTGCGATTTCCTTTCCTCTTTTCAATACGCCGGAAGGCTGCGCCCCTCGGGCGAATGGGCAAACCGGTGGCCGGCGCGCATCCCGCGAACATAGTTCGTCAGGATGGCCGGGCGCCGCTTGAGCAGGGCCGCCGCCGACATGGCGCACAGGTTCACGGCAGCCAGTGTGCCGTAAGCCAGACGACAGGCCCACCGTTCGCCCCGCGTGGCGGCACAGCCGTACTGCGTGCGCCACCACAGCAGGTAGCGTATGGCCCCGCTGACGTAGGCCGCCCGCACCGGGTCGGCCTTGCCGCCTGCCGAACCGGCGTCAAGATGCTTCACGCCGCTGGTGTAGTGCACCAGGACTTTGAAACCGTGGCGATAGAGCTTGTAAAAAAACAGCTGGTCGTCGCCCAGTGCGTAGCCTAGCGCGTCGAGCCAGCGCTCGTCGGCGTAACGGATGGCGCGGTAAGCCCGCTTGCTGACGAGCAGGCAGTTGAACGAACCGCTCTGCGAAGGCATCACATCGCGCGGTGCGGCGTTGTAGGAGTAAGCCGAGCTTCGCCTTATCTTGAACGCCCATCGCGGATCGTGATGCGGCAGTGTGCCGCCAAGGGCGGCGCGCACCTTTTGCAGGGGCGCCATCCGGTGATTCGCAAAGACATTAGGCGTGATGCAGTCGGCGCCCTCGGCCCGCAGGGCGTCGAAGTAGCGGCGCACAGTGTCGGCCGGAAGATACATGTCGTCGTCGAGAAAGAGCATCCACTCCGTCTCCACTTCGTCGAAGGACAGCGAGCGCTGTGTCACCATCCCTTTCTCGCAGCGCACGTACTCCTCCATGCCGACGGTCTCGGGCGGCAGGGCGTAACCGTGGGGGATGTAAACGAGAATCTTCGCCGGGGGCAGGTCCTGCTCCTTGGCGGAACGTAGTGTTGTCAGGTACTTCGCGCCGGCTTTGCCGAGGGTCCTGATGACCACGGTGTAGGCGGGATAATCGGTCGTTGTCTTCATAAACAGAGATTTGGATTAAACGATGACCCTCGCCTCGTTCTAAGCAAGAATGAGAACGCCGCACGCTACGCCCGGGGAATCGGCCGACCGTCAGCCACTTACACGGACGGCGGACGCAACGATTTTGACACGTCGGAAAGAGGTTATGACCCTCATCAGCGACCGGAAACTGCCAGTCGCCGTCCCTATGAGCAAAAAAGCCGACACGAAAAAAGCTGAGTGTCCGATAAATGCGTACCTTCGCAACGACAAATCAGCCCGCCGCCTCTGCGCAATTCTCATTCTTGCTTAGAATGAGTCGCGCAGGGGCGGCGGGTTTTTTGACATTGCTTCGGCGACAGACGACCGCGGGTAAAGTAAGGTCCGCGCGAACCGCCCCGAAACGACGAAATAAAGGAAAAAAGATCGTAGAGAGCGGCCGTACGCCGAAATGCTGCACCCGCATTTTCGGACCAGGTAGCCCGCACTACAGCCCCGCCGACAGGGAGCACCAATCCGCCGGGCACAAAAAAATCACGAGCGGTGCATCTTTCTGATGCACCGCTCGTGATTCGTGGAGCCGAAAGCCGGACTCGAACCGGCGACCTATTCATTACGAATGAATTGCTCTACCAACTGAGCCATTTCGGCTGTTAGAACTCCGGGCTTCCCCGTCGTTTGCGCTGCAAAGGTAGTACCTTATTTCGATATGACCAAACCTTGCGGGACTTTTTCTGCGATTTTCGGCTCAGAAAGTCTTTTTTCGGTCGCAGCGACAGGAATTCCTACCGCCCGATGGACTGAATTTTGCTCCGCACGCCCTTTGAGATTTCGAGGAACATGTAGCCTGCACTGTTGTTGCGCAGTTTGTCGCGGTTGCGTTCGTAACGCACGGTGGCGTACTCCATGGACTTGTCGAACGTGAGGCGCGACATGGCGGAGCGCGACTTGCCCGCCATGGTGGAGTCGAGCTGCTCGGCGGGGAAGTAGTCGTCAAGATTGATGTCGCCGATCATCGTAGTCTCGAGGAATTTGATAGAGTGGTGGTTCGTGTCGGTATAGAAACCGACGAACATGTGACCGGGAATGCGCACGAGCACCGGGTCGATATTGATGGCGCGCAGCAACGAAGCGAACAGCACGCTGCCGTCTACGCAGTTGATTTGCGACGAGGCGAGGGCATCGTCGAAGGTGCGCACCCGTTGGGCAAAAACGATATTACTCGAAAGACTGGAGTAGGACACGGAACTATACTTGAACTCGCGGCGCTGCAGCACGTTCCACAAGGCATAAACCTGGCGCACCACCGCGGCCGAGTCACCCTGATAACCCTGAAAGCGATTGACGATGCGCGTGTTGAGAGCTTCGCGCAGCACGTGGTCAATCATGGGATTTTCTTCGTTCACGTAGGCCGCAAAAAACAGCCGCGTACTGACAAACTGGTTACGCTTCCCCACGGGTTTCATGTAGCCCAACAGGCAATCGTTGATGCTACGGACGGAAAACGTGCGGACGCGCTTGCCCAAATCCTCGCCGTTCATGCTCGCCGAAACGATGAGACTGACGGGCTCGGCCTGCCGGTTGGCGCGCAGGGCTTCGTAGTCCCACGCAATGTCGGGGTAGACGATGTAATCCCTCCGGCTGTCGGGCAGGACGAACTCCGACACCGAGCGGGCGAAAAAGGGCGTCGGTTCCACCTCGAGCCGGATGCGGCTGTTCTTCCCGCGCGAACGGACCTTCACGGCGACGAGCGACTTCGGATTGCCGGCGTAGGGCGTGTCGACAGGCTGTATGAGCTCGACGTCGGTCGTCGCCACCGACAGGATGGCCGACGGAAAAATGTTGCCGCCCAGTGCGTCGACGATCTCGAAATCGGTATTGGCATACGTCGAACGGTAGACCACTACGCCCGCCCCTATGACTAAGGCTATCCCCAAGGCGATAAAAACATCACGCCAGCGCACGGCAAGGTAAAGTTTAAGCATGGCTGAATTCTACTACTATAATAATGTCTGTCGGCAAAGGTACGCAAAAAAGCCCTGCGCCGCCGACCATGCGCAGCGAAATGTGAGGCACGCGTTCCGAAGATTATGCCTACCTTTGCACTACCGTACTAAACTCAGAAACTACGACCGAAATGGAAACCATCACGAACCGGCGGTCCATCCGCCGCTACGCCGACCGTCCCGTAGACGAGGCGCTGCTCAACAGCCTGCTTAAAGAAGCCGAACGTACCCAGACGATGGGCGGTATGCAGCTTTACAGCGTTGTCGTCACTCGCTCGGCCGAGGGCAAGGCACGCCTGGCCCCGCTCCACTACAACCAGCCGATGGTGACGGCTGCTCCTGTCGTGCTCACCTTTTGCGCGGACTTCAACCGCACCGTCCAGTGGTGCCGCTGCCGCAAGGCCGATCCGGGCTACGACAATTTTCTCTCCTTCCTCAACGCCGCTACCGACGCCCTGCTCTACTGCCAGAACTTCTGTACCTTGGCCGAAGCCGAGGGGCTGGGCCTCTGTTACCTGGGCACCACGCTCTACCAGCCTTCGGACATTGCCGAAGTCCTCGGCCTGCCCAAGCTCGTGGTCCCCGTAGCGACCATTACGCTGGGCTGGCCGGCCGAACATCCCGAACAGACTGACCGCCTGCCCCTCTCGGCCATCATACACGACGAGCACTACACGGACTACACGCCGCAGGCTATCGACGACGCCTACCGCGACAAGGAGGCCCTCGAGGTCAACCGTCAGTTCGTCCGCGAGAACGGAAAGGAAACGTTGGCGCAGGTATTCACCGACGTGCGCTATACGCGGCGTGACAACGAGGCGCTGAGCGCCGGCCTGCTCGACGTACTTCGCCGCCAAGGCTTCCTCGACTGAGGGCCGGACTGACGCGCCGGAGATTCCCTCCACAGTAGCGGCCGTTTCACCCATAAAGGATGAAACGGCCGCTACTGCTATATTATATAATGTGTCCGCATCTGCCATCCCCCTGGCAGTCGGAAAACGTCTTACCGCCACCCTATGACCGCGCCGCCCTACCCGATGGATACTAAAAAAGGCTGTCCGGCATACTTACGTACGCCGGACAGCTTCGTAGCGCCTACGGGAATCGAACCCGTATACCATGCGTGAGAGGCATGTATCCTAACCATTAGATGAAAGCGCCGTTCGCGGAAGCTAGGAGATTCGAACTCCTGGTACGGTAACCCGTACGGCAGTTTAGCAAACTGCTGGTTTAAGCCACTCACCCAAACTTCCATCCGCATTCTCTCTTAAACGCGGTGCAAAGGTACGCAATCTTTTTGAACTGCCAAACATTTTGAAGAGAAATTGCGATAAGAATCCGTTTTTTCCCGCTTTTTTCTCTTCGCGCCCCTTTGCGCGGGCGCGTTACAGCTTCACTTTCTCCTTGGCGGGCTTCGACTCGTTCTGTAGGCGGTCGAGGGCCGTGACCACGTAGGTATACTTCGTTCGGCCGTCGTTGTAGGGCAGTTTATAGTAAGTATGCCGCGTCACGGCGACAATGTGCGACGGGTCGGACGTATCGATCTTTTCGCCCGGGGCAAAGCGATAGACGACATACTGCTGCGCCACGTCCATGTAGTGCTTGGCCTTGGGCGCGGTCCAGAAGAGCATGAGTCCGTCGGACGTCCATACGTCCTTCAGTCGCCGCACTTTCTTGGGGGCCTCGTCGTCGATGAAAGGCATAAGGGGCTGCAAGGCGGGATAGCGGTGGTACACCTTGCTCAGGGCGGTGGCATAGTTGCCCGGATTGTCGACCAGCGAAGCCGCATACCACTGACAGCTGCCATTGACAGCCGGGAGCGAGCGTTGCAGCTGCATTTTGCGCGGCAGCTGGTGGCTGGCCGGATTGGCCGGGTCGGCGGCCTTGGCGGTGCGCAGCACGTCCTGACCGATGATGAGGGGCCGCCCGCCGGCGTAGCGCGCCCACCATTTGACGAGGGTCTCATAGTCGGCCGCCTTGTGCCCTATCTCCCAATACACCTGCGGCATCACGTAGTCCACCCATCCCTTGTCGACCCAATAGAGGACGTCGGCGTAGAGGTCGTCGTAGTTCTGCAAACCGCGCGTGTCGCTGCCGGGAATGTTGGAACCGGGTTTCGCGTTATGGTAGATGCCGAAGGGCGAAATACCGAACTTCACCCACGGCTTGACGGTGTGCACCGTGTCGTAGAGTGCCTGCACGAGCAGGTTGACGTTGTACCTGCGCCAATTGGCCCGGCTGGCAATGCCGTTGGGGTGCGTCCGGTACGTGGCGTCGTCGGGGATGGCTTGCCCCGCGGCGGGATAGGGATAGAAATAGTCGTCCATGTGCAGCCCGTCGATGTCGTAGCGACGCACAATGTCGGCCGCAATCTGACAGATGTAGCGCCGGTTCTCCTCAAGACCGGGGTCGAAGTACAGCTGGTTGTCGTAGGCAAAAAAGCGTTCGGGATGCTGCACGTAGGGGTGGTTCGAAGCCAGCTGGGTGGTTCCTTTGGTCTTCGCACGGTAAGGGTTTATCCACGCGTGGAGCTCCATGCCGCGCGCGTGGCACTGCTCAATCATCCAGGCCAGGGGGTCCCAGTAAGGCTGGGGCGGCGTGCCTTGCCGGCCGGTGAGGAAGCGGCTCCAAGGCTCGTACGGGCTCTGATAAAGGGCGTCGCCCTCGGCACGGACCTGGAAGATGATGGCATTGATGCCGCAGGCCTTGAGCTGGTCGAGCTGACGCGACAGCGTAGCCTGCATACGGTCGCGGCCGAGGCCCTGAAACTGACCGTTGACGCACTGAATCCATGCGCCGCGAAACTCCCGCTTGGGCGCCGGTATGGTCTGCGATGTCATAGGCAGGGCGAGCAGGACGCCCAGAATAGTCAACAATTTTCTTATCGTCATGATGGTGACCTTTAGGTTTGCCCGCGAAGATACGAAAAAAAGCCTACGTCCACGCGGGGCGGCGTAGGCTTTTCGCTCAAAACTCATCGTTGGCGTAGAGGAAGTCGAAGGTAGACTGCCGGTAGTCGAAGATTTCCTCGGGGCGAAAGAAGCGGGCCAGCTCGACGGCGGCCGTCTCGGGCGAGTCGGAGGCGTGCACGATATTCTCCTGGAAACTCATGCTGTAGTCGCCGCGGATGGTGCCAGGCGCAGCGTTACGGCCATTGGTGGGGCCGGCCAGCGCGCGTACCACGGCGATAGCGTCGACGCCCTCAAAGCAGCAGGCCACCACCGGGGCGGCCATCATGGAGTCCTTCACCCGCTGGAAAAAGGGCTTCGCCGACAGGTGGGCGTAGTGCTCGCTCAGCAGTTCGTCCGTCAGCCACATCATCTTCAGACCCGCCAGCCGCAGGCCCTTGCGCTCAAACCGGTGCAAAATCTCGCCTGCCAGCCCGCGCTGCAGCGTACAGGGTTTCAGCAGGACCAGTGTCTTTTCTAAGCTCATGGGATATGAATTAAAAGGTGAGTAAATAAGTGATTCCTATCGCTCCGCCGGCGCCAGGCTTTCCAGCCATCGGGCGGCCGCCTCGGCACAACGCTCGCCGTCGACGGCGGCCGAGACGATGCCGCCGGCGTAGCCAGCACCTTCGCCGCAAGGGAAGAGTCCCCCGACCGCCGGGTGGGCCAGCGTTTCGGCGTCGCGCACGATGCGTACGGGCGACGACGTGCGCGTCTCGGCGGCGATGACCGTGGCCTCGCCGCTCAGGAAACCGCGGCTCCGCTGCCCGAAGAGTTTGAAACCGGCCCGCAAGCGCGTCGCCACAAACTGTGGCATCCAGAAGTGGAGCGGCGAGGATACCAAACCCGGCGAATAGCTCGACCGGGGCAAGTCGTAGCTCAACCGGCCGTTAACGAAGTCGGTCATGCGCTGCGCCGGAGCGCTTTGGCGGCGCTGCCCCTGTATCCACGTCTGGCGCTCCAGAGCTTCCTGGAAGTACATGAGGCGCAGCGGGTTGGTGCGGTCGGCATAGTCGGCGTGCGCGTCCGCGAACTCGGGGTCGGCGAAGGCCTCCTTCATGAACGGCGCCAGCTCCGCGTCGAGGTCCTCGGGGTGCGTCTCGACGACCATGCCGGCATTGCTCCAAGCCGACCCACGGTTGCTGGGGCTCATGCCGTTCACGACGAGCTGCTGAGGCCCGCTCGCGGCGGGGACCACGAAACCGCCGGGACACATGCAGAAACTGTAGACGCCGCGCCCGTCGATCTGGGCCGTATAGCTGTATTCAGCCGCGGGCAGGTACTTGCCCCGCCCCGTGCGGCTGTGGTATTGGATGCAGTCGATGACGTTCGAAGGGTGCTCCAGGCGCACACCGACGGCGATGCCTTTCTGCTCGAGGGGGATACCCTCGGCGTGCAGGTAGCGGTAGACGTCGCGGGCGGAGTGGCCCGTGGCCAGGATGACCGGGCCGCGGAAAGTCTGCCCCGCGGCCGTCACGACGCCGACCGCGCGACTGCCGTCGGCCGTGCGTAGCAGGGCGTCGACGCGCGTCGAGAAGTGCACCTCGCCGCCGGCCTCGACAATCGTCCGGCGCATGGCCTCGATGATGCGGGGCAGGCGGTCGGTCCCGATGTGCGGATGGGCGTCGACAAGGATGTCCGGGCTGGCCCCGTGGCGGCAGAACACGCGCAGCACGCGCTCCACGTTGCCGCGCTTCTTGCTCCGCGTGTAGAGCTTGCCGTCCGAGAAAGCGCCCGCACCGCCCTCGCCGAAGGAGTAGTTGCTCTCGGGGTCGACGCGGTGCTCGCGCGAGATGCGGGCGATGTCCTTGCGCCGCTCGTGGACGTCCTTGCCGCGCTCGAGCACGACGGGGCGCAAGCCCAGCTCAATGAGGCGCAACGCGGCGAAAAGCCCGCCGGGTCCCGCCCCGACGACCACGACGCGCGGCCGGCTGCTGACGTCGCCGTAGCGCAGGTCCGAGAAGTCGGGCTGCGGCGGTGCTTCGTTCACATAGAGGTCCAGGCCGAGGTTGACGTAGACCGTGCGCTGGCGGGCGTCGACACTGCGGCGACGCACGACGAGGGCCGTGATGGTGCGGGCGTCGATGGCCTCCTCGCGGGCTACGTGGAGACGCAGCCGCGCCGGATCGGCGGCGAGGTCGGGCGTGACGCGGAGTTGTATCGTTTTGTGCATACTGGCTATCGTTATTTCAGCCGAACAGGACGCGGAGGGCATCCTCCACCTTGTCGGCCGGGATAATTTCAAGGCTGTGCCGGGCCGGGGCGCCCAGGCTCTTCAGGTTATGGCGGGGCACGACGATGCGCCGGAAACCGAGCTTGTCGGCCTCGGCGACGCGCTGGGCGATGCGCGTGACGGGGCGGATTTCGCCGCTCAGCCCCACCTCGCCGGCCAGCGCCGTGCGGCGGTCGACGGGCACGTCGAAATTGCTCGACAGTACGGCGGCGATGACGGACAGGTCGATGGCCGGGTCGGTCACGCGCAGTCCGCCGGCGATGTTGAGGAACACGTCTTTCTGCGCGAGCTTGAATCCGGCGCGCTTCTCCAGCACGGCGAGCAACATGTTCAGCCGCCGCAGGTCGAAACCCGTCGCCGAACGTTGCGGCGTGCCGTAGGCGGCCGTGCTGACCAGCGCCTGCGTCTCGATGAGCAGGGGACGCACGCCCTCGATGGCGGCCGCGACGGCCACACCGCTCAGGCTCTCGTCGCTGTCGGTGAGCAACAGTTCCGAGGGGTTGACCACGGGGCGCAGCCCGCCGGGCTCCATCTCGTAGATGCCCAGCTCGTCGGTCGAGCCGAAGCGGTTCTTGACCCCACGCAGGATGCGGTAGAGATAATGGCGGTCGCCCTCGAACTGAAGGACGGCATCGACGATGTGTTCCAGCACCTTGGGCCCAGCCAGGGTGCCCTCCTTCGTGATGTGGCCGACGAGCACGACGGGCACGTCGGCGCTCTTGGCGTAGTGGAGCAGCGCCGTGGCGCACTCGCGCACCTGCACGAGCGAGCCGGGCCCCGACTCGACGGCCTCGCTGGCCAGCGTCTGCACCGAGTCGACGACCAGCAGGTCGGGGCGCACCTCGCGGGCATGCCGAAGGATAGCCTCGAGCGACGTCTCGCAGAGTAGCAGGCAGTCGCCGCCGTCGCGGCCCAGCCGGTCGGCGCGCAGCTTGATTTGCCGCTCGCTCTCCTCGCCGCTGACGTAGAGCACGCGCCGGCCGCGCAGGGCGAGCACGGTTTGCAGGAGCAGGGTCGACTTGCCGATGCCCGGCTCGCCGCCCAGCAGCACGACCTCGCCCGCCACGAGTCCGCCGCCCAGCACGCGGTTCAGCTCGGCGTCGCCCGTGTCGAGCCGCGGTTCGGCCTCGCTGCGCACCTCCGAGAGGGCCACGGGCCGCGCTTCGGACGGGCGGGCCAGCGCGGGATGCGACGGGGCCGCCGGTTTCGCAGCCGCCACGCGCAGCTCCTTGAACGTGTTCCAGGCGCCGCACGCCGGACAGCGGCCCAGCCACTTCGGGGAGTCGGCACCGCATTCGCTACATACGTAAACGGTTTTTTCTTTCGCCATATTATATAAGGTGTACGGGGGCGATGGTCGTTCGCCGGTCGCCGGAAGAAAAGCAACCTCAGGCGACCACGCAGACGCCCGGCTGACAAATATACGCAAACCCGCCCACATACGCGCCGACCTCGGGGAAATAATTCGCCCCCGCGCCGCGGGGACCGTTTCCCTCAGCGGTACGGCACAGGGGTGCTGTCCCACTCGCAGTTGTCGCGCGGGCGTCCCTCTTCGGTGGCTACGCCCGTTTTCCGAAGTGTAGTCCCGGGAAAAACAAGTACTACGATAGAAATTTCTGTCGTAGTACTTGTAAAAACTATCGTAGTACTTGTTTTCGGCGGTCGCAGCACTTGTTTTTACGGCTCGCGCGACGGGACAGGCAAAAAAAGCGGGCCAAAAATTTGCCACTCCGAAAAATCCTGCTACCTTTGCACCCGGATTTACCAAGGTGCCCTGACCGAGTGGCTAGGTAACGGTCTGCAAAACCGTCTACAGCAGTTCGAATCTGCTGGGCACCTCCACCGAAAACGCAACCGCCCGCGCGGTTGCGTTTTACTTTATCACAACACCGTAACGAACACATCAAAAAACATCCCACAGCCATGGAACGCATCTGGACACCCATCAAAACTTACGAGGAAATCCTCTTCGACTTCTGGGGCGGCATTGCCCGCATCACCATCAACCGCCCGCGCTACCGCAACGCCTTCACGCCGCTCACCGTCGCCGAGATGGGCGACGCCCTGCGCCTCTGCCGCGAGCACCAGGACATCTGCGTCGTCGTGCTGACGGGCGCAGGCGACAAGGCCTTCTGTTCGGGCGGCGACATGCACGTCAAGGGCCACGGCGGCTACGTCGGGAAGGACGGCGTGCCCCGCCTCAACGTGCTCGACGTGCAGAAGCAAATCCGCTCGCTGCCCAAGCCCGTCATCGCCATGGTCAACGGTTACGCCATCGGCGGGGGCCACGTGCTCCACCTGGTGTGCGACCTGACCATCGCTTCGGAAAACGCGCGCTTCGGCCAGACGGGGCCGCGCGTGGGCTCGTTCGACGCCGGATTCGGCGCCTCGTACCTGGCCCGCATCGTCGGTCAGAAAAAGGCGCGCGAGATTTGGTTCCTCTGCCGGCAGTACTCGGCGGCCGAGGCGGAACGCATGGGCATGGTAAACAAGGTCGTGCCCTTCGACCGACTGGAGGACGAGACCGTGGCGTGGGCCGAGGAAATGATGGAGCTGTCGCCGCTGGCCCTGCGTATGATTAAAGCCGGACTGAACGCCGAGCTCGACGGGCAGAGCGGCATCCAGGAACTCGCCGGCGACGCCACCATGCTCTACTACATGCTCGACGAGGCTCAGGAGGGCGGCCGCGCCTTCCTCGAGAAGCGCAAGCCCGACTTCAAGAAGTACCCCAAACTCCCCTGACACCATGTCCCTCCGCGCCACCCTTACCTCGCGCACGCTCCACTTTAAGGAGCCGGCCCGCACCTCGCGCGGCTGCTACACGACGCACCCCGTCTGGTACGTCCACCTCAGCGACACGGAGCGTCCCGGCCTCGTCGGCATCGGCGAGTGCGCCCCCCTGCCCGACCTGAGCCCCGACGCCCTGCCCGGCCGCTACGAACAGGTGCTCCGCGCGGAGTGCCGCCACGTCGAGGCGACGGGCCGCATCGACGCCGGGCGCTTGCGGGCCTACCCCTCGATGTGGTTCGGCCTCGAAACGGCCTGGCTACACCTGCGGGCCGGCTCGCCGCGCCTTTTCGACACGGCGTTCAGCCGCGGCGAAAGCGGTATCCCCATCAACGGCTTAGTCTGGATGGGCGACTTCACTACGATGATGCAGCGCCTCGAAGCCAAGCTCGACGCGGGGTTCCGCTGCGTCAAGCTCAAGATAGGCGCCATCGACTTCGACAGCGAACTGACGCTCATCCGCCATATACGCCGCCGTTTCTCGGAAGCCGACGTCGAACTGCGCCTCGACGCCAACGGCGCCTTCCGCCCCGACGAGGCCCTGCACAGGCTCGACGCACTGGCACCCTACGGCATCCACAGCATCGAGCAGCCCGTCCGCGCCGGCCAACCCGACGCCATGGCCCGCATCTGCCGCCAGACGCCCATCCCCGTCGCCCTCGACGAAGAGCTCATCGGCGTCCAGTCGCCCGAAGCCAAGCGCGCCTTGCTCGAAACCGTGCGCCCGCAATTCATCATCCTGAAGCCGACACTCCACGGCGCCCTGACCGGCGCGGCCGAGTGGTTGGCCGAAGCCGACCGCTTAGGCATCGGTTACTGGATGACCAGTGCGCTCGAAAGCAACGTAGGCCTGAACGCCATCGCCCAGTGGACTGCCCACCGCTTCGGCGACGACGTGCCGCGCCCGCAGGGACTGGGCACGGGCCAGCTATATATTAATAATGTGTCGTCGCCGCTGTGCATCGTCGGCGACCAGCTCTGGTACCGCGAATGACGACGCCCGAATCCTTCCGGGCCGACGTCGAGACCTTCGTCAGGGAGTGGAACGACCCGGAACCGACGCTCGTGGTCCACACCTCGGGCTCCACGGGCGCGCCGCAGCCCCTCCGTGTCGAGAAAACGCGCATGGCGGCGAGCGCTCGCATGACCTGCGACTTCCTCGGGCTGCGTCCCGGCGACTCGGCCCTGCTCTGTATGCCCCTGGACTTTATCGCCGGAAAGATGGTCGTCGTCCGGGCCCTGACCCGCGGGCTGCGCCTCATCGCCGTCCCACCGTCGGCCCACCCGCTGGCCGGCCTGGACGAAACGCCCGACTTCGCCGCCATGGTGCCCTCCCAGGTGTACGAAACGCTCCGCGTCCCCGCCGAGGCCGACCGCCTGCGGCGCATCCGCCAGCTTATCATCGGCGGCGGGGCCGTCGACGAAGCGCTACAGGCGAAGCTGGCCGGATTTCCCCACGCCGTGTGGAGCACATACGGCATGACCGAAACCCTCTCGCACGTCGCCCTGCGCCGCCTCAACGGGCCCGACGCCTCGGCGTGGTACAGCCCCTTTCCGGGCGTCAGCCTCGACGTGAACGCCGACGGCTGCCTCGTCATCGACGCACCCGCCGTCCATGCCGGCCGACTCGTCACCCGCGACATTGCCGAACTGCGCGAGGACGGCCGCTTCCGCATCCTCGGACGACGGGACAATACGATATGCAGCGGCGGAGTAAAGATACAGCTCGAGGACGTCGAGGCCCGATTGCGCCCCAGCCTGCACGTTCCGTTCGTAGCTACGGCCGTCGGCGACGCCAAGTACGGCGAGGCGCTGACCCTGCTGGTGCAAAGTCCGGCGCCGCCCGTCGACGAGCTCCAGCGCCTCTGCGCGGCCTCGCTGCCGCCCTACCATCGGCCCAAACACTATCTGCAAGTAAATCAACTGCCTACGACCGGAAGCGGAAAACCGGCCCGGAAAACCGCCCGGCAACTGGCCGAACAACTACTGAAAACGGCTGAAAAATCTTCGCTGACATAGGAGCTCACATCGAAAGAAAAGGCTATCTTTGCCCTATGTTTGAACTCACGAAGCATATAGAAAGCCTCCTCCTGAAGAACGATTGTGTCATCGTTCCGCACCTTGGCGGCTTCGTAACGCACTACATGCCTGCACGTTGGGTGAAGGAGGAAAACCTGTTCCTGCCCCCGTACCGCAGCGTAGCCTTCAACGCGCAGCTGACGGTGAACGACGGCCTGCTGGTGCAGTCCTATATGCAAGCCAATGACTCGAGCTATCCCGACACGCTGAAGTGGGTGGAACGCGACGTGCAGGAGGTGAAAGAGCGACTCCAGCAGGACGGCGAGTTCGTATTCGAAGGCATCGGGCGGCTGCTCCTGCGGCTCGACGGACGCTACGACTTCATCCCACTGGAGTCCGGCGTGCTCTCGCCCGAACTCTACGGCCTCGATGCGTTCCACGCCGAACGGCTGTCGGCGGGCAAACAGACCTCATCGCTGGCCCAAACCCTCAAGGGCAAAGGCCTGCGCGTGCTGAAAGCCGCCCGCAAGAAACGGACCACGACGTCCGTACCCATTGGCCGCGCCCTCGCGCGCACGGCCGTAGCGGCCGTGGCCACCCTCCTGCTCTATTTTGCCTGGTCCACGCCCATCAGCCAGCTGTCCGGCGCGTCCGAAAACTGGGCCGCCGTGGGCGACCACTCCATCTTCGGTCCTGCCGAGACGCCGCGCCCCCATCAGGCCGTCGACCGCAAGCCCCTTCCCGTCGTATCGGCCCCGCAGCCCTCAGCACCGGGGAGCGAAACGTCGGCTGTCGCCGCGCCTGAAAACCGGCCCGCCACGACCGCGCCGGCCGAGGAAGCCGGGCGCTACTCGCTCGTACTGGCCAGCGCCATTCCCCTTGCCAACGCCGAAGCCTACGCCGAGCAACTGAAAAGCGCCGGGCACGACGACGTGTTTGTCTACCGGAAAAGAAGGATGGTCCGCGTACTCTGCGGTCACTTCGCCGACGAAGCCACGGCTTACGCCCACCTGCGCAAGCTGCGCGACGACGCCGAGTTTGCCGACGCCTGGGTCATCGAACTCAAATAACTGCCACTTATTCCCAAGTCTATGAAACGGATACGTTGCCCTAAATGCGACGAACCCATCACGTTCGACGACAAACTCTATCAGCCCGGCCGGACGCTCGTATTCGAGTGCCCGGCGTGCCGGAAGGAGTTCAAGATACGTCTGGCCGGCGGCAAGGAAACCCCGCCCGCCGACCAGCCCGAACGCACGCCCTACGGCTACGTCACGGTCGTAGAGAACGCATTTCACTACAAGCAGACCGTGCCGCTCTACGAGGGGGAAAACGTATTCGGCCGTTACGTACGCGGCACGAAAGCCAACGCCGCGCTCAAGACCACCGACCCCAGCGTCGACACGACCCACTGCATCATCACCGTCCGGCTGAACCGCACCGGCGAACCGGTCTTCACCCTGCGCGACGCCCCGTCGAATACGGGCACCTTCCTCATGGGCCATCTGCTCGGCGACCGCGAACAGGCGCGCATCGACGAAGGCGACATCATCACTATCGGCGCGACGACGCTCATCTTCAAACGCAATCTTGACGACTGACCATGAAACGCTTACTTGCCCTCTGCGCGCTCTCCACGCTTTGCCTCGCTGCCCTGCGCGCGCAGCAACCCGCCACGACATCGCCGTTCAAGGGTACTTTCGTAAACAAGGAATTCCGTATCAACCTGGTCATCGATGCCGACAGCGCGAGCATCACCATCCCGGGCCTCAGTTTTCTGGGCCCGACCAACGGTTACATGGGCGGGAACATCTACGGGATTTGGATGGTCACTTCCTGTGAAGTCAAGGGCAGCACAGCGACGTTCCGCCTCTCCAACGACCAAGGCGCCGACTCCCAGACGATTCGCCTGACGCCGGCCGAAAACGGCGGCCTCAACTACGAGGCCATCGACGGCAACGAGATAAAGCGCGCCTCGGGCCGTAAGCTCATCAAAATCCCCACAAAACTTTTTTTCGAGAAGCAGTAGGCCTCAACGGTTGAGCGCCTCTTGCTCCTGCCGCAGTTGCTGAAGCTCGCGGCCCTGGGCTTCCTTGTGCTGAAGTTTACACTCCAGGGAAGCCGCCATAAGGCGCGCCGGCCACAGCGTAAGGAGCGACGAAAGGTGCATACCGAAAGCCCCGACCACGCAGGCCAGGAAAAACAGCCACGCAGCGCCAGCCGGCATCCCCGCCGGATCGCCGTTGAACTCCCCTACCCGCGAGACAAAGAAACTGTACGCCAGCACGGCGGCAGGCAGCAGGAAAACGAACGTGGTCAGCCCTGCCACTGACCAGCCGGTGAGCTGCACCAGTATCCAGCTGCCCAAGTTGCGCCAACCTTCGCGGGCGAACATCCGCCACGCGCGGGCCAGCGTGCCGTCCTCCGTCGCCCAGAACTGCGCCAGCTGGCTGCCCGTCAGCACCAGGGCCAGGAGCGGCAACAAGGCAGCCCACCACCAGCCACTCACCGCGACGGCCGCCCATACCACGACGCCCACAGCCACCAGCGCCGCGGCCGACGCCACGACGCAGGCCAGCGACTTGAGCAACTGCCGACGGATGTTGTGCATGAAGTTACAGGCCGACACGGTGGGCAGGTCGCCCGTCGCGCGGAAGAACGCCACCTGCACGCGGGCTGCACCGTGCCAGCACGCCGTCGCCACGGCGTACACCAGCAGCAGCGCACCCGTCACCGCAAGGGCGGCCGGCGTCAGCCAGTCGTAGTACACAAACAGCAGGAAAGCAACGATGGCAAACCCAACCGCTGCCATCAGCACCGGCGCCCAAGCGAACTTGAGCACCGACTTATAGTGATTGAAAATCAAACCCCAGCCCTCGGCCACACAGGCCTTATAGCTGCGCTCCCGGTAATAAACCGTCTTGTCGTCTGTCATTTCGTTTCGCATTTACAATTCAGCGCTCGCAAAGGTAATCAAAATCTTGCAAGCGCGCACCCCGCCACTCCGGTCTATTAAGATATATTTCAGCTTCGCGCCCCGCGGCGTCCGATTTCACGACTCCTGCCCTGCACGGAAACAAGTACTACGACAGGAAAAACAAGTACTACGATAGAAAATCCTATCGCTGCGATAGGAAAAACGGGGACTACACTTGTAAAAACGCGCTCAGCACATAGGGATTTGCCGTCAGGCACACCCAGGCGGCCGGCTGCGGACGGATTCAAAACCGCGGACAACGGTGCTTTCGTCCGCGTGGCTGAAACGGCGAAGCAATGACTTGGGGAATGGCGGAACAGACGTAACGCGACGGGCAATTACTGCGCGGCATAGTGCCGCACGAGTTGCCAGACGTCGTCCTCCGTTCCGGCGAAAGGACCGGTGGCCTGAAGTTTCAGGGTAGCCATGGCGGCGGCAAAACGGCCGGCCTCCTCGTAGCCGGCGCCGCGGGCGCGCTGGTAGAGGTAGCCGGTGGAATAGGTGTCGCCGCAGCCCGTCACGTCGACAAGGCGCCGGGGCGGATAGGCGGGAATGGTGTAGAAACGCCCTTCGGCGTAGATGAGCGAACCGTAGCTGCCGTCTGTGATACATACCTCATGGCAACCCCATTCGGCCAGCTGGAGGGCGGCGTCGCGGGCGTTGTCCTGTCCGGTCAGCACCTCCATTTCGTATTCGTTTACCTTAAGGATGTCCACGTAAGGGAGCAGGTCGCGCTTGTCGGCCCAGTCGACGGCCACGACTTCCTCGCCGCGCACCTCGCGCAGCAGTCCTTGCACGTCGAGCGACACACGGCCCTTCGTGTGCAGGTAGGGGATGACGTCGGGGGCGAAGTCGTCGGCCAGAAGGCTGCCCAAGTGGAATACGCGTGCCTCGGCGTCCTCGAACGCCGCCACCGTGAAAGGCGCGGCCTTGGAGCGGACGCGCTGGGTGCGCTGGTTCTGGTCCTCGCCGTAGATGTTCTCGAAAAACACGCTGGTCGGGCTGTCCACAAGGCTGACCTCGACGCCGGCCGCGCGCAGGCGGTCGACGACGGGACGCTCGTCGGGGCCGACGGCCGTAATGAGCCGGTAGCCGATGGGGCCGAGGCGGCGTATGCCCTCGGTGAAATAATAGGCGGTGCCGCCGGGCTGATATTGCGTCAGCGCGGGCGTGGTGATTTTGTCAAGGGTGATGTGTGCCCTACGCAGCAGATGGCATTCATGAACGGGAGGACTGAAGAAAGGCGAGCAAGTCCGCCACGACGAAACTGCTGCCGCCGACGAAAAGGAAGTCGTCCGCGTCGGCGTCGGCAAGG
This sequence comes from uncultured Alloprevotella sp., assembly GCA_944322325.1. Lineage (GTDB taxonomy): Bacteria > Bacteroidota > Bacteroidia > Bacteroidales > Bacteroidaceae > Alloprevotella. The sequence goes on from CALUOQ010000001.1 coordinate 323,572, forward strand.
GCCTGCGTGTAGGCGGACGCTACGGTGGGATAAGCGGCGCCGGCGAGACCGCACGCTTTGGCCTCGCGCAGCAGGTCGGCGGCCGGCAGGGCACGCCGCACCGAGGCTTGGGTGAAATAGTAGGCGGCGTCGCGCGGAAGCAGGGCAAGCACGCTCCGCACGTCTTTGTCGCCGGCCATGCCGAAGACGACGCGCAAACGGCGGCAACGCTGCGCCCGCAGTTGCGGCGCCAGGTATTGCCAGGCGCCGACGTTGTGCCCCGTGTCGCAAACGACAGTCGGCGCCTGTCGGAGGGTTTCCCAGCGGCCGCGCAGGCCGGTCGTGGCCTGCACTTGGGCCAGTCCGGCGCGCACGTCGTCAGCGCTGAAGCGCACGCCGGCACGGCCGAGCTCGCGCAGAGCCGTAAGCAGCGTGTTCATGTTCCTTTCCTGATAAGCGCCGGTAAGGCTGCTGCGGACGGAGCCGAACGTGCGCGACTCGAACCGCCACTCGTCCGCGGCGTCACGGCTGACGGCGAGGACTTCGGGCGCGTCCTCGGCGAAAACGAGGGATGCCCCGACGCGGGCAGCCGCGTCGGTGAAGACGGGGCGCGTCTCGGGCGTGGCCTCGCCTACGACGGCAGGCGTGCCGGCCTTGAAGATTCCGGCTTTCTCGCCGGCGATAGCCGCCAGCGTATGGCCGAGAAACTGCGTGTGGTCGAGGCTGATGTTCGTCACGACGGAAAGCACGGGCTGCACGATGTTCGTACAGTCCAGCCGCCCGCCCAGACCGACCTCGACGACGGCAATATCGACCGCGGCGTCGGCAAAATACTTGAACGCCATGGCCGTGGTCAGTTCGAAAAAGGAAGGACGAAGCGGCTCAAAGAAACTTCGTTCGCGCGCTACGAAGTCGACGACGTAGGCTTCGGGCATCGGCACGCCGTCTACCCGGATGCGCTCGCGGAAGTCGACCAAGTGGGGCGAGGTATAGAGCCCGACGCGATAGCCGGCGGCCTGGAGCACGGCGGCGACGGAGTGCGAACACGTACCCTTGCCGTTGGTGCCACCGATGTGTATGGTCAGGTATTTCCGATGGGGATGTCCGAAGTGCGCGTCCAGCGTCCGGGTGGTCTCGAGCCCCTCCTTGTAGGCCCCGGCGCCGATTTGCTGGAACAAGGGGGCACTGGCGTAGAGGTAACGCAGCGTCTCGTCGTACGTCATTACTCGAAATAGGAACGGAACTTGCGGAAGATGGTTTCCTTGATGCCCGAGGAGGGACGGAGGTTGTCGCTGTCCTTCATTTGTTCGAAGGCCTTTTTCTCGTCGCGGCTCAAGTTTTCAGGGATGTAGACGCTGATGTTGATGACGATGTCGCCGGTGCCGTAACCGTAGCCTTGCACGGCGGGCAGTCCCTTGCCGCGCAGACGGAGCACTTTGCCCGGCTGCGTGCCCGGTTCGATTTTGACGCGCGCCTTGCCGTCGATGGTGGGCACCTCTACGGTGTCGCCCAACGCGGCCTGCGACACGGTGAGCAGGAGGTTATGTATGAGGTCGTTCTCGTCACGCACGAAGTCGGGGTGCGCTTCCTCTTCGACGAGGACCTGTATATCGCCCGGCACGCCGGCGTGCTTGCCGGCGTTACCCTTGCCCGGCACGTTGACAACCATGCCCTCGGCCACGCCGGCGGGGATGTTGATTTCCACAATCTCCTCTCCGGCAATCACGCCGTCGCCATTGCATTTCTTGCATTTGTCCTTGATGACCGTACCCTCGCCATGACACGTCGGGCAAGGGGCTTGCGTCTGCACCATGCCGAACATGCTGCGCTGGGTGCGCATGACGTAGCCCGAACCGTGGCACGTGGTGCACGTTTCGGGGCGATGGCCTCCCTCGCAGCCGGTGCCGTGACACTCGGGGCAGGTCACGTCCTTGCGCACCTTGAACTTCTTGGTGACGCCGGTAGCGATTTCCTGTAGGCTGAGCTTCACTTTTACGCGCAGGTCGCTGCCGCGATACTGGCGCTGCTGACTGCTTCGTCCGCCGAAGCCGCCGAAACCTCCGAAGCCGCCGTGGCCGCCGAATATGTCGCCGAACATGGAGAAGATGTCGTCCATGCTCATGCCCTGGCCGCCGCCAAAGCCGCCGAAGCCGCCCGCGCCGTTGAGGCCGGCTGCGCCAAACTGGTCGTAGCGCGCCCGCTTGTCGGGGTCGCGCAGTACGTCGTAGGCCTCAGCGGCCTGTTTGAACTTCTCCTCGGCCTCCTTGTCGCCCGGGTTACGGTCCGGGTGATATTTGATGGCCATCTTCTTGTAAGCACGCTTGATTTCGTCGGCGCTGGCCGTACGCTCGACGCCAAGCACGGCGTAATAGTCTACTTCACTCGCCATATATTATATTAATGTGTAACTGATGGAACTTTATTGCCCTACGGCCACTTTTGCGTGACGGATGACTTTTTCGTTGAGCAGGTAGCCGCTCTGCACGCAGTCTATGATTTTTCCTTTTTTCGCAGCGTCGTCGACGGGCACGAGGGCCACGGCTTCGTGGAAGTCAGTGTTGAAATCCTGCGCGTCGGTCTCCATTTTCTGGAGTCCCTGTCCGGCGAGTGTTTTCATCAGTTTGGAGAAAATCAGGTCCAGCCCTTCGCGCAGCGTCTCGACGTTGTCGCTTTTTGCCATGCTGGCCTGGGCGCGCTCCATGTCGTCGAGGATGGGCAGGATGGCCTGCATGACTTTCTCGCCGCCGTTGAGGATAAGCTCGGCCTTCTCTTTCATGGTGCGCTTGCGGTAGTTGTCGAACTCGGCTACCTGACGCAGATACTTGTCCTTAAGGGCGGCTATTTGCTCCTCGGCCTCGGCCAGTTTGTCAGCGTCGGTCTTTTCGGTTTCGGCTTCGGGCGCGGCGGCCTCCTGCGCGGTGGCTTCCTCGTTGTCGGTCACCTTGATTTCTTCCTCAGGGTTGAGGTCTTTATTCGTTTCGGTCATAGTTTCTTGGAGTTTCGGAAAATAAGCAGCAATTAACGTACCAAACCCGCATTGCGGCGCGATTATTTCTCGCCGTAGAGCTCGGCGCGCTGTTCCTTGATGCGCTCGTCGTGGATGTAGTCCTCGTAGGTCATGAGTTTATCGATGCTGCCGCGCGGCGTCAGTTCGATGACGCGGTTGGCTATGGTGTTGATAAATTCGTGGTCGTGGCTGGCGAAGAGGATATTGCCCTTGAAAAGTTTCAGGTTGTTGTTGAACGCCTGGATACTTTCCATGTCGAGGTGGTTAGTGGGCGTGTCGAGCACGAGGCAGTTGGCGTTTCTGAGCTGCATGCGGGCTATCATGCAACGCATCTTCTCGCCTCCCGAGAGCACCCGCACTTTCTTCTGGATATCTTCGTCTTTGAAGAGCATCCGCCCCAGGAAGGCCTTGAAGTAGACGTCGTTGCCCTCACCGAACTGACTGAGCCAGTCGAGCATATTGAGATCGCAGTCGAAGAAAGCCGTGTTGTCGAGCGGCAGGTAGGCCGTCGTGATGGTGACGCCCCACTTGAACGTGCCCGCAGCGGGCTGCGCGTTGCCCATAATGATTTCGAAAAGGGCCGTCATGGCGCGCGGATTGTGGCTTATGAAAACGATGCGATCCCCTTTCTCCACGTTAAACGTCAGGTTGTCAAAAAGCACGGAGCCGTCGTCGGCCACGGCTTTCAGCCCCTCGACCTCGAGTATCTGGTTGCCCGGTTCGCGCTCCATCTGGAAAATAATTCCCGGGTACTTACGTGTGGAGGGCTGAATCTCCTCGACGTTGAGCTTCTCGAGCATCTTCTTGCGGCTGGTGGTCTGCCGGCTCTTTGCGACGTTGGCCGAGAAACGGCGGATGAACTCCTCGAGCTCCTTACGCTTCTCTTCGGCCTTCTGCTTTTGGTTCTGCGCCTGACGGAGGGCCAGCTGGCTCGACTCGTACCAGAAGCTGTAGTTACCGGAGAAGAGGGTGACTTTCCCGAAGTCGATATCGACGGTGTGGGTACAGACCTGGTCGAGGAAGTGGCGGTCGTGGCTCACCACGAGTACGGTGTGCTCGAAATTGCCAAGGTAGTCCTCGAGCCACTCGACGGTTTCGAGGTCAAGGTCGTTAGTCGGCTCGTCGAGCAGCAGGTTGTCCGGCTCGCCGAAGAGTGCCTGGGCCAGCATCACACGCACTTTCTCCTTTCCCGAAAGCTCCTTCATGAGTTTGCCATGGAGGCTTTCCTTGATGCCCAGTCCGCTCAGCAGCGTCGAGGCGTCGTTCTCGGCCGTATAACCGCCGAGGTTGGCAAACTTCTCCTCTAACTCGGCGACTTTCAGGCCGTCCTCGTCGCTGAAGTCGGGCTTGGCGTAGAGGGCGTCGCGCTGCCGCGCCACGTCCCACATCACCGTGTGGCCCATCAGCACGGTGTCGAGCACGGTCTGATCGTCGAACTTGAAGTGGTCCTGGCTGAGTACGGAGAGGCGCTCGCCGGGGCCGAGTTCCACGGTGCCCTTGTTCGGTTCGAGTTCGCCCGAGATGGCCTTCAGCAGCGTCGACTTGCCGGCGCCGTTGGCACCGATGATGCCGTATATGTTGCCGTTGGTGAACTTTAGGTTTACGTCTTGGTAAAGGATGCGCTTACCGAACTGAATGGCAAGGTTGGAAACTGTAATCATGACTTCTTTTGGATTTATTTTTCGGCGTGCAAAGTTAGCTAAAAAAGGCTGAAGCAGAAAACCCTACTGACAAAAAGGCAGCCCTCCGCGCGACGTCCGCTCCCGGCGCGGCGCAGAGGGGAAACAAGTGCTACGACCGTTTTTTACAAGTACTACGACAGGAAAAACAAGTACTACGATAGAAATTTCTGTCGCTGCGACAGGAAAAACGGGGACAGCACTTGTAATCCGGCCCCGGACGGGCAAAACGTGGGGCGCGGCGCTGGGTGCTCCGAAAAACTTCGTATCTTTGTGTGTCGTTATGCCTATTAGGATGAAAGCACGCATCGATTTTGTCTACGCCCTGCACGGAGGTCCCGACGAGGCCTCCCTGCTCTCCGCCATAGCGGCCCACCCGCTGGTGGGCCATGTACACGTGGTTTGCGCCGCACGGCCGTCCCCGGGCAGCCTGCCCGAAGGATGCAGTCCGCTCGTCTGCGACCGGCTGGGCAGCTCGCGCCTGCTCCGGCAGGTGAGCCGCCGCGCCGCGGGCACCTACACCCTGTTCTACCTGCGCCCGGCCACGTTGCGGCTGGGCTACCGCTGTCTGGAGCGCTTCGTCGAGGCGGCCGACGACTCGGGCGCCCTCATGGTCTACGCCGACCGCTACGACGCCGGCCCCGACGGGCGGCGTCTCCACCCCGTCACGGACTACCAGCCCGGCAGCCTGCGCGACGACTTCGACTTCGGCGGCCTCGTGCTGCTGCGCACGTCGGCACTGGCCGCCTTTTTCGAGCAGGAACGGGCCGGCCGCCTGCGCTTTGCCGCGCGCTACGCCCTCCGCCTGTTCCTGAGCCGGCGGGGCGAGCTGCTCCACCTCGACGAGCCGCTGTACACCGAAGCCCTGACCGACACGCGCACCAGCGGCGAGAAGCAGTTCGACTACGTCGACCCGCGCCAGCGCGACGTGCAGCTGGAGATGGAACGCGTATGTACGCACCACCTCAAGGCCGTCGGCGCGTGGCTGGCTCCCGACGAGTTCGACGAGCCGCAGCTCGACGCCGGGGATTTCCCCGTCGAAGCCTCCGTCGTCATACCCGTGCGCAACCGCGTACGCACCATAGCCGACGCCGTGGGCAGCGCACTCGCGCAGGAGGCGGACTTCGCTTTCAACGTCATTGTCGTCGACAACCACTCGACCGACGGCACCACCGACGTCGTCCGCCGCCTGGCCGCCGACCCGCGCGTGGTGCACCTCGTGCCCGAAAGGGACGACCTGGGCATCGGCGGCTGCTGGGACACGGCCATCCGCCACCCCCTGTGCGGAAAATTTGCCGTACAGCTCGACTCCGACGACCTCTACAGCTCGCCCGCCACGCTGCGGACGATGGTCGCTGCCTTCTACGCGCAGCGCGCCGCCATGGTGGTCGGCGCCTACCGCATGGTGGACTTCGGACTCGCCACCCTGCCGCCCGGACTCATCGACCACCGGGAGTGGACGCCCGACAACGGACGCAACAACGCCCTTCGCGTCAACGGACTGGGCGCTCCGCGCGCCTTCTACGTCCCCCTGCTGCGCCGGTGCGGCTTCCCGAACACGTCCTACGGCGAGGACTACGCTCTGGGCCTCCGCTTTTCGCGCCGCTACCGCGTGGGGCGCGTCTACGACGAGGTCTACCTGTGCCGGCGCTGGGAGGGCAACTCCGACGCGGCGCTCGACGTGGAGCACGTCAACCGCAACAACACGTACAAGGACCGCCTGCGCACCCTCGAGCTGCGGGCACGCCAGGCACTCAACCGCCGCTGGCGCCACCCGCTCATTGCCGACGAAGCCCGCGCCTTCTTCAAAGCCCAGCTGGAGTCATGGCCCGAAGTGCGGCAGCGCTTCGAGGAGCTGGAAAACCGGGTAGAGGTACGCCGCCTGGCCGTGGACGACATGCTCGAACTGACCGTGCAGCACAACCCGGCACGCATCGTGTCGACCGCCGCGCGCACCGACGCCCGAAGCCTCGAACGGCGTCCCTGCTTCCTGTGCGACCACAACCGGCCGCCCCAGCAGATGAGCCTGCCCGTCGAGGGACGCTTCCAACTACTGGTCAACCCGTTCCCCATACTGCCCGAGCACTTCACCCTGCCCACCCGGCGCCACACGCCGCAGGAGCTGCACCACCACTTCGGCGCCCTCAGCCGCATGGTGTGGGCGATGCCCGACCACCTGTTCATATACAACGGCGCCCGTTGCGGCGCCTCGGCACCCGACCACGCCCACTTCCAGGCCGGACGCCGCGGCATCGTCCCCCTCGAGCGCGACTGGAAACGCTACGAGAACTCGCTCGAGAAAATCTATCCGACCCAGCCGCGCGAGGAGGCCGAGCTCGAGGAAAAGGGATATAACGACAAGCAGACCGGCATCTACCGCCTGCACGGCTATGCCTGCCCGGCCTTTGTCATCCGCTCCAACCGTACGAACGGAACGTTCCCCCTGTTCAACCGACTGCTACAGGCCCTGCCCCTGAGTCAGGGCCACACCGAGCCCGACCTGAACCTGCTGGCCTGGCGCCAGCGCGGGACGGGCGGCAAGGAGGACGCGCTCGTCTTCGTCGTTATTCCCCGCAGGAAACACCGCCCCGACTGTTACTACGAGAGCGGCGAACGCCAGATGCTCGTCAGCCCCGGCGCCATCGACATGGGCGGATGCCTCATCACGCCGCGGCGCGAGGACTTCGAGCGCCTGACGCCGACGACGGCTGTCGCCCTGCTGCGCGAAGTGGCCATCGGCGAAAGCGAGGCTACCCTTATCGCCCGCAGCCTGCACAGCCTGCCCGCGTCCGCCACGCGCACCGCGGCAGAGGTCTTCCCGGCCGGCCTGACGGAGGAGCCCTGCGTCGACGTGGGCATCGTGCACGCCGCGACCATCGACTTCACCCTCAACGGCGACTACACCGCCAAGGGCGAAACCGCCCGCGGAGCGCAGCACGTGGCGTGCAGCGAGGGGTGCGTCAGCTGGAACGGCAAGCTGTACCGCGAACTCACCTTTCAGCCGCAGGGGGCCGACGCGTCGTTCACCCTGCACGCCGTACCCATCGGGCACAGCTTCCACTGGGAGCGGCGCGAGGACGAGACGTTCGCCGGCTCCCTCCGCCTCATCGTCGAGGACGACAAGGTCATCGCCATCAACCACGTGCCCGTCGAGCAGTACCTGACGAGCGTCATCAGCAGCGAGATGAGCGCCACGTCCTCCCTCGAGTTGCTCAAGGCCCACGCCGTAGTGTCGCGCAGCTGGCTCTTTGCCCAGATGAAACGCTGCCGCACGGCCAAGGACACCACCTATTTCTCCTTCGTCCGCAAGGAGGACGAGTACATCCGCTGGTACGACCGCGAGGACCACGCCCTGTTCGACGTGTGTGCCGACGACCACTGCCAGCGCTATCAGGGCATCACGCGGCAGACACGCCCCGCCGTCGAGGAGGCCGTACGCGCCACCCGGGGGCAGGTGCTGACCAGCGGCGGGGAGCTCTGCGACGCCCGTTTCGCCAAGTGCTGCGGCGGTGCGACGGAGGAGTACGCCACGTGCTGGGAGGAAAAAAACGAGCCCTACCTGACCGCCGTGCGCGACGCGGCGGACGGCACGCCGCTGCCCGACCTGACGGACGAGGCACAGGCCGAACGCTGGATACGCAGCAGTCCCGAGGCTTTCTGCCACACCCGCGACACCCGCATCCTGCGCCAAGTGCTGAACGACTACGACCAGGAGACAACCGATTTCTATCGCTGGCGCGTGGAATATACGCAGGCGGAGCTGGCCGCACTAATCCGCGAAAAGCGCGGCGAGGACTTCGGCGCCATCGTCGACCTCGTGCCCGTAAGGCGCGGGCCGAGCGGACGCCTGACGAAACTGAAAATCGTAGGCACCCGCCGCACGCTCGTCGTCGGCAAGGAGCTGGAAATACGCCGCACGCTGTCGCCCACCCACCTGTACAGCTCGGCTTTCGTCGTGGACCGCGCCGACATCGCCGACGGCATACCCGGACGTTTCGTCCTCACCGGCGCAGGCTGGGGACACGGCGTGGGCATGTGCCAGATAGGCGCTGCCGTGATGAGCGAGCAGGGTTACACGTTCGAGCGCATCCTCAGCCATTATTATAAAGGTGCCGAACTTCAAACGCTTTACCCATGAAAACACGGAAACGCACTTCGCCCTGGGCCTGGATACCGACGCTGTATTTCGCCGAGGGCATCCCATACGTGGTCGTTATGGCCATCTCCACCGTCATGTACAAGCGGCTCGGCCTGGGCAACGCCGAAATTGCGCTCTATACGAGTTGGCTCTACCTACCGTGGGTGATCAAACCGTTTTGGAGCCCGTTTGTCGACCTCATCCGTACGAAGCGGTGGTGGGTCGTTGCCATGCAGCTGCTCGTCGGAGCGGCGCTCGGCGGCGTGGCCTTCACGCTGAACCTGCCGTCGGCGGTACAGTGGACCCTGGCCTGCTTCTGGCTCATGGCCTTCAGCAGCGCGACGCACGACATCGCCGCCGACGGTTACTACATGCTGGCGCTCGACTCCCACGAGCAGGCTTTCTACGTCGGCATACGGAGCACGTTCTACCGCGTGGCGACCATCGCCGGACAAGGCATACTCATCATGCTGGCCGGCGTGCTCGAAGTGTACACGCGCAGTGTGCCCTACGCCTGGAGCCTGACGTTCTACCTGACGGCCGCCCTGTTCCTGGGCCTCTGCCTTTACCATCAGTGCGTGCTGCCCCGCCCTGCCAGCGACGACCGCCGCACCGTGGCGGCCGGACACATCGCCGGCGAGTTCCTGGACACCTTTGTCTCCTTCTTCCGCAAGCCCGGCATCGGCGTGGCGCTGCTCTTCATGTTGCTCTACCGCTTCCCGGAAGCCATGCTCACCAAGATATGCCCGCTTTTCATGCTGGAATCCAAAGGCGGCGGCGGGCTCGGGCTGTCGACGTCAGAGCTCGGTTTCGTGCAGGGCACGGTGGGCGTCATCGGCCTGACGCTGGGCGGCATCGTCGGCGGACTGGCGGCGGCGCGCGGCGGGCTGAAAAAGTGGCTGTGGCCCATGGTGTGGAGCATCTCGCTGCCCAATGCCGTCTACATCTACCTCAGCTATTTCCAACCGACGTCCTTTTTTGCCATCAACGCCTGCGTGTTCGTCGAGCAGTTCGGCTACGGTTTCGGCTTCACCGCCTACATGCTCTACATGCTCTATTTTTCGCAGGGGCGTAACCAGACGGCCCACTACGCGATATGCACGGCGTTCATGGCCGCCGGCATGATGCTCCCGGGTATGCTGGCCGGCTGGCTACAGGAGCATGTCGGTTACCTGAACTTCTTCATTTTGGTCCTTGCGCTGTGCCTCGTGACGGTTGTCGTAGCCCGGCTCATCCGGGTCGACCCGAAATTTGGAATAAAAGAGTGATTTCGCTTTTCTTAAAGCAATTTTCTGCGTATTTTTGCGCTCAGAAAGCCCAATAACTGCTACGACAATGAAAAAGACTATTTTGGTGACCGGTGGTACCGGTTTCATCGGTTCGCACACCACTGTGGAACTCCAAAATGCCGGCTATGACGTGGTCATCGTCGACAATCTTTCGAACTCCAAGGCCGACGTCGTCGACGGTATCGAAAAGATTACGGGCATCCGCCCTGCCTTCGAAAAGGTGGATTGCTGCGACAAGGCCGGCTTGGAGGCCGTTTTCCAGAAATATCCCGACATTAGCGGCATCATTCACTTCGCTGCGAGCAAAGCCGTGGGTGAGAGCGTGGAGAAACCGCTCCTTTATTATTACAACAACCTCGTTTCGCTCATCAACCTGCTCGAGTTGATGCCCAAGTACGGCGTGAAGGGAATCATCTTCTCCTCTTCGTGCACCGTCTACGGCCAGCCGGCGCCCGAAAACCTCCCCGTGACGGAGCAGGCACCCATCCAGAAAGCCGAGAGCCCCTATGGCAACACGAAGCAGATTAACGAGGAAATCATTCAGGACTACGTGAAGAGCGGCGCGCCGATTGGCGCCATCCTGTTGCGCTACTTCAACCCCATCGGCGCGCACCCCACAGCTATCATCGGCGAGATGCCGAACGGCGTGCCTGCCAACCTGATCCCCTACCTCACCCAAACGGCCATCGGCATCCGCAAGGAGCTCACCGTGTTCGGCGACGACTACGACACGCCCGACGGTTCGTGCATCCGCGACTTCATCTATGTCGTCGACTTGGCCAAGGCTCACGTCTGCGCCATGGCCCGTATTCTCGACGGCAAGCTCGCTGAGCCCGTGGAGGTATATAATGTCGGCACGGGGCACGGTGTGTCCGTCTTCGAGCTTATCAATACGTTCGAGAAGTGCACCGGCGTGAAGCTGAACTACAAGGTAGGTCCGCGCCGCCCCGGTGACATCGAGAAGGTCTGGGGCAATGTCGACAAGGCCAACAAGGTGCTCGGCTGGAAAGCTGTCCATACGCTCGAGGAGGCACTCTCGTCGGCTTGGAAGTGGCAGCAGAAATTGCGTGCCGACGGTATCATGTAATCCGCACTGCGACACGTTGTCTTCATATCGTTTTAGTATTGACGGGAGTAGTCCGGCGCTATAGCCGGACTGCTCCTTTTTCTTTACCGTCAGCCATTGCTCGAAATGACTCCGTTCTGCCTGAAAGACGCGCCCTCACCGTGCTATATCCTCGAAGAGGAAAAACTCCGCCGCAACCTGCGGCTCATTCAGTCCGTAGCGCAGCGCAGCGGCGCCGAAATCATCCTTGCGTTCAAGGCTTTCGCCCTGTGGCGCACGTTCCCCATATTTCGCGAGTACATAGCGCACACGACGGCTTCGTCGCCGTTCGAGGCGCGCCTCGCTTACGAGGAGTTCGGCTCCAAAGCGCACACCTACTCGCCGGCCTACGAGGAGGAAACGTTCGGCGACATTCTGGCCTGTAGCAGCCACGTCACGTTCAACTCCCTCAGCCAGTACCGCCGCTTCTACCCCGCCGTAAAGCAGTGGAACCGCGACCACGACGCCGTCTCCTGCGGGCTGCGCATTAACCCCGAATACAGCGAAATCTCCACCGAACTTTATAATCCCTGCGCGCCCGGCAGTCGTTTCGGCATCCTCGCCGCGCAGTTGCCCGACACCCTGCCTGAAGGCGTCGAGGGCTTCCACTGCCACAACCACTGCGAGAGCAGCGCGGAAGCCCTGGCCCACACCTTGGAGCACATCGAGGCAAAGTTCGGGCGCTGGCTCGACCAAGTGAAATGGCTGAACCTGGGCGGCGGCCATCTGATGACGCGTGAGGGCTACGACGTGGAGCGGCTCGTCAGCCTGCTGACTGACGTGCGCCGCAGGCATCCGAACCTTTCCGTCGTGCTCGAACCGGGCTCGGCCTTTGCCTGGCAAACGGGCCCCTTGGTGAGCCGCGTGGTCGACGTAGTGGAAAACGACGGCATCAAGACGGCCGTGCTCAACGTCAGCTTCACGTGCCACATGCCCGACTGCCTGGAAATGCCCTACTGGCCGACCGTACGCGGCGCCGAAACGCTGGAAGGCCCGGCGGCAGCGGGTCACGAGCGCGACGCCGACGTCTACCGCCTTGGCGGCAACAGCTGCCTGAGCGGCGACTACATGGGCTACTGGCGCTTTACCGCGCCGCTCAGCGTCGGCGACACCGTCGTGTTCGAGGACATGATACACTACACCACCGTAAAGACCACGATGTTCAACGGCGTGGCCCATCCCGCCATCGCCCTGCTCCACACAGACGGCCGCCTCGACGTGCTTCGCCGCTTCGCCTACGAGGACTACCGCGACCGCATGTGTTAAACCCATAACTACGAAACAAACACCTGATTCCCATGAAACAGACCCAACTACCCGAAAACGCATTCACCGAACTGAAAGAGGGCGAAGAGTACCAGCCCCTCATGAGTCCCAAGCAGCAGTACCGCGAAGTCACGCCGTGGTCCATCTGCTGGGGTGTGCTGATGGCCGTCCTTTTCTCGGCCGCCACGGCCTACCTCGGCCTGAAAGTGGGCCAAGTCTTTGAGGCCGCCATTCCCATCACTATCATCGCCATCGGCGTGAGCGGCGCCGCCCACCGCAAGGACCCGCTCGGCGAAAACGTCATTATCCAGAGCATCGGCGCCTGCTCGGGCATGATTGTCAGCGGCGCCATCTTCACGCTGCCCGCCCTGTACATCCTACAGGCCAAGTATCCTGAAATCACGGTCAACTTCATCGAAGTTTTCCTCGCTTCGCTGCTGGGCGGCATCCTCGGCATTCTGTTCCTCATCCCGTTCCGCAAGTATTTCGTAAAGGACATGCACGGCAAATACCCCTTCCCCGAGGCCACCGCGTCGACGCAGGTGCTCGTCTCCGGGGAGAGCGGCGGCAACCAGGCGAAGCCCCTGCTCGTAGCGGGTATAATCGGCGGACTTTATGACTTTATCGCCACGACTTTCGGGCTTTGGAGCGAAACGTTCACCAGCCGGGTCTGCGCGTGGGGCCAGACGATAGCCGACGAGACCAAAGTCCTGTTCAAAATCAACACCGGGGCCGCCGTGCTCGGCATGGGCTACATCGTCGGCCTCAAGTACTCCGCCATCATTTGCTTTGGCTCCATGGCCGTCTGGTGGGTCATCGTGCCGGCCATCGCCCTGCTCTTCCCCGACCTCGACGTGGCCGGCGGCGTCACGGCAGCGGCCGCCTCGCCCGAGCAAATCTACAATTACGCCAAGAGCATCGGCATCGGCGGCATCGCCATGGCCGGACTCATCGGCATTGTCAAGAGCTGGGGCGTCATACGGGGCGCCGTCGGGCTGGCAGGGCGCGAACTGCGCGGCAAAAGCACGGCCGAGACCGACGTACCCCGCACGCAGCGCGACATACCGATGAAAATCGTGGCCATTGGCGCCCTCGCGACCATCGCCGTCATCTTCCTGTTTTTCTACTTCGGCATCATGGAGGGCAACCTGCTGTTCAGCGTCGTCGGCATCCTCATCGTGGCCGTCATCGCCTTCCTCTTCACCACCGTAGCGGCCAACGCCATCGCCATCGTGGGCAGCAACCCCGTGTCGGGCATGACGCTCATGACCCTTATCCTCTCGTCCGTCATCATGGTCGCCGTCGGTCTGAAGGGCACGGGCGGCATGGTGGCCGCGCTGATCATGGGCGGCGTCGTCTGCACGGCGCTCGCCAGCTCCGGCAGTTTCATCACCGACCTCAAGATCGGTTACTGGCTGGGCAGCACGCCGCGCAAGCAGGAGAGCCTCAAGTTCCTCGGCACGCTGGTTTCGGCAGCCACGGTCGGCGGCGTCATCATCATACTGGAGAAGAGCTACGGCTTCACGAGCGGCCAGCTCGCCGCACCGCAGGCCAACGCCATGGCCGCAGTTATCGAGCCCCTCATGAGCGGTGCCGACGTGCCCTGGCTCCTTTACGGCATCGGCGCGGCCATAGCCCTCGTGCTGACGTTCTGCGGCGTACCGGCCCTGGCCTTTGCCCTGGGCATGTTCATCCCGCTCGACCTCAACCTGCCCTTGCTCGTCGGCGGAGCCATCAACTGGTACGTCACCTCGCGCAGCAAGGACGGCGCCGTCAACCGCGCCCGCGGCGAGCGCGGCACCCTGCTGGCCTCGGGCTTCATTGCCGGCGGCGCCCTGATGGGTGTCGTCAGCTCGGCCATGCGCTTCGGCGGGCTCAACTTCGTCAACACCGAGTGGCTCGCCAACCCCTGGAGCGAAATCTGCGCCCTCGCGGTCTACGCCGTCCTCATCGCCTATCTGGTCAAGGCCAGCCTGGCCGGTTCGAAGGGCCGCCTCTGAGCCACGGGCATCCCCGGCCGGTTTTCCGGGGTATATACATAGAAAAAACAAGTACTACGACAGGATTTTCTGGGACTACGACAGGAAATTCTGTCGTAGTACTTGTTTTCCGCCTCGCCGCGGTCCGAAAAACGGACGCCGCGTTAAGATTCATTTGCAGGGAAATACTTACCTTTGCCACTATGACAGACATCAAGACCATACAGTGGGGATTCATCGGCTGCGGAGAAGTGACCGAAAAGAAAAGCGGACCGGCGTTCAGCATAGTCCCCGGCTCGAAAGTCGTCGCCGTGATGAGCCGCAACAAGGAGAAAGCCCGCTCGTACGCCGAGCGCCACGGCATCCGCCGCTGGTACAGCGACGCGCAGGAACTGGTGGATGACCCCGACGTCAATGCCGTCTACATCGCCACTCCGCCCTCGACGCACACCACCTTTGCCATCATGGCCATGAAGGCGGGCAAACCCGTCTACGTCGAGAAACCCATCGCCTCGAACTACGAGGACTGTTGCCGCCTCAACCGCATCGTCGAGAAGACCGGCGTGCCGTGCTTCGTGGCCTACTACCGCCGCCTGCTCCCCTACTTCCTGAAAGTGGGCGAGCTGATTCGCTCGGGCGCCATAGGGCGCGTCATCAACGTGCAGATACGCTTCGCCGTACCGCCGCGCGACCTGGACTACAACCGCAAGGACTTGCCTTGGCGCGTGCAGCCCGACATCGCCGGCGGGGGCTACTTCTACGACCTGGCGCCCCACCAGATCGACCTGCTCCAGCAGTACTTCGGCCCCATCATAGAGGCCAAGGGATACAAGGATAACCGCGGCGGCCTCTACGAAGCGGAAGACACGGTGAGCGCTTGCTTCCGTTTCGATTCCGGCCTGCCCGGTTCGGGCTCGTGGTGCTTCGTGGCCCACGAGTCGGCGCGCGAGGACCGCATCGAAATCATCGGCGACCGCGGCCTGCTGAGTTTCTCCGTCTTCACCTACGAGCCGATTGTCATGCAGACCGAGCGGGGCCGCGAGGAGTTCGTCGTGCCCAACCCCGAGCACGTCCAGCTGCCCATGATCCAGTCCGTCGTCGAACACCTCCAGGGCTTGTCCATCTGCTCGTGCGACAGCGTGAGCGCCACGTCGGTCAACTGGGTCATCGACCGCATTCTCGGCAAATTCTAAGCCTGCGTCGCGATGGTCGCCCGTCTGCTCTGCGCGCTGTCCCTGCTGCTTGCCGGCATCCTGCCGATGCGGGCGCAGGCCGACGCGCCGGCCGACACCGCCCGCCCCGCAGCGAAGCGCGGCAGCCTCGTAGCGCGGTTCCTGCGCCTCTTTGAGGACTACGACACGGCCTATATCGCCCCGGCGCGCTACAACTTCACGGCGATGGCCCAGACCTCCGCCACGTTCCAAAGCTACCGCCTCAGTGGCTTCCAGCCCGACGGCACACGCCAAAGCCTCAGCTTCGCGCCCCAGCCGTCGCTGCGCGTGGGGCCCTACTTCGGCTGGCGCTGGCTCTTCCTGGGCTACACGTTCGACGTAGGACACATGGGCAACCGCCAGCTGCGCCGCGAGTTCAACCTGAGTCTGTACAGCGCCATGCTGGGCTGCGACCTCATCTACGTCAAGAACAACGGCGACTTCCGCCTGCGCCGCACCGTGGGCTTCGACGGCGTAGCTCCCGACGCCTACAACAACCAGCCGTTCGACGGCCTGCGCAGCCGCACGGCCTCCATCCACGTCTACTATATCTTCAACCGCCGCCGCTTCTCCTACCCCGCCGCCTTCAGCCAGACCACCGTACAGCGGCGCAGCTGCGGCAGCTGGAAGGTGGGTTTCCAGTACTCACGCCAACACCTCAGCTTCGACCCCACGCGCCTGCCGCCCGCCCTCCAGGCCGGGCTGACCGACGAGCTCCGCGTGAGCAACGTGCGTTACAACGACTACAGCCTCAACGTGGGCTACGCCTACAACTGGGTCTTCGCCCCCTGCTGGCTGCTGGCCGTCTCGGCGGCGCCGGCCGTCGGGTTCAAGCAGACTGTGGGCGAGGGCAACTTCGGCCAGATGTTCCGCTTCAAGAACCTGAACTTCGACCTCATCACGCGCGCCGGACTCGTATGGAACAACGGCAAGTGGTTCGCCGGCGCTTCGGCCGTCAGCCACGTGTACAGCTACCACCGCCAGCGCTTCGCCCTGACCAACTCGCTGGCCTACCTGAACCTCTACGCCGGCTTCTGCTTCCACCGCAAGAAGCGGGCCTCAAAGCCATAGCCATGACTTCCTCACCGATACCCACCGAATCGCACCCCCTCCGCCCCTTCCTGCCGCCTGGAGCGCGCCTGCTGATGCTGGGCAGTTTTCCACCGCCGCGCGCCCGCTGGTCGATGGACTTCTTCTACCCCAACTGGCTGAACGACATGTGGCGCCTGATGGGACTTATTTTCTACGGCGACCGCGACCATTTTGCCGACACGGCCCGGAAGCGCTTCCGCCACGACGCCGTAGAGGCCTTCGCCCGCGAGCGGGGCATCGCCCTCTACGACACGGCCTCCGAAGTGCGCCGGCTGGCGGGCAATGCGTCCGACAAATTCCTCGAAGTGGTGCGCCCCACGGACCTCGGCCAGCTCCTCGACCGGCTGCCCGCCTGCCGCGCCGTCGTGACCACGGGGCAGAAGGCCACCGATACGCTCTGCCTCGGCTACGGCGCCACGGCGCCCAAGGTGGGCGGCTCGACGGAACTCAGCGTCGGCGAGCGCCGGCTGCGCTTCTACCGGATGCCGAGCAGCAGCCGCGCCTACCCGATGGCCCTGGAGCGCAAGGCCGAAGCCTACCGCCGCATGTTCGCCGAGCTGGACATGCTGTAGAACATTCCCCCGCGGCGGGGCGCCACACAAGTACTACGATAGGTTTTACAAGTACTACGATAGAAAAAACTGTCGCAGCGATAGGAATTTCTATCGCTGCGACAGGATAAACGGTGACTTCACTGATTGAATCGGGCGCGGCTCCTGCCTGCCTTGTCGCAGCACTTGGTGCCTATGCTCGTTGCGAAGCGCGCGCCGTCAGGCCTGGAGCACCTCGCGGACGGCCTCGATGAGCCGGCGGAAGTCGTCGGGGAAGACGTCGCCGATGTTGCCGATGCGGAAGGTATCGGCCTGGGAGATTTTCCCGGGGTAGATGACGAATCCCCGGGCCTTCAGCTGCTCGTAGAAGCTGGCAAAGTCGAACGCAGCGTCAGGATAGAGGAACGAGGTGATAATGCAACCCTGTGCCTCGTCGGCGAGCAGCGTCTGGAAGCCCAGGCTCCGCATTCCCTCGACCAGCACGCGGTGGTTCTCCACGTAGCGGCGGTGACGCGCGGCGATGCCTCCCTCGGCCTTGAGTTCCTGCATGGCCTGATAGAAGGCGCGCACCACGTGCGTGGGCGACGTGAAGCGCCACTTGCCGTGGCCGCGCTCCATCGTTTCCCACTGGTCGTAGATGTCGAGGGAGAGCGAACGGGCGCAGCCCTTGGTCTGCATGAGCCTGTCGCGGCGGGCGATGATGAAACCGAAGCCCGGGACGCCCTGTACGCACTTGTTAGCACTGCTGACGAGGAAGTCGATGCCCAGCGCGTCGATGTCGATGGGCACACCGGCAAAGCTGCTCATTGCGTCGACGATGAACGTCAGGCCGCGGCCGCGGATGACGTCGGCCACCTCTTCGATGCGGTTGAGCAGGCCGGTGGTCGTCTCGCTGTGCACCATGGCCAGGTGCGTCACGTCGGGATACTGCTCGAGTGCGCGGCGGGCCACTTCGCCCGTGACAAGCTCCGTTTCGGGCAGGGACACCAGCGAGTAGTTGATACCGTAGTAGTCAGCGATACGGGCCATGCGCTGGCCGTAAGCGCCGTTGGCCAAAATAAGCAGACGGTCGGCGGGGCGCACGGTGGCTCCGATGGTGGCCTCGACGCAGTAGGTGCCACTTCCTTGCAACAGCACGGTGGTGTACTTCGCCTCGTCGAGGCCGGCAATCTCGAGCAGGTCGCGGCGCAAGGGGGTGACGATGCCTTCGTTGTAGTCCTTGTCCCAGGTGCACCAGTCTTGCATCATGGCCTGGCGGACGGTGTCCGACGTGCTGAGCGGACCGGGAGTGAGTAAAAGGTAGTTGCGTTCCATGATTCTATCGCGGTTTTCGGGTTAAGCGTTCATGCGGCGGTTGAGTTCGTCGATATAGGCGGGCAGTTCGGACAGGGTGTCGAGCACGTGGCAGGCGCCGGCCGCCGTCATGCGGTCGGCCACTTCGCGCTTCATGCGGGCCAGCTCGTCAGCCGGACAAGCGGCGTACTCCTCCTGGGTCAGCCCCATCTCGTTGCTTCCGGTGACCACGCCCACGCTCCACACGCCGGCATTGACGCCCTCGCGGATGTCGGCTATCGTATCGCCGACCTTGACCACCTGGCGTACGCTGGGCACGGCGAGGTCGGCCATGTTCTTGAAAATCATGTAGGGCGCTGGGCGTCCGGCGGGCAGACCGTCGGGCGTGACGAGGTTGTCAACTGTATAACCCTGACGGGCGGCTTCAGGGCGCACGACGTCCATCATGGCGGACGTATAGCCCGTGGTCGACCCCACGGCGAGGCCGCGGCGGCGCAGTTCGGCTACCGTATCGATGACGCCGGGAATGGGGGTGGCGTACGACGAGAGCGAGGCGAAAAGGTGCTTCTCGAAGCTCTGGTACATCGTGCGGACGTCGTCCTCGGTCCAGTCGCGGCCATAGCGGGCGCGAAACTTGGCGCTGACGTCGTCCATCGCGAGGATGGCGCGGATGTGGTCTATCTTCGGCAGGCCCATCGGCTCGCGCGCCTGGCGGAGCGTAATGTCGATGCCGCGCTCGGCGGAGAACACCTTAACGAAAGCCTCGAGCGGAGCAAAGCAGCCGTAGTCCACGGCCGTGCCAGCCCAATCGAGAATAACGCATTTGATTTCTTGCATAGTTCTATTATTGATTATAAAGGTGATGTCATGCCGTTACGGTGTCCGGCTCCTCCCACACGGCGGCACAGCGCTTCCAACCGCCGCCGAGCGTGAGGCTGCGGCCGCGCGCCAGCCACAGGAGAGAGCCGGCAAAGAGCAGGCAGCTGGCCAGACCGAGCCAGACGACCATCGAGTTGTAGAAAGCCAGCCAGTCGAGCTCGCCGGCAAAGAGTTCCTTGAACACAAGGACGCCCACGGTGCCCACGTAGCCGATGAAGTCGATCGTGACGATGAAGAAGCCCACATTGCCGCGGATGTGGTAACAGGCCACGAAGCGTTCGAAGAACAAGGTCTGGAAACTCAGGAACGCCGTATATACACCCAGGCTTTGCACGAACAGCCAGGCCAGGGGCGAAAGGGCGAGCCAGTCGTAATTCCAAGCCACATAGACCAAGGCGAACATACTGACCAGCACGAGCACCAGCAGGGTGCAGAGCACATTGAGGTGGCTGCGGATGAGCGACACGGCGAGAAACAGGAGCAGGATTATGGCCGTCACGACGGCGTCGACGCCGCTGAAGGCCCACGCCGAGAGCTGCGACGTGTCCACAATGTTCACGAGAAAATCCTCCTTGATGTCACGGATGACCGTTACGAACAAGTTGGCCGCGAACAGCATGGTCAGCAACGGGGCAAAGCGCAGGAAAATCTGACGGCGCTGACGGCCGTCCATCGGTACGCGTTCGGCACAGGCGGCCCGGTCCTCGGCCGACGGATCGGGCAGGGCGTTGAGCGCAAAGGCCAGCACGACGAGCAGCACGAAAGCCACGCCGCCGATGATCGCCGGCATCCAGAACGGGTCCACACCGAGGTCGCGTATCAGGTAAAGCCCGGCCGACTTGGCCAGCGCCGAACTGCACGCGATGCTCATGCCCATCACGCTGGCCAGCACGCCGCTCAGGCGCCGCCCTTCGAGATAGCTGAAGATGACTCCCCACATGCAACCCAGCGAAAGGCCGTTGAAGAACAGGGCGACGATGTTCCACGGCACCGGCAGGAGGCCGAAGGCCAGCAGGGAGAGCTCGGCCATGGCCACCGACCCGATGAGGAACGGCAGGCGGTGGCGCCGCTGAAGCTCGGACACCAACTTGATGCCCAGCAACTTTGAGAGGACGTAGCCGGCTATCTGCACGATGCTCGTCGCCGTCTTGTAGTCCATACCGAGGAACTCGAGCCCCTCGAAAGTGGCCGCGGTAAACGGCTTGCGCAGGGCGTAAACCAAGGCGTAGGAGACGAGGGCTGCCCCGCCGGCCCAGACGATGAAAAGGGCGTTCGACACTTTCTGCTTGCTCATGGCGTTTGCTTTCCTATTGTTTTAGTACGGTTGCAAAGGTAGGCCGACAGGATTACATCCCTGCGACAGAACCGTGACATAACCGTTACAAACGCCACATGCGCCCACGCCGTACCGGGTAGGCACCGCCGTAAGCACGCACGCTACGGCTACCGGCGCGGACGCAGCTCGAACGCCCGCACGCTGCGCCCGCCCTCCAGCTGGTGGAGCGTCCATCCCCCGCCGCCGGGCAGTTCCTCCAAGTGCCAGTTGAGCTCGGGATTCCGAAGCAACTTCCGGACATACGCCGGGAAGGCATCGGCCCGCCGGGCGGCCTCCCACGTACGAATCACGCGGAAGATGGCATACTTCTCGGGGCAACTCTCCACGTCGGCCTGCCCCACGCGCAGGCTGTACGTAGCGCCGTAACCCACGGCGGTGGCCTCGATATGCTCGTACTGCGCGGCAGTGGAATTGGCCGTTATGGGAAAATTGGCGCCG
Organism: uncultured Alloprevotella sp.; assembly: GCA_944322325.1. GTDB lineage: Bacteria > Bacteroidota > Bacteroidia > Bacteroidales > Bacteroidaceae > Alloprevotella. Next base: position 344,814 of record CALUOQ010000001.1, read on the forward strand.
AACGACGACGGGAAGAAATTGGCAAACGTCACGTCGCGCAGGTCCTTGCCTTGGCTCGTGGTGCTGCCCCACACGCGCTTTTCGGCGTCGTACATGTTGCGCCCTCCGCCGACATTCCATACGCTCTGGTAGTGCCAGGAGCCCTCGGAGAGCGTGGCGCCCGTAAAACGGAGGTCGGGCAAACCGTAAGCCCTGGCCTGCTCGAACATAGTGCGGAAGAAGCGCTTGACGGAATAGGTGCCGAAACCGCTATGAAAGAGGAATTCCTGACCGTCGAAGTCGTAGTAGCGCACGCCGCTGTGCAGGGCCACGTCGGCGTAGTGGCGGGCAATCTCGTCCTGCAACTCAAGATTCGGCACCAAGCCCTCGTAGCCCCAAGCTACGGTGACCTGCATTTTGTCCACGGCGTCGCCGGCGCGGTGGGCGGCAGGCACCGTGTTCCAGTAGCCGCGCGTCACGTTGAGCAGGCGGTAGGGCGGCTCAGTCGTCACACCCAGATAATGTATCAGCTCCTTGCCGATGCGCACCATGTTGAGTGCTTCGCAGTGGCCCTCCCAGCAGGCCACCTCGGCCAGATAGGTGGGGTCGTCGATGTATATCAGTGTGTCGGTGGCGGAAAGGTCGGCCGTCAGTCGGCGGCGGTGCTGCACGCAGGCGCTGTCCGAGGGGACAGGACTACAGTCGAGGGTGCCCGGGGCGAGCGAATTGGTGATAGAGGTGCGACCGAAGACGAGGCTGTCGCGGGCCAGGAGGTCGGCAAACTCGCGATGGGACAAACTGCCGCCGGTCAGCCTGAACGGCTTTCGCTCATGGTGGGGCCCGTCGACAAAGCCGCCATTCCCGCGGTCGGGGCGAAGGAAGCCCTGGTCGTACGCCGAAATGACCTTCAGCCCCATCTGTCGGGCATACGAGGCGATGCTGTCATACAGCCCGCCGTAGGTCAAGAGGTCGGGCATGAAAGCCGTCGGGTCCTTTACCCAACGGCCTTGGAACGTAGGGTAAGGCAACCCTTCCTCGCGCACGATTTGTCGTATGACTCCCATGAGGGCGATGCTGTCCGGACTTCCCCACAAGGCTATCGACGAGCCTACGTAATCCACGCCGGGCACGTCCTGCCGCTGTAGGTGGTTGGGCTCATTGTTGCTCAGTATCGGGGTGCCCTCGGGCGAGTAGATAAGGTCGCCGCGGCGCCTGTCGCGCGACTGGTAGCGGATGTCGATGCGCCCGTTGGCGTCGACGCCGGCTGTCGCCCCGTACAGCATACGGAAGTAAGGCTCACGCCGGTTGTAGAAAGCGACATCGCTGATGCCGTCGCCGCCCAGCGTGAGCAGCTGCCCCTCGTGCAGCTCCAAGGGCAGGGGGAAGCGCCGGGCATCGGGCGTATGAACCACATAGCCGCCCCAGCCCGTGTCCGACGTGTAACGGGCCTCGCCGCCGATGGTGTTGTCGTCGAGCGAGAGGGCTCCGATGGCATAGTTCACCGCCTCGGAGGTATCGCGCGCCACGCCGATTATCTCGCCCAGCAGGTTGTCGATGTTCGTATAGTAATTGCCCCACTGCACGGCCGCAATCCCCTCGCGCCGAGTCAGTGCCTCGAGCGTCAGGCGCAGGTGAGTGGGCCGCTCGTCGACGCGCACCGTGGCCACGGAGCCGTTTGCGTAGGTCAGACGGCAGCGCCCGCCGCCGTACGTAGCCTGCTGCGGGTAATAGTAACGCTTCAGCCGGCTGTCATAAAGCGCAAGCAAGGGCGACGGACGGTCCGCCGGACTGAAATTCCGGTCCGCCTTGGTACGATTCCACATACCCACGATGTACCCGCGCTTGTCCAAATCGACCCGGAAGTAGTCCGACTGAAACGACACCTTCTCCTGCGCCGTACAGCTGCTCAGCACAGAGACCACGACAGCCCCCCACAAGAAATTATGTTTCATCTTATTGTTCTTAGAATTATAGCCGTCAGATTTTCCACCCACAAAGATAGGGAAAAATGCTTTCGCAGCAAACCTTCCGCTACGAAAAAAATGCAGGGGGGGGTCCACAGAAACACCCGCCACAACGTCCGCCTTTTCCGTCGCTACGCTGGTTTTTCCTGTCGCAGCGACAGAAAAAACCAGCGTAGTACTTGTCCGCCACCCGCGGCACGCGCAATCTGCACACCGCCGCAAGCCCCGAAAAAAACTGCCGCCGCGGAAGCCCTGTAGAGGGTCCCGCGGCGGCGAAAGAAAAGGATCAAAAATTTCCGAGTGAATCAACGGCGACCCGGTCCGCCCGCTGGGCCCATGGGGCTCATGGGGCTGCTGCGGAAGCTGCGGTAGCCGCGCTGGTTGCCCTGTCCCTCGCGCTGGCTGCCGACCTTGCCGTTAAAGATGTTGAGGCGGTAGATAAAGTGGACCATGCAGTAGGAATTAATGGCGTTCGTCCACGTATCCTGGCGCATCTGGGCGTTGATGACGCGGCTGATGTTGCTCTGCTGGCGCAGGATGTCGTAAAACTGCAAGCTCACGGTGGCTGCGTTGTCCTTGAGGAAACTCTGGGCTATCTGCGCGTTCCAGATAAGTTCGTCCGTGTTCATCGAATTGTCGGAGTAGCCGCGACGCGAGCTCATGCGCAAGCCGGTGGAGATACTCATGTTCCACGGAAGGTTGACGTTGCCGTTGAAGCCGTAGGAGAAGTTGTACGTGTCCATGTTGGCGTTCTCCTGAAGGCTACTGCGGGCGTGCTGGTAGTTGAGGTTGCCGTTCACACTGATGTCGAACCACGAATTGCGGTAGGCCAGGTTGACGCGCTCGCCGACATTGGTGGAGCGGGTGGTGCTCTTGTTGTTCACGTTGTTGTCCACGACGTAACCGACGGAGTTGGTGTAGTTCAGGTTGGTGAACGTGGAGAACGTCCAGGTCTTGTCGGGACCGAAACCGGTGTTGAACATGAAATTTCCACGGGCGCTCCAGTTACCGTTGATGTTCTCGGGACGCACGGTGCGCACACCGGTCTCCTCGTTGTAGCTGACGGCGTTGCTGATGGAGTTGGACTCCTGCGTGACGAAGAGGCCGGCCATCATGCCCTGCTGCTTCTCGACGATGTAGTTATTGAAGAATACACGGAGGTTGTTCTCCCACGACGGCTTCAAGCCCGGGTTACCCCGCGAGATGTTGAGCGGGTCCGAGTCGTCGACGATGTCGAGCAGATTGGTCATGGAGGGCTCGGAAGCGCGGCCACGGTAACGCACCTCGAGCTGCCCCGTCTCGGAGAAGCGGTAGCGGAAACGCACCTGGGGCGACACGTTGAACACTTTGCGCGTCACGAGCGTATCGATCTGGCTGGGACGGTTGTAGGCGAGCTCGGTGCGCTGCGGCACGAAGTCGACTCCGGCGTTGAAGCGTATCTGCTCGGTGTTGTAGCGCAGCGAGAGGCCTGCCGTGTGGGTGAAGTACTTGTACGTGGCGTACTGGCTGTTCTGGTCGTCGCGCACCATCATCAGCGAGTCGGCCGTCGAGGGGACATAACCGAGCGGATTGTTCCAGAACTCGAAGTTGGCAAAGTCATAGAGAGAGCGGTCGGAGTCGGAATAGCGGTAGGAGAAACGGTAGTTGAACTGCAAGTGCAGATTCTTGGTGAGGGGCTCGCTGTAACCGAGGCGCACGGAGGCGTTCCAGTTCTTCGAGGGGTTGTTGTTGTACTGGTTGACCAGTTCCTCGGGGCTTTCGGCATCAGCCTGGAAGTAGTTGATACGCGAGTAGGTGAACGACTTGCTCTCGCTGTCGGTGTAGCCGGCATTGAAGTCGGCCGAGAAGTTGCGGCCCAAGGCATTGAGCCTACGCACGAAGAGCAGGCTACCGTTGACGGAGTTGGAGCGCGAATTGCCCAGCGTGTTGCGCAGGTTGCGGTTGACGGTGATGGCGCGCAACGCCGTACGCGTGGCTTCGTCCATGGCGAGCGTGTCGAGCGGGCTGTCGACTCCGTCGACGGCGAAGGGGTCGTCGTTGAACGTGGCGGAGACGCTGCTGCCGTCGTTGCGGCTGTCGCTGTGCGAGAAGGAGGGCCGGAACATCAACATGGAGAGCGAGTCGGGATGCCACTCGACGCGGAATGCCCCATTGACGTTCGTCGAACTCGAACCGCTGGCATTGTAAGCGTTAGAGAAGGAGCTGCCCTGTCCGAGGGTGAGGAAATTTTCCGTGTTGGAACGCGTCTGGGTGTCGGTGCCGGTGTGCGAATAGCGCACGTTGCCGCCCAGCTCGAGGCGTCCGGCCTCGCGTTTTTCCTTGTCGTTCTCCCAATAGAAGTCGGCACCGGCGCTCTTCGAGGCAGTGAGTCCGCCGCCCCATCCGCCGCGCCAGCCGCCCATGCTGCGGTCGCTGGTATTGTTGGCCGAGCCGTAGAACGACACGCGGGAACGGTCCGTGAAGCGCGTGGAGAAGAGGCGGGCGGCGTAGCGGTCTTCCGTACCATAGGCGACGTCCAGGTTGTTCACCCAGGAGGCTTCGAGTTTCTTTTTAGTGGTGATGTCGAGCACAGTGGTCTCCTCGCCGTCGTCGATGCCGGTCTGCTCGGTGTAGTCGCTCTTCTTGTCGTAAGCCTTGAGCTTGCTGACCAGCTCGACGGGCAGGTTCTTCATGGCAATCTTGGTGTCGCCCTTAAAGAAGTCCTTGCCGTTGATGAGGAACTCGGTCACGGTCTTGCCGTTCCAGGTGATGGTGCCGTCGTCGCTTACCTCCACACCGGGCAACTGCTCGACAAGGGCGTCGAGCGTAGAGCCCTCGGGCGTGCGGTAAGCCGAAGCGTTGTAGACCATAGTGTCCTCCTTCTGTTCCACGCGGGCCACCGTGGCCGAGACTACGGCCGTGTTGAGCGAGACATCGGAAGCGACGAGCTCGTAAAGGCCGAGGTCCACGCTGTCGCGCTCCGCGGAGAGGGTGACTGACTTCTCCATGCTTTTGTAGGTGACGTAGGAGGCTTTCGCCGTGTACTTGCCGGCGGCCTTAGTCTTCAACACGAATCGGCCCTTGGCGTCGGTGTTCATGCCAGTGACCATCTTGTTGGACGAGTTGAGCAGCTGAACGGTGGCAAACTCTATGGGTTTGCGCGTCTTGGAGTCGACGACCTGTCCGCTCACTACGAAAGTCTGCGCCTGCGCCGCTCCACACACAAGGCAGAGGGCGACGACGAGTAGCTTTGATAGATACTTCATGGTGCTATGTTTTGTTTTTAGATTCCTGTTGTCGTACGACCTTTCGGGGTCGGCACTGTGAGTAGGACGGCGAAAGTCGTTTTTGGTTTAACGCAAAGCGTACAAAATTAGCCGACATCTCGACCAATGGCTACTTTTTATCGACAAAGCGTCCCGCTCCGGGCAAGACGCGCCGCGACAGCCTCACAAAATGTCGAAATAGAGCGTATCGCCAAGCGAGAGGCCGATGCCGTTGCGCGCATAGGCCACCACGTAATAGCGACCGGGCTGCAAGACGCCGGTCCGCCCCGTAAAGAAGTCGGACGAGTCAGCTGAAAGAGTGTCGACGAGCAACGTGTCGTTGCCGTAGCGGAAACCGCGCTCCAGCACCCGGCTGTTGGGCGAAAGGAGCACTTGCCCCTCCAGGCTGCAAAAACTGTCGGTCGGGACGGCCGAAACCGTCTTCACCGTGGGGGCAAACGGCTGCTCGCCGGAACGGTCCTCGGGCCAGCACGCCGTCAGGGCCAACGCGCTGACACACAACAGAGGGGTAAAAAGGGAACGGGTCATATCGCTTGATGGAATTTCGTGCCGCAAAGGTACAAAAAAAGCAGGACTACGCCCCGCCTGCCTATCAAGGAAGAAAAAAGAGGGAGAGGGGAGTGATGATTACCGGGTACTAACTTAAAAGTGGGCTATGAAAAATGATGAAACTATGAGGATAGCCACCCTCCCCTCTCCTATAACCAAAACATTTACCCAAAAGGCCTCGCTTCGTACTGTAGCATGGCTGACAGTTGAGCGCTCACCGATACGACGGTGAAGCTACCCGGTACCAAGGACTCTTCCTGCTTGCAAGATAGTGTTTTTCTGCTTTCGTAGTTCGGATTTCCCTTACTTTTTTCAGAGAGAAGGAAGAAAAGGACATTTATTCCGTGCTATCGGCAACAAAGAGACGGTTTCGACGAACGGGCACAACGCATCGACAAACTGCCATTGCGCCTCTACAAACCACCGCAGCGACGGGAAAAACAAGTACTACGACAGTTTTTACAAGTACTACGACAGAATTTCCTGTCGCAGCGATAGAAAATTCTATCGCTGCGACAGGAAAAACGGGGACAGCACCTGTATGGACAGGCGCTGCTGCGTAGAAGCGCACGCCAGGCACGCCCGGGGGAAGCTGCCTGCATTTTTCGGCTACCGCGCAGCGCATATCCGCCGCCGGCTGAAACGGCGTCCGCACCAACGCAACGCGGGCGACGGATTCGGTATCCGTCGCCCGCGACTTTATGGAAAGGGTTTCGACCGCTTACTTGAGGCGCGCAAGGACTTCCTTCATGCGGCGGAAGGCCTCGACGATGTTTTCGTCGCTTGTGGCGTAACTCATGCGGAAGTACTCAGGCGCTCCGAAAGCGGCGCCGGCCACCGTGGCGACGTGGCCCACTTCGAGCAGGTACATGGCGAAGTCGGTGCTGTCGTTGATGACGCGCTCGCCGTCGCGCTTGCCGAAATAATAGCTGCACTTCGGGAACAGGTAGAAGGCGCCGTGGGGCTCATTGACCTCGAAGCCGGGAATCTCCTTAGCCAGCTTCACGATGAGAGTCTTACGACGCTCGAAGGCCTGGCGCATCTGCTCAACGCAGGTTTGGTCGCCGGCGAAAGCGTCGGTGGCGGCTACCTGGCTGACGGAGCACGGGCCGCTGGTGTACTGCCCCTGGAGCTTGTTGCATCCCTTGGCGATCCACTCGGGCGCAGCGATGAAACCGATGCGCCAGCCGGTCATGGCGTACGCCTTGGAGACGCCGTTGACCACGACCGTGCGGTCCTTCATGCCCGGGCACGAAGCGATGGAGGCATGGCTGCCCACGTAGTTGATGTGCTCGTAGATTTCGTCGCTCAGCACGATGATACGCTCATGGCGCAGCAGAACCTCGGCCAGCGCGGCCAGCTCGGCCTGGCTGTATACGGACCCCGTCGGGTTGCTCGGCGAGCAGAGGATGAGGACGCGCGTCTTGGGCGTGATGGCGGCTTCGAGCTGCGCGGGCGTCACCTTGAAGTCCTGTTCGATGCCGGTCTCGATGACCACGGGCTCGCCCTCGGCCAGTTTCACCATTTGGGGATAGCTCACCCAGTAGGGAGCCGGGATGATGACCTCGTCGCCGGGATTGACCAAGGCCATGAGCGTGTTGCACACGCTCTGCTTGGCGCCGTTCGAACAAACGATTTGGGCCGGCGTATAGTCCAGTCCGTTTTCACGCTTGAGCTTGTCGACAATGGCCTGGCGCAGGGCGGGATAGCCGGGCACGGGCGAATAGCGCGAATAGTTGTCGTCGACAGCCTTTTTGGCTGCCTCCTTGATGTGGTCCGGCGTGTTGAAGTCGGGTTCACCTACGGAGAGGTTGATGATGTCGATACCCTGTGCCTTGAGCTCGGCACTCTTTTGCGACATGGCCAGCGTCGCCGACGGCGACAGCCGGTTCAAACGGTCTGAAAGTTGGTTCATAGTCATTGAACGTTATTATAAGTATTATTCTCGTCTGCCGAAAATACGCAGCAGGTAAAGGAACAAATTGATAAAGTCGAGGTAGAGGGTCAGGCTCGCCATGAGGGCCAGCTTCATGGTGCCGTCGTTGACCTCGTCGCCGTGCATGAGCATCATTTGCTTAATCTTCTGCGTGTCGTACGCCGTGAGGCCTACGAATACGAGTACGCCGATGTACGTGATGGCCCAGTCGAGCGCCGAGCTGGCTACGAACATGTTGACGATCGAGGCGATGATGAGCCCGATGAGCGCCATGATGAGGACGCGGCCCATGGCCGAAAGGTCTTTCTTTACCGTATATCCCACGAGGGTCATGGCGCCGAAGGTGCCCGCCGTGACGAAGAACGTCGTGGCTATGGACGACATGGTGTAGGCAAGGAAAATGACGGACAGCGTCACGCCGTTGAGCACGGAGTAGGCGGCAAACATGAGGCCCGCCGTGGCAAACGAAAGCCGGGCTATGCGGGCGCTCAGTATCATCACCACAGCCAGTTCGGCGATAATGAGGCCGAAGAACAAGACGCTGTTCGTAGCGATGGCATATACCCAGCCGGGATTCATGGCGACGTAGGCGGCGGTCAGACCAGTCACGGCCAGCGCCAGCGTCATCCACAGATAAACGTTCTTCATCAGCGTGGCAAAGGCGAGCGTGCGCCCTTGCGATTCCACGCTGTAAGGATTCATCAAGTTCTCTCTTTCCATAATTTTTTACTTTGGTGGTTGAATTATTCGGAGAAGTGCAACGTATGGCCCATACGCTCCTTCTTCGTATGCAGGTAACGCTCGTTGTAGGGGTTAGGCATGATTTCGATAGGTACGTTCTCGGTGATTTCGAGCCCGTAGGCCTCGAGGCCTACCCGCTTGACGGGATTGTTCGTGAGCAGCCGCATTTTCGTCACGCCCAGCAGGCGGAGTATCTGCGCGCCGACTCCGTAGTCGCGCTCGTCGGGGTCGTAACCCAGATGGACGTTAGCGTCGACCGTGTCGTAACCTTCTTCCTGCAATTTGTATGCCGCAATTTTTGCCATCAGCCCGATGCCGCGTCCTTCCTGGTTCAGGTAGAGCACGACTCCTTTGCCCTCCTTGTCGATGAGCTGCATGGCGCGATGGAGCTGCTCGCCGCAGTCGCAGCGCTGGCTGCCGAAGATGTCGCCCGTAATACAAGAGGAGTGCACGCGCACCAGTATGGGCTCGTCGGGCTCCCATGCGCCCTTGATGAGGGCGACATGCTCCTTGCCATTGCTCTTCTGGCGGAACGGAATGAGGCGGAAGTGGCCGTACTCGGTGGGCATGTCGACCTCGTCGCCGCGCTCCACGAGATTTTCAGTGCGCAGGCGGTAAGCGATGAGGTCGCGGATGGCAATGATGTGCAGGCCGTGCTCGCGGGCAAAGTCCTGGAGCTGCGGCATACGCGCCATCGTTCCGTCCTCGTTAAGGATTTCGATGAGACAGGCGGCGGGATGGAGTCCGGCCAGACGGGCCAGGTCGACGGCGGCTTCGGTATGCCCGGCGCGGGCCAGCACGCCTTTGTCCTGGGCATAGAGGGGATTCACATGACCGGGGCGGCCGAAGGTCGTGGGCCGGCTGTCGGGGTCGGCAAGGGCGCGGATGGTCGCCGCGCGGTCGTGGCAGCTCACACCGGTGGTGCAGCCCTCGAGCTTGTCCACCGTGACCGTAAAGGGCGTGCCTAAGATACTGGTATTTTCCTGTACCTGATGGGGCAGGGCCAGCCGGTTACACGTGTCTATCGTAATGGGCGCGCAGAGCACGCCGCGGCCGTGGCGAAGCATGAAGTTGACCGTTTCGGGCGTGGCAAACTGGGCCGCCATGATCAGGTCGCCCTCGTTTTCGCGCTCTTCGTCGTCGACAACGATGACCATTCTGCCGTTCTTGAAGTCTTCCACGGCCGTCTCTATCGAAGCCAGCTTAAATGTTTCCATCTTGAGAATCTGCTTTTGTCGTTTCGTTACGTTGTTCTATCAGGGTGATCAGCACGCCGGCGCTCTTGATAATCTGGCGTATGTCGCGCATCAGGCGCAGGCGGAAGCGCCAGATGCGCAGCCAGAGCACCACACCGACGGGCAGCAGCACGCCGGCGGCCACGTTGAGCCGACGTCCGGGCAAGGGCGAGGTATGAGCCCGCACGTAGAGCAGCGGCAGGTTGTTCAGCTCGCCCAGGATGCGGGCGTCGCGGCTGTTCGAGAGTTCTTCGACAAGGGTTTCGAGACTCTCGTCGATGCGCTCCACCTCGCGGTCGCGCCGATAGCGGAAAAAGAGGGTGAAGTAGTTCGGCGCGCGGTAAAGGCGGGCCGACCGCTCGTAGTCCGCGCACTGACGGCGCAAGCCGTCGAGCCGTTCGGGAAGGGTGGCGTAGTCGGGGTCGGTGATGATGACCTCCTTACGGAAGATGTGGCGCCGCGAGCGAAGGCCCAGCAAACGCTTGAAGAAGTTCACGTAAACCTCGAAGTTAAACACGACGGAATCGTTGTTTGCCTTGTACGTCAGGAAGGCACCGAGCGGCGAAAGTATCATAGTGCTCACCCACATGCCGTACCAGATATTCCAACTGCCGTCGCGGGCCAGTTTTTCGCCCGACGTGTTGAAAATATAATAGAATATGAAAATGATGACGGAGATAACGGTCGGCATTCCCAATCCGCCCTTGCGGATGATGGCCCCCAGTGGTGCGCCGACGAAGAAGAACATCAGGCACGCCAGGGAGTAGACCATTTTTTTGTGCCACTCTATCCAGTGGCGCCGGATGGTGCGGTCGCCGTCACCGGTGACGAGGCTCTTCCACTCCAGCTCGCTCGAGAAACTCCGCACGGTGCTTCCGGCCTTGCGTTCCACGACGGCCATCTGTTCGGACGTAAGGCGGCTTGTCAGCGTGTCGAACGGCACGGCGGCCGCCTGCTTAACACGTTGCATCACCCGCGCCGAGTCCTTGCGCGGCAGCTGCGGCGGCGTGAAGTACATCTGCCGTGCGACGGTATAATAACTGTTTCCGACGCTGTCGAGCTCGGTCTCCATCGAGTCCACGTCGGTCTCAATTTGCGCCATGTCCTTGGCCGTCTCCAGATTGTTAAGCGCCGCAGCGTCCATCAGGTTGAAATTGCTGTCGAACGCAATGAGCAGTTCCTTATAATTAAACGTCTCGCGGTCGTAGGGCACCGCTGCGTTTTGCAACAGCGACGCCGACTGTCCCTGAAGGTTCTCGAACTGCTCGCCACTCCAGAGGGTGAGCTTCAGGAACTTGCGATCGCCCGTCACCTCGAGCTTTCCCGAGTCGGCAAGTACGATTTGCGCTTTGTCGAAGCCCTGATCGGTTTTATAAATGATGAGCTGGTAAAGCATCCCCGTTTCGGCATTTTTGTGCTGCACGTAGAGATTCACGTCGGGCACACCGTTGTAAAACACGCCCTCGGGGATTTCCACAGCGGGCGAAGTCTGCTTCATACTGATAAGCAGCGTGCGGAGTTGCAACTGCGCCTTCGGGGAAATGGAGTTCTGGAAGTAGAACGACGTGGCGACGAGCAAGAGGACCACCACCAGTATGGGGCGCATGATGCGGATAAGGGGAACGCCGGCGGCCTTCATCGCCAGCAGCTCCAGCCGCTCGCCCATGTTTCCGAAGGCAATAAGCGAGGCCAGCAACACGGCCATAGGCAGCGACTGCGGCACCAGCGTAAGGGCCATGTAACCGAAAAACTGTGCCAGTATATCGAGCGAAAGTCCTTTGCCTATGAGCTCGTTCACGTAACGCCACGTAAACTGCATCATGAATACGAACAAGCAAATGAAGAAAGCTCCCGCAAATACCAGCGCAAAGTTCTGCAGTATGTACAGGTCCAAACGTTTTATGACTCTTACCCTCATTCGCACGTAATCCAGTTCGGTCTATATGCCGGGCAAAGATACGACATTTTTTCTATATGCGCGTCACCGGCAGAGGGTCGCTCGTCGTATTCTCCGCTACGGTGCGAGGAACGGCTATTGCCGTACACGTAACGGACGAGGCCCGGAACGAAAAGTCCCGGGCCTCGCGGTTTCTTTTTACTGGCCCTCGCTCGGGCGGTGCCTTACGGCTCGAGCGTGCGGGTGATTTCGTCGAGCAGCACAGCGTAGTGGGCGCGCGTCTCGGCGTCGGCCGCACTGGCGGAAACCGTGCGCAGGCGTTTTTGCAGGCGGTTAAGCTCGCCCAGGGCTGGCGCTTTCTCGTAGGAGCCAAGGCCACGACCCTGATACAGGCCGATAAGATTACGCACATAAATGCCCTGCATGACGCGGCGGTAGGACGTCGGTTTTTGGCCGGACCACATTTCCTTGCACAGCCTGTCGGTCATTTCCGTCAGGTACTCGGCCACGGGGAACTCGTCGTTCAGACCCGAGATGAAGTACGACGACATCATGCGGCTCAGCACCGAGTTGCCCAGCGACTCCGTCAGGTTCTGCGGCGAGTTGGTCAGGCGCAGGATGAAGTCGCCCTCGCGCAACCAGGTCGGCTCGGTGAACACCTGCTCGTCGATGAAGTCGAGCGCGGCGAGCTGCTTCTCGCGCGGATTGGGCGTGTAGACGGGGCCGGACTCGCTCACGGTTTTATAGTCGATGTACGTGCCGCCCACGTAGTTGGCCACGTGGTTCATGTAGCGGAGGTACTGCGTACGAATCTGGCTGTACATCTCGCTCAGATTGCGCCCGTGGATGTCGTTGGGCTCGAAGGTCCACTCGGGCAGCTGTTTCATCATGCGCTTAAGGTTGAGCAAGCCGTAGCCGCTGGCCTTGACAGCGTCGTCGCCGAGGTCCTCGGTCTGACAGCGCGGATCGCGATAACGGTTGGTCTCGCCGTCACCGAACCAAAGGCGACGGTTGCCGTTGAGGTTAGCCTTGACCAGTTTTTCGAGCTCATAGTGGTCGCTCTCGCTGTCGTAGGCGTCAAACATAGGAGTGTAACCCCACTTGATGGCCCACTTGTCGTAGTCGCCGATGCGCGGGAAAATGCCCTTGCGGCTGATGCCGTCACCAGGCTGGGCCACGTAGTTAAAGCGGGCGTAGTCCATGATAGAGGGAGTATGCCCGTTGGCCTCCACCCAGGCTTTGGAACGCAGACTGTCGACGGGCACCGTGCTGCTGGAGCCGAAGTTGTGACGGAGTCCGAGCGTGTGGCCCACCTCGTGCGAGGAGACGAAACGGATAAGGTTGCCCATCAGCTCCTCGTCGTACTTCATTTTCTGGGCCGCCTCGTCGATGCTTCCGGCCTGGATCATGTACCAATCATGAACGAGTTTCATCACATTGTGGTACCAACAGATGTGGCTCTCGATGATTTCGCCCGAACGGGGGTCGTGCACGTTGGGACCGTAGGCGTTCTCGATGGGCGAGGCAAGGTAGCGGATAACCGAGTAGCGGGCATCCTCCATACTCATGGTGGAGTCGTTCTCCGGCCATTCGAGGGCGTAAATCGCATTCTTGAACCCGGCTTGCTCGAAAGCCACCTGCCAGTCGTTGACGCCCTGAATGAGATACTTGCGCCACTGCTTGGGCGTCGCGGGGTCGATGTAGTAAACGATGGGCTTCTTCGGCTCGACCAGCTCGCCGCGCTTCATTTTCTCCATGTCGGCCGAGTCTTTCGGCTCAAGGCGCCAGCGCGTGATGAAGCGGCGCGGCTCCACCTGCTGTTGCTCGTCGGAGAAATAGGTGTAATCGTCCGAGAAGTAACCGACGCGCGGGTCGAAATAGCGGGCCAGCATGGGGGTCTCAGGCAGCAGGACGAACGAGATGTTCAGGCCGATGGTGGCGCGGCCCGTGGCCCGCGTGGCAATGAGCGACGACGTGGGCAGGCTGCTGAACGTCTTGACGGTGCGTATCTCGGTGTTCATCGGGAACGTCTTTATCGACTCGATGAACGACTGGTCACCCAGCATGGCCGACAGGCCCCACATGCGCTTGTAGCTGGCGGGAAGGCCGATGGCGGCGTTGTCCTCGCTGAAAAACTTGGCGACGTTGACCTTGTACATGCCGTCCTTGTGCGACTCTACCTTAAAGGCGCCGATGACGGGATTTTCGTTGCTGATGACGATGGCGCGGTTGATGGCGTCGGTCGAGTCGGCCGTATTGACGAGCAGGTCGGCGCGCAACAGCAGCTTATCGCCCGTCGGGGCTACCTGCCAGTAAACGGTTTGCTGGTTTACCTGCTCGCCGGCGAACTTACCGCAATTGGCGGGCGTCGCCGTGAAGCGCGTCGTCGTCAGGAACTTACGGCCAACGAGCGAGTCGGGAATTTCGAAGAACCAGTTCTCGCCGCTTTTCGTCACGGTGAACAGGCCTTTCTGCGTGGTCTCCTTGGGTTTGGCCGTAGCGGCGGCCGTTTCGGTCTTTTTCTTTTTACGTCGTGCGTCGGCCGGGGCAGGAGCCAAGAGGCCGGCAGCCAGCACAATCAACAAGATTTTTTTCATAGACAGTTATTTAATAATGTGTAAGTACAGACTGTGTCAGACTGAGGTCAGCACGCGCACGAACGCCTCGAACGACGCGTCAAGCCGACCGTGCTCGTAGGGGTGCAGGCGGAGCGAGAACTGGCCCGCCACTCCCGCAAGGCCGAAATACTGCTTGAGCAGGGCGGCCAAGTTGAACGACAGTCGGTCGCCGCGCTGCGCGAGCAGGCCACAATACTTGCGGACGAGCCCGGGGTCGTCGAGCGCCTGTAGCTGACGGAAGAGCAGGAAGTAACAAACCTTGCCACCGGCCCGGAAGAGGTAGACGACGCGCGCCGCCGGCTCGGTGCCGAACAGGTCGAGCAGCGTCACGGCCTCAGCGGGCGTACGCAGCAGCGGGAGCAATGCCTCGAGCGTTTTGCGCCGGTCGACGGGCGTGGCTTCCGTCGCGGCGAACCGGCGCAGCACGCGGTGCGCCACGTCGAGCCGGCCGTCGCCATAAAGGGTCGCAGCCGCTTTCAGGAAAGTCCCGAGATAGGCTTTCGGATTGTGCGGCACGACGGCAGCGAACACCGTCCAGTACGCCTCGCCCGACAGGCGGGGCAGCAGTGTCTCCGAGAGCAGGTAACCCGCCGTGCGGAAGTCGGTCGCGCCGAGCGCGTCAAGGCTGGCCAGCAAGCCGGCGGTATCGCCGGCCGCAAGAAAGCGCTCCAGGCGTTCCTCAAGGGCCGGATTGTGACGCCGCAGGCTACCCATCGCGCCGCGTGAGCAGCACCACGTTTTCCACATGGTGCGTTTGGGGGAACATGTCGACGGGCTGCACGGCCTCGACCTTATAGGCCGCGTCGAGCAGTTGCAGGTCGCGGGCCTGCGTCGCCGGGTTGCAGCTGACGTAGACGATGCGGCGCGGCGCGGCCAGCAGGATGGTCTGCACCACGTCAGCGTGCATTCCGGCGCGCGGTGGGTCGGTGATGACCACGTCGGGCCGGCCGTGTTCGGCGACAAACTCGGGCGTGAGCAGGTCCTTCATGTCGCCGGCGAAGAAAGCGGTCTTCGCGTCCAGGCCGTTGAGGCGCGCGTTTTCCTTGGCGTCCTCGATGGCTTCCGGCACGTACTCGATGCCTATGACTTTGCGCGCCTGTCCGGCCACGAAGTTCGCGATGGTCCCGGTGCCCGTGTAGAGATCGTAGACCAGTTCGCCGCCGGTCAGTCCGGCGAAGCGGCGCGCCACCTTGTAGAGCTCGTAAGCCTGGGCGGAGTTCGTCTGATAAAAACTCTTGGGCCCGACCTTGAAGCGCAGCCCCTCCATTTCTTCGAAGATAAAGCCCGTGCCGCTGAACGTAGCGACGTCGAGGTCGCCGATAGTGTC
Source organism: uncultured Alloprevotella sp. (assembly GCA_944322325.1). Taxonomy (GTDB): domain Bacteria; phylum Bacteroidota; class Bacteroidia; order Bacteroidales; family Bacteroidaceae; genus Alloprevotella. The sequence continues at coordinate 360,326 of CALUOQ010000001.1, forward strand.
GTTACACTTCTGATTATTGACATAAAGCAGCGACGTTATCTCGGGGAACGTCTCGTGCAGATGGGCGAGGAGCTCCATGGCCTGCCGGCGCTCGTCGTCCTGCCGCCAGCAGAACTGCATGAGCAACATGAGCTCGCCGGTGGTCGACGTGCGTATCATCATGTTCCGCAGCAGTCCCTCCTGCTGCCGGAGGTCGAAGAAAGTCAGTCCGTGGTCGAGGGCATAGCTGCGGATGTCGTTGCGGATGCGGTTGCAGACGTCGTCCATGAGGTGACAGCACTCGATGTCGAGTATCTTGTCGAACGCGCCGGGGATGTGGAACCCCACGGCGTTCATCTGGTCGAACACTTCGCCTGAGGCTATCTGCCCGGCGGTGAGCCACTTTTTATTGGAAAAGCCGAACTCGAGCTTGTTGCGGTAGGCGCGCGTACGCACACTGCCCAGGATGGGGCTGACGGGCGGCAGCTCGACCTTGCCTATACGGGTGAGGGCATCGACCACCTGCTGCTGCTTGTAGCGGAGCTGCTCTTCATAGGGCAGACACTGCCACTTGCATCCGCCACACACGCCGAAGTGCTGGCAGAACGGCTCGGCGCGCTTCTCGGAGTAGTGATGGAAGCGCACGGCTTCGGCTTCGGCGTAATGGTGCTTCTTGCGGCGCACCTGAAGGTCGACCACGTCGCCCGGAACGACGTAGGGGACAAACACGACGAAGTCGTCAACGCGGGCCAGGGCTTTGCCTTCAGCGGCGACGTCGGTGATGGTGATGTTTTCGAGCAGGGGGAGTTCTTTCTTCTTGCGGGCCATGTTCATTAACTGTTATGGCAGCAAAGTTAAGGATAAATGTACAAGCCGCCAAACGACGGGCGGCGTTAACGCGAAAGGCGCTCGTAGAGCAGGGAGACAAGGCGCGGCACGGCGTAGTCGGCACGGCGCGGCTCGGGCACACTGACGAAGCCTTCGGGCACGCGGTCGAGCCGCGGCAGGGTCAGCGCATAGAAGTCGGCCCGCAGCACGCGGTGGGTCAGCACGTGGCGGACGTCGCGCGCCACGCAGCGCCAGGTGCCCCGTTCCGCACCGAGGACGGCGACGGCCGGCGACGCCAGCACTTCGGGCTCCGTGGGGCGATGGTCGAACTCCAGCAACAGGGGCTCGTAGAGGCCGGCCCAGATGTCGCCGGCACCACGGCGGTGGAGCAGCACGTTGCCCTGCACATTAATATATATATAGGCGAGGAAGCGTTCGGCCACCTGTGTGCGCCGCGCCTTTACGGGCAGTTCGTCCACCCGCCCAGCCTGAAGGGCCTGGCAGCCGGCCGCAAGGGGACAACCGTCGCAGTGGGGCGAACGAGGGGTGCACTGAAGGGCGCCGAAGTCCATGACGGCCTGATTGTAGAGGCCGGGACGCCGGCGGTCGAGCAGAGCGTCGGCGGCCTCGGCGAAACGGCGCCGGCCGGCGGTGGTGTCGATTGGCGTGTCGAGACCCAGGTAGCGAGCCAGGACGCGATAGACATTGCCGTCGACGACGGCATAGGGCTGGTCGTAGGCGATGGAGCAAATGGCCGCCGCCGTGTAGTCGCCCACACCGCGCAGGGTGCGCACACCGGCGTAGTCGCGCGGGAAACCGCCCTGCGCCACCACCGCGCGGGCGGCCGCGTGGAGATTGCGGGCGCGGGAGTAGTAGCCCAACCCCTGCCAGGCGCGCAACACGTCGTCCTCAGTGGCAGCGGCGAGGTCCCGGACCGTGGGAAAGCGCTCCATGAAGCGTCGGTAGTAGTCGTAGCCCTGCGCCACGCGCGTCTGCTGCAAAATAATCTCGGACACCCACACACGGTAAGGGTCGCGCGTGCCGCGCCAAGGCAGGTCGCGCCGGTGGTCGGCGTACCACGCCTCGAGGGCAAGGGCGAAGGGATGGGTGACGGTATCGGTCATGGGCGGAACGGGGACACACGGCGGACTGCCCCCACCGCAAAGGGGAGGGACCGCCCGCCGGAAATGCGTAAGGTCAATGGAAAAGCCTGATGCGCTGCTCCTCGGAGAGCTTGCATATCAGCAGGACGTCGTCCTTCTCCACCACGACGTAGCCGTCCAGTCCCTGAATGACGACGCGCTTCTCCTGCGTGGTGTGGACGATGCAGTTGTTCGTCTCGTAGAGGTCGATGTGCTCGCCGATGCAGGCATTGCCGTGCAGGTCCTGCTTGCTCTGCGCGCGGAGGGAGCTCCAAGAGCCCAGGTCGCTCCATCCGAACTTGGCAGGGTAGACGAAGATTTCCTCAGCCTTCTCCATGATGGCGTAGTCGACGGAGATGTTCTCGCAGGCGGGGAAGCCGTCGTCGATGGCCGCCTGCTCGTCGGGTGTGCCGTAGACGGGCAGGAGACTCTCGAAGAAGCGGGCCATCTCGGGGCAGTAGACGCGAAACGCATTGACGATGGTCGTGACGCTCCAGAAAAAGATGCCGGAATTCCAGAAGTAGTTGGGCTCCTTGATGTAGCCCTCGGCCACGTCGAGGGAGGGTTTCTCGCGAAAACTGTCGACGCGGAAAATGTTCTTCATGCGCAGGGAGGAATGGCTCAAGTCGGCCTCGATGTAGCCGTAGCCCGTCTCGGGACGGTCGGGGCGGATGCCGAGGGTGACGATGGCGTCGGTTTCGGCGGCAAACTCCATGCACTCCCCGACGGCGGCGTGAAAGAGGTCGAGGTCGGTGACGACGTGGTCGCTCGGCGCCACGACGACGTTGGCCCGCGGGTTGAGTTTCTTTATCTTCCAGCTTACGTAGGCGATACACGGCGCCGTGTTGCGGCGGCAGGGCTCGAGCAGGATGTGGTCCTCCGCGAGGTCGGGCAACTGCTCCCGGACGAGGTCGTGGTAGGCGGCCGAAGTGACGACCCACACGTTTTCGGGCGGCACGAGGCCCTCGAAGCGCGACGCGGTCAGCTGGAGCAGCGTGCGCCCGCAGCCCAGCACGTCGAGAAACTGCTTGGGGCGCTCCTCGCTGCTCAGGGGCCAGAAGCGGCTGCCTGCGCCGCCTGCCATAATCACTAAATGGTTGTTCTTCATAACGGACTGTGTGTTTGTTCGCTCTACTTGCCGGTCATGTTGCCTTCGATGAAGAGCAGCACCTTGCGGTTCTTCGCATTAGAGCGGATGGTGATGGCACTTTTCATTTTGCCCGGAAATTTGCCCTTGCCGTCATAGACGACTTCGACGGTCCCCGTCTTGCCGGGCAGGACGGGCTCCTTCGTGTACGAGGCGACGGTGCAGCCGCACGACGTCAGCGCCTGGTGCACGATAAGGGGAGCGTCGCCTGTGTTGGTGAACGTGAAGACGCACGTCACGGGCTTCTTGTCGGAGAAAGTCCCGAAGTTGTGCGACGTCTTGCTGAACGTGATGACCGCCTTGGCCATCAGCCCTGTCGTACACACGAAAACCGCGAGCAACAGGGTTAAAAATCTTTTCATCGGTCCCGTTTATTTTTATTACTCCTTGCAAATGTAAATATATTGATTGAAATCGGTCCCGGCGGAGTGCCAAAAAATGCAGACTTTAACGTTGTAACCCCTCCGTCGGCGCCCGAAACGAGGCCCAAAGCCCCGGCAGATCGCCGCAAAACCGGTCGGAACAGCAGCCGGCCGGACCGCATTCACGGGCAGGCAAGCCATGCACGGAGGCGCAACCCCTCACCTGGCGGCCGGGCGGAGAAAGACGCCACCTCCGGCGGCAACGCGCACCGGGGCTACACCCGTCCAGACAAGTGTAGTCCCCGTTTTTCCTGTCGCTGCGACAGAAATTTCTATCGTAGTACTTGTTTTTCCTGTCGTAGCACTTGTTTTTCCCGTCGCCGTACCTGAAGAACCGGAGATGGCGACGCTTGCTTCGGAGGGGCCATTGGCTGCATCGGCACGCCGGATGTTTCCGCGGTCGGGCAGGAAATCGTACCTTTGCGCCTACAAACGAGAAACGAATGGCAACCTCCCACCCTACGGCCGCCGCGCCGCGCGAAAAAGTGATACTCGGCATCGACCCGGGCACGAACGTGCTGGGCTACGGCGTGCTGCGCGTCGAGGGCAACCGCGCGCAGATGGAGGCCATGGGCGTCATCGACCTGCGCCGCTGCGCCGACCCCTACCTGAAGTTAGGGCGAATTTACGAGCGCGTAACGGGCGTCATCGATTCGTTCCTGCCCGACGAAATGGCCGTAGAGGCGCCCTTTTTCGGCAAGAACGCGCAAACCATGCTCAAGCTGGGACGCGCGCAGGGCGTAGCCATCGCCGCCGCCATCAGCCGCGACGTGCCCATCCACGAATATGCACCGATGAAAATCAAAATGGCCATCACGGGCAACGGGCAGGCCAGCAAGGAGCAGGTAGCCGCGCTGCTGAGGCGCGTGCTCCGCATCGAGGAGGACCGCCAGGTGCCCTTTCTCGACGCTACCGACGCACTGGCCGCAGCCTACTGCCACTTCCTCGAACAGGGACGCGCCGCGCGCCTGGGCACCGCCGCGGGCGGCGCGCGCAGCTGGGCCGACTTCGTCAGGCAGAACCAGGACCGCGTGAGCCGGCCGGCGCGCGCCCGAATCACTCCCGAACTATGCAAAAAATTATCGAAATAAAGGACGGCGTAGCCCGTCTGCCGCTTTACCGTATGGCCGAACCCGTCAACATTGCCATCGAGGCGGGCGAGCAAGTGGCCATCGTCGGTCCCAACGGGGCCGGAAAGTCCATGTACGTCGAACTGCTCACGGGGGCCAAGCCCCTGCTGCGCACCGAGGCCCTGTACGACTTCGGCCCCGGCCGCAGCCGGCGCGCGTCGGACAACATCAAGTACATCGCCTTCCGCGACGCCTACGGCGACAGCCAGGGGCCGGCCTACTACCAACAACGCTGGAACCAGGGCGACGACACCGTGTGGCCCACGGCGGGCGAGGCGCTCCAGGCCGCCGGAGCGGGCGACGCCGGCGAGCGCGATGCCCTCTTCGAACGGCTGGGCATCCACGGCCTGCTGGACAAGCCCATCGTGCAGCTGTCGAGCGGCGAACTGCGCAAGTTCCAGCTGGCCAAGGCGCTGCTCACGCGCCCGCGGGTACTGATTATCGACAATCCGTTCATAGGGCTCGACAAGGCCACCCGCGCCGTGCTGTCCGATCTCCTTGCCGCGCTGGCGCGCAGCGTGACGCTGGTACTCGTCGTCACCCGCCGCGAGGACGTGCCGGACTTCATCACGCACGTCGTCCGCATCGACGGGAAATCCGTCCGCCCCAAGCAGACCCTCGCCGAATACCGCGCCGAACAACCGGCGCCGCCCTGCGGACTGACCGACGCCGAGCGCGCCCGCATCCTCGCCCTGCCCTCGAAGGCGGACGACTACCACACGGACAGCGTCGTGGCCTTCCGCGGCACGACCATCCGCTACGGTTCGCGCACCATCCTCGACCGCCTCGACTGGGAGGTACGCCGCGGCGAGCACTGGGCCCTCACGGGCGAGAACGGCGCCGGGAAATCGACGCTCCTCTCCCTCGTCTGCGCCGACAACCCCCAGGCCTACGCCTGCGACATCGACCTTTTCGGCCGGCGCCGCGGCACGGGCGAGAGCATCTGGGACATCAAACGCCACATCGGCTACGTGTCGCCCGAAATGTTCCGCTCGTACAAAAAGAACCTGCCCGCCGCCGACATCGTAGCCAGCGGACTGCACGACACGATAGGCCTGTACCGGCGCATCACCGACGCCGAACGCACGGCCTGCGACCTGTGGATTGACCTCTTCGGACTGCGCGGACTGGCCAGCCGGCCCTACCTGACGCTCTCAAGCGGCGAACAGCGCCTCGTGCTGCTGGCGCGCGCCTTCGTTAAAGACCCGGAACTCCTCATCCTCGACGAACCCTTCCACGGCCTCGACACGCCCAACCGCAGCCGCGCCCGCGACATCATCGAGACCTTCTGCCAACGCCCGAACAAGACCCTCGTCATGGTGACGCACTACGAGGAAGAACTGCCGGCGTCCATCGACCACACACTCCACCTCAAGAAACACCAATAACTCCCCCAAGAACCACAAACTATGCTGAAAAAAGGACTATACTACACCTCGAGCGCTACCGTCACGGCTGAAAAAACAGCCATCGCAATGGGCTCGGGCGACATGGAAGTACTCGCCACGCCGGCCTTGGTGGCTCTGCTCGAGAACGCCGCCATGGAAGCCGTCATCGAAGAACTCGACGACGACCAGACTACCGTGGGGGCGCGCATCGACGTGATGCACACGCGCCCCACGGCCGTAGGCGCCACCGTGCGCGCCACAGCCATCCTGACCGACATCGACGGACGCAAGCTGACCTTTGTCCTGAAAGCCGAAGACAACGACGGCGCCATCGGGCAGGGCACCCACGTGCGCTACATCGTCAACCGCTCACGCTTCCTCGCCAAACTGAAAAAGTAAGGACTACATACGCCTCGCCGGGCAAAGCCACCATGACTTTGCCCGGCGAGGCGCGCTTTCTGACCAGCCCGACGGGCTTAACCTCTCCCTTTCTACATTTTCCGCATACTATCGGCAAAAAACGGCCCGCACCGGGCGCCGTTTTTCGCCGCCTGCCTCATTTTCCGGAAGGTACGAAGGCCTCGTACGTTCCGTCGTCGAAAAACACACGGATTTCCTTGATTTTTCGCATCGGTCTGTCAATGATGTTTACATTTGCCACACGTTGTCCCTGTCCCCCGCCAGCGCCTCCGCCCGCCGCGTAGACACCACGCGGGTCAGCAGCCGCACTTGCGCTCCGCCCGCCTTGCAGCGACGACGGCCGCAACGGGAAACGCGACGTCCGGCCATCGAAAAAACCGCCACCGCTTTCGCGCACCGCGCCGCCGTCTCCGGCAAAAAGCGGACCGCCGCCCGGCGCTCCGTCCGCCGACGGTTGGTTACCTGCGGGCGACACCGTTCCGTTCGTCGGCCCGCCGCCATCCGTTCCTTCACCGCCAAACAAGTCCTTGTCGCCGGTTCCGTTTTCACCCTCCGGCGAAACAACGTCGCCCGCCACCGACGGAACCATCATCTCGCCCTCGCCGAACATCAGCCAGTTGACATTGATATTAGGAAAGGCACGATGGATGGCCTGCACGTGGTTGTTGGTCGGATTGGTCCGCCCGGTAAAAATACTGGAAAGGGAAGCCGGCGAAATTTCCAGCCGCGCCGCAAACTCTTGCTGCGACAGGCCGGCCAGCTCCATTACCTTACGAATTCTGTCCTTCATATCTCGAAAAAATCATGGGCGACCCCGTTTTTCGGGTCGCTCCGTTAGCTTTTACAAAGGTAAAGCAAAAAATCCGTACCGCAAAGACGTAAATCACAAAATCACTTTCCAAATTCACAAGCATCGCTTTACAAATCACAACTCAACATTTCAGGCCATCTGTCGCCACACTTTGATTTACAAATGTAGCATTACAAACATCTAAATTCACTTGAAGATTCAGTTAGCCATAACCCAACAAAAAACTGGGAAAAAGCTGATTATCACGACCGTTATGCGAAGCATTCCGCACAAAGCAGTCATTTTTCCGCACAAAGCCCAGAGAATCATAAGTAAAGTGCAAAATAATCAGGGCTTTTTGCTGACTTTAAGGGACGTTATGACGAATTTATCCAGCGTACTTATTATTCATTCAGTAATACACTTTATGAAAATTCGCACTTTTGAAATTGATTTCACATTGCTGTTTTTCGCCCTTAACGGTGAGATAAAATCAACAAAAGCAAATACAGGAAATCTCAAAGCGTTTACAAATACAATCAAGGTTACACTTGTAATTACTAACGAAGCTTAAAACTAAATTCAGGGCAGCGAGAGAACTGCCCGTCGGAGCGAATTTCGTTATTTCCGGGCGGCGGGAAACGCGCTCCGCTACACGAAAATCTCAGCAAGGCAGTTTCCGCATAAACCGCTTATACACAAACAAATAAGCAGAAAAGCGAAAAATCAGTCTGTCGTTAAATAGAAACACGACGGGATATAAACCCTGCATTTTGCAAAGCTGTAGTTGGCAAAATCGGGTATTACGGATGACTTTTTCAGCGTCGCGACAGAGAAAACCGGGTACATTGGGGCAAAAAACGGGCGATATTTACATTTTTTCGCGCCGGACGGTCGGCGCAACGGGGGCAAGCGCCCGTTTGCAGAACGCATTTTCCGTTCCACATGCAAGGGTTTCACGCCTTGTTTCCGCTGCCGGACTTTCCCGAAAGTGGGTCACCGATCCGCCGGAACACGCCGTCCGAAACTCCGGAAACGGCTCGCCGAAACTCAGACAAAACGAAAGAAAAGGACGAAGCGCGCGACCGCCGTCTCGCCCCGACCGACAAAAACGGGCGGAGAAGAACTCCCCCGCCCGACCGTCGTCCGACCCAAAAATCGGACTAATGAAGAATGTCGAAAAGCAGTTCCCGCATCAGGTCGCCGTTGCCCGTGGCGGGATTGTCGACGCCCTTCGACCGTGCATCGGTGCGCCGGATGGCATGAATGACGTGCATCACCTTCACGCCCGTAAAGCGCTGCATGGCCGGCATTACATTCCGCCTCACCTGCCAGTCCGCCAAGCCCAACCATTGGGCGACGCCGCGCTCCGTACGGTCGGGCGCGTAGTACGCAAGCATGAGGTTGGAGAAAAACTTAAAGAGCGCGGAGAGCGTAACCTGGATGGGATTCTCCTTAGGATTGCTGTCAAAGTAATTGATGATACGGTTAGCTCTCAGCACGTCCTTGACGGCAATTGCTTCCAGCAGTTCGAAATTATTGAAATCCTTGCTGATGCCGATGAGGCCCTCGACGAGCTCGGGCGTCACGGTTTTCTGGCCTTCGGGCACGGCGATGGCCAGTTTGTCGAGCTCGCCGGCCAGGCGGTTCAGATCGGTCCCGACAAAATCCGCTACCATGGCTGTGGCTTTGGGGTCGGCGGCAAGTCCTTTCCGCCTGAGATAGCTGCCAATGAACGCGGGCAGCTGGCTCTCGTACAGTTTCTTCGATTCGAAGAGCACCCCGACTTTCTCGACCAAGGCCGCCAGTTTTTTCCGGCGGTCGAGTACGCCGTTCTTGTGGCAGACGACGAGCACCGTGGTCGGCTGAGGCTTTTGCAGGTAGTAGGCCAGCTGGTCAATGGCGCGGATGTTCTGCGCCTCCTTGACGCAGACGACGAGGCGTTGCGCCCCCATTGGGTATCCCTTGGCGGCGTTGACAACGTCGGCCGCCTCGACGTCGGCGCCGTAGAGCATGATGAGGTTGAAATCGCGCTCCTCCGGGCGAAGGGCGCGCTCCACTATGAAGTCGGCCAGGCGGTCGATGTAATAACTCTCGGCGCCCATGAGGTAATAGACCGGCTTGAACTCGCCGGCCTGTACCTCACGCACGATACTCTCGTAACTCACGCCTTTCGACGCGGCGTTGGTTTTCGGACTTGGCATAACTATAATATAATGTGTGGCGGCGGGGCTACCAGTCAAACTTAAGGTGGCGCACGGTGCGTCGCTCGCCGATGATGAGGCGCAGCGCCTCGATGCCCATGCGCACGTGGGTAGCGGCGTAGGTCTGCGTCACGCGACGGTCGCTCTCGCCGGTCTTGATGCCTTCGGGCACCATGGGGTTGTCCGAGACAAGAAGCAGCGCGCCGGTCGGTATGTGGTTGTAGAATCCGCAAGTGAAAAGCGTGGCCGTCTCCATATCCACGGCCATGGCGCGCGTCGTCCGCAGGTAGTCCTTGAAGCGCTCGTCGTGCTCCCAAAGGCGGCGGTTCGTCGTGTAGACGGTCCCGGTCCAATAGTCGTGCTGATTGTCGCGCAGGGCGGTGGACACGGCGCGCTGCAACATAAAGGCCGGCAGGGCGGGGATTTCGGGCGGGAAATAATCCCCGCTCGTGCCTTCGCCGCGGATGCCGGCCAGCGGCAGGATGTAGTCGCCCAGCCGCGTTTTCTCGGAGATGCCACCGCATTTGCCAAGGAAAAGACAGGCCTTCGGCGCCACGGCGCTCAGCAGGTCCATGATGAGGGCAGCGTTGGGGCTGCCTATGCCGAAGTTCACTATCGTCAGGCCCCCGGCCGTCGCCGCCCGCATGTTGGCCTCGAAGCCCACGGGTTCGGCGCCGCACTGCTCGCAAAACAGGTCGACGTAGTTGTTGAAATTCGTCAGCAGGACGTACGGGCTGAAGGTGTCGAGCGGCAACTTGGTGTAGCGCACGAGCCAATTACCGGCTATCTCTTGCTTGGTTTTCATAATCTTCCTATTTTTGTCCTCCTGCAAAAGTAAGAAAATGATTCCACTCAATTTGCCCGCCTTTGCCATAAAAACGACGAGCCGCCAGGGGCGCACGCTCATCTACGACGTGCTGCGCCGCCGCTACGTCGCCCTGACGCCCGAGGAGTGGGTCCGTCAGCACTTCATCCACTTCCTGATCGAACACAAGCACTATCCGGCCGCCCTGCTGGCCAACGAGGTGACGCTCCAGCTCAACGGGACGCGGCGGCGCTGCGACAGCGTGCTCTACGCGCGCGACGGCGGCCAGCCGCGCCTCATCGTGGAGTACAAGGCGCCCGACGTGCGCATCACGCAGGCCGTGTTCAACCAGATTTCGGCCTACAATTACGCCCTGCGCGTCGACTACCTCATCGTGAGCAACGGACTGGAGCACTACTGCTGCCGCATGGACTACGCCGGGCGGCGGCCCGTTTTCCTGCGCGACGTGCCGGACTATGCCGAACTGTGACCCCGCCGGCCGCGAGGGTCAGCGAAACGTCAGGCAGCGGTTGAACAGGAAGTTCAGCCCCGTGTACACGCACATGGCCAGCAGCTGGGCCACGTACTCGCCCACCCCGGCCACCAGCAGCGCCCGCAGCGCCAGCCACTGCACCCCATAGCACAGGCCGAAGCCCGCCACGAAAAGCGCGGCCTGCCGCCCGATGTGCCCCGTGCGGCGACGGAACACCCACCGCCGGCTCCAGACGAAACTGTTCGCCACGCCGGCCACGTAACCCGCCAGGTTGGCCGCAAATATGCCTACGCCCAGCGCCCGCAGCGCCACGTAGACCACGTACGTCACAGCGGTATTCATCACACCCACGACGACGAACTTCGCCATCCGGGCGGCCTCTTCCCTTTTCTTCACCATCGTTCGTAAAACAAGCCATCCCCGAGGGGGCGGCGCGGCGCAAAGGTACGGAAAATCCGCCGCACCGCAGCGCCCCAGCGGGGGCAACAAGACTACGGGAGTCTTGAAGTAAAACGGGACGGGGCAGACGGACCCCACGTAAGCCATGAGGCAGACAAGCGGCGGGCGACGACTCAGCAGCCCCCTCAGCCTCAACCCTCCCACTCCCCTCATTGTTCCCGCCGCCGGGCGGCTCTCCACAAGTACTACGATAGGATTTCCTGTCGCAGCGATAGTTTTTCCTGTCGCAGCGATAGGAAATCCCGTCGTAGTACTTGTTTGCACCAAGTGCCGCGCCCTTTTCGCGGAAAGTCGTATCTTTGCCGGAAAAATCAGCGCAGCACATCCATGGGACTTTTTGCAAAAAAACCGGTAGCCATCGAAGGAAACCTGACGTTAGAGCTGAAATTCGACACGCTGGCGCCGCAGGCCGAAGAACGGCGCAGCCGGACGCTGGCCGCTGAGTGGTATCCACAAAGCGGCGTGCAGCTCACGTGGCCGCACGCCGGGACGGACTGGGCGCCGATGCTGGCCGAAGTGACGGAGTGCTACGTACGCCTGGCCTACGAGATTGCCTCGCGCGAGCGGCTGCTCGTCGTGACGCCCGAGCCCGACGCCGTCGGCCGCCTGCTGCGCGAGCGGCTGCCCCGCCGCGTGGTGGACAACGTCACCCTCTTCGACTGCCCCACGGACGACACCTGGGCGCGCGACCACGGCCTGCTGACCATCACGGGCGGCCGGCAGCCCGAGCTGCTCGACTTCCGTTTCGACGGTTGGGGCGGCAAGTTTCCCGCCGAGCGCGACAACGCCATCAACCGCCAGCTCCACGAGCGCGGCGCGGTGAAGGGCGACTACGTCCCGCACCTCGACTTCACCCTCGAAGGTGGCAGCATCGAAAGCGACGGGCGGGGCACACTGCTCACCACCGCGGCCTGCCTGCTCAACCCTAACCGCAACGCCGGCCTCAGCCGGGAGGAAATCGAAGAGCGCCTGCGGCACTGGCTGGGCGTCGAGCGTGTGCTGTGGCTCGAGCACGGCCACCTGGCGGGCGACGACACCGACAGCCACGTCGACACGCTGGCCCGCCTCTGTCCCGACGACACCATCGTCTACGTGCGCTGTGACCGCCCCGACGACCCCCACTACGCCGACCTTCAGGCCATGGAGCAGCAGCTGCGCACCTTCCGCACCGCCGCGGGCGAGCCTTACCGCCTCCTGCCCCTCCCCTGGCCCGACGCCATCTACGACGGCACGGAGCGCCTGCCCGCCACGTACGCCAACTACCTCGTCATGAACGCCACCGTGCTCTACCCCACCTACGGGCAGCCCGAGCACGACGACACGGCCCGCCGCGTGCTGGCCCAGGCTTTCGACAAGTACGACCTCGTCGGCGTCGACTGCCGCGCCCTCATCCGCCAGCACGGCTCGCTCCACTGCGCGACGATGCAGTTCCCCGTCGGGGTGCTCTGAGACCGCGTCACACATATATTAATATAGCACCGAAAAAGATGAACCGTACCCTACGCATCGGCATCGTACAACAGGCCAACACGCCCGACGTCGCCCACAACCGCGCCCGCCTGGGCGAGGCCATCGGGCGCCTCGCCGGCGAGGGCGCCCGCCTCGTCGTGCTTCAGGAGCTCCACGACTCGCTCTACTTCTGCCAGACGGAGAACCCTGACCACTTCGACCTGGCCGAGCCCATCCCCGGCCCTGCCACCGAACACTACGCCGCCCTGGCACGGCGCCACGGCGTGGTGCTCGTCACGTCGCTCTTCGAGCGCCGCGCGCCGGGCCTGTACCACAACACCGCCGTCGTGTTCGAGGCGGACGGCACGCTGGCCGGCCGCTACCGCAAGATGCACATCCCCGACGACCCCGCCTATTACGAGAAGTTCTACTTCACGCCCGGCGACCTCGGCTTCCGCCCCATCGACACGTCGGTCGGGCGCCTCGGCGTGCAGGTCTGCTGGGACCAGTGGTACCCCGAGGGCGCACGGCTCATGGCCCTGGCCGGCGCCGAACTGCTCATCTACCCCACGGCCATAGGCTTCGAAAGCACGGACACGCCCGAAGAGCAAAGCCGCCAGCGCGAAGCCTGGACCACCGTACAGCGCGGCCACGCCGTGGCCAACGGCCTGCCCGTCGTCGCCGTCAACCGCACGGGCCACGAGCCCGACCCGTCGGGCCAGACGGCGGGCATACAGTTCTGGGGCAGCAGTTTCGTGGCCGGCCCCCAAGGCGAACTGCTCGCCCGGGCACCGCAGGACGAGGAGTGCTGCCTGACGGTCGACGTCGACCTCGGCCGCAGCGAACAGGTGCGCCGCTGGTGGCCCTTCCTGCGCGACCGGCGCATCGAACACTTCGACGGTCTCACCCGCCGCTACCTCGACGCCCAGTAAGCGCCGACACCGCCCCAACTCAAACCAAACAAAAATTTCATTCCATACCCCATGTCAAATCTAAGATTCAAAGTCGTTGAAGCGGCATTCTGCAAGAAACCGCTCGAAGTGATTCAGCCCAAAGAGCGTCCGACCGAGTATTTCGCGAAGTACGTCTTCACGCAAGAAAAGATGTTCAAGTACCTACCGCTCAGCACGTACCGAAAACTGCGCGAAGTCATCGAAAAAGGCACCGCCCTCGACATACACATCGCCAATGAGGTAGCCAACGGCATGAAGCAGTGGGCCATCGACATGGGAGTGACCCACTGCACGCACTGGTTCCAGCCGCTCACCGAAGGCACCGCCGAGAAACACGACTCCTTCATCGAGCCCGACGGCAAGGGCAGCGTCATCGAGGAGTTCAGCGGCAAACAGCTCATCCAGCAGGAGCCGGACGCCTCGTCCTTCCCCAACGGCGGCATCCGCTCCACCTTCGAGGCCCGCGGCTACTCGGCGTGGGACCCCGCGTCGCCCGTGTTCATCGTGGGCGACACGCTGATGATTCCCACCGTGTTCATCGCCTACACGGGCGAAGCCCTCGACTACAAGGCACCGCTGAAAAAGTCGCTCCTCGCCGTCGACAAGGCCGCCACCGCCGTGGCCCAGCTCTTCAACCCCGACGTGCGCCGCGTCTCGGTCAACCTCGGGTGGGAACAGGAGTACTTCCTCGTCGACGAGGGGCTCTACGCCGCGCGCCCCGACCTGCTCCTGACGGGCCGCACGCTGATGGGCCACGACTCGGCAAAGAACCAGCAAATGGAGGACCACTACTTCGGCGCCATCCCGGCGCGCGTGGCCGCCTTCATGAAGGAGCTCGAAATCCAGGCCTTAGAGCTGGGCATTCCTTGCAAAACGCGGCACAACGAGGTGGCACCGAACCAATTCGAGCTCGCCCCGATCTACGAAGAATGCAACCTCGCCGTAGACCACAACATGCTCATCATGTCGCTCATGCGCAACGTCGCGCGCAAGCACGGCTTCCGCTGCCTGCTCCACGAGAAACCCTTTGCCGGCATCAACGGCTCCGGCAAACACTGCAACTGGTCGCTGTCCACCGACACGGGCATCCTGCTCCACGCACCGGGCAAGACGTCCGAAGAAAACCTGCGCTTCATCACCTTTATCGTAGAGACGCTCATGGCCGTCTACCGGCACAACGGCGTGCTCAAAGCCTCCATCATGAGCGCCACTAACGCACACCGCCTCGGCGGCCACGAGGCGCCTCCCGCCATTATCTCCTCGTTCCTCGGCACGGAGCTGTCGCGCCTGCTCGACGAGATTGAAAACACCAAGGAAGACAAGCTCTTCAGCGTCAGCGGCAAACACAGTATGGAGCTCGACATCCCGCAAATTCCTGAACTGACCGTCGACAACACCGACCGCAACCGCACGTCGCCCTTTGCCTTCACCGGAAATCGCTTTGAGTTCCGCGCGGCAGGCTCCTCGGCCAACTGCGCCAGCGCCATGCTGCTGCTCAACACCGCCGCCGCCGAAGCCCTCACCAGCTTCCGCCAACGCGTCGACGCCCTCATCGCCGACGGCGAGGATAAGACGGAAGCCATCCTCAGCGTACTGCGCGACGACATACGCACCTGCCGCCCCATCCACTTCGACGGCAACGGTTACAGCGAGGAATGGAAGAAAGAGGCCCAGCGCCGCGGACTCGACTGCGAGACCAGTTGCCCCCTCACATTTGACCGATACCTCGACCCGGAGACCATCCAGATGTTCGAGTCGATGCACGTGATGAACCGTAACGAGCTGGCCGCACGAAACGAGATAAAGTTCGAAACCTATCAGAAGAAGGTACAAATCGAGGCGAGAGTCCTGGGCGATCTTGCGATGAACCACATCATTCCCGTCGCTACGAAATACCAGAGCAAGCTCATCGACAATGTGCACAAGGTCTACGAAATCTATCCCAAAGAGAAGGCCCAGGAACTCACGGCGTACAACTTGCAGATCATAGAGAATATCAACAAACACACCAGCTTTATCGCCACGGCCGTCGACGAAATGGTCGAAAAGCGCAAGGCGGCAAACACCATTGCCAACATCCGCGACAAGGCCATCGCCTACCACGACACGATTGAGCCCTACTTCGAGAGCATCCGCTACCACATCGACAAGCTCGAACTTATCGTCGAGGACGAGATGTGGACACTGCCCAAGTACCGCGAACTGCTCTTCATCCGCTGACGCACACCGCGCCTCCCCTGCACAGCGCCCCGCCGGCCCTCCCCCTCGGAGTCCCGGCGGGGCGCTCCGTTTATGCCGGGGCTACGAAGGCGGCGACAAAAAAATTAGCGAGGCCCCGAAAAAAGTCAAGAGCCCCGCTAACCAACACAAAAACTAAACTAGACTTAACTATAATAGTCTCTATTGCGTCTCACGACGGTGATGCAAAAATAAGAAGAAGTATTGATTTTACCCCCCCCCCGATGGCTAAAAAAACGTTAACACCGGGAATTTTTCACCACCTTGCGCTGCGATTCAGCAGAACGAAGTCCAGGACGACCATCGCTGCCATCGCTTCGACCACCGGTACGGCCCGAGGAAGCACACAGGGGTCATGGCGCCCGCGGGCGCGGACTACGGCGGGCTGTCCGTCGGTCCCCACGGTCTGTTGCTCCGTCAGGAGGGTGGCCACGGGCTTGAAGGCCACGCGGAAGTAGATGTCCTGCCCGTTACTGATGCCCCCCTGAATGCCGCCGCTGTGGTTGGTGAGCGTCGTGACGCCCCCGCCGGGCGCGGGCACGAAGCGGTCGTTCTGCTGGCTGCCGCAGGCGGCCGCTCCGGCGAAGCCCTCGCCGTACTCGAAGCCCTTGACGGCATTGATGGACAACATGGCGGCGCCCAGGGCGGCGTGCAGTTTGCCGAACACCGGTTCGCCCAGCCCCGGCGGGCACCCCTTGACGACGCCCGTGATGACGCCGCCCACGGTGTCGCCGCGGCCTTTCACTTCCGTTATGAGCCGGGCCATCTCGACGGCTTTCGCGGCGTCGGGGCATCGCACGTCGTTCGTCTCGACGGCGTCGGGCGAGTAATGGGTGTAGTCGTGCTCCAGCGCGACGGGGCCCACCTGCGAGGTGTAGGCATAGACCGTGACGCCCATCTGCCTGAGCGCCAGCTTGGCGAAAGCGCCCGCCACGACGCGGGCCACCGTTTCACGCGCCGACGAGCGTCCGCCGCCGCGGTGGTCGCGCAGGCCGTACTTCACGTCGTAGGTATAGTCGGCGTGCGAGGGGCGATAGACGTCGCGCAGGTTGTCGTAGTCGGCCGAATGCTGGTTCTCGTTGCGCACGAGGAAGCCGATGGGCGTGCCCGTCGTGCGGCCTTCGAACACGCCGGACAGGATTTCGACGCGGTCGCCCTCCTTGCGTGCCGTGGTGAGCTGGCTTTGGCCCGGCCGTCGCCGGTCGAGCTCGTGCTGCACGAAGTCCAAGTCGACCGCCACGCCGGCCGGGAAGCCGTCGAGCACGCCGCCGATGCCCGCCCCGTGACTTTCGCCAAACGAGGTCAGGCGGAAAATGTTGCCAAACGTATTCATCGCGAGTCTGTTAAGAGGTCCACGCGCGGTCGGGTCAGTGGCAATGCCCGCCTCCGCAGCAGTGGCCGTCCTCGTGATGGCCGCCGTGGCAGTGGCCCTCACCGTGGCCCTCGCCATGACCGCAATGGCCCTCGCCATGACCGCCGCAGCCCTCCTCGTGGCCGCCGCAGCCGTCCTCGCAGTCGCCGCAGCAACATCCGCCGCCGCTCATGCGGTTGATGAGTCCCTGGATTTCGTCGTTCGTCGCCGGGCGCATCGTCACGACCTGGCCCTTGAAGTGCAGGTCGCGGCCCGCCAGGGGGTGGTTCATGTCGACTTTCACCTCCTTGTCGCCCACCTCGAGCACCATGCCGTGCAGGTGCTGGCCGTCCTCGTTGAGCAGCGTAATCACGTTGCCGGGGTAGATGTTGTCCTTGTCGAAGTGGCCGTTCACGCAGAACATCTGGCGGTCCAGACTGAGCACGCGCGCGTCCTCATAGTCGCCATAGGCCTGGTCGACGGGCAGGACGAAATCGAACTCGCTGCCCTCGGCGAGCGCGGCGATGCGCTCCTCGAAGGCGTCGAGGGCGAAGCCCATGCCGGTGATAAACTGGAACGGATGTTCCGCCGGGGCCTTTTCGACCAGCTCGGCGGCGCCGTTCTCGTCCGTCGTATACAGTTCGTAGGCCACAGCCACGTACTTGTTTTCCTCTTTTTCCATGATGCGTAATTTTGCGGTTATACGTACGCTCGCCGCCCTGCGCGGGCGGAAAGCAGGCAAAGATACGACTTTCCGGCCAAAGGCTGCGCCCCGTCCGCCGATAAATGCGCCCCATGCCGACGCCCCGCCGACAAACGGCCCGGATGCCAGGCTTCCACGGCTACTGAATAAGGCCTGCTTCCCTCATTTGTAAAAACGGGATTGACCTCCACGACGACGGGCGCAGCCACGTAGGCGCGCGCCGCCAGGCACGCCCGCTCGCCCCTCCACGGGCGAAATCCAGCACGCAGACTTACAAACGACGCAGACAGATGCCCGCTGAATGTGCACCCCGCGGGCGTGCCTGACGGCGCGCCCCTACCTGCATAGCCGCCGACATCCATCATACAAGTACTACGACAGGGAAAAACAAGTACTACGACAGTTTTTCCTATCGCTGCGACAGAAATTCCTATCGTAGTACTTGTTTCGCTGGGGACTGCACTTGTCGGGGCGGGTGCTGTTTTCGCCCTGACGGAGGCGGCGGTGTCGGCGAAAATGCTTACCTTTGCACACGGCTTTCGGGCCGACGAGTGCTTGTCTAACCTCGATAAAAACAAGAAATGGAATCATCGCGTCAAAGTGTCAGCCTGCCTTTTCTCGTGCTGACCGTACTTTTCTGTGTGTGCCTTATCGCGGCCAATCTGCTCGAAACGAAACAGGTTTCGATGGGGCCGCTCGAACTGACGGCGGGGCTGATTGTATTCCCCGTGTCGTACATCATCAACGATTGCCTGGTCGAAGTGTGGGGTTTCCGCCGTGCGCGTCTGGTCATCTGGCTGGGCTTCGCCATGAACCTGCTCTTCGTGCTCTTCGGGCTGGCGGCCGACGCCCTGCCGGGCGCCGCCTATTGGGACGGCGA
This sequence comes from uncultured Alloprevotella sp., assembly GCA_944322325.1. Taxonomy (GTDB): domain Bacteria; phylum Bacteroidota; class Bacteroidia; order Bacteroidales; family Bacteroidaceae; genus Alloprevotella. The sequence continues at coordinate 379,107 of CALUOQ010000001.1, forward strand.
GGCGGGTTTCCACGCCATCTTCGGCCTGGCGCCGCGCATAGTCGCCGGCTCGTTCGTCGCCTTCCTGCTCGGGTCGTTCCTGAACGCCTACGTGATGAGCCGCATGAAGGTGCGCACGGGCGGCCGCGGCTTCTCGGTGCGCGCCATCGCCTCGACCGTCGTGGGCGAGACGGCGGACTCGCTCGTTTTCTTCCCCATCGCGCTGGGCGGCGTAGTGCCTTGGGAGACGATGCCGGCACTCATGCTCTCGCAGATAGTCCTCAAGACGCTCTACGAAGTCATCGCCCTGCCCGTGACGGTGGCCACCGTGCGCCGCATCAAGCAAATCGAGGGCGGCGAAGTCTTCGACCGCCACATCTCGTACAACGTTTTAAGACTCAAAGACCTATGACCCACTACGACGAACCTGCCCTCGTCGTGCTCAGCGGCGGACAGGACTCCACGACCTGCCTGTTCTGGGCGCGGCGCCACTTCGCGGCCGTCCATGCCCTTTCGTTCACCTACGGACAGAAACACGTGCTCGAGGTCGAGCTGGCGCGCGCCCTCGCGGCCAAGGCCGGCGCCACGTTTGAGGCAATGGACCTGCCCCTCGTCGGGCAGCTGGGGCGCAACGCCCTGACCGACACGTCCATCGCCATGGACGAGGCCAAGCCGGCCGGCGGCCCGCCCAACACCTTCGTACCCGGGCGCAACCTCTTCTTCCTCAGCATTGCGGCCGTCTACGCCCGCGAGCGCGGCATCCGCCACCTCGTTACCGGCGTGTCACAGACGGACTACAGCGGCTACCCCGACTGCCGCGACAACTTCGTCAAGAGCCTCAACGTCACCCTCAACCTGGCCATGGAGGCGCAGTTCGTCATCCACACGCCGCTCATGTGGCTCGACAAGTGCCAGACGTGGGCGCTGACCGACGAGCTCGGCGTGCTCGACGTCGTGCGGCGCGAGACGCTCACCTGCTACAACGGCATCCCGGGCGACGGTTGCGGCCACTGTCCCGCCTGCCAGCTGCGCCGCGAGGGGCTCGAGAAATACCTGCGGCTGAAAGGCCGCCAAGCCTGACCCATCCCGACACGACCATGAAAGTCTTCGAAATCTACTTCTCGCCGACCGGCACGTCGCGCCGCGTGGCCCACGCCGTAGCCGCGGCGCTGGCCGGGCCCGACCAGGCCCCGGTCGACACCATCGACGCCACGCGCGTCCCCGTGGCCGGCGCCAAACTGCCGCCCGACGGCATAGCCGTCGTGGCCGTACCCGTGTACGGCGGCCGCGTAGCCCCGCTGGCCCTCCAGCGGCTGGAAGGCCTGAGCGGCAGCCTCACGCCCGTCGTGGCCGTAGTCGTCTACGGCAACCGCGACTTCGGCGGCGCGGCCGTCGAGCTGGCCGCCTTTCTGAGCGCCCGCAAGTGCCGCATCGCGGCAGTCGCCGCCTTTGTCGGCGAGCACTCGTACAGCACGGAGGCCACGCCCATCGCCACGGGCCGCCCCGACGAGGCCGACCTCGCCGACGCCGCCGAGCTGGGCCGCGCGGTGCGCCTGAAGCTCGCCGACAGCGCCTGGACCGAGGCCGACGCCACCCGCCTGAAGCACCCGCGCAGCGGACTGCTCAGCACGTTGCGCTTCGCGCGCTTCGTGCTCCGCTACCGACGCCACCCCGAGCGCTTCGCCGCCAGCCGCGCCCCCCGGACCGACGCCGCCCGCTGCGAGCACTGCGGCCGCTGCGTGCGCCTCTGTCCCAACGCCGCCATCGCCAAGGGCGACGAGACCCACACCGACGCGCAGCGCTGCATACGCTGCTGTGCCTGCGTGAAGGGCTGCCCCGCCCAGGCGCGCACGTTCACCACCCCGTTCGCCCCCGTGCTGGCGCGGAACTTCGGCCGCCGCAAGGCGCCCGTGTCCGTTTGTTAGCCCGACCAAAAACATCCGCCTTATGGAAAACAGAGCCAATGACCACCTGCAAGCCCTCGGACGCCGCACCGACTACCGCTCGGACTACGCCCCCGACGTGCTCGAGGCCTTCGAGAACCGCCACCCCGGCAACGATTACTGGGTGCGCTTCAACTGTCCTGAGTTCACCAGCCTCTGCCCCATCACGGGGCAGCCTGACTTCGCCGAAATCCGCATCAGCTACATCCCCGACCGACGCATGGTCGAGAGCAAGAGCCTTAAGCTCTACCTCTTCAGCTTCCGCAATCACGGCGACTTCCACGAAGACTGCGTCAACACCATTATGAAGGACCTCATCCGCCTCATGGACCCACGGTATATAGAGGTAGAAGGCCGCTTCACCCCGCGCGGCGGCATCAGCATCTACCCCTACGCCAACTACGGCCGCCCCGGCACAAAGTACGAGCAGTTGGCGGAATTCCGGATGGAGCGCCACGATTTGCGCTGATTCCGCAAAAAATCACTACCTTTACCGCCGCAATAACAACCCCCGCGAACGCCTCATGAGCAAGTTCTACCGTTTTCTGCGTTACGGCTGGCGCCACAAGTACCTCTGGGCCATCGTCATCTTCGTCGCCGTGGTGGGCTTTCTGGACCCCAACAGTTTCAGCCACCGCCGCGTCAACCAGGCGCGCATCCGCGAGCTGAAGAGCGAAATCAGCCACTACCAGCAGAAGTTCCGCGAGGACACGCGCCGGCTCGAAGAGCTGAAGCGCAACCCCGACGCCATGAAACGCATTGCCCGCGAGAAGTATTTCATGAAGACTGCCAATGAAGACATCTACGTCATCCGCACCCGGCCGGCCGGCGATGAGGCCGCTCAGTAAGCTGCAAAACCTGATTTACGGCGCGGGCGGCGTGCTGCTCGTGGCGGGCGCAGCCCTCTATGCCGTGCCGGGCCTGACGGGCGCCTCGCCCTACGTGTACAGCGCCGGGGCGCTGATGTTCGTCCCTATGCAGATGCTGGCCGGATACGACGGTCGCGACCTCACGGTGCGGCGCCTGCGCCGTCAGCAGCTGCTGAGCGCCGTCCTGCTGCTGCTCGTGGCGCCGCTGATGTTCATGAACGTATGGCAGGCGGGGCCCCTGCGCGGACACGAGTGGCTCCTGCTGCTCACGATCGCAGCGGTCTATCAGGTGTTCGCAGCCTTCCGCATCCCAGCCGCCCTGAAACGGGCCGGCGAAGCCTGACCCGCACCCGACTGTCGGCGGCAAATGTAAAAATTGACCGCCATTTTTTTACATTTGCTACCTGCAAATCACAAAAAAGACTATTTTCAACCTATCTTCGCACGCCGGGCGTACCGTCTATCGCAATTCCGCTGTATCTTTGCCCTTGTCCAACAAAGATAGGAGTTAATGAACAGAATCTTCTACTTACTGACCTTGTTGCTTTCGCTGACCTCGTGCGCCCAGCAGTACAACATAGCTGGCAACTCGTCGGTCAACTCGTTCGACGGGCGGATGCTGTACCTGCAAGTGGCGAGCGGCTTCCAGACAAGCCGCATCGACTCGTGCGAGGTAGTACACGGGCGATTCAGCTTCATGGGCCCCGTCGACTCCGTCGTTATGGCCGAGCTCTTCATGGACAACGAGTATCTCATGCCGCTCGTCATTGAGGACTGCAACCTCGACGTCCGCATGGACAACATGGGCCAGCGCGTCAGCGGAGGCCCCCTCAACGACCGCCTCTACCGCTTTCTGCAAGAGAAGGAGCGCCTCGACAACGAATACATGGAGCTCTCGTACCAAGAGATGCGAATGATGATGGAGGGCATCGCCCCGGCCAAAATCCGCGAGGAGCTGCAACCGAAGGCCAAGAAGCTCTCCGCACGCATCGAGCGCCTCGAGACGAAATTCATCATGGACAACTACGACAACGTGCTCGGCCCCGGCGTTTTCATGCTCCTTTGCAATCAGTACCACTACCCCATCCTGACCGACCAAATCCGCGCCATCATGAAGAAGGCCCCCGAAAAGTTCCGCAACCACCCCTACGTGAAACAGTACATCAGCACGGCGGAAGAAAACATGGTGCGCCTGCAACACATAACGCCCTGAGGAAAGTTCCCCAGGGCGTTTCTTTTATCGCAGGCCAAGCGTCAGTTCATCGAATCACAATCTCGTCCGTAAACACCCAGCCGCCCGACGGTCCGGCCGGTGCCTTGACGCGCACGTAGCGCGCCCGACCCTCGCCCCGCCAGGCGAGGGTGCAGACGGGCTGCGTGGCCGGCGCGTCGGCCGGGGCGTCGTCGCGCCCGACGGCGGTGAACTCGCGTCCGTCGACCGACAGCTCCACCTCCATCCCTACGGGAAAGAGCACCTCGGCCCCGGGCGCGTTGAAGAAGTCGGCGCTCACCTCCTTTACGGTACGGACACGGCCCAGGTCGACCGTGACGTCGAGCCGTTCCCGGCTGATGAATCCCTGCCAGGCCCCGTCGCCGTAGGTCCAGTCGCCGCGGCGTCCGTCGGTCAGGGTGGCGGCGCCGGCTGCCGGGTAGTAGGGGCTGAACGGCGCGTTGTACGTCACTGCACAGCCTACGCCCATGTGGTCCACCGGCGTCTGCGACTCGGGCCGGCGCCCCGTCTCGCGACCGAGGTCGAACGCCTGCACGCCCTCGGTGCGGAGCGCTTCGACGTGGCGCAGCGCGCGGCGGCGGAAGTCGGCGTAGTCCTTGCGCGGCGCGGTGCGCTGGCGGTAACGGGCCGGCTCGGTGGTCCACCCCTGCTCGGCCACTGCCAGCACGCGGGGGTAGAGCATCCGCTCGACGTCGGCGTCCGTGGGGATGTACTCCCGCCACAGGTTGCCCTGGATGCCCATCAGCTTGTCCGGACAGTCGGCAAACATGGGCTCGGCGTCGAAGCTGTACACCTTTTCGAGCGGCACGTAGCCGCCGATGGCCTCGGGCTGCGTATGGGGAGCGTCCTGGTAGTAATCGAGGTAGAAGTAGGCCGCCGGCGCGAGCACCATGCGCTTGCCCTGCGCCAGGGCGCGCTTGACGTAGGCCGTGTCGCGCCACACCATGACGGCCGCCTGGCGCGGCAGGGAGTCGCTCAGGATCTCGTCCCAGCCGATGAGGTGGCGTCCGTGGCTTTCGAGGAAGCGCCCGATGCGTCTCACGAAGTAGCCCTGTAGCTGCTCGACGTCGGCCAGTCCCTCCTCCTTCATGCGCTGCTGGCACAGGGGGCACGAGGGCCACGACGCCTTGGCCGCCTCGTCGCCCCCGATGTGGATGTACGGCGAGGGGAACACATCCATCACCTCCGTGAGCACGTTCTCCAGGAAGCGGAACGTCTCCTCGTTGCCCGGACAGAAGTCGGCCTGCTTGTAGGGCTCGTGCGTGCACGACAGTTCGGGGTAGGCCGCCAGCACCTCCTCCGAGTGCCCCGGCATCTCGATTTCGGGCACGACGGTGACGCCCCGCTCGGCGGCATAGGCCACGAGATCGCGCAGCTCGTCCTGCGTGTAGTAACCGCCGTAGGCACCGGGCGCGTCGTGCTCGGCGTAGTGGCGGTCGGCGTTCCACCAGTCCTTCCACTTGGCCTGCGGGCGCCAGGCGGCAAACTGCGTCAGGCGCGGGTAGCGCTTCACCTCCATGCGCCAGCCGGCGCCGTCAGTGAGGTGCAGGTGCAGGCGGTTGATCTTGTAGCGCGCCAGGAGGTCCACCTGCCGCCGCACGAAGTCGACGGACGAGAAATGGCGGGAGACGTCGAGCATCACGCCGCGCCACTCCAGGCCGGGATAGTCGTGGATGTCGAGGGCGGGCAGGCTGTCGCTGTCCATGAGCTGGCGCAGCGTGGTCAGGCCGTAGCGGAAGCCCTCGGCGTCGGACGCGGCAATCACGGCGCCCTCCGCGTCGAGCCGCAGGCGGTAGCCGTGCGGCCGGAGGCTGTCGGCCGGCGCCGAGGGGCGCAGCATGACGGCCCCGCCCGCAGCGGCGTCCGTCCCGCTCACGCTGAAACCCAGAGCGCGGGCAGCCGGACGCACGGCTGCCGCTACGTCGTCGGGCAACTGAAGCACAAGGGGAGTGGCCGTCGTCGGGCGGAAGCCCACGGCCGCCGTGCGCACCACGCGCTTCGGCTCGGGCAGCAGGCCCAGGTCGTCGCCCGCCGCGGCGCTGAGCAGGGCCGGGAAGGCCAGGGTAAGGAGCAATGTACGTTTCATAGGCGAAAAGAATTAAGTCTGTCTGCCGACAAAGATACGAAAACCCCGACAACCCGCCACACGCTGGGGGTACGAAACGCAAAGACCGCCGGGGGAACAAAGGACGCCGGCCATTTTGTGGCTGCCACGCTGCCAGACACGCCGCGCCCGGCCATGACACACGCGGGGTCCCCGCCCGGAAAAACAAGTGTAGTCCCCGTTCCCACCAAGTACTACGACAGAAAATCCTATCGCAGCGATAGAAATTCCTGTCGTAGTACTTGTAAAAACGGTCGTAGCACTTGTTTTTCTCGAAAAAGACGGAGGGCAGAGCGGGCGCGGTCGGGGGATTATGCGTAACTTTGAGGTCGTTTCCTAACAAACTTACCCAAAACATCAACAAACTGACAAAGTAAAACAACGATGAGAAAAGCATTTTCATCCCTGCTGCTGGCCTGCGCCCTGACTGCGGGCACGGCATGGGGACAAGCGCCGGCGGCCAAGCCCGACGTGCCGCTGAAGTACGGCGCCACGCGCTTCGAGAAGCGTCAGGACGACGCCATGCGCAAGTTCCGCGACAACCGTCTCGGCGCCTTTATCCATTGGGGCCTCTACGCCATCCCGGGCGGCGAGTGGGACGGCAAGGTCTACCGCGGCGCCGCCGAGTGGCTCAAGTCGTGGGCCAAGGTGCCCTCGGCGGAGTGGCTGGAGCTCATGAAGCAGTGGAACCCCACGCGCTTCGACGCCCGCGCCTGGGCCAAGATGATGAAGAACATGGGCGCCCGCTACGTGAAAATCACCACCAAGCACCACGAGGGCTTCTGCCTCTGGCCCAGCAAATACTCGCCCTACACCGTGGCCCACACGCCCTACGGGAAGGACATCCTGGGCGAGCTTGTGAAGGCCTTCAACGACGAGGGCCTCGACGTGCACTTCTACTTCTCCGTCATGGACTGGAGCCACCCCGACTGGCGCTACGACATCAAGACGCCGGAGGACAGTGTGGCCTTCCGCCGCTTCCTTGCGTTCACCGACAACCAGCTCCGCGAGCTCGCCACCCGCTACCCGACGGTCAAGGACTTCTGGTTTGACGGCACGTGGGACGCCTCGATCAAGAAGAACGCCTGGTGGACCGCCCACGCCGAGACTATGCTCAAGGAGCTCCTCCCCGGCGTGACAGTCAACAGCCGCCTGCGCGCCGACGACTACGGCAAGCGCCACTTCGACAGCAACGGCCACCTCATGGGCGACTACGAGTCGGGCTACGAGCGCAAGCTGCCCGACCCGGTGCGCGACCTGCGCGTGACGCAGTGGGACTGGGAGGCCTGCATGACGCTGCCCGAAAACCAATGGGGCTACCACAAGGACTGGTCGCTGAGCTACGTGAAGACACCCGTCGAGGTGCTCGACCGCATCGTACACGCCGTGTCGATGGGCGGCAACATGGTGGTCAACTTCGGCCCGCAGGCCGACGGCGACTTCCGTCCCGAGGAGAAGGAGATGGCCGAGGCGCTGGGCCGCTGGACCGCGCGCTACGGCACGTGCCTCTACGGCTGCGACTACGCCGGCCTGCCCAAACAGGACTGGGGCTACTACACACGCCGGGGCGACGACGTGTTCATGGTCGTCTTCAACCGTCCCTACTCGGGCTGGCTCACCGTGAAGACCAACAAGGGCCAGCGCGCCACGGCCGCCGCCCTGCTCGACGGCACGCCGCTCCGCGTGGTCGAAACGACCAGCAACGAGTACAACGTAGCCATGCCCTCCGCCGACCCCGGCGAGCCGTTCGTCATCCGCCTGACGCTCACCACGACAGGCAAAGCCAACAACCAATACCGCGAAGCACTTACCTAACCCTCACACGACGATGAAACAACTACTCACCCTCATCCTCCTCGCCGCCCTGCCCCTCGGAATGCGCGGCGAAGCGACGCCCAAGCCGGCCGAAGTAAAAGCCATCATGAAGCGCGTGGCCGACTGGCAGATAGCCAACCCCGCCGAAAACGGCAAGCGCAACGAGCTGGACTGGACCCAGGCCGCGCTCTACGTCGGCATGGCCGACTGGGCCGAACTGGCCGAACGCACAGACCAGGACGACACCTATTATAAATGGCTGCTGCGCATCGGACGCCGCCACCAGTGGCAGCCGGGCGCGCGCATGTACCACGCCGACGACATCGCCGTCAGCGCCGTCTGGCTCGACCTGTACCGCAAATACGGCGAGCGCTCCATGTGGCTGCCCACGCTGGCGCGCACTGAGTTCGTCGTCAGCCATCCCTCCGACGGCACCCTCGAGCTCAACTACAGCCGCGCCGTGACGTTGGAGCGCTGGTCGTGGTGCGACGCCCTCTTCATGGCGCCGCCCGTCTACGCCAAGATGTACCGCCTGACCGGCGACCGCCGCTTCATCGACTTCATGAACGAGGAGTACCGCGCCACCTGTGACTTCCTCTACGACCGCGAGGAGCACCTCTTCTACCGCGACTGGCGCTACTTCGACCAGCGCGAGGCCAACGGCAGCAAGGTGTTCTGGGGACGCGGCAACGCGTGGGTCATAGCCGGCCTGTGCGAGGTGTTGCAGGAGCTGCCGTCCTCCAACCGTCACCGCGCCTACTACGAAGCGCTCTACCTCGAGCTGGCCAAGCGGCTGGCCGAACTGCAAAGCCCGGACGGATACTGGCACGCCAGCCTGCTCGACCCGGCGTCCTACCCCTCGCCCGAGACGAGCGCAACGGGATTCATCACGTACGCCCTGGCCTACGGCGTGAACCAGGGCCTGCTCGACCGCGACGCCTACCTGCCCGTCGTGCTCAAAGGCTGGCAGGCCCTCACCGACGCCGTCGAGCCCGACGGCAAGTTGGGTTACGTGCAGCCCATCGGCGCCGACCCCAAGAAAGTCACCCGCGACATGACCGAAACCTACGGCGTCGGCGCCTTCCTGCTGACCGGCTGCCAAGTTTATCAGCTTCTAACGACCCAGAAAGCATGAAGCACCTCCTCACCACCCTCCTGCTTGGCCTGACCGCCGCCACGGCCCAAGCCCGCGACGTCTTCCCCTTCAACGACGGCTGGACGTTCAAGAAAATGCCCGCCACGACAGACGCTCGCCAGGCCGCCGCGCAATGGAACGGCCGCTGGGACAGCGTCAGCCTGCCCCACACGTGGAACGCCCACGACATGCAGCAACGCGCCAACAACTTCTACGCCGGCCCGGCCTACTACCGCAAGACGTGCGTCTTCCCCGCCGAGTGGAAAGGCAACCGCCTGTTCCTCAGGTTCGAGGGTGTGGGCTCCTGCGCCGAGGTCTACGTGAACGGGCGCCTTGTCGGCAGCCACCGCGGGGCCTACTCGGCCTTCGCCTGCGAGATTCAGAACGACGTGAAGTTCGGCGAGACCAACGAAATCCTCGTCCGCGCCGACAACTCCGCCCGCCCGGACGTCATCCCCGTCAATCATAACCTCTTCGGCGTCTATGGCGGCATCTACCGCCCCGTATGGCTCGTCGTGACCGACCCCTGCCACATCGCCGTCACCGACTACGCCTCGCCGGGCGTCTACGTGCGCCAGCAGAACGTCAGTGCGCGCTCGGCCGACGTCAGTGTGCGCGTCAAGCTCGACAACGCCACGCTCCACCCCCAGCCCGTGACGCTCGAAACCACCGTCAGCGACGCCGAGGGCAAGGTCGTGGCTTCCGACCGCCGCTCCTTCGACCTCACGGCGCAGGGGCAGCAAACGCTCGAGAGCCGCTTCACGCTGCGCCGGCCCCACCTGTGGCAAGGCCGGCAGGACCCCTATCTTTATAAAGTGACGGCGCGCCTGCTCCGGCAGGGCCGCACGGTCGACGAGGTGGTGCAGCCGCTCGGCCTGCGCAAGTTCGAAATCGTGGCGGGCAAGGGCTTCTACCTGAACGGGAAGAAGTATCCCATGTACGGCGTGACGCGCCATCAGGACTGGCTCGGACTGGGCAGCGCCCTGACCAACCGCGAGCACGCCGCCGACCTGGCCACCATCATGGACGTCGGCGCGACAACCGTCCGCCTGGCCCACTACCAGCAGGCCGACTACGTCTACGCCAAGTGCGACTCGCTGGGCCTCATCGTCTGGGCCGAGATTCCCTTCGTCAACCGCGTGACGGGCCAGGAGTGGGAAAACGCGCACAGCCAGCTGCGCGAGCTCATCCGCCAAAGCTACAACCATCCCTCCATCTACGTCTGGGGCCTCCACAACGAGGTTTACCAGCCCCACTCGTACACCGCGCAACTCACGCAGTCGCTCCACGACCTGGCCAAGACCGAGGACCCCGACCGCTTCACTGCCTCGGTCAACGGCTACGGCCACGCCGACCATCCCGTCAATATGAACGCCGACATCCAGGGCATGAACCGTTACTTCGGCTGGTACGAGAAGAAAATCAAGGACATCGACGGATGGGTCGAAGGGCTGGAGAAAAACTACCCCGAGATGAAGCTGATGCTCACGGAGTACGGCGCCGACGCCAACCTGAAGCACCAGACGGAACTGCTCGGCGAGTCGCTCAACTGGACCAAGGAGTTCTACCCCGAAACGTTCCAGACGAAAACCCACGAGTACCAGTGGGCCACGATAGCCCGCCACCCGTACATCATCGCGTCGTACCTGTGGAACACGTTTGACTTCGGCTGCCCCATGTGGGAGCGCGGCGGCGTACCGGCGCGCAACATGAAGGGCCTCGTCACTTTCGACCGGAAAACAAAAAAAGACTCCTACTTCTGGTACAAGGCGAACTGGAGCACGGAGCCGGTGCTCTACCTGACCCAGCGCCGCAACACCGACCGCGAACGCCGCACGACGAGCGTCACCGTCTACTCCAACATCGGCCAGCCGCGCGTCAGCCTCAACGGCTGCGAGCTCAGTGGCATCCGCAAGGGATACACCGACGTGCACTACGTCATCGAGGGCGTCACGCTGGCCGACGGCGAGAACGTCATCCGCGCCACGGCCACCGACCGCGACGGCCACGAACACACGGACCAGGTCACGTGGACCTACCACGGCGAGAAAAGCCGCGACGTCGACAGCCGCGAAAACCGCGACGAACATGCCGGATTCTAAGACCTAAACCCTATATTATATGACAACATCTCTATCCCCCCCGGCAGGAGTGCTCCGGCCCAAACCCCACTTTGCCCACCTCGACGGCCTGCGCGGCGTAGCGGCCGTCGAGGTGGTGGCTTTCCACCTGCTCGAAGCGCACGCCACGAGCCACCTCGACCAGATCGTCAACCACGGTTACCTGGCCGTCGACTTCTTCTTCATCCTCTCGGGCTTCGTCATCGGCTACGCCTACGACGACCGCTGACCCCGCATGTCGTGGCGCAACTTCGCCCTGCGGCGCCTCGTGCGCCTGCAGCCGATGGTCGTGTTCGGCACGCTGATTGGCGCCCTTTTCTTCTACCCGGGCGCCAGTGTGGTCTGCCCGCTCGTGGACCAGACCACGCTGTCCCACTTGCTTATCGTCACGGTGATGGGCTGCCTGATGCTCCCCGTGAGCGTCGGGTACGACGTCCGTGGCTGGCAGGAGACCTATCCGCTCAACGGCCCGACGTGGTCGCTCTTCTTCGAGTACATCGCCAACATCCTCTACGCCCTCGTGCTGCGCCGCCTGCCGACGTGGCTGCTGGCCGTGGTGGTGCTGGCGTCGGCCTTCGCCACGGGGCAATACCTCCTCACGGCGCCGGGCGGCGACATCGTCGGCGGCTGGGCCCTGACCGGGCACGAGCTCCGCGTGGGCTTTACGCGACTGATGTTCCCCTTTACGGCCGGCCTGCTGCTGGCGCGGTGGCGCCCTCGCCTCAGCGTGCCCCATCCGTTCCTCGTATGCAGCGTGTTGCTCGTCGCCCTGCTGGCCATGCCCCGCGTCGGGGGCGCCGACGTCCGGCTCAACGCCCTGTACGAGCTGGGCTGCATCGTGGCGGGCTTCCCCTTGATTATCATCATCGGGGCCTCCGCCCTTCACGAGCAGCACGAGAGCAGTTTTGCCTGCCGCTTCCTCGGGCGCATCTCCTACCCCCTCTACATCACGCACTACCCCTTCGTCTACATGTACTTCGCCTACGTCCACGGTGCGGACGCCGCCTCGCCTCTGGGGCAGCTCGCTCTGGGCGTGACCGTCTGGGCCGGGTGCATCGCCATGGCCTACGTCTACACCCGCTGCTACGACGAGCCCGTGCGCCGCTGGCTGACGCGCCGCATCTGGGGAGTAAAGGACAAGGCGAGCAAAGGACAAAAGGACTAAGCCACCGGTCGCGGCGCGCCACGCCGCCCCACCCCATACGCAGCGCGGGGGAGCTCTCGATGGAAGCTCCCCCGCGCCGTGTTTTTGCCGTGCCCGCCTACTGCGCCGCGCCGAAGCGCTCCGCGAGCAGGCGGTCCACCTCCTCCGCCGTAGGGTTGACGGCCATCACCGTGCCGTCGCTGTCGACGAGCACCGTGCCGCCGCCCGAGCGGGCCAAGCGGTGTTTCTCCCAGACGCCGTGGCGATCGTCGAGGTCGACAAACTGCGCCCACGGGTAGCCGTCGCGCCCGATGGCCTGCCGCATGGCGCGCGTGTCGCCGTGCTCCCGGGCAATGCCTATCACCTGGAAACCGTACGGGCGCCACTTCTCGTAGACAGGGATGAGGCGCAGCGAGTTGCGGCGGCAAGGCCCGCACCACGAGGCCCAAAGGTCGACAAGCGTCACACGGCCCGCCAGCAGCGTACCGATGCGCTCCTCGCCACCGTCGAGGCGCGTCGCCGTGTAGTCGATATACCGCGCACCGGGGCGCAGCGCAGTGTGGCCAGCTATCAGGTCGCGACACTCGGCTGTCACCGGATGTGCCGCAAAAGGCGCGGCGTAACGCCGCTCGAACAGGGCGGCCAGTGCGTCGTAGACCGAGTCGGGCTGGCCCTCGCGTTGCAACTGTTCGCGCACGAGGTAGAGTCCCACGAGCGTGGGGTGGTCCTCGGCCCACTGGCGCTGCCAGGCGTCGGCCTCGGCGTTGATGCGCACGATGCTGTCGTGCAGCGCGTAATAAGCGGCGGAGTGGAGCCTGCGCTCGCGCTCCAAGCGGTCGCGCTCGCGGTAGAGCAAATCGAGGCGGTCGCCGTCGCGCGGCGTGCCGACGTCGGAGTAATAGCGCCGCATCACCACGTCCAGCGTGTCGAACAGGGCCCTACCCTCGGCCGAGTAACTCGCTCCGGCCTCGTAGAGCTGGTCCATGCGATCGTAGTAGGGCGCAAGGCGGGGCTTGAACCGTGCACGGTGTTCGGCCCGCATCGCCGAGTCCTGCCGGCCCAGTGCGCCGTCCGACGCCACGTCGGCCCGCTCGTCACCGCGCCAGCTCACGTCGACCCGCCCGTTCTCTGCGAAAAACCTGGCAGGCATCCACGCTCCCCGCATCAGCTGTTCGTAAGCGATGAGTTCTACGCACATGGGGCGCGGGAAACGGCACGTACGTGCAAAGCGCCCGCCCCTGACGGGCAGCGACAGGGGCGTCACGACGCGCGGGTCGGCCCCCTCGGGCAGCAGCAGGAAGCGCGACACGCGCGTCGTGTCGGCCACGCGCCCCGCTATCCGGCACGTCACGCCCCCGCCGCCTGCGGACGGAGCGCGCAGCGACAGGGCGTCGTAGACCTTATGGCCGTCGGCGCCGCTGAGCCAGTCGACCGCCGTGTCGCCGGCCGCGACGGGCTCGAACGCCAGCCTCAGCGTCAGCGAGCCCGAGTCGGGCACGGTCACCAGGCTGTCCAGCGGCGCACCCTCAGCGCGAAGCAGGCGGCTGGTGCGCCCCGAGGGCAGACCGCACAACGCGTCGCCCGACGACAGGCGCAACCGCTCGCCCGGCGCGCCGTAGAGGGTCACGTCGAACACGGCCGAGTCGGGCGTGAACTCCGCCCGGTACACCTCCATCCACTGCCAGTCCTTGTGCTGACCGTACGCCGGGAAATGGATGACGCGCCCCGCCAGCGATCCGACACCGAACCACGCGCCGAGCAGGGCGAGACAGGAAACAAAAACACTTTTCATCCTCAAAATCCTTACGCTCAGATATTCAATTTGCCGTAAATTTACGCAAAACGCGGAAAGCGACAAAAATCCCACGCCGGAACGCCCGTTTCTCTTGCTTAACATCAACGGTTTGTCATTTTTCCCGATAACGTCGACTACCCTCAGGCCGGAAATTCCTACTTTTGTCCTTATCAATCACTTTGCACAAACAAACTTCCACTATGTGGCTCAAACCTCTTACCCTCGGCGCACTGCTGGTCGGCCTGTCCGCTACGGCCGGCGCGCAGTCCGTCACGACCTGGACGCCGAACAACGGCGACGGCACGTTCACCAATCCGATTCTCTGGGGAGACTGGCCCGACCCCGACGTGACGCGCGTCGGCGACACTTTCTACATGGTGTCCACCAGTATGCACTACGTGCCCGGCTGCCCCATACTGAAGTCCAAGAACCTTGTCGACTGGGAGATGGCAGGCTACGCCGTGGCGCGCTACGACGAAGACCCGCGCTACGACCTCGCAGGCGGCAGCCTCTACCTCAACGGCTCGTGGGCCAGCTCGATACGCTATCACAACGGGCGGTTCTACGTATTTTTCTGTACGCCCTACGGATGGGGCCGCGACACGGGCCATTTCTCCGTATGCGAAGCCGATCGCCCCGAGGGGCCGTGGACGCGCACCATTTTCCCCGAATACCTGTACGACCCGGGCGTGCTTTTCGACGACGACGGGCGCATTTACGTCGTACACGGACAGGGCACCCTCTACGTGACGGAGCTGAACGCCGACCTGAAATCCGTCAAGGGCGGGGCCCGGAAGATATGGAGCGGCCCGGTGAGCAACCGCAAGGGCGACCGTCAGGGCCACCCCGAGGGTTCCCATGTATATAAGATAAACGGCATGTACTACATCACCTGCCCGGCCGGTGGCACCGAGGGCTGGCAGGTCTGCCTGCGCTCCCGCAGCATCTACGGCCCCTACGAGTACCGGGTCATCATGGACGACGCCACCTCCTACCCGCCCAACGGACTTCACCAGGGCGGCATGGTACAACTCCAGGACGGCCGCTGGTGGTTCGTCATCATGCAGGACCGCGGCCCCATCGGGCGGGTGCCCCACCTCGTCCCCGTCAGTTGGCAGGACGGGTGGCCCATGCTGGGCGCCGAGGGGCGCGACGTCGCCACCTACCCCCTGCCCGTCGCCGCGCGGCGCGCCGCCATCAAGGTGCCGGCCACGACCGACGAGTTCGGCCGTAAGGAGTTGGGGCTGCAATGGCAGTGGAACCACAACCCCGACCCTTCGCGATGGTCGCTCACTGAGCGCCGGGGCTACCTGCGGCTGCGTGCCGCCCACGCCGAGAAGCTGGACATGGCGCGCAACACGCTGACGCAACGCGTCCAGGGCCCCCTGTCGCAGGGCACCGTCGAGCTGGACGTCACGGGGCTCAAGGACGGCAGCGTCGCCGGCTTCGGCATCTTCCAGCGGCCCTACGCCTACCTGGCCGTCACGCAGCAGGACGGGCGCCGCTCGCTGGCCTACTTCGAAAACGACGAGCTCAAGGAGACCGCCGTCGCCGACCTGCCGACCGACCGCGTATGGCTGCGCGCCCGCACCACGGACCGCGACTTCACCGCCCGCTTCTACTACAGCCTCGACGGCACGCACTTCCGCCCCGTCGGCGACACGTTCCACATGGGCCTGGGCCTCGCCTGGACGGGCAACCGCTTCGCCCTGTTCCACTTCAGCCGCAGCGCCGAGGGCGTAGGCGGGGTGGCGGACTTCAACTGGTTCCGCTTCACAAACAAGTAGGGCCGCGGCCTTGGCCGCACCAAGCGGTTCAGCCAAAGGCAGGCGCGATAAAGCAAGTGTAGTCCCAGAAATTCCTAAGACTACGATAGGAATTTCTGGGACTACACTTGTTCGGAACGGGGACTACACTTGTTTTGCCGGAAACGGCGCACGTCCGCCCACACACAGAAAGCGGGGACGCGCCCCTTAGGACACGTCCCCGCTCAGGTAGGGAAAAACTGGATATCAACAATTGCTGAAAGTCAGATGGTCGCCCTCGACGCCCACCTCGATGGGGCGCGTGCGGTCGACGTTGCCGGCCAGCAGCGTCTTGCTCAGGTCGTTGAGCAGCAGGCGCTGCAAGGCGCGCTTGACAGGACGGGCGCCGAACTCGGGGTCGAACCCGGCCTGGGCCACGAGGCGGACGGCGTCGTCGCTGACGCGGAGCGTGACGTCCTGCGCAGCCAGCCGGCGCACGATGTCGTCGACCTGCAGGCGCACAATCTGCTCTATCTCGTCGCGGCGCAACGGTTCGAACATGATGATGTCGTCGATGCGGTTCAGGAACTCCGGCCGTATGTTCTTCTTCAGCATGTCGAGCACGCCCTGCTTCGTCTCGTCGATGAGGCGCTGCCGCTGGTCGGCGGGCTGCTGCTTCATCTTCTCGAACTGGCTTTGGATGTACTGGCTGCCCATATTGCTGGTCATGATGATGATAGTGTTCTTGAAGTTGACGGTGCGGCCCTTGTTGTCCGTCAGGCGACCGTCGTCGAGCACTTGCAGCAGTATGTTGAACACATCGGGGTGCGCCTTCTCGATTTCGTCGAACAGGACAACGCTGTACGGCTTGCGGCGCACGGCCTCGGTGAGCTGGCCGCCCTCGTCGTAGCCCACGTATCCCGGAGGGGCACCGACCAGGCGCGACACGCTGAACTTCTCCTGATACTCGCTCATGTCGATACGCGTCATGAGGTTCTCGTCGTTGAAGAGGTACTCGGCCAGCGCCTTGGCCAGCTCGGTCTTACCGACACCCGTCGTGCCGAGGAAGATGAACGAGCCGATGGGGCGCCGGGGGTCCTGCAGGCCCGCACGGCTGCGGCGGACGGCGTCGGCCACGGCCTGGATGGCCTCGTCCTGCCCGACGACGCGCTTGTGGAGCTCTTCCTCCAGATGCAGCAGCTTTTCGCGCTCGCTTTGCATCATGCGGCTGACGGGTATGCCCGTCCACTTGCTCACGACGTCGGCTATGTCGTCGGCCGTGACCTCTTCCTTCACGAGGGCCTGACCACCCTGGCGCTCGCGCAGCTGGCGCTGCACGGCCTCTATCTCGTCCTCAAGCGCCTTGATCTGCCCGTAGCGGATTTCGGCCACCCGGCCGTAGTTGCCCTCGCGCTCGGCGCGGTCGGCCTCGAACTTGAGTTGCTCGATCTGCTGCTTGTTCTGCTGAATCTTGCCCAGCAGCTGGCGCTCGCCGTCCCAGCGGGCGCGCAGGTCGCGCTCCTGCTCGGAAAGCTCGGATATCTCCTTGTTGAGCTGGGCGAGCTTGGGCTCATCGTTCTCGCGGCGAATGGCCTCGCGTTCTATCTCGAGCTGCTTCAGCCGACGGCTGATTTCGTCGAGTTCCTCGGGCTGCGAATCGCGCTCCATACGGAGGCGGGCGGCGGCCTCGTCCATGAGGTCGATGGCCTTATCGGGCAGGAAGCGCTCCGTTATATAGCGCGACGACAGGCGCACGGCGGCGATGATGGCGTCGTCCTGGATGCGCACGCGGTGGTGGTTTTCGTAACGCTCCTTCAGGCCACGCAGGATGGAGATGCTGTCCTCCTCGCTCGGCTCGTCGACCATGACGGTCTGGAAACGGCGCTCGAGGGCCTTGTCCTTCTCGAAGTATTTCTGATACTCCTCCAAGGTCGTGGCGCCGATACTGCGCAGCTCGCCGCGCGCAAGGGCAGGCTTCAGGATGTTGGCGGCGTCCATGGCGCCCTCACTCTTGCCGGCGCCAACCAGCGTGTGGATTTCGTCGATGAAGAGGATGATGCCGCCTTCCGAGCGGGTCACTTCGTTGACGACGCTCTTCAGCCGCTCCTCAAACTCCCCTTTGTACTTCGCTCCGGCCACGAGGGCACCCATGTCGAGGGAGTAGAGCTTCTTGTCCTTGAGGTTCTCGGGCACGTCGCCGCGCACGATGCGCTCGGCCAAGCCCTCGACGATGGCCGTCTTACCCGTACCGGGCTCACCGATAAGGATAGGGTTGTTCTTCGTACGGCGGCTCAGGATTTGCAGCACGCGGCGTATCTCTTCGTCGCGGCCGATGACGGGGTCGAGCTTGCCCTCGCGTGCTTCGGCTACGAGGTTGCGCGCGTACTTTTCGAGCGCCTGATAGGTGTCCTCGCTCGACGCCGAGCTCACCTTGGCGCCACCGCGCAGCTCCTTGATGGCCTGGCGCAGGGCGGCCTCGGTCACGCCGGCGTCCTTGAGCATCGTCGAGGCCGAACTCTTCGTGAGCAGCAGGCCCAGCAACAGGGCCTCCAGCCCGACGTATTCGTCGCCGTCGGCGCGCGCCGTGTCGGCGGCCTTCTGGAGGGTGTCGTTGGCCTCGCGGCTCAGGTAGGGCTCGCCGCTGCCACTGACGCGCGGCAGGTGCTTTATCTCGCCCTCGACCGCCTGAGCCAGCGTACGCTCGTTGACCCCGAGCTTGCCGAAAAGGAAGTTCGTCACATTCTCGCCCACCGTCATCACACCGCGGAGCAGGTGCACAGGCTCGATGGACTGTTGGCCGCCGGCCGAAGCGCGGTTGATGGCTTCGCGGACGGCCTCTTGAGCTTTGATGGTGAAGTTGTCAAATGTCATAACGGTTCTTTTTTTTAATGATTTCACTCTTCCGTAAGGCAAAGGGCTTGCCACGCGCGAAAATCTGCCAATTTGACACAAAACGGAGCCAGTCTGTCAGTCGCAGCGCGCCGACAGGCATACCCGCCATCACCGCAAGGGACACGGAGGTCGCGGTTTACATTCCCCGGCAAGGCGGGGCCCCGGGCATGCCTGACGGCGCACCCCTACGTGGCTACGCCCGTCGTCGCGGACGTAACCGACGTTCTCAGAAAAAAGGGAATATGCGCTTTTCCATGGCCGCGAGGCCCGTAGGGGCGCGCCAAAGGCACGCCCGCCACCGCCGCAAATGACACAGAGGTCGCACTGCCGGACTTCGCGACAAGGCGCGCCCCTACCTGCGCCGCGCCGGGCAAAAACAAGTGTAGTCCCAGAAAATTCTGTCGCTGCGATAGAATTTTCTGGGACTACACTTGTTTTTCCTGGGACTACACTTCTCGCACCGCGGGGCGGCTCAGTCGTCGCTGCCCTTCTTCGGGTTCAGGTTGAAGCGGTAGGAGAGGTGGAGCATCACGTAGTTGGGCAGCACGTTGCGCCGCGTCTCGGTGCGGCCCTGCGCGTTGAGTGTGCGCGTCACGTTGTCCAGGCTGTGCAGCAGGTCGAAGCCCTCAAGGGACACCGTCAGGGGCTTGCCCCGCAGGAAGCTGCGCGACAGCCGCGCGTTCCACACCCAGTCCGTCGTGTTCATCGACGCGTCGCTGTAGCCGCGGCGGGCGTAGAGCGTCACGTCCGTGGCCAGCTCGATGTCCAGCGGCAGGGTCACCTGCCCCGCCACGCCGGCCGTCCAGTTCGTCGTGCTGACCGTCTCGAAGCTCTCGCGGGCGCTGTTCGCCGTGAGCCAGTCCACGCCCAGCCGGCCGCTCACGCGCCAGGACTTCTGGCGATACTCCCCGCGCAGCGTCTCGCCCGTCGTGAACCACCGCACCACGCTGCGCTCCACCGACAGCCCCTCGCCCGTCAGGTCGACGTTGTGGTTGTAGCGCAGCGCCGTCTCGTTGGTCAGGCGGAAACGGCGCTTCGGACCCAGGGGCTGCGTCAGGGTGAACTCGCCGTCGAGGCTCCAGTTGCCGCTGACGTTCTCCGGGCGGTAGGTGCGGCGGCCCGTGCTGGCGTCGTAGCGCACGGACTGACTCAGGGCCGACTCCACGACGTTCCACTTCAGCGAAGCGTACGTGTTGCGCCGCTTGCGACTGTTATATTTTTTCATATATAACTGCGTCGTGTGATAGCGGGTATTGCGCAGCCACGGGTTGCCGAGACGCACGTTCAGCGGGTCGGCATCGTCGCGCCAGTCGAGGAGGTCCGCCTGGTCGGGGGCCTGCGTGCGCAACTGGTAGTTGAGCTCGATTTTATTGGCATATCCCTTTTTATACTCAATCGTAGCCTGCGCTTGAAACAGGCCTACGCGGCGAACTAACATCGTGTCCAAATCATTTCGCACGTAACTCATGCGGTCGCTATGTATTTCGACCGGAATCGTCAGCCCGACGTTGAGTTGATTATAGACTTTGCCTTCTGTCAATATCCGCCCGAAAAGACGTACGCTCGGCGTATGCGTCCAGTCGCGGTGCGACTGGTAGGGACTGTTCCGGGCGTCAAGTACGGCGGAAAGGGAATCGCGTGTGGAGGGCAGGTAGCCTATTGGTGCATCCCAGCCGGGCAGCGAGTCGAGGCGGTAGAAGTCGTAATCGTTATTCAGGTAACAATAATTCAACCGGTATGAGGGAATAATGGCAAAGTAGTTCTGCCCGTCCTGATAGGGCTTATACGTATAACGCAGGGTCCAGTCATGCACCTGACTGACCTTGGGATGCCACGCATATTCGCTTCGCTCATCCTGACTGCTCTCACGGACATAATCATAAAAGCTATGGGCAAACCGCTTGTCGCGCGAGCGGGAATAAGAGAACGACCCTTCGATGTCAAAGCCGTCGTTATTGGACTTGAATGCCTGGCTAAAATTCACGGGAACCCTTATATCCAGGAAAGAGCCGTCGTTCAGCGTTTGTCTCTCCGTCACGGTCAACGCGTGTCGCCGCCATACGGCATCCGCATCCCACAGATTGAATATCCCATCCGCCGACCCGTATAACTCCGGATTGGCGTCAAACTGTGCCGACCGGGCGAACGCAGTTTCATCGTAAGTCCTGTAATTCACCAAAGGCGCGACAAACAAATACAATTCACTCGTGGGATGATAAGTCAGGTCCATATTCGCATTCCAGCTCGTGGAGCGGTTGCGTGAGCTGCGCTGCGCGCGGTCGTAGGCCGTCGCGGCGGGCAGGTAGGTCTCCCCGTTCGTCGACTCGCGGTAGTCCGTGTCGTAGTGCGAGTAGCGCGCGTTGGCCGAGAGCTCGAAGCTCTGGCCCGAGTCGTACATGTAGTCCACGCCGGCCTCCTTCTGGGCCGTCAGCCCGCCCACCAGGTCCGTCGGCTCCCAGCTGCCGTTGCGCCCCGGGCGGCGCGTGTCGTTCACGTTGTTCAGCTTGCCGTAGAGCGAGACGCGCGAGCGGTCCGTAAAGCAGAGGCCGAAGAGCCGGCCGGCGTAGCGGTCGCGCGTACCGGCGGCCCAGTCCGTGTTGGCGATGTATCCGCGCGAGTACTCGCGCTTCAGCTGCACGTCGAGCACCGTTTCCCTTACCTCGCTGCGCGACGACAGGCCCTTCGGCGTCCGCTCGTAGCCCTTCACCTTGTCCACCATGTAGGCCGGAAGGTTGCGCAACGCCACCGTCGGGTCGCCGCGGAAGAAGTCCTTCCCGTTCAACAACAGGCTACTGACGAACTTCCCGTTCAGCGTGATGCGCCCGTTGTCGTCGAGCCGCACGCCCGGCAGCTGCTCGATGAGCTCCTCGAGCATCGACCCCTCGGCCGTCTGAAACGCGCGTGCGTCGTACACCACCGTGTCGCCCTTCATCACCATCTGCACGCGCGTGGCCGACACAGTAGCTTCGCCCAGCCGCTGCTCCGTCAGCTTCGTAATGGGCGTCAGCTCGACCTTATCCAGAATCACGGACATCTTCTTTTTATAGACCGTAATCCTTTTCAGCACCGGGTAATAATGGGGATGCGTCACCCTCATCAAAAACGGCCCATACCATTGCGTCGGAAATTTCTCCGTCATCGTTCCCGATTCGAAAGTGAAAACAAGCGAGCTGTCCTTGGGAGAAAGTATTTCTACTTTCAGGCTGTCACTTATCTCCTTAAGCGTCCAGGCATTCACTACGGGCACACTGATGATGCGCCCCATGTCCTGTTGCGCATAGGTGCGAACATTTCCTATGACCAAGAGTAAACATACCGCGAGCAGCACGCCCCATTTTATCCTGTCTTTCATCGTTTCCTGAGGTTAGTCGCGACAAATTTAATAAGTTATCCCGATAATTACCCCCCCCCCATTTCAGATTTTTTAAGTAATGAAAAATCCTTACTCAACTACCCTACGAATCACAAGCACAACGCCAACAAAGATTTCCATCGCCTTTACAACGGTCAGCAAAGCACCTTGCCCCTTGCCGTCCGGTGCGAGATTCCCGCCCGCACCGACGGGCAAAAACAAGTGTAGTCCCCGTAAATTCTATCGTAGCGATAGGATTTACGGGGACTACGTTCGTTTTTACGGGGACTGCGCTTAGGCGTTTTTCATGGCCGTGAAACTCGTAGCGGCGCGCCCAAAGGCACGCCCGCCAAGCGCAAATGATACGGATGGCGCGGCTCATACCTCGCGACAATGCGGGTTCGCGGGCGTGCCTGACGGCGCGCCCCTACATGGCTACGCCCTAAAGCATGCGGGCAAAGGACGAGGACACCTTGTCTACCCTCGTTTGCCCATTGGTCCTGTCCATTTTTCTTTGCTCGCTGTCCGTTATTTTTTCACTCCTGAAAGTAAACACGCTTGACGCGCTCGCTGACGGAGGTGAGGACCTCGTAGGGGATGGTGTCGAGGCGGTCGCTCAGCTCGGTGACGGGCAAGTGCTCGCCGAAGATTTCGACGGCGTCGCCCTCGCGGCAGTCGATGTCGGTGACGTCGATCATGCAGACGTCCATGCAGATGTTGCCCACGTAGGGCGCCCGCTGGCCGTGGACGAGGCAGTAGGCGTGGCCGCAACCCAAGTGGCGGTCGAGGCCGTCGGCATAGCCGATGGGGATGGCGGCGATGCGGCTGGGCCGGTCGAGGCGCCCGCGGCGGCTGTAGCCGA
This sequence comes from uncultured Alloprevotella sp., assembly GCA_944322325.1. Classification (GTDB taxonomy): domain Bacteria; phylum Bacteroidota; class Bacteroidia; order Bacteroidales; family Bacteroidaceae; genus Alloprevotella. Next base: position 402,093 of record CALUOQ010000001.1, read on the forward strand.
CGGTGTCGGTGGGAGCTACGTCGCGGATTTGCAGGATGGTGGTGCGCAGCGTGGCCACGGTGTGGAGCAGGCGATTGCCGTAGGGGTCGACGCCGTAGAGGCCGAGGCCGAGGCGCACCATGTCGAGGTGGCGCTCAGGGAAGCGCTCGATGCCGGCACTGTTGCAGATGTGGCGCAGGATGCGGTGGGGGAAGGCAGCCTGGAGGGCACGGCTGGCGCGGTCGAAGCGGTCGAACTGCTCGGCGGAAAAGTCGTCGAAGCGGTCCTCGTCGCTCCCGGCGAAGTGGGAGAAGACGGAGCGCACGACGACGGCGTCCTGGCCGCGCAGGCGGTCGATGAGGGCGGGCACGTCGCGGTCGGGGTCGAAGCCGAGGCGGTGCATACCGGTGTCGAGCTTGACGTGGACGGGGAAGTGGGCGACGCCGGCCCGCTCGGCAGCGTGGATGAGGGCGTCGAGCAGGCGGAAGCTGTAGACTTCGGGCTCGAGGTCGTAGGCGAAGAGCGTATCGAGGGCGCTCATCTCGGGGTTCATGATGAGGATGCCGGTGGTGATGCCGGCCTGGCGCAGCACGACACCCTCGTCGGCCACGGCCACGGCGAGGTAGTCGACGCGGTGGTCCTGCAAGGTCTTGGCCACCTCGACGGCGCCGGTGCCGTAGGCCGACGCCTTGACCATGCAGACCATGCGGGTGTCGGGCCGCATGAAACTGCGGTAGTAGTTGAGGTTGTCGACGAGGGCGGCAAGGTTGACTTCGAGCGTTGTCTCGTGCACCTTCAGGGCGAGGCGCTCGGTGATGCGCTCGAAGTGGAAGGCGCGGGCGCCCTTGACGAGCACCAGCTCGTCGCGCAACGTGTCGAGCAGGCCGCTGCGCAGCAGCTCGTCGGTGGTCTGAAAGAAACGGGCCTCCATGGGGAAGCGGGCCGCGGCAGCCGTCAGCTCGGGGCCGACACCGATGAGACGGTCCACCCCGCGGCTGCCCACGAGGGTGGCCACCCGGGCGTAGAGCGCGTCGGCGGGCTCGCCGCTCTGTAGGATGTCGCTCAGCACGAGCGTATGACGCACGGCGTGGCCGGCGGGCCGGCGCTGCATGAAGTTGAGGGCGATGTCGAGGGAGTTGACGTCGGAATTGTAAGAGTCGTTGATGATCGTACAGCCACGGACGCCCTGCTTCACCTCGAGGCGCATGGCCACCGGCTCGAGGCGGGCCATGCCGCGGGCGATGGCCTCCTGCGGCACGTGGAGGTAGAGGCAGACGGCGAGGCAGTGGAGGGCGTCCTCGACGGAGGCCTCGTCGACAAAGGGCAGGTGGAAGTGGCCCTCATAGCCGAGGTAGACGTAGGTGACGTCGGTGCCGTCGGCTCCGGTCACGACCTTCGGGACGAACAGGGGCTGCGCCTGGTCCGTGCGCGACCAGGCCAGCTGGTTGCCCGTGTAGAGGGAGCGGCGCACGCAGTCGGCCACGACGGGACTGTCAGCGTTATAGACGATGACCTCGGCGTCCTTGAAGAGCTCCAGTTTTTCGAGACATTTGTCCTCGAGCGAGGGGAAGTTCTCCTGATGGGCGGGGCCGAGGTGGGTCAGCACGCCGATGGTGGGTTGGATAATGGCGCGAAGGGCAGGCATCTCGTCGGGCTCGGAGATGCCGGCCTCGAAGAGCCCCACCTCGGTGTGCTCGTCGAGCAGCCACACCGAGAGGGGAACGCCTATCTGCGAGTTGTAGGACCGGGGGGAGCGCGTGACGCGCTTCAGGGGCGAGAGCAGCTGGTAGAGCCACTCCTTGACGACGGTTTTGCCGTTGCTGCCCGTGATGCCCACTACGGGCAGGTCGTATTCCTCCCTGTGGCGCTCGGCCAGGCGCTGCAAGGCTTTCAGCGGACTGACGACGCGCAGGAAGTTGGCGCCGGCATAGTCGGTCTGCCACGCCTCGGGCAACTGCTCGACGACGAAGTTGCGCACGCCGCGGCGGTAGAGGTCGGGCAGGTAGCGATGGCCGTCGCCGCGCGCGGTGCGGAGGGCGAAAAAGAGGGTAGTCTCGGGAAAAGCCAGCGAGCGGCTGTCGGTCAGCAGCCAGTCGATGACGGCGTCGGTCGCCCCGAAACGGTGGGCGCCGATAAGGGCAGTCACTTTCTCTAAGGAGTAGGACATAACGATGGGTGTATTTACGGTTTTCAGACGTGCGGCGCAGAGGCCTCCCCGGCGGCGCGACGGCGCTCGAGGTAGTCGGCGACACACGGTGCAAAGTTCGGATATTTTTCAGTGAGGCGTCCGATTTGTCTATCAATTTTCCGTAAGAAAGCTGAATAAGCCTCGGAGTCCGGGGCAAAGGGGCGGTGGCTCAGGGCACGGGCCACGGGGGCCCAGTCGGCCAGGAAGGCGCGCGTGGCGTCGCTGAAGGCCCAGTCGCCGAAGCGCTCCCACACGTAGTCGACGGCTTGGGCCGAGGGGTGGAGCATGTCGGCGTCGTAGAAGCGGTAGTCGCGCAGCTCGTCGACGACCAGCTCGTAGGCCGGGAAGTAGTGGCAGCGCGGATGGCGGCGACACAGCTCGTCGACGGCCAGCAGGAGGACGGCCTTGCTGAGCTGGCTGCCGTGGAGGCCGTACTTGGCGTAACGGTAGGGGCTGACGGTGAACACAACGTCGAGCCCGGGGCGCAGGGCGAAGAGGCGGTCGAGCAGGGCGCTCCACCGGCTGACGACGTCGGCGACGCCGAGCGCCTCCTCGGCGAAGCACGCGGCGGGCACCTTGTGGCAGTTGGCTACGACGCGCCTGTCGGCGCGCAGGCGGTAGACGCGGCTGGTGCCCAGCGTCACGACCAGGCGGTCCATCGCCGCCAGCTGGCGCCGGGCGGGCAGCAGGCGGGCCTCCACCCGGGCGCGGCATTCCTCCTGCGTGGGGGCGGAGAAGGCTCCGGAGTGGAGCCAGCTGTGCCACACGCCGCCCGCGTCACAAAAGTAGCTGTCCGGCGGCAGGCCGTCGAGCAAGGCGGTGAGGGCGAGGGCTACGCTCTCGGGATTGTAGAGAACGCCGAAGGGATTGACGTCGGCGCGGAAACAGGCGTCCGCCATGCGCCGACCCACATGCTCGGCGAAACAGGAGCCGAGGAGCAGGACGCGGTGGGTGTGGTCCAGCGCGACGCGTTCGCGGGGCAACTCGACGGGGGCGCGAAACTGCATGGTCTGCGGTTTTATCGGTACTTGAAGATACGGACAAGGACAGCCCGCCGCCCTGTGGTTGCGCGCCGTCCTTGTCCGGTAAGCGTCTGTCCCTACGGGCGCCCCTTGAGCAGGGCGTCGGTATAGCCCCGGGGCAGCTCGCGGCAGTTGTAGCCCGAAGCCATGACCTCGCCGTAGGCCCCGGCGCTGCGCAGGGCGACAAGGTCGCCGCGACGGCTCACGGGAAGCTCGACCTGACGGTCAAAGACGTCGCTACTCTCGCAAATGGGACCGACCACGTCGTAACGCTCGGTGGCCGTGGTGTCGGCCGTGAGGTTCTCGATGCAATGGTGGGCCTGATAGAGGGCCGGGCGTATAAGGTCCGTGAAGCCGGCGTCCAGGATGAGGAACTTCTTGGAGTGCCCCTCCTTGACGTAGAGCACCCGCGCGATGAGGCTGCCGCACTGTCCTACAACCGAACGGCCCAGCTCGAAATGGACCGACTGGCCGGGACGACGCTTCAGGTGTTCGCGGAACACGGCGAAGTAGGCGGCAAAGTCGGGAATGGGCGTGCGGTCGGGCGTGACGTAGTCGATGCCCAGCCCGCCGCCGACGTTGATGAGCTCGGCGCGGATGTCCTCGGCGTCGAGACGGTCCTGAAGCTCGTTAATGCGCTCGCAGAGGGGAATGAACGTACGGACGTCCTCTATCTGCGACCCGATGTGGAAATGCAGTCCGACGAAGCGGACGTGGCTGAGCGCCTCGGCGCGACGTATGGCGGGTATCATGTCCTCCATGGCAAGGCCGAACTTGTTTTCGTTAAGCCCCGTCGTGATGTTGGCGTGGGTGTGCGCGTCGACATTCGGGTTGATGCGGAACGCCACGCGGGCCGTACGTCCGCGGGCGGCGGCCAGTTCGTTGATGACTTCGAGCTCGGGTAGGCTCTCTACGTTGAAGCAGAAGATGTCGGCATCAAGGCCCAACGCTATCTCCCAGTCGCTCTTCCCGACGCCGGCATAGACGATGCTGTCGGCGGGGAAGCCGGCACTGAGGCTGGCGCGGATTTCGCCCCCGCTGACGCAGTCGGCGCCGAGACCGGCCTCAGCGATGTAATGGAGCAGCTCGGGGTGAGCGTTCGCCTTGACGGCGTAATGCACGTGGAAGTCCGCGTCGCCGGCCGTGGCGGCCTTGATGGCGGCCAGCGTGTCGGCGAGCAGGCGCGTATCGTAATAGTAGAACGGCGTAGGCTCGGTGCGCAGCAGGTCTATGGGAAACGTGTCACTCATACCGTCGTTATTTATGGGTAAAGAGGGCGTCGCTCAGGGCTTGGAGCGCCTGTTTCTTGTCCTGCTCGTGCACGAGATAGGAGATGTTGTGGTTGCTCGCGCCGTAGGCAATCATGCGGACGGGGACGCACGAGAGGGCCTGCATGACGCGGGACGTGTAGCCCACGTAGTCGTAAGCGAAGTCGCCCACGACGCAGATGATGGTCATGTGCTCCTCTACGCTGACCGTGCCCACCTTTTTCAGTTCCTCGACGATGAGGGCGAGACGCGAAGTGTTGTCGATGGTCAGCGAGATGGCCACTTCGGAGGTCGTGACCATATCGATACTCGTCTTGTACTTGCTGAATATCTCGAACACGCGTTGCAGGTAGCCCGTGGCGAGCAGCATCCGGTTCGACACGATCTTGACCACGGTGATGTTGTCCTTGGCTGCGACGGCCTTGATACTGCCCTTCTGCATCTGGTTGTTGATGATGGTGCCGGGGGCGTCGGGGTCCATCGTGTTGAGCAGGCGGACGGGCACGCCGGCGAAGCGGGCCGGCTGGATGCACGTCGGGTGCAGGATTTTTGCGCCGAAGTACGCGAGCTCGGCCGCCTCGTCGAAGTTGAGCTGGCGCACCGGTTCGGTGTTCTCGACAAACCGCGGGTCGTTGTTGTGCATTCCGTCGATGTCCGTCCATATCTGGATTTCGGACGTCTTCAGCGCTGCGCCGATGAGGCAGGCCGTATAGTCGGACCCGCCGCGCTGCAGGTTGGCGATTTCGCCCTGGGCGTTGCGGCAGATGAAGCCCTGCGTGATGTAGATGTCGTAGCCGGGATTGGCCTGGAGCTCTTCCTTCAGCTTGTCGCCGATGTAGCCGGTGTCGGGCTCGTCGTTGGCGTCGAGGCGCATATAGTTCAGCGCGGGGATGAGTGTCGTCTTGATGCCTTGCTCCTGCATGTAGAGCGTCACCATATTGGTGCTCATGATTTCCCCTTGGGCCAGCACGATTTTCTCCTCGGCGTCACCGAATGCCCGGTGCGAAAACGCGCGCAGCACGGCGAAGATGTCGCTCAGCACCTCGGTAGCCTTTTGGGCATAAGCCTCGGAGTCGTAGAGCTCGCTGACGTGCTGGCGGTACTTGGCGCCCAGCTCGTTGATGACGCGGTTGGCTGCTTCGGCATTATTCTTACGGAAATAATCCGAAATCTCCACGAGTGTGTTGGTCGTGCCCGACATGGCGGAGAGTACGACGATTTTCTTCTCCCCGTCGTTGATGAGACGTACGACGTCCTTCATGCGTTGCGGCGTCCCCACGGAGGTTCCGCCAAACTTCAAAACTTTCATGCTTATCTGTGTTGCTTTTGTTGATTACTGTGGTTCGCCGGCCGGGTCGCCCATGACGACGGGCCGGTTAAACTCCTCGGTCACCTCGCTCAGCGTGCCTTCCTCGCAGCGGTAGACCACGCCGGGGAACTGGTGAAGCAGGTCGAGGTTGTGCGTCGACATGACGACGGCGGTGCCCCGCTCGCATATTTCGCGCAGCAGGCCGACGATGCGCTTGCCCGTCTCGCGGTCCAGGTTGCCCGTCGGCTCGTCCGCCAGTATGATTTTGGGTTCGTTAAGTATGGCCCGGGCAATGGCCACGCGCTGCTGCTCGCCTCCGCTCAGTTCGTGGGGAAAGCTGTCCAGCTTGTCCGCCAGCCCTACTTCCTCGAGCACACGGGCGATGCGCTCCCTGCGTTCGGCCTTCCGCTTATGTCCGGTGGCCCGAAGGACGAAGTCGAGATTCTCGGCGACGGTGCGGTCGGTCAGCAGCTGGAAGTCCTGAAAGACGATGCCGGTCTGGCGCCGCAGCTCCGCTATGCGCCGCTGCTTCATCTTGGCGAGGTTGTAGCCCAGGACTTCGCCTGTGCCTCCGCCCAGCGGCAGCTCGGCGTAGAGGGTTTTGAGTATGGAACTTTTGCCTGACCCGACTTTTCCGATGAGGTAGACGAACTCGCCCTCGTCGACGGTGAAATTGACGTCGGAAAGGGTCGTGACTTTTTCGTGGCTGATTTTTGCTTCTTTCAGAACGATCAACATGGTTTCTTGCTTTTATGGCTGTTTCGCGCGCAGTGGTGCGCCCGTTTGCGGCTGTCCGGAGCGCGGCCGGCTCAGTGCTTGCTCCATCCCGGGTTGTGGCGCTCGCACAGCTCGTCGACGAGCTGCTCCACGCGCAGGCCCTTGGCCGTCAGGAGCACGATGAGGTGATAGAGCAGGTCGGCTCCTTCGTACACGACCCGCTCGTTGGTGCCGTTGACCGCTTCGATGACGGTTTCCAAGGCCTCCTCGCCTACCTTCTGGGCGATGCGGTTGATGCCGTGCTCGAAGAGGCTGGTCGTGTAGGAACCGGCGGGCATTTCGCGGCGGCGCTGGTCGATGAAGTCCTGCAACTCGGAGAGGAAGGCCGTGCCGCAGGGCGTGTTTGTCTCGCCCCAGCAGGTGTCCGTCCCGGTGTGGCAGGTCGGTCCGTGGGGGACGACCTTGGCCAGGAGGGTGTCGTTGTCGCAGTCCACGCGCAGGTCGACAAGCTCCAGGTAGTTGCCGCTCGTTTCGCCTTTCTGCCAGATGCACTGGCGGCTGCGGCTGTAGAACGTGACGCGCTTCGAGGCCAACGTACGTTCGTAGGCCTCGCGGTTCATGTAGCCCAACATCAGGACGTTGCGCGTGCGGGCGTCCTGCACGACTACGGGGACGAGGCCGCCGCCTTTCTCGAAATCTATTTCCATATCTATAGTTGTTTTTATATCCGTACATTCACGCGGTGCTCGCGCAGGTATTGCTTCAGCTCGGGGATGCCGATTTCGCCGAAGTGGAACACGCTCGCGGCCAGGGCGGCGTCGGCCCGCCCGCGGGTGAACACATCGAGGAAGTGGGCCTTTTCGCCCGCCCCGCCCGAGGCGATGACGGGGATGGTCAGCTCGCCGGCCAGGCGGGCCAGGGCGTCGAGGGCAAAGCCCTCCTTGGTGCCGTCGTGGTTCATGCTGGTGAAGAGGATTTCACCGGCGCCGCGCTCGTTGACCTCGCGGGCCCAGTCGAAGAGTCCGCGGTCCGTGCGGACGCGGCCGCCGTTGACGTAGCAGGCCCACTGGCCGTCGGCCTCCAGGCGGGCATCGATGGCCACGACGCACACCTGCGAGCCGTAGTGGCGGGCGATTTCGTCAATCAGCCCGGGGCGGCGCAGGGCGGCGGAGTTGACGCTCACCTTGTCGGCACCGGCCGCGAGCAGGCGGTCGACGTCGGCCAGCTCGTTAATGCCGCCGCCGACGGTGAAGGGGATGGACACCTCGGCCGCCACGCGCTCCACTACGCGGGTGAAAGTCTTGCGCCCCTCGTGGCTGGCGGTGATGTCGAGGTACACGAGCTCGTCGGCGCCCTGCTCGCTGTAGGTCTTGCCCAGCTCGACGGGGTCGCCGGCGTGGCGGAGATTGACGAAGTTGGTGCCTTTCACGGTCTGTCCGTCCTTGACGTCAAGGCAGGGAATGATGCGCTTTGCTAACATGTTTGCGGGGTGTGTGACGGCGTTTGCGCCTTCGGTGACAAGATGAATTCCCGGCTCAGGGCCTTCAGGTCGACGCGGCCTTCGTAGATGGCCTTGCCGAACACGACGGCGGGCAGGCCGGCTGCGTCGAGCGCGCGGATGTCGTCGTCCGACGAGACACCGCCGCTGGCTATCAGGTAGCACTGCGGGTTCTGCCGCAGGATGCGGGCGTAGAGCGCCGTGGCCGGACCGGAGAGCATACCGTCCTTCGAAATTTCGGTACAGAGCACCTGCTCGACGCCGTGGCTCCAGTAGTCGGCCAGAAAGTCGAGGAGCTCGCGCCCGCTGTCGTCCTTCCAGCCGTTGATACTGACGCGGCCGTCGCGCACGTCGGCGCCGAGGATGAGGCGGTCGGCGCCGTAGCGCGCCAGCCAGTCCAGGAACACGTCGGGCCGGGTGACGGCCAGGCTGCCCACGGTGACCCACCGGGCACCGAAGTCGAAGGCGCGCTGCACGTCCTCGTCCGTCTTCACGCCGCCGCCGAAGTCCACTTGCAGACCGGTCTGCGCGACGATTTGCTCGACGACGCGGTGGTTCACGATATGGCTCGAGCGCGCGCCGTCAAGGTCCACCACGTGCAGCCGCCTGAAACCGAAGTCCTCGAAAGCCTTGGCCATGTCCACGGGCTGCTCGCTGTAGACGCGCTCCGTGGCGTAGTCGCCCTTCGTAAGGCGCACGCAGCGGCCGTCTATGATGTCGATCGCGGGGATTAACTCTATCATTCGGGTAAGTTTAGGAAGTTTTGCAGGATGCGCTCGCCTACCCTGCCGCTCTTCTCGGGGTGGAACTGCGTGGCGTAGAAATTGTCGCGGCGCAGGGCAGAGCAGAAGGGGACGATGTAGTCGGTCGTCGCGATGGAGTAAGGATTGTCCGGCACGTAGTAGCTGTGGATGAAATAGGCGTAGTCGCCTTCCCCGACGCCGTCGAACAGCGGCGAGGAGAGGCGGCCGAGCGTGTTCCAGCCCACGTGGGGAATCTTGAAGTCGGCCGACGGCGCCACGAAGCGCTTCACCTCAACGTCGCCGAACACGCCGATGCACGGCGTGTCGCCCTCCTCGCTGCGGGCGCAGAGCAGCTGCTGCCCGATGCAGATGCCCAGCACAGGCTGGCGCAGGCCGGCAATCAGGCGGTCGAGCCCGTGCCCGCGCAGGTAGCCCATGGTGGTCGAGGCCTCGCCCTGGCCGGGAAAGACGACCCGGTCGGCCGCGGCGAGCCGGCGGGCGTCGTCCGTCACGACGGGCTCCACGCCAAGGCGGCGGAAGGCGCCCACCACGGAGCGGATGTTGCCGGCATTGTATTTAATGATTGCTACTTCCATATCTTCTGTCCGGACGCGCCGCGGCGCCCCAATCACGGGCCGCACGCCGACGCGCTCACTTTTAGCTGCAAAAGTAAGCAATAAATTCCATTCAGGCGGAACAAACGGCCCTAAGCTGATGCAGAAAGCCGCGACGGACGCCTTTTCGGGCAACGCGGCGCGCAGGAACGCCCCGACAGACGCGCCTGCCCCACCGACCAACAGCGCCCGCCACAGCATAGCCCCACCTTGCGGCTACGGCGCATGGGGGCGTGCCTGACGGCGCGTCCTCGCGGGGCTGCGCCCGGAAAAACAAGTGTAGTCCCCGTTTTTTCTGTCGCAGCGACAGGAAATTCTGTCGTAGTACTTGTTTTTCCGGGCGCAGTACTTGTCACGGCGTCCCCGCCGCCGGCCCTATGGAACGCTTTTGGCGACGTCGGGACGACTGCGGGCAGGCGGTTTTTGGCGGCCAGATTTCGCCGCCCCACTTTTTCTTTCTACTTTTGCAACCTGCCTAATATACGCATTTATAAGGATGGAAAATACGAAAGACCTCCTGTGCCTCGCCGTGGGGGCCGCCGTCGAAGCCGGACAGCACATCATGGCCGTGTACGACGCCCCCGAGAGCCAGTGGGAGGTGGAACGCAAGGCCGACGACTCGCCCCTGACGCGGGCCGACCGCGAGGCCCACGCGGCCATAGCCGCCCGCCTGGCCGGGACCGGCCTGCCGCTGCTCAGCGAGGAGGGGCGCCACCAGCCCTACGACGAGCGCCGCCCGTGGGGGCGGCTATGGGTGGTGGACCCCCTCGACGGAACGAAGGAGTTCCTGAAGCGCAACGGCGAGTTCACCGTGAACATTGCCCTCGTCGACGAGGGGCGCCCCGTGGCCGGCGTGGTGTACGTGCCCGCCACGGCCACGCTCTACTTCGGCGCCGAGGGGCTGGGCGCCTACCGCCTGGCGGACTACCGCGACGAGGCCACACCCGCCTGGGCGGAGCTGACGGACGCCGGCCGGCGCCTGCCGCTGGCTGAGGGGCGGACGGACTACGTCGTGGTCGTATCGCGCTCGCACCTGTCGGCCGAGACCGAAGCCTTCATCGACGAAGCCCGCCGCGCGCACGCCGACGTGCGCACCGTGCCGAGCGGCAGCAGCATCAAAATATGCCTCGTGGCCGAAGGCACGGCCGACGTCTACCCGCGCCTGGCGCCCACCATGGAGTGGGACACGGCGGCCGGGCACGCCGTCGTCAGGGCCGCCGGGGGCGACATCGTCGAAGCCGGCAACGGCGCAACGCTCCGCTACAACAAGCGCGACCTGACGAACCCTTACTTCATCGTCCGCCGCGACGCCAACGCCCCGCAGTCATGAGTGCCGCTTCCCTGTTCGTCATCCTCGTTCTGGCCGTCATCATCGTCGCCCTCGTGCTCGACAAGATGCGGCCGGGCCTCATCCTGTTCTCGGGCGCCGTGCTGTTCATGTGTACGGGCATCCTCACGCCGAGGGACCTGCTCGAGGGCTTCAGCAACAAGGGCATGGTCACCGTGGCCCTGCTCTTCCTCGTGAGCGAGGGCGTGCGGCGCTCGGGCCTGCTCGAACAGCTGCTGGCGCGCCTGCTGCCCAAGGGGCAGTCCACCGTGAAACGCGTGCAGCTGCGCATGATGCCGGTCATAGCCTTCGTCTCGGCTTTCCTTAACAACACGCCGGTCGTCGTTATCTTCGCGCCCATGATCAAGCGGTGGGCCGAACGGGCCAAGCTGCCGGCGACGAAATTCCTTATCCCCCTGTCGTACGTGACTATCCTCGGCGGCATGTGCACGCTCATCGGCACGTCGACCAACCTCGTCGTCCACGGCATGGTGCTCGACGCGGGCTTCGAGGGCTTCACGATGTTCGAGCTCGGCCTGATCGGCGTCCCGGTGGCCGTGGCGGGCATGATTTACATCCTCTTCGCCTCGAAGCGCCTGCTGCCCGACGACCGCCCAGACTCCGCCGAGAACAGCGAGGGCAACGAGGGCAAGGGCGTCTACCACCGCGTGGAGGCCGTGCTGGCCCCGCGTTTCCCGGGCATCAACCGCCGCGTGGAGGACTTCGACTTCAAGCGCCACTACGGCGCCACGCTGGTCGAAATCAAGCGCGGCGGGCGCATCATCTCGCGCGGGCTGCACAAGGAGCGCTTCCGCGAGGGCGACACCCTCGTCGTCATGGCCGACGACTCGTTCATGCGGACGTGGGGCGAAAGCTCCGTGTTCGTCATGCTGGCCAACGGCAAGGAGTCCGAGCCCAAGCTGAGCCCGCGCAAGCGCTGGCTGGCCATCGTGCTGCTGCTGCTCATGATTGTCGGGGCTACGGTGGGCGAGCTGCCCGCCGTCAAGGAGGCCCTGCCCGGCCTGCAGCTCGACATGTTCTTCTTCGTCTGCATCACGACCGTAGTCATGGCGCTAACGAACATATTCCCGGCGCGAAAGTACACCAAGTTCATCTCATGGGACATACTCATCACCATCGCCAGCGCTTTCGCCATCAGCCGCGCCATGCAGAACTCGGGCATGGCCGACAGTATCGCCGCGCTGGTCACCGGCATGAGCCACGAGCACGGGCCCATCGTGATGCTGGCCGTTATCTTCCTCATCACGAACATCTTCACGGAAATCATGACCAACAACGCCGCGGCCGCCCTGGCGTTCCCCATCGCCCTGTCCATCGCGCAGCACATGGGCGTGGACCCGACGCCGTTTTTCGTCACCATCTGCGTGGCGGCCTCGGCCAGCTTCTCCACGCCCATCGGCTACCAGACGAACCTCATCGTCCAAGGTCTGGGCAACTATAAGTTTCAGGATTTCACCCGCGTCGGCCTCCCGCTGAACCTCATCACCTTCGCCCTGACCGTGGCGCTGGTTCCGCTGTTCTGGCCGTTCTGACAAAGCCTATGAACCGAACTGACAATATCTACCCCATCTTCGACCGCCTGCTCAGCCGCCATGAGCGCGAGCAGCTGCTCGGTCAGCGCGGCGCCATGGTGTGGCTCACGGGCCTCAGCGGCTCAGGCAAGAGCACCCTGGCCGTCGCCCTGGAACGCGAGCTCTACCGCCGCGGCCACCTCTGCCGCGTGCTGGACGGCGACAACATCCGCACGGGCATCAACAACAACCTGGGCTTCTCGGCCGACGACCGGCGCGAGAACATACGCCGCATCGCCGAGGTGGCGAAGCTCTTCGTGGACACCGGCATCATCACCGTGGCCGCCTTCATCAGTCCCACGAACGACCTGCGCGCCCTGGCGCGCGACATCATCGGCGCCGACGACTTCCTCGAAGTCTACGTGAGCACCCCCCTGGCCGAATGCGAACGCCGCGACGTCAAGGGGCTCTACGCCCGCGCACGCCGCGGCGAGATACCCGACTTCACGGGCATCTCGGCCCCCTTCGACGCGCCGCAACACCCCGCCCTCACCCTCGACACCACCCACCTGAGCGTCGAGGACGGCGTGGCACGGCTGCTGGCCCTGCTCGAAACGAAACTGACCCTTAACCAAGAACTCCCTTAAGTATCAAATATGAAAGAGGAATACAGCTTGAGCCACCTGAAAGAACTGGAAGCTGAATCTATCTACATCATCCGCGAAGTGGCCGCGGAGTTCGAAAATCCCGTCATGCTCTACAGTATCGGCAAGGACTCCTCCGTGATGGTGCGGCTGGCCGAAAAGGCCTTCGCACCGGGCAAGCCGCCCTTCCCGCTAATGCACATCGACTCGAAATGGAAGTTCAAGGACATGCTGAAATTCCGCGACGAGTATGCCAAGGCGCACGGGTGGAAACTCATCGTCGAGAGCAACATGGAGGCCTTCCGCGCCGGTGTGGGCCCCTTCACCCACGGCAGCAAGGTGCACACCGACCTGATGAAGACGCAGGCCCTGCTGCACGCGCTGGACAAATACCGCTTTGACGCGGCCTTTGGCGGCGCCCGCCGCGACGAGGAGAAAAGCCGCGCCAAGGAACGCATTTTCTCCTTCCGCGACCGCTTTCACCAGTGGGACCCAAAAAACCAGCGCCCCGAGCTTTGGGACATATACAACACCCGCGTCCATAAGGGCGAAAGTATCCGCGTCTTTCCCCTGAGCAACTGGACGGAGCTCGACGTCTGGCAGTACATCCGCCTGGAGCACATCCCCATCGTGCCGCTCTACTTCGCCAAGGAGCGCCCCACCGTCGAAATCGACGGACAGCTCATCATGCCCGACGACGACCGGCTGCCCGAACAGTACCGCGACCAGATCAAAATGCGCAAGATACGTTTCCGCACCTTGGGCTGCTGGCCGCTGACCGGAGCCATCGAGAGCGAGGCCGACACCATCGAGAAAATCGTCGAAGAGATGATGACGACCACCAAAAGCGAACGTACGACGCGCGTCATCGACTTCGACCAAGACGCCAGTATGGAGCAGAAAAAACGCGAGGGATACTTTTAGAATTGACAGCTGACAATTGATAATTGACAATTAGGAGCTGAACTTGCGCTGCTGACAATTGATAATTGACAATTAGGAGCTGAACTTGCGCTGCTGACAATTGATAATTGACAATTAGGAGCTGAACTTGCGCTGCTGACAATTGATAACTGACAATTAGGAGCTGAACTTGCGCTGCTGACAATTGATAACTGACAGTTAGACTGTGGAGTATTCGCGCTACGCCGTTGCTTATCTGCTCGAAATGAAGGAAAATGAAAGGTGAGACCAATTTCATAAAGGAAAAATCTTTTCGGTTTGCCATACGGATTGTCCATCTTCACAAACTGTTGCAATACCGCAGCGAAACAGTACTTTCCAAACAGTTGCTCCGAAGCGGTACATCCGTAGGCGCCCTGATCAGAGAGAGCGAACAGGCTGAATCACGCGCAGACTTCATCCACAAATTGAGTATCGCACTAAAGGAAGCCGACGAGACGGAATACTGGCTCGCACTGCTTCACGAAACGGAATACCTCAACGAAAAAGAGTACGGCTCGATTGTCAACGATTGCCGCGAGCTCCTACGTATCTTAACCGCGATAATAAAAACCAGCAAAACGAACAAAAATGAATAATACCCACGAAACAGATAAGGGGCCGGCCACAGCACATCCCGACCCCACTCCGGCCCAATCCCGGCAAGACAACAAGCCTGCTACAGCGGCTGTAAATTCTCAATTGTCAATTGAGGAATTTCTTGATCGCGACGAGAAGAAAGACTTGCTCCGGCTCCTGACGGCCGGGTCGGTCGACGACGGAAAGTCGACCCTCATCGGTCGCCTGCTGTTCGACAGTAAGAAAATCTACGAGGACCAGCTGGCCGCCCTCGAACGCGACAGCAAACGCATGGGCAACGCCGGCGATCACATCGACTACGCCCTGCTCTGCGACGGCCTGAAGGCGGAACGCGAACAAGGCATCACCATCGACGTGGCCTACCGCTACTTCTCGACGAACAAGCGCAAGTTCATCATAGCCGACACCCCGGGACACGAGCAGTACACGCGCAACATGATTACGGGCGGCTCGACGGCCAACCTCGCCATCATCCTCGTCGACGCACGGCTGGGCGTCATCACGCAGACACGCCGCCACACGTTCCTCGTGTCGCTGCTGGGCATCAAGCACGTGGTGCTGGCCGTGAACAAGATGGACCTGCTCGATTTCTCCGAAGACGTGTTCCGCAAAATCGTCGCCGACTTCGAGGCCTTCGTCCGTCCGCTCGGCATCCCCGACGTCACGTGCATCCCCCTCTCCGCCCTCGACGGCGACAACGTCGTCGAGAAATCTGACCGCACGCCGTGGTACGACGGTCCCTGCCTCTTGGACTACCTCGAAACCGTCCACATCGGCAACGACCACAACCTGAGCGACTTCCGCTATCCCGTGCAGTACGTGCTCCGTCCGAACCTCGACTTCCGCGGCTTCTCGGGCAAGGTGGCCTCCGGCGTTGTCCGCAAGGGCGACGAGGTGATGGCCCTGCCGTCGGGCAAGAAATCGCACGTCAAGCGTATCGTCACTTACGACGGCGACCTCGACTACGCCTTCCCGCCGCAGAGCGTCACCCTCGTGCTGGAGGACGAAATCGACATCTCGCGCGGCGAAATGCTCGTCCACCCCGACAACCTACCCCAGGTGGGCCGCCACTTCGAGGCCATGCTCGTATGGATGGACGAGGAAGTGATGGATCCCGAAAAGTCGTTCTACATCAAACAGACTACTAACACGAGCCGCTGCCACATCGACCACATCAAGTATAAGGTCGACGTGAACACCATGGCACAGTCCGAAGTGAAGGCACTCAGCCTGAACGAAATCGGGCGCGTTGTCATCACGACGGCCAAGGAGCTCTTCTTCGACCCCTACAAGGAGAACAAACCGACGGGCGCCTTCATCCTCATCGACCCCATTACGAACAACACCAGCGCCGTCGGCATGATCATCGCCCCCGTCGAGGAGCGCGACCTGCTCAGTGCCGACACGGGGCTGCCCACCCTCGACCTGCCCAAGCTCGGCATCGCACCGGAACACTACGAAGCCATCGAGCGCGCCGTCAGCGAACTCAGCCGCCAGGGCGTGGAGGTAAAAGTCATCAAAGCGCAGGAATAAATCCTGCCACACCCTTTCCGGAATGACGAAGCCGGGCCTGCCATCATGGAGGTCCGGCTTCCGTTTGGACAAAACGCAGACTGTCTATGAACAATAAAGCCAAAGGTTACGCCCTCGGCGCCATCGCCGCCGCCACGTACGGGATGAATCCGCTCTTCGCCCTTCCGCTCTATGCGGACGGTATGAATCCCGACTCGGTCCTTTTCTTCCGCTACCTGTTCGCCATCCCGCTGGTGGGCCTCATGCTCAAAGCGCGCGGCCGCTCGCTTCGGGTGGAACGCCGCGCCCTGCTGCCGCTGGCGGGTATGGGACTGCTCGTGGCGCTGTCGTCACTGGCCCTATTCCTGAGTTACAACTACATAGCGGCCGGCATTGCCTCGACGATGCTCTTTGTCTATCCCATCCTCGTGGCGCTCATCATGACGCTCGTGTTCCACGAGCGCATCACGCTCCAGACGGTCGTGTGCATCGCCCTCGCGCTGGTCGGCATCGGCCTGCTCTACCGCTCGGCCGACGGCGCCACGCTCAGTCTCGCCGGCACTGTGTTCGTCATGGTCTCGGCCCTGGCGTACGCCCTCTACATCGTCGGCGTCAACCGCCCCGGGCTGAAACACATCGCCACGCTGAATGTCACGTTCTACGTGCTGCTCTTCGGCCTCGTCCTCTTCGTAGCGCGCTTCGCCTGCGGCGTGGCCTTCACCCTTCCGCACACCTGGTACCTCTGGGGCTGCGTCGTGGCGCTCGCCGTGTTCCCCACGGCCATTTCGTTCCTCTGCACGACAAGCGCCATCCAGTACATCGGCTCCACGCCGACGGCGATACTCGGCGCGCTCGAACCGGTCACGGCCGTTTTCTTCGGCGTGACGGTTTTCGGCGAAAGCCTCACGTTCCGGGAGTCCGTCGGACTGGCGCTCATCATCGCAGCCGTCACGCTTGTCGTCGCCGGCGGACGCCTGTCGGCCTACCTCGTGCGGTTCCGCAAACTGTTCCCGCGCCTGCCACTCAGGCGACGGAAAAACGCATAACACCGCCCCGCGCAGCCCGCCGGGCATCGCCGGCAAGCGACGCGGCTACCAAAGGGCCGCAAAGGCGATATACAAATAAATGAGAGTAAAGGAGAACGTCAGCAGGTCGGCTTCGGCAACCCGATAGCCCGTCACCGTAAACCGCTGCTCGCTCCACGACGGCACGGACGCCGGCATCGGAAAAAGTCGGTGGTAAGCCCCATAGAGCAGTCCACCGACCACGACGCCCCACAGCGTGCCGACCAGCAGGTCACCTACGTAATGCACACCCAGATAGGCGCGCGACCAACAGTTGAGCAAGGCCCACGATACGAGCATGAGGCTCAACGAACGCCGGCGGACGAGCAGGGCAACAAAGGTGGTCACGGAAAACGTGTTGGCGGCGTGGCTCGAAAAGAAGCCGTAGAGCCCGCCGCGATAGCCGTCGACAATGTCGACCATGTGCAGAATTGAGGGGTCCTGAGCGGGGCGGTAACGCTGCACCCACGGCTTGAAAATGCCCGAAGCGACCTGGTCGGCAAACAGGATGCACAGGGCCAGGCACAGCACGACTACGCCCAGACGCTTAAAGTCGTTGTTGCGGATGAGCACATAAAGCAGGACCGGCACCAGCGGCAACCACGTCGACGTGGCCGTAATGGTCGTAAACAGTCCGTCGGCATAAAGACTGTGGCTCCCGTTGAGGGCCAGGGTCAATACTTCGTCGAGGTGCAACAGCGACTCAATCATGACTCCAGGTGTTTAAGGGATTATACAAATTCGAGGCCCGCGGCTTCCACCCATCCCACACGGCCGTCGGAGAGCGCCACCTGCACCCATCCTTTGACCGACGTGTCCTCGACGTCGACGGCAGTGCCTTGATGGAGGTCCACCACCTTCCGCGCGGAAGCAGACGGGCTGGGCCTCATGGGTTGCGCGCGCATCACGACGGCGCGCCCCGGCTCTTCCGTCCGGGCGGACTGCACGGCGGCGAAAACATTCGCAAGCACGACAAAGGCGAAAAGCACCAGCGAGGAGAAGAACGTAAGTTTGCGCCACAGCACAGGACGCAAAAAGAGGTACCCCAGAAACAAGGCCAGCGTCGCGACAAACAGCCCAATGCCCCACTTGGCCCAGCCGTCGGCGCCGTGCAGGTTCATCCAGGCGTCCATCCAGCGCACGAAGAACATCTCGTTTTTCGTACCGAACTGGTCCTCCAGCTTCGTACGCACCAGCTGCAGATTGAAGCGCGCATCGGCGTCGCCGGGCGAAAAACGCAGCGTACGCTCGTAGTTGAGCACCGCGCGGGGATAGTCCTGCAAGCGGTAGTAGCAGTTACCCAGATTGTAATACACGGCCGCGTTTCGCGCGTTGTGCTTCAGGTATTGCTGATAGGCGGCTACGGCCTGCGGGTAGTTCTTCTGAAGGTAAGCACTGTCGCCCTGCTGTTTCCAGGCTTCGAGTTCCGGCGCGCCTGCCGCCCAAGCAGACGAGCCGGGCAGGAACGCACTCAAAACGAACGCACATACAAACGATATGAAAAGCCTCATTTCTTTACTTTTTTGCGTTTAAGCTCCGCAGCCACCTGCTGGATGGCCTGTAGGGCCTGCTCGTAGGTTTCTTTCATCTGGCTGGGCTCGCCGCTCGGCGCGAAGCGGGCATACTCGCAGGCCTCGGCCACCGAAGCAAACTGTGCGATGGTGGTTTCGGAGATGCCGGCCGACGCCATGGCCGACTTGATGGAGGCCATGTTGAGCTGCGCCGTGGGAATGGCAAACTTGTCCGACACGTAGCCATGGAGTGCCTTGAGCGTCTCTTCGTAGAACCGGTCGGCCTTGCCTGCCTCCCACATGGCCTGGGCCTGCTTCATGCGCATCCGGGCCGCCTTGCCAGCCATCCGCTCCTTGCGTCCGACGGTGTCGGCATTGCGCCGTATCTGCCGGCGGAGCAGGAAGGCTACGACGCCCGCTGCGAACAGGAAAGCCACGTAGAGCAACACGTAACGCATTGAGCCCCACAACCGTCCGGCCTCGCTCAGGTATGCCCCCTCGTGGAGCGGACGGATGTCGCTGTTGCGCAACGCCATCTCACGCTCGCTGTCCGACACCGATTTCGTACCCTGAGCCACGTCCACATCCATGGCCTTTGTCTCCACGGTGCGGTACTCGTTCGTCCCGACGTCGAAATAGGTGAACTGAAGGGGCGGAATCGTATATTTCCCTTTTTCGCGAGGAATCACGGTGTACTCGTAAACCATGTCGCCGGCCATACCCTGGTCCGTAAGCCGGGTGCGGTCGGTCATTTTCGGGTCGTAGACGTCAAAACTCGTCGGGAATTTCACGGCCGGCGTCTTGATGAGTTTCATGTTGCCTACGCCCGACACCGTCACCCGCACGACAAGGGCCTCGTTCGTACGGGGCGTTTTCGTCACTACTTCCGACGCAATGGCCAACCGCCCGACCGCACCCGAGAAGTTTGCGGGACGGGGTGCGGGCAGCGGACTGACCTCCACGGAGACCGACGGCGTCTCGCGCACCACTTTCACCTGATAATCGGCCCCGTTGAAAAAGGCGTCTATCGGGTCGATGTTGGGGTCCTCCATCGTGACAGCGCCTTCGAAGCGAATGCTGGGGATGGTCAGCTTACCGGTCTGCTGCGGGAACATGACGTACTGGCTCCACATCGTCGTGCGGTACAACGCGCCGTTTACCCGCTCAAGGGTGAACGACTTTTGCTGGGGCAGCGGCACTTCCTGGCTGAGAAATCCCTTAAGGTCCGGCATTTTGCCCGAAAGCTGCGTGAGATTGACCTGTGTGAACACCTTATACGTCAGCACGATGGGTTCCTGTTCGTAAACTTTCGTCTTGTTGGCCGTCACGGTGATGAACAGGTCCTTTTTCCCTACCTTTCCTTGCGAGCGGTAAGTGGACATGGCCTCACCGCGCGACACGCCGCCCTGGCCGGACGCACTGCCCGCGGCACCGCCCTGGCCCTTGACGACCTTTATTTTCACAGCGTTCGACTTGACCTTCCTTCCGTCCACCACGACGACGGCGCCGGGGATAGTGTACGAACCGGCTTTCCCGGCCGACAGGATGTAAGTGAAAGTGGTCGTACTTCCGCCCGTCACCTGGCTGTTGACCATCTGGTAACTGCTGAAAGTGGAGACGGCAGGCCCGTTCAGCACTTCAAAGCCCGTAAAGACCGGCGGGGTTATGTCGCCGACGTTCGCCGCATTGACCGTATATTCCAGTTTGAATGCCTCACCCGCGGCCACCGTCGAGGGCGTCACGCGGGCTGTCACCTTGACGGCGGCGCCGACACGGAGAGCAGCGCATATAAACAGCAGTAGAAGCAATAACTTACTTTTCATGCTTACCAGTTCTTTTCGAATTGCTTTCCGGCGGGCTGTACGTTCTTCACCTTGTCGCGTGTGCGCTGTTCGGCCTGTTTGGTCAGGTTGAGCAGCTGCTCGGCGTTGTCGCGCGACATCTGGTTCTGCTGCGACTGCGTGGGCTTGCTTTCGTTCTGCTTCTGCTCTTCCTTCTTCTGCTTGTCCTCACCGTCCTGCTTGTCGTTTTTGCCCGCGTCGGGACGTTGCTGTTGCGGATTCTTCTTCAGCTGATGCTGGCAGAGCAACAGGTTGTAGCGCGCCTCCTCGTCGGCCGGGTTGTTGCGCAGTGCGTTCTTGTAGCAGTCGATGGCGGGGGCAAACTGTTGCTGGGATTGCAGAATGACGCCCATGTTGTGGTAGAACATCGCCTTGACCAGTTTGTTTTTCTCCATACCCACGCCTTTCTCGTAAGCCTCCATGGCCTCCTTGGGGTGCTTTTGCGCCAGTTGTGTGTTCCCCAGGTTGTAGTAGGCGCGGCTGCTGTTCGGGTTCACGCTCAGGGCGCGTTTGTAGCTTTCCTCGGCAGCGGCGTAGTCCTTGGCCTCATAACTCTTGTTGCCTTGGTGGATATACTGGTATTCCCGGCTCTGAGCCCCGGCGCGCTGCGGCGCAATCGCCCCGAGCAGCCCGGCTACCGCCACGCAGAGAAATTTCAATGCGACCCTCATCTTCGGAAAAGTTTGAATTTCTTGAAAAACGGATTCTCGCACGCCGAGACGAACAGCTCAGCCACGAGGACAAGGAACAGGAGCAGCGCCACGGCCTGGAACTGCTCGTCGTATTCCGAGTAGACGGGTGTGGACATCTCCTTCTGGCTCAGTCCGGACAATGCCGCCTGGAGCTTGTCCTGCGCGACGCTGGAGTTGTCGACGTGGATATAAGTCCCCTTGCCGGCAGCCGCCACCTGGCGACACATGTCTTCGTTCAGCTTCGTGACGACCGTCTCGCCGTTACGGTCCTGCATGTAGCCGTCGCGCGTCGGTATCGGCGCTCCCTCGGGCGACCCGATGCCGAGCACGTACACGGCGCGCCCGTTCTTGGCGGCCTCGGCCGCGGCTTCCTCGGCTCCGCCCTCGTGGTTCTCGCCGTCGGTAATGACGACGATGGCCTTGCCCACGCCTTCGGTCTGCGTGAAGCTCTTCGAGGCCAGCGCGATGGCGCCGGCCAAGTCGGTGCCCTGCGACGTGATCATCGAGGGGCTGATGCCGTCAAGGAACATCTTGGCCGACACGTAGTCGTTCGTAATGGGCAGCTGGATAAAGGCCTCGCCGGCGAATACGTTGAGCCCCACCTTGTCGTCCTTCATTTTGTCGACCAGCCGCGACACGAGCAGCTTGGCCCGCTCCAGGCGGTTGGGCGAGACGTCGGTGGCCAACATGGAGTTCGACACGTCGAGCGCGATGACCACCTCGATGCCCCGGCGCGTCGTGGTGTCCACGTGCGTGCCGTACTGCGGGCGGGCGAGCATGACCATCGTCAGACCGATGGCGACGAGCATGAAGGCATACTTCACCCGCTCGCGCGTCCGCGACAGTCCCGGCGTCAGCGGGATGAGCAAGGCTGGGTCGCCAAAGCGCCGCAGCCGCTTGCGCACCTGCATCTCGGTCCAAACGAGCAACAGCAGGCACACCGGCAGCAGCAGGAGTCCGTACAGGTATTGAGGTTCTGCGAATCTGAACATAGCTAATGGATTCAATTAGGGAATGCGCCGCAACCACGTGGTTCGCAACAGGAACTCCAGGAGCAGCGAGAGCAGGGCGGCCACCGCGAACGGCGCGTAGGCCTCATAGCGCTTATCGTAACGCGTCACTTTCAGTTTCGACTTCTCCAGTTTGTCGATGTCGTTGTATATTTCCTTCAGTTTCTGGCTGCTCCCGGCGCGATAAAACAGGCCACCCGTAGTCTGGGCTATCTGTTGGAGCGTCTCGGGGTCGACGTCGACGGGCATGTTGACGATGTGCACGCCACCGCCCGGCAGCGGATAGGGATAGGGCGCCGTCCCGCCGGCGCCGACGCCGATGGTGTACACGCGCACGCCGAACTGCTTGGCAATCTCGGCAGCGGTCAGGGGCGAGATATCGCCACGGTTGTTCACGCCGTCGGTCAGGAGGATGATGACCTTGCTCTTGGCCTGGCTGTCCTTCAGTCGCGAGATGGCGTTGGCCAGTCCCATACCGATGGCCGTTCCGTCGTCGATGAGGCCCTGACCGGGCAAATCGCACGACACGCCGCGGAACATACTCAGCAACACGGCGTGGTCCACCGTCATGGGGCACTGCGTGAAAGCCTCGCCGGCAAACACGGTCAGGCCGATGTTGTCCGTCGGACGGCCGGCAATGAACTCCGTGGCCACCTCCTTGGCGGCCTCGATGCGGTTGGGCTTGAGGTCCTGGGCCAGCATACTGGTCGAAATGTCCATGACCATCATGATGTCGATGCCCTCGGTTTCGGTGTTGCTCAGCGAGTGGCTCGTTTGCGGCCGCGCCAGAATAATCACGACGAGCACAAGTGTCAGCACACGCAGCAGGAAAGGCAGCTGCACCAGTGCCATGCGCGGCGATTTCGGCACGTAACGGTAGGCTTCCGTGCTGGCCATCTTGAGCGACGCTTCCCGCTTGCGCCGCGACAGGAAGTGCCACAGCACCAGCGGTACGATGAGCAAAAGCAGGTAAAAGTATTCAGGACTGGCAAAAGTCATCATGCAAATCAGAATTTAGAAAAACGACTGGCGCAGCTCGCCGAACAGATAAACCACGAGTCCCACGGCCGCCACGGCAAGCACCAGCGCGCCGACCGCCATGGCGATGCGCAGCGCCATCTGCTTGTTTTCCTTCAGCACCACCTCCTTGACTATCGGGTCGGGCGGCAGTTCGGCCTCGACCTTGGTCTCGTTGATGAACTCGACGGCTTTCACCAGGTTGGCGTCGTTCTCGCTCAGCGCGGCCTTGTACTTGGCAAACTTGACCAAGTCGGCCGTTTCGAGCACCTGGCGCAGCTCGCGTAGCGAGGCTTCGTCCTTGGCCTTCAACAGCTTGTCCAGAATTTCGGACGAGGTCATCTCTCGCGCGCCGAAATGGAAACGCTGCTCGATGTAGCGGCGGAGCACGTCGGTCAGGCGCACGTAGTAGTCCTTGGCGTCGTCCTCGTTCCAGTTGCGCTCCTCCTTGATTTTATTGATTTCGCGGATGGCCCACTTGTGCGGTGCCTCGGGCGGGCGCACCACGACGCGCCGCGTAATGGGGCGCCGGTTGAAGTAGCGCACCGTCAGGACGGCTGCCGCCACGAGCAGCACCAGTACGAGCGCAGCCAGCCAGAAGTAGAGGCTGCGCCACGTGAAAACGCCCTCGACCGCGCCCTTCGGACCGTAGAAGCGGTCGACGTGGAGCGTGTCGACACTGATGCCCGCCGTGTCTACCTTCAGGCCCAGCGGAGCGGACGCCTTGTACGTCTTGCCGCCCACCTTCACGGCGAAAGCCGGCAGGGTGTAGAGCGCCTGGTCGAACGACGTCAGGCGGTAGGTGCGCGTGAGCCGCACACGGCGGTTTTCGTTCAGATAGGTCGTATCGACGGGGCTTGCTTCGACGACCTCCACGCCCGGAGCTATCTGTCCGCCGTTCTTGTACTCGGGGAAATAGGCCCGCTCGCCGGCACCCAGCGTCACGCTGACCGACAGGTCGGCCTGCTCGCCTACGCGGATGGTCGTCGGGGTAAGCTGGCTTTTCACCACCACCTGCGCGCTGAGCGGAGCCAGCACGCCACAGAGGGCAAAAAGCAGGAGAAGCGATATTTTCTGATACATAGGAACTCTTGATGATAAGCGAAGGCCGGCGAAAGGCGACCGACTAACGCCGCCGGGCAAAGAGCGTCATCAGCGCCCGCACGTAGTCACCGTCCGTGGCCACCGAGACGTGGTCCACGCCGCAGCGGTTCAGCGTCTGGTCGAGCCACTCCTGCTGCTCGCGCCACCAGCGGCTGTGGGCGTCGCGTATGCGCCGGCTCGAGGTGTCGATGTACTGTTCGTGCCCGGTCTCGGCGTCGACTACCTTCAGGAGGCCCACCCCGGCGGGCAGTTCGGCCATACGCCGGTCGTACACCTGCACGGCCACGAGGTCGTGGCTGCGGGCGGCGACGGTGAGCGGGCGCACATAGTCGGCGCGGTCGAGAAAGTCGCTCAGCACGAAAGCGATACTCCGCTTGCGCTGCGTCGACACGAGGCACTCCAGCGCCTGCCCGATGTCGGTGCGCCGGCCGGCGGGCTCGAAGCCGAGCAGCTCGCGGATGATATAGAGAATATGATGGCGGCCCTTCTTGGGCGGAATGAACTTCTCGATGCGGTCCGAAAAGAAAATGACGCCCACTTTGTCCCCGGTCTGCATGGCCGAAAAGGCCAGCGTCGCGGCAATCTCGGCCACGAGGTCGCGCTGGTAGCGCTGACGCGAACCGAAATCGAGGCTGGCCGACACGTCCACGATCAGCATGACGGTCAGTTCGCGCTCTTCCTCGAACACCTTGACGTAGGGATGGCCCAGGCGGGCGGTCACGTTCCAGTCGATGTCGCGCACGTCGTCGCCGGGCTGGTACTCGCGCACCTCGGCAAACGACATGCCGCGCCCCTTGAACGCCGAGTGGTACTCGCCGGCGAAGATGTTGTTCGTCAGCGCCCGAGTCTTGATTTCGATTTGGCGCACGCGCCTGAGCAGCTCTGTCGTTTCCACCGTTCGGAGGGTTTACGCGGGTTAGGGCACCTCGACCTTGTTGAGAATCTCGCTGACGATGCCGTCGGGCGCCACGCTGGCGGCCTCGGCCTCGTAGGTCAGCCCGATGCGGTGGCGAAGCACGTCGTGGGCCACGGCGCGCACGTCCTCGGGCACGACGTAGCCGCGGCGGGCCAGGAAGGCGCAGGCGCGGGCGGCGAGGGCCAGACTGATGGAAGCGCGCGGCGAGGCGCCGAAACCGATGTAGTCCTTCAGCTCGGCCAGCTTGTAGTGTTCAGGCTCGCGGGTGGCGAAGACGATGTCGCAGATGTACTGCTCGATGCGCTCGTCGAGGTAGACCTCCTTGACCACCTCGCGGGCGCGGACGATGTCCTCCGTCGACACGACGGGCGCCACGGTCTGCCGATTGCCGCTCAACTGCTGGCGCACAATCTTCTTCTCCTCCTCGAGCGAGGGGTAGCTGATGACCACCTTAAGCATGAAGCGGTCCACTTGGGCTTCGGGCAGCTGGTACGTACCCTCCTGCTCGATGGGGTTCTGCGTAGCCATCACAAGGAAGGGATTGGGCAGGGCGAACGTCTCGTCGCCGATGGTCACCTGGCGCTCCTGCATGGCTTCGAGCAGGGCGCTCTGCACCTTGGCCGGCGCGCGGTTGATTTCGTCGGCCAGCACGAAGTTGGCAAACACGGGGCCGCGCTTCACGGAGAACTTCTCCGTCGAGGGGCTGTAAATCATCGTGCCGATGACGTCGGCCGGCAGCAGGTCGGGCGTGAACTGTATGCGGCTGAACTGGGCGTCGATGAGCGACGAGAGGGTCTTGATGGCCAGCGTCTTGGCCAGTCCGGGCACGCCTTCGAGCAGGATGTGCCCGTCGCTGAGCAGGCCGATGAGCAACGAGTCGACGAGGTGTTTCTGTCCCACGAGGGTCGTGGCCATGCCGGTCACGAGGTCGGTGACGAATCCGGTCTGGCTCTCTATGCGGGCGTTGAGCTCGCGGATGTTGATGGGTTCTGCCATAGTATGTGGGTTGCTGTTTCTGTTTCGTTTCGGAGGGGTTGGGGCGTTCCCGCCCTTTTCCGGCTGCAAAATTAGGGTATTTCTGCTTTCGCGCCCTATAATCAATAAAAAAAAGCCTGACGAAGTGTTTACTACCGCTCCGTCGGTCCCGTCCCACCGGCCGAATGCCGGACGGGGCGAACCCCTCGCCCGGACCGAAACGGCCGACGGGATTCTGCCGTATCCGCTCTTTCCGATAAAAGCTGTCCGAATCCGCATTTTCCCGCCACTCGCGGTATTCATTTCAGGGTACTTTGTTATTTTTGCCTCTGATCGCAGCCGCGAAATGCCCCCTTCGCGGCCGGGCCTCAACCTTGTACGGACATCGGATACACATCTATAAACTTATCACAATGAAAAAATGGTTTCTGGCAGTGCTCGTGCTGCTCTCTCCCCTCCCGGGAAATGCCGAAGGCCTCTCGTCGCCTTCGGGGACGGTAAGCGTGAATTTCGAACTGGCGGAAGGCGGCGTCCCCACCTACGACGTGGCCTACGAGGGCCGTCCCGTAATCAAGCCCAGCCGGCTGGGACTGGAGCTGAAAGGCGGGTCCAACCTCATGGACGGCTTCGAGGTGGTCCGCACGTCGACCTCCACGTTCGACGAGACGTGGCAGCCCGTATGGGGCGAAGTGAGCCACATACGCAACCACTACAACGAGATGCTCGTCGAGCTGCGCCAGCCCAGGACGGAGCGGGTGATGAACATCCGCTTCCGCGTCTACGACGACGGCATGGGCCTGCGCTACGAATTCCCGCAGCAGAAGAAACTGGTCTACTTTACGCTGAAGGAGGAACACACGCAGTTCGCCATGACGGGCGACCACACGGCCTGGTGGATTCCCGGCGACCTCGAGACGCAGGAGTACGAGTACACGGAATCGAAGCTGTCCGAGATACGCAGCCGCTACCCCGAGGCGCTCAGGAGCTACGGCGCGCCGGCCACCTTCTCGCCGACGGGCGTACAGACCTCCCTACAGATGAAGACGGACGACGGCCTGTACATCAACCTGCACGAAGCCGCCCTCGTGGACTACGCCTGTATGCACCTCAACCTGAACGATACGACCCTCGTCTTCGAGTCGTGGCTCAACCCCGACGCCGACGGCAGCAAGGGCCACCTCCAGACACCCTGCCACAGCCCCTGGCGCACGGTGATGGTCTGCGACGACGCGCGCGACGTCCTGGCCTCGAAGCTCATCCTCAACCTCAACGAGCCCTGCAAGCTCGACGACACCTCCTGGATTAAGCCGACGAAGTACGTCGGCGTCTGGGGGGGGGGCGTGTGGTCGCTGGTTCGAATCCAGTCACCCCGACTGGTGAAAATGAAGGAGTTAAGTCGTTGACTTGGCTCCTTTTTACTTTCTTATACTGACGGGTTACTGACGTTTGGGTTGGAGAACAAATGCTATCAAACATAAAATAGCGGAGAAAATAATTTGTTTTGGTTTGTTCCTGCTTTTATCTGTTTACGCGAATGAACGGCAAATCTTCCCTTTGCTATGCTTTATTTTTATGCTTGTTTATTCAATAACAATGTAACCATCGCTTCTTTACAATCGCTATCTTCTGTAATGATGCCAAATTGAATGTCTTCATAATTCAGCCATACACGGACATTATGCTTAAAATCTTCCAGTTCCTTGTTGGTTAACGGATATTGAACAGAAACACGTATGCAGACCATAGCGTTATTGTATCGGCTTAGATCAAGTTGCTGATATTGGGTCATAGAAACTGCAATATAGGCTAATCGGTTCTCTTGTCCGTTGGCAATGGAATGATAATCATATCGTGTACCATATTCCACCTGCAATAGATAAGCTAAATCCTTATACGCAAAACTGCTTCAGGGCACAGTCAGTTCTTGTATGATGGACTTCCTTCGTTCCATTTTGCTTTGTATGGGAGCATGACTTTTCCAAAAATTTTCAATCCTTTCCGCCGGAGAAAAACCATAAAAGATAATGTCGTATATACAATGTGCGGCAATTTCCTCTTTACTCAGAGTAGTATTCTTGGGTAAGACAAGCTCTTTAGCCAATTTATTTTCCCAAAAATCCGCATCTAAAGACTGCACACTTATCCAATCCTCCTTTTGTACGATCCGAACTTTCCCGACAAACTCTGAGTTAGGCTCCATGCCACGAAGAATATCGTACGCATCCCGAAAGGCATAGATATTGTCAAGATGCCCGACTATTATTTCTTTTAAGTAAGGAAGCAAGTCATCAAATTCCACTTCCATGATTAATTCTTTCACCGTCATAATCACTCTGCTTTTAAAGATTCTGGTTGCAAAATAAAGTTCAAGATATGCCATATCAGTACATACACCTTAAAAATTAATGAGAATATAGCAAAGTATAAGTATAAATTCTTTCATCTTGTGCTTCGATGTTGCATATCTTCAACTTAATTTTGCGACAAAGATATTTTTTGTAGATATTTTTCATTGAAAATGAAAACATTCTTGAGATAAATGTCTATATTCGCATTAATTCACTGGCTAAAAAGAATCATCAAAATAAAAGAATCATGAAAGAAGAATCGGATATAATATTTAATTTTCCTTCGCGTAATTCAGAATATTCCTCCATTATAGTGGGCATTGGAGGAGGAGCAAGCCGTATAGTAGACCAAATGCGAAAACGCTGCTTCCTTGACGTGGGACTTGTGGGACTGTATGCGTTTGGCATGAATCGGAAAGAAATGAACGAATTGTCCTTGTATAACAAATACCTGATTGGACAGGAAGGATTGGGCAGTGGAAAAAATCGTTTTCTTGCGGAGTATGAATGTAATAATTCACTTCCTGTGATAGAGAACATTTTGAAGAACAAACTAATAACAGTGTTTGTGGTATGTCTCGGAGGAGGAACAGGAGAAGGGTGCATAAGGTCGTTTCTTGGGAAAGCAAAAGAGATGCAATCCAGAGCAATCATCTTAGTGGCAACAATTCCCCATTCATCTGAGGGAAAAGAAAAGCGAAAGAATGCCTTAGGATTATTAAAGGCACTGGAACCAATGGTAGATGGTCTTCATATAGTAGATTACGATGACTTTCAATGTAATACGTTTACGGAATTGTTCCAAAAAGCAGATAGGAAAATTATCCAATTTACGGATGCATTTGTGGGAATGGTACTTCGTTATTGTCTGATAAGCTTCGACTTTAATGACTTGAGAGCCTTCTTGGAATATCCGACTCCTTCTAAAAACATAAACTTTTTTACGCTTACTGGTAGTGTGGATTTCTTGAGAAGCGAATTGTTAGAAGAGTGGTGCAAAAAACTTCCAGCGAAATATTCATCTGTAGATGATGTGGCAATGATTATATTTGCAATCGAGTTTACTGATTGGTTAGATGATTCAGAGGAGGCAACTGAGCTTATGAATGTGATAAATGATTTTATGCAACAAATTTCTGCCGGTACCGAGGTTAAATGGGGCATATATATAGATGAAACTATTCCATCACATCAATATCGGATAAATATATTCACAAAATGCAGAAGGCAATAAGTTTAAATAAACTACTAACCTTATAGTTAGATCTACAACAAATGGAAACATTATCAGCACAATTAACAGAGCTTTACAACAAGCATTGGGAAAGCTTTATGGAACAACTCGAAGCCAATGGGCTGAGAGACAAACTGCAATGTCCGTTCTTGATTTCTTTATTGCGGTCAGGTCAGAAAAAGGAAGAAAGAGAAAAAGACCCTAATTGGTATTCAAAAAAAGAAACTCCCGAACACGAAGAGTGGTACACGAAAGCCGACATCAAAATTATGTTTTTTGGTCAAGAAACACATGGATGGGAAAAAGATTTGGATATGGGCGACCTCATGGGAAGTTATGAAAACTTCCTTGACGATAAATATGTAATGGAAGGGAACGGAGGTTACTTTAACGAGGACGAAGTAGGCAACACACGAATGTTCCGCTTTGCTATCAATGGAATCATGTCGTGTATAAGAGAGGATATATTGCAAGCCTATCCAGACAAAAGAGTCTCCATGATATGGAACAACATTTCCAAATTATCGACAGTGGAAGGAAGACCGGTAGATACAAAGACACACGAGATTGAACGCAAATGCTTTCATGTTATACCACAAGAAGTTGAGATTCTAAAACCGGACATCCTCATATTTTTTACAGGACCAGGAGAAAATACATACTATAAGTACATCAAAGAAAACTTTACCATAAACGGTGAACCATTACCCCTTGGCGGACTGTCGGTACATGATGTAGCCAAGTTGCCAATAAAAGAAGTAGGATTAGCCTACAAGACCCACCATCCCAACTCTACAATATCAGATAAGTGCCATTGGGACAATTACAAAGCCATCCTTGCTGACATCAAAGAAAACATCGACAAACTATTGAAGAAAGAATAACTTGTGAACCACTTTGGCATAACTTGACCTCATCT
>CALUOQ010000002.1 GCA_944322325.1 uncultured Alloprevotella sp.
TACATTGCGAGTTATCAATTAGCGAAGCCACGTAGGGGCGCGCCAAAGGCACGCCCGCGGACCCTGTTTCGTCCGCACGAACCGCAAATTCGTGTCGCATGGTGTGCGCTGGGCGGGCGGGCCTCGCGGCGCGCCCCTTCGTGCATTGCTGCCGTGTCACACCCTATTACATTGCAAGTTATCGATTGGCGGAGCCACGTAGGGGCGCGCCAAAGGCACGCCCGCGGACCCTGTTTCGTCCGCATGAACCGCAAATTCGTGGCGCATGGTGTGCGCCGGGCGTGCCTCACGGCGCGCCCCTACGTTTTTCGCCCCCGCGGTAGCTGCAAATGGGTCTGCGACCCTTATTTCCCCGGGACGAACACCTTCTTCCCGTTGATGATGTACAGACCGCGGGGCAGCTGGTCGACGGGCGTCGTCACCTTCGTGCCCGAGAGGGTATAGACGGCGGCCGGCGCGTCGGCAGTCGGCGACGTCACGCCCCCGATGCCCGTGGCGAGGTGGTCGCCGTCGAGCACGAAAGCCTTGGCCAGCGCGGCCTCGCCGCGCGGCAGGGCCAGGTAGGCACGGTGCGCCCCGTTGGTGAACGGACCGCCGTCCTCCGCGCCCCAGTAGAAGCCGAGGTTTGCCCCCTCGCGGTCGTACGACAGCATGTAGTACGCCACGGCGTCATCCTCCGGCAGCAGGGTCTGCTGCACGGTGCCGCTCAGCAGATTATCGGCCGGCGCCGCAGGCGCCTCGTAGAAGTACTTCGACTCGTAGGCGTACGTACCCGGCTCGCCCTTCAGCACCAGACCCACGCCGGCCGGCACCACGTCGCCCGCCGCGTAGCGATAGTCCACGCGCATCACGCCCTCGGCGTCGCCCGGCGTCACCACGCCGCCCTCGACGCCCTCGGGCATCACGAACGGGCGGTCCGTGTAGTACGTGCCGTAGCCCTCCGCCGCGTTGATAGCGAAGCTCTGCGCGTCGAAGTCAAGCTCCTTGACGTTCTCGCCCGTATAGTCCGGATTGTCCTTCTGGATATTCGCCACATAGCCGGCCTTGCAGCCCAGGGGCACATACACGCTCTGCGCCGTAAACTCCACGTCGTAGTCTGCAGGAAGGTCGAAGGGGAGGTAAAGCTCCCTAAGGTCCACGGGAAACGTGTAGGAAGGTAGTGCAAAGTCCGAAGAAGTCAGCAGATTGATGGCCTTCAGACTGTCGCAATCCTCAAACACAGAGACGCCCATCGTCTTTACCCCTGCCGGAATCGTGATGCGCTCCAAACTTTCACAACCTTCAAAAGCATACCCCCCCGATACTCGTCACGCTATTAGGAATACTAATACTTGTCAAACCTGAATAATTAAAAGCATAACCTCCTATACTCGTCACCGCATAAACTTGGCCCTCATACGTGACCGCCTCCGGAATAATTACGCTGCCTGCGATATCCGTATTTTGACCTACTTCGCATTGTTTTTCTTCCGATTCCTCAGATGAGGTTATGCGATACGTAATCCCGCCGACATCGAACGTTTGTGCGAACAAGGTTTGACACCAAAAGACGAAGAGGGCGACGATGAAGGCCCTCGCGGTCGTGATACTTACTTTTTTCATAGTGAATACAGTTTTTGCCAGCGTCTCCGGTCTGGCGGTTGATGTACGGTTACGAAAAAAGCGTGGGAACCATAGCTTATTAAATCCATTGAGGCTCTGGACTGCCTGTCATCTATTTAATAAGCAATGCCCACACCCTATGGATATAGTAAGAAACTGTTTTGAATTTATCGTGTGCTGATTTGGGATGAGTTTTTGAGGCATTTCCGTTTGTGTGATGAGGAAGATAGCGGGCTATCTGACGAAGAACAGAAGCGGAAAAGACCAAAAAATAGCCCAAAGCACACACGAAAACGAATACATCAAGCCAAGAAAAACTTTTTGGAGAAATTCAAAACAGTTTCTAAGCCCCGGCGTTGCGTTGGGGTACACGTATACCACGGAGGTGCGGGCGTTCTCGCTCATTATCCGATGACTAGGAATTGTCCAGATTCCAATGGGGATAAACGGCTAAACGCCCATTCGTATGAACTCTGCCCTACGGCCTTGCGGCCCTCGGACGCTGCAAACTTACGAAAAGGCGCTCAACACAGCAAGAACTTTTGCTTATTAAATTTACTCAGGAGCAAAATTATGGATTTCGCACCGATTAACGGACGACGTAGGGCACAAAAGCGGAAATACGGTTTGAAATATGTCGGAAATTATTCCGTGCAGTACGAGCGCGACGACAGGAAAAACGAACGCAGTCCCCGTAAATACGGGCGCAGCGACAGGAATAACGATCGCTGCGACAGAAAATTCTAAAGCAGGCTTAGGAATTTCTGGCCCTGCTTTGGCGAATCGGGACTTCTTGCGTATATTTGTCGGGACAACGACCTTATGCCGGAATGGACTTCACGGAACGACTCACGAAAGCGGTCCTCTGCCTGACGCTTGGCGGCGCGACGCTCGTCGCAGGTTGCCAGCAGGAAAAGGCCGTTCCCCGCGAAGTAAGCACCCGCATCACGTGGCGCGAGGGAGACCTCGTTTTCCGCCAGGGGACGGGAGCGGCAGGTCACGCCGTGTCCCTCGCCGACACAGGCGGGGCCTACTCGCACGTCGGCGTGGTCGTGCTGAGGAAGGGAGAGCCATGGGTCGTACACGCCGTACCGGGCGAACCCGACTTCGAGGGCGACCCCGACCGGGTGAAGCTGGAACCGGTAGACGCATTTTTCAGCCGCGCGCGGGCCGCCCACGGCGCCGTGATGCGCGGTCCGGACAGCCTGCTCGCCGCACGGGTAGCACGTCATGCGTTGGACATGTACCGGCGCGACGTACTCTTCGACCATGCATACGACGACAGCGACACGACCCGCGTGTACTGCACAGAGCTGGTCTGCCTGGCCTACCGGCGTGCCGGACACCCTGTCCATCCTGCCCGGCGGTGCATAAACCTGCCGGGGGTGAAACACGCGGTGGTGTTCCCCTCCGCCCTGTCGCCCTGCTTGGGCCTGACGCGCATCCATACATTCTGAATACTCACCCTACAAAGCAAAGTTTATGAAGAAGTTTTTTATCACCATGGCCCTTGCGTGCCTTGTCTGCTTCGTGACGTCCTGCTCGTCGAACACCCCGGCCGACGTGGCGCAGACCTCCATCGACTACCTCAAGGAGCAAAAGTTTGACAAGTATGTCGACTTGATTTACGTCAAACCGAGCGCACAGGACAGCCCGGACGAACTGAAGAAAGAGAAAGAGCAGTTCGCCGACATGCTCCGCGAGAAGTACAAACAAGCCCTGAAAGCCAAGGGTGGCATAAAAGACTCCGAGGTCCTGTCGGAAGAAGTGGCGGACGACGGCGAGACAGCGACCGTCGTCCTGAAGGTTACCTACGGAGACGGCAGCGAGGAGGAAAACACCCTCAAGCTGCGCAAGGACGAAGAGGGCAACTGGAAATTGGACATGGGCAAATAAGGAAGAAAGACGGGACAGCGTAGTACACCCCCATAAAACACCGATGCGCCCGCACCCCTTAGTTGAGGGATGCGGGCGCATCGGTTCAAGAACAAGCCTTTACGGACAGGGGCGGCCCCAGTCCTTATAGGGAACAAGGCGGAGCTGAGAATTATAGTACCGGCGGTCACCCGTCACTTCCTGACCGATGAATCCGGGCTTTTCGAACGCTTCGTCGGCAGCGTTCAACTCGACCTCGGCCACGACCAGCCCGGCATTGTCACCGGCAAATTCGTCGACCTCGTACACATGCCCGCCACACGGCACAAGCCAACGCACCTTGTCGATGACGCCCGGCTCGCAGAGGCCAAGGAGTGCCTGCCCTTCGTCAGGGCTAATCTCCTTCTCGAACTCATAACGCGAGAGTCCGCCGTCGAGCGAAGGCCCTTTAATGGTCAGATAAGCCCGCCCGTCGCGCAGACGGACGCGGACGGTCCGCCCCCGCGCGCTACAGATGTACCCTTGGACAATATGGCTTTTGGACGTAGCCGCCGCCTTGTACGTATCGTCTACGACCAGAAACTTCCGCTCGATTTCCGTTGCCATGTTATCCCGCCAGGAGATAATAAGTAATAAGTATGATGACCATCAGGACAATGAGCCCGATGAAAATGCCATTGATGATGCGACGTGCCTGCCGAGCCTGACGGGCCTCGCGCGCACTTGCCTTCAATCTTCTTCTCTGATTCATTTTTATGGTATTACAAGATTACTTTTTCTTTCCGACCGATTACTCAGCCTCGCCTTTTTCGGAAAATTCCATCAGGTAAGCCTTGATGAAACCGTCGATTTTCCCGTCCATGACTCCGCCTACGTCGCTTGTCTGATAACCGGTACGGTGGTCTTTCACCCGGCGGTCGTCGAACACGTAACTGCGGATTTGACTGCCCCACTCGATTTTCTTTTTTCCTGCTTCGATTTTTGCCTGCGCGGCGCGCTTCTTCTGTAGCGCACGGTCATAGAGTTGCGAGCGAAGCAGTCGCATGGCGTTCTCGCGGTTTTCCAGCTGCTTGCGGCTCTCGGTGTTTTCAATCAGGATTTCTTCTTCCTCGCCGGTGTCAGGGTCTTTGTATTGATAACGCAAGCGCACGCCCGTCTCGACCTTGTTCACGTTCTGCCCGCCGGCTCCGCCGGAACGGAACAGGTCCCAACTGATTTTCGAGGGGTCCACGTAAACCTCGATGGTGTCGTCGACCAGCGGTGTCACAAACACCGACGCAAAGGAGGTCATGCGCTTTCCTTGCGCATTATAAGGCGAAACGCGCACCAAGCGGTGTACGCCATTCTCGCTCTTCAGGTAACCGTAGGCATAGTCGCCCTCGATTTCCATCGTAACGGTTTTGATGCCGGCTTCATCGCCATCCTGAAGATTAGAAATGCTTACCTTGTAACCATGAGCCTCGGCATAGCGCATATACATGCGCATGAGCATGGAAGCCCAGTCCTGACTTTCCGTACCGCCGGCGCCGGAATTGATTTTCAGGACGCAGGCCATGATGTCTTCCTCCTGGCGCAACATGTTCTTCAGCTCCAAAGCCTCAACGGCGTCCAAGGCCTTGGCGTAGGCCGCATCGACCTCTTCTTCGGTGACCATGTCATCCTTGTGGAAGTCGAACGCCAGCGCGAGTTCTTCGGTCAACAGGGTTACTTCCTTGTACCCGTTGATCCACTTCTCCAGGTTCTTTACCTTGCGCATCTGCTCCTCGGCTTTCTTCGCGTCGTCCCAGAATCCCGGAGCCTGAGTACGGAGTTGCTCCTCCTCAAGCTCAATCACTTTGGCGTCGATATCCAAATACCGACCGAGCGCCTCAGCCCGGTCTTTTACAGCTTTCAACTGTTCTGCGGTAATCATTTGTGTCCTTTTTGGCGGTAAAGTTACGATTTTCCCCTAAAACGGGAACAGCAAGGGGAGCGTAAATACCATCACCAGCCCCATAGCAAGCTGCAAAGGAAGCCCGACTTTCACAAAATCGGAGAATTTGTACTGCCCGGCAGGCATGACCAAAGCATTGGGCGGGGTGGAAAAAGGAGAGGCAAAACACATACTGGCGGCTACCGAAACGGCAAAAAGGAAGGCGGTAGGATGAGCGTCGATGCCCAAAGCCGCCGTCAAGGCTATCGGTGCCATAAGGACGGTAGTCACCGTGTTGCTGATGAACATGGTCATCAGCGAAGTTGCAAAGTAAATGCCTGCCAACAGGACATAAGGCCCGTAACTCCCCAAGCCTACGATCAATGAGTCGGACACCCAGGCCGAAGCGCCCGTCTTCTCGAGCGCGATGGACATCGGGAGCATGGCTGCAAAAAGGACCAGACTTTCCCAATTCATCGTTTTGTAAGCAGCCTCTACATTCCTCAAACATCCGGTAATCACCATGAGCACGGCCGCCAACATAACGGCGGTAACCGGGGCGATGGGGATGAAATCGAATGCCATTGAGACTATCATGAGAACCATGATAAGCGCAGCAACCGGAGCTTTATAATCGAGTGTCACCCGTGCGGCCTCGTCCTGCGGCTGGCCGATAATGACCCACTCGTTGCCTCCCGTTTTTTCCAGTCGGGCAATGTTCTCCCACGTCCCCTGGACCAGGAGGACATCACCGTTGTGCAGACGTTCGTCCTTAAGCTGGTCCAACAAATAGTGTTTACCGCGCCGGATGCCCAGCACGCTGACACCGTATGTCGTCCGGAACTCCACTTCCTTCAAGGTACGGTTCAACAGTTTGGACACGGGAAGCAGGACGATTTCAGCAATGCCCAGATGATAGAAATGCAACTTTCCTCCATCGTTCTGGCGAACGACCGTCTCCAGTCCATAGTCCTCCGCGAACGCTTCGGCTTTGGAGACATCCTGAGCTATGACGTAAAGCACGTCACCGGCGGAGAGGACAACATCGCGATTGGCCATAAACTGATTGATGCGCTTCAGCAACGGCCCGCTCGCCGACTTTTCGCGCCTGACCTCTATGACCGTCAGGCCGTAACGGCGGAACACGTCGAGTTCCGTAACGGTTTTCCCGATAGCCGGCGAACCGACGGGAATACTCAACCGGGTCAGCCCCTCCGCAAGCTGATATTCCTCAACCAACTGATTGAGTGACTTCCCCGAACGGTTCTCGTTTTTCCGGCTACGCTGACCGGGAAGGAACAAGCGCGTCAAAGGGATGAGCAGCAAGGTGCCGGTGACGACACAAATAAGGCCCACGGGAGTAAAGGAAAAGAACGAAAGCCGCTCAAAGCCGGCATGTGCCAGAGTGTCGCTAATAATCAGGTTAGGAGCCGTTCCGATGAGCGTGGTCATACCTCCCATACTACTGGCAAACGCAAGGGGCATCAGGAGGCGCGCCGGCGAGACTTTCGCTGTTTTGGCCATACTGACGACGATCGGCAACATCAAGGCCACAGTCCCCGTGTTGCTCACGAAAGAACCAATAAAAGCAGTGACCAACATGACGAGCAGAAACAGCCGCAGCTCGCTGGTTCCCGCTACGCGCAGGATATAACCGCTGACTTTCTTGGCGAGGCCCGTTTGGAAAATGGCTCCGCTTACCACGAATAATCCGGCCATCATGATGACTACGGAATTGGAAAATCCCGAAAGGGCCTCTTCGGGGGTAAGGATGCCGCTTAATACCAGCGCCAGGAGGGCGCACAAGGCGACCAAATCCGAACGCACTTTACCGACCATAAAAAAGATGGCCGAAATAATTAAAATAATGAGTGTAGTAGTCATACTTTTCTTATTCGTTCGAAGAGTTTTTTTGTTCGGGCTGATTGTCCGGTTCCGTGCGGAAAGCACTTAAATTGACCGTATCGGTCACATCGGCAGCAACCCCGTCCGTCACGAAAGTGGATTCACTCTCTCCTTCCGCCTCCCGATACATTTTTTCTATTGCCTCGGCATAATGTTCATATACGACTTTACGCCGAATCTTCAGCGTATTGGTCAGTTCTCCGCGCTCCAAGGTAAAAGGAGCGGGCAGCAACGTAAAACGTTTGATTTTCTCGTAATGCGCCAAGTCCTGCTGGAGCGTATTGATTCTGTCCGTGTAAAATTGGAGAACGCGAGGATGTTCGCACAGCGTCTCCCGGTTTTCACAAGCAAAGCCCTCCTCTTCGGCTTTATGCTCCAAAAATTGAAAATTAGGCACGATGAGTGCGGAAACGAACTTATACTCATCCGCGACAATGACCGCCTGGTCAATATATCGGTCCACGATGAGTTTAGTCTCTATCAGCTGCGGAGCGATGTACTTCCCATTTGAAGTCTTGAACAGGTCCTTAATCCGATCGGTCAGGTACAATTCTCCCTCCCGCAGATAGCCGGCATCACCGGTGTGGAACCAGCCATCCGCGTCGATAGCGGTTTTCGTAGCGGTTTCCCTTTTGTAGTAGCCGGGAGTGATGGTCTTTCCGCGCAATAATATCTCGTTTTGCTCACCGATACGTACCTCGAGCCCCTCAATGACCCGCCCTACCGAACCAATATGATAAGGAAGCCCCATGACGTCACACGAAACCGTCGCCGTGGACTCTGTCAAGCCGTACCCTACGATCATGTTGATTCCGGCAGCGTGAACAAATTCTTCGACTACGGGGGAAACCGCAGCTCCGGCTGTAGGGAAAAAATTGCCCCGCTCCAAGCCCAACATCCGCTTCAAAAGCTCAATGACAGTACGCTCAAAAAACTTATACTTCATACTGAGACTGAACGGAGGCGTAATACCTTGACTCTTGTAGTGGGCGTAACTTTTCCCCGTCCGAAGTGCGGCGGTAATCATCTTCCGCTCCAAAACAGACCCATGCTCCATCTTGTCCAATACGCCCTGATACACTTTTTCCCAGAAGCGGGGTACCGCGGACATACAGGTCGGATGTACTTCCTGCAAGGAACGCAGGACGTCGTTCGGCTTGAGATTGATGGCCAATTGAGCCCCTTCGGCCAGCCCCAGATAGGACCAGGCTCGCTCAAATACGTGGGTGAAAGGAAGGAAGTTGAGAAGCACGTCCTTGTCGCTGATGGGGAGAACCTTATCGTTGACGCGAAAAGCCTCGTGATACATCTCGGCTGTAAGAATCACGCCCTTGCTGTCGCCTGTCGTGCCACTGGTATAAAGAATGTTGATGATATCGTCCATCGACGCGCCCTCCGTTCGGCTATCCACTTCGTTCTGAAGTGTAGGATCCGCCCCCAAAGCCAAGAATTCATCGAAATAAATGGCCAATGAATCGTTCGCATGTTTCTTCACCGAAGGGTCGAAAATGATGATTCTCTCCAACGAAGGGCACAGTGTCATGACACTGAACGCCGTATCGTACTGAAGCTGTTCGCCTACGAAGAGGTAACGAATCTCGGCATCGGTTATCATATACTTAACTTGCGCCCCGCTGCTGGTGGCATAAAACGGTATGGTCACTGCCCTTATTCCATAAGCCCCGAAGTCGACATAAAGGCATTCCGGCATATTTTGTGAAAACACGGCGATGTTTTCCTGTATCCTTACGCCCAATGAAAGCAAGGCGCGCGAGACGGCAGCGACTGTTTTTGAAAATTGTTCCCACGATACGGGAATCCAGCGCTCCCGCGCATAGTCGCGAAAGGAAAGTGCAGTGCGCTTCCCGTAGGTCGCGGCCTGCTTATGCACCAACTGGGCTAAATGGCAATTCGTCAGCATGGCTCCTTGGAATTAGTATGCCAAATATACACTCTTTTGCGGTAATAGAACGGCTCGCGCAGACTCTTTTCATTGAAATCACATTCAATTTATGCAAAAAGGCCTTTCTCCTTACCGAAGCAGCCCTGCTAATTCTTGTCTAACCGGAATTTCGTATAGACAAAACCATGATCGGAGGGATAAAAGAAAGTTTTTCCCCTAAAACGAAATTCCTTTCCCGTCAGGCAGTCCTCACATTGCGAGGCGACGGCCCTGATATTCTTTCCTTGATAATAAACATAATCTATACGGTCTTGCCTGTTGGGCTCGGCCTGGGGATTGGTCATCCATGTCGTGCCGATATGGATGATCGGGTCAGGATTCATTTCCCTGAAGCTGTCTATAAAACCCGCCTCCGCCATCATTCGGGAAACAGGCCACGCCACAACAGCCCCGCCGTGATTGAATAAATCCTTGGTCGCCTCCGTCCAATCCAAGTGGGAGTGACTGTTGAAATCGCCGCCTACAATGACAGGCACACTGTCGGATTCATCGATGAAAGGGCGCAATATGCTGAGAATTCTGGCAGTCTCCTCGTCGCGTGTCCCCGACTTCTCCCACGCCAAAAGTTCCGATCCGGTCAAGCCAGTCGGCACATCGGACGCGTCGGGCAGGTAATGTATCCACATGTCAAATACCCGGACTTTCTGTCCGGCCACATCGATTTCTACCCCTCCGAAGTTGAACGTAGAAATACTGTCCGGAAACAGATGGGTTTTACGAATAGGGTAACGGCTGTACACGGACAGGTTATTGGACAGTGAGCGGTGGTAATAGCCCAAAGCATCGGCTAATTTCGTATCGGCCCCATACGTTTCCACGACCAAGACTACATCGGCTCCACTGGTCCTCAGAATCTCCGCCACTGCGTTACAGGCCGTTTCGCCATACGCTTTACTGTGTCCGGCATGCCATATATTCCACGCAAGCACTGAAAGAGTTTCCGGACCGGACTTCCCGTAAGAACAAGAGAGTGCACCACTCCACAATATCAGTCCCAGGAATAAGCCATACCATCTTTTCATAAACAACGACTTTGAGGTTTGAAACAATAATAATTATCGGCGGCCCTATCCTTTTCCTGCTTAGAATGGGGTCGCCGACAATATTCCATTTACGTAGTGTGGAAGAATCAGGCCATTACCGAACCTCCCGACCACGCAGCACCACTATGCGTCAATGTTGGCATATGAAGCGTTGCGCTCGATAAAATCACGACGCGGGCCGACATCGTCGCCCATGAGCATGGAGAAAATATAGTCTGCGTCTGCCGCATTCTCGATGGTCACTTGCTTGAGCAAACGTGTCTCCGGGTCCATCGTGGTTTCCCAAAGCTGTTGGGGATTCATCTCGCCCAGACCTTTGTATCGCTGCGTCGATATGCCATTCTCCGAACCGTCACCGTACCGTTCGACGAAACGCTGACGGTCGGCATCGGTGTAGCAGTATTCCTCGACCTTGCCCTTCTTACACCGATAAAGCGGCGGCGTGGCGATATACAAGTAACCGTCCTGAATAATCTGGGGCATGTAACGATAGAAAAGCGTCATGATGAGCGTGTCGATGTGCGAGCCATCGACGTCGGCGTCGGTCATGATGATAATCTTGTGGTAGCGAAGTTTTTCGATGTTGGCCTCTTTGCTGTCCTCGCCCAAGCCGAAACGTACGCCAAGCGCCTGAATAATGTTGTTGACTTCATCGCTTTCAAACGCTTTGTGCCACATGGCCTTCTCTACGTTCAATATCTTGCCGCGCAAGGGCAGGATGGCCTGCGTGGCCCGGCTACGGCCCTGCTTGGCCGAACCGCCGGCCGAATCACCCTCTACGAGGAAAAGCTCGCAGCGGGCAGGGTCCTTTTCGGAGCAGTCAGCCAGTTTACCCGGCAGTCCGCCCCCCGACATGGGGCTCTTGCGCTGTACGCTTTCGCGGGCCTTACGAGCGGCGATGCGTGCGGTGGCAGCAAGTATTACCTTGTCGACTATTAGTTTGGCCTCCTTCGGATGTTCCTCCAAGTAATAGGTCAGCGCTTCACCGACCGCCTGATTGACAGCGCCGGTCACTTCGCTGTTGCCTAACTTCGTTTTCGTCTGTCCCTCGAACTGCGGTTCGGCCACTTTGATGGAAATGACGGCCGTCAGTCCTTCGCGGAAGTCCTCGCCGGCTATCTCCACCTTGGCCTTCTCGATTTGCTTGGCGGCGGTATCTTCCGCGTATTTCTTCAGCACACGCGTCAAAGCCTGACGGAATCCGGCAAGATGCGTACCGCCTTCGATGGTATTGATGTTATTGACGTACGAATGGATGTTCTCGCTGTACGACGTGTTGTACATAATGGCCACTTCGATAGGGATGC
Organism: uncultured Alloprevotella sp.; assembly: GCA_944322325.1. Taxonomy (GTDB): domain Bacteria; phylum Bacteroidota; class Bacteroidia; order Bacteroidales; family Bacteroidaceae; genus Alloprevotella. The sequence goes on from CALUOQ010000002.1 coordinate 11,608, forward strand.
CCTGTTTCTCGGTGTTGAGATAAATGACATCGTCGAAGAGGTGCACACGACTGGAGTCGATGTAGCGAACAAATTCCTTGAGCCCGTCTTTCGAATGGAAGACTTCCCGACGAGTCTGTCCCTCTTCGTCAGGACGCAGGTCCGTTAGCGTAATGGTAATTCCGGCATTCAGATAAGCCAGCTCCCGCATACGATTGGCCAGAATGTCGTACTTGTACGTGGTTGTGGTGAAGATGGTGGGGTCAGGCCAGAATTGCTGACGCGTACCGCGCAACTCGGTCTCACCGACTACTTTGACCGGATATTGAGGATGCCCCTTGGCATATTCTTGCTGGTAGATTTTACCGTCGCGGAATACTTGGGAAACCATGCGCGTAGAAAGGGCATTCACGCACGAGACGCCGACACCGTGCAGACCGCCGGACACTTTGTACGACCCTTTGTCAAACTTTCCTCCGGCATGGAGCACCGTCATGACGACTTCGAGCGCCGACCGGTGTTCCTTGGGATGCATATCAACAGGAATACCGCGACCGTTGTCCTGAACGATAATGGAGTTATCCTCGCAGATGGTCACTTCGATGTGGGTACAGAAACCAGCCAACGCTTCGTCGATGGAATTGTCCACTGTCTCGTAAACGAGGTGATGGAGTCCCTTTTCGCTGATGTCGCCGATATACATGGCCGGACGCTTGCGCACCGCCTCCAAGCCTTCGAGCACTTGTATGTTACTGGCTGAATAGGATGCGCCTTGCTTTGCTTCTTCTTCCATATAGGGATGTTGATTTTCCAAACGCAATTAACATAGCAAAAGTACGAAAAAAACTTGTAAGCGCCAATGCCGCACGGGCTTTTTCTTACCCGCTACGCTCGCGTCCGACTACGCAATAACGAACAAGGGCCGGAACCTTTTCGATTCCGACCCTTGCATATTTCCTTACGACTGCTTAAGCCAATTTCTTCACGTGCAACATCAGGCTCGACGTAATGTTCGCAGCCTTATTCTTATGGATGATGTTTTTCTTGGCAAGCTTGTCCAACATACCCTGAACCTTCGGCAGAAGGGCCACGGCACTCTCCTTGTCCGTCGTAGCACGAAGCTTACGCACGGCATTACGCATGGTCTTTGCGTAGTAGCGATTATGCAGTCTGCGAGTAGCCGTCTGACGGATTCTCTTAACAGAAGATTTGTGATTAGCCATCTTTGATTTTTCTATTTCTTTTATTGTGTAGCCCATAGCGGAATCGAACCGCTCTTTTGAGAATGAAAATCTCACGTCCTAACCGATAGACGAATGGGCCAGCCTTTGAAACATACGAGAAACCTTGCGGCGCTCGTTTGCGAGTGCAAAAGTAGAGCTAAAATCCGAACTGACAAAATGTTTGGTTGAAAAAAATCGATTTTTCACTTTTGTCACCTTGAGCAGCGCTGTTTTTCACGGTTTTGATGTACTTTCGTCTTTGCGATAAAGGGAACTTCGGTTTCACCGGACTGCCCGCCTTGCTCATACCACTCTACCACAGATATGCTGACCGACTCCCGCGGACTGGTGCTGCGCGCCACGAAATACAACGACGACACGACGATAGTCGACATCTACACCGAAGCCGAAGGCACGGTGTCGTTCCTCGTGCGCAACTCGCGCTCGCCGCGCGCGGCGGTGAAGACGCGCCTGCTACGGCCGATGGCTCTGCTCCGTATCGGGTGGGACAAACGGACGAACGCCCGCCTGCAACGCCTGAAGTCGGCCGAAGTGGACTACGCCTACACCTCCCTGCCCTACGACCCCTATAAAACATCCATTGCCCTCTTCCTGGCCGAATTTCTTCACCGCGCCCTGCGTGTGAACCAGCCGGACCGTGCACTCTTCGAGTATGTCCGCGCCTCGGTGGTCTGGCTCGACCTGTGCCAGCGGGCTTTTGCCAACTTCCACCTCGTGTTTCTGCTCCGCCTCGCGCGCTTCCTGGGCTTCTATCCTAACCTCGAGGACCACCGGCCGGGCATGTACTTCGACCTCGAGACGGGCTGCTTCACGCTTCTGCCGCCTTCGCACGCCCACTTTCTGATGCCGGCGGACGCGGCGCGCCTGCCGTTGCTCATGCGGATGAACTACGACACGATGCACCTGTTCCGCTTTTCGCGCGAGGAGCGACAGCGTCTCCTGACGGCCATCAACGACTACTACCGGCTGCACCTGCCTTCCTTCCCGGACCTCAAGTCGCTCGACGTGCTCCAAGCGCTTTTTTCCTGACCGGACCGAAAAAAATGCGCTCCGCCGTGTAACGTTTTCGCCCGACGTGTCTCTAACAGGGCAGAAAGCGAAAACAAATTGCATATCAACCTCTAAAAACTTTAGCGTTATGATGGACTTCATTTCCGTACCGGTGACGACCGCCATCGTCTTTTACTTTATCTATCGTGTCTTCGAGTTGTTCGTGCACCGCGCCGAACGTATCATGTACATCAACAAGATGCAGGCGCCCCAACCCGTCAGCCTGCCCCAGTCCAGTTTCGAATTGCCCCGCCTCGGCTGGTATTTCGCCCTGCGCGCCGGATGCCTCATCACGGGGCTGGGTGTCGGAATGCTATTGGCTTACTTTATCTGCTGGTGCACGGTTCCTCTATTCCTTGAAGGAGGGTACGACTGGAGAGTCAGTACGTGCTTCGGCGGCTGCACACTGCTGTGTGGCGGACTGGGGCTGATTATCTCATACGTCGTCGAGCAGAAAAATGAGGGAAAGGCCCCAATCTGCCACAACGGGCACGACACAGACTGCGCGTCAGCCCTGCATAAGGACAATACCGCCGACGAGGCTTAATAAAAGCGCCATAAAACATTCTCCTGCCGAACCCCACACGCCCCGGACCACTGCGCAACCATGACCGAGACTGAACGCATCCACGCCATCCTGGCCGGACATACGGAAGAGTTTGCCTGGTTTCTCGACCGTTATGCCGACGCCACTCACCGCCTCGTGGCCGGCATTGTGGACTGCGCGGAGGATGCCGAGGAAGTCACGCAGGACGCTTTCATCCGGGCTTACGAAAAACTGTCCACCTTCCGGGGCGACTGCCGCTTCTCGACGTGGCTTTACCGCATTGCCTATCGGCTGGCCCTGCGCCGCGCCCGAACGCCCCGCACCGAGCAGACCGTCGTCGACGAACGCCTGTGGGAATCGCTCAGTGACGACGTGGCACTGCCCCTGCTTGACGAAAGCGAAGCGACGGATGACCAAGTGGAACGGCTACGCCAGGCGCTCGACCGGCTTCGCCCCGACGAACGGACCCTGCTCATGCTGACTTACGACGAGGAACGGCCGGCGGCCGAGGTAGCAACCATCATGGGCCTCAGCGAGGGAAACATCCGTACCCGCCTCTGCCGCCTGCGCAAAAAACTTTTCATACTTTTGAACCATGACTCCGACCCCCTCTGACCGACGACTGACAGCCCTGCACCGCGCCACCACGCCACGGCGCGCCCTGCCCAGCCACTTCACGCACCGGACGCTGCAACGCATCGAAGCGCGGCGTCAGGCCACCGAGCGCCGCAACCAGCGCCTCCTGGCCGTCGCTGCCGCGCTGGCCGTCGCAGGCGCATTTGCCTTCCTCGGTTGGATGTTCGGCCCGGTGAATATTCCGCCCCTCACGGTCTCCGTTCCGACTCTCTCGGTCCCACACATCGATGCGGACAGCCTCAAACCGTGGTTACCACTCTTTCCCGTTTTTATTCTGTTGTTCGCGTTCGACTGGTGGTTGTCCCGAAGAAGACGGAGCCACTGAGTGTTTTTACAAGTGTAGTCCCAGAAATTTCTATCGCAGCGATAGAAATTTCTGGGACTACACTTGTTTTCATCGAGTACTACACTTGTTTTTACTCGCTTTGTTCCCCTCATTGGACTCATTACTCCCATTGGACTCATAGGGCTAATGGGAGTAATGGGCCCAATGAGGGGAGGACGCACCGCAGCGCTGCGCGCCCGGATCAGTCGACCACCGTGGCCCGGACGATGCGGACGTCGGCGATGGGGCGGTCGTTGCTGTCGGTGGAAACTTTCTGAATTTTCTGTATCACCTTGAGCCCCTCGACGACCTCGCCGAACACGGTGTATTGCCCGTCGAGATGGGGTGCCCCACCCTGCTCCTCGTAGGCTTGGCGCACCGAGTCGGGCATCGACGTGCCGGCGGGCAGAAACTGCGCCGTCTGTTCCAACATGGCGGTCAGTTCCTCCTCGGGCAGGAAGCGCCCCCACACCACGTAGAACTGCGACCCGCTGCTCTTGCGCTCCGGGTTGACGTCGTCGCCCTCCCGCGCGGCAGCAAGGGCGCCCCTCACGTGCAAGTGGCGGGGATAGCGTATCTCGGCCGGCAGGTCGTCGCCCTCGGAGTGCTCGCCCAAGGCCTGCCCGAGGGTGGCCTGGCGCGAATCGGGGTCGCCCGCCTGAATCATGAATCCCTTGATGACACGATGAAAGAGGATACCGTCGTAAAACCCGCTGCGTACGAGGCGCAGAAAGTTGTCGCGGTGCACGGGAGTGTCGTCGAAGAGGGCCACGACGAAGTCGCCCTTCGTCGTCTCGAAGCGCACCTGTTGACGCCCGTCGCGGTCGCGGGCACCGAGCGGAGCGACGCACAGCAAAGCCAGCAGGGCCGTCACGCACATACGTAAAGAGAAATGTCGCATGAGTTATATCAGATTTTTCGTATCGTAGTATTCCGGATTGACGTCGGGCTCATCCAGCGGTTCGACGTCGCCCGCCTTCTCCGCCCGCTTATGGGCGTAACGGCTGACGCTGAGAATCATGCCGATATACACGCAGTTGATGAGCGTGGACGTACCGCCACGACTGATGAGCGGCAGGGGCTGACCCGTCACCGGGAAGATACCCACGGCGACCAGCATGTTAAGAACGGCCTGCGCCACGAGCAGCAACGCCAGCCCCATGGCCAGAAAGGCGGGGAAGTTGTGCTCGCATCGGCTCGCTATGCGCCCCGTCCGGAAGAGCAGGACGATGTAGAGAAAGACGACGAGCGCCGCCCCCCACAGCCCCATCTCCTCAATGATAATGGCGAAGATGAAGTCGGAGAAAGCCTGGCTCAGAAAATCGCGCTCGACGGAGTTTCCGGGCATTTTGCCCACGACGTTGCTCGTCGCAATGGCAATATGGGCATGGGCGATCTGCGCATCCTTGTCTATGTCGAAATCTTTCGGGTCGAGCGTCTTGGTCGACCCACCGTGCGACTCGAAGCGCGACTTCCACGTCGAAAGGCGGTGGAAACCGGGCACGTCGTACACCTTGCTGTGCGGGTCGTCGGGCAGTCGGAGCATGATGGTGGCGCCGATAGCGGCAAAAAGCAGGATGACACCGAGCAGCGTGCCGAGTTGCTTCAGGGAAACGCGGCCGATAAACATCATGACGATGACCACGCCGAAAAGCAACACGGCCGTCGACAGATTCTCCGGGAAAATCAGCGCACACATGATGCCGGCCAGCCACAGGATGTACTTGAACGCCTTGCGGTCGGCCCCGTCGTCGCGCTGCATCTGCGCCAGGATGAGGGCGGCCGTAATAATGGTGACGCCCTTGCCTATCTCGGAGGGCTGGAACTGTATGCCGGCTATCATGAGCCATCGCGCCGCTCCGTTGGTCATGGCGCCGTACAACGTGGTGAACAACAGGACCAGATACGTGGGGATCAGGAGCAGGATGGGGATAATCTTGAAGAAGCGACAGGGCACATTATGGATACCGATGACGATGAGCGTGCCTACGCCGAGAAACGTGGCCTGCTTGATAAGAGGCATCCAGAAACTGCCGTCCTTGTAGGCCAACGTGCTGGCTGCACTGAACACCTCGATGAGCGAAATGATGCAAAGGAAAAAAAAGATGACCCATATCACCTTGTCGCCCTTGAATATATCCTGTATCTTCTTCATCTGACGCGGCTTTCTTTAGTCATGCGGCAACATGTCGCGCACCAGCGACTTGAACTGACAACCGCGGTCCTCCATGTTGCGGAAAAGGTCGAAGCTGGCACAACAGGGGCTCAGCAGCACCGTGTCGCCCTTGTGAGCCAGACGACGGCAGGCCGCCACGCAATCAGCCATGGAGTGGGTGTCGGCTACGGGGAGACCAAGCGAATCGAAAAAGTCGTGCAACTTGCGGTTGTCGGCTCCGAGGTACACGAGGGCCCGACACTTCTGCCCGACGAGGGCACGGATTTCATTGTAGTCATTGCCCTTGTCCTTCCCGCCGAGGATGAGAACTACAGGTGTCGTCATGCTTTCGAGCGCCCATCGGCAGGCGTCGACGTTCGTCGCCTTCGAGTCGTTTACATAGACAACGCCATCCACCGCGGCTACGCGCTCCAGGCGGTGCTCGACGCCGGGAAAGTCGCTCAGCCCCTGACGCACCACGTCGTCAGGCAGCCCGAGCGCTTTGACCGCCAGTGCGGCCGCCAGAGAGTTACGCAGATTGTGCAGTCCGGGCAAGGAGAGTTCCGCTTGCGGCATGGCGAACGGTGCCGGCTGCTCGAGAACAAAGCGCCCACTGTCAGCATAGGCCACCGCGCCGGGCTCGGGCGCATCGGCAAAGGGCAGCACCCGACTGACGACGTCGTACTTCGCCAGTTCGCGGCCTATGTGTTCGTCACCGGCCCAATAGATAAATGCGTCGTCGGACGTCTGATTGCGGAGAATGCGCATCTTGGCGTCGACGTAGTTCTGCATTTTGAAGTCGTAGCGGTCGAGGTGGTCGGGCGTAATGTTGAGCAATACGGCCACATTGGCACGGAAGTCGTACATGTCGTCCAGCTGAAACGACGACAGCTCAATGACGTAGTTGGCGTGCGGCGACTCGGCAACCTGTAGCGCCAGGCTGCTCCCGATGTTGCCGGCGAGGCCCACGTCGAGGCCCGCCTTACGGCAGAGGTGGTAGATGAGCGACGTAGTGGTGGTCTTGCCATTACTGCCCGTGATGCAAATCATGCGGGCGTCGGTGTACCGTCCGGCAAACTCTATCTCACTGATGACGGGGACCCCCTTCCCGCGCAGGGCGACCACCATAGGGGCCGTCTCGGGTATGCCGGGACTCTTGACCGCCTCATCGGCCGTCAGTACGAGGTCGGGCGTATGGCCACCCTCTTCCCAGGCAATGCCGCGCCGGTCGAGCTGCGCCTTATATTCGGCCTTGATGGTTCCTGCATCCGACACGAAAACGTCGAATCCTTTCTGCTGCGCCAGGACAGCGGCTCCCACGCCGCTCTCGGCTGCCCCCAATATGACAATTCTCGACATAGTGATAATAAATACTCTTTGCGAAACGTTTTACCTAATCTTCAACGTAATGATCGTAGCGGCCGCCAGCAGGATGGTCGTAATCCAGAAGCGTACCGTTATCTTCGACTCGTGCCAGGCGCCCCGTGGCCAGTTGCGCAGTAGATAGGAGCACTGCGGATCGAGCTGGTCGGGCAGTACACGGAAGTTGTCGTGTATCGGAGTGCGCTTGAAAATGCGTTGCTTGACGCCCCGGCGCTTCCCGAACTTGAAGTACTCGACCTGGAGGATAACGCTGAGACTTTCGACCAGAAAGATGCCGCACAGTATCGGGATGAGTAACTCTTTGTGGATAATGATGGCCAGCACGGCGATAATGCCACCGATGGTCAGCGAGCCGGTGTCGCCCATGAAGATTTGGGCCGGATAAGCGTTGTACCAGAGAAAACCGATGAGTGCCCCGACAAAAGCGGCGCTGAAGATGACGAGTTCCTGCGAGCCGGGAATGTACATGATGTTCAGGTAGCTGGCGAACTCGATGTGGCTCGACACATAGGCCAGCACACCGAGCGCAATGCCGATAATGGCCGAATTGCCCGCCGCCATGCCGTCCATGCCGTCGTTAAGGTTGGCTCCGTTGGACACGGCGGTGATAACGAATATCGTGACGATGACGAAAACGATCCAGCCGGCCTGGCGCTTGTACTTCCCAAGGAAACCGACCAGCTCGGCGTAGTCGAAATTATTGTTCTTGACGAAGGGGATGGTCGTCTTGGTGGATTTGACAGCCTCGCTCTTATGCACGATTTCCGTCACGGCGCCATTGCGCTGCATCTCGATGTTCTCGCGAATCACGGCGTCGGGACTGTAATACAAAGTCAAGCCCACAATGAGCCCCAGACCGACCTGGCCCAGTATCTTGTAGCGCCCGGGAAGTCCGTCCTTGTTCTTCTTGAAATTCTTGATATAGTCGTCCAGAAAGCCCAGCAGACCCAGCCACACGGTCGTTACGAGCATCAGTATCATGTATATGTTGCGCAGACGCCCCAGCAAGAGGCAAGGCACAAGGATAGACACAATAATAATAATGCCTCCCATCGTGGGTACGTTCAGCTTTTGCACGCCAAAGGGGTCTATCTTGGCGTCACGCTGCACTTCGCTCACACGATGCCGCTTCATCCAGCGAATGAAATACTGGCCGAACCAGGCCGACACCATCAGCGCCAGCATCAGCGCCAGCAACGAGCGGAACGAAATGTAGGACCACATGCCGGAGCCGGGCACCCCGAATTGTTCTAAAAAGCGGAACAGGTAATATAACATGGCTGACAGATTTTCGTGGGACAATGACCGAATCGTACGGACTTACTGCGCAGCACCGGCAGTCAGTTCGAAAGCGGCGCGCAGCTCTTCGTGGTCGTCGAAGTGGTGCTTCACGCCTTCCACTTCCTGATAAGGTTCGTGGCCCTTGCCCGCCACGAGGACGACGTCGCCCGCTTGGGCCATCAGACAAGCAGTGCGGATGGCCTCACGCCGGTTGACGATGCACACGGTCTTCCGTCGCAAGTCCGCATCCAGTCCGGCCATCATGTCGTCGAGGATGTCCTCGGGCTTCTCAAAGCGCGGGTTGTCGCTGGTCAGGATGAGACGGTCACTGCGTAAGGCGGCCTCGCGCGCCATGAGCGGCCGCTTGCCCTTGTCGCGGTTTCCGCCGGCCCCGCACACGGTGATGACCCGGCCGCGCCCGTGAAGGATTTCGCGGACGGCGTCGAGTACATTAACCAACGCATCGGGCGTATGTGCATAATCGACGATGGCGCTGAATCCTGCCGGGGCACGCATGGCTTCGAAGCGGCCGTTGACAGGCGCCAGCGTCGACAGGACACGCAGCACGTCGTCCGGTTCCTTGCCCAGCATCACTGCGGCACCGTAGACGGCTAACAGGTTGGACACATTGAAGCGCCCGACAAAACGGACGCTGACCTCGCGACCGTCGATGTCGAGCAACATGCCCTCAAGACTTTCTTCGAGAATGCGCCCCTTGAAGTCGGCCGCCGTGCGGGTGGAGTAGGTGCGCACCGTGGCGACCGTGTTCTGCACCATGATGCCCCCGTTGCGGTCGTCAGCATTCGTAATGGCAAACGCGTCCTTACCGAGACCGTCAAAGAAGGCTTTCTTGGCGTCGCGGTAGTTCTCGAAGGTTTTATGATAGTCCAAGTGGTCGCGCGTCAGGTTGGTAAAAATACCGCCCGCAAAGGTCAGGCCGCCTATCCGCTTCTGATGAATGGCGTGCGAGCTGCATTCCATGAACGCGTACTGACATCCGGCGTCGGCCATGCGTCCGAGCAATTGGTTAAGGGTGACAGGGTCGGGCGTAGTGTGGTCGGCAGGAACTGCCTCGCCGTCAATGTAGTTGCACACCGTTGAGCAAAGGCCGCATTTGTAACCGAACGCCCGGAACATCTCGTAGAGCAGCGTGGCGATCGTTGTCTTTCCGTTTGTCCCCGTCACGCCGACCAGCTTCATCCGGTTCGTCGGGTCGCCGCAGAAAGTGGTAGCAACCGGCCCCGCAGCGTCCTCCGTATCGGCCACCCTGATCCACGTAACGCCAGCCGGACGCTCCGCGGGAAGCGGGTCGCTCACGAGTACAGCCACGGCACCCTGCTCAATGGCCTTGCCGATATAGGCATGGCCGTCGGTTTGTGTGCCTTTGACCGCGACGAACAAATCGCCGGGTTTTACCTTGCGCGAATCGATGTTCACGCCGGAAATTTCGAGGTCAGTCGGTCCGCTCACTTCGAGCGGCCGCACTTTCTGGAGGACTTCGGACAGTTTCATAATCGTATCGATAGTCAACACTACGTATTATTTCTGTATTTCACCACAGTTCCCGCGTTTTTCAGGAAGCCGTATTCTTCTTCGTTGTGTCAGCCGACATGTGTGGTCCCGCTCCACGCGTCGCGAGACTGTCGGCCTTTTCGTGTGTCACTCGCCTGGGGTGCGTTTTCTTGCGGTGCACATCGGTACTCAATTCCAACCGTACGGTCTTCCCCCGTACAGCGGGTGTTCCCGCCGGCAGGCTCTGACGTACAACGCTCCCCGTGCCTTGCAACGTGGCGTGCAGTCCGGCTTTCTCCATCTGAAAGACGGCATCGCGGGCGCCCATCCCGATAACGTCGGGCACCTCGCCGGCCGGTTCCTCGCTGAGAGTCAACTGCACCTTGCCGTCGTTCGTCTCACTCCATCCCCACAGCGGCAGGTCGTCCTCAGCGTCAGGTTCTTCGTGTTCCACGCCCAGCGTTTCAAGCAAGCGGGCCGCCGCCCTGAGATCGCCGTTCTTCACGTAAGGCACCGGCTCGTGCACGGTGTCGCGCGCCGTGGCAATCTCTGGATGCACGCGCAGCGCCATGATCGACTCGGACACACGGCGGAACACCGGGCCGCACTGGCCGCCTCCCGAAGCCGGGTAGCCCTTCTGTATACATACGATACAGGAGTACAGCGGCTTGTCGCTGGGGAAGTAACCGGCAAAAGACACCAGATACTGCGACGTAAAGCCAGCCGACGTCCACACCTGCGCCGTGCCGGTCTTGCCCGAAACCTTGAAGTTCGGGTTGCCCGCCTGTCGGCCCAAGCCGCGACTGACGACCCACTCGAGAATCTGCTGAAGGTTGGCGAGGGTCTGAGGTTTACACATCTGCTCGCGTACCACTTCCACGGGAAACTCGCGCACAGTCTCCCCACCGCGCATCACGCGCTTCACCAGACGCGGCCGCACCATCTTGCCGCCGTTGGCTATGCCGTTGTAAAACATCAGCGTATTAATGGGCGGCACCTGCGTCTCGTAACCGATGCTCATCCATGCCAGCGCGGTCTTCGACCAGTTACTGCCGTCGGCCTTGGGGTGGCGGATACGCGGGCGGGCATATCCGGGAATCGGGACGCGCGTGTCCTCAGCGATACCGGTGCGATAGACGCCGTCAACGAACTTCTTGGGATTGTCGAAATAGTATTTGTCTATCAAATAGCTGACACCGATGTTCGAAGAATACTCGAGTATCTGCGGAACGGTGAGCTCGCCGTAACCGCCGCGATACCAGTTGTGGTCACGCATACGACGGCCGTGCATTTCGAGGATGCCGCTACCCGTATTGACGCGGGTGTTCATGTCGATGTAACCGTCGTCCATGGCCACCATAAAGGAAACGGGTTTGAACACAGACCCTGGTTCGCGCAGGTCACTCACGGCGCCGTTGCGGATCTCCCTGTATTTTCCGTCGGCACAGCGCGACAGCGTAGTGATAGCCTTGATGTCGCCCGTCGCTACCTCCATCAGGATACACACCCCCGAATTGGCCTCCAACTCGGTGAGCTTGTCTTTCAGGGCCATCTCGCAGATGTCCTGCATACCGACGTCGAGCGTCGTCTCGATGTCGAAACCGTCCTGCGCCGGTATGTCCACAAAACTCAGGTAACGGTTCATCACCTTCTTGCGATGTGTCAGGCCCGGCTTGCCGCGCAACAGGGAATCGAAAGCCAGTTCCAGACCGAAGCGGGCACTGTCCTTGCCGGCATAGAGTTCGCCGATGGTACGCGTGGCCAGCGACCCGAAAGGTTTCTTGCGCAACTTGAATTCCTCGACATGAAAGCCGCCGCGATAGGCAGGCAGCGAGAAATAGGGCAACTGCTTCACGGCTTTGTACTGGATGTACGAGATGCGCTTGGGATAAAGCGGCCAGTGGTGGCTCTCCTTGCGCCGGCCTTTTCGCAGCAGTTTGCGGAACTCGTCGGGGTCGATGTCGGGAAACAAGTGGTGCATCCCGTCACAAATACTGTCCATCTTGGCTTCGAGAAGGGAGTCACGGCGTTGCTGGTCCTTGGCCCGGCGCGCGCTGTCCTTCTCCCAGGACATAAAGTCCATATACATTTTATATTGCGGCAGCGAGCTGGCCAGCAGTTGCCCGTCGGCCGAAAAGATGTTGCCACGCTCCGCGTCGACGGGAACATCGTCCTTGACGAAACGGTCGCTCACGGCTTCCCAGTAGTCGCGCTCCACGAACATGATATAGGCGGCCTTGCCGAGCACGCTCAGGCCCAGCAATCCCAATATCACGGTCACCAGAAAGTAACGGGGCATCACTTTTTTTCCGGGAAACTTCATGGTCGGACTACTTCTTTAATGAATTATTCGGAGTCGACGTACAACGTGTAGGGCGGCGTGGTAGCCGTCTGCAACGTACTGTCGTGCGTCTGTTTCAGATACTCTTCGACGTAGCTGCGCCGCGTACGTTCCATCAGCTCGCTCGAACGGGTCAGCGTGCGGTACTGCTCGTCAACACGCTGTTTCTGCAAGGCGTCGATTTCGAGCAACTCCTGCTGGCTGGCGTAGCGATTGCTCACATATATAATAATGAACAACACGATCATCACGATGAACGGAAACTGCCGGCGGAACCATGCGCCCGCCAGTATGTCGCCGCCGAGGATGGAGCGCAGTGACAGGTTGGTACGCTCGCCCTCTCCGTCGCTGTCCGTAAACTTACGGATGGCGCGGCGGGCCTGCTCGGTGTCGCTGGGTGCGGGCTTCTCGTCCGGGGCGGCCTGATCGACCGGTTCGTCGGGCTGGACAAGGTTTTCGTCGTCGATGTCGCTGTTTTTTCTCATGATTCTTCTGTATCTTCGGGCAACGCTACACGCTCGGCAATACGCAATTTGGCGCTCCGGCTGCGCGGATTGGCGGTCTGCTCGGCCTCATCGGGAATGATGACCCGGTTGTTCACTGCGCGGAAAGGGGCCAGCCGGTTGCCGAAAAAGTCCTGCTCGACCCGCCCGTCGATGTTGCCCGCACGGACGTAGTTCTTGACCATGCGGTCCTCCAAGGAATGGTATGTCAGTACGACGAGGCGTCCGCCCGGTCGCAACGCCCGGACAGCCGCATCCAGCAGTTCGTGCAGCGCGTCCATCTCATGATTCACCTCAATGCGCAAAGCCTGGAAAACGCGGGCCATATCCTTCTTCTCACGATCGCGCCCAATCAGCGGACGAACGACTTCAATCAGATTTTCGACGGTTTCAACGGGCTTTTCAGCACGTCGGCGCACCAAGGCGGCGGCCAGGCGCCGCCCATTCTTGAGCTCGCCATACAGCTGGAAGATGCGGGCCAAATCGGCTTCAGCATAGCGGTTTACCACGTCGGCCGCCGTCTGACGGGCCCGGACATTCATGCGCATGTCGAGCGGAGCATCAAAACGGAAGGAGAAACCGCGCGTCGCGTCGTCGAAATGGTGACTCGACACGCCCAGGTCGGCCAATATGCCGTCGACCGGTGCCGCGTCGTAATAGCGCAGCCAGTTAGCCAGGTAGCGGAAATTGCTCCGGACGAAGGTGAAACGTGCATCGTCGGGGGCATTGGACTGCGCATCGAGGTCCTGATCGAACCCCAACAGACGGCCATCGGGACCAAGGCGGCGCAAAATCTCACGCGAATGGCCCGCGCCGCCCAGCGTGACGTCGACATACGTGCCATCGGGGCGGACGTTGAGTCCGTCGACACTTGCGGTGAGCAACACCGGTACGTGGTAGGTCGGAGCGGTCAGGGTCATGCGTGCGTAGGGTTAAGCATTTGTTGCAGGTCGGCGGCCACGTCGGCCATGAAAGGCAGTTCGTCATCGCCACCAGCCCAGATTTCTATCGTCTCGTCCATGCCGACAAAAGTCACTTCCTGCCCGATGCCCGCCAGACGGAGATAACGTTTCGGGATAAGGAAACGGCCGGAAGCGTCAAGCGAGAAGACCTCCACATCGGCCACGTAGCGGCGGAACAGCATACGGTGGTCGCCGTTCCACGCGTCGAGCCGGCTGCGCAAGTCGGCCACCTCAGCGTCCCACGCCGCCCGCGGATAAACCGTCAGGCAGACCTGAAACGCATCCCGGCGGAGTACAAACTCAGTCTCGCCGTCCCGCAAAAGTTTGCGAAACGGCGCTGGAAGGAACACACGTCCCTTCGCGTCGAGCTTGGCTGTCATCGTTCCCGTGAAGCGCATTATGCACAGGCTAAGAGTTTTCAAAATTACGGCTTTTTCCCCACAATTCCCCACGATAGCGCAAAATTTTTCTTCCGCTTCTTAAAAGATAAGGAAGAATGCGATAAAAACGGCTAAAACTGAGAGAGATTCAAAAACAGCTTCAGGTGGAGGACGCGACAGCCTCAACACGCTTCATGACCGCCACGCGAACTCCCGTAGCTCAGTCTTCGTCACTTACGCCGCAACCGTGGATCACACCACCGCCGACCCGCGAAAAACGAAGACTACGATAGAAATTCCTATCGCTACGACAGAAAGAACGGGGACTACGCTCGTTTTCACAGGGACTGCACTTCTCCCGACGGGAAGAAACCGGGGAACAAAAAACGCCGTACCGGGCGGACGCCTCACTATGTGCGTCCGTCCGGTACGGCTTATGAAAGCTCACAAGGGAGCTATGGAGATTCGACAAGCGCTCCGCCTCTCCCCCTGCGGGCGAGGCGAAGCACCAGTTCTTTACTTCTTCATCACTTTCTTACCGTTAATGATGAGGATGCCCTTGCCGTCCTTCGACGTCGGGCGGCCCTGCAAGTCGTATGCCGTGCCATTGTGCTGTCCGGCTTCGACACCGTCGATGCCCACGGGAACCGGCAACTTGAACTGCACCTTATAGATGTGCTCGTTCTCCGAGTTGACCTCGTAGTCGTTACCCTTGACCGTCAGCGTCAGCACGGCTTTTTCTTTGTCATAGCTCGTCTCGACCGTGGCGCCGGCACCGTTCGACGTGTAGGCCAGTTTCGACTCTTCGAAGTCTACCGACGACAGGTCGAGTACCTCATAGTTGTCCACCGCGAAGCCCGGAACCGTCTTACCGTCGTAAGTCAGCGTAGCCAGCTGGGAGTTGTAAACCAGAACAACGTCGTCGATCGTCAGCGAGTTGCCAGCACCGATGGCCGCACGGTCGTCGTTGAAATAGTCTGAGGAGGAGAATATCAGATTTATCTTCTCGGGAACCGCGTCGGACTGGTAGGTGAGCGGAAGACTCAGCGTCGTCCACTCCGCGTAGTCGCCCTCGATCTTATGGTTGAGCGTCGCTATGCACTCGGCGTTCTCGGACTTCGTCACGCCCTCCGTGATGAGACCCATCACGTCGCGGTCGCGATCCGTCATTACCTCCTTGGCCGGAGACTCGTTGGCCATGTTGATGCCCACGCCGACCGTCGAGGTGAACGTACCCTTCCACAACATGGCGGCTACCGTCGCCACTTCCTCAGGCTTATCCGTGCCGTGAGTGCGCTTGAACGTGAACTTCACCGAGTCAGGACGGGCTGCGAACGCAGCGCCGCCGAACGAGCCTCCGTCGGTCTCCGTCGCTTGGTAAGGGAACATGCTCACTACCCGCGCGGCATTCCACGGCGTACCTATCGAAAGATAACCCGGGGCGTTCTGGCCCATCGTGCCCAAACCGGTAAACATGTTGGAAATTGCCACTGCGTAGTTGCCCGCATCGACCGTGTCACGTTCCACCAACTCGAAGTTCAGTATCTGGTTGATGTTCGACGACTTCCAGCCGACTGGCTGCTCGCCGGTACCGGCCGTGTAGTACATACCGGCGCCCTGATAAGGCGTACAGGTTTCCCAGCTGCCGTCAAAGCTGCCGTTCATCAACTGGTAACTGTCCGCCAGCTTGAACTGTACCTTATAAGTATGTACGTTGTCGGAGTTGACCTCATAGTCGTTGCCCTTCACCGTCAGCGTAAGGCGGGCCGTCACGGCGTCGTAGCTCGTCTCTACCGTGGCGCCGGCACCGTTCGACGTGAAGGCCAGCTGCGACTCCTCGAAGTCCACCGACGACAGGTCAAGTACCTCGTAGTTGTCCACCGCGAAGCCCGGAACCGTCTCACCGTCGTACGTCAACGTAGCCAGCTGAGAGTTGTAAACCAGCTCGACGTCGTCAATCGTCAGCGAGTTGCCCGCGCCGATGGCCGAACGGTCGTCGTTGAAATAGTCTGAGGAGGAGAATATCAGGTTTATCTTCTCGGGAACAGACTCGGACTGGTAGGTAAACGGAAGGCTCAGCGTCGTCCAGTCCGCGTAGTTGCCCTCGATCTTGTGGTTGAGCGTCGCAATGCATTCGGCGTCCTCGGATTTCGTCACGCCCTCCGTGATGAGACCCATCACGTCGCGGTCGCGGTCAGTCATCACCTCCTTAGCCGGAGACTCGTTCGTCATGTTGATGCCCACGCCGACCGTCGAGGTGAACGTGCCCTTCCATAGCATGGCCGCTACCGTGGCCACCTCTTCAGGCCTCTCCGTTCCGTGCGTGCGCTTGAACGTGAACTTCACCGAGTCGGGACGAGCTGCGAACGTAGCGCCGCCGAACGAGCCGCCATCGGTCTCCGTTGCCTGGTAAGGGAACATGCTCACTACCCGCGCGGCGTTCCAGGGCGTGCCTATCGAAAGATAACCCGGCGCATTCTGGCCCATCGTGCCCAAACCGGTGAACATATTGGAGATAGCCACCGCATAAT
Source organism: uncultured Alloprevotella sp. (assembly GCA_944322325.1). Lineage (GTDB taxonomy): Bacteria > Bacteroidota > Bacteroidia > Bacteroidales > Bacteroidaceae > Alloprevotella. The sequence continues at coordinate 28,437 of CALUOQ010000002.1, forward strand.
TGCCCGCATCGACCGTGTCACGCTCCACCAACTCGAAGTTCAGTATCTGGTTGATGTTCGACGACTTCCAGCCGACTGGCTGCTCACCGGTACCGGCCGTGTAGTACACACCGGCGCCCTGGTAAGGCGTGCAGGTCTCCCAGCTGCCGTCGAAACTGCCGTTCATCAACTGATCGCTGTCCGCCAGCTTGAACTGTACCTTATAAGTATGTACGTTGTCGGAGTTGACCTCATAGTCATTGCCCTTCACCGTCAGCGTAAGGCGGGCCGTCACGGCATCGTAGCTCGTCTCTACCGTGGCGCCGGCACCGTTCGACGTGTATTCTACCTTATTTCTATCATAGGTCACCGACGACAGGTCGAGTACCTCGTAGTTGTCCACTGCGAAGCCCGGAACCGTCTCACCGTCGTACGTCAACGTAGCCAGCTGAGAGTTGTAAACCAGCTCGACGTCGTCAATCGTCAGCGAGTTGCCCGCGCCGATGGCCGCACGGTCGTCGTTGAAATAGTCTGAGGAGGAGAATATCAGGTTTATCTTCTCGGGAACAGCCTCGGACTGGTAGGTAAGCGGAAGGCTCAGCGTCGTCCAGTCCGCGTAGTTGCCTTCGATCTTGTGGTTGAGCGTCGCGATGCATTCGGCGTCCTCGGACTTCGTCACGCCCTCCGTGATAAGACCCATCACGTCGCGGTCGCGGTCCGTCATCACCTCCTTAGCCGGAGACTCGTTCGTCATGTTGATGCCCACGCCGACCGTCGATGTGAACGTGCCCTTCCATAGCATGGCCGCTACCGTGGCCACCTCTTCAGGCTTCTCCGTTCCGTGTGTGCGCTTGAACGTGAACTTCACCGAGTCGGGACGATAAACGAACGCAGCGCCGCCGAACGAGCCGCCGTCGGTCTCTGTTGCCTGGTAAGGGAATATGCTTACTACCCGCGCGGCGTTCCAGGGCGTGCCTATCGAAAGATAACCCGGCGCATTCTGGCCCATCGTGCCCAGGCCCGTAAACTTGTTGGAGATAGCCACCGCATAATTACCCTCTTCGATGGTATCCTGCTTGACTAACTCAAAATTCATGAGCTGGTAGATATTGGAGGCTTTCCAGCCGACAGGCTGTTGGCCGACGCTGTCGGTGTGGTATACACCGGCTCCCAGATAAGGCGTACAAGCCTCCCATTTACCGTCGAAGCTGCCACCGATTTGCTGCGCAACTCCCGGACCTGCTGACAGTGCCAGCAGGCTAAACAACCATAATTTCTTCATATATAAAAAGTTACTTAATGATTCGCGTCTTACCGTTGACAACGTAGATGCCAGCAGGCAGGCCAGTGGTGTCGCCATTCGGGCGGAGCTTCACGCCGGTGGTCGTATAGACACCCTCGACCCCTGCACTCACAGCAGCACCCGTAGTCGTCAGGGCATCGTCGATGCCGGCCTGAACGGTCTTTTTACCCTTAAAGAATACGTTGATGGGCGTGGGCACCGGGCCATTGGTCCACACGACATCGATCTTGGCGTAGATGCTGTCGCCGCGCACGAGACTCTCGGCAGTATTGATTTGCGCTGTAGCCTGAATGACGCCGCCCAGCAGCGAAAGGGGTACGACGGGATTGTCGCCGAACTTCACTGCGCCGGCATCGTCGGCACTGACGGGAACGGCGTCAAGCATGATGTCGCCCACAGGCGTCCCGGAGAACTGGAAGTTATAGAGGGCAAAGTCAATGGTACCCTCAGCGACACCGGCTTCCATCGTAATGGACTGCCCGGGCATCTTGGTGTCGACATCTGTCGTGTCGACGGGAGTGCCCAAGGCCACCCACAGGTCGCCTACATACTCGCCGGCCACTTGTGTGGCGACGTTCTGTGCGCCAGCCACGAGGGCAAAGGCGCTGACAAAAAGTGTAAGTAAAGTTTTCTTCATTATGCTGTATAGTTAGGAATTTGCGAAATAGTCCCCGTCGCCGGAACGGCTTAGAACAGATACGAGAAGCCTACGTTGGCGTAGACGGGATACATGGCGAAAGTGACGCTCTCGAAGTCGTGGGGAAAAATGGAGTTGATGCCCCACGTCAGGTCGGCGTAGACGCTCAGATGCTTGTAGGCCACCCACTCCGCACCGACCTGCACGCCCCACTGGAAACGGCGCAGGTCCTTCGAGAAGTCGTAGCTGGCGCGCGTCACTTCGGCTTTCTCGCCCGTAGGGTTGCCGTGGCGGATGTAACCGTCGTAAGCCTCGCCCGTGAAGTCGCCGTCGTACATCCAGGACAGGTAGGGGCCGCCACGGAGTTCCCAACGCGGGCTAATCTCGTAGACCGCGAGGATGGGGAACGTCAGGTAGGTGGCCCGCACGCGGGTGGTGACGTGACCGGTCCAGGCGCCGACCATGTAGCCGCCGTCGTCGGCCGTCATTTCCATGTGGTAGTTTTTCACCGTGGCGTCGGTCTTCATGCCTTTCGTTTCGAGGCGTACGCCGAGCGCCATGCCCCAGCGGCTGTTGTCGAAGCGTTTTTGCACGTCGCCTTCGATGCCGACGTTCATCGTCGGGTTGTAGCTGTCGATGGCGCGGATTTCCTGAGGCAGGGGCAGGGGTGTCGTTCCGCCGAGCAGGAAGCCGGCGCGCAACTTGACGTGCCAACCTTTCAGGGCGGCGCGCAGGAGGGATTCGCCCTCGCTCTTCTGAGCCTGGACGGGGGTGCTGTATGCCAGCAGGGCGCAGGCCGCAAGGGCCAGTATGCTTTTCTTCATGTCGAAGTCGGTTTTACGGATGCTGAACGTTGTTTTCAAGAAATCAGTCGGCCTCGTAGACCAGCTCGAGGTCGTCGACATACAGAACGCTGCCTATACTTCCGCGGAAGTAGGCCCCCTGCCGGCTCGACGTAAGCACGATGGCGATGGCATAGCCGTCGGTTTCGAGGCGCGCGTAGTCGAACGCCTTGCCGTTGCAGGGCTTGAAGGGTTCGTCGAAGTAGGTCCACTCCTGCGGCTCGCCGGGATTGTCGATGCGGGCGAGGGACACGATGCGCTCGCTGCTGAGCACGTCGTCGCCGTTGAGGGCTTCGAAATTGTCGGGGTCGACCTCATAGAGCACGGCGTAGATGTCGCACGTGTCGTGCATCTCGGGGCGCACCTGGCCAAGCTCGTCGGTGAACGTCTCGCCGGCCTTATATTTATAGTAGCCGCGCAGCGAAACGGGCCGGCTGCCCACCAGCTGCAGACCGAAGCGGGTGGCCCGACGGGGATAGAGCACGGCCGACGCCGTGCGGAACTCGCCGATGAAGAGGTTGCCGGCGGCTATGTGCATGTTGAGCCCGGCGCCAAAGGAACCGGTGTCCATCGTTTCGAGGCGGGCACAGCTGCCCGTGCGGCCGTCGGGCGAAATCGTCGTGGGGTACTCCCCGGGCGACTTGGCCATGCCGGTAAACGCGTAGCCGCCGTTGCCGCTGGCCCAGATGCGGGCGGTGTCAGGCTTGGCCAGATTGCCTTGCAGCTCGTAGAACTCCTGATACTGGCGGCTGGCGTCGAGCTTCGCGTGGTCGAACCCGTACTTCGAACTGGCCTCGAGGACGCCGAACTCGACGGTGTAGACCTTACGCCAGTTGCCGTCCTCGGCCGTCACGGTGTAGGTCTGCGGCGTGGTGAAGTCGCGCACGCTGCCGTTGGCGGGCTCGATGGTGGCGCCGGGCGTCAGGGTGAACAGCGGAGCCAAGGCGGAACAGTCGATATCGCCGCGGCGCTTGATGAAGCGCACGCTTTCGTTCGTCACGATAGGCTCGCCCTTGATGATGCCCTGCTGGCGAATGCCGGCCACCCACGCCGAGTCGACGCCCGTAATGTCGCATTCGGCGTTGAGCGCTTCGTCGCGAATGCAGGAAGCGAACGAAAGGGCAATGGCTGCGACGGCCAGCCCCGACGGCAATAGATATTTCATTAATTCAGCGGATTTTTACGTTTGAAAGCGCGGCAAAGATACGAAAAACTACGCCCGCCGCCAACGTTTCCCTTGGTAATCAATGTGGAATACCGGTACTCGGACGCCCGGGCGCCACGGGAAAGGGAGGCGCACTTTGACGATGAAACCGCACTTTTTCGGGATTTTGCAAGACTGTCGCGCGAAGCCGGCCAGCCCCGATGCGCCCTACCTCCTCGGACCGCGCGACCACGGTCGGCACAAAGGCGCGCCTCCGGTCCCTGCACAGCCCGCCGCGCACCGCGCCGCGCGACAAAATGACAGCGCCGGACGGACGGAGGATTTAACTCATTTAACCTGCCTTTACACCCGCGACGGCCTCCTGCCCCGCCCGCCGGGCCGGAAGCAGGCCTGGAAACTCCTGAAGCAGGCCCAGAAAATCCTAAGACTGCTTTAGAAATTTCTGCGACTGCCTTAGAAAATCCTGCGACTGCCCCCGTTTTCCGCGAAAAAGCACGAAAAAAGGCAGGAGCCGCACCCCTGCCTTCCTTGGTAAGACAAAGATAACCCATCCGGCCCGCCTGTCCAAACGCCACGGCGGAATGTTAAAACAGCAAAGCGACAGTTTTCCTCCTCTCGGACCCGGCACTCCGCCGGAAAACGCTACCTTTGTGCCATCAAACTGTCAGAAACGCCAAAGCCTACATGCGACACGACGCCCCCTACTCAAAAATAGAGCAACCCTCTGCGGCCGACTACGGCGAACTGGTCCGCGTCTGGGAGGGCGCCGTGCGCTCCACGCACCACTTCCTCTGCGAGGCGGACATCGCCCACATCCGCGCCCACCTGCCGACGGATTATTTCCCGGCCGTCGAGCTGTACGGCATACGCGGCGACGGGGGACAATGGGCCGCCTTCATGGGCCTCAGCACGGAGCAGATAGAGATGCTCTTCGTCGACCCGCGCTACCAGCGCAGGGGACTCGGACGGCGCCTCCTTGCCCTTGCCACCGGCGAAAAGGGGTTGCGCCGCATCGAATGCAACGAACAAAACGAAGCCGGACTGGCCTTCTACCGCCGCATGGGCTTCGAGGTGACGGGCCGCCTGCCCCTCGACCACGAGGGGCGTCCCTACCCGCTCCTGCAACTGTACTACGCGCCAGCCCTGCCCCGCCGCATCCGTCGCGAGCTGCGCACGGTCGAACGGATGGTGCGCCTCTACTGCCGGCAGGCGAAGGGACACGCGGAACTGTGCCCGGCGTGCCGCGAACTGCTGGACTACGCCCGCGCCCGGCTGGCCCGCTGTCCGCACGGCGCGGCAAAACCCACGTGCCAACGCTGCCCCATCCACTGCTACCGCCCCGACATGCGCGAGAGGATGCGCCGCGTGATGCGCTTCGCCGGTCCGCGCATGTTGTTCCATCACCCCGTCGCGGCCCTGCGCCACCTGCTGCGCCGCTGACGCCGCCCCACAGACGACGGGCGCGGCATTTGGAGATACGGACGGGAATCCATAACTTTGCGACGCAATCCTACACCCATGGACATCAAGATAGAAGAAAGCTGGAAGCAACGACTGGCCGACGAGTTCGATAAGCCGTACTTCGCCGAACTGACCCGCTTCGTACGCGAGGAGTACGGGCGCGGACGGTGTTACCCGCCGGGAAGCCAGATATTCAATGCGTTCAACCTGTGTCCGTTCGAGCGCGTAAAAGTGGTGATCATCGGACAAGACCCGTACCACGAGCCGGGACAGGCGGAGGGGTTGTGCTTCTCCGTCGCCGACGGCGTGCCGGCACCGCCCTCGCTGCAAAACATTTTCAAGGAAATCAGCAGCGACCTTGGCCGGCCCGCCCCGACAAGCGGCAGCCTGCGCCGATGGGCCGAACAGGGCGTGCTGCTGCTCAACGCGACGCTCACGGTGCGCGCCCACGCGGCCGGCTCGCATCAGGGCCACGGATGGGAGACCTTCACCGACGCGGTCATCGCGCGCCTCTCGGCCGAACGCGACCACCTGGTCTTCATCCTGTGGGGCAGCTACGCGCAACGCAAGGGGGCCGTCATCGACCGCCAGCGCCACCTCGTGCTACAGTCGGCCCACCCCTCGCCCCTGTCGGCGCACCGGGGCTTCTTCGGCAACCACCACTTCAGCCTGACGAACGACTACTTGACGCAACACGGGCAGCAGCCCATCAACTGGTAACCCCCATGGACGAACAAAACACTACCCGACGACGCATTCCCACAATGATACAGGTGGGCGACGTCGTCATATCGATTGACTGCTTCACCGAACGTTTCTGCTGCGACCTCGAGGCGTGCAAGGGGGCGTGCTGCATCGAAGGCGAGGCGGGGGCTCCGGTGACGGAAGAAGAGGTCAGGGAACTCGAAGCGGTGGTCGACACCGTATGGCCCGACCTGAGCGCTTCGGCACAAAGCGTCATCGACCGCCAGGGCGTAGCCTACACCGACAGCGACGGCGACTTGGTGACGAGCATCGTCGACGGGAAGGACTGCGTCTTCACCTGCTACAAGGACGGATGTTGCCTCTGCGCGACGGAAAAGGCTTTCCGCGAGAAGCGGACGGCTTGGTGCAAGCCCATCTCGTGCGACCTTTACCCGATTCGGGAACGCCGGCTGAGCAACGGGCTGACTGCGCTCAACTACCACCAGTGGGAGATCTGTCGCCCCGCCGTGCGGAAAGGGCGCGAGCTCGACCTGCCCGTCTACCGCTTCCTGCGCGAACCGCTCGTCCGCCGCTTCGGCGCCGACTGGTACGCCGAACTCGAGGAGGTGGCCGCGGCACTTCACCAACAAGGCTTCATCTGATACTATATATAATCAGCGAGCGGGGCACATCACCGACGGATGCGCCCCGCTCGCTGTAAAGACAGACGGCTATACGTACTCTTCGCCCAACTTCAGCTGCGCCTCGTTCATCAGGTGACGGACGCGCGCCGGATCGTCGTTCTTGCAAATCACGAGTACCTTGCCCTTCTGCGCCACAAGGAAGCCGTTGAGCCCCTGTATGACGGCCACCATGTCGCTCGGTATGCGCACAAGGTTGTTCTCACTGCCCGAAAACATCACGTGCGACCGGCTGATGACGGCATTCCCGTCGCCGTCCTTGGGCTCGGTCACATGAAGCTCGGGCCAGCTGCCGACGTCGGCCCAGCCAAAGTCGCAACGCTGCACGAAAACGTTCTTCATTCGCTCCAGTATGCACAAATCAAGCGACAAGTAGGGTGCGGAGGGGTAATACCGGTCGCGCCACTCTTTCTCCTGCTCCGGACCGAAGCCGGGCTCCTTCATCATCTCGAGCAGGCGACACGCGGGCGGCGAGAGCAGTTCGAGATGGGGCAGAAGCGTCTGCACGTTCCACAGGAACAGACCCGTGTTCCACAGGAACTCTCCGCTGTCGACGAACATCTGCGCGAAATGCAAGTCGGGCTTCTCCGAAAACGCCTTGACGTGGGCATAGCCGATGTGCTCGTGCTCCTCGCCCATCTGGATGTAGCCATAGCCCGTGTTGGGCGTAGTGGCCGGAACGCCCAAGGCAAGGAAACCTTCGTGCGAACCGACGAAAGCCAAGCCGCGCTCTATGTCGCGGACGAAACGGTCCTGATGAACGATGTACTGGTCGACGGGCGAGACAATCATGTTCGCCTGCTCCGAAAGATGGGCAATGCGACACGCCGCCCAAGCTACCGTGGGCGCCGTCGACAACTGTACCGGTTCGGCCAGGATACGCGACGAGTCGACTTCGGGCAACTGCTCGTGCACCCAATCCACGTAGTCGACAAAAGTAGAGATAAAGATATGGTCAGACGGGAGAAAGGCGGAAAAACGGTCATAGGTCTGCTGCAACAACGTGCGACCCGTCCCAAAAAAATCCAAGAACTGCTTCGGCTTGCCTTTAACACTGCACGGCCAAAGGCGACGCCCGATTCCCCCTGCAAGGATAACGCAAAAATCATTCTGATGCTCCATAGACATTACTTTGATTTCGTTGGGCTAAGATACGGAAATAACCCTTTCGACTGTCGCTTTGCCCGATAAAAGAACCAAAAATTAAGTTTTTCCTGCAATCCCTTTGGCAAATTCTCAAAAAGTCCTATCTTTGCACCGCTCTTCCCCGGAAGAGTCAGAGGCCCAGATGGCGGAATCGGTAGACGCGCTGGTCTCAAACACCAGTGGGGCAACCCGTGCCGGTTCGACCCCGGCTCTGGGTACTTAGAAAGGCTGATAATCGACTGATTATCAGCCTTATTCGTTTTATCGGGGCGTACTAAAAGCGTACTTCTTGACGAAAACAAAGGAAACGTGTACTTTCGTGGTTTTGGCACTCCTTATTTATGTTTTCTTAACGAAGATGCTGCATATTTCTTCCTTTCTCCTGCTTTTGTTTGCGCTGAAAACGGTATTCAAGCCTTATCTTTGCGACCTGAACCGATTTTAATGCACAATGAGTATGGAAGATATAAGAGAAGCCAATTTCAGAAAGATACAACAGATACTTGACCGATGCGTTGCGCATGAATATGGGATGAAAACCAGTGCGCTTGCCCTAAAACGCGAATACTTGACGGAAGAACAAATGAAAAACCACATCCGGCAGGAGATATTCAATGCTACAGACTACATTGTATCCTTATGCCAAAAGAACCGGGCTTTGCACAATATCCGCTTCGACATTCAGATGCCCGATTTCCTATGGGAAAGCGGATTCTTTGAAAACCTATCCTTTGACGGACGGAAAAAGTACATATCCTTCCAATGCTCCTCTTTCAATATAGATGAATACCTGCAATCACCGACCTGTTACGATGAACAGCTTCCGTTCTTTTCCTCCATTGTGCGCTTTGCCGTGCAAACCCAATATTTGGAATACCTCCAACAATTAGAAAACAAGTATGCCGTAACATCCGTACTTTCAACCGAGCAGGAAGGGGAGCCTAAGGAAGAAGTACAGGCACAATCCGAGCCAACCAAAATTGTAGGGAAATCCAATCCTTTCAAATCTGTCCTCACTCCGAAACAAATCAAACTGCTGGTTGAATGTATCAACGAAGCGCACATATTCACCACGACCGTTACTCAGAAAATCCTTTCGGACTTCTTCGCCTGCAAGCTGAACGGGGTATTGAAGTCCAACAACAACCGCCTGCTGGCTTATCTGATGATGCAGCTTAGCTGCTACAATTACATCGCTTACGAGTGGCAGTCCGTCATTGCCAACAACAAGTTGGTACTTGCCAAGATAAAGGACAAGCACCTCACCCGCAGCGACTTGTCGAGCGCGACAGACAACGTGAAGTGCATCTACCCGAAAGGATACGAAATCATAGACAAGTACATCAAGCAACTGAAAAAAGGTTGAGCATAGTCTGAGCGGTCAAACAAAGCTCAATTAGTCTTCATTTTCAAGCCCTTAACTTTGCCCCCCGTTAACAAAACGATGCGGCATGTCTGCATAGGTCAAAACAGAAAATATTTCACGTGAGTTACCCGTAACTTATGTGTCGATGTTTTGGAAGATGCCGATTTTTGCCCCATCAAAAAAGAAACGAGGGTGCGCACCTTCATATTGTATCACCGAAAAGTTAAAGACAGTATGGAAAAGACTTTGGAAATGCGAGTGGAAGAACTCGAAAGAATGTTGTTTATGACCAAGAATGTGCTTAGCTTCGATGAAGCGAGCGCATTCCTCTGCCTGTCGAAAAGCTATCTCTACAAGCTGACTTCAGGCAACCTGATTCCCCACTACAAGCCGCAGGGGAAGATGCTCTATTTCGAGAAGTCCGAACTGGAAGCATGGCTCCGCCAGAATCCGGTAAAGACCAAAACGCAGATAGAGCAGGAAGCGCAGAAGTATGTCCTTAACCGTCCCTTAAAGAAGTAAAGCCCATGGAAAACAAAAAAGGCATAGAGGCTAAAGGGGATGCCATCATGAAGAAGGAGGACTTCGCAGCTCTTTGGAAGAGCATCCGCCTGAAAGTGACAGATACCTACGACGTGCCGCCCGAAATCCTTTGGGTGAACGGCTCCACCATCGGGACTTTGGGCAATTTCAGCGCGTCCACAGGAAAGGCGAAAAGCAAAAAGACGTTCAACATCTCCGCCATCGTTGCGGCGGCGTTGACCAATGACGAGGTGCTGCACTATTCAGCGTGCCTGCCACCGGACAAACGGAAAATCCTTTATGTGGATACCGAACAGAGCAGATACCATTGTCATAAGGTGATGGAACGCATCCTGCGGCTTGCCGGGCTTCCGACCGACCAGGACAGGGACGACTTTGTTTTCATCGTGCTTCGGGAACAGACCCCTGACATGCGGAAGCGGATTATCGAGTATATGCTGGAGAACATGCCCGATGTGGGGCTGCTCATCATTGACGGCATCCGCGACCTGATGTATGACATCAACAGTCCCAGCGAATCAACCGACCTGATAAACCTGCTCATGCGCTGGTCAAGCGGGTATAACCTGCACATTCATACCGTGCTGCACCTGAATAAAGGGGACGACAACACGAGGGGGCACATCGGCACGGAACTGAACAACAAGGCGGAAACCGTCCTGCAAATCACCAAGAGTACGCAGGACGGGAACATCAGCGAGGTAAAAGCGGCACACATACGCGACCGGGACTTCGAGCCTTTCGCTTTCCGCATCAACGACAGCGCATTGCCCGAAGCCGTAGACGGCTATGTATTCCAGCAGCCCAAGCAGGAAAAAAGTTTCCCGCTTACGGAACTGACCGAGCAGCAGCACCGCACTGCATTGGAAAACGGTTTCGGGAAACGCACCGTGCAGGGCTATTCCAACGTCATACAGGCGTTGAAGCAGGGCTATGCAAGCATCGGCTACGAGCGTGGGCGTAATGTCCTTGTGGCGCTGAACACGTTTCTCGTGAACAAGCGTATGATTGTAAAGGAAGGAAAGGGATACCGCTACAATCCAGATTTTCACTACTAAAAACAGGTTTGGTTTAGTCCGGGTATATATGTAAGGGGAACAGACTTCCTGTTTCCTGTCACTTCCGGCAATCAAGTCCGGTACGGTACGGGCGTATATATGAAGGTCTAAACCGGACTGGCACACTTCCAAATTATTCATCACCCACTAAAAAGTTTGCATTATGAACATTGAAGAAGCAAAGAAAATACACATCGCCGATTACCTGCACAGTCTGGGATATTCACCCGTCAAGCAGCAGGGAGCGAACCTATGGTACAAATCGCCACTGAGGGAGGAACATGAAGCGTCCTTTAAAGTAAACACAGAACGGGAACAATGGTATGACTTCGGGGCTGGCAAAGGCGGCAACATCATCGCACTGGCACAGGAACTTTACTGTTCCGACCATCTGCCGTACCTCTTAAACCGGATAGCAGAACAGGCACAGCATGTCCGCCCGGTCAGTTTTTCTTTTCGGCAGCAAAGGTCGGCACCGAGTTTTCAACATTTGGAAGTCCGTGACCTCACCCATCCGGCATTGCTCCGTTACTTGCAGGGGCGTGGCATTGACCTTACACTGGCAAAAAGAGAATGCAGGGAACTGCGTTTCACTCATGACGGCAAGCCCTACTTCGCCATCGGTTTCCCGAATGTGGCTGGCGGCTACGAGGTGCGCAACTCCTTTTTCAAAGGCTGCATCGCCCCGAAAGACATCACCCATATCCGGCAAGAGGGCGAACCGAGGGAGAAGTGCCTGGTGTTCGAGGGCTTCATGGACTATCTTTCATTCCTCACGCTAAGGACAAAGAACTGCCCTGTCATGCCCAACCTTGACAGGCAGGATTACGTCATACTCAACTCCACCGCCAATGTACAGAAAGCCATTGACGCATTGGGGCAGTATGAACGCATCCACTGCCTGCTCGACAATGACGGGGCAGGCTTCCGGGCAACGCAAGCCATCACAGCGGAATACTCCTATCGGGTACGGGATTTCTCGCACAATTACCGGGGATATTCCGACCTGAACGATTACCTGTGCGGCAGGAAGCAGGAACAGAAAAACGGACAGAAACTGCTGCTAAGGCAGAAGAAAGGCAGGGGAATCTAACCCGGCGGAGATAGACACTGTGAGCAACGGGCAGACGTTTCTTAGGGGAAGCAAGGTTATGTTTCGGTAGACCGAAACCGCCTTGCTTTGCTATCCGCAAAGGGAACCGCTCCCGTCGGTCGCAATTTTCAAGACAACTTCCAAAAACAAAAATGTATGACAGATATAAGGAACAAATCAGGCGGTCGTCCGGCAAAGAACCGGATAGACAGGCAAAGACGGGTGGTCAGCACGAAGCTGACCGAATTGCAGTATTACGCCATCAAGAAGCGGGCGGGTGAAGCCGGGCTGCGTGTCAGCGAGTATGTGAGGCAGGCAGTCGTGTCTGCTGAAATAACGCCCCGGCTGAACAGGCAGGATGCGGACACCCTCCGCAAACTGGCAGGCGAAGCGAACAACATCAACCAGCTGGCGCACCGGGCAAATGCCGGGGGCTTTGCAAAAGTGGCGGTCGAACTGGTGAAGCTCAAGAACAGGATAGTGGAAATCATAAGCCATTTGTCGGATGATTGGAAAAATAAGGAAAGGAAGCGGGTTTAAGGGCTGTGTGGGCTACGTGCTGGGCAAGGAGCAGGCGGTCTTGCTCCACGCGGACGGGGTACTGGCGGAAAGCAGGCAGGACATCGTCCGCAGCTTCCTCGCACAAGCCTCCATGAACCCGCACTTGGGCAAACCTGTCGGACACATCGCACTGAGCTATTCAGCAGCGGATGCGCCCCGGCTGACGGACGAGAAGATGGTGCAACTGGCGCAGGAATACATGCATGAGATGAAAATCACCGGCACGCAGTACATCATCGTGCGCCATCAGGACAGGGAGCATCCGCACGTGCATATCGTGTTCAACCGCGTAGGCAACGACGGCAAGACCATTTCTGACCGGAACGATATGTACCGTAACGAACAGGTATGCAAGAAGCTGAAAGCCAAGCACGGGCTTTATTTCGCCAAGGGGAAAGAGCGGGTGAAGCAGTATCGCCTGAAAGAGCCGGACAAGTCGAAATACGAGATTTATACGGCAGTAAGGAATGAAATCGGCAAATCCCAAAGTTGGAAGCAGTTGGAAAAGCGGCTGGCAGAAAAGGGCATCGGCATCCGCTTCAAATATAAAGGGCGTACAGGCGAGGTACAGGGCATCTCCTTCACCAAAGGCGCCTATACGTTCAAAGGTTCGGAAATAGACCGCAGTTTCAGCTTCTCCAAGCTGGATAAGCATTTTGGGAACGCAGGAATGGATGCCGCAGAAAATAGCCGGCAGCAGATAGTTCCCGCACCCATTTTGGAGCCTGAGCAAACACCGCAAAGGAACGACGGCCCTTCAATGGGCGGCTTGTTCAGCCTGTTTGATGTTTCGCCGTCTGTTCCATCTGACGAAGAAATCGACTGGAATCTGAGAAAAAAGAAGAAGAAAAAGAAAAGACAACTTAAACTGTAAACGGATATGGAAGAAAATTTGATTTTAGAGGGGCTTCTCTCCATGGTCACGGAACTGAAGGAGAAGCAGGAAGCGCAGGTAACGCCAGCCGGACGCGAGGAAACCCTTTCCCGGCTGGAGGCTATAGAACGGGCGTTGTCGGAGTTACGCAGAAACCCGGCAGTTCCTGAAAAAGAATTGCGAGACATATTGAACCAACTTGCAGACCTGCGAAAATCGGAGCAAGAACAGCGACAGTCCTTCGGAGATGTCAGAAAGTATGTGGTCGCCACTTTCGGCTGCCTCAAAGACATGCTGGAAATGCTGCAACGCTGTCATGAAGAGCGCACATCCGGAGGGGAGGAAGCTAAACCCGTGCCGCTTTATCAGCGGATTTACAACAAGGCTGCTTCATTAGTACGTCCGAGACTATTCCTTTTTTCGGCGGGACTGATTGTTTGTGCCACTTCCTTGTTCCTGAATGTCCGTTTGGCTGAACGGATGGGACGGTTACAGGAGAACGATATGAAATACCGCTATCTGCTGATGCTGGGACAGGCGGACGGCAGTACCCTTGAAAGGCTGGAAAACAAGTTCAAGTGGCAGCGTGACGAGCGTTTCATCCGCAACCTGACGGATTCGGTGCTGGATTTTGAGGAACGTTGCCGCAGGCAGGCGGAAGCCTTGGAACGGGCAAGGCTGCTCAATGAACAAGCTGAACAGTTGAAAAAAGAAGCTGACTGTTTAGGAAATCCTTAACGCTAACTAATAACAAAAGCCGGAGTAAAAAAGTGTAAACTGAACTTTTACTTCGGCTTTTGTTATTCGCACAAATACATTCTTCTTCTAACTTATTCAGGCGTTGTTTGAGAAATGATTTTCTGCAATACATATTGCGTGGTCTGACATCTTATATCTGTGGGGTGTGTCAAAATAACGATTTTCTCTACTTGCAATTCGTAAGCATATCCTTTTTCGTAAATAAAGCCTTCTATTTTATTGAACGGAACATTCATCCATGCATCTTCTTCAGATTCACGTATTTTCATGCAAGGTGCTTGAAGGTCATTATTTCTCCAATCGTCCCAATCGTAAAATCCTTCTTCAGCTGATACGAATAGATGGATGGTATCACGTGTACTTTCAGCTTCCTCCTTTGACAGTTCTTTTACTAATTTATAAGTATATCTGCTGGCATCTGCCGGAGGATTTCCCAATGTTGTTCGCTCTATCTGTAATTTATAGGCATATCCACGGTCATACTTGAATCCGGCTATTTCGTTGAAGTCCATGTACTCGAAATCAGCATTTCCAACCTTTACCCACATGCCTTCAATCGGGTAACTTGACATGACAGGACTGTCAATATAGGTCATGGGAGAAACCTCAGCATCCATCGTTTCCACTTTGTCTTTCGGCGTATCGTCATCCAGACAACCTGCCATCAGGAAACAGATTGAACATAACAGTAAAAATAATACACCATTCCTTTTCATAATCGCACTTTTATGGTTTTACTGCTGACAAAGGTATATAATTCCACTTCTGATAGATATCTTACTATATGGAATTTATCCGTTTTAAGAATATTTAGCTCACTAAACTCCAGATTTTATTATCTATCTGCAATCTCAAAGCGCACCAGCATGGAATAGTTCTTCTTAATGGTACGGAAGTTGTCGAATGAAGCGGCATCGGATGCCAGAACGTTGCTTTGCGCAAATGGAAAAGCATTGCTGCTCCCTTCTTCCACAATGCGTATCACGTTGCCCAATTTCTTGCCTAATGCCTCCACCAAATAAGTAGCTTTCCGTTGGGCAGCTTTCAATGCTTCAATCTTTCCCTTTTGGTGATAGGCAAGCATGTCTTTGTTTTCCAATTCGCCGATGCGCATGGTGTGGATGCCTTTCGTATCTATGTGCTTGATTATCTCATTTATCTGATTGAAGTCAGTCAGTGTGATGTCGAATTTCTTGGAAACTAAAAAGTCCTGCCCTTGTTGTCGCCAATAGTCGCCGATTTCTTGTGTACGGATAGCGTTCTGCGGAATGCCTGCTTGGGCGAGAGCTTCCCTTAGTCCTTGTTCTATCTGTGATAAAGGCACTTTGGTACGGTATTCTTCGGGCTTCGATTTACCATCGAATTCTTCCTCGAAGTATTCACGGATTTCAATCAGATAATGGATTTTGTCGGGCACGATTTCGATTTCCGATGTGCCTGTCACTTCGATGTAACGCTCGTTGGTTTGCGCTTGCAAGGAAAAAACCATTAACAAGCTGATAGCTGACAGTAATACTTTCATTCTCATATTCTCATCTGTTTAGGGTGTTATTTCATTATGATTGACAACCAATCATGGCTTATCTTGCCGATTGAAACATCTTTGTGCAATGTTACCCAGCCCTTGCTTTTTACATATTGTTTTTCAGTGAATAAAGGCGGTTGTTTAGAAGCCCTGAAAGTTTGGTTCAAAGCTGCTGTCTCCACAAACCGCCCGTCAATAAACTCAAAACGTTTGTAGCTGTAAGACGCAGCCGAGATACGCGATGAAGAAAACACACATCTCTTCTCGTTGTTTATTTGTGGATTTTCTATCTGCCTAAAACTTTCATCTTTTACAAATTGCCCCTTTGTTTCATCCCACACAAGGCAATCATAATATTGTATCATTTGATTGCCATATTGACCAAGATTGACAAGTATATCGTCTTTACCATCAAAACTAACGTCTTGTAAGTTAACCCAAACATCGAGATTATTGGCAAATTCAATGTCAGGAGGATAGGAATAAGATATTTCTTGGGTCGTTTTTCCCTGTTTGTCAAATAGGATGATTTGCAATCCTTTCAAGTCCGTACCGTTTCTGACAGCCGTATATCTCATCATTTTAGTTCCATTATGCCCAACAAGGTTCCATTCGTCAGATGCCCAAAAAGAATGTTCTCCGTCATCATTGGCTTTCCCGCTTGTCGTGGTTTGAGCTTTCCCATTTTCAAAAGGTGTAGCAAACTTGAATTGGGGCTTAATAACTACATTACCTAATGTATCGGCAAACCCTATCAGTCCGTTCTCATCCATGATGCGGAAAAGTCCTTCACGGACATAATCGGGGCCGTTATCATATTTGAACACATAAAACAATTCTTTCCCTTGATTATCTATACAAATAATCCGTGCGTCCTGCTTGTTCTCATACACAAAACCTATGTTCCGTATGGTATCCGTTTGGCAGAACTTGTATTTACCGTATGGCACAATGGTATCGCCTTGTTCATTCAAATAGCATACGGGAACGCCGGTTTCAAGGTGACTTTCAGTTGTATGGGCAATCAGACTCCCGTTCCTCTTAAAAATTACGGGTATAGTCCACACGGATTCCCGGTATTCTCCTTTGCCATAATAATTGATGGTAGGTGTCCAACGAGGCATCTTTCTGATGATTCCCAATACTTGGTTGTCCCAATCCTGTATGCCGCAGCTTCGTAAGACTTTGGCTTCATATACTTCTCCATACGAATCAATCCGTATCGTATAGATGCCTCTCACTTGTTGTTTATCACCCAATAACTTAGGGTCATACTTCAGGTGTAGGGTGATGTAGTTTTGCGCAGACCACGGCTGTCCTTCTTGAAAAGAAGCAACTGCTTCCCATTCCACAAAACAGTGTTTCTGTTCTTCTTCCGCGATACTGTCTGCCTTCACCCTGTCTCGATAATGTTGGGGCAGGAAAGGCACATAGACTGCATAGTAACATTTCATCCGCTTGTCATCCTTGTCCCTGCATGGCAAGCAATGCGGCAATTCTTTGGTCAGTCTGATAACTTCTTTGTCGAACTCCTTATGTATGGTGGTCAAGATATTGATACCGTGAGGTAACCCTAAGGTATCGATAGAGAACATGACTACGGAATATCCGGCTTGGTTCTTTTTCAACAACTCTTCGGGATATACCATTTGGGAAGTATAATACTTTTCTAAATCGTAATTCCATTTTGCCCACCGGGGTGGTTCAATGGTTGATAAGTCTTTAATTGGACTCCCCGACATATCCAGAACACCTATGTTCCAACCTATTTCCGCACGCCAAATGCTGTCCAAGCGATTCTCATTCTCTCGTTGTCCTTGCAGGCTGTTGTCAGTCACGCATCTGACTACGCCAATGGTCAGAGAGTCGGGTAGATACTGAAAAATCAATGTGCTGTCGGTCAGTTCTTGGATAATGTAATTTTTCCTCGATTCAAAGACTTTGATTGTATCTCCGCATAAAGAATAAGAATAAAAAGTTTTTTTCCTTTTGCCATCATACAAAAAGACGCTTCTCCACCCTGCATCACGAAATTCCATTTCCATAGCATATTGCTTGTCTTGGGGTAATTGCACTTTCCATACTTTGTTTTCCAGCAATGCGGACATATCTGCACATTTATTGTTTTGGGCAGAAAGTCCGCCTATTACAACCCATGCAAGCCATATGAACAGAAGTTTCTTCATAACTTATCATCTTAATAGCACTCAAAGATAGCGAAAAGAAATAACCTAATCAATTATTAGACAATTCCTTTCCCGTTAGGTTTAAGCAAATCAACTCTTATGATGAAAATAGCACCTTAAAAATATCTACAAGTTTAGTCTGTTCCTTTGTCTATATACCCAAACCAACCTAAACCTATTCTTGTTGGCAGTAATAAACGTACTGGCAAAAAGAGAACAGAATGTATTTTTCTTCTCTTTTCGCCAGTAGTGCTTTTATCGCTAATAGTTTGTAGTCGAAATAAACTTCTTGATTTCTTCCTCACTTGGCAGTTCTATCATGTACTTCTGCACAAAGATGTTCGGGTCTAATCCGGCGGTAGCATACTTTACCAACGTGTCGCCCTTCTCGGTGCAAAGCAGGATGCCGACAGGCGGATTATCGTCGGGCTGCATCACTTCCGCCTTGAAGTAGTTAAGATATAGGTTCAGTTGCGAAGCGTACTCGTGGCGGAACTTGTCTATCTTCAATTCCACGATGACATGGCATTTCAAAATGCGGTGGTAAAACACGAGGTCGGCAAAGAAATAATCCCCGTCTATCAGGATTCTCTTTTGGCGTGCTTCGAAGCAGAACCCATGCCCCATTTCCAACAGAAAGTGCTGCAGGTTGTCCAGAATGGATTGCTCCAAGTCGTTTTCCGTTACCAAAGCACGGTCGTTCAATCCCAAGAACTCCAACGTAACGGGCGTGTTAATAATGTCTTTGGGCTGCAGCGGCATGGCTTGCCGCTGCACCAAAGCAGATAAGGCTTCTTTGTTTTTCGACAATCCGCTGCGCTCGTAATAGAGGGAATTGATTTGCCGCTCCAATTCTCTTGCTGACCAACAACCCCTTATTGCTTCCATTTCATAGAAAGCACGTTTGACCGGATTTTCTATTTTAGAAATAAACTTTAAATGAGAATACGGTAATCTTTCAAATAATCTATCAGCTTGTGTATTCCATTCACTTGGTTGATTATTAACGGATTGTAATTCGGCACTCACCGTGTGCCGAATTGGGTCTGTGAATTCGGCGGACAGTGTGTGCCGAATTTCGCTTCCTGCCAATATGTATTGTGCGATAGGCTCTTTCAGTTGCGGATAAACGAGGTACAACCGCCGGAACTCACGAAACCTGCGCTCGTTCAGTCCTTTGACATTCAACCGCTGTTCCAGTTTCTTCAACAGTTGCTCGCCGTATGCGGCACGGTCTTCACCGTTTTGCTCAAACTCCACGATATAGCAGCCCATGAGCCAATTGCGGGCAGTCAGGGCGAGGTTTACAGCGTGTGCGGCTTGCGCCTGCAACGTGCTTTGTATCGTGCTGATATGTTTTACTAATGCTTCAAAGTCCATAGTTGCAAAGGTAAGTCTTTTATGGTTAAAACTTTAATTCCGGCAGGCTGTTTATCGCTTCCTCTTTCAATTTATCCACCGCACGGGTGTATTTCTCCGTATGTTTCAGTCCGCTATGCCCGAGCAGGCTGGCAACCGTCTTGATGTTCGCCCCATTGTTGAGGATATTCACGGCGAATGAGTGACGGGCGCAATGCCAGCTTATGTGCTTATCTATCCCGGCTCTTTTCACCCAACGCTTGACGGATTTGCAGCAACTTTCATACGAAGGCAGGTTGAAGATGAGAGCGTCTTTGTTACCGTCTGCCGGCGGTTCTCCCACAAGCGAAAGAAGCCCGTCATTGAGCGGAATAACCACACCGCTACTGGCGGAATGACCTTTGGTCTTGTTCTGCTCAAATTTTAGCAGCTTGTTAGCGTAGTCGATATTCTTATAGGTAAGGTCTTTCACATCACAGAAGCGCAAGCCACAATACAGGCAAAAGATAAACGCACGCCTTACGTTGGGGTTCTCGTTGTCATAATGGCACGCAATCAACCGCTGGATTTCTTCCGGCGAAAGCACGTCCTTGCGTAGTATCTGGCTATCCGCCTTGCAGGTAACGCCTTTGCAGGGGTCTTTCAGCATCACATCGTGGTCAATCGCATAGTGGATAACCTTCTTGAAACGCTGGAAGATGCTTTTAGCCCCTTCGCCCACGCTCCGGGATTGCAGATAAGCTACGAACTGTTCCATCATGTCCTTCGTGATAAGTTCCGGCTTGATGCCGAACTCGTGCATCGGGTAATGCTCCTTCAAAAAGTCCTTGAAACGGCTTAGGGCGATTTGCACCATCCGAATGTCTTTCTTGGTATAGTCATTGATATAGGCTTGAAAATAATCCAAGAAATTCACGTTCCGGTCTTTTTTCAGGCGATAGCCCAACATACTTTCCTTAAACTCCTGTTCACGTTCGGCACGTATTTTTACAGCAAGCTCCAGTGTTTCCTTGTTCTGCTGGCGTTCCGCAGGGGTACGTGGCTTCTCTATCAGATACAGGCTGAGGTTCTCTTTTCGCCTGTGATGCTTGATAGCGAACTTCGGCTTTCCCCGCATCTTACCGCTTTCATAATACACCTGATTACCGTTTTCATCCAATACAGGCTTTTCCTCTCTACCCAAATAATACTCCAGATACAAACTAATTCTGCCGTCCGACAGCCTGTTTTGCTCCAATTTAGGGTTTTCTTTCGTTTTATTTTCTAACTTTGCCATTGTTTAGAGGTTTTATCCCGATTTAGGTACCATAACCGGGTGATTACGCTAAATAATTGATTTTCTTTTGTTTTCCGATATTGCAAAGGTACAAAAGAAAATGGAATTTCAAAGTGTACTAAAAGTGTACTGAATAACAGAAAATGGGCAAAATATGGCAAAAATGGAGAATATAAGAAATTTGCAAGTTATTGATAATAAGGAAGATAAATTCTTTTATTTTCCCATGATTTCTATGCCTTGTACCGGCTCTGGGTACTGAGTTGGAGAAAGAAGAAAATCTTTCTCCTTTTTCTTTTTTATCCCCTCGCAACTCGTTGGTTTGCTGAAAGATAAGGTCAAGCACTTTGTTGTAAGAGTTGGTTCGATATTTTTCTCCGTCAAATTCGATTTTATCCTCAAAGATCGAACCTATGAGTTTGATTTTAGTCTCCAAAGGCGCATCACGGATATACTTATCTATGTTGTTTATCAACAAGATAGCATAGTCTAACTTTGGTTCGATATTCCCCCGTTTGGTTAGTTCGAGTGCAGAAATGCGTGCTTGAAGCTCTGACACCTCTTTTTCGTACCGTTCCAAGATGCGATTATATCTATCAGAGTGATTTTTATCCATAATTAACAGGTCTTCCACCTCTTCAATCTGAGATTGCTTTGCAGCGACCTCCTTTTTCAACTTGTCTATCTCTGCCTGAATTTCACGCTTACTATCTCCGTGCAAATCTTTCAGCACTTCTTCATACAAATTCAGCACCTCTTCTTTGGGTTTCAATGCTCCCACATATTGGGCAAAGCCCTCATTGACTTCTTCTGCACGTTTACGGATATGCTTGGCATCGTGGCAAC
Source organism: uncultured Alloprevotella sp. (assembly GCA_944322325.1). Taxonomy (GTDB): domain Bacteria; phylum Bacteroidota; class Bacteroidia; order Bacteroidales; family Bacteroidaceae; genus Alloprevotella. The sequence continues at coordinate 49,801 of CALUOQ010000002.1, forward strand.
AATTATAATAGGTGTACTGCCCTCCATTGCCTCTGCTTGTAGCACCCGTTAGGGCATGACCACAGACGGGGCAAACGAGAAATTTCCGCAAGAATAAATCGGGATTGGTAGGCTTGCCCAATTTGGGTTTCCCTTTCTTCTTTCCGTCAAGCAATTCTTGCATTTGTTGGAAGGTGGCTTCACTTATCAACGGCTCATGCAGTCCATCTACTAAATGAGATGGCGCACCGTTATATTCGGGCACTCTAATCTTTCCCATATAAAAAGGGTTTCTGAGCATACCCATAAATGTGCTTTCTGCAATTTGAGGGCAATACCTTCTTCTTGCATAGTCGGCACTGATAGTACCTTTGGCAAATTCTTCAAATGCTTTCCGTATGGATTTGGCTTCTTCACTGAACTCAACATACTTTTCTATTACCATACCGTTAGCATCCACACGGTGCTTGTTCTTATATCCTCGTGGAGCTTTGTTATAGCATTTGCCTTGAGACGCTGTTCCATAGATACCGTCTTTGGTAGCTTTTGAGCGGCTAAGGTTGTCGCCTTGGGCCTGACCTATATATATGCCTAACAATGTCGGCCAATTGGAATTGTTGAAATCTATCAGTTCCTCAATGGCATTAGGCTCTACATCCATAGAACGTAAGTCTTGCACAACATTGGCCGCTTGTGGTAAATCTCGTGAAAAGCGATTCCAACGCAAGAAAAGCAATTTATCCACATCTTTCTTGTGGCTCTTTATATACTTTAATATGGATTGCATTACAGGACGTTTCTTAAACGTCTTTGCGCTCTCATCTTCTTTGAAGTTCGGAAGTTCTATAATATTGTAACCCATTCGTTTGCAATACTCTCTCAATCTTTCTTCCTGTACTTCTACACTTGTACCTTTTCTCTGTTCGTCCGTACTTACACGGCAATAAATGATAACATTTGTCTGATTAGTATTTTCTTTTGTCTTCATAAAATCAATTATTTAAGTTCACCAATTCGTTTTCACTCTCTATTTGAAGTTGTGCCAACAAGTACAGATATTCCCGTATCTGCTTTACTTCTTCATTGCTATATTTCTTCTTTCCATTGTTCAACATTTTTGTGCATGTTTCCAAAGTCAACATAGCTGTTATACATAAGGTGTGCATCGCTGCACTTATTTGTTTTTTGCCTCCCTACCATAGCAGCACTATAGTAGGGACTTCTGTTCGGCGGGATAAGCGTAAAACCCATTTTACTCAAATTTCTATGCTCTTAGTCTTTTCTTTCGTTTAGTTACTGATTCTCTTTCCGTCAATTTAAGGATGGATGATAATTCAATATCCCAATATGTTATGTATTTCCCCATTCTGACATCATAAACAGCAATACCTCTTCTATCTAAGGCTGTCAAGAAATCCATAATCCTTGAGAGCCAACGACTGATTCTAGCCCAATTAGATATAATGATAGTATTTACTTCGGGATTTGACTCTAAAGTTCTCATCAAATCTTTCAGGGATTGTTCAAAATCATCATACTGGAATTTGAACACATCTTTTACATTGCAACCTTCTTCTTTAGCATATTGCTTACACATACTAAGGTTCTCGTACCTTTTCGGATTCTTTTGAGATTCCGAAATACAAATTACTGAATTAACAATTTTACTATTCATATTTATTTATTTTAAAAAAACTTGTTTATTAAACACAGTGCAAATATACTACCATTTATCAATGAATCCAAAAGTGTTAAAATAACGTCATTTCACACACAAAACGCTGTATTTTAAGTAAATAGCTGATACTCAGCAATACTAATATCCTATATGAAATGTTTATGCTAATACAAGTGAAAAAATTGGCAAATGTTAAATTATTTAACTATATTAAAGATATTATTTAACAAATATTATAGATAGCTTTCGCAAAGTGTTAATGCTCGTATGGGTGATTTTTGAGACATTTCGCAAAGAATATCTTTTTTTCAGCAGCCGAATTTCTTCTGCATACTCTTCTTTCATTTTTTCCTCAGACTTTCGATAACCCTGTTTTCTTCCGACAAGCCCACCATTAGCACGGAAATTCTGATACCCACTATCCATACGTTCTTTAATGGTTTTTCTTTCCATTCTTGCCACTTCCGCTAGGATTGTGATAAGGAATTGGCTCATTGGATTTACTTTTCCGTCTTCCGTTAATGTTTCTATGTGGTAATTTTCGATGTATAGGCTTATACCTTTGAGATTAAACATTTCTATCACTTCTAACACCTGCAATGTATCACGTCCAAGTCTGGACAACTCAGTTACCACAACTTTATCTATATTGTTAGCCTCCACATATTCAACCATTCGCAATAATTCAGTACGTTCACTGTTTTTCTTTGCACCTGATACTTTTTCAGCAAAAGATGCGGCAATCTCCCATCCATTACGTTTGGCCAATCCCGTAAGTTCATTGATTTGTCTGTCGTAATCCTGTATATTGGTTGATACTCTTGCGAACAATACTACTTTCATACCTGAATTGATTTATGTGTTATTTATTGTGCTGCAAAGTTAACGCTAATATCATATTTAGCCAAAAATAAACGGCCAACTAAAGTTAATTGCCCATTATTTGATTGATATTTTATGTCAATTTAGTACCTTTGCAAACAAAAGTATATGGAGTATGGAATACAACCTGAGTAGCAGAGTGAAAGAATTATGCCGTCAAAGAGGTATTCAGCTAAAGGATTTAGCTCAAAAGATGGGTATAGCCCCTGAAAGCCTTAGTCGGGCTATCAATGGCAATCCTCAACTATCTACAATTAAAAGTATTGCTGAAAATTTGAAAATTCCCATTTCTGAATTATTTGCCGTCAAAGAGCAAATTCCATTGAATGCGATTATTGTGTGCAGGGATAAGACCTATTCTGCTCAAACTTTATACGAATTGAAACTGCTTGTGAATGAGATAGAACGTGAATATGCCAATCTTTGATAAGTGCGTTTATGGATAAAGTAAAACTGAAATATGACCCTAATCTATCAATAAAGGAGAATGCTGCAATGTGTGGCGTTTCTGAATCCGCAGTTAGGAAGTATATCAGGACAAATGGAATTGACCGTAACTATGACAACAAAGTAGTTAAAAAGAGAACCATACTTGCTTTAAGGAAAGAGAATCCTACCATATCATTGGCTGAAATGTCCCGTAGGTTGGGCTATTCAACCAATACCATAAAGAAATACCTTAGCTTGGATGAGAATCAATCAGATATTGACACTTCCAAGGTGTCAACTTTTGATATTACTAAACCTTCTGTAGTTATAAAGACTGTAAGTGAAAACCAAGATGAGATATTACACAATATCCTAAGATTGTATGTCAAGAAAAGCACTTTTGATTGCGATTTTACATATTCTGTCGGAAACTTTTATATTAGCCTGAATAAGCCACTATTTAAATTTGACATAAATCCCCAATTAGAAGATGTCCGCCCATTAGATGAAGCACATGACATATCACCAAACTCATTACATTCTGTTGTCGTTGATTTACCATTTATCGTAAATGTAAACAACAATGGAAAATTCAAATCCAAGATAGCTAAAAGATTTGACTATTTCAAGAGCGAAAAAGAACTGTATGAGGCCAATAATCGTATGATTGAGTTAGCTTACAGTAAACTGAAAATCGGCGGTTTCCTCATTATGAAGACTATGGATGTGTGTGGCCCTTCAAAGCAATTATGGATTAACAATTACGTGCAGAACAAAGCTGCCGAATGTGGATTCATACTTGAGGATATCTTTATCTTGGTCTCGCAAACCAAATACTTGTTTACAAGTGGGTTAAGGCAAAGACACGCCCGTAAGTACCACTCATACTTCTTTGTATTCCGTAAGGGGAAAAAGCATAAATAGTGAGCCACTTCCAACTTTGATATGGAAGTGGCAGAAAAATACGATATAGCTCAGGTCTCTCTTTTTTAACTATTCTTGGGCTTGCCTCCATTAAATCGCCAAATGGTAACAATAATTGCCAAGGCAAAAGCTATCCAAGAGAATAGAGAAATAGCTGCATCTTGAAGCCATTCTTTCAGTGTCACGTTGGATAGCCGTTTGTTGTGGTCAAACTGATACTCAAACCAAACAAGATGCAAGGCTGCCGCAACTACACCAAGCAAATAAATTCCTAATATACTCATCTGATTTTGAATTATATGTTATACAAGAAGTTGAATATATATCATTCGTGTAATGACGTTCTATTTCGTTTCTATAAGGATGAGGATTTTACAAACTCAGCAATTTCAGATAAGATTTTATCCAAATCTCCAAAAGACAATCCTATCGCCCCTTCTGCCAACTTTGGAACCAGCGTGGAGATAGATTCGTTAGCATACTCATCCAATTTCCATTTCAACTGTTCTATTTCTTTCTTATTTGCGCTTAACAGGGGTTGATACTCCTTGTTTGTCAACTCTTTGTGCCGTAATTTTCTTTTCAGCTCTTGATTCTCTTTGGCAAGTTCTTCTTTCCTGTTTTGAAGAGTTTCTTTTCTAAGGCAATATTCTTTGTAGAAAGCTACTATTTCCTCCTTTTTCAGTTGGAAAAGGGCGAAATGCCATTCTTTTTCATACTTGTCACATTTTTCCCTTAGACTTTCATAGTTTTGCTCCCAATCTCTTAGTTGTGCATTAAGTAAATTGACTTTGGCTTGATAACGAAACTCCTTTATGCTTTCCGTATAGAACTCTCTTGTAGTTTCATTCTTCAATATATCTATGGTTTCAGGCAACGTATAGGCTTGATAACATTCTTTCGCATCGTGATAGTCTGCCAATATATCTGTAAATTTCGGCCACAATTTTCTAAAGAATGGAACTCTCACAGTTTCAGTCTTACCATCCTCTGTAACCTTTGCACAAAGGTTTCCACCACTGAGCGGACTGCCTGACAGATACCATATCAAAGCCATAGCATCGTCTTTTTCATCAAACAGGACAGAATAAGGACAATTAAACCACCATTCAATATATACGCCCAACGTAGCTGTCTGAAATGCTCCAGAGTAAGCCAAACCGTTTCTAACTGTAACAGGCGCAAGCAACATCCTGCTGTCGCTCAGAATCCTTTCATGATTGGCCAATATGAGGAAAGCATTATCCGTAAATAGTTTCTGCAAGTATCTCTCTTCCTCATCCTTAGGCTTGGGCTTTGCAGGTTTCTTTTTAATGCTGAAATATACACCTGTTTTGTCTAATACGGGAGTTTCCTTAGCCTCTTCCATCACTGCATCCTGCTGTATGGGATAGCCTTGTATGATACGCCCGTCTTGCAGTTTTATTCCGTTTACTATCGTATTGCTTTTTTCCATATCCATATTTATTGCCGTTTTGTTTCTATTGATAATCCGAATAAGTTTTTATAAAGCCTTTGGCGATAATACCAAGGCGTGATTCCTACACCCTCATCAGCCAACTTAAGAATTTCATCTGCACTTGTATGCAAATTCTGTATCATAGCCTCAAGATTATCAGCAATAATCATGTTTGCTGTTTCAATATAAGGCATATAAAGTTCTGTTCCTTGTTCCTGACTACTTATAAGGACAAAAGGATTCTGCCTTATATGATAGGTCAATTCCTTGTCTTTCAACGTCCAATGTTCACATATCGCTTCATCGTTCTCCCTAAGTTTGTAGAATGCAAAGGCAATTATCCCACATTTGGAGATATAGTAACACAATGTCTTTCTGTCAATGTTGAGCAGAAGCAATGATATCCTGTTCAGACAAAAGACAAAAACAAACGGGATATGACCACCTGCCAATGTCTGTACAACAGATTGCTTGTAGACATCGCTCCATTTGCTTGAAACATCTAATACAGCAAACTGTCTGATTGCATTGTATCGTATTATTTCTGTCATTTTATGTGCGCATAATCAGGTATTATCACATCATCCCCATCGTCATATTTCAATATAACTTGGTTTCCGTCATTGTTCATATTCCAAGCCTCCGCAATCCGCTCGTAATTGCGTGTGAAAGGAAATCTGTAAAGGTTATAGGGAGAGAAACTTATCATATAGTCAGTTAAAAGGGCTTGCTGTTCAGGGGTAAGCAAATCCTTGTATGTACCGTGCAGACAATAGCAGTTTGTCTCTATGCTTATGCACGTCTCGAAGCGTTCACCCTTTGTCTCGCTATCCCTTATGTGGAAATGAGGAATTGACATCTCATCGTCTGTCTTTACATATACTTCATACTTGTCATTCTCACCAAAGTAGCCAATGCGTGCTATCTCTTCATTGTATTTATAAAGCATCCTGAAATACTCCTTGGCCAATGGTATATCCTTTTCCAAACGGAGAACAAAATTCACGATATCCTCATCTTCCGTACATTCTATCTTGTCGTAACCAATGCTTTGGAAGTATTCTTCCACACATTCCTGAATGGCCTCCCAATCCAATTCATCAATGCAGCCTATTATCCAAGACCTGTCATCGGCATCCCGTAAGGCACATTTTAACGTAATAGACTTAACTATCATAGAGTTATGTTCACAAGCCACATCCAATCTCAAGTACATATTGCGGATGCTGCCAAACCGCTTGATTAGCATAGACTTCAAAGGGGTAGGCGACCATTGAGACCAAAATCGTGCAGTCAATGCGGCATTGATTTCATTCAATTCTACATATTCATAGTCCCCACAGACAGAGCATAAGTCCTCCGTACTGCGTTTGAGAAATACTTTCCTACTCATAAGCCTTCGTCTTCGATGATTTCAAAATAAGCCTTAGTCAATGGAACATCCTGCTCCAACCTCTTCACGAAACAGATAATATCCTCATCCCCTGTACATTCTATATTCCTGTAACCTATGTTGTGAAAATACTGTTTCAGGCATTGATAGACCGCCTCCATATCCATCTCTGAGCTATACAACCTTTCCACATCATCCAACAGATTACATCTCAATGAAATAAATGTAACTATGTTATCTGCATATCTTACTTTAAGACTGAGGTACAGTTGTTTTACTGTTCCTAATCGCTTTAACAGCATCGCTTTTAACGGTGAAGGCGACCACAAAGGCAGATAGCAATCAGTCAAAGCCTTGCTTATGGGGTTGAGTGAAATTACATCATAATCATCACCTCCCCAATTCATATCTTCCGTGCTTTTCAACAATAATACTTTCATAGCGGTCTTTATTGTCTGTTGCTAAATTCTTTTTCAATAAGTCCAATGGATGTTTCCAGTACGGATGGAGAAAGTGATAATGGCTTTATTTCGTATTTTTCTATTAACTCATAGAAGCGTTCTATGCCATCCCTTTTCAGCATTCCGATATGGAAGTCAAGGAAAGCTAAAGTTTCAGCGTCAGCCTCTTCTTTCAATGCAATGGACTCTTCTATAGACGCTTGCAACTGTGAATTGTACTGTTTCCATTCAGTCCATAACTTCTTATACCTGTCGTAATCATATAGTATGTTCTGATGTTGTTCATAGAGCATTCCAAGTTCCCACTTAATCCTCGCCATAATGTTTTCCATTGTAAAGCCATTACGGAAATAAGCAGATTTGGATAGCCCTTTGCATGGCTTTTCCATTGTAATAGAGTAAGTGGAATAAGGGATAATCCTGCAATTTCCCTCCAATGCAATTCCTCTGTATAGCGTATTGATTTTGAAAGTTTCTATTCTCATAACCTGTCCTCCCCGTCAAAAGTCAACAACTCTCCGAACAGATATATTTTCTTTTCTCTCAGTAAGTCATAGTCAATGGGTGGGATAACATTGTTTCTTAATGCGATTTGGCACATTTTCAAAATCTTGCCCATATTGTTTTCTCCGACAAAGTTACCGACATTCGTTATTTTGCCACATTCCTTTGATATAAGCAGATTCAAATCTTTCTTCTTCATGCTAGGATATTCAGCGCATAGTTCTTTCTTCCTTGCCCTGCGCACCTTTCTTAGCTCTTTGTTCTTCGCTCCCCATATCATACAGGTAGCTCCGTAATTGGCTGTACTATCCTCGATGATAACTGCATCGTCAGGAATGGATAGAAGCAAATTTTTGAAGTCTGCATTGCCTATGCACTTATGCCAAACGACATAGAGCATCCATTGCAGACGGACATCATTCCAATCTTGTCTGATATGCTCAGCATTTTTACGTTTAATGACTTTTTTACAAAGGAAAGCATTCGGCTCTGCCTGCAAATCACGCTGTATGGCTTCATTTAAGGCTGTATGTGAAGAGAACTCCCCACAAAGGTAGGCTGCTTCACTCGTGCGAAAGACATGCCCGTTTAAGGGGAAAGAATAACCTTTGCATAGATTCCCCAAACAGAGAGTAATCCCGTCTCTCACGTCAGTAGCCTTACAGAAAGGCCAACAATTTTGTTCGCTTGCATCGTATATCTCAGTACGACCAAGCACTATTTCATCAAAAAGTGAATGGGTAGAAGTGGTGTAGCGGTTGCTACCAATAATGTTACGGTCATCCATATTGTTTGTTTTTAATTGTTAGACAATCCGCATCATTTTACCACCGTGGCCACAATATATAAGGCTCGGTTGGTGTACATTCAAGTACTCTTGATGCTTTACGATTGCAAATATACTATATGAATATAACAAATTCCTAATTTGTTGCAAGAATATTTGTTAATATACGCTCAATAGCATTTATAGTTACATGTGTTTCGTGTTGTTTGAATGTTCCTTTACTTCTATCCCAACAGTTATTTCTTCTTAAATTAGTACTTAAAATAGCATACGATTTTTTCATTAGATGCGTTAAAGGTGATTTGTGAAATTTTTCCATTATGCCGAATAACATTCACTCCATTCATATCAAGTGGGGTACATAATGGATAAGGAGTGTACATACTGACTGGCAATACAAAACATATATATTTCCTTTCTAATGCCTCCATCGTAAATTCTTTAGCTCTGTTCTTATTATCGTATTCAAAAAGAGCCAACCCTGCGCTTTGAATCATTCTTCCCTGTCGATCATAAGTAAGAGTCGTTATCTTCATTTTCTCATTATCTTTACAGAGGTATAAATCAACATAGTATCGGCTCTCATCGGAATAGCTTTTGCGGATTTCCTCCTCATAAGTAGCATATTCTATATCATTACTGTTATTGTCTCTTTCTTCAGAAGAAACTAATTTCTCATTTTCAAACTTATAAGAGATGGTTATATCTCCGTCATAAGCATCTATGTCTGTCAGATACCCTTGATTGTTAAAATAATAAGTGGTGCTATCTTTAGAAGTAACGGCTATGATTTCCTTTATGCCAAATGGTAAGGCAAGTTTCTGCAAGTCTGTTGCCGCTACTTCTTCAACTCTTTTCAAAAATTCTGTTTCTTCATATTGTTTGGCTTCTGCTGCCTTTCGTTCTTGCTCTGCTTTCTCGAAAGCTGCTCTTTCTGCTAATCTTTCTTGTTCTGCTTGTTCAAGAGCTGTTTTTTCAGCAATTTTTTCTTGTTCCCTACTATTTTGTATGTTTCCTACAGCTTGAATCATACAATATCCCCATATAATCAATACAATACCTGTTATTATCTTTACCCATAGACAATTTGCTTTGCTATCTACAGACATATCTTTACGCTCAACCTCTCGCTTAATAGTGCTGAGGAGTTCTTTTGTCTTGGAATCAGTCATTCCAAAGCCGTTATGCGTAAGCGTAAATGACAACTGTTCTTTTCGTTGTAACCATGTTTCATTTTGATTTTTTGTCTGTACAGCTTGAGCCTTTTTCTTCTCTTTTAGCCTTTTCTTTGTCATACTTCCATTGATAAAAGTCAGAAGCATAAAGGCAATGGAAAGTAATATGCACCAAAGAGAAACGTTTTCCTCAGTTAAGAAAACCGAAGTTATTAGTGTTGCCAAAGAAAAAAGGATAAAATAGAATATGCTCCAACCGCTTTTACTGCTTTTTTGAGCCAAATCTTTCTTAATAGTTTCGCTCTCCGATGCTTGCTTTTCATCTATTGGTGAGTTTAGTCTTGTCGTTTTGACTAATCCGTCCGTCACAAATATAAATTTCTTTCCCTTATATGAATAGTAGACGACCCAAAAGGGCAGTATCATATCCCAAGAAGGGTTATTGTAGCTATATGAATAAGAAAGGTCTTCATATCTGTCAGGTAGTTGTGAACGTACAGTTTTTCTAACTCTTGCAGCTAAAAGGCCTTCACAGTTTTGTTTCCATAATAAACCATGACTGAATCCCCCATTTTCAACCAATATGGCCGATTCCTCATTTGTCAATTCACGTACCTTGGAATTGTCATAATAAGACGCTCCTTTGGTTATCATTTCCGTATTTATGAACTCATACAGTTCTTTGGGCAAATCTTCTTTTCTTCCTGCACAAGTGATATAGGTGAAAGAATCCATAGCTACACCATTCATAGGGTAACGCTCCGTGGTTTTCTTTTTCTCATTGCGTCCAGTAGATCTGTTATACACCTCATACTCTCTTGTTACAAGTTTCACACAACTCCAAGGGGCTTCAAAACTGCATTGATAATAATAAACAGGGATATAATAGGGCTTAACTTCATCCACTTTACAATTTTGGAAGAAGTCTTTAGGCAAATTTTCTTTTTCCGTCAGTTGATAAAGCATCTTTTGAACGGCATCTTCTTCTGACGTTTGAAATTCAAAGATGCGCTTCTCTTCATCTGAGTCAGAATCCGATTTCTTTTTACGCTTTGGTTTAGGCATAGGAATCTTAGTTCCGCAATACTCACAGAATCTACCTGCTGTGCCTTCTGCACCACAATTCGGACAAATCGCTTTGGTATTCATAAATATATCCTTGTTTATTATATCCGACTTCAAATTTTATTTGCCTGTAATCTTATCCTTTAATAATAGCATTGCTCCCTTTGCGAAGTCCTTAGCACCAAAAGTATTGTTCTTCTTATATTCCTTTTGCGCCTTGGCCTTGCTTTGATAGGAATTTATATCTATTGTAACAGGCACATCTTTAGGGACTGATAGAATGTCTGTAGCCACATTACACAAGAAATTTGTTGCTGCTCTCGTATCGTCATCAAACGAAAGGACTATCCTTGCATATTCTTTGTCGTATCTATCCAATCCCTTTTCTAAGGCGTATGAAACACTCTTTTCCGTAGCAAATTTTGCGACCTTATTCAAATCTGCTTGCCAATCCTTAATGATTATGAAAATTTGAGGTTTACCACTGTTCACCTTCTCTTCAAACAATGGCATCCATTTGTTATATTTGCTGAATACTACATTACATATACCAAATGAATTTATCCCCAATCGCGGGTCATCGTCAGTCATTTTCTCTTCATCAGCAGGGTCTATCTTATCCAAATCCAATGCCATAAAGATTGTCACCTCGTTTTTAGGCTTTTCATTCTGTATGGCAATAAATTTTTCCATACTCGATAATATATCATCATAATATGATATTCCGTCAGGTAATTCTATTGTGGTACGGACATCAAATAGCTTATATTTTACGCCAATTCCATTTTCTACTTCTTTGAGATTGATATGATTCTGCACTTCTTCATCTGCATCAACAATATCTTTCTTCGCTTTATCTTGGAGAAATTGTTTTCCACATACCTCGCATTCTTTGGCAAGTGCAGGTATTTGGTTGTGGCAGTGGGGGCAAACTTTTGTACATAAACGTAATATGTTCTGAATATCCTCACTCAAATCCCCATTATTCGCACCATCCTTTAATTGACCAAAAAAAGTTTGGCTTTCACTTTTAGGCGTAAATATTCCGCTAAGTTTTTGAGTGGCTTCATCAAATTTGAACACAGAACTTTCATAACCTTTCTTCTCTGCTCGTTCATTGTATTTCCGTACCATTTTGGCCACCTTGTCTTTCGCTTCCTTTGGTACGTTCCATTCATGTCTTCCACTTGAAATGTAATCTTGCACTTCAAACAGTCCCATTAAGTTATCTTTTCCCATGACTATTTGATTTTATTTGAAATTACGTTTGCGATAAGCAACAATATCAGTTGAAACACAACTATAAGTGCTATCACTATTATCACCCAATTATCTGTTATTCTACTGGGAGAAAAAAGCGACAACAAAAGTTCTATGAATCCCAAGACTGGATATATCACATACAAAGATGATTTGAAGCCGTCTTTTAATGGCAATATCCCAATCAGCAACATAAAAGTGCTTGACAATATGATGATTCCACTGCTGAGAAGCACATTAAGCCACTCATAACTACTGAGTAACAGGCCAAACAAGAAGTTGGCGACAAGTAGTGTTGCACAAGTAAATAGGACTATTCTCTTCATTGTCGTATGCTTTTATATTGTAGGTAACGGTGGAGGACATTCTTCGCTAAGCAAAGATTGAAAGTCTTCCACATTGCAGATTTTATCCCACGCTTTCATGCCTTTTCTCCAAACCAATGTATCTGCATTGATTTCATTGGCAGAATACTTTTGGCATATAGCATCAAAATCCATTGGCCCAACAGATTTACCGTTAATGCCTAAGTAATAGACAATCGCTTTCGGCAATGACGGAGGAACATCATCAGGGGATAAGCCGTTGGAGAATGTCTTTGCAGCCATAGTTCCGACTGCGCCTCCTATTCCGACACCTGCGCCAAGTCCAAGTGCCGCATTCATTGCGCCTCCGCTCTCGTTTTCTGCTGCTGCATCCAAAACATCAAAGGAGCGTGAAAGTCTATAATTCTTCTCACCCATAATCTTGATTTCTGCTGCTGCATCCTTGGCATCTTTCAAGTTCAAGAAACTTGGGTCATCCTCTTTTACAGTAATGGATATGATATTGAACATTTCTATGCCTATGCCATATCTCAGAAAGACCTCTTTCAGACATTCCTTTGCGTACTCTGACAGAACTTCTACCTGAGAATTGATATTCAGCACAGATAAACCTTCTTCTTTCAGCTTGTCATATATGATAACGGTCAACTTAGATAGAATAACACCCCTGAAATATGAAACGACTTTATCCACAGAGAAAGAAGACATGTTACCGACCAACTTTTCAAGGAATGTCCTTGGATTTTCTATTCTGAATCCATATTGTCCGTAAGCTCTGATTGGAACAATAACATCATATTTGGGGTCTTCTATCTGCAATGGCGTTTGCGTACCCCATTTGCAATCAAGCAATGAAATTTGATTCACAAACCATACTTCCGCTTGGAAAGGAGAGTCGCCTCCGAAAGGCAGGTTTACAACCTTGTCTAATAGGGGGATATTTTCTGTCTTTATGGTGTAAGTGCCACTGCTAAACTCATCATATAGTTTGCCCCCCTTCACAAAAATAGCCGTCTGTTCAGGATAGACCACTAACTGAGAGCCTAAGCGGATTTGCTCCGAAGGGAACTTATAAACAAGCTCCTTGTCGTTTACTTCCCATTTTACTACATCTACTATTGCCATACTCTTATGAATTAATCAAATAGTGATGATAAAAACAGAGGCAACCCTACAAACAGTAAAAAAAGAAAGATTACAATTGCAAAACTTATGAGAAATTTTAGACATTCTTTTTTACGTTCCTCTCTGAACTTTTCTTCCTCTTTTTTACGTTTTTCCCTGAACTTTTCTTCCTTTTCTTTATTTTCCTGTTCGATACATTGAAGGTAATATTCATATAGTTTATCCGTTGCATTCGTATATTTTGAATGGTCGAAAATCGTATTATAGAATGCTTGACAAATGAGGACAAATAGTATTTCCTTTCCTTCCTTAACCTCATCTATTTTACAGTTCTTCCAATCTAAATTGCAAAATGTCTCTAAAATATCAAGGTTATCCGTTCCTATATACATATCATCAGAGTAATCATATTTTTTTCCATCCGAAATAATGGTTTTTATACCTCTTATCCGTAATTGGTTAAGAGTGAAAGAGTAGCTAATTCTATACTGACTAATCCTATCACAATGACCTATTTGATAAGATATTTCAAGGTCGGCTATGTCATTGAACTCGTCATATTCTAAACTAAAAATCCGTTCATCAAATTTGATTTGAGGCTTTCCCTTTATTTCACTGACAGAAACTTCAGGAGAAGGTTCGCTTTTTTTCGTTTTCTTCTTCTTTGTTTTTTTCGTTGCAACCAAAGATGCACCGCAAAATTGGCACGAAGTAGACGTGCTTTCATTGGGCGCACCGCAATTAGGGCAAATAATCTGATTATCCATAACTACTATTTTTTCAGTTTGGTGGAATCATACTTTGGAAACCAAGGAATAAACCCAAAAATCTTTCGGGAAATGGTAGAAATGGCTTCATATCTGCCACTATGCTTAAATTCTCTGATAAATATTCGTTTCGCACTAATGCACTCTACACAGATTTCCACATCTACAACATCAAACAATCCATATTTACCATTCTCCTTTATGGAGAAATAGCGTTGATGATTATTTATTAAAGTAGCGACATCTTCATATACACAGGGACACAACTCTTTCCCATTGATGTTACATATTCCCTTCAAGCAATTCTTGGAAACAATCAGAATCCCTTCCAAATACTCTATTCCTGAATACTGGTGTCTTGGGATAATAGTATTCTGATTCCCATCAATAACCTCAACACTGCCATCTGCAAACTTCCTCTTATAAAGACCTTTGCAGATAAAGTCTGAACTAAGAATTTGGTCTGCATTCATAGTTTCTCTATTGACAGTATAATGACATCGGCATCTTTTCTTACTGTCCCTCTTTGCTTCAAGGCGGTTATGGCTTCAGACTCACTGCCTGAATGAAGCATAATGGTAGTTGTGGCATTGGTTGCGCTACCTGCACTTTGAATGCGATACTTTACTCTGTAGCTGTTCATAATGATAACTTTATGCACCTACTGGCTCGCTTGGTGGGGTTCTTTATTTTGTTTTTGTAGGCACATAAAAAAGGTGAGCCACTTCAACGATTTTCTCTCGTAGACAGGTTCACCACAAACCTTGGAAGTAGAGATGCACGTTTCCGCAACTCACCCAAGGCGTATATCTGATTAACGGATATGCGACCAAGGGGAGAGCGTTTTCGGTGCTTTCTAACTTCCGTTGACTGTTGTGGTGATTAGTCTACGTCAGAAACGCCAAAACACTTTCCTATATGTCTGCCAACAGCCCACATTGAGCCATTGACGCACCAAAGATACAAAAAAATCGCTTTGCATAGGCAGATTTTCCTGAAAATATTTGCTGTATTGATATTTTCTATTATAAGAAACGGATCAAGGCCGCTTCCATTCTATATAGAAACTACAATCAAAAACAGATACATTATTGGTATCAACTTTTGATTGCCATACTTTTGAATCACTATAACCTTTTAGATTATGCTGATACATAAAAGATACTGTATCAAAGTCCGTTGAAAGATTATTTTGATACAGTTCTCATTTTGCTACAGTTAGTCAAACCAAAAGATTTCTCACAGAATTTACATAGTTGATTCCACCACTTGTACTATTCAGCATCTTTTCCCAAGTCTGACGGATTTTAGTCATTCTCTTGTCAAATCCTGAACGGGAAGCATAGAGAGGTTTCAAAGTCATCTCGATTGTTTTTATATCTCCGTGGTATGCATTCAATATCTTCTGCATAGCAAAATCATCAAAGGTGTCTGCTTGAATTTCGGGTACGTCTGAAGTGTGGCCAAATACTCGGTCGTACATAGTCAATATTGGATTGGCTTCTGCATTCAACACATCATTGATATAAGTGTCTTTAAGGTTAAGGTAACTTCTAACTTTACCAATAGTTTCAAGTTTTACCTCAAACCTTGTTACACCATTGAATTGCTTTACGACCTCCCATTTGTTAGGGAGTATAGAAAGAAAGTCCTTATTCTTAGGCTTGATTATTTCTTTCTCTTTGCGATAGATACGGATGCACTCTTTACACTTGGAAGATTTAACGTCTCTAATGAAGTCTATACCTTCACTATCGTAATAATCCCATTTGTAGCGTCTGTAATTCTTCACCCATATTGACAATGCTTGCAGGGTTTCATCTGATAGGGTTACATGTACATCCTTGGTTACATCTGCTGAGGTTATACATCCCGTTTGCAGTATGCCGTCCACATCTATCCGACAAATACCTAACTTATTGATATTCTCAAGACATTGCCTAATGGTGTACTTTGAAATAAGTTTGGGATAATCTTCTCCCAAAATCTTACTCGAAAACTCCAAGGTTAATGTTTGCTTGGGCTTGCTTACAGCAATGAATAAGTTGAAAGGTACAAGTTTATCATTTTCTGATGAGTAATATTGTCCTATCAAGTCCCCATTTTCGGGATTATACCTTTGGTTGAACTGAATCTGTCGTTCTAACAGATATTTATAGTTGGCTTTTATCTTCAGCCTGTCGAATGTTAAATAAGTCACTATTCATAAGAATATCCTTTTTATTTTTCAGAAATGTACTCTACAGGCTACATTTCCCCCTTTTGATAATGCGATAACAGAGAGAGGTGACAGCCTCTCTTCTATTTATTCTCACTATCTATAATCAGGAATCGTTTCCCAATAGGCTTTGAGGGCAACTGATATCGCCCTCTTGTGTTGCGCACTTTTAGCCCGCCCTTTGAGGCTTGCGCTGATTTTGCGTTTTGTTTCTTCGCTTCTTTGTCTTGTAATTCTTTTCATACTCTTAATCCATTATACATATATAAATATAGGTAAGACTGAAAGGATTATCAAGATTAGTAAGTTCCTCTCAAATTCTGTAGAAAATTTTGAGGATGACAAAGCACTTGGATTAAAGACATACCCCTCTTCCTTAAGGAAGGCATTATAAGCGGGGATACGGGGGTAGGAAGACATACATCCCCCTACCTGCCAATATGTTACAAGTCCATCCCTGACAAAAACACTACTGAAAGTGCTTGCCCATAATTTAGGGGTAAGTTTTTCTGTATTCTTTTGGCCATATACCTAAGAAACAGTCTTTGCGAAAAAGAAATCAAACCGTCGTTCTTTGAACTTTGTTAGGTGGAAGTATTGGCTTTGTGGGGTCAGGAATCCAATGCCTCAACTCCCAAATCTTATCCAAGTCCTCTAAAAATTGGTTCGAGAATAGAACGGTCAAGGGTACTGAATGGGAGAAAGATTTTCATCTTTCTCCTTTTTCTTTTTTATCCCCTCGCAATTCGTTGGTCTGCTGATAGATTCGGTTGTAAAAGTTGGTCCGATATTTTTCCGTCAGTTTCGATTATTTCAGGAAACATCGAGCCCGATTTTTATCTGCTTAACGAAAGAAACGTTGCGTTTCCATTTGGACACTTCATACATCACTTGGACACCGACCTCAATAAAAAGATGTTGAATGAATAGTCAGCCACCTCCATCCCGTGGACTATATGCTCCTGAACTGCCGACAATCTTAGTATCAACACCTATGCGGAAAAGTCTAAAACGGGCGAACATCAGACTCTGTATTGACTCCACGGGACTGAATATCTCGGAGAAGGGCAAATGAGTATCAAAACTAAAAATTACATCTGCTGCAATTTTGCATCGCTGCAAGATAGCTTTGCATCCATGTAACAAGTTTGATCCAAAACTCCAAATGAGAAATATCGTCAAAGTAAAAGATATCGTATTCGATAAGGACCTATTTATTAACTACTTGTCAGGAACTGTACTTGACTTGCTGTTATGCAGCTACCGCGGGCTTCCCAAGGGTGTCAACTATATGGTGATAGGTGATCCGGGAGTGGGCAAAACGACCATCATCCTTGATTTGATGGCAAACATTCATAAAATGCAACCTCATGTTCGAATGCTTTTTGTGAGTGCAGAAATGAACGAAATCGATCTGGCTATTTACGTACAACGCTATCCCAAGTTTGGCAACTTGGACATTATGTTCGTTGAAGCAGAATTTGATACTGACGCACACACCCTTGAGGATTTTGAAGATACACTAACCGAAGGATGGGACATCGTGGCAATCGACTCATTCTATGAACTACAAGGTATCGTAAAAGAAGAAGAGAATATCACACTCAAGAAGGCAGAAAGCCTCTTGCTCGCAATCATAAAAAAGCAGAACAAAGCGGAAAACACGAGAGGAGTGCACACCTCGTTCCTGACTATACAGCAAGTCACGAAGAGCGGCGCCTTCATCGGTAGCAACCGCTTGAAACACATGATAACCGCCATGATGGAACTACGACTTGACAATCCGAAAAACATCTATTCCGACCGTTACGTCACCTTCTCCAAACATCGCCGCGGTGATGTGGGGGTGAAACTATACTACAGTCTCAGTCAGACTGGAGATGTCTATTTCGACGAGAAACGCTTCTACAACGACAGAAAATTACGAACGCTTCAAAATGAAGTAAGTTCGCAACTTCACGAATATGCCGACAGATTCAATAAACTTTTTAATCACATTCAAGATGGTAACGAATAAAGAATACGAATTAAAACGCAATGCGCTTTTACAGGAACAGGCTCCATTCGTCGTACTCAACAAGAACGAGCTGTTCGCTGAACGTGAAAACTTCTACAACGTACGCGGCGTATCAGTCATGGTTACGCCACACGTACAAAACAGGCTTGACCAGCTGATTGGTTTTTCGAGCCGCCAACGTGAGGGACTGAAACAAACTTATGGAGACAACACCATGGTTAACCTACGAAACGGTTTTGCAATGGCCAACTGCGTGGCAAATCCTAAAAAGTTTGCCTTGATTGCCAACTCTGCCGAGCGCATAATAGACGGTATCGTAGCGCTGGACGAAGAGGCCATCCCTATGCGCTCTTTCTTCAATATAGTCGAAATGTTGGCTGACAAACATAGTTATGAAGTTGAGCAAATACAAAGCTCCTTCAATGCTACGTACGGGATAACCGTACGCCTGATGCCTATTCACCCGAAACATGATGCACCTTTCGACAACGACGAGTTTGTCACTAACGGCTTATACCTAAAATGGAATTTGGGGGAAATAGAACTCGGCAACTACTATCTCAGGCTAATCTGCACGAACGGACAAATGCAGCTCTCTCAAAATGCATTAGAACATGTTCACCGAATCAACGATACGCACATGGCGGATATTCTCAACTCGCCCAACCAATCAACACTAATTACCCGGAATTGGGATTCCTTCAAGAACGCAGCAAATATCGCCCGCCAAACTCCTGCCTCGCTGTCGGAGGTGCACTATGGTAAAAATCTGCTGCTGCGCCATGGAGCCCCAGAAGACTTGGCCGAACAGCTGATGCCCTACAGCCGGCTTCTAGACATGTATGGTTCAAAAGGACTCCACGTTCCGGCTGCGCAGGCAAAAAGCGACATCAATATGTATGACCTATTCAACCGCTTGACCGACTTCGCTTCACACAACCAAGTGTGGGAACAGACCGACGACCGCTCTTCCTCGCTTATGCAACAGAGTATGCGACTATTCCTGCGCAAAAGAGACATCCAGACCTATTATGACATCTTCTCTTAACCAAACATTCCATGATAAAATTCATTTCCGACATAGCGCACTACGATCTTGTACTGAATCTTGCAGCGCAGGCACGAACGTCCCTATGGATAGGCACGGCGGACATCAAAGACCTTTACGTAATGCGCAAGGGGACAATCCTTCCGTTTTTAGCCGTTCTATCAGAATTGATAAACAAAGGGATAACGATAAGGCTGATCCACGCCAAAGAACCTGGACGCCCCTTCCAGAAAGACTTCGACAGCTACCCTCTACTAGCCCAGCGACTGGAGCGAGCGCTGTGTCCACGCGTCCATTTCAAGATAATCATCATCGACTCCACTCTCTGCTATCTCGGCAGCGCAAACCTGACAGGAGCCGGAATGGGAATAAAATCCTCACTACGCCGAAATTTTGAAGCCGGCATTCTGACGGATGAAACCGCAATTCTCAATCCCGCCATCGAAGAATTTGACAAAGTCTGGCGCGGTACTGAATGTTTGAAATGCCAACGGAAACAGTATTGCCCGGCCCCAATCATCTAAATCTCACATTACTTACCGAATAAATACATATAGATTAGCGACATCCTATAGCTGGAAAATTTATCACTTGAGCACTCAAAAACTACCCGATCCCTCTGCTCCAGTCTCTCAAAAAAGATGAAAGGATACATCCCAACGATTTACAGCTTATAGGATTCGCGATTAACGAACGATTAACGACCTCCTCATAAACGAGCGCAGCGATAGTTTTATCTGTCGTTGCGCTCGTTTTTCCGGGCGCAGCGATGGTTTAATCGGGCGCAGCGACAAAAAAACATACCACTGAAAGTCAATCCCCATCCTTTTCCTTCGTATTGTTGCCCCCACCGCCTGCATCTCTTTCCATATCATGGTTTTCTTCCCATCCTCCTCGAAGCATGCACCCGATTATGCGAGGTGTAACAAACAAGAACCGGCCTACCGCTCTAAAAAAGACACCAATATGCCGGGTAAGGCCCAAATTGATTTCCGGTGGATTTAATCTACTTCTTAAGGGTTCCATCTTCTTGTTCAGTTCACTTGCTAAAAATTATTTCGCGGTTCGCTGTAGCCAAAGCTTCCGTTCCGCCAAAATACGTAATCTCCCAAAACAAACCCGCTGTTAATTCCTGCGGAGCAATTTCGACATTTTCGCCAACCACAACCTCCATACCTACCACTTCTGTCCATGAAGGATAACAAGACATCGGCCCTTCGTGCCGACCGCTTTCTTTTGAATACACAGCGCAGTTCATGTCTACCATCGAAGAACACCCCTCCCAACGTACATGCAAATAAATATAATAATCAGACACTTCAGATTTCAATGACTGGATTCGCTGATAAATTTTCTCCCATTTATTCAAGTCGAGCAGCTTGGCTCTTTCAGGCGCATTACTCCACCACAAACCAATAAAAGCCGGTTTGATTTTTTCGAAGCTGTACCGCCATAATAAATCCCTGAATGTCATGGCACCTGTAAATCCATTGATAACAGACGAGGAACTATTCCCCATTATCCGCCAATTTGTTGTTAATCCCACCAACCCAATAAATGATATTCCAGGAACCTGAAGAACAAGCAATAGGCTTTGTAAAAACGGAGTTTTTGCATCTTGCCGAACTTATACCAACCCGGCGAAACATGATAAACTTTGAAACGACGTCTGTTACGCTTGTTCACATACGGCACACTCTCCGCGCCAAGGCGGTCCAAGCCTTCATTCATGATAATTTCCAATAATCTGACGGCTGTCCTCATTCTCGAAACGTCATGGTCTGCCCGCTCCAAATGTCCGAAATTTGTCCAGTAAAAGATCACCCATTCGAGTTTGAATTTCAACAGGCTTAAAACATAATGGTAGTCATAATCTGAATTCTCTTCCATGAACATCTTCCAAATACTGGAACGCTCCTCATGAAGTTTGCTTTGATAAGCTTTCCACTCCTCCTTAGACAAGCCCTTTCGCCAATACAGATGCATGAGTTCCATCTCTTTCTTTATGCCTTCTTCGCCATTCTCTTCCGGCTCGTTCTCCTCAAAACGAGGATCAGATTCCATTGCTTTCTCCATGGCCTGCACTTCTTCCCGTTTGGCCTTTGTCCACTCGTAAAAATAATCTTCGACAGTGTTGTACATATCTTTCTACTTTCTATGGTTATCATTCTTCGGGCAAAAGTATCGCCATGAAATGCCCAAATAAAGCAGAAGCAATCTTTTTTTAACCTCTGTCCTATTTTGGCACACTCAGCTGAATATCTTTGTCGCACGGAGAAAAAACAACACCTTACGATTCCAATATAACCCATACAATAACCTGTATCACCATAAAACGCGTAAGAAATGACACTGAAAGAACTCATCATGAAGACCAGTTTCGACGACATCCTTCCCTATTTGGAAAGACACGAAACTGCACACCGAGATAATCTCTATGCTTTCCGCGAGGCATACGATATTCTCAAAAATATGAAACCTAACAGGGATTATCACGAAAAGGCCACCATAGAATGCCACGTCAGACCTGACGGAAGCAAATACGTACGCGTCCTGTTTTTGGACGACGACGTGTGGGAAAATGAGTTGGCCAAACAGCTCATTCTCCCCGACAATACCCCGCTTATACCGGAAGAGTTGGCCATGTACTGCCTTTGGGAAATCACTTTTTACGGCTTTTCACCCGCCGACCGTGACGAGAATTTCCGTGAAATGTTTGACAAGAAACAACCGGCCAACTGCTACGAATACGCGTTAGACAAATTAAGGAAAAGTATATGGAAGCGTCAGACACCACGTCGACTGCGCTCCAAAGGCGAAAACGGCGAACGTTACGTCACGCTGCAATCATTTTCGCGGTTACTTCACAAAAAAATGAACGGCCCCAAGCGAAAACGTAAACACCGCCAAGAAAAACGAATCAAGCATCTTAAAACTCTGGCCAAACGCGAATCCTTAATCAGAAAGCTTACCATCCCGGGAAGTACTTTCATGCGTAATGAAATAGAACACTTGCTTCACTTCAAATACGGCACGCGATATAATTATTCCTCAGTCACGCACGGGAAAGGCGAACGCCTGGCTTACATTACGGAGTCGATGACAAAATACCAGCAGCTTGATTTGGAATCATACGACAGCGCACTCGTCTTCATACAGGACTCAGCCACATACCCGCTGGAGCAAACGGAATTATCCGCCTTCCAAAAAACAATTCGGCAACGATTGGGAAACAAGAATCTTTTGTTCGGCATGGCTACAATAAATCAAGAGGAGCCAGAGGTTCATGTCTTGCTGCTACTCTATAGGCGATAAACATTCTCAAAAAGCGGGTGCAGTGTTCATAACGCTGCACCCGCATAAAAAGAGACTGCGGGAACTCAATTCGCAGCTTTGAAATTATAAACCGGCTTGATGATATTCAGGACCGAGACAGTGTCCTGGATATTGCGGATTATTTCATCTTTCGGCTTGTACACCATGGGCGATTCGTCTTTGGTCTCTTCTGACAGGCTCTCACTGTAAATGCCCCGCATGGACCGGCGGTATTCCTCCATAGTGATGCATTCAAAAGCTTGACTACGGCTCATGACACGCCCTGCGCCATGCGGAGCTGAACAGTTCCAGTCCTCGTTGCCCTTACCTATATAGATTAACGAACCGTCGCGCATGTTCAGCGGAATGATGCATCGTTGACCCGGATAAGCAGCAATAGCCCCTTTCCGAATGATATGATCATCGCCAATATAATTATGGATACTTTCAAACATCAGGTCGGGCTGCATCTCCCGGATTATGCCTCTTTCGAGGAAATAATCCATAATAAGCCCGATTATCAGTCGGCGGTTCAACTTTGCCCACTGCTGACACAACCGCATATCATGGAGGTAATCGTCACGGAAACTCCCTTCAAGATAGGATAACTCCGGCGGAATGGTTGGCTTGCGCATCTTAAAAGAATTGTGCAGATTTCGAATCACCTCCTGGAGTTCCGACTTACGCCCTGCCCGTTTGTATTCGGCAATCAGGCGGTTTTGCTCCTCCATCATTTCCGCCCAACCTGACTGGCACTTCACCGCTAACTTCTGGTAGATATCAGCGACTTGTTTGCCCAAGTTGCGGCTTCCCGTGTGCACCACCAAATAGACCATACCGCTTTCGTCCTCATCAAGCTCGATGAAGTGGTTTCCGCCACCCAGCGACCCAATCGAAAGGTTGAGGCGTTTTACATCTTTGAATTCCCTGTAACAATGCATTTGCTTAATGAGTTCCTTGCTTTCCCTGTACGTATCCATATACCGTGACGGAAGTGGGACATAGTTATCGCCGCGATAGTCGCGTCCGGACGGAATGTGATGAAGAATGTACTCGTTCAAATCATGATAATCTATGGCTTTACCGCCTACAAACGGCTGCACCGATATACCGCATCCTATGTCCACACCCACAATGTTCGGGATGACTTTCTCACCCAAATTACCCGTAAAACCGATAACGCACCCGGCTCCTGCATGAACATCGGGCATGATTCGGACTTTACAACTGGCAAAAGCCGGAATGGCCAACAATTTTTCGATCTGCTCGATAGCCGTCTTTTCAATATCATCTGTGAATATCTTCACGTTGTGGTTTTCTATCGTTCCCATCATTCTTATATTCTAAACTTGTCTGGGCAAAAGTACAGTCGGTATACGCCATATTAAGGCACAATGAAGAAAAATTTATTGGCTCTGCTGCATTCTGGCATCTGGAAATGCGTCCTTTGCCACAACAAATACCTGTTCTATGACTCTGAAAGAATTGATAATGAAAGTCGATTTCGACCGTATCCGCCCTTATTTAGAGGATTTTGAAGCAGAACATCTTGACAGTATCTACGCATACCGCGAGGCATACGACACTCTACGCGACATGGAACCCGACAGAGAATCTCATGGCAGAATCAAAATCTCGTGGAATGGCGGAACTGAAAACGGAGAAGGAAAGTGGCTTAACGTCTCCGGCATCCATGTCAACTGGGAAGCGGCTTTGAACTACGACATAGTAATAGCCGACAACGTCCGTCTTCCACTTGAAGAACTGGCCATGCATTGTCTTTGGGAAATCACGTTTTGGGGATTTTCACCGGAAGAAGAATTTGAAACCTACAAACGTAAACACGATTTCCCAAAAACTACCAATGAATATGAGGTTGCCTTGATGAAACTGAGAGAAAGTATATGGAAGCACCAAGTCCGGCGCAAGAGTTCTTGCAAAAAGACAAACGATCCACAACACAGAGTCCTTACTCTTCCCGACCGGCCCATGGCCCCTATGAACGGCCCCAAGCAAAAACGAGCGCAGCGACAAAAGAAACGGACGCAGCGGCTGAAAGGACTGGCAGCCCGCGAGAATCTGATAAGAGCCCTGACTGCCAACGGCAGTTCACTACATAGAAACGACGTAGACTTCCTGCTCAACGTCAACTGCGGCACTCAATACGACTACACGTCCGCCACGCACAATATAAGTAGCCGCTTAAACTATATTCTCGAATCAATAACCAAGTACCAGCACCTTGCTTTGGACAGATACAACAATGCCATTATCCACATCCGCGTTTCCTCTCATTATCCTTTATCCGAGCAGGAATTCGAAAAATTCAAGACCGGTACGCGCGCTTACCTCGATTACGAAGACATTATTTTCGGCACAACGGCCACGGACGACCGCACCCCGAAAATAAAGGTCACAATACTGCTAAACCTGCGCGAAGAAGCTAAAAAAGTACGTCGACTTACATCATACGCCTCATACAAAAAAGAAACAGATTGAACAAAGAAAATGAAGCTATGCCGTATTTTTTCACAAGCGGAAATGTAACTTTGCGGCATAACCCTATAAAACAGAAGCGACATGGCAGCAAATCTCTTTGGGCGTTACGTCTGGCTGATAGACATACTTCGCCGCTACAAGCGCCTAACCTTTCAGGAAATCAACGAACTTTGGCAGGAAAGCAGCTTAGGCTATGGTGACGAACTACCTTTACGCACGTTCCATAACCATCAGAAGGCTATCAAGGACATCTTCGACGTGTACATTGACTGCGACCGTAAGGACGGCTACCGTTACTACATCGACGAACCGGAACGATTGGAAGGAAATAACCTTCGTAGTTGGTTGATTAGCTCCTACGCGACTTTGAATCAGATACAAGCAGACAACAAACTGGAAGAGCGGATTATTTTCGAGGACATTCCTTCCGGCCAAACGTGGCTCACTTCGATCACTGAGGCTATGCGACGCAACCACGTGCTTTGCATCACCCATCAAGGCTTCGGAAAAACTGAGCCGAGTACATTCGAAATTGAACCTTACTGCCTGAAAGTGGTCAAACGACGTTGGTACGTCGTGGCACGCAGCCCTTATTATTCACAAAGGAACCGGGAAAAAGGCATCAAACCTAGTGATGTCTATCTGGTATACGCCCTCGACCGCATTTCGAACGTACAAGATACCGGCAAAACGTTCAAAATGAGAAAAAACTTCGACGTCCACCATTATTTCGAGGGATGTTGCGGCGTGATTACGTCGGACGAACCGATTCAACGCATCGTTCTTCTGGCTTATGGCGGTTTTGCCGATTATCTGCGTACCTTGCCATTACACGAGTCCCAACAGGAAATAGAGAGTGACGACGAATCCACGCTTTTCGAGTACCGCTTGAAACCCACGTTTGACTTCTACCAGCTTGTACTGGCACAAGGCGACCAAGTGGAAGTACTGGAGCCTGAGTCTGTCCGCGAAGAAATGCGTAACTTCGCTCAGAACTTACTGAATCTCTATACATGGAAAAAAGACAAATCATGCGAGGACTGAACTTCGTCGCCATAGATTTCGAAACAGCCACGGGCCGTCGTGCCTCCGTTTGCGAAGCAGGAATTTGCGCAGTACGTGACGGCCGTATCGTGGAAACCCGTTCGTGGCTGGTCCGCCCACCTAGTAACGCGTACAGCTACTGGAACATGCAGATTCACGGCATTCGCCCCGCAGACACGGCGGACTCCCCCGAATTTCCAGAGATCTGGGCGGAAATATCCACATACTTGAACGAATGTCCCGTACTCGTGGCCCACAATGCCGCATTCGACATGGGTTGCATCCGCCACTCTTTGGATTTTTACGGTATCGGGAAACCGGACATCACTTACTATTGTTCCCTACGCGCCGCCCGCAGACTTTACGACTTCGGCTGCAACAGTCTGGACTACCTTTGCGACCATTTCGAAATACCCTACGGGCAGCACCACCGTGCGGGCGACGACGCCGAAATGTGCGCCCGTCTGTTTCTCCGCGAAATCAAAGACGCGGGATGGTGCGAGTTGAGCGATATGGATTACTGCACAGGAAAACTTTAGTTTGAAATACCACACAAAAACAACCTAACCACTCAAAAAGACTGCGCCGCGCATTATTTCCTCACCGAATCAGACAACCAATGCGATCCATCTCCTATTTTCCTGAAACCGACTGATGACCATCCTCCACATTTCCGATACCCACGGCCTGCACCGACAGCTCGCGGGGCTGCCCGAAGCCGACGTGATTGTCCACTCCGGCGATTTCACCCAAGCCGGAACGAAGCACGAAGCCTTAGACTTCATGAACTGGTTTTGCGACCTGCCCTACCGGCACAAAATTTTCATCGCCGGCAACCACGATGATTGTCTCTACGGCGCTGAATTATCCGGATTAGACAACAATTGCCACTACCTGTGTCGTTCGGGGGTCTGCATTGACGGTGTGAACTTCTACGGCATTCCCCTTTTTGTGAGAGACGTACTCTACGGAACTGACAAGCATCAGGACCGAAGTGTGCCGCGCGACACCGAAGTTCTCATCACCCATCGTCCGCCACTGGATGTTCTCGACTTCGACGGGGGACGGCGCTACGGCTGTCCGGAACTGCTGAAAGAAATCGAAGCGGCCCGTCCGAAACTTCACCTCTTCGGGCACATTCATGCAGCCTTTGGCATAGAAAAGCGGAACGGCATCCTGTTTTCAAACGCCGCCCTGGTGGACGGGTATTACCGCCTCATGGAGGATCGGGTCGCATCATTAAAGGTAATCGAGGTCCGATAAAGCAACAACGAATCCTGCGACAACACGAACCAATATCCCCGCACGACAGTTCGTTGCTGCATGACTGTCGTGCGGGGTCATTTTTCAATCTTCCTTAGATGCACCGGCTACACTCTTCTCCTCGACAAACAAACCTTCGATTTCCACGTCGCCGTCCATGACTTCGCCCGGAATTGTAAAACAGTTGTCCTTGAACAGCTCTGCCGGATAAATTACGTCCGAATACTGCAACGTACCATGCACAAGGCTGTCACCGGCCAGCCCATAGCCATGACGGACGCGAATGCCGGCGTGAGTAAAGCCCTTCTCTGGGTTCATGCGAATGGTAAACGGCTTTCCGAATGGAGCCTGGTACTTCACCAATCGTTGCCCGTCGGCGGTCAGGACTTCCCCGTTACGGTTGGCATCATTCACGTTACAGTAAGCGCCGTGCACATTCAGGCGGATGTCGACAATCGCTCCACCGTTCGACGTAATGCCATTATTTTCATGACCGTTACCTGCCGGATCGGTGCTCTGCTTATCGACCTTGAAACGCATTCGGTAGAAACCGGGCGCCAAATCGGCCGGAACCATGAAATCCGGAGCTTTTGGGAAAGATTGTCCGCTACCTGCGCTCTCCGTGGAGGTATATGTCAGCAACTCACTGCTTCCCGGAACAGTCCCATCGTCGTTCAACGTAACGTCAAAACGACCGTCGTTATTACGGTCAAGGTAGATATAGCCCTGCATCCCTTTGCCCGTATAGTCGAATACGGGAATAAGCGTATCGCCCGGCTGCGCATGAGCCACGAAGTCCTGACGCAACTGATAGATTTTCGACGCCTGCACCTCCGGCAGCTGCCATTGTTGCGACTGTCCCGAAACCGACTCCAATGCAATACCTTTCAGCTTCATCCCTTGCCGGCGCGAAACGGTATTCGCGTCGAAATTCAGTACATAATCGCCCCGACGGATGCGCGGGGTCGGGTCGTCGTTCACCACGATTTCATCCAAGTAAACGGCAAAATCTTCCTTCAGCCCCCGCGGCGACTCGCAGTGAGGCACGACGACAAGACTGTAAATGTCAATGCCGCCGGCTCCTTTGATAGGGAATACGGCGTCGCACCACTCATCTGCCGTAACCGCATTTGTCGATACGACCCAGAACTGCTCTGCTTCTTTCGACTGTGCAGCCCGCTCGCGGCGTTTACCCAGCCCGACGAGCATCACCCGGCCTTGTCCCTCCTGGGGCTTCCGGATATAGACGTGCACATAGCGGGTCTGCTTGGTCAGTTCAAACGGAGTATTCAAGTCAATCCGGGCACCGAACGTGTTGCTCCCGAAACGGGAACGCTGCATGGCCAGAATGTGGCCGGTGGCATTGGGGGTCTTGCCTATCTGAGCGTCTACCGACGTGAACGGGTTTTCGATAACCATCACGTTCCCCTCCAGCTTCTGTGCGCCATTGCGGAACGGCGATTTTTCCCACGTGTCGTAAACGCCAATCGAACGATAGTCGTCTGTTTCAAACGTCACGCTTTGTCCCCATGCCATGACCGGCAGCGAGAGGACGGCTACGACTGCATATATTTTTTTCTTCATTGCGATTCTCATTTTTTTCTCTTCTCAATAAACCGACACGGTATGAAGCAAGGGACAAGCCTTACTGTCCAAAATGGTGATACGCAAGCCCTTGATGGCATAACCATCGCCATACTCCTTTGTACTCCCGTTCAGCGGAATAATGCGCTTATAGCCCACGGTCGTACACTCGACCCCGGGAGCCCGTTCGGTCCACTCCGTGCCGTCGGCGGTGGTTTCGACCTTAAACGCCCGGATACGTTGCCCTTTGCGGATGTACTCCTGAAGAGCCACGTAGTGCGCATTGACCGGTTTCCGCCATGTCAGGGTCACCGTAGCCGTCCGCGTACTGTCGTTCGTTGCCCAATAGGTATCCTTGTCTCCGTCGTTCATGTTTTTCGGCACGTACGAACGGCGTTTCCCTTTCGTGCGGACTTCCGACACCTCGATTTTGGCTTTCTTGGCCAGGTCGCGGCCCAGCCGTTGCTTCAGCAATCCGCCCAACTCGTGCATGACGTTCACCGTGGCTTCAGGCAGAGCCCCCGACTTGTCGGGCGGGAAATTCAAAATCAGCGTAGCGTTGCGCCCGACGGTTTCCAGGTAGAAGGTAAAAAGCTGTTCCGCCGTCCTGGGCGACTCGCCGTCATGATAAAACCAGCCCTTGTTCGTGGCTTTCGCATCACTTTCGCCCGGCAACCAGTACCAGCCGTCCTCCGATCCATACATGCCGTTCTTCTCGGGAGCAAAGCCGCGGTTCTCCGGCGACCAGTTGGTCTCACCGGCCCAGCCGGCCTCGTTGCCAATCCAGCGGGCTTCGCCGCCCACGCCCCACATGACACAGTCCGGGCAGACCTTGTGCACCGAATCGCGCAGGTTGGGTATGTCGTAATACACCGTGTTGTCGATGCTGCGGCGATCGTTGGCACCGCCGTAGTACCCGTCGCCGCCGTTGGCACCGTCGAACCACATCTCGAACTGGTCCGTACCGTACTGAGCCAGCTCGGCGCACTGACGGAGGAACACGTCGCTCACGTACTTGTCCGTGCCGTAAAGGGCGCTGTTGCGGTCCCACGGCGAGATGTAGAAGCCGTACTTCATGCCGAGCTTCTTGGCCGCCGCGGCGAAGTCGCGCGGAATGTTCGTATTGCGGGCAAAGTCGTTGCCGCCGCGCGTCACGTTGTGCGTCGTCGTCGCCGTGGGCCACAGGCAGAAACCGTCGTGGTGCTTTACCACCGCGATGCCGCCCCGCATCCCGGCAGCTTTGGCTGCTTCGAGCCATTGTTCGGGATTGGGCGCCGCCGTCGGCGCGAACGTCGATTCGGCTTCGTTACCGTAGCCCCACTCCTGGCCGGTGTAGGTGTTCATGCCGTAATGGAAAAAGGCGTAAAACTCAGTCTCCTGCCACTTCATTTGGCGCTCGGAGGGCACGGGATGTTCCTCCGCGGGCTCGTTGTCCGGATTCGCGAGCGTTTGCGGCTTCAGGGCAAACCCGTTTTGCGCCGTACCGGGCATGGGCATCGCCACTCCGGTCAGGAACAGCGCCCATGGGATTAATTTTTTTATCATCTGTACTCTCGTATAAATATATTGTCGGGGTAAAGATAAGTAAAGCTTTTCACATCACTACATCCGATTTACAAAAAAAGTCGGCAATGTCTGCAAATCGCGAGACACCACCGACTTTTTTACTTATCGTTCAGCGTATTTCTCCGGAGTCAGGGCACAAAAACCTTCTCACTGTTTACCATGTAAATACCCTTGGTCAGACGGATTTCCTTAGTTCCTCTGACCTCTCCCGTCCACACGCTACGTCCTGCCGCGTCGACAACGTTCACCGGCGTAGGCCGGTCCGCATAGACCACAATGGCATTGGCTTTCACGTCTACGCTCACCTTGTCTGACTGCGTCAGCGAGCTGATGCCCACACTTTCATTCTGTTGGTAGACGCGGACCCAGTCGAACAGCGTTTCGTACGTGTGCGACACGTCGGCATTCGCAGCCCACGAGCCGTTGCCTACGGACTGGTTCAGTATGATGTAGAACGCCTTGCCAAACGGCCATTGCCCTTGGCGCAACGCGTCTTCATCCGTGGACTTGCGATAGGTTCCCACCTGCTTGCCGTCGACGTACCAGCGCATCTGGGTCTCGTCCCACTCAAAGCCGTAGGTGTGATAACGGTCCATCTGCACACTCTCGTTGTAGGACGACTTCGGGTCGGACGTGTGCCCGAGGTCATACGTCCAGTGCGAGTGTACCGTGTGGTAAGCCGTGTTCTGATTGTCGATTTGCTCGAAAATGTCAATCTCGCCACACGTGGGCCAACCGTCGGTCTGGTCCTCCGGCATCAGCCAGAAAGCCGGGAAGTTGCCCGTGTGCGGATTCGTCAGGATGCGGGCTTCGATTTTCCCGTACTTGAAACTGAACTTCCCGCGCGACTGTATGCCGCCTGTTATCATCGGTACGGGGTCGCTGGCTTGGTCCGGATTGGGGATGGCGCGCGCCACGAGTTTCCCGTCCTGCAGGTAGATGACCTCCTCGCTGTCCGAGAGCCAACGGTTCCAAGTGGACGATTGTCTGACGCAACGCGACCACCACTCCTCGTCGGGCTGCGTTCCGTCGGCGGCGTCGAACTCGTCGTTGAACACCAGCTTGTATCGTGCACGGTCGGTCGGCTCGTAATTGACGGTGATAATGACATCGCCGTCCACGCTGTCGCGCGGCAGGGTGTAGTTCGAGGCACTGCGCGTGAACTCGCTCCACTGCCGGTTGCCGTGGATGTACTGCGGACCGTCGAAGTTGTGCCCGTGCTTGATGGTCATGGATTCAGCCGAGTAGCCCACGGCGACCGGCGTGGGGACCAAAGCCAAAGTCGTAAAGCAGGACACATCGACAGGAAGGCCCGTGTTGTTCGCGCCGTTGACGCTGCCGTTCGTCGTGAAGACCTCGAGCTTCTGGGTCTCGCCGTGCACGTTCAGCAGGAAGTCAAGCACATACCCGGCATTGGCGTCAATGGAATTTGCGTCATCCTTGCCGTAGCGGCCGCCCGGGTCGACATTGTCCCAGTCTACTTTCAGACGGGCACGATAGACGCCACGCGGCAGCTGCTCGGGGATGGTAAATGCCGGAAGCCGATTGACGTCGACGTCGGCAGAATCCACCGCCTCGCCCTGGCTGTTGCGTCCGCCGTAATAGTTATAGGACAAAAGCTCGCTCGCCATCGTAGGGCGCCCGTCGGCGTCCAGCCCTACGGTGAACTGCCCGTCCTGATTCAGGTCGACGTACAGGTACGCGTGCATCTGCCCGTTCTGGTACGTCAGCGTAGTCTCGACCTCGTCACCCGGCACCACGGAGACCTGCCGGTTGCGCAAGTCGCGGTAAATTTCCTTCGCACTGGTCGTGACGGGAATCGAGGACGTACCGCCCTTGGTGGCGACCACCTGCGCGCGGAGCATACGACGCTCAGGGTCGGGATGGCTGTTGACCAACGCCTTGTCGAAGTTCAGCGGATAGTCTTCGTCGGCCTCGGGGGTGTCTTTCTTCTCCACGAAATAGCCCTCGATGCGCACCTCGCCGTCCATGACCTCGGCCGGCAAGGTCAGCGTGTCGCCGCGGAAGAGGTAGGCAGGATAATAGACGTCCACGTACTGCGGCGTACTGTGCACGAGGCTGTCACCGCTGAGGTTGTAACCGTGGCGTACGCGGATGCCTTCGTACGTGAAGCCGGGCGCCGGACTCATCTTTATGGTGAAAGGCTTGCCGAACGGCGCCCGGTATTTGTTGAGCACCGTTCCGTCGGCCGCCAGCACGTCGCCGTTCAGCTGTCCCTGCGTCACTTCGCACACATCGCCGTGGATGTTCATGCGGACGTCGACAATCATGCCGCCGTTCTTCTTGATGGACTGCGACTCGAGGGTGTTGCCGCCCGGGTCGACGTTGCCCCAGTCCACCTTGAAGCGCATGCGGTAATAACCGTTAGGCAGGTCGGCCGGCACGGTGAAGGCGGGCGGATTGATGAAGTTGCGCGCGCTGCCCGATACCTTCGAACCGTCGCTCTTGTAGCCCTCGGTGTTTTCGACCGTCTCGACGTAGGAATAAGTCATGATGTCGCTGCCCTCGGGGATGGTGTAGTCGTCGTTCAGGGCATGCTCGAACTTGCCGTCGTTGCCGCGGTCCAGATAGACGTAGCCGTTCATCCATCCGGCGGAGTAGCTGAAATTCGGCGTCAGCGTCTCGCCGGCCTTGGCCGTAAAGGTCTTTTCGAGCATGGGGCGATAAAGCAGTTGCGGACTCTGGCTGCCGACTTCGAGGGTCTGGTTGCCGTCGGCCGAACCGTTGAGCGAGACACTCTTCAGGTAGTAGTCAGCTTTCGCAGAGGCTTCGTCCTCCTCGAAATTCAGGATGTAGTCGCCCCGGCGGAAGCGCGGATTGGGGTCGTCGCTGATTTCGATTTCGTCGATGTAGGCGGCAAAATCCTGTGTCAGGTGGTGCGGCGATTCGCAGTCGGGCACCACAACGAGGCTGTAAATGTCGATGCCGCCCGCCCCCTTGATGGGAAACACGGCGTCGCACCACGTATCCGGCGTCACTGCGGTCGACGAGAGCACCCAGAACTGTTCGGCCTCGGGCGACTGCCCGGCGCGTTCCCTGCGCTTGCCCAGTCCGACGAGCATCACCCGTCCTTCCACAGGCTTCAGCATATAGACGTGGACATAGCGCGTCCGAGTGGTCAGCTCGAACGTTTCCTTCAGGTCGATACGCGCCCCGAACGTGTTGCTGCCGAAACGCGAGCGCTGCACGGCCAGCACCTTCGCCGTGGCGTTGGGCGCGTAGCCCAGCACGTCGTCCACGTCGGTCTGCGGGTTGTCGACCACTTTCGCGTTGCCCCGCAGCTTCTGCGAACCGTTGCGGAAAGGCGATTCCTCCCAGGTGTCGTACACACCGATGGCTTTGTAGTCCTCCGTTTCGAAGGAGATGTTTTGGGCGGCCGCCGCCATCGGGAGTGTCAGGGCGGCCATGCCTATGTATTTCGTAAACTTCATGATGGCTCGGGTATTAGAAAACAGACACAGTGTGCAGCAGCGGACACGCCTTGCTGTCCGTGATGGTGACGCGTACGCCCTTGACGCTGAAGCCGCTGCCGTAGTTCGACGTACTGCCGTTGAGCGGCACGATGCGCTTGTAGCCGACGGTCGTACACTCGACCCCGTTGGCCCGCTCGACCCAGTCGGAGCCGTTGGCGGTGGTCTCGACCTTGAACCCCTTGACGCGCTGTCCCTTGCGGATGTACTCCTGTAGCGCGACGTAGTGGACGCGCTGCGGCTCGTCCCAGGTCAGGGTGATGACAGCCTCGGTCGTGCCGTCGTTCGTGGCCCAATAGGTGTCCTTGTCGCCGTCGATGAGGTTGGCGGCGTCGTACGTGCGGTTGGCTCCGTTCGTACGGCTTTCGGACACTTCGCACCGGGCCGTGAGCGCCAGGTCCGTACCCAGCCGCTGGCGCAGCAGGTTGCCCATCTGCCTGAGGGCATTCACCGTCGCCGCGGGCAGGGAACCCGACTTGTCGGGCGGCATGTTCAGGATAAGCGTGGCGTTGCGCCCGACGGTTTCCAGATAGATTTTGTACAGCTCCTCGGCCGACTTGGGCGCCTCGCCGCTGTGCCAGAACCAGCCTTTGTTGGTCCCCTTGGCGTCGCTCTCGCCCGGCAGCCAGAACCAGCCGTCCTCGTCGCCGTACTCGTTGGCGTTCGAGGCGGCACCGCGGTTCTGGGGCGACCAGTTGGTCTCGCCGGCCCAGCCGGCCTCGTTGCCAATCCAGCGGGCCTCGCCGCCCACGCCCCACAGCACGCAGTCCGGGCAGACCTTGTGCACCGAGTCGCGCAGGTTGGGCACGTCGTAGTAGGTCGACTGGTCGACACTGCGCGTCTCGTTGGCTCCGCCGTAGTACCCGTCGCCGCCGTTGGCGCCGTCGAACCACATCTCGAACTGGTCCGTGCCGTACTGAGCCAGCTCGGCGCACTGACGGAGGAACACGTCGCTCACGTACTTGTCCGTGCCATAAAGGGCGCTGTTGCGGTCCCACGGCGAGATGTAGAAGCCGTACTTCATGCCGAGCTTCTTGGCCGCCGCGGCGAAGTCGCGCGGAATGTTCGTATTGCGGGCAAAGTCGTTGCCGCCGCGCGTCACGTTGTGCGTCGTCGTCGCCGTGGGCCACAGGCAGAAACCGTCGTGGTGCTTTACCACCGCGATGCCGCCCCGCATCCCGGCAGCTTTGGCTGCTTCGAGCCATTGTTCGGGATTGGGCGCCGCCGTCGGCGCGAACGTCGATTCGGCTTCGTTACCGTAGCCCCACTCCTGGCCGGTGTAGGTGTTCATGCCGTAGTGGAAGAAGGCGTAAAACTCAGTCTCCTGCCACTTCAGCTGACGTTCGTGGGGGACGGGCTGGACGGGCACCGGCTCATTGTCCGGGTTGGCCAGCGTTTGCTCTTCCAGCGCGAAGCTCGTCTGTGCCCAGCCCATCAGAGGAACCCCCGCCACGCTCAGGACGAGCACGTTCCGGGTAAATCTTTTCATACGCTTTAAGTATTAAATCACAAAACGCCGTAAAGATAACCGAAAAAGCGATGCAGACCTCCGCGGCAGCTCCTTATTTTTATCTGCTTTACTTTTATTTTTCATTTCCGGCGGTCGCAGAGCGGGCTTGCGGCGCCCGTTTGTATGTCCACTTTCCAATTTTAACACTTCGGCGGGTCCGTTTGGCGGTTCGCCGTTTTCTCTGTATCTTTGGCTCAGAGAGGAAAGGCAGGCCCGGCGGTCTGCTTTTTTCGTGCTTCAGCCCGGATTTCGGGGGCAGTTCCCGGAAAAACAAGTGTAGTCCCAGAATTTTCTGTCGTAGTCCCAGGATTTTCTAAGGCAGTCTTAGGATTTCCGGAGGCAGTCCGAGGCCTTTCGGAGCCTGCCACCGGAAGTTCTGTCTGTAAATGGAGGTTAAATATGTTAAAGTCGCGGGAGTCGTCAAAACTACATTCTGTTTCTCCGGAACGATTTCCTTAACTTTACGCCGCCCTACGCGGAAAGCCGGGGCCATCTCTGACCACATCATCACACCGAAAAATCATTCACCCTACCTCATAAAAACCTCAAAACAAGCATGAAGAAAAAGAAATTCCTCACCTTGCTCGGCGCACTCTGTGCCCTCACCGCGCAGGGCACCGTCTGGCAACCGGCCGACTGGCCTGTGCTGAAGACGTACGACGAACAGCATCTCCAGCAGATAGCCCTGCCGCTCGGCGGCATCGGCACGGGCACCGTGTCCCTCGGCGGGCGGGGCGAACTGCGCGACTGGGAAATCATGAACGTCCCGGCCAAGGGCTACAGCACCGTCACGCCGGGCAACAACGCTCCGTTTTTCGCCATCTACGTCGCGCCGGACGGCGGGCGGCCTACGACAACGCTCCTGGCCGGCCCGCTCTACGCCAACGAGTACCTGCACTACGAGGGACGCCCCGTCGACCACCACGGACTGCCGCGTTTCGACCACGCCACGTTCAGCGCGGCCTACCCGTTGGGGCAAGTGGAGCTGAGCGACGCAGCCCTGCCCGTCACCGTCAGGGTGAAAGGCTTTAACCCCCTTGTCCCGGGCGACGCCGACGCCAGCGGCCTGCCCATCGCCGTACTGACATACGAAGTGACCAATACGGGCGCGGCGCCGGCCACAGTGTCCGTGTGCGGCTCGCTCCGCAACTTTATCGGGCGTGACGGCAGCCGGTTCACCCAGAACTGGAAGGGTGACTTCATCCCGCTCGGCGCAAAGAAGAATCGCAACCAATACCGCTCGGAAGACGGCCTCAGCGGCATCTATATGGACAGCGAGGGCGTCGACAAAGCCGACCCGGCTTGGGGCGACATGGCCCTGACCACGCAGGCCACCGAAGGCGTCACGTACCGCACCACCTCGACACCCGACAACTGGAGCAACGCCATTTTGAGCTTCTGGGACGACTTCTGCGCCGACGGCCAGCTCACCGAGCTGC
This sequence comes from uncultured Alloprevotella sp., assembly GCA_944322325.1. Taxonomy (GTDB): domain Bacteria; phylum Bacteroidota; class Bacteroidia; order Bacteroidales; family Bacteroidaceae; genus Alloprevotella. Next base: position 87,009 of record CALUOQ010000002.1, read on the forward strand.
CCCAGCCGGCCGACGACGACCCCATGGCCTCGCTCGCCGTCAGCCAGCGTATCGAACCGGGCCAGACCCGGGCCTTCACCTTCTTCCTCACGTGGCGCTTCCCCAACCGCAAGGCATGGTCGCCCACCGTCGTGGGCAACTACTACTGCGAGCAGTTTCCCGACGCCTGGACGGCGGCCGAGCGCATCGTTCCCCGCCTGCCCGAACTCGAAGCGGCAACGATTGACTTCGTCGGCGCGCTGCTCGGGAGCTCCTACCCCGACGTCGTCAAGGAGGCCGCGCTCTTCAACCTGGCCACCCTGCGCTCGCAAACGGTGTTCCGCCTGCCCTCTGGCCACCTCATGGGCTGGGAGGGAGTGATGGACCGCTTCGGCTCGTGCATGGGCTCGTGCACCCACGTATGGAACTACGAGACGGCCACTGCCTTCCTTTTCGGCGAGCTGGCGCGCACGATGCGTGACGTCGAGTTCCAGTACGCCACACGCGACGACGGACAGATGAGCTTCCGCGCCGCCCTGCCCCTGAGCGAGGCCACGAAGGGCAGCGGTGCTGCGGCCGACGGCCAAATGGGCTGCCTCATGAAGCTCTACCGCGACTGGCAACTCTCGGGCGACCGCGCCTTTCTCGAGCGCCATTGGGAGCAGGCCAAAAAGGTACTGGCCTACGCCTGGCGCGACAAGGGCTGGGACGGTAACCGCGACGGCGTGATGGAGGGTCGCCAGCACAACACCATGGACGTCGACTACTTCGGCCCGAATCCGCAGATGGAGTTCTGGTATCTGGGCGCGCTGCGCGCCACCGGCGAGATGGCCCGCGCCATGGGCGACAAGGCACTGGCCAAGACGTGCGACAAGCTGTACGAACAGGGCCGCGCGTGGACGGAGAAAAACCTTTTCAACGGCGAATACTTCGAGCAGCAAATCTGCGACCCCGCCACGTTCCAGCCGCTCGACATGGACGACCCTGCGGCGCCCCTGCCCGCGTTCCAGCTGGGGCGCGGCTGCCTCGTCGACCAGCTGGTGGGACAATACATGGCCCACATCTGCGGACTGGGCTACCTGACCGACCCGGACAAGGTGGCGACTACGCTGAAGAGCATTTACCGCTATAACTTCGTGCCCGACTTCAGCCGCCACTTCAACAACATGCGTTCCTACGTCATGGGCCACGAAGCGGGCCTGCTCATGGCCTCGTGGCCCAAAGGCCGCCTCAAGACACCCTTCCCCTACTTTGCCGAAGTCATGACGGGCTTTGAGTACTGCGCCGCCGTCGGGATGCTCTACGAGGGTATGACCGCCGAAGCGCTGACCTGCATGAAAGCCGTGCGCGACCGCCACGACGGCGCCCGGCGCAACCCCTTCAGCGAGGCGGAGTGCGGCCATCACTACGCCCGCTCGATGGCTTCGTGGTCGGCTGTGCTGGCCTTGAGCGGCTTCCAGTACTCGGGCGTCGACGGCTCGATGCGCTTCACCGACCGGCCAGGCACCTACTTCTGGGCCAACGGCGAGAGCTGGGGTACCTGCACCGTGGGGCGCGACAGCGTCCGGCTGGAGGTACGCCGCGGCTCGCTTGACCTCCGCACGCTCTACGTGGGTGAAAAGAAGTACAAGGTGAAAGCACGCATTGCGCCCGGCTCGCCCTTTACGGCCTGAGCCACGATCCCGCCTGCGGCAACAACAAGCCGCCCCGTCGCCCGGTCTCCGGTCGTGGCGGGGCGGCTTGTTGTTCACCACGCGGCGGCAGCCGGGCGGCGGAAACCGGCACTTTTTCGCGGACAATCCCTAAGCTGTCCAGACGCCGTAATATAAATAATGTGTAACTTCGCGCGTCGAAATCCTTAGTCCGATTGAAACAATGACTACGACTATCCTTATTTTCACCCTTATCCTGCTCGTCGGGGCCTACCTGGCCGGGCTACTGGGGTCCATGACGGGACTCGGCGGCGGCGTGGTGGTCATCCCGCTCCTGACGTTGGGCTTCAACGTCGACTTCCACTACGCCATCGGGGCTGCCCTCGTGGCCTCGATAGCCACCTCGTCGGGCGCCGCCAGCGCTTACGTCCGCGAAGGCATTACGAACGTGCGGCTGGGCATGTTCCTCGAAATCGCCACCACCGTGGGCGCTGTGGGCGGCGCGCTCATCGCCTTGTGGATGCCTATCAATGCCATTGCCATCATTTATGGCCTCGTGCTCATCCTTACGGCCGCCATGCAGTACCGCCGCAAGGTGGACCATACCGGCGTGGTAGGCTCGGCGGCCGCCCACCGGCTGAAACTGTGCAGCACGTACCCCGTTAAGGGCGTAGGGCTGGTGGCTTACGAACTGACGAACGTCGTGTGGGGCTTTGTCGTCATGATTTTCGCCGGCATCCTGTCAGGCCTGCTCGGTATCGGCAGCGGCGTGCTCAAAGTGCTGGCCATGGACTGCGCCATGAAGGTGCCGTTCAAGGTAAGCACCACGACGAGCAACTTTATGATAGGCGTGACGGCGGCAGCCTCAGCCGTGGTGTACATACAGCGCGGATACATCGAGCCGGGCATCGCCTGCCCGGTGATGATTGGCGTGCTGGGCGGCGCGCTGACCGGCGCACGCCTGCTTAAGCGCATGAAGGTGACCGTGCTGCGGCAGATTTTCGCCATTGCCATACTGCTTGTAGCCATTAACATGATTTACAACGGATTCACTGGAAAATTCTAAAACTATGGATACGGTTAAACCCAAACACGACATGCAAGGCCTCATCAGCCGGGCCCTGCGTATCGGCGTGACGCTGGCGTGCTGCATCGCTGCCATCGGCGGCATTTACTACCTGTGGCGCCACGGCGGAGAACCGATGCCGGATTACACACAGTTCGTCCCGAACAGCGCCCGCACCGAAGCAGCCGACTATACGTCACTCAGCGGCATCGTGCGCGGCGTCATGGCGCTACAGGCCACGGAGTGGATTCAACTGGGCGTAGTGGTGCTCATCCTGACACCTGTCGTACGCGTACTCTTGTCGCTCGTCGAGTTCTCGCTCGAGCGCGACTGGATATACGTCGGCATAACGGCCGTCGTCTTTCTCGTTATCCTGATGAACTCGCTCGAGGGAGTCGCCTGAACCGCGACCGACCACAACGAAAGAAGTCCGGCCTCCCGTGAAAGGAAGCCGGACTTCTCAGTATATCGCACGGCGGTCACGCGGACCGCACCAAGCGTCAGTCGGCAATAAGATTGTGCCCCGTCATCTCGGCGGGCTGCTCCAGACCCATAATGTGCAGGATACTGGGCGCTACGTCTGCCAGAATGCCGTCGGTCACCTTGGCGCTCTTGTTCTCCGTAACGTAAATAAACGGTACCGGGTTGAGCGAGTGGGCCGTGTTCGGCGTTCCGTCGGGGTTAATGGCGTTGTCGGCATTACCGTGGTCGGCAATGATAATCGTCTCGTAGCCAGTCTCGCTGGCAGCGGTGACTACCTCTTTCACGCAAGCGTCGACGGCGACAACAGCCTTCTCGATGGCGCTGTAAATGCCGGTGTGGCCCACCATGTCGCCGTTGGCAAAATTCACCACGATGAAGTCGTACTTATTTTCCTTAATGGCAGCGACGAGCTTGTCCTTGACTCCGTAAGCGCTCATCTCCGGTTGCATGTCGTACGTCGGCACTTTGGGCGACGGAACCAGAATACGGTCCTCGCCTTCGTAGGGCTGCTCGCGACCGCCGTTGAAGAAGAAGGTCACGTGGGCGTACTTCTCGGTTTCGGCAGTATGAAGCTGCTTCAGCCCTTTGCTACTGAGGTACTCGCCCAGCGTGTTCGTCACGTTTTCCTTGGGGAAAAGGATGTGTACGCCCTTGAAACTGGCGTCGTACGGCGTCATGCAATAGTATTGCAGGCCGGGAATCGTGTGCATGCCTTCCTCAGGCATATCCTGCTGGGTGAGCACGATGGTCAGCTCCTTGGCGCGGTCGTTGCGGTAGTTGAAGAAAATGACGACATCGCCTTCCTGGATACGGCCGTCGACAGCCGTATTTACCAGCGGCTCCATAAATTCGTCGGTGTCCTTGTGGTCTTCGCTGTCAGCGTCGTAGCAGTCCTGCACGGCCTGCACCATGTCGGTGCAAGGCTTACCCTTGCCTTCCACAAGCAGGTCATAGGCAACCTTAATGCGGTTCCAGCGCTTGTCGCGGTCCATGGCGTAAAAACGGCCAATGATGTGCGCGATGTGGGCGCCGTTGGCCTTGCAATGCTCGGTGAGGTCGGCGATAAAGCCTTTACCGCTCTTCGGGTCGGTATCGCGCCCGTCCATGAAACAGTGTACGAACGTGTTTTCTGCGACTCCGTAAGTTTTGGCTATCTCAATGAGTTTGTAAAGATGGTCTAACGAAGAATGCACGCCGCCAGTAGACGTCAGTCCCATCAGGTGTAATTTTTTGCCGTGGGCTTTGGCATATTCATACGCCGAGCGGATTTCCGGATTTTCCAGTATGCTGTTGTCGGCGCAGGCACGGTTGATTTTCACCAGGTCCTGATAAACGATGCGGCCAGCACCGATATTGAGATGTCCCACCTCGGAATTTCCCATCTGGCCGTCGGGAAGGCCGACGTTCTCGCCCGAAGCGAGCAACTGGGAATGAGGATAGTTGGCATTCAGACTGTCCATGAAAGGCGTCGGGGTGTTGAAGATGACATCACCTTTACCGTGATTGCCGATTCCCCAACCGTCGAGAATCATCAAAAGAGCTTTCTTTCCCATAACTGTAGCTTTTATAAGTACTATGATTTCGGGGAGCAAAGTTAGGTATTTTCCAGAAAATACGCACGAAGCGTCCGCGCTATGTTTGACGGACAGGAGCTGACGCGACGCAATGATTCACTTACGGCTGAAGCAGGAAAATACGGCCAGCACGACCCACGCATAGGCCAACAGCCGGAAAAGCGGACTCATCGGCAATGGAAGAAGAGCTACGAAAGCTCCGGCTTGTCCGTGCAGCAGGTGGAATGCCCTCCGCGGCGTGATACGCAAACCGGACAAGCGGGAATAGAATCCGGCCGTTGCGACCAGGAACCTTACGACCTGTCGCCGTAGTGCGCGGTACTGAGGAAAACTGATTCGCGCCGCCGACAGCTGACGCGAGTCAAGTAGGATTTCTTTCTTGAGCATCGTCGTTCGTTTTTAAGAAGGTTGACGATGCAAAGAACCGGCTTTTTTGTGACAGTGGCAGTCACGCCCCAATTTTTTGTGTTAAAAAACGGATTCGCTCGCGTAGATATTCTTGGAACTCGTTCGGCGACAAGACTTCCACATCGTCGCACAAGCCCAGCACAAAGCGGCCGATACCTTTATAATTGCAGACCTCCGTTTCGAGCAGGTAGCGCCCGTCGTTAAGCAGCGTCATTTGCGAAAGGGCGTTCGGCGACTCCTCTATCAACAAGCGCGCGGCCAACGGCCCCAACGCTATGCGCACCGGAAAGCGCTTTTCGCCGGAAAATCCGAACAAGTCGGTATAAAAAGGCAGGTGCTTGTCTTTGTGACTCCACAGCATGTCGAGAAGATCTACCCGCTCGGCACGACTGATTTTGAAAGTCTTGTTCATGCCGGTAGTTACTTCGTAACATCTCACTTCGCTGTTCTCGGACATGAACATATATGGCTCGACGGTCCGGTCGCTGACCTTGCCGCTATTGGGGGAGACATAATTACGAAGAACGACGACCTGCTCCAACTTGACCGCATCGTAAAGCGTCGAAAGGTTTTGCGCGATGTGCTCGTCGACGCCGTGGCGAGCCAGGACCTTAAAGTCGTAAAGTCCGCTCAGCTTCTCGCGCAGATGACGCACTTCGGGCGAACGGTCGTACACGGCGTTGAGCACACGGTTGATAGTGACCGCTTCAGCTTCGGTAAAGTGAATGCGGTCCGTTATCTTCCGAAAGAACGGCGAAGACGGGTCTATGCGATAACGAGTGCTACGCTTCTCGACCACGAAGCCCATCCGGCGAAACGTGTCAATATACCTGTAAATGGAGCGTCGGCTGATGCCCAATTCACGGCTCAGCGTCTCGATATCCTGTGGGTGACCTTGAGACAGCAGGAGCAGCAACTGCAACTGCCTGTCAAATCGTTCTTGTTCCATTGTCTTTGTCCCGATAAAATATCCCTGACCCCGCGAACTTTTTCACTGACTTTATCAAAAATCGGAGTCGGATTACAAAATTAGGCTTTTCCTTTGAAACAAACCGCAGTATACTCATAAAAATGTCAGCATACGGAAAAACTCCTGCCGTATCGGACAGTTTGACGAGTTCTTCCGTATGCCGACGTCGGACTTTTCCGGATTTTCGCCGGGTTACTTCAGACGGACTTCCAGCTTCTCGAGCATGTCGCGCGTCATCGAGTCGAGGTCGTAGTGCGGCGCCCAATCCCACTCCTGACGGGCACAGGTGTCGTCAAGGCTGTCGGGCCAGCTGCTGGCGATAGCCTGCTTCAGTGGATCGACGTCGTAAACCATTTCGAAGTCGGGTTTGTACTTCTTGATGGCGGCATAGATTTCCTCAGGTGCGAAACTCATCGACGCGATGTTGAAGGCGTTGCGATGAACGAGGCGTGCGGGGTCGGCTTCCATAAGCTGGATTGCAGCGTTCAAAGCGTCGGGCATGTACATCATATCCATATACGTTCCGGCCTGTATCGGGCAGACGAACTTCTCGCCCCGTACGGCTGCGTAGTAGATATCCACGGCGTAGTCCGTCGTACCTCCGCCCGGAGGGGTGACGTTCGAGATGAGGCCGGGGAAGCGCACGGCACGCGTATCGACGCCGAACTTGTGGAAATAGTAGTCGCTGAGCAGCTCAGTGGTCACCTTGCTCACACCGTATATGGTGCGCGGACGCTGCACGGTGTCCTGCGGGGTCTTGACGCTCGGGGTCTCCGGACCGAACGAACCGATGGAACTGGGCGTGAATACGGCACAACCGTGCTGGCGCGCTACTTCGAGCACGTTCATCAGTCCGTCGATGCCGATGTGCCATGCCAGAAGCGGCTTCCGTTCCGCCACTACGGACAACAGCGCCGCCAGATTATAAATGGTGTCGACCTTGTGTTTCTTGACGATACCCTCTATCATCTCGGCGCTGGTCACGTCGCACAGTTCGGCCGGACCGCTCTCCTTAAGTTCACCCTTGGGTTCTGCACCCGTAATATAACCGGCCACGACGTGCTCGTTGCCCAAATGTTTGCGGAGGACCATCGTCAGTTCCGAACCGATCTGTCCTGTCGCGCCTATGACTAATACGTTCTTCATTATTATATGTGTAACTAAGACTTGGAAAATTCCGTGTACAAAGGAAATCGTTTTTTCTCAGATTTCCCCGCTTTTCACATTGTTTATTCAAAGAATTTCTGTTCCTTTGCCGAAGCGGATTCGGGCCGTGCCGCTATGCGCGCCACGGCCTTTCGGAATCACGCCTCTTATTAAACTCAACATAAACACAACGACGATGTACGGAAAGTTTCAAGAACATCTCAGCAAGGAGCTGGCAGACATCACAGCCGCCGGTTTGTACAAGAACGAGCGCCTCATCGAGGGGCCTCAGCAGGCCGCCATTCAGGTGCAGGGTAAGGAAGTGCTCAACTTCTGCGCCAACAATTATCTGGGCCTGTCCAATCATCCCCGCCTCATCCAGGCCGCGAAAGACATGATGGACCGCCGCGGCTACGGCATGTCGTCCGTGCGCTTCATTTGCGGCACGCAGGACATCCACAAGCAGCTCGAGGCCGCCATATCGAAGTTCTTCAAGACCGAAGACACTATCCTCTACGCCGCTTGCTTTGACGCCAACGGCGGCGTGTTCGAGCCGCTTTTCACGGCCGACGACGCCATCATCAGCGACGCACTCAACCACGCCTCCATCATAGACGGCGTGCGCCTTTGCAAAGCCAAACGCTACCGTTACGCAAACGGAGACATGGCAGACTTAGAGCGCTGCTTGCAGGAAGCGCAGGCACAGCGTTTCCGCATCATCTGCACCGACGGCGTCTTTTCGATGGACGGCAACGTCGCCCCGATCGACAAAATCTGCGACCTGGCCGAAAAGTATGACGCCCTCGTGCTCGTCGACGAGAGCCACTCGGCCGGCGTGGTCGGCGCCACAGGACGCGGCGTCAGCGAGTTCTTCAACACGTACGGCCGTGTCGACATCTACACCGGCACGCTCGGCAAAGCCTTCGGCGGCGCCATGGGCGGCTTCACCACCGGCCGCAAGGAAATCATCGACCTGCTGCGTCAGCGCAGCCGTCCTTACCTCTTCTCGAACTCCGTGGCTCCCGCTATTGTCGGCGCAGCGCTCGAGACCTTCAAGATTCTCGACGAGAGCAACGAGCTCCATGACCGCCTGGTCGCCAATACGAACTACTTCCGCGACAAGATGCTGGCCGCCGGCTTCGACATGAAACCCACGCAAAGCGCCATTTGCGCCGTAATGCTCTACGACGCCAAACTGTCGCAGGACTTCGCCAACCGTATGCAGGAGGAAGGCATCTACGTCACTGGCTTCTACTACCCTGTCGTACCGAAAGAGCAGGCGCGCATCCGCGTCCAGCTGTCCGCCGGTCATACCCGCGAGCAACTCGACAAGTGCATCGCCGCCTTCATCAAGGTGGGCAAGGAGCTGGGCGTCCTGAAATAATTCAGAACCCGGCGTCCCCGTCATACGCGGGCAGGCATCCCTTACGGGAGGTCTGCCCGCTCTTTTACAAGTGTAGTCCCGGAAATTTCTATCGTAGTCCCAGAAAATCCTAAGACTACGATAGAAATTTCCGGGACTACACTTGTTTTTAGCCTTCGCTGCGACGGATATTCCGCCCGCCAGTCTACGCCCCTCGAATGTTAAATCCGCACATCTTGCCCCGACGGGCGACTCTTTTCTCGCCGGAAATGCGTATCTTTGCGCCGACTTACAAAAATGGTGGAGAGATTTGGCTGCTTGCAACCACTGGAAAAAATGCTAAAATGACGACGATACGGCTGGGCCCGGCGCGTATCGATTGTTACCGAGGCATGGGCCAGCACGTCACAACTTCCCTTATCTTCTTCACCTCCGACGACCGACGCTTCCGGTCCGCCGAAGTGCGTTCCGCCTGCCGCCGGCTTTCGTCGACTCACACTGACACACATCACAAACGAAGACAAAAATGGGATACCTGTTCACTTCAGAATCCGTGTCGGAGGGACACCCCGACAAGGTGGCCGACCAAATTTCGGACGCCATACTGGACGAACTGCTGGCCTACGACCCCGAGTCGAAGGTCGCCTGCGAAACGCTCGTCACCACCGGCCAGGTCATCGTAGCCGGCGAAGTCAAGTCCAAAGCTTACGCCGACTTGCAGGATATCGCGCGGCGAACCATCCGCCGCATCGGCTACACGAAGGCCGAATATAAGTTCGAGGCCGAAAGCTGCGGCGTGCTCAATGCCATCCACGAGCAGAGCGCCGACATCAACCGCGGAGTAGAGCGTCCCGACCCTATGGAACAAGGTGCGGGCGACCAGGGCATGATGTTTGGCTATGCCACCAACGAGACGGACACTTACCTGCCCCTCTCGCTCTCCTTGGCCCACGACATTCTCATTGTCCTAGCCGAAATCCGCCGCGAGGGCAAACAAATGACCTACCTGCGCCTCGACTCCAAGAGCCAGGTGACCATCGAATACGCCGACGACGGCCGTCCCGTGCGCATCGCCACCATCGTCGTTTCCACCCAGCACGACGAGTTTGTCAGCGCCGCCGAAGCCGGTAGCCAGGACGAGGCCGACCGCCGTATGCTCGAGCAAATCCGCCACGACGTCAAGCACGTCCTGATGCCCCGCGTCCTCGAAGAACGGGTGAACACGCCCGAGGTGCGCGCCCTCTTCGACGAACACATCGACTACCTCGTCAACCCGACGGGCAAGTTCGTCATCGGCGGCCCCCACGGCGACACAGGCCTCACCGGCCGCAAAATCATTGTCGACACCTACGGCGGAAAGGGCGCTCACGGCGGCGGCGCGTTCTCAGGCAAAGACCCGTCGAAGGTTGACCGCTCGGCCGCCTACGCCGCGCGCCACATCGCCAAAAACATGGTTGCGGCCGGCGTAGCCGACGAGATGCTCGTCCAGCTCAGCTACGCCATCGGCAAAGCCGAGCCCGTAAGTATCTACGTCAACACCTACGGCCGCTCGCACGTCGGGCTGACCGACGGGGAAATAGCCCGGCGCATCGGCCAGCTCTTCGACCTGCGTCCGCACGCCATCGAGGAACGCCTGAAGCTGCGCCGGCCCATCTACGAGGAGACCGCCTCGTACGGACACGTAGGCCGCACGCCGCGCACGGTGACCAAAACGTTCCACTCGCGCTATCAGGGCGACCTGACAATGGAAGTCGAACTCTTCACGTGGGAGAAGCTCGACCAGGTCGACGCCATCCGCAAGGCCTTCGGCCTGTAACTCACACTCGGCGCAGTGGCCCTCCCAATGGCTGCTGCGCCGATTTTTCGTTTTCCTATATGAATATATGTGTCTACTGCGCCTCGAGCAGCCAAGTACCCGAGGTCTATATGGAATGTGCCCGCCAGCTGGGTACACTGCTGGCTCAGGGCGGACATACGCTGGTCAACGGGGCCGGACATACCGGCCTGATGGGCGCATCGACCGACGCGGTACTCGCCGCTGGCGGAGAAGTCGTCGGCGTCATCCCCCAGTTCATGGTGGAGCAGGGTTGGCATCATTCCGGCCTGACGCGCCTCGAAATCGTAACCGACATGCACACCCGCAAACAGCGTATGGCCAGCCTTTCCGACGCCTGCATCGCCCTTCCCGGCGGAGTCGGGACGCTGGAGGAACTGCTCGAAATCATTACGTGGAAGCAACTCGGCCTCTACGTAAAGCCCGTCGTCCTGCTCAATGTGGCCGGTTACTTTGACCCCTTGCTCGAACTCTTCCAGCGCGCCGTCCGCGAACACTTCATGCGCCCTGAGCACACCGGCATCTGGCAAGTGGCCCACTCACCGGCCGAGGCCATCCATCTGGCGTTGACCACGCCCTCCTGGAGCCGGGAGGTACGCAAATTTGCCGCCCTCTGACCCGACCGAGGCCAGCGAAAAGCGTTACCTTTGCAGCCGCCATGGCGCCCATCACCCCCACCGACAGTCTGGATGTCACGACGACCTTTCCCGTCGCCGGCGACACGCTTGTGGTCCGCCCGCGGCGAAAGACAGTGAGCGACGTCATAGGCAGTCTCCCGCCCGACGCCACGCCCTCCGAGCAGGACGACGCCGTGCAGGCCGCTTTCCCGAAAGCCCCCATGACGTGGCCGGACGACGCCCAGTTAGGCATTCCGGGCATTCAGGTCGACACGTTTGACGCCGAGGTTCCCGCACTGGGCAGTAACGACACCCCCTACACGCGCAACTCCCCCTGGCGTTACGAACAACTCGACTACCGCCCCGAGGGCATAGCCGGTGATCCCCTGCCCTACCGGTTGCGCACCGATGACTACGTGACCGCCGCCCTCCTGCTGAGTTTTTTTCTCGAAGTCTGGGTCGTGGCACGCTCTTACCGCTTTCTCGTACAGCAGGTGAAAGACCTGTTCTACATCCGACGGCGCGAGAACCTCTTCACACCGAACGCCGAACTGCGCGGGCAGTTTTTCCTGATTTTCCAAGTGTGCTTTGTGCTCGGCGTGCTGTTCTTCGACTACACGCAGGAGTTCATGACGAGCGTATTCAACCAAGTGTCGCCCTACAAGCTGCTCGCGACCAACGTGGCCATAATCATCGTTTACTACGCCGTAAAACTCGTGGGCTACGCCATCGTCGACTGGGTTTTCTTCGACCGCACCCAACACGCCCTGTGGATGGACACGTACTATCTGGGACAGCTGGCACTCGGCATGGCGCTGTTTCCGGTGGCCCTGCTCGTCGTCTATTTCGACCTCAGTTTCCGGCTGCTGACCATCGCCGCCGCGGTCATCGCCGGCGGCATTGCCCTACTGCTTTTCTACCGTTGCTACGCCATCTTTTTCACCTACAGATGGGGCTTTCTACATTTATTTTTGTACTTTTGCACGCTGGAAATTTTACCTCTGCTCGTAGTCTGGCGAGCTTTGGTGTACGCGAATAACTATTGGGTCACTTATTTCTGAGAAACAGATGATTAAGAAAATTCTGGTGTCGCAGCCAGCCCCTACGTCGGAGAAGTCTCCGTACTTCGAGATTCAGCAGAAGCATGGCGTCGAACTGGTTTTCCATCCATTTATCAAAGTCGAGGGAATCACAGCCCGCGAGTTCCGCCAACAGAAGGTACAGATACTCGACCACTCCGCCGTCGTATTCAACTCGCGCAATGCCATCGACCACTTCTTCAACCTCTGCAACGAATTGCGCATCACCGTCCCCGAGGACATGAAGTACTTCGGTCTCTCCGAAACCATCACCCTTTACATCCAGAAGTACGTCCAATATCGCAAGCGCAAGGTTTTCTTCGGCACCACGGGCAAGTGGCCCGACCTGATAGCCGTCATGGCGAAACACAAGGCCGAAAAGTATCTCGTACCGCTGAGCGACGTACACACAGACGAGGTGAAAGCGATGCTCGACGCCAAGAAACTGAAGCACACGGAGTGCATCATGTATCGCACGGTAAGCAACACGTATCCCTCCGACAAGCCTTTTGACTACGACATGCTCGTCTTTTTCACGCCGGCCGGCATCCAATCTTTGCTGAAGAACTTCCCGGACTTCAAGCAGGGCGACACGCGCATTGCCTGCTTCGGCAAGGCTACCGCCAAGGCCGTAGTAGACGCCGGCCTGCGCCTTGACCTCGAGGCCCCCTCTGCCACGGCTCCCTCCATGCCGGCTGCCATCGACCTCTACCTGGAACAAGAGAACGGCAAGGCCTGACATCCCGAAAATCTCAGTCCATGGCGCGCTGCCTTACCTTTCCGAAAGCAGAACATCTATGTCTGCGCAGCGACATAGATGCGCTCTTTGTCAGCGGCAGCCGGGCCATCACGATTTTCCCGATACGCATGGTTTTCCGCACCGTCGACCGCAGTGAGCACCAGCCTCCCGTGCAGGTGTTGCTCAGTGTGCCGAAACGCAAGTTCCGCCACGCCGTCGACCGTAACCGCGTGAAGCGTCTTCTGCGCGAGGCTTACCGACGCCACAAGCACTTGCTGCTCGACGCCCTGCCGCCACAGACTGGATTTCATTTGGCTTTCCTTTGGCTGTCAGGCAAACTGCCCACGGCTGCGGAAGTCGAAACAATTGTTCCCAAGCTGTTACAACGCTTGGGTGAGCAAGTCGTTCCCCTTACCCCAGCCGAAGGTCATGAATGAGTGGCTGGTGCGCCTGCTCTCCTGGCCGATACGGTTCTACCAGCGCTACATTTCGCCGCTGACCCCGCCGTCCTGTCGTTTCACGCCTACCTGCTCGGCTTACGCGCTCGAAGCCTTGCGCAAGCACGGCCCTTGGAAAGGTACATGGCTGGCTGTCCGCAGACTGCTTCGCTGCCACCCTTGGGGTGGTCACGGCTACGACCCCGTCCCCTGAAGTCCTCCTCGCGATGCCCGACCTGCTCGCAGATTTTCACACCCACCGCTTAGACGCTCCCGCCGGCGCCACCATCAACTTGCCGCCCCATGTGCTTGACGCGCCCGACAGTTGGAAACCGCGTCCCGGCCTCAATTATTCGGCCGGCATCCACCCGTGGAACGTCATGCCCGGTGCGCCCATCAACCGCTGGCTTCAATCGCTCGAACAGCTCGCCAGCCGCCCCGAGGTGACAGCCGTAGGCGAATGCGGGCTCGACCGCCTGCACGGTGACTTCGCCCTGCAACAGAACGTCTTCAGGAAACAGGCCCTGCTGGCTGAGCGGTTTCACAAACCCCTTATCATTCATTGCGTAAAGGCCCAGGCCGAATTGCTGCGCTTCCACAAAGAACTGCACCCGCACGCCCAGTGGACGGTTCACGGCTTCCGTGGCAACGCGTTGGCTGCCCGTCAACTGCTTGCCGCCGGATTCGACCTCAGCTTCGGCCGTCACTTTCAGCCCGAAGCCGTACGCGCCTGTCCGCCGGACCGGTTGCACATCGAAACCGACGACAGTGACATCGGCCTCGCGGAAGTAGCCGAAGCCATCACCCCCTTTCTCCCCCCACCCGCTCAGGAATAGACCGGCATCACTCCCCAAGAACACCACCCGGCACTACCCCGCCATCTTCATCACTGCCTTCCGGAAAACAAGTACTACGATAGAAAATCCTGTCGCAGCGACAGAAAAAACCATCGTAGTCCCCGTAAAAACTCCCACTGCCTTTATCCAAGTTTCTCCAGCAAAGCACATCGCCCGAGGCCTGCAAGAAAGGCCGGAAACAACGGAAATTCCGACGTTCTCCGTCATTCTGTCAAGGCCCAAGCGGATACAACAGAGCTCTCCACTCCTTAGAAAAACAAAACGTCACACACTTTTTCCGGAAAGAGACGGGCGTATCTCAAAGATAATCACTACTTTTGTGCGATTTTTGACGATTGACAAGAAAACAATAAAAGAATTTCAGATGAACGTAATTACAAAAACCGTCGAACTGCCTGATGGACGTACCATAAGCATCGAGACGGGGAAGCTGGCGAAACAAGCCGACGGAGCAGTCATGTTGCGCATGGGCAACACGATGTTGCTGGCCACCGTAGTCGCCGCCAAAGACGCCGTGCCCGGCACGGATTTCATGCCGCTCCAATGCGACTACCGAGAGAAGTATTCTGCCGCCGGACGCTTTCCGGGTGGATTCACCAAACGCGAAGGCCGTCCTTCGGACTACGAAATCCTGACCTCGCGCCTGGTCGACCGCGCCCTGCGCCCCCTTTTCCCCGACAACTACCACGCTGAGGTTTACGTCAACATCACGCTGTTTTCGGCCGACGGCGTCGACCTCCCCGACGCGCTGGCCGGCTTTGCGGCCTCGGCGGCCCTGGCCTGCTCGGACATTCCGTTCCTCGGTCCTATCTCGGAATGCCGCGTGGCTCGCATTGACGGAAAATACGTCATCAACCCGACCACCGAACAACTCAAAGCGGCCGACATGGATATCATGGTGGGCGCAACCGAAGAGAACATCATGATGGTCGAAGGCGAAATGGATGAAGTCACGGAGCAGGACCTGCTCGGTGCCCTCAAAGCCGCCCATGAGGCCATCAAACCCATGTGCCGCCTGCAAAAGGAACTGTCCAAGGAACTCGGCACCGACGTGAAGCGCGAATACTGCCACGAAGTGAACGACGAGGAACTGCGCCAGGCCGTGCGCGAAGCCTGCTATGACAAGGCCTACGCCATAGCCGAAGCCGGCGACCACGACAAGCACCAGCGCGAAGAGGCCTTCACGAAAATCCGCGAAGACTTCAAGGAAGCCTACGCCGCACAGCACGCCGACCTCGACGCCGCTGAGCTCGAGGAGAAAAATACACTCATTGACCGCTACTATCACAACGTGGAGCGCGACGCCATGCGCCGCTGCATCCTTGACGAAGGCAAACGCCTCGACGGACGTGCCACGACCGACATCCGCCCCATCTGGTGCGAGGTCAGCCCACTGCCCATGCCCCACGGATCGGCCATCTTCACCCGCGGCGAAACGCAGGCACTGGCCACGTGTACACTCGGCACCAAGCTCGACGAAAAAATGGTAGACGACGTGCTCGACAAGAGCTACCAGCGATTCCTCCTCCACTACAACTTCCCGCCCTTCTCGACGGGCGAGGCCAAAGCCCAACGCAGTGTGGGCCGCCGCGAGATAGGCCATGGCCACCTGGCATGGCGCGCGCTCAAAGGCCAGCTGCCCAAGGACTTCCCCTACACCGTGCGCATCGTGTCGGACATCCTCGAATCCAACGGCTCGTCTTCGATGGCCACTGTCTGCGCCGGTACGCTGTCGCTGATGGACGCCGGTGTGCCCATCAACTCGCCCGTTTCGGGCATCGCCATGGGCCTCATCAAAAACCCGGGCGAGGACAAGTACGCCGTGCTCTCCGACATTCTCGGCGATGAGGACCACTTGGGCGACATGGACTTCAAGACAACCGGCACGCGCAAGGGTCTGACCGCTACGCAGATGGACATCAAATGCGACGGACTGTCCTACGAAATCCTCGAAAAAGCCCTGATGCAGGCCAAAGCCGGCCGCGAGCACATCCTAGGCCGCATGTTGGAAACGCTCGACGCCCCGCGTGCCGACTTCAAACCACAGGTTCCACGCATCGAGCAGTTCACCATTCCCAAGGAGTTTATCGGCGCTGTCATCGGCCCGGGTGGAAAAATCATCCAGGGAATGCAGGAAGAGACGGGTGCCACCATCACCATCGACGAGGAAGACGGCGTAGGCATCGTACAGGTGAGCGCTCCCAACAAGGAGTCCATCGACGCTGCCGTAGCCAAGATCCGCGCTATCGTAGCCATCCCGGAAGTCGGCGAAGTCTACGACGCCAAGGTGATGAGTATCATGCCCTACGGATGTTTCGTTGAGTTCATGCCGGGCCGCGAAGGCTTGCTCCACATCAGCGAAATTGCCTGGAAACGCCTCGAAACGGTCGAGGAGGCCGGCATCAAGGAGGGCGACCATATCCGCGTGAAACTCCTCGAAATCGATGAGAAAACGGGAAAGTTCCGCTTGTCGCACCGCGTACTCGAAGAAAAGCCCGAAGGCTACGAAGAGCGCCCGCCCCGCCGCGAACGTGGCGGCGGAGAACACCGTGGCGCACGCCGCGAACGCCGTTGAGATTGACGGTCTGAACAAAAACTGAAAACGGGGCTTTGCCCCGCGCCATAGCGGAAGACGTCCCGGAACTTTCCGGGACGTCTTCATCTTTACCCACAGCCTCCAAAATTCCGATGAGAACCTCCCCCGAAAACAGCTTACTCGCCCGATACAATCCAGACGTCACGGCCGAAGCCGGCTGCGACGAGGCAGGGCGTGGCTGTCTGGCAGGCAGCGTCTTTGCCGCCGCCGTAATCTTCCCACAGAACTACACAAATCCACAGCTCAACGACTCCAAAAAACTCACGGCACGACAGCGATACGCCCTGCGCGACATTATCCAACGCGACGCGACGGCGTGGGCCATAGGTGTCGTGACACCCGAAGAAATCGACCAAATCAACATTCTCAACGCTTCCATTCTGGCCATGCACCGGGCACTCGACCAACTCCGCGTGCGCCCGGAATTCATCATCGTCGACGGCAATCGTTTCAAGCCCTACGCCGACATTCCCTTCCGCACCGTTGTGAAAGGCGACGGTAAATACCTGTCCATCGCCGCCGCCTCCATCTTGGCCAAGACCTGCCGCGACGACTACATGCACAGCCTCCATACCGAATACCCGGCATACGGTTGGGACCACAACGTCGGTTATCCCACCGCCGCTCACCGCGAAGCCATCCGCCGCTACGGCCCCACACCCTACCACCGCCGTACGTTCAACCTGACCGGCGGCGACCGACAACTGACGTTCAACTTCGGCGAAACAGCTACACACAACGACAAAGAACAACCCTCGACCGAACGCTAAAGTCTGCGAGAAAAACACCGAGGGACAACTTTATATATATTAATGAGTGCCAGCGCGTTTTTTTTTCCTACTTTTGCGCGCAGAAAAATAATTGCCGTCCACCCTATGCCAAAGAATCTCGTCATTGTCGAGTCTCCCGCAAAAGCAAAGACTATCGAAAAGTTCCTGGGCAAAGACTTCAAAGTCATGTCCAGTTACGGGCACATTCGCGACCTGAAGAAAAAAAACTTCGGCGTTGACTTGGAAACTTTCCAGCCTGAATACGAAATTCCTGCCGACAAGGAAAAGGTCGTGAACGACCTGAAGAAACAAGCCAAGAGCGCCGAAACCATCTGGCTGGCTTCCGATGAAGACCGCGAGGGAGAAGCCATTTCGTGGCACTTGGCCGAGGTGCTCGGCCTCGACACCGAACGTTCGAAGCGCATCGTTTTCCACGAGATTACCAAGCCTGCCATTCTCGCCGCCATCGCCCATCCGCGACACATCGACCTCAACCTGGTCGACGCTCAGCAGGCCCGGCGCGTGCTCGACCGCATCGTGGGCTTCAAACTGTCGCCCGTGCTGTGGCGGAAAGTACGGCCTAACCTCTCGGCCGGCCGTGTGCAAAGCGTAGCAGTGCGGCTCATCGTCGAACGGGAGCGCGAGATTCTGCATTTCAAGGCCGAAGCCGCTTTCCGCGTAACGGCCGTGTTTGACGTCACTACGGCCGACGGCACAGTCACCCCCCTGAAGGCCGAACTCAATACGCGCTTCAAAACCGCCGCCGAAGCCGAGGCGTTCCTTGAAGCCTGCCGTCAGACCGATTTCACCATCTCGAACATCACAACGCGCCCTACGCGCCGCACGCCGGCACCCCCGTTTACCACGTCTACGCTCCAGCAGGAAGCCGCGCGCAAGCTGGGTTTCCCCGTAGCCCTGACCATGCGCGTAGCGCAAAGTCTCTACGAATCGGGACTGATCACCTACATGCGTACGGACTCCGTCAACCTCTCGACGCTGTGCCTGAACAGTTGCGGCACAGTTATCGAGAGCACCATGGGAGCGAACTACCATCAGGTCCGCCGCTTCCACACCCACACCAAAGGTGCACAAGAGGCCCACGAAGCCATACGCCCGACCAACATGGCGGACGAAACCATCAACGGCACGCAGCAGGAAAAGCGCCTTTACCAACTTATCTGGAAACGCACGCTGGCTTGCCAGATGGCCGACGCACAATTGGAGAAGACCGTCGTCACCATTGACATCAGCGGTCAGAGTCATCAGTTCGTCGCCACAGGCGAAGTCGTCAAGTTCGACGGTTTTCTGCGTGTCTACCGGGAGTCGAACGACGCTGACGCTGAGAACGAAGAAGAAAGTGGCTTACTCCCCCCGCTCAGCGAGGGACAGCAATTGAAACGCGACGAAATCATCGCACAAGAGCGCTACACGCAACATCCGCCACGCTACACCGAAGCCGCACTGGTCCACAAACTCGAGGAACTGGGCATCGGACGCCCGTCGACCTACGCGCCGACCATTTCGACCATCCAGCAACGCGAATACGTAGTCAAAGCAGACAAGGAGGGTACGGCACGCACGCTGCGCCAACTCGTGCTCAAAGGCGACAAAGTGTCGTCGAAAACCAAAACTGAAACCATCGGCGCGGAAAAGAACAAGCTCATCCCGACCGATACGGGCATCGTGGTCAATGACTTTCTTCTGGAATACTTCCCGGGAATTATGGATTACAACTTCACCGCCAACGTGGAGAAAGACTTCGATGAAATCGCCGAGGGTAAGAAGAATTGGGTCGAGCTCATGCAACATTTTTACGATGACTTCGAGCCGCAAGTCGAAAAGACCATGGCGCAAAAAAGCGAGCACAAGGTTGGCGAACGGCTGCTGGGGCAGGATCCGCAAACGGGGCAACCGGTCTCCGTGAAAATAGGCCGTTACGGCCCTATGGTACAGATCGGTGAAGCCGGAACCCACGACAAACCCCGCTTCGCCACGCTGAAACCGGAGCAAAGCATCGAAACCATCACGCTCGACGAGGCGCTCGAACTGTTCAAGCTGCCGCGCACTTTGGGCGACTTCGAAGGAAAAACCGTGGTTGTCAACACCGGTCGCTTCGGGCCCTACGTCCGCCACGACGGCAAATTCGTGTCCATACCCAAAGGCACCGACCCCATGGCCGTCACCCTCGACGAAGCCATCGGCCTCATCGAATCCAAGCGCAAAGCAGAAGCTGAACGCCACATTAAGTCTTTTGACGAAGACGCCGACATGGAAGTCCTGAAAGGCCGTTTCGGTCCCTACATCGCTTACCAGGGGAAAAACTACCGCTTGCCCAAGGAAGCCGCCGAGCGCGCCGCAGAACTCACTTACGACGAATGTAAACAAATTGTCGACGCCGAGGCAGCCAAACCGGCCCGCCCTACACGCCGTCGGCGCAACGCTTGATACGACCGATGAAGAGCATCATCCTGATGGGGTACATGTGTGCCGGTAAAACCCTCGTAGGCAAAACACTCGGCCTCGCGCTGGGGCGTACGTTCTATGACCTCGACTGGTACGTAGAGGAACGTTTTCACCGCAAAGTCTCCCAGATTTTTGCTGAGGACGGCGAAACAGCTTTCCGCGACTTGGAGCGACGTATGCTCCATGAAGTCGCCGAATTCGAGGACATCGTACTTTCGTGCGGCGGCGGCACGCCTTGTTTCTTTGACAACATCGACTACATGAATGCGTGCGGCGAAACGGTCTACCTGAAGGCCTCGCCCGACACGCTGCTCAAACATATCGCCATGAGTCGCGGCGAGCGCCCCCTGCTTAAGGGGAAATCGCCCGAAGAACTACGCACCTTCATCACTACGCAGCTACAGGAACGCGAGCCTTACTATCTGAAGGCCCGCCACGTTGTCAACATCGACGTGCTCGACGACTCGGCCAAAATCAGCGCCATCGCTAACCAGATACGCACACTCTTACACCTTTAACCACACCCCGCGACATTAGCAAAATGAGAAAATGGAGAATCGAGGACTCCGAGGAATTGTACAATATCGGAGGATGGGGCGTCAGTTACTTCGGCGTCAACGAAAAAGGACACGTTTATGTCAGTCCCCAGAAAAACAGTATACAGATTGACCTGAAAGAGCTTATGGACGAGCTGGCCACGCGCGACATTACGGCCCCCGTTCTGCTCCGCTTCCCCGACATTCTGGACAACCGGATTGAAAAGACGGCCGAATGCTTCAAAATTGCAGCCAAGCAATATAAATTTCAGGCCGAGCACTTCATCATTTTTCCCATTAAGGTCAATCAGATGCGCCCCGTGGTTGAAGAAATCATCAGCCACGGAAAGAAGTTCAACCTTGGACTCGAGGCCGGCTCCAAGCCCGAACTTCACATCGTCCTTGCCACCAACATGGACAGCGACAGCCTCATCATCTGCAACGGGCACAAGGACCAAAATTTCATAGAGCTGGCTCTGCTGGCTCAGAAGATGGGAAAACGCGTGTTCCTTGTCGTCGAAAAACTCCCTGAGCTGCAAATCATCACCCAAACGGCCGAACGGCTCGGCGTCAGGCCCAACCTTGGCATCCGCATCAAGCTGGCCTCCTCAGGCGCCGGCAAGTGGGAAGAAAGCGGCGGCGATGCTTCCAAGTTCGGTCTCAACTCGAGCGAGCTCTTAGAGGCGCTGAGCCAGCTCAAAGCCATGAACATGCAGGACTGCCTTAAACTTATCCACTTCCATATCGGCAGTCAAATCCCCAAAATCCGCGTCATCTCCAACGCCCTGCGCGAAGCGGCCCAATTCTACGTCCAGCTCCACGCTCTCGGCTTCAACATCGAGTTCGTCGACTGCGGCGGCGGCCTCGGCGTCGACTACGACGGCACCCGCTCCTCCAATTCGGGCAGTTCCGCCAACTATTCCATCCAAGAGTACGTCAACGACTGCGTCTACACCTTTGTGGACGCCGCGGACAAGAACAACATTCCGCATCCCAACATTATTACCGAGGGCGGCCGCTCGCTGACGGCCCACCACTCCGTCCTTATCCTCGACGTGCTTGAGAGCGTAAGCGTACCGCAGATGGACGAAAACTTCGAAGCTACGGAAAACGACCACCAGCTGGTGCGCGACCTCTCGGAAATATGGGACAAACTCTCGCCCCGCTCCATGCTGGAAGATTGGCACGACGCCGAACAAACCCGCGAGGAGGCGCTCAATCTTTTCAGCCACGGCATCATCGACCTCAAGACCCGCGCGCAAATCGAAAGCCTCTACTGGAGTATCACGCGCGAAGTCAATGAACTCGTGCACCACCAGAAGCACGTCCCCGACGAGCTCCGCAAACTCGACAAGCTACTTGCCGACAAATACTTCTGCAACTTCTCGCTTTTTCAGTCGTTGCCCGATTCCTGGGGACTGGACCAGCTTTTCCCCATCATGCCGATACAGCGGCTCGACGAAAAGCCTGACCGCCCGGCCACACTGCAAGACATCACCTGCGACAGCGACGGAAAAATCACGTCCTACGTCAACTCCATGCAGCAGACCAGTTACCTGCCGCTCCACGCCGTTCAACCCGGCGAGCGCTACTATATCGGCGTGTTCCTCGTCGGCGCTTATCAGGAAATCCTCGGCAACATGCACAACCTCTTCGGCGACACCAACGCCGTGCACATCGTGGTCGACGGCGACAGCTACAGCATCGCGAAGACCATCGATGGCGAAACCGTGGCCGAAGTGCTCGATTACGTGCAGTACGACGCCAAAAAGCTGGTCCGCCGCCTCGAAACGTGGGTCAGCAAGGCCGTCAAGGAAGGCCGCATCACGATTGAAGAAGGCAAAGAATTCATTGCCAATTACCGCTCGGGACTCTACGGATACACTTATCTCGAATAGGTCCGTAGCGCTTCCATCCCCCATTACCGTACAAAAGTCCCGGGAGAAAGAATTCCGGGACTTTTTATATCCGTGCCAACCACAGCCGGCTACTCCGAATAATTCCGGAAAAGCGGATGGCATCACCCGATTTTACCTTTCATAACGTCCCCAACAGATGCTAAAACTCCTATAATACTTTGGCGAATCGGAAAAAGGGCGTACCTTTGTGCCGTACATAATAGGGGAAACAGCAGAAAGGGTTCCAGTCACGACGACGGGAATTCTTTTTCTTATTATCCCCGTTCCCGTACCATCAAAAACAATTTGTAGAACATCACAAACTGACCAAGAAATGGCTTACATGACACAAGAAGGCTACGACAAAATGGTAGCTCAACTTAGGCAAATGGAAACCATCGAGCGCCCTAAGGCCTCAGCCGCCATCGCCGAGGCCCGCGACAAAGGCGACCTGTCCGAAAACAGCGAGTACGACGCAGCCAAAGAGGCCCAAGCCATGCTCGAAATCAAGATTAACCAGCTGAAAGCAGCGATTGCCGAAGCCAAAATCATCGACCCGACGAAGCTGAAGGCCGACGTGGTACAGATTCTTTCCACCGTCGAAATGAAGAACACCCGTACGGGCCAGATAATGAAGTACACCATCGTCAGCGAGAGCGAAGCCAACCTGCGTGAAGGCAAAATCTCGTCGACGACGCCCATTGCCCAAGGCTTACTTGGCAAGAAAGTCGGCGACAAGGTCGACGTCAAAGTGCCCAACGGGACTATCGGCCTCGAAATCGTCAGCATCGCGTTTAACTAAGGTTCCGACCTGATCAATCCTGACGCCATGACAATTTTCAGCAAAATCATCGCCGGTGAAATTCCGAGCTACAAATGCGCCGAGAACGACCGCTTCTACGCTTTCCTCGACATTAATCCTATTGCCAAAGGGCACACGCTTGTCGTCCCGAAGCACGAGGTGGATTACCTCTTCGACCTTGATGACGACGAACTGGCTGACATGATTGTCTTCGCCAAGCGTGTGGCCAAGGCCATCCGTGCCGCTTATCCCTGCCGCAAGGTCGGCATGGCCGTACTCGGCCTTGAAGTGAACCACGCGCACATCCACCTCATTCCCCTCCAAAGCGAGGGAGACATGGACTTCCGCCGCGAAAAGCTGCAACTTACGGCCGAAGAAATGGAGGAGATCGCGCACCGCATCCGGGAGCAATTCTAAGTCTTAGGAAGCAAAACGCCTATCCCGTCATACGATTCGGGCCGGCAAGGGTTAAACCACATTCCCTTGCCGGCCCGAATCGTATGGGGCAGCGCAGCGCGCTATTTGGCCAAGGCTACGGGCTGCTCTTTTCTGAGCAATTCGAGCGCTCGCTGCACAACGGTATTCCGTTCGTTCAGTATCCGGAAATACTCCGAACGGTCCCACAGGTCGTAAGCCACCAGCGCTTTGAGTATGAAGCGCAGCTGCGGCAACGTCTCGGCCAGTTCGGCGCTGTCCTTCGGCTCTATTTTCGCAGCCTTGCCGCGCGCTACGACACTGTCCACAAGGCTTTGCGGCACCTCGTAGTGTGCATAGAAATCGTCAAACGTACGATAGCGCTCCTGTAGTTCCTTGCGGTTGCGGTCGATGTAGTGGAGCGACAGCTCGTTGTAGATATTCTGCCGCGCCAAAGCGCGATAGAAACGCGTATAGAGCGTCGTGTCAGCCGGCACGAAGTAGTCCGGCATAATGCCGCCACCTCCGTACACCGTACGCCCTTTCTCAAGCGTTTTGTACACCTTGGTCGAATCGAGATGCACGCTGTCTATGCTCATCAGTTCACCGCTTGCATAGCGGTTCACCAAGTCCATGTCGTAGTCCTGCTTGTTTCCTTTCTCGTAAGGCTTCTGTATGCACCGGCCCGAGGGCGTGTAGTAATGCGCCACCGTCAGGCGTATCATCGCGCCGTCGGGCAGGGGTACGGGCCGCTGCACCAACCCCTTACCAAAGGTGCGCCGACCGACGATGATGCCGCGGTCGTGGTCCTGCACGGCGCCGGCCACTATCTCGGCCGCCGAGGCCGTAAACTCGTCCACCAGGATGGCCAGTCGCCCCTCTTGGAACGTACCGCCACCCTTAGCCGTATATTTTTCGCGCGATACGGTGCGTCCTTCCGTGTAGACCACCAGGTCGCCTATCTCCAGGAATTCGTTCGCTACCTCGGCAGCCGCCCCCAGGTAACCGCCGCCGTTGTACTGCAAGTCCAGTATGAGCGACGTCATTCCCTGCTTCTTGAGTTCCTTCATGGCGTTGCGCAATTCCTCGCCGGTGGTCATGCCAAAGTTGTCGAAGCGCACATAACCGATGCCGGGGGCTATCATGTACGCCGCGTCGAGAGAGTTGACCGGAATCTTGTCGCGCACCACCCGGAAAGTGAGCAGGCCGGTCGCCCCGCGGCGCACGACGCCCAAATCCACCTCCGTACCTTTCGGACCGCGCAGCAGGCCCATGATGGAGTCGCGGTCCATTTTCACGCCCGCAATGGGCCGTCCGTCCACGCTTACGATGCGGTCGCCGGCCAGTATGCCGACACGGTCGCTCGGACCTTTCGATACGGGCTGAATGACGACGAGCGTGTCGTTCAGCATGTTGAACTGCACACCGATACCCTCGAAGTTTCCTTCCAGCGGTTCCGTCAGTTTTTTTGTTTCCTTTGCGTTGGTGTACGTCGAGTGCGGGTCGAGTTTCTCCAACATACCTTTTATGGCGTCTTCGACCAGTTTTTTCTGGTCTACGCTGTCCACGTAAAAGTTTGCGATAGCCACTTCGGCCGTCTGTAGTTTTCGCAGCTGCTCGGTGTCTATCGTGAGGCGGTCCGACGTCTGGGCGCCGGCCGCTGCCGCCCATACGAAGGCAGCAAGGGTCAGTAATTTTCGCATAGGGTTGAAACGGTTCATCGTAGTTCAGGGTTTCTTGGGCAGGAAGTCCGACACGTCTTTGCCAAAGGCGATAAGTTCGCGCACTACGCTCGACGACACGCTCGAGTAGTGCGGCTCGGTGAAGAGCAGCACCGTCTCGATGCCCGACAGACGGTGGTTCATGTTGGCAATGTCGCGCTCGTACTCGAAGTCCTTCACCGAACGCAGACCGCGCAGAATAAATTTTGCACCGACGCGATGGGCAAAGTCGATGGTCAGGTCGTCGTAACTCTCGACGCGTACACGGGGCTCGTCGGCGTAAAGCCGGCTGATGGCGGCGACGCGCTCGGCCGGTGCGTAGAGGGCGCGCTTGCTCTCGTTGAGTCCGACGCCGATGACTATCTCGTCAAAAAGGGGCAGACCGCGCTCCACAATACTGGCGTGCCCGATAGTGAACGGGTCGAAACTGCCCGGAAATATGGCGACTTTCTTCATGTCTTCTCTTTCTGTTCCCGGCTGGGCTCAGGCTTCGTCGGTGGCCGCGTCGGCAGGGTCCTCCTCGACGACCAGGTTGTTGATAATAAATGTCTGCCTCTCCATCGTATTTTTCCCCATATAGTATTCGAGCAGCTCCTTGACTTGGTCGCTCTTGTGCAGCTGCACTTGTTCCAAGCGCATTTCCGGCCCGATGAAGTGCTTGAACTCGTCGGGCGAAATCTCTCCCAGTCCTTTGAACCGGGTGATTTCCGGGTCCGGACCGAGACGGTCGATGGCCGCAAGGCGCTCTTCCTCGCTGTAGCAGTAAACGGTCTCAAACTCCGAGCGGTCGGCGCTCTTCGTCTTTCTGAGGATGGCGGCGCCGGCGCTTTGCTCGTCGACGCTGACCGGTTTGGCCGCCGCACGGACTTTCTTTTTCTTATTCCTGACGCGGAACAGGGGCGTCTGAAGGATATAGACGTGGCCTTTCTTGATGAGGTCGGGGAAAAACTGTAGGAAGAAAGTAATCATGAGGAGGCGGATGTGCATCCCGTCGACGTCGGCGTCCGTCGCGACAATGACCTTGTTGTAACGAAGGCCGTCGAGTCCGTCCTCGATGTTGAGGGCGGCTTGCAACAGGTTGAACTCCTCGTTCTCATAGACCACTTTTTTGGTCAGGCCGTAGCAATTGAGCGGTTTGCCGCGCAGCGAGAACACGGCCTGGGTATTTACGTCGCGGCTCTTGGTGATGGAACCGCTCGCTGAGTCGCCCTCGGTGATGAAAATGGAGCTGTCCAGCCGCGGGTCGGGCGTATCGTCGTCGTCCTTGCGGCTGCCTTTCACCGCGTCGTTCAGGTGGACGCGGCAGTCGCGCAGCTTGCGGTTGTGCAGATTGGCTTTCTTGGCCCGCTCGCGCGCCAGCTTCGTCACGCCGGCTATGGCCTTGCGCTCCTTCTCGCTTTCCTGAATTTTCTGGAGCAGCACGTCGGCCGTATCGGCGTTGCGGTGCAGGTAGTTGTCGACCTGCTCCTTCACGAAGTCGCCCACGAATTTGTTCACGCTGACGCCGGACAGGGGGTAAGGCTGCCCGTCGCTGTCCTTGTCGGGCGCCATGTACAGGGAGCCGAGCTTGATTTTCGTCTGGCTTTCGAAGGTCGGCTCGATGACGTTCACCGAAATCGCAGCGACGAGGCCGTTGCGGATGTCCTGGACGTCCATGTTCTTGCCGTAGAACTCCTTGATGGTGCGGGCGATGTGCTCCTTGAAGGCGCTTTGGTGCGTGCCGCCCTGGGTGGTATGCTGACCGTTGACAAAGGAGTAGTACTCCTCGCCGTACTGGTTGGTGTGCGTAAAGGCGATTTCGATGTCCTCGCCGACGAGGTGCACGATGGGATAAAGGCCCGCGTTGGTCATGTTGTCGTTCAGCAAATCCACAAGGCCGTTGCGGCTGACGATGCGTCGGCCGTTGTAGTAGATGGCGAGGCCGGCGTTGAGGTAGGTGTAGTTGCGGAGCAGCGTCTCGACGAATTCCGAGTGGTAGCGGTAGCCCGTGAAAAGCGTGGCGTCGGGTTCGAAGGCGATGTAGGTACCGTTCTCCTCGTCGGTGGCTTTCTGCTCGTCGCTGACCAGCTCGCCGCGCTCGAACAGGGCGGTGCGCATCTCGCCGTCGCGCACGCTGCGCACTTCGAAACGGGCACTCAGCGCGTTGACGGCCTTGGCACCGACGCCGTTAAGCCCGACGCTCTTTTTGAACGCCTTGGTGTCGTACTTGCCCCCTGTGTTCAACATGCTGACCGCCTCGATGAGCTTGCCCAGCGGTATGCCGCGTCCGTAGTCACGCACGCTGACGCGCTGTTCGTCTACCTCGATGTCGATGCGCTTGCCGGCACCCATGCGGAACTCGTCGATACTGTTGTCGACCACTTCTTTCAGCAGCACGTAGATGCCGTCCTCGGCGTGCGAGCCGTCGCCGAGGCGGCCGATGTACATACCCGGTCGCGTCCGCACGTGCTCCATGTCGGAGAGGTGGCGTATGTTGTCTTCCGTATAACTGACCGTCGGTTTCGTTTCTTCCATGTCGTTGCGTTTATCAGCGGGGTAAGGTTACAGGTCGGCGCCGTAGCAGCGGCGGCGCTTGTGCTGCTCGGTACGCAGGTACTGCCACTGCGACTGCACCTTGTCGTTGGCCTCCAGCTCGGGGTTGGTCTCGCCGTACTCGAAGCCCATCTGCTGATAGACAGGGATGAGATCGGTGAAAAGCAGGGCGTTGACACCCTTGTTCTGGTACTCCGGCTTCACGGCCACCAGGAGCAGGTCGAGTATCTTAGGCTTGCGCCAGAGCAGGGCCCTGAGCAGATAAAACCAGCCAAAGGGCAGCAGCCGGCCCCGCGCCTGCTGCAAGGCGCGCGAAAGGCTGGGCATCGATATGCCTACGGCCACGAGCTCGCCCTCGGCGGTCTCGACGAGCGTCACCATGCGCAGGTCGAGTATCGGTATGTACATTTTGACGTACTGGTCGATCTGGCGTTCCGTCATTTGGGAATATCCGAAAAGCGGGGCGTAGGCTTCGTTGATGAGGCGGAATATCTCGTGGGCTTGCCCCGAACGGACCACGTCGCGCTTCGAGGTGATTTTCCGCACGCGCAGGTCGTATTTGCGGCGGATGATGTCGGCCACGCGCAGGTACTTGTCGGGGATCTGCTCGGGCACGTAGAGCTTCATCTCTATCCAGTCGGCCACCTTGACGAGGCCCAGGGCTTCCATGTGGCGGGGATAGTAGGGATAGTTATAGATGGTGGCCATCGTCGAGAGCTGGTCGAAGCCTTCGATGAGCATCCCCTCGGCGTCCATGTCGGTGAAGCCGAGCGGGCCGGCCAGGGTGGTCATGCCGCGCTCGCGGCCCCAAGCCTTGACCGCGTCGATGAGGGCGCGGCTCACTTCGAGGTCGTCGATGAAGTCTATCCAGCCGAAGCGTACCTCCTTTTTGCCCCACGTTTCGTTAGCCCGGCGGTTGATGATGGCTGCCACGCGGCCCACTATCCGCCCCTCGCGCAAGGCCAGGAAGTAGTCGGCCTCGCAAAACTCGAAAGCCGCATTTTTCGTGCGGGAGAAAGTGCCGAGCATATCGTCGTAGAGGTCGGGCACGGAGTAGGGATTGTCTTTATAAAACTCGTAGTTGAAACGAATGAAGCGCTTCAGCTCCTTGCGGGTCGTTACTTTCTTGATTTCGACAGCCATCTGAACGGTAGGGAATAAGGGGTAAACACGATTTCCAGCTTGCAAATTTACACTTTTTTTCTGACTGCTGCGCCTGCGGCCGTACGCAAAAGCCCCACCCCAGCTCCGGCTCCGGCGATGGCAGTGCCCGCCCGGCCGGGTGTAGTCCCCGGAAAAACAAGTGTAGTCCCAGAAAATCCTATCGTAGTCCCAGGATTTTCTATCGTAGTACTTGTAAAAACTGTCGTAGTACTTGTAAAAACTGTCGTAGCACTTGTCTTTCCGGTCGTAGCACTTGTCACGGGCAGGACTTCGCCCGCCCGTTCACGGCGGGCCGTCAGACAATAGGGCCGCCGCCCGCGCCATGTCGGAAAAAAGTCGTACTTTTGCCCGCACAGTCTGACAGACGACAACCGTTACACTCAAAAATACAACGTACTACGATGAATTTTGTTGACGAACTCAGATGGCGCGGCATGGTGCACCAGCTCATGCCGGGCACTGAAGAACTCCTGGCCCGCGAGCAGGTCACGGCCTACGTGGGCTTCGACCCGACGGCCGACTCGCTCCACATCGGCCACCTCTGCTCCATCATGATTTTGCGCCACTTCCAGCGCTCGGGCCACAAGCCTCTGGCCCTCGTCGGGGGCGCCACGGGCATGATCGGCGACCCCTCGGGCAAAAGCGCCGAGCGCAACCTGCTCACCGAGGAAGTGCTCCGCCACAACGAGGCGTGCATCAAGGCCCAGCTGGGTCACTTCCTCGACTTCGACAGCGCTGCGCCCAACGGGGCCGAGCTGGTCGACAATTACGACTGGATGCGCGACTTCACTTTCCTCGACTTTGCCCGCGAGGTCGGCAAGCACATCACGGTGAACTACATGATGGCCAAGGACAGCGTGAAGAAGCGCCTGAACGGCGAAGCGCGCGACGGCCTCTCGTTCACGGAGTTCACCTACCAGCTCCTGCAGGCCTACGACTTCCTGCACCTGTACCAGACGAAAAACTGTAAGCTCCAGATGGGCGGCTCGGACCAGTGGGGCAACATCACCACCGGCTCCGAACTCATCCGCCGCACCCTCGGCGGTGAGGCCTACGCCCTGACGTGTCCGCTCATCACCAAGAGCGACGGCCGCAAGTTCGGCAAGACCGAGAGCGGTAACGTATGGCTCGACAAGCGCTACACCACGCCCTACACGTTCTACCAGTTCTGGCTCAACGTCAGCGACGACGATGCCGCCCGTTACATCAAGATATTCACCTCGCTCGGGAAGGAGGAAATCGACGCCCTCATCGCCGAACACAGCGCCGACCCGGGACGTCGTCTCTTGCAGAAACGGCTCGGCGAGGAAGTGACCTGCATGGTCCACAGCCGCGAGGATTACGACATGGCCATCGAAGCGTCGAACATCCTCTTCGGCCGTGCCACGAAGGAAAGCCTCGTGCGCCTCGACGAGGCCACGCTGCTCGCCGTCTTCGACGGTGTGCCCCGCTTCGAAGTCGCCAAGGACCAAGCCTGCGGCGCCAAGGCTGTCGACCTCCTGGCCGAGACGACGAAGTGCTTCGCCTCGAAGGGCGAGATGCGCAAGCTCGTGCAGGGCGGCGGCGTCAGCCTCAACAAGGAGAAGCTCGAGACGCCCGACCGCCTCATCACGGCCGACGACCTGCTCGACGGCAAATACCTGCTCGTACAGCGCGGCAAGAAGAACTACTTTCTGCTCATCGTGAAGTAAGCCCGCCGCCCCCATCGGCGACAATTCCCATACGCGCCGCGCCCGGACCTCATCGGCCCGGGCGCGGTCTTTTCTTGCCCATAACGGTGCGGGACTCACTCGCTGCGCACCACGTCCGCCGGGTTGTCGCCCATCACGCGGCGCACCTGCCAGAGCACCACCGCCACGACGATCAGCACAACGACAGCCAGCACGGCCAAGCCTTGCAGCCAGCCCACCTCGACGCGCTCGGTGTACGCCTTCAGCCACTCGGTCATGGCGTACAGCCCCACGGGGTAAGCAATGACGGCCGCAAGGAGGCTCACGCCCACATAGCCGCCCAAATAGTGGCGGGCCAGCGAACGGAAGTCGGCCCCATAGACGCGGCGGATGGCAATGCTGCGGCGGTGCATACGCATGGTGTACATGGACATCGAAACGACGCCGAACAGCGTGATGAGCACCGACCCCGTCATCAGCACTGTGAAAAGGCGGTAGTAGCGGAGCTCTGTCTCGTAGAAGCTGCGTATATACTCGCGGAACGAGGTCACCTCCACGCGGTCCGCGGGCACCTCGTACTTCTTCAGCACGCGCGCCACGGCCTGCTCGGCCTCCGCCCGCATTCCCGGCTTGTATTTCACGTAGAGGGCCTCGTGGCGCGGGTTCATCTCGTCGACCTGTCCCTCAGGCAGGCGGTAGTAGACGATGGGGCGGGGCGCCTCGTGAAACGAAGTGCGGGCCACGTCGACCACGCCGACCGCCCGCGCGGGCTGCCCGTAGAAGTTCAGCTCGCGGCCGGCGTAGTGCTGCAAGTGCAGCGTGCGCTGGGCCTCGGGGCTGAGGATGAACTCCATCTGCCCGTCGGCCTGCTCGCTGAACAGCCGGCCGCTCACGGGTTTCACGTCGAAGAAGCGGAACACCCCGGGGTAGACGTCCATGAACGCCACGGTGGAGTCGCGGAGGCCCTCGTCGTCCGGGCAGACGTACATACCGCCCGCGCCGCGGAAGCCGGTGCGCCCGAAAAAGTCGGAACTGACGGCGATGGCGTCGTCGATGCAGGCCGTGCCCTCGGAGCGGATGGCCCGCGGCACGTCGTAGAACACGTCGTCCAAGGCGCCGAACTTGTTGTCTATGCGTAGGATGTGCTCCGTCGTGAAACCGAGGTCGCCGTCCAGCATCAGGCGGAACTGACGCCCCGCGCCCCAGAACACGAAGAGCAGCAGCACGCACACCGTCAGCTGCACGACGAGCATCGGGCCCGGACGCTGCGGGCGCACCGCCCGACCGGCGAACTGTGCCTTATAGAGCCGGCGCAGGTTCCACAGCGGGTAGACCAGGCCCAGCGCGACGAGCACGAAGTAAGGCACAAGGCAGAGTCCCCACGCCCGGTAGATAGTGGCGCAGACGTCCGGCATACCGGAAAAGTAGCTGGCCAGCTCGAGCGCGGCAGCCGACAGCACGATGACGACGACTTGCAGCACGCCGACCTCCGTCAGCAGCCACGCGGCGTTCGCGCCGAAAGTGCCGCCGAGACTTATCCTTAGCTTATATTCGCGCAGCCGCCCGGCCATCTGCGTGGTCAGGACGAAAATGTAATTGAACAGCGCGCTCAGCACAAGCAGCGCCGACACCGCCGTGAAGGCCACCGGGTAAAGAAAATCGGTCCAGAACGTAGCCGGCTCCTCCTGCGTCATCGAGCGGCTCAGCGGCAGGAGGAAATAGTCGATGTCCCAGATACTCGTCATTTCCTCCGGCAGCGTCAGGGCGGCCAGCTCGCGCGCCGTGGCGGCAGGGTCGTCCGTCCGCAGCACCAGCTGCACCTGCCCGTTGTTCCACTTCCACGCGTCGCGCGGATTCGCCGCCTCGTAGGGGAAGTACAGCTCGGCTTGCAGGTGCGAGTGTGCCGGAACGTCGGACGTGACGCCCGCCACGGTGTAAGGCGTCCCGTCGATTTCCAGGCGTTGCCCCACGGCATTAGGGGTGTTGAACACGCGCTCGGCCAGACTGCGCGAGACGACCACCTGGCCGGGCTGTGTGAGCGCCGTGCGGCGGTCGCCGTACAGCAGGGGCTGCCCCAACACGTCGAAGTAGTCCGGCTGCACGTTCATGTAGCCACTGAGTTCCATGACGGTGCCGTTGACTTGGCTCTCGCCGCCTCGCATCGGACCGCCGAACATGGTGACGCCCTCGGCCGTAGTGAGGCCACGGCGCAGCACGTCGGTCAGCAGGCACGGGAAGTACGACCCGACCTCGCCGGACGCCGGGTCTTTGTCTTTGCGCTTCAATTGATAGAGCTGGTCGTAGTCCTTGCGAAACGACTCGTAGTGCGTTTCGTACCAAAACCAGTTCGCGCTGAATGCGAGGCAGACCAAGCCGAACACCAGTCCGACGACCGAAATCAGCGTCTGCCACTTGAATTTGACCAGGTTCCTGACGGCTTGCGTCAGGTTAATAAGAAAAAGTTTCATGACTGTATTCACTTGTTTACTTTATTACGATCGGCTCAACTGTCGGCGCGCACCACGTCAGCAGGGTTGTCGCCCATCACGCGGCGCACTTGCCAAAGCACCACCGTGACGACGATCAGCACAACGACCGCCAACACGACCACGCCTTGCAGCCAGCCCACCTCGACGCGCTCGGTGTACGCCTTCAGCCACTCCGTCATGGCGTACAGCCCCACCGGATAAGCAATGACAGCCGCAAGGAGGCTGACGCCCACATAACCGCCCAGGTAGTGCCGGGCCAGCGAGCGGAAGTCGGCCCCGTAGACGCGGCGGATGGCAATACTGCGGCGGTGCATACGCATGGTGTACATGGACATCGACACCACGCCGAACAGCGCGATAAGCACGGCGCCCACCATCAGCATCGTAAAGAGACGGTAGTAGCGGAGCTCCGTGCCGTAGGTCTCGCGTATATGTTCGTCAAGCGAGGTCACCTCCACGTAATTCTCGGGCACATTGAATTTTTCCAACACCTGCGACACGACCTGCTCGGCCTCCTTGCGCATTCCCGGCTTGTATTTCACGTAAACGGCTGCGCACATGGCGTTGATATTGGGAAGCTCGCCCTCGGGTTGCACGTAGTAAACGAGCGCCTCGCGGTCCGAACGGAAACTGCGGCTCCGCAGGTCGACGACCCCGACGGCCTTGGCGTCCTTACCCATCAGGCGCAAGGGCCCCGTAGGGTAGTCGCGCAGGTGCAGATGGTCGAGCGCCGCCTTGCTGAAGACGAGCTGCATGATGCCCTCATCGCGCTCGTCGGGCAGATTGCCGCTCAGGGGCTTCACGTCGAAGAACCTGAACGTCGAGGGGAAGACATCCATTAGCGCCACGGTGGAGTCGCCGACAATATCTTTGTCCAGGCCGAGATTCTTAGCGTCCGTCATAAAACTGCCCCAGCGCTCGAAAAGATCAGTGTTGACGGCGACAGCGTCGTCAACGCAGGCCGTACCCTCGGAGCGGATGGCCTTCGGCACGTCGAAGAACACGTCGTGCAGGGCGCCGTAGGAGTTGCCCACGCGGAGGATATTCTCCGTCGTAAAACCGAGGTTGGCGTTCAGCATCAGGCGGAACTGACGCCCGGCGCCCCAGAACACGAAAAGCAGCAGCACGCACACCGTCAGCTGCACGACGAGCATCGGGCCCGGACGCTGCGGGCGCACCGCCCGCCCGGCGAACTGCGCTTTATAGAGTCGGCGCAGATTCCACAGCGGGTAGACCAAGCCCAGCGCGACAAGCACGAAGTAAGGCACAAGACAGAGCCCCCACGCCCGGTAGATAGTGGCGCAGACGTCCGCCATTCCGGAAAAGTGGCTGACCACTTCGAGCGCGGCGGCCGACAGGGCGATGACGACGATTTGCAGCACGCCGACCTCCGTCAGCAGCCACACGGCGTTTGTTCCGAAAGTGCCACCGAGGCTTATCCTTAGCTTGTATTCGCGCAGCCGCCCGGCCATCTGCGTGGTCAGGACGAAAATGTAGTTGAACAGCGCGCTCAGCACCAGCAGCGCCGACACCGCCGTAAAAGCAACCGGATAAAGAAAGTCGGCCCAGTAGGTAGCCGGTTCGCGCAGCTGGAAACCTTCGGCCAGCGGCACCATCAGGTAACTGCGCGCTTCGTTATACGTCGTGTCGGCAGGAGCCATCATTTTGGCCAGTTCGCGTTGCGTCTGTTCCGGGCGGCTCGTCACGACGATGCCTTGGAAATTGGACACGTTCCAGCCCCGCTCGTAATCCTGAATGCCCGGTTCGAGCGGGGCGTACAGGTCGGCGCGCAGGTGCGAGTGCGCCGGCACGTCCTCCACCACTCCCGCGACCGTGTGGGTCTCTCCGTTGAAATCCAACGGCTGCCCCACGACGTCGAGCTTGCCGAAGACGCGCTGGGCCAGGGAGCGCGAGATGACCACGTCGTGCTCGCCCTTGAGCGCCGTGCGGCTGTCGCCGTAAAGCAAGGGCTGGTCCATGTAGCGGAAGTAGTCCGGCGTCACCGACAAGCCGCCGCCGACCTGCACATCCACCCCGTTAATTTCCATGGGGAAGCTCCCCGTCTCATTCCGTATCAGGAGCAGCGCGTCGGCCGACGGCACCTGTTTCCCGAACTCGTCGGTCAGTAAATAGGAGAGCCCGTCGCTCACGTCGCCCGTCGACGCGCCGGCATACCGGCACTTCAGCAGGTAGAGCCGATCGCAGTCCTTGCGGAACGACTCGTAGTGCGTTTCGTACCAAAACCAGTTCGCGCTGAATGCGAGGCAGACCAAGCCGAACACCAGTCCGACGACCGAAATCAGCGTCTGCCACTTGAATTTGACCAGGTTCCTGACGGCTTGCGTCAGGTTAATAAGAAAAAGTTTCATGACTGTATTCACTTGTTTACTTTATTACGATCGGCTCAACTGTCGGCGCGCACCACGTCAGCAGGGTTGTCGCGGAGCGTGCGCCACAGCTGCACGAGCACCACGGCCGCCACGAGGGCCACGACCACGGCGACGGCCACGACTACCTCCGCCGCGCCGAGCGTCACGCGCTCGGTGTAACCGGTCAGCCAGCGGCGCACCAGAACCAGGCCGGGCAGCGCCCCGACGAGCGAAGCCAGCAGGGCCGTGACGACGTAGCCTGCGAGATACTTGCGGCACAGCGCGCCGAAGCCCGCCCCGTAGACGCGCCGGATGGCGATGCTGCGCCGGTCGCGACGCAAGGTGTACGTGACCATCGAGAACACGCCGAACAGCGTGATGACCAGGCTGCCCACGAGCAGGCCGGTAAAGAGGCGGTAATACAGCAGCTCGTCCTTGTAGAACGACGCTATGTGCTCCGTCAGCGGCTGTATCTCCAATTCGTCCACCCGCGCGACGTAGTCTTTCATCACGGCGCGGATGGTCTGTTCGGCCTCGGTGCGGCGACCGGGGGCGTACCTCACGTAGATGGCGTCTATGTTGCGTTGCTGCCCGAACTGCCCGTCGGGCACGTAGTAGTACACCATGGGCGGCAACTCCTGGTCGAAGCTCGTCAGGCGCACGTCCAGCACGCCGCCATACGTCGACGGGTTGCCCTGAAACGACAGAAGTTCTTTCCACCGGTCTGTCCGGGCGAACAGCGCGGCAGCTCCGGGATTGAGAATCAGGCGCGAGCCCATCGTGGTGGAGCGGGTGTCGAATCCGGGACCGTCCTTCACCTTCATATCGAAGAAGCGAATGGTCTCGTCGGTGAGGGGGCTCATCCTGACGCTGGTGTCGGCCTGCGACACGTCGCAGGCGACGAAACTGTTCAGGCTCCGGCTGTACCAGCTGGTGGCGTTCATCACGTCGTAGGAGACCGAGACGGCATCAACGATGCCCCCGGCTCGCTGGTCGCGCAGCCGGGCCGAGATGTCGAAGAAGGCCGTCCGCACATCGCCGGGCAGGTTGCCCACGCGGAGGATGCGCGCCGTCGTGAAACCGAGGTCGGAGTTCAGCATCAGGCGGAACTGACGCCCCGCGCCGACAAAGATGAGCAGCATGAAGCCGCAGACAGCCGTCTGAAGCACGAGCAGGGCACCGTGGTTGCGCAAGCGAATCGTACGGCCGGAGAACTGTGCCCGATAGAGGCGGCGCAGGTACCAGAACGGCACGGTCAGTCCCACGGCCATTACGGCCACAACGGCCAGCAGGCAGAGGGCAAACACGCGGTATATGTCGGCGCAGACGTCGGCCATATCGGCCCAATAGACGGCCAGTTCCAAGCACAAGGCCGACAGCACGGCGACGACGACGAGCGTCAGCCCGACTTCCGTCAACAGCCACCCGACGTTGGAGCGGAACGTGGCGCCCAGGCTGATGCGCAGCCGATACTCGCGAAGCCGCCCCACGAAGAGCGACGTCAGGATGGCGAAGTAGTTGAACAGCGCGCTCAGCACAAGCAGCAGCGACAGGCCCGTGAAGGCGGCGGGATACATGAAGTCCTTCCAGAATGTGTCGGGCCCCGCCTGCTTCCCGGCACGCGACAGAGGCATCAGGAAATACGACGAGCGGTTCTCGGAGTCCGCCAAGTACTCCCGGGCCGCGTCGGAGTCGCCGTAGTAATAGGCCGCCTTGGTCCGGAGCACGGCATCGCTGACACGCTCCAGCTGGGCCGGGACTTCGGACAGACGGTCGGGGTCCACGCGCACCAGCATCTTGTAGTTGTAGTTACCCCATTGGAGGTCGTCGTTCGTAGGCTGCTTGGGGCGGACAAAATATAAGTCGGCGGGCAGATTCGTGTTAGCCGGCGGGTCCTCGACCACGCCGGTGATGGTGCGCGGCTCATCGCGCACCGTGACGGGCCGCCCCACGACGTCAAGCGTGCCGAACACGCGCTCCGCCAGCGAGCGGACAATGACGACGCTGCCGTCGGCCTGAAAGGCGTGGGCGGCGTCGCCCCGCACGAAGGTAAGGGGATATTTCACGAAGAAACTGT
This sequence comes from uncultured Alloprevotella sp., assembly GCA_944322325.1. Classification (GTDB taxonomy): domain Bacteria; phylum Bacteroidota; class Bacteroidia; order Bacteroidales; family Bacteroidaceae; genus Alloprevotella. The sequence continues at coordinate 124,714 of CALUOQ010000002.1, forward strand.
CCGGCGCCATCAGGAAGCCTCGCGGACATTTCCACGCCTGCCCGTCGACTACGAAGTCCGAGCCCCACGTATCTCCCCAGTTCATCACGGGCATCACGTCGGTGAGGGCGGGCGCGTTCTCGCGCAGCTGCTCGGCCAGGAGGTAGGGCTGGGAAAGGCTGTAACTGGAAAAGGAATTCGGACTCTTGACGACGTAAATGTTCCGGTAGTCGGGACGGAAGTTGTCGTAGTGCGTCTCGTACCAGAACCAGTTGACGCTGAACGTAAGGCAGACCAGCCCAAACGCCAGTCCGACCACCGAAATGGCGGTCTGGCTGCGGTACTTGGCCAGCGTACGGAGCGCCTGCATGAAGTAAGTGTACAAGAGTTTCATGGCGGCAGGTGTGAAAGTCGGGGTCAGAGTTGGGCGTCGGTGACGATGCGTCCGTCAAACAGATTGACGATGCGGTCAGCGTAGCCGGCGTCGCGCTGCGAGTGGGTGACCATGACGATGGTCGTACCGTCGCGATGGAGCTCGCTGAGCAGGTCCATGACTTCGCAACCGTGGCGTGAGTCGAGATTACCGGTGGGCTCGTCGGCCAGGATGAGGCGGGGCCGCGTGACGACCGTGCGGGCGATGGCCACGCGCTGCTGCTGTCCGCCCGAGAGCTGCTGGGGGAAGTGTTTCGCGCGGTGCGAAATGGACATGCGCTTCATCGCTTCCTCGACGCGGCGCCGACGCTCGGCCGACGGAACGCCCATGTAGAGCAACGGAAGCTCGATGTTCTCGTACACATTGAGCTCATCGATGAGGTTGAAGCTCTGGAAAACGAAACCGATGAAGCCCTTGCGCAGCTTGTTGCGCTGCATCTCGCTCAGGCGGGCCACCTCGTGACCGTCGAGTAAGTAACTGCCCGACGTGGGGCTGTCGAGCAGGCCCAGAATGTTGAGCAGCGTGGACTTGCCACAGCCCGAGGGGCCCATGACGGCGACGAACTCGCCGTCAGCCACTTCGAAACTCACGTCGTTCAAAGCCCAGGTTTCCACTTCTTCGGTTCTGAAAATCTTTTGCAGGTTGGTTGTCTTAATCATCGTAGTAAGTATTTATGGGTTAGACTCTATTCGAAATTCAGGGGCAGCGCACGGCATACTCAAAACGGACGCAAGTGACCGTAGGGGCGCGCCGCAGGCACGCCCGCGCCGACCCAAGGGCGGCAACCCGGCGACCGCATCTTCGCGCACGCAGCGCATCATGGCGGCAGACGGCGCGGCGGAACGGGCGTGCCTGCGGCGCGCCCCTACGGGAGCTATGCCCGCCCTGCCCGAAACCGACGCGGAAATACGTGGGGCAGCACACGGCAAAACAAGTACTACGACAGTTTTTCCTGTCGCAGCGATAGAAATTTCTATCGTAGTACTTGTTTTTCCTGTCGTAGTACTTGTTTCTTTCATCGTCGGAGACCATTTATCGGTCATTAACTACACGCGTCGCGCCCTACTCGGCGAGGAGCACTTCCTCGGCGTCGCCGAAACGGGCATAACCGGTGACGAGCACCTGGTCGCCGGGGCGGAGTCCCTCGACCACCTCGTATTGCTGCGGGTTCTGCCGCCCGATGGTGACGGGCACCTTGACGGCCTTGTCGCCGGCGGCGTCGAGCTTGTAAATCCAGCGTCCGCCGGTGGTGGCGTAGAAGTCGCCACGCGGAATGACGACGGCCGCCTCGGGCTGGCCGAGCTCGATTTGCAGGCGGAGGCTCTTGCCGACACGGACGTTGTCGGGCACTTCGCCGTCGAAGACAAGGTCGACAGCGAAGGTGCCGCCCTCGGTCACTTCGGGGACGACCTTCGTCACGTGGAGGGCATACTTGCGGTCGCGGTAGGTGAGCGAAGCCGGGAGGCCGGTGGTGAAACGGTCGATGTAGAACTCGCTGATGGCGGTCTGCACCTTGTAGCGGTCGAGCACCTTGATTTCGGCCACGGACTCGCCGGCGGCTATCTTCTGGCCCGGCGTCACGCCGACGTAACTGAGCTGCCCGGCCATGGGAGCCGTCACTACGAGGCGGTCGAGGCGGTCGCGGGCGCGCTCGAACTTGCGCTGCTCGCGCGACATGTCGGCCCGGATGAGGCGGCGGCGCAGGGCGGTGGCCGCGGAGTCCTGACGGAGGCTCTCGCGCTGGAGGGCGGCGACACGGACCTTGTGCTCGTACTCCTCGGCGGAGAGCTCGAGCTGCGCCTTGCTGATGATGTCCATGCCGTACTCCTCTTGGTTTTGCGCGTATTCCTTGCCGAGGCGCCGGAGCTCGTACTCGTTCTCAAGAGCCTGCTGCTGGAGATTGATACTCTTCTGCTGCATCTCGATTTCCTGCTCGCGGTACGTCATAAGCTGGCGCTGGAGTTCGTCGTCCTGCTCGGCGATGTCGCGCAGCAGCTCGGTGTTTTCGAGCACCAGTATGGTGTCGCCCTGCCGCAGCAGGTTGCCCTCGCCGCCCACGACGCGGGCCACGTTGCCTCCCTCGCCGGCGTTGACCTTGATAGTGAGGATGGGCGCCACGGTGCCGTTGGCGTCGATGTACTCCAGGAACGGAGCGCGCTCCACCCGGGCCACGCGCACGTCCTGCCGACTGACGCGGTACTGCTGCGGCGCCAGGGCCAGACGCACGACGTAGCCGACGAACACGAGGAAGAGCACGCCGCCTGCCAGGTAATACTTGTGGCGACGGTACCAGGGCTTTTTCTTCAGTTGTATATCCATAGTGTTTGCTGTGTGTAATGATACGTAATTCGGTCCGCGCGAGGGTCATTCCTCAATCAGCTCGTCGTAGTCCACGACCAGCGGGCGGCCGTGCTCGAAGTCATAGAGCGTGATGCTGCGCAGCGTGTAGTAGAGGCTCCAGTACTCGGAGAGAGCCGAGAGGTAGGCGCGGCGCGACGCGTCCTTCTCCGTGGTCGACGCGTTGAGGTCGAGGAGCGTGGACTTGCCGCGCACGTAGAGCAGGCGGGCCACCTCGTTGCGGCGCTGGGCTGTGCGGTCGGCCTGGGCAGCGATGTGGAGGCGACGGGCCTGGAGGTTAAACTGATTGACGAGCTTGCGGACGTTCAGGTCGAAGTCGGTGCGATCCTGCTCGACCTGTGTCTCGACGAGGTCGCGGTTGGACTTGGCCACGCGTACCCGGCCGCGACCACGCCCCCAGTCGAGGATGGGCAGCGACAGGCCGACGGAAACATATTGCTGGTCGAGCAGGCGGTCGTAGAGCGTGCTGAAACGGTCGGACGTCTGGGTGAGGCCGAAGCGCAGGTAGATGTCGGCCTTGAGTCCGGCGTTGGCACGCGCCGAGGCCACGTTGCTGGCGGCTTCGAGGCGGCGGCGCGCCATGTTCTGTATGTCGGGACTGTTGCTCGCTGCTTCGGCCAGCGCCTGCGTCATGCTGACGGTGAAGTCCGGCACGCTGTCGGAGAGGAGTACGGCGATGGTGTCGGCGGTCTGTATGCCGAGATAGGTGCGCAGCGTCTGCATGGCGTTGTCCACCTCGATGCGGGCGTTCATTCGGTTAGTTTCTTCGGTCAGGCGGTTGAGTTCGAGCTGCAACATATCGTTCTCGGTGATGGTACCGAGCTGCTCGTAACGGCCGCGGGCCATGCGGTAGAGCGTGTCGGCGTGGGCGTAGTTGTACGAGGCGATTTCGTAGTCGCTCTGGGCCGAGGCGAGATTGAAGAAGTAGGTCACGGCGTTGACGGCGACGAGCTCGAGGCTCTCGGTGTAGGTCTGCTGGGCCTCGCGGTAGCGCACGGGCTCGATGCGGCGGTCCCACTTCAGGCTGTTGTAACCGAAGAGCGACTGCTGGTAGCTGAGCTGCAAAGGGGCGGTCTGCCAGGAGGACGTGCGGTCGGTGAGCATGTCGAGCCGCGCAAGAGAGCTGGAGAGCGTGACGACGCCGCCCGTAAAGGGCACGTTCTGCGACAGGTTCAGGGTAAGGTCGGAGTTGATGAAGTTTTGCTCCACAAAACGCACCGTACCGTCGGACTGCGTGACCTGGTTGATGGAACGATCGAGCGAGGGATCGGACGTAAGCGTGAGCGAGGGCAGATAGTTGGCCCGGTAGTAGCGGTAGTTCCAGTAGGCCGACCGGAACGTGTGGCGCGCCGACAGGGCATCGGGCGACTGCGTCCGCGCCAACCGCACGGCGTCAGCAAGCGTCAGGCGGCGGACGCCCTGCGCGCCGACGGCCTCAGCAACCAAGAGAAAGCACAATAATATAATGTAGCGCATGGCGTGATTCGTTTCCCTATACCGTGCGAAAAGCGTGCCACCGACGTAAGACGTTATGGACCAGCGAAAAACGATTCTTTCGTAGCGCAAAACGTGTGCGAATCCGCACAAAAATTGTGCGAAAGCGCACACTCGCCACACGTCCTTAATCCTTATCTTTGCAGGCGTAACCCCACAGATTATGGAGAAACTGGGAAAAATCCTTATCGTCGACGACAATCAGGACATCCTCTTCGCCCTGAACCTGTTGCTGGCTCCCCGTGCCGAGAAAGTCAAGGTGGCGACATCGCCCGACCGCATCCCGCAGTTCATGAAAAGCTTCGGGCCGGACCTGGTGCTGCTCGACATGAACTTCCGGCGCGATGCCATCAGCGGAGAGGAGGGCTTCGAAAACCTGAAAGGGATATTGGAACTCGACCCCACGACGGTCGTCGTCATGATGACGGCCTACGCCGACACCGAAAAGGCGGTGCGGGCCATCAAGATGGGCGCGGTGGACTTCATACCGAAGCCCTGGAAAAACGACAAGCTGCTGGCCACCCTCTCGGCGGCCATGCGCCTGCGCCGGTCGCAGCGCGAGGTGAACGAACTGCAACAGAAGGTGGAGGCGCTCAGTGCACCGCAAGAGGCGGAGCCGCCGATGGTCATCGGCCAGTCGCCGGCCATGAACGAAGTGCTTACGCTCGTGGACAAGCTCGGCCAGACGGACGCCAACATCCTTATCCTCGGCGAAAACGGCACAGGCAAGGACGTCATCGCCCGCCTGCTGGCCCAAAACTCACCGCGCGCCGGGAAACCCTTCGTCAGCATCGACCTCGGCAGCGTGCCCGAAAGCCTCTTCGAAGGGGAACTCTTCGGCTACGAAAAGGGCGCCTTCACCGACGCACGCCGCGCCAAGGCGGGCCGCATGGAGGTGGCGTCGGGCGGCACGCTGCTGCTCGACGAGATAGGTAACCTGTCGCTCCCCATGCAGGCCAAGCTGCTCACCGCCATCGAGCGGCGCGAAATCACCCGCATAGGCGCCACGCACCCCACGGCTATCGACATACGCCTCATCTGTGCGACCAATGCCGACTTGGGCAGTCTCGTGGCCGACGGGCGCTTCCGGCAGGACCTCCTCTACCGCATCAACACCGTGGAACTGCGCATTCCACCGCTCAGGGAGCGCGGCAACGACATCATCCTCCTGGCCGAATACTTCCTGGAGCGCCACAGACGAAAGTACGGGAAAGACATTCGCAGCCTCAGCCGCGAGGCGAAAGAGAAACTGCTCCGTTACGGCTGGCCGGGCAATGTCAGGGAACTGCAACACGCCATCGAGCGCGCCCTTATCCTCTGCGAAGGACACACGCTGCGCCCTGAACATTTCCTGCTACAGCCCCCGCCCGCGCCGACGCCGGCCCTGCAAACGCTGAACCTGGAAGAGCTGGAACGCGAAGCCATCGAAACGGCCATGAAGCAGAGCGGCGGCAACCTGACACGGGCCGCGGAGTTACTGGGCATCACCCGCTACGCACTCTATCGGAAACTGGAAAAACGGGAACGATGAGACATTATTCGCTCAAAATGTTCGGAGCGGCCATCCTGCTGCTCGCCATGACGGCCGTCGGATGGAAAGCGCTCGACGCCGGACTCTACGTGTCGGCCACACTGGCCTTTCTGTTCGACGTCGGACTCATCGTCTTCATCTACCGCCTTCAGATTAACCTCATGGGAACGCTGAAATACCTCATCAGCTGCATCCGTTACAACGACACCGAGCACATTCCCCTGCCAGCCTACCGAAACCGACTGGTGCAGGAACTGGCCACCGAACTGAGCGACACGTTCGAAGCACTCAAGCTGCGCATCAGCGAAGAGAACACCCGCCTGAAATACTATGAGCAGCTGTTGAATCAAGTGAACCTGCCGGTGGTCGTGACGGACCGACAGGCCAACATCGAGTGGCGGAACCGCGCTGCGACCAAGGCGTTCGGGAACGACGCCAAACTACCCGAAGCCTGGCTCGCCGCTCCGGACAAACGGACCAAGGCGGTACAGCTGACGAGGCACGGGCAGACAATCGAGATGGCAATGACGGCGGACACGTTCACGGTCGGAACGCGCGACTTGTGGCTCCTTAGCTTCAAGGACATCGGCGACATGCTCGAACAAAACGAGCTCGAAGCACAACAAAAGCTAATACGCGTACTGACGCACGAGGTGATGAATTCGCTCTCCCCTATCCTGTCGTTGACGGAGACCATGACCGAGTATTGCACCGCCCAGACTGCCGAGACGGCCGAAGCGGACACGATGCGCCAGGCACTGCAAACCATCCACCGCCGCAGCGAGGGCCTGATGCAGTTCGTCGAAAACTATCGCCGACTGACGCGCTTGCCGTCACCTGTCATAGCGCCAATCCAAGTGGACGACCTGCTGGCCGACCTGAAGCAACTGTTCCCGGCCGCTTACGTCAGGTTTCACGCCTCGCCGCGGGGCGCGACGGTGATGGCCGACCGTTCCCAGCTGGAGCAGGCCCTGATTAACCTGATGAAAAACGCCTGCGAGGCGGTCGAGGGGCAACCCGAGGCCAAAGTGCAGCTGACGTTCCAACGCTTGGCCGGCGACGGCGACCACTTCTACGTCGAGGACAACGGGCCGGGACTGCGCCCGGAAGTGGCGGAGCAGGTCTTCGTCCCCTTCTTTACGACGAAACCGGGTGGATCGGGCATCGGGTTGAGCCTGTGTAAGCAAATCGCCCGACTGCACGGCGGAAACATCCGCCTACAGTCGAGCGAGGGAATTGGCACACGGGTGGACTTCCTGCTGCCGCCGGGCCCGAAAACACACTAAAAGTCCTCGCCTCGCGGAGGATTGCTACTTGCTCAACAAGCGGCGCATCTCGTCGGGCTGGTTCAGCAGTTCGACAGCGCGAGCCACCACTTTGTCGTCCTGCATATAATACTGGGCTACACCGGCGGCGTAATAGTAACGACGGATAAGCTCCGTGCTGACAATGCGGGTGATTTCGTTCTTATGACGGTCGAGGTCGGCGCTCAAGTTAGGGCTGAGCTTGGCCTCAAGAGCCTGAAACTCGGCCTGAGCGCTGTCGGCCGTCCCTTCGAGGCGGGCGGCCTTCTTCAGACGGGCGAGGAGGCTTTTCGTCTCGCGGTCGTACGTGAAATCACTCTGCTCTACGAACGCCTTGAAACGCCCGTACTCCTCATCAGTGAGGCGGAAGCGTTCGGGCGTCGCCAGCGTGTCATGGCTGTTGCGGTAATTGTTGCAATAATCGAAGAGGGCATCGGAATAAAGCAAGTAGGACGCAATGCCCGAAAGCGTATCGGCAGGCACGGCGACGTCCGGCGTGATGCCGCCGCCGTCGCGAACGACACGTCCGGCCACCGTGCGAAACTCATGGCAGAGACTGTCGGGCAGATGCTTAGGCGAGCCGTCCTCATTGCGGTTCTTGAAATCATAGGCTTGGACACAGCGCCCGCTGGGGATGAAGTACTTGCTCGTAGTGAGCTTCATCTGCGTTCCGTAGGGGAGCTCGCGCGGCTGCTGAACGAGCCCCTTGCCATAGGTGCGGTTTCCCATGATGACGGCGCGGTCGTAGTCCTGCAAGGCGCCGGACGTGATTTCGGCGGCCGAGGCGGTCCCGCCGTTGACCAGCACGACGAGCGGCATTTCGAGGTCGAGCGGGTCGTCGGTCGTCTTGTACGTCTGATTCATCTGCTCGATCTTTCCGCGCGTGTGGAGTACTTCTTTTCCCTTGGGCAGGAAAAGATTGACCAACTTCACCGCCTCGTCCATCAGGCCGCCGCCATTGTTGCGCAAGTCCAGTATCAGGCGTGTCATGCCCTGCTGTTTCAGGTCGACTACGGCGCGACGCACATTACGGGCGCAGTTTTCAGTGTATTCGCTCAGCAGGATGTAGCCCGTCGTCGCGTCGACCATGCCGTAGTACGTAATGGCGGGCACGGCTATCGTGCGACGAACGAGAGTCAGGGTCAGCGGTTCGGCCGTACCGGGGCGCTGTACGCGTATTTCGAAGCTCGACCCGGGCTCGCCGCGCAGCGCGTCGCTCACCGACTGGGAGTAATCGCCCGCATCACGGTCGCCACGCTCACCCGTATCCTTACCGTCAATGGAGAGAATGACGTCGCCGGCACGCAGCCCGGCCTCAGCGGCCGGCATACCCTCGAAGGGGTCGCCGATGACGCAGCGATCGGTTTTCTTGTTATACTGGATGATGGCCCCGATGCCGGCGTATTTGCCCGTCGCCATCTGCTTCAGGTCTTCGCGGGTCTTGGCCGAGTAAAACTCGGTATAGGGGTCGAGTTCGTCGAGCATACCGTCGATGGCGGCCCGCACTAACTTCTGCGCGTCGAGCGTATCGACGTAATAAAGGTCCAGCTCCTTGTAAAGCGCGTTGAATATGTCCAGATTTTTCGCCGCTTCGAAATTATGTTCAGACTGGGCACTGGCCGGAAGCATCGCACAGGCCGTGAAGAGTGCCAAAACGATTTTTTTCATCAATAGGGTATTTCGGATTTTCTTGTTTACACTTATATTAAATGAGTCGGCGTTAAAGCGTCTGCACTACAGTCCGGATTTCGCACCACTCCGCTTCGGGCAGAGCGGTGCCTACGTGCTGAATGATATGTCCGGCCAGCAGGCTGCCAAGCTCGGCGCTACGCAGGAGCGACGCTCCGCCGGCCAAACCGTAGAGGAAGCCCGCCGCAAAGAAGTCGCCCGCAGCCGTGGTGTCCACGACACGCGCCACCTCCATGGCCGGTACTTCGACGACTTCATCGCCCCGCTGTACGATGGCACCCCGCTTCCCGTTCTTTACCACAGCTATCCGGCAAGTCCGGGCAAGCTCGGCCACCGCCTCATGGGGTCCCTTGCCGGTAAAAACACGGGCTTCGTCGGCATTGGCAAAGATGAGGTCGGACTTCTTCGCCAAGTGGACAAAAAAGTCGTAGTCCGCCTCCACGATGTTGTAGCTCGCCAAATCCAGACCGACCTCAAGGCCCGCCGCATGAGCCAAGTCGAAGGCCCGGTCGATGAGCGCGTGATTCTGGACGAGGTAACCTTCGACATAAAGGCAGTCATAGCCCTCCAGCCAGTCCGGACGCAAATCGTCGGCCGTCAGTCCGGCCGCCGCACCCAGATAGGTAGCGAACGTGCGCTGCCCGTCCGGCGAAATAAACGTCGAAGCTACGCCTGTGGGTCGCTCCGACGAAACCAGACGCGTCTGCACCCCGTGTTCCTGAAGACTATGCGCAAAAAAGCACCCGTCGTCGTCCGCGCCCACACTGCCGACAAAGCCGGGACGGGCGCCCAGCTGCGCCATGGCCAGCGCCGTGTTGGCCGCCGAACCGCCCGTGGCTTTTTCCGTTGCGTAAGCCGTCATCGCGTCGCGCACGGTGCAAAAGCGTTCGTCGTCTACCAGCTGCATCGCGCCCTCGGGCAAGGACAAATCAGTCAGTACGTCGTCATTTTCCACCCGCGCCAGCACGTCAACCAGCGCGTTTCCCATACAAATTACCCGCTTCATCCGATTTTTTCGCATTATTTCCTGCAAAGATATTGCTAATTTCAAAAATAACCATTACTTTTGCAGCGCAATTCCGGGTAACGCCTGTTCATTGCTTCAGTAGCTCAGTTGGTTAGAGCACCTGACTGTTAATCAGGGGGTCGTTGGTTCAAGCCCATCCTGAAGCGCCAGAAACCGGAATCGCAGCCCTGCTTCAGTAGCTCAGTTGGTTAGAGCACCTGACTGTTAATCAGGGGGTCGTTGGTTCAAGCCCATCCTGAAGCGCGAAAGCCGTTCGGAACGTCCGGACGGCTTTTCTTTTTGCCCGACGCCGCAAGCGGATTTCCTGGCACTACGCCTGAAATCACTACCGCAGCGACAGAAATTCCTATCGCTACGATAGAAAATCCTAACGCAGCGATAGAAATTCCTATCGTAGCGATAGAAAATTCTGGCGCTGCGACAGGAATTGCTCACCGCGGCGACAGAAAAAAACAAGACCGGCACATGAAAATAGACCTCGCGTTCCGCATCGACACCGAACTGCTCCAGCTGCGCTTTCAGACCGACCCGTCGCTCACGGGGCGGTCTGAAGCCACCCTGACGCGCCGACTGAGTCACGTAACCATCCACCTCGCCCCCGGAGCGGACTGGGACTCGCCCGAACGGCAACGCTGGCTCAACGACATACTGGCCGAGCAACTCCGCATCCAGGCCAAGGCCATCCTGCCCTCACGGCTCGACGAAATGGCCCGCCGCTTCGACCTGCGTTACCACGGCGTCACCATCAAGCGGATGCACACCCGTTGGGGCAGTTGCTCCGAGCTGGGAAACATCAACCTTTCGCTGTGGCTCATGCTGGCTCCGGCACATTTGGTGGACTACGTCATCAAGCACGAACTGGCCCACCTGAACGAGATGAACCACGGTCCGCGCTTCTGGGCGGAGCTCGACCGCATGACCGGCGGCCGGGCGCGCCAACTGGAAAGGGAGATGAAACAATTTGCCCGCTCGCTCTTTGCTCAACGAGGGCGACTACGCTAACGGAAGCCCATGCGCTTGAAGTATTTGCCTACGACAGGAAGCCCGGACAGGGGGAAATCGTAATGTACCATGTGCGCCACGAAAAGCCCAATCAGCACCGTGTTCACGCCGAGCCGCGCCAGAAGGGGCCAGTCGGCTGGCACACAACACATCAAGCCGTAAAAGAACGCCGTCAGCAGCACATAGACGCCCATACTGCGCAGGGGATAATCAATAGGGTAAAGACGCTGACCCACGAAGTAGGACAGCAGCGTCGCCGTGCCGTACCCGGCCACCCCACCCCAGGCACAAGCCATATAACTGTAACGGGGAATGAAAATCACGTTGACCGCGATGAGCACGGCGCAGCCTGCGAGCGAAAACCACACGCCATAGACCGTACGGTCAATGAGCTTGTACCACAGCGACAGGTTGAAATAAACGCCCAGCAGTATGCCCGCCACCATCACGATAGGAGTCACCGTAAGGCCCTCCCAGTAATCGGGCGCGATGATAAACTTCAGCACGTCCAAGTACCCCATCACGCAAAGGAAAGCCAGCAGGGTGAAAATCAGGAAGTACTTCATGGCCAACGCATAGGTTTCCTTGCTGTCGCGGTCGCGGCTCTTGTTGAACACGAACGGCTCGTAGGCGTAACGGAAAGCCTGCGTGATGAGCGTCATAATCATGGCAATTTTCACTGCGGCGCCGTAGATGCCGAGCTGCACGTCGACCTCGCGTCCGGCATGGGGAGCTATGAATCGGAACAGTATCTTGTCGGCCACTTGGTTCAGGATTCCGGCGATGCCCAGCACGAGTATGGGCCACGAATAGCGCCACATGCGTCGCGCCAGCCGTCCGTCGAACACGTAACGGAAGCCCGTGAGTTCGCGACGGAAGAAGAAGGTGACCGAAGCGGTACAGAACAGATTAATATAAAAGGCCCAGGCAAAATCGACCTCGCCGTGGTAAAACGCCTCGACGAGCGGCTGCGTCGAGGCATGGCCGTAGAGCCACGGCACGCCGACGAAGTAAAGCAGATTGAGCAGAATGTTGGGCACAATAAAGAGCAATTTCAGCGCGGCGAACTTCAAGGCTTTCCGCTGGTAGCGCAGGTAAGCGAAAGGGATGCTCTGGAAAGCGTCGATGGCTACGCACGTAAACATCGTCGCCACGTACTGCGGATGGTCCGCATAGCCCATCCATGCCGAAAGCGGCTTCAGGAACACCAGCACCGCCGCCACAAACAGCAGCCCGACGCCGCCCACCATCAGCAGCGTGGTCGAATAGACGCGCATCGGCGACTCGCCCTCCTTGTTGGCGAAACGGAAAAACGTGGTCTCCATGCCGAACGTCAGGAGCACGAGCAGGAGGGCCGTGTAGCTGTAGACGTTCGTAATGACGCCGTAGGCCCCCGACGAAGCCGCCATCGTGGCGGTGTAGAGGGGGACGAGCAGATAATTGAGGAAGCGGCCGAAGATGCTGCTCAGGCCGTAGATGGCCGTGTCCTTGGCCAGGGATTTCAAGTTAGCCATATCGTCGTTGGGCCGGCGGCGTCGGGCCTCATCCGCCTTGCCGCCGGGCTTTTTTTATCCAAAGAAAAGGTAACAGATGGCGACAGCCGCCACCACGCCGGCCAGGTCAGCCAGCAAGCCGCAAGCCACGGCGTGACGCGTGCGGCGTATACCGACACTGCCGAAGTAGACGGCCAAAATATAAAAGGTCGTGTCCGTCGCACCTTGGAAGATGCAACTCAACCGACCGACAAAGGAATCCGCACCGTAGGTCGTCATGGCATCGACCATCATGCCGCGCGCACCGCTGCCGCTGAGCGGCTTCATCAACGCCGTGGGCAGCGCGCCGACCCACTCGGTGTCGCAGCCCATCAAAGCGACCAGCCACGCCACCCCGTCGGTAATCCACTCCATGGCGCCCGAAGCGCGGAACACGGCAATGCCCACCAGCACGGCCACCAGGTAAGGAATGATGCGCACGGCGGTCTCGAATCCGCCCTTAGCGCCCTCGATGAACGCGTCGTAGACATTTATCCGCCGCCTTACGCCCGCCACGATGAAACCGACGATGACGAGGAAAAGCAGCGTATTGGCCGCCGTGGTCGTCGTGAGGGCCATGTCTTCGCGCGACATGCGGCCAAATCCCCAGATGATGGCCGCCACGCCCAGTGACATGCCGCCCAGCGTCAGCAGGAGGGTACGGTTCAGCAGGTTGATACGTTGATACAGGCTGGTGACGATGATGCCCGCCAGCGTCGAGAAAAACGTGGCCAGCAGGATAGGGATGAACACGTCGGTGGGCTGCGCGGCGCCGAGCTGGGCACGATAAACCATGATACTCACCGGAATAATGGTCAGCCCCGACGTGTTGAGCACAAGGAACATTATCATGGCGTTCGACGCCGTGTCTTTTTTCGGGTTCAGCTCCTGCAATCCCTCCATCGCCTTCAGGCCCATCGGAGTGGCGGCATTGTCGAGCCCAAGCATATTGGCCGCGATGTTCATGAATATGTTGCCCACAACGGGATGCCCCTTCGGAATTTCGGGGAAAAGCTTTACGAACACGGGGCTAAGCACGCGCGCCAGCGCCTGTACCACACCACCGCGCTCGCCTACCTTCATCACGCCCATCCAGAGCGCCAGCACGCCCGTCAGACCGAGCGAAATCTCGAACGCGGTCTTGGCTGAGTCGAACGTCGAGTTGATGATGGCCGGGAATACTTCCGTGTCGCCCAAGACGACGAGCCGGACAACGGCGATAACGAACGCCACGAGAAAGAAAGCCACCCAAATATAATTGAGTACCATAAGGACAAGCGGATTAACGCCTGCAAAGGTAAGGATAAGTTGCCAACTACCGGACTCCGCGTCCGCACTTTGTCGGGCGGTCCGGCCGGGTCTTTCCGCTATTCTCATCGACGTCGTTACTCCGACGGAGTGACGAAGAATGCTTACCTTTGTGCCGAACTTAACGTTACGCGTCATGCTTACTCTCCTTTTTTCCCTGCTCGCCCTGTCGGTCACGCCCGTCGGCGACGGCCTCACGGCCACCGAGCGCTCCCTGGAGCGCCAGGGCATGGTGTGCGTCACGGACGTCGACTCCACCATTCGCGTCAGCCTGATGTACAGCCGCGCGGACAACTTCACGGGCCGTGTGCTCTACTCGGACCTCAACCGGGCCTACCTTCACCCCGAAGCGGCGCGGGCCCTGAAACGCGCGCAGGCCATCCTGCGCCGCCGACGGCCGGACTTGTCGCTCGCCGTGTACGACGCCGCGCGGCCGATGAGCGTGCAACAGACCATGTGGGACGCCGTCAAGAACACGCCCAAGTACTTTTACGTGAGCAATCCGGCCCGCGGAGGCGGCCTGCACAACTACGGGCTGGCCGTCGACGTCACCCTGTGCGACGCAGCCAGCGGCGACACACTCGACATGGGCACCCCCATCGACCACATGGGCGCCGCGGCCCACATCGACCGCGAAGCGGCGCTCCAGGCCGGAGGTACACTCTCGGCCGAGGCCGTCCGCAACCGCCGGCTGCTCCGCAGTGTGATGCGCGAGGCGGGATTCAAGGCGCTGCGCACCGAGTGGTGGCACTTCAACTTCAAGTCGCGCGCCGAAGCCAAGGCCCGTTACCGCGTCATCCGTTAAATCCTCTACGCATGGAGGAACTCAACGAAGCCACACGCCGCTTCATCGAAGCGCACCGGCGCGACGATATCGCCCGGCTGGCCCTGCAACTGACGGGGCGCACGGACATCGACGCCCGGCTGGCCCTGACACAAATCGAAGGCTGGCAGCGCCTGCAAGCCAAGGTTCCCTCGTGGGCGGCACAGCCCGACTTGCGCTACCCGCCGCGGCTGTCGCTCGAACAATGCTCGGGCGAGGCGGCGGCGCGCTACAAGGTGAGGCTGGTGCAGCGCCTCGTCAGCCACCGTGACGGCATGGCCGACCTGACGGGCGGACTGGGCGTGGACTTCGCCTTTCTCGCCCCCCTGTTCCGCCGGGCCGTTTACGTGGAACGACAGGCCGTGCTCTGCCGGCTGGCCCGCCACAACCTGCCGCTGGTGGGGGCGCCCCATGCCGAAGTGAAGGAAGCCGACGCCGTAGCGGCCCTCGACAGCCTGCCGCCGCTCGACCTTCTCTTCATCGACCCGGCCCGCCGCGACGCCGCCGGGCGCAAAACCGTGTGCCTGGCCGACTGCGAGCCCGACCTCGAACGCCTGGCGCTCCGCCTGCTCGACAAGGCCGGCACCGTGCTGGCCAAACTTTCGCCCATGCTCGACCTCCGCGAAGCACTTTCGACGTTGCCCCACGTGGCGGAAGCCCACGTCGTGGCCGAGGGAGGCGAATGCAAGGAACTACTCGTCGTCATGCAACGCACCGCCGGGGGCGAGCCACTCATCGTCTGTGCCGACGGGCGCCTGGGTTTCCACCCGTCCGAGGAAGCCGGCGCCCTACCCCACTACGCCACACAACCCCACCGCTACCTCTACGAACCCGAAGCGTCGGTGCTCAAGGCCGGAGCGTTCCGGCTGACTGCCGCGCGGTACGGACTGGAAAAACTGCATCCGAACAGCCACCTCTACACCGCCGACCGGCTCGTGACGGACTTCCCGGGCCGCACTTTCGAGGTAACGGCTTGTAGCGGCATGGGGCGGGCCCAGCTGCGCACCCTGCTGGGCGAAAAACCGAAAGCGAATCTGAGCGTGCGTAACTTCCCCGCCACGGTAGCCGAGCTGCGCAAACGGCTGAAGCTGCACGACGGAGGCGACACGTACCTCTTCGCCACGACACTGGCCGACGGCGCCCACGTGCTGCTCGTCTGCCGCAAGGTTTCCGCGTCCGGCCCAAAATAAACCAAGCCCGGCGGGACGGATGCGTCCGGCCGGGCTTGGCAAGTCAGGTGACAGGGAATGTCGCGCCTTTAGCGGCGGTGGGTGAAGTCGTAGATGATGCGGCCTTTCTCGTTGTAGAGGTAGCAATGAATCTCGTCCTTGTTGAACGCAAGGAGAGTGAAGCCCTCGTCATTACTACAGAAGCGCGTGCCCTCGATAGGCGACACCTCGCGCGCCAGGGAGCCGGAGGTATTCACGAGGTAGTCCGTCTTGCTCCCGGCGGGGACGATGTGCTGAAAACTGTGGATGTGGCCGCAAATATAAAGGTCGACGCCGTAACGATCGAGCAGAGGCTTCAGGTATTTCTGCATGTCGAGACGCTCTTTCTCGCTCTTCGTCGTTTGCGCGAATACGGGATGATGGCCCATGACTATCTTCCATTTGGCGGTCGACGTGCGCAGTTGCTCCTCGAGCCACGCCAGTTGTGCGTCGCGGTCCTGCCGGCCAGCGTCGGGGTAGTCGAGCGAATCCTTGCGGTACTTGTCGATGAGCGGTGCCGTATCGATGAAAAACAGCTGCGCCCGGGTGTCGTCCTCGGCCTCTACGGTTTTCGTGTAGTAGCGCGCCGGCATCATCCACCTGCGGCTGACCTTGCTATAATCAATGACGGCCTGCGTGTTACCGTTGTACTCGTGGTTGCCCAGGATGGGGTACCAGGGAAGCATCAGCTCGGGGTGCGAATAAATCAGCTCGTAGTTGGTCATCCACAGCGGGTCGCTCGTCGAAGCGACTCCCTCGAAGTGATGGACGTCGCCCAGCGCGGCGACACACTCAATGTCTACTTTTTCGGCCAAGTTGCCCATCAGTTCGGCCACGGGCTTCTGTTCGTAGTAGCCATTGCGGCCCAGGTCGTTCGCCACGAGGAAGCTGCCGTAGTCAGCAGGCAGCGTGGGAAGGTCGAACGTAACCGCCTTCTCGTTGAGCGCGGCGGTGGAGTGTTGCGCGGCGGCCGGCACAACGCCGAACAAGGCCGCTGCGAAAAGAATGAGAGTGAACAGTCTTCTTTTCATAACGTTGGTTGTTGAGTGAATAGTTGAATAACTGTGTATCTAAGCGAAATTGACGCGGACCTAAGCGACGGTCATGCCGGCTTGGGAGAGCGGCCCTTGTTTTCGCCTGCAAAGGAGGCGAAAAGATGTGACAATCATGTGACAGCCCCTTAACAAAACGACGACGGCGGCCAAAGAGAACCGCGCCGGCGCCCCAAGGCGAATCCCTGGCTACGGCCGGAAACAGAAGTACTACGACAGAAAAAACAAGTACTACGACAGAATTTTCTATCGCAGCGATAGGAATTTCTGTCGTAGTACTTGTTCAGACCGGGCGCTGCCCTTGTCGCTCCGGGGTCAGAGCCCCAGACGCTCCACTACTTCGGGACGGAGCAGCAGCTTTACCTCGCTATAGGGCAGGACGGCGCGGATGATGCCTTCGGCATAGCTGCCGTACTCGTAGGGCTGGAACGCGTAGACCACGCCTTGCGGTACGAGGGCCGGAACGGGCGACAGCGCACCTTCGGGGCAGGGCTGGGTGTCGTCGATGACGAGATCGCCATACTGCTCGACGAGCTGGGCGGGCGTAACGGTGTCGTTGAGCGCCTGCGAGCGGTCGGCCGCCAGCTTTTCGAGCAACAGGCGACGCACCTCGGGCATGGCTTCAGGACGGAAAAGGCGACTGGCCGTCAGGGGGCAGCCGGCCTGCATGTCATAGGTGAAGTAATTCTGCGTGTAATAGCCATGAGCTCCGCCGGTGAAGCTCTGCATGTCGCGGTAGTAGGTGTAGAAATCGCCCTCGCACCAACGGAGACTCAGGTAGACGCCAATGCCGACAGGGAAACTGCTGTAGGCGGCCACGGAGTCGTTGGCGGCGAAGAAACGGCGCGGGAGCGTTTCGCGGACGATGCTGTAGTCGTCACGGGTGCGGACGACGGGATGATAGTTCAGGCTGTCCATCAGGTCGAGCGGCTCGATGACCTTGTCCAGCACCCAAGTGCCCATGGCGTAGGCTGCGGGCGTGGCGGCAGCCGGCACCTCGTAAAGCAGATTCAGGTAGACAGTGTTTTGCCGGTCGGAGGGCTCGTCGTCGAACGCTACTACGTCCATCACCTTCGACTCCTGCACGGACTGCTGGCGCACCAATGCGGGATAGGCGGGCGTCATCACTTGGGTGCCGGGCTTCGTCTGGCCGAGGTCGAACACCCGCTCTTCCAGGCCGAGGCTGGCCCGTACCGACGACCCGCCAAACCCTGCATACGAGGCCGGCCCCGTGAGGATGCGGCGGCCCGACTGGTCCACAATTTGCTGGAAACCGAAACTCTCAGCGGAGGTGTAGAGCGTAAAGTAAGCCGACTGCGGACTGCTGGCGACGAGATAGTGAATATCCTCGTCGGGCGAAAGGGCATAAGTGGCGCGGTGCGCCGACAGGTCGTAGAGATAGCGGTCGCCGCCCGGCGTGGTGGCGATGGCGAAGCCAGAGGGTACGGACACCGACGCATAGTCGCTCTGCGCCGGAAGGGTGTCGAGACGGGCTATCGAGTCGGCGGGCAAGTCGGCCGGAGCATTCTTGGGCGAAGGGGCGCCGCAGGCCGTCAGCAGGGCTGCGAGTGCAAAAAGGTACGCGGATTTTGTCATAACAGGTAGGGTTTTAGAATTATCTGCAAATATAGAGTTTTCGGTCCACCAAAGCAGTCAAGAAACCCAAAACTGCGCCTAAAAAACACAAAAAAGCCGGCGAAGCTTTCAAAGAAGCCCCGACGGCTCGCGTATAAAGGCCTATTCAGGCGATATTAGCCATACGGAATCCGGACACCGGGCCGCGGATTCGCACCTCCCTTTGTCCGCCTGCAAAAGTAATAAAAAGTTTCAGCATGACCAGCGTCGGAAAGCAGAATCCTTACATTAAGACTTTCCAAGCGCCCGCTGGAGACGGCTGGAGCGGTTCACCACCTTCCTCCCGACACGCAAGCCGGCCCGGCAAGTGTCATAAACTTACCGGGCCGGCTGATAGGAAAGAGCGGCACTGCGCTCCGCTGTTTAGTCGTTCAGCTTGGCCTTGATGAACTCGCGGTTGAGGCGAGCGATGTTGGCGATGCTTTCGTTCTTCGGGCAGACGGCCTCGCAGGCGCGGGTGTTCGTACAGTTTCCGAAGCCGAGCTCGTCCATCTTGGCCACCATGGCTTTCGCGCGCTTGGCGGCTTCGGGACGGCCCTGCGGCAGAAGAGCGAACTGGCTCACTTTCGAGGAAACGAAGAGCATGGCCGAGCCGTTCTTGCAGGCTGCCACGCAAGCGCCGCAGCCGATGCAGGTGGCGCAGTCCATCGCCTCGTCGGCGTTCTGCTTCGGGATGAGGATGGCATTGGCGTCCTGCGGCGCACCGGTGCGGACGGTGATGTAACCGCCGGCCTGCTGGATTTTATCGAAAGCCGAACGGTCGACCATACAGTCCTTGATGACCGGAAAAGCAGCCGAGCGCCAAGGCTCGACGGTGATGACGTCGCCGTCGTTGAAGCGGCGCATGTAAAGCTGGCAGGTCGTGGCGCCCGTTTCGGTCTTGCCGTGAGGCGTACCGTTGATGTAGAGCGAACACATGCCGCAGATGCCCTCGCGGCAGTCGTGGTCGAAAACAAAAGGTTCCTTTCCCTCTTCGATAAGCTCCTCATTGAGAATATCAAGCATCTCGAGGAACGACGTATCGTCGGGGATGTCTTTCATCTCGCGCTGTTCGAAATGACCGGCGTCCTTCGGACCATTCTGCTTCCAGTACTTAATCGTGAAACTTATATTCTTAGCCATTGTTTTGTCCTTTCTTGTTTTTCGTGCAACTACCGTATTAATTCTTATAGTTACGAGTCTTCACCTCGATAGCCTCGTACTTCAGCGGCTCTTTATACATGACAGGCGCTTTCTCGTCGGAACCTTGATACTCCCAGCACGATACGTAGAAGCAGTTCTGGTCATCGCGCTTGGCCTCGCCGTCTTCGGTCTGATATTCTTCGCGGAAGTGACCGCCGCAGCTCTCGTTGCGGTTCAGGGCGTCGTAGGCGATGAGCTGGCCCATTGTGATGAAGTCGTTCAAGCGCAGCGCTTTGTCGAGCTCGACGTTGAGACCCTCTTTCGAACCGGGGACGAAGAGATTCGTCTCGAACTCCTTGCGGATGTCCTTAAGGAGACCGAGTGCCTTCTCGAGGCCTTCCTTCGTACGGGCCATGCCAACGTATTCCCACATGACGTGGCCGAGTTTCTTATGGATGCTGTCGACAGACTCCTTGCCCTTGATGTTCATCAGATGGTCGATGCGGTCGTTCACAGCCTTCTCGGCGGCAGCAAACTCAGGCAGGTCGGTCGAGAAACGAGGCACAGTGATTTGATCGCTGAGGTAGTTCTGAATCGTGTAAGGCAGGACGAAATAACCGTCAGCCAGACCCTGCATCAGCGCGGAGGCTCCCAAACGGTTGGCGCCGTGGTCGGAGAAGTTGCACTCGCCAATGGCGAACAGACCGGGGATGTTGGTCTGCAGTTCGTAGTCCACCCACAGACCACCCATGGTGTAGTGAATAGCGGGGTAAATCATCATCGGGTTGTCGTAGGGCGAGACGTCCGTAATCTCCTCATACATGTCGAAGAGGTTGCCATAGCGCTGCTCGACGGCGTCGCGGCCAAGACGCTGTATAGCCTCCGAGAAATCGAGGAATACAGCCAGACCGGTACTGTTGACGCCATAGCCTTTGTCACAGCGCTCTTTGGCGGCGCGGCTCGCTACGTCGCGCGGCACGAGGTTACCGAACGCCGGATAGCGGCGCTCCAAGTAGTAGTCGCGGTCTTCTTCCGGAATGTCGCGGCCCTGGATTTTGCCTTCCTGGAGCTTCTTGGCGTCTTCCAGCTTCTTCGGTACCCAGATGCGGCCGTCGTTGCGGAGCGACTCGGACATCAGTGTGAGCTTCGACTGCTTGTCGCCGTGTACCGGGATACAGGTCGGGTGAATCTGGACGAAGGCCGGGTTGGCAAAGTAAGCGCCCTTGCGATACGCGGCGATGGCTGCGGAACAGTTGCAGCCCATGGCGTTCGTCGAAAGGAAGTAGGTGTTTCCGTAACCGCCGGTGGCGAGTACCACGGCATGGGCGGCGAAGCGCTCGAGCTTACCGGTGATCAGGTTTTTGGCAATGATGCCGCGAGCGCGTCCGTCGATAATGACGACGTCCTGCATCTCGTAGCGACAGAAGAGCTTCACTGTACCGGCGTGCACCTGACACATGAGGGCCGAGTAGGCACCGAGCAACAGCTGCTGGCCCGTCTGGCCTTTCGCATAGAACGTACGGCTCACCTGCACGCCGCCGAACGAACGGTTGGCGAGGAGGCCGCCATACTCGCGGGCGAAGGGAACGCCCTGAGCGACGCATTGGTCGATGATGTTGGCGCTCACCTCGGCCAGACGGTAGACGTTGGCCTCGCGGGCGCGGTAGTCGCCACCCTTCACGGTGTCATAGAAAAGACGGTATACCGAGTCGCCGTCGTTCTGGTAGTTCTTGGCCGCATTGATACCGCCCTGGGCGGCGATGGAGTGGGCGCGGCGCGGCGAATCCTGTATGCAGAAATTAAATACCTTAAAGCCCATTTCGCCGAGCGAAGCGGCGGCCGAAGCGCCGGCCAGTCCGGTGCCGACGACGATTATATCCAGTTTGCGCTTGTTGGCCGGGTTGACCAGCTTCTGGTGCGCTTTGAAATTCGTCCACTTCTCTGAAATGGGTCCTTCGGGGATTTTGGAATTTATTGTAGCCATATTCTTTTGTTTATTGTTTTGATTGATTGTAGGGAGACTGCGCTGGCAGGCGCGGCCGCCGTGTTAGCAAGCACCTCCGCAGAAGGCAAATTTCAGAGCGACTACGAGGAAGAGCGCCATCAGTATCGTCACGTACCACGTGCCTATCGTTTTCCAGCGCTGGAACCACACTTTACCGTTCCATCCGAGCGTCTGCAACGCGCTCCAGAAGCCGTGCGTCAGATGGAACCAGATGGCGACAAACCAAACGACGTAGAGCACCGTCAGGATGGGGTTGCTGAACGTCTCAACGATGTAGCCGTAGCCGTCACCGGCGTAGCAGGGCCCCATATAGGGGTCGCCGATGAGTTCAGCGAACATCATGTTGTACCAGAAGTTATAGAGGTGAAGGAGCAAGCCTACGACCACGATTACGCCCAGCACGAACATGTTTTGCGAAGCCCATTCCACTTTTTCGGGACGGTCGGTCACAGCGTAGCGGTTACTGCCGCGCGCTTTCCGGTTCTGGAGCGTCAGGATGATGGCATAGATGAAGTGAATGGCCACCAAGGCCGCCAACACGAGCGTAGCAGCTACGGCATACCAGTTGGCGCCGAGCAATTCGCACACCGTATTGTAGCCTTCCTCCGAGAAGAGTGCTACGACGTTCATGCACGCATGGAACGTCAGGAACAGGATTAGCGCGACGCCGGTAACCGACATGATTACCTTCCGTCCGATTGATGAATTACATAACCACATAGAGAAAAATTTGAATTAAGTTATTAATGATTGAGTTTACTCTCGTTGTCCGGCCGTCGGCGACGCGCACCGGCGACGCAGTGCTCCTCATGGATGGGGAAGCGGGGCTTTGCTCTGCAAAAGTAGTCCATTTCATGGGAGTAGCCAAGAAATAGCGGGGCTTTTGCTCCGCGACGCGCGGCGGGCTATTCGATGACGGTTCCGCCGGGTTGACCGATGGCGTCGGCGCGGGTGATGACCACGCGCGCTACGCCGGCCTCAACAGCCCGCAGACTGTTTTCGATTTTGGGCAGCATGCCGCCGCTCACAGTACCGTCGGCCGCCAGCGCGGCAAAGCTCTGGCGCGTGATACGTGGGATGACGCTGCCTTCGTCGTCGGGGTCGGCCAGCACGCCGGCGTGCTCGAAGCAGTAGACGAGCGTCACGTCGAAACGGGCGGCAAGGGCCTTGGCCGTCTCGCCGGCTATGGTGTCGGCGTTGGTATTGAGCAGAGTGCCGCGACCGTCGTGGGTCAGCGGTGCCATGACGGGCACCACGCCGTCCGCCACGAGGCGCGCCAGCCGGTCGCCGTCCACGCGATCCACGTCGCCCACGAAACCATAGTCCACCTCGCCCACCTCGCGCCGGTGCGACCGGATGACGTCCATGTCGGCGCCCGTCAGACCGAGCGCGTTGACACCGCGCGCCTGCAGGCCGGCCACGACGTTTTTGTTAACCAGGCCACCGTAGACCATCGTGACGATGCGGAGCATGTCGGCGTCCGTCACGCGGCGTCCGCCGACCATGCGGGTCTCTACGCCCATGCGCGCGGCCAGGTCGGTGGCTGTGCGCCCGCCGCCGTGTACCAGAACCTTACGGCCCGGCAGGGCGCTGAAGTCGGTCAGCAGCTGTTCGAGCGTCGAGGGCGTCTCGACGATTTTCCCGCCCACCTTGACCACTGTGAGTTGCTCTTTCATGTCTCAGGACTTTTTCAGTATGAAAAGATTCTGCCTACAAATTTACGGTAATTTTGACAATCACGGGCGACGCAGTGCCACGAAATGCGCACACCGGGCAAAAAACCACGTTTCCGACGCCCGAAGTGTGCACCGCGCCGCCGGTCCGCCGCGTCACGGCGACCGGACGGATTGGGATTTAACGTTTTTAACCTCCCGTTACATTCCGCCGCGCGCCGCGCTGCCTGCGGTGGGGCTTCCGCAGCCTCCGTTCGGAGCGGCGCAGTGCCCGGAGCGACTGGGACTACGCTGGAAATTTCTGGAACTACACTTGTTTTTCCGGGGACTACACTTGTTTTTCGCGCCGCAGCGCCCGTTTTCCGGGCCAAAGACGAAAAGAGGGACACCCGCGGCGGATGTCCCTCTTTTGACTGTTCAAATTTACAGGAAACCGGCGAGACGGCCAAATCGGCCCCTTCGCGTTTTAACATTTCGCGGCGCCGGCAAGGCCTACGCCTACGCGTCGGCGCCGCCGAGGCCTGCGCCGCGAAAATGTCGCAGCTCCGTCACCCGCTTGTCACGGTTTTGTCACATCTCTACCTTACTTTTGCAGTGTCGTTCAGCGATGGGGCGAAAGTCCAGTCCACCGCGGGCGGCAAATGCCAAGCATCCTCTTTTTCCTAGCAAAACCCGGAAGCGTCCGGGGTCTATCCAGAATCAGTGTTAGTGAAACTCCTGCACCATCCCCCGGTGTGGGATTTTTTTGTATCCTCGCACCCGTATTTCCTCCCGGCGGTCAGAGCAGGCGGTACAGGCTGCCGGCCATGGCCTTCACTACGCCCTTCATCTCCAGCTCGAAGAGCAGCGCGCTCACCTCCTGCACCGGTCGCCCCGAGCGCACCACCAGCATGTTCAGGGGCAGTCCGTCCGAGTCCCGCAGCAGTTCGCAGAGCGCGGCCTCGGCCTCGGTCAACTCGGGAAACAGTTCGCGCTGCACGGGAGCCGGCGCCGCGCCGGCCTCGGCCCACCCCATGTTTTCGGCCAAGGCACGCCCGCCCGTCAGGAGCAGGGCCTGCTGGCTCGCGATGAGCTGGTTGCATCCCTCGGAGCAGGGGTCGGTCACCCGGCCGGGGAAGGCGAAAACGTCGCGATGGTAGTCAGCGGCCAGCCGCGCCGTGATGAGGGCTCCGCCGCGCGCCGCGCTCTCCACGACAACGCAGGCATCCACCAGCCCCGCTACGATGCGGTTGCGCCGGACGAAGTTGCCCTTGTCGGGCACCGTGCCGGTCATGTATTCCGTAAGGAGACCGCCGTCGGCCAGCATGGCGGCCGCCTCGCGCCGGTGACTGGGCGGATAGAGCCGGTCGAGGCCGTGGGCCAGCACGCCGACCGTGGGCAGTCCCGCTGCGAGGGCGGCGCGGTGGGCATGGATGTCGACGCCGTAGGCCAGTCCGCTCACGACGACCGTACCGGGCGCCGCGGCGGCCAGTTCGTCGCAAAAGCGGCGGCAAAGCTCCTTGCCCTGCTCCGTTACGCGGCGCGTACCGACCACGGCGACCATACGCCGCGCCGACAGACACGGCGTGCCCTTGTAGTAAAGCACCAAGGGCGCATCGGGGCACTCGCGCAGCCGGACGGGGTAACGGTCGTCACCCAGGCAGAGCACGTCGACCCCCTTGCTGCCGGCCCACTCCAGCTCGGCCTCGGCGCGATGCAGGGCGTCGTCGGCCGCACGCAGGGCCGCCGCGGCGCGTGGGGCCACGTCGGGCAGGAGGGCGCGCAGGTCTGCCCGGTGCTCGAACAGGGCTGTGGCCGAACCGGCGGCGCGGTAGAGCTGCAACGCGGCCGCCTGGCTCAGGCCGTGTGTCCGGCTGAGCGCCACAGCGCAGAGGATTTCCCGTTCGAGCGGCGTCATAGACCGAGTTGCTGCTCCAGTTCGGGACAGGCCGAAAGGCGTCCGTCGACCAGACAGACGGTGTCCACCGTGGAACGGATGACGGGCTTGAGGTCGGGCAGGCGGTAGATGTCCTGCACGAAGACTATCTTCAACCCCTCCTTGCGCACCGCCAGCCGCGAGACGAACTGGTCGCCGCTGCGCAGGGGCGTTTTGAAAGCCATCTGCAGGCGCGCCACGACGGCATCAATGCCCCGGGCGTGGAGGTCGGCAAAGCTGACACCGCGCGAAAGGAGGTACTCGTGACGCGTGTGTTCGATGTAGTGCTGATAGTTGGCGTTGTTGACGATGCCCTGGAGGTCGCACTCGTAATCGCGTACCTTCAAGGTGATTTCAAAGGCGTATTCCATAAATGTTACGGTTAAGACAATGAAACGGAGGACCGCCCGGCGCCGTCGCGCAGGTACTCGTAGCCAAAGCGGCAGCGCAGACAGTCCTTGCGGTCGCAGTAGTTGCGCCGCAGATGAACGAGGGCCTGGCTGTCGGCGGCGCTCTCGACGCGAATACCGGCGGCCCGCCACGAACGGGTGATGAAGTTGTTCTCGGCGCCGAGCTGCTCGAGCAGCGCAAAGGCCCGCTCGCAAAGCGTTTCGTCGTGACGCCAACGCCCGTAGGCGAAGAAGAGGGGCACGACCGTATTGATAATCAGCAGGTCGAGCGACGCGCGCTGTAGCGCCTTGCTGCGACGCGGACTTTCGTGCCCGAAAGCGTAGTGTGTCTCCCAATAGGGCGTGACGGACGTCGCCAGGCAGGCGCGCAGCGCATCGGGCCCGTCGGCCTCGAGCAACCGCGAAAACTCGGCCCGCCCCTCGTGGTAAAGCCGGGCCAGCTGCGACAGGCGCACGTGGGGGAAGTTCTGCGGCCGAAGGCGCAGGAAACGCCAACGCTCGACGGGCATGGGCATCAGGGAGAACTTGCGCGCAAGAAAAAGGTACTCCTCGCGCAGACGGAGGTAGTAGTCGTCGGGAGCGGCGGACTCATCGGCCAGCAGACCGGCCTGCCCCAGGAAATAGGCTTCGACCTGGAAAAGGGAGTCGCGGTGCTTGCCGATTTGCTGAAGGCTGACGTGGCGCGCCCATTCCTCGAAGGCGTCACCATTGACGCCGAAGCCGAAATTGCGGGCCAGCGTGGCGAAACAAACGTACTCCCAGTCGGCCACAGTCGTACGGACAAGACCGGCAATGCGCCCGGCCTTGCTTTCGAGGCGCTCCACCGTGAGTGCGCTCAGCCAGCTGTCGACGACGAAACGCCCGATGCGCGGCACGACGCGGTAGCACGGCGGATAGTGGGACTCCGCCAGCAGCGTCCGGTAGTTGTCGCGCAGCGACGCAGGCACCTCGAGCCTCAACTGGGGCAGCCGGCGCCCCTCGGCGGTGCGGACCTCACAGTCGGCCTCGCCGACGACGTGGAGCACCACGCTGTTGTAGGCCGGGTCAGCGTCGTGGCCGTGACGCCGCCAGTCGCTCGCGCGGCAATGGAGCTCGACATTGCCCACCCAGAGGGTGCCGTCGATTTTCACCTTGGCGTTGAAAAAATCCGGACCGGCGTCACGGTTATGCAGGCCGGGGTCGATGACCTCGACCGGCGCGCCGTCGGTCGTGGCAAGCGGTGCGACGGGAAAGAGGCGGTGCTGCCAGGTATAGTGCAGAAGTTCTTCCATTCGTGCGACGGTTGGTGTAGGTTTGACCTGCAAAGATATGTTTTTTCCGAGAGGCGGCCTACGCCGCCCCATGGCCTTTTCGCCCGCGCTCTGCTCTACGGCGCAAAAAAGCGTCCGGCGGGGAAATCGCTTTCCCCGCCGGACGCGGATAATTTCAAGGATTCAAAGCATAACGGGGAGGGACCGCGCCGTGCGCGATAGCAGGTCCGCCGGACCTGCCGCCTCGCCCCGCTCTCCGGGCAATGACTTAGAAATAAATGTTGATAGGAGTGAGACTTAAAACAGTCTTTCCGTCTTTTTCAGCAAAGAAGATCTTACCCTCGCGAGCGAGCCAGCCGATGGCGGCGTAGACCTCGCTATCCTTCAAACCCGTGCTCTGTTTGATAAACGTTACGGAAACCGCGTCTGACTGTGCGTTCAGGAGTTGCCAGACAGTCCCCGCATTCTGGCCGATAGCTTCAATAATCATCATAGCGCTTACTGTTTTAAGGGTTAAACTTACCGCAAATATAATGATTTCTTTTGAAAGTACGAAAACCGTGCCCTTTTGTTTTTCGGGTATGGAACATTTTTCCGGAACTAACAACGCCGCTCCGAAAAGGGAGCGGCGTTATACGAACATGGACATAACAATTTTTTCTTCAACTTTTCTCTGACGCAGCGGGCAACGTCGTCGCGACGGCACCGACCTCCGTCTGCCCGCGGCAACTCGCGTCGCTTCCGGCGGGCGGAAAGTGGTTGTTGTAATCACCCGCAAAGATACGGAGGCTGCGCCAGCGTCGCAATACCCACTTTTAGGTATTTCGCGCCTCGACGTACGGGGAACGGGGACTTCACTCGCCCGAAAAAGTGTAGGTCAGGGCTATCAGCCCAGCCACATTGCGCGGGGCGCCGCTGCGGAAGCGCGTCAGCGAGAAGTCGGCCTCAAGACCAAGGGTGAAGTGGCGGTTGAACTGGTAGCCCGCGCCGACCTGCCATCCGACATCGAAGCGGCGGGCGCCGGACTCGGAGAAAGTCTGGCGGTCATAGTACATCTTCTCGCTGCCCTCGCGGTCGGCGTCACCCTTGGTCTTGGTCTTTCCGCTGACGCCGCAGGCCACGTAAGGGCCTGTGTACAGATTGACGTACTGCGCCGTTTTCGTACGTATATAATAATGTATCACGACGGGCAACTCGACATAATTGGCAGCGACCGAGGTGCTGCGCACACCGACGAGTGTCGCCCCGGTCTCGTCGGTCATCGGTTCGCCCTCGTCGTTGCGAATGACGACCTGCTCATCGGGCAGTTTCCAGCCCTTGCCGTAAAAGACGAGCGACGGCTCGAGCGTCCACTGCTGGTTAAACTCGTGTTCGTAGCCCAGACCGATTTTGAACGCACCCACCGGCCGGCTGTCCTGAAGGCGCGAGGCCAGTCCGCCGCCCACCTTGAGTGTCAGGTTCTGGGCCGCGGCGCCCGCACAGGTCAGCGCCAGCACGACGCACAGCGCCCACCGTATTTTTGCCAAGCTCATTCGTTGCATCTTCAATCCTCGAAAAACTGCCGCCAATTGTCCTTTTTCTTCTTGCCGCGCGGCGCGAAATTCTTGTCGTCGCGCTCCTTTTTCCCGCCCTTGAAGGCGCGTTTGCGGGCCGGGCGTTCGCTGTTTCCCCCACCCTGCTCGCGGTCGGCAAAGTCGACCACGACACGCCGCTCGCCGACTTTGGCTTTCGCCATCTTGCGCATGACGATTTGGGCGTTCTCTTCGGGAACTTCAAAGAAGGAGCAGTTCGGCGTAAGGTCTATGCGGCCGATTTCTATCTGGCCCTTGACGTAGCGGTTGACTAAGTTAATAATTTCGCGCGCATAGAAATTATCGCGCTTCCCTAAGTTCAGATAAAGGCGGGTGTACCCCGGTTCGGCCGTGTGCTCCCCCCGTTCACGCTGGCGACGCGGGGCGCGTTCGGCACGGGGCTCCTTCTTGCGGCCTTCGGTGGGTTCGATAATTTCGGGGGCGTTGGCGTAATACTGAAGGAAGCGACCGAACTCACGACTGACGATGCGCTTCACCAGATCTTCCTTTGTGAGCCAATCGAGCTTACGATAGATTTCCGGAAGGAAGGGCGCGATTTCCTCGTCGTTAACGGCGATACGTTCCAGCTCGTCCATCACGTGGTACAACTGCTTCGTGCAGATTTCCTTGGGCTCCGGCAGGACGCCCCGCTCGAAGTCCTTGCCAATCGTACGTTCGATGACGCGGACCTTACCGCGCTCGCGGAGATGAATGATGCTGATGCTCGTGCCCCGCCGTCCGGCCCGGCCGGTACGGCCGCTGCGGTGGGTATAGTTCTCGACGTCGTCGGGAAGGCCGTAGTTAATGACGTGCGTCAGTTCGTCGACGTCGAGTCCGCGTGCCGCCACGTCCGTGGCCACGAGGAGCTGCGTGCGGTGTTGCCGGAACTTCTGCATGGTCAAGTCGCGCTGCGCCTGCGACAAGTCGCCGTGCAGAGCTTCAGCGTTGTAGCCGTCCTGGATAAGCTTGTCGGCGACCTCCTGCGTCTCGGCGCGGGTGCGGCAGAAAATAATGGCGTAGATGCCGGGATGATAGTCGACCACGCGTTTCAGGGCGGGGTACTTGTCCTTCGCATGTACGAGGTAGTAAATATGATTGACGTTCTCGGCGCCCTCATTGCGCGACCCGACGACAATTTCCTTATAGTCGTGCAGGTAGTTCGTCGCGATGGCAGTGATTTCCTTGCTCATCGTCGCCGAGAACAGCAGGGTGTTGCGCTCCGTCGGTACGCCGGCCAAAATTTCGTCTATGCTCTCGCTGAAGCCCATATTGAGCATTTCGTCGGCCTCGTCGAGCACCACGTTTTCCACGGCTTCGAGCTTGGCCACTCCGCGTTTCATCAAGTCGATGAGGCGCCCCGGCGTGGCCACGATTACCTGCGCGCCGCGCTTCAGGGCGCGGATTTGGCTCTCGATACTGGAACCGCCGTAGACGGCTACGACCTGAAGGCCTTCGACATAGCGCGAGTATTCTTTAAGGTCGCCCACGATTTGCAGGCAAAGCTCGCGCGTCGGGCTCAGTACGACCGCTTGCGTGTGGTGCTCCGCCGGGTTTACCTTCTGGAGTACGGGCAGGCCGTAGGCGGCGGTTTTTCCCGTACCGGTCTGCGCCAGGGCTATCACGTCGTTACCTGTGCCGAGCAGGTAGGGGATGACGGCTTCCTGCACCGGCGTCGGTGTCTCGTAACCTATCTCTTTGATGGCGCGACGCAGTTCCTCGGACACGCCCAGCTCTTCAAATGTTTTCAAAGTGTATGGGAATTAATCGTAAGTAAATGGTGTGCAAAATTACGGCTTTCTTGGCACATGGCCGGGCTGTCCGGCATTTTTATGCGGTTGCCCGCGCCATTTGCCGCCCGGACTGCCGCTTCATCGGCAGCCGTCGCGCAGGACGAGGCGGGCTTCGGGGCCCATGTTGAACAGCAGGTCGACGATACTCAGGTTAGGCAGGAAGCCCAAGCGCTGCGCAAAGACCTGGTAGTAAGGGACCGGCGCGAACGTCTCGTCGTCGGCGTATGGGAGCTTCGGGCGGATGCGCTCGCGGAAGTCGGCCACGCCGGGTGCGGGTGCTTCGACGTAACGCTCGGTCAGCCGGATGTGGGGGCACAAGTCCAGCAGGTCGCACATCGTGCGCTGCAGGGCTTCATTGAAGTCGACGAGGTAGTCGTAACGGCGTTCGTAGTGAGGCCGCAGGTCGTCGGCGTAGAACTCAAAGAAAGGGCTGCTCTCGTACGCACTGACGAGGGCCGTCCAATGCTGGTGGCGCCAGTTGCCGTGGTCGCTGATGCGGACGTCACACGTGGCCCGATGGGGCGACGTGCTGCCCTCGACGGGAATCGTCAGGGCGAGCGGGCCCGACGGACCGGCGATGACGCAACGGTTGCGGTAGGTCTGCTTCACATAGTGGTCGTGACGCTCCTCCGTGACGCAGTCGGCGGCAAAAAGTTTTGTATAGTACTGAACCGGAGCCAGGTAGGCTGAAGTGAGCAGGACTTCTTTCATGGCAACAGAGACAGACAGCGGTCACTGCGCCAGCGGCGACCGAAAGGTTGGGCGGGGTCGAGCGAATAACTCACGCAGAAGGCGCGTCCCACAAGGGAAGAGGCGGGCACCAGCCCCGCTTGCGCGCTGCCTTCGGTCCAGTAATAGTCCTGCCGGACGCGGACGCGGCGAAGCAGGCGGCCGCCAAGGCGCAACGCAGTGTCGCCGACGAGCACGGCGGGGCGGTGTTCGTGCTGACGCAAGGTGCGCCACAGCAGGCGGGCCGTCCATGGCGTCACGTCGACCAGGGTGCCCGCGGCGGGAATCGGCACGGGGCGTGCGTCGGTCGTCGTACGCGCCGGGAGCAGCGAGCGGCGCGCCGGGTCCAGCCAAAGCGTATCGCCGGGCGCGGCCAACACCTGTCCCACACGGACGGGGCGCCGGTCCTCGGGGCCGTAGCCCTGCGGGTCGTAGAAAGCAATGTAGTCGCCCTCCTCGGCCCGCCCGTTGCCCAGGCGGCGGGGGCCCCACCAACGGTCGCCGGGCAGGCGCAGACCGTAAGCCACGCGGTTAACCAGCACGCGGTCGCCGGGCAGGAGGTCCGGCGCGTCAGTTGCCATCACCACGTATTGCGTGACGAGCAGCGCCCTGACAGTCCCGGCCAGCAGTACGGCCGTGAGCAACAGGGACAGGAGGATGAGCGTGCGGCGCATTGGCGGTCAAGAGGGTGATTGCTTCGGGCGTTACGGCCGGCTTAAATGTCGCCCACCCAGTTGAGCAGGCGGCTCCAGCGTACCTTGCCGTCGAACCAGCCGTAGTCGGGGTCGAGCGAGAGCCAGATGAAGAGCGGTTTGCCGACGACGTGGTCCTCGGGCACGAAGCCCCAGAAGCGCGAATCGGCCGAATTGTCGCGGTTATCGCCCATCATCCAGTAATAGTCGAGCTTGAACGTATAGCTGTCGGTGCGCTGGCCGTTGATGTATATCTGTCCGTCCTTCACTTCGAGGCGGTTGCCCTCGTAGACACGGATGGGGCGTTCGTAGACGGGCAGGTTGTCGAGCGTAAGGCGGAGCGTGGCGCCCTTGGCTGGTATCCAGACGGGGCCGTAGTCGGCGGTGGTCCAGCCCGTCACCTTGTTTTGCGGATAGAGGGCCGACCCGTAACCGGCTGTGGGGCGGATGGAGGCCACAATGTCGGTCCGGGCCATGAGGGCGGCTACGTTGGCCCGCGTCAGCGGTACAAAACGCGTCATGCCGTCGGGCGTAGCCGGGCGCGACAGGTCCTCGGCCGAAATGCCCAGCTCGCGCACAAGGTCGGCCGGCGGCATCGTGCGGAATGTCACTTCGTAGACGTACTGTACCTCGGCGTGGTCGGGATTGAGCTGCCCGTCGAGGTAGACGGCGTTATTCTTGATTTGCAGCGTCTGGCCGGGCAGGCCTACGCAGCGCTTGACGTAGTTTTCGCGCCGGTCGGTCGGACGGCTGACCACTTCGCCGAACTCGGCCGGGTTCTGCGCCACATAGGCGCGGCCGGCGGCGTAGCGGCGCCGGAACACCGACTGTTGCGCCTCGTAGGGCATGGAGGCGGTCACACTGTCGGGCACGAGCTGCGCGCCTATCTGATAGACCATGCCGTAGAAGTCCGCGTCCTGATAGTTGAGCGCCACGGTGTCGCCGGCGGGGTAGTTGAAGACCACGATGTCATTGAGCTCAACATTTCCCAGCCCCTTGACGCGACGGTAGTCCCAGTGGGGATGTTCCAGGTAACTCTTGCAACCAAGCACCGGCAGGGTGTGCTGCGTCAGGGGCAGCGTCAGGGGCGTCTGGGGGATACGCGGTCCGTAGCTGAGCTTGCTTACGAGGAGGTAGTCGCCGGTGAGGAGCGTTTTCTCGAGCGAGGAGGAGGGAATGACGTAGTTCTGAAAAAAAAACTGGTTGAGGAAATAAATCGCCACAAGGGCAAAGACAATCGCATCGACCCACCCCATCACCGTGCGGGCGGTCTGGTTTTTCAGCCCGCGCCACCACGACCACGGAATGAAGCGGGTGATGTAAGCGTCGACGATGAAAGGCACCACAATCAGCCCCCACCACGATTTGACCCAGTAGAGAAACGCGAGGTAAAGGGCGGTGTAAACGACGCACTTGACGATGGAGGATTTCTTGACGGGTTTCATCGGTACGGGCAGTTTAGAAATTAAACAGGTCGCTCATGGTGAGCAGCCCCTCGTGGGTGGCGGTAAATTCGGCAGCCAGCACAGCACCAAGGGCAAAGCCGCGGCGCGAATGGGCGTCGTGGGTGAGGGTGATGGCGTCGGCTTCGCTGTCATAGCGGACGCTATGGATGCCCGGCACCTCGCCGCGGCGGACGCTGTCGATGCGCAGGACGTCGGCGGGGCAGTCCTTGGAACCCTCGACGATGCCGTCGGCGTGGCGGAACTCGCCCTTCGCCCAGCGGTCCTTGCGGTCGAGACGCTCAACGATGTCCTCGGCCAGGGTGATGGCCGTGCCGCTCGGCGCGTCGAGCTTGTGCACGTGGTGCACCTCTTCCATCGTGACGTCGTACTCCGGGAAGCGGTTCATGATCGAGGCGAGGTAACGGTTGACCGCGCTGAAAATAGCCACGCCCAGCGAGAAGTTGGACGCCCAGAACAGCGTGTGCCCCTCCTCGGTACAGAGGCGGCGCACGTCGTCGCCGTGTTCGGCCATCCAGCCGGTGGACCCGCTCACGACCTTCACGCCGTGGGCAAAGGCGCGCAGGTAGTTGGCGTAGGCTGCCGTCGGCGTGGTAAACTCGATGGCGACGTCAGCCGAGGCAAACGCTGCGGAGTCGAAATCGTCCTGATTGTCGAGGTCGATGATGCAAACGATGCGATGGCCGCGGGCTACGGCGATTTCCTCTATCATACGGCCCATCTTGCCGTATCCTATCAAAGCAATTTTCATAATTACGCTAATTTACCGCACAAAGATAGTTCTTTTTTTCGAGGCAGACTTGGCTGACCCTCAGTTTACCCCTGTCGCAGCGACGTGACTCCGGAAAACCGCGTCGGCTGGCCCTGTCGCGCGCCTCGAAGTGTAAAGAAAAACTAACGCTACGATAGAAATTCCTATCGCTGCGATAGAAAAAACTGTCGTAGCGACAGGAATCACGGGGACTACACTTATCGCGAGCGAGTCAGCAACGGGCATCGCCGTCGCCCAGCAGGGCGTCAATGTTGCGCCGGAGGCCTTCGTACTTGGCACGCTTGACGGCACTGCCGCGGAAGAGGCGGCGATAGTCGTCGGGCGTGAGGCACGCCCAGGCCTGCGGCGTCATGGCCAGGAAGTCGGACGAAGGGCGGAAGTCGGCCACGCGGGTGGGCACGGCGCGACGGTTGTGCGGACAGGCCTGCTGGCAGCGGTCGCAACCATAGAGGCAGCGGCCCATGGCGGCGGCCGTACCCGGCGGCAGGGGGCCACGGTTCTCGATGGTCAGATAGGAGAGGCAGCGGCGGGCGTCGAGACCCGCGTCCGGACTGAGTGCGCCCGTGGGGCAGGCGGTCAGACAGGCGCGACAGGCGCCACACCCGTTGGCGACGGGGCGGTCGTACACGTCGGCGGGGAGCGTCACGATCAGTTCGGCCAGAAAAAAATAGCTGCCGCAGCCGGGGATGATCAGCTGGGCGTTGCGCCCCCACCAGCCCAAGCCAGCCACGACGGCCCAGTAGCGCTCGTCGACCGGCCCGGTGTCACAGAAACCACGGCCCAACGTCTCGGGCGGCATCCCGGCCCCTTCGGCCAGCTCGGCCAGCAGGGCGCGCAGCCGGACGCGGACCACATCGTGATAGTCGCGGCCATAGGCGTAATAGGCAAAGTCGAAGGCTTCGGGATGGCACTCGGGATAATAATTCAGGGCCAGACTGACCACCGTACGGGCGCCGGGCACTACGCGGCAGGGGTCGGCGCGCAGCCCGGCGTGCCGGCGCAGATAGTCCATCGCGCCGCAACGGCCTTCGGCCAGCCAGCGGGCCACGTCGGCCTGCCGCCCCGGGCTGACGGGGCCGGCCTCAGCCAGTCCGCAGGCATCGAAACCGTGACGGCGGGCGGCGTCCTTGACCGCGCTCGCCGAAAGAAAAGGCGACGGAGGGGCGACAGGCGTCACAGGGTCAGAACACTTTCATCGCATAGCCCTGCGACTGTAGCCACTCGATGGCCCGGGGCAGCGCATAGAGCAACTTGTCCTCGCTCTTCAGGGAGTCGTGGAACGTGATGATACTGCCGTTGCGCGCATAGCGGCGCACATTGAGCAGCACGTCGCGCCCGTTGAGCCTTGTGGAGTAATCGCGCGTGACGAGGTCCCACATAATAACGCGGTAGTGCATACGCACGGCGATGTACTGCCCCCATTTCATCCAGCCGTGGGGCGGCCGGAACAAGTCGGTCTGCAGGAGTTCGTTGGCCTGCTCCACATTGCGCATGTAACTGCCGATGCCGTGACGCAGACCGCCGATGTGGTTGAACGTATGGTTGCCCAACCGATGACCGCGGCTTCGCACCATCTCGAACTCGGCGGGATGCTTGCGCACGTTGTCGCCGACCATGAAGAAAGTGGCTTTGACGCCATAATGGTCGAGCACGTCGAGCACCCACGGCGTAACGCGCGGAATGGGCCCGTCGTCGAACGTCAGATAAACCGCCCTTTCGGACGGATTCATCCGCCACGTGGCCATCGGGTAGAGCCAGCGAAGCCAAACGGAAGGTTGTTCGATAAACATGAGGTAAGGGAAAAACAAAAAAAGCAGGCGCGGAGCTTTAGCCGGAACTACGCCGGGCACTCCGCGCCTGCCTGAAGGTTACTGATGCTGCATGGCCTGCATGACGATCGGGCCGATACGCGTCTGCATGAGGCCGTCGAAGTATTTCTCGTACTCCGCCGCGTGCTTCGACTGGCAGGCGTGGAGTCCGTTGATCACCATCGAGAGGTACAGAACGTGGCGGTTGCAGTCCTGACCGTAGGAGGCCAACCGCGAGTCGCTGAGCGAGTTGTACCAGTCAAGGTACTGGCGGCTGTTCTTGGCCATGGCGAGCAAAATGCGCTCTGCCTCCTGCGGACGTCCCACTAAGCGCCAGGCTTCGGGCAGCACGAACGCGTTTGCCGAGTAGGTGAGACCGACGCTCATCGGGTTGTACGGCACGTTGTAGGGCGGGATTACTTTCTTGCAGTACTCCAACAGGCGCAACGCCTTCTCCTTTTTGCCCTCACGAATGAGCTGCATGGCCGTCGCGGCGAAGATGTTGCGATGCGTATAGCACATGCGCATCACCGTCTGGTCGAAGTAGAAGTCCTTGTCGTCGATGCCGCCGAACTTGAAGCGGTGCATGAGGTTGTCGTACATACGCTCGGTGTCGACAGCCCGCCCGCCCGTGTTGAACGGCGTAATGCGCGAAGCGAGGCCCTCCTGGATGAGGTAGTCCGACAGGCCGGCGTGGTTGCTCTCGCCTACGGTCAGCGAAATGTACAGGGGCCGCGTCCATCCGCTGTTTACCAGCATTTCGTACATCATCATCTCCGCTTTTGTCACATAACGCTTCGTCAGCTTGATCGGCATGACCGAAGGAATGGAGTCCTTGCCAAACGGCAGGTACATGCCGGAACGAAGCACGGCCTCCTTGTCGACCTTCACGATGACGCTGTCGGTCGGGATGAAGCCAATCTCAGGATTGCGCACGAAGGTGTCGATGATAAATTTCAGGTCGTACGGGTCGACGTCGGGGTTCGTGGCTTTCAGCTGGTCCAGCTCGCGTTTATACTCGGGGAATACGCGGAAGATGTCGTGCTGTCCGTTGTCGACGTACTCGTACCGCTTCCACGTGATAGGCAGCGACGGCGAATCGTAGGCCGGCCGCCGCATCTGGTCGATGTACCAGTCGGTCTGCAGGTAGCTGAGGTTGCAGACGCGGGCGTCGGTGCGCACACCCTCAGTGTCCTGATTGTACCACAGGGGGAAGGTGTCGTTGTCACCATTGGTGAAGATGACGGGCGCGCCCTTGTCGGGCAACGACATGAGGTAGTTGGCGCCGAAGTCGCGGCAGGTGTAGCGGCCCGAGCGGTCGTGGTCGTCCCACGTCTGGCTGACCATCTGCGCCGGAACGAAGAGGCAGACGACCGAAGCGACGAGGGCGGCTTGCAGGCGGCTGAGCTTCAGGCGCTCAAGACCGCGGGCCACAGCAGCCACGCCGAGGCCCACCCAAATGGCAAAGGCATAGAACGAACCGGCGTAGGCATAGTCGCGCTCGCGCGGCTCATTGGGCGACTGGTTCAGGTAGATGACAATGGCTATGCCAGTCATGAAGAAAAGGAAGAACACCACCCAGAATTGCTGGATGCCTTTCTCGCCGCGGAAAGCCTGCCAGAAAAGTCCGCAAAGGCCGAGTATGAGCGGCAGACAGTAGAAGACGTTGTGTCCCTTGTTGTCCTTGAGCTCATCGGGCAGCGTCTCCTGATTTCCTAACCTTGCGTTATCGATGAACGGGATGCCCGACAGCCAGTTGCCGTGCTCCAGTTCGCCGTAGCCTTGTACGTCATTCTGACGCCCGGCGAAGTTCCACATGAAATAGCGCCAGTACATGAAGTTCAGCTGGTAGGAGAAGAAGAAACGAAGGTTCTCCAGCTGCGTCGGCATCTTGACCGTGTAAGTCTCGCCGTTGGGGTAGGCACCCGTGACGTCGCGCCCCTTCACACCACCGAGCCAAGCCTCGTAATCACGGGCGTGGTCGGCAGAATGCATACGGGGGAAAAGCATGTTCTGGGCGTACTTGTACGAACCCTTGTCGCCCACGTGATCATAACGGTCGGGCTCGTCGGGATTAACCTTCTCGTGGCGGACATAGATAGGGGCTCCGGTTTCCTTGACGGCGCGTCCCTCGTTGTCGTAGACCAGCTCGGAACCGTAGGCGGGGCCATAGAGCAGCGGCTTGTCGCCGTACTGTTCGCGGTTCAGGTAGGAACCGAGCGCAAAGACGTCCTCCGGCGAGTTTTGGTCCATGGGCGGATTGGCCGTCGAGCGGATGACAATCACGGCGTAGGAGGAATATCCGATCATGATAGTGAGCATACAGAGCAGCGCCGTATTCATGAAGCGCGCCCGCACAAGGTAGTTTTTCCCGTCCTTGCGGTACATGAGTCCCCAGCCTAAGGCCAGCAACAGCACGACGCCGATCAGGCCGCTCAGCACGCCGTAGCCGAAGAATGGAATACCGAGCAGACCGACGGAGACTACGAACGACACCATCATGCGCCGACGATTGCGGCACACATAGCTCTCGTAGACACCCCAAACGACGGCCGCGATGACCAGAACGATGTAGAAGATCAAACCGCTGTTAAAGCTGAGGCCAAGCAGGTTTACGAAGAAAAGTTCGAACCAGCCGCCCACCTTCACGATGCCGGGGACAATGCCGTAGAGCACTACGGCCACCAACACGACCGAAACGAGCAACGCGACGAGCGAGCCTTTCGCCGTGGGCTGGGCCGTACGCCGGTAATAGTAGACCAGCACCAAGGCCGGGATACAAAGCAGATTCAAGAGGTGAACGCCGATGGAGAGGCCCACGAGGTAGGCGATGAGCACCAGCCAGCGGTCGGAGTGGGGCTGATCGGCGACATCCTCCCATTTCAGGATAAGCCAGAAAACCACGGCGGTGAAGAGCGACGAATAGGCGTAGACCTCGCCCTCAACGGCGGAGAACCAGAACGTGTCACTCCAGGTGTAG
Source organism: uncultured Alloprevotella sp. (assembly GCA_944322325.1). Classification (GTDB taxonomy): domain Bacteria; phylum Bacteroidota; class Bacteroidia; order Bacteroidales; family Bacteroidaceae; genus Alloprevotella. The sequence goes on from CALUOQ010000002.1 coordinate 163,269, forward strand.
ACGAGCGCACCGACGAGGCCGCAACCGACGATCAGTACCATGTGGGCCACGCTGTCGACGACACCGCCGGGACACAGCAGCTTGCGTGCAAGGTGCGTAATGCTCCAGAAAAGGAACATTATACATGCGGCCGAGAAGAGCGCCGACATGAGGTTGACCATCAGCGCCACGTGCGACGGGTCGCTCGAGAAGAGCGAGAAGAAGTTACCCGTGAGCATGAAGAACGGCGCACCGGGCGGGTGACCGACCTCCAACTTGTAAGCAGTAGTGATGAACTCGGGACAATCCCAGAAGCTCGCCGTCGGCTCGACGGTGGAGCAATACGTAAAGGCTGCGATGGCAAAAACTATCCAGCCGAAGAGGTTGTTGACCAGTTTGTACTGTTTCATAGACAAAGTACGCGACTTTTTTATGACGGATTTTATGATTTCTGTCGAGGTATGGACACGATTTGGCGCAAAAGTAGAAAGAAATTTCGGCATGCGAGGTATAATTAGCCTTTTTTGCGTGCTGCCCGTCGTCGGGCCACGCGTCTGCCGGACTGCGCGGCCGACCACCGGCGCCGCGATACGCCCGCTCCGTACCCCGTGGCCGGAAAGCCTGTCGGCGGGTGTTTTTACAAGTGTAGTCCCCGTTTTTCCTATCGCTGCGATAGAAATTCCTGTCGCAGCGATAGGAAAAACGGGGACTACACTTGTTTTTACGGGAACTACGGACCGCTTGTCAGGCTGCCCGCCGGGTCACTCCGCCACACCGCCGTCGACGTGCAGCGTGCGGAATGCACTGCCCGCCACGGCGGTGGGATGGTGCGTCACAAGCACGACGGCGCAGCGGCGGCGCAAGGCGTCGAGGCGGCGGTAGAGTTCGTCCTGCCGGCCGGCGTCGAGATAGGTGTCGGGCTCGTCCAGTATGAGCAAGTCCGGCTCGCCGACCACGGCGCGGGCAAACAGCACGCGCTGCAACTGCCCGCCGCTCAGCTCGGACACCAGGCGATGGCGGAACTCAGCGACACCGCATTCCTCAAGTACCCGGTCGGCGTGCGCCAGCTGCCGAGCGGTGAACGGGCGCCAGAAGGGCTTACGACAATTCAAGCCCGAGAGTACAATCTCGCGCACCGTGACGGGAAACTGTCGGTCGATGCGCTGATACTGGGGTTGATAGCCCACGACAAGGCCGCGACGGCGCTCCACCGTACCGCGACGGGGACGCACCAGGCCGAGCATGAGGCGCACGAGCGTCGTCTTGCCACCGCCGTTGGGGCCGGTCAGCAACAGGCTGTCGCCCGGCGTCACGTCGAGGTCGACGTCCGTCAACACCGTGCGGCGGCCGTAACCGGCCGTCACGCCGCGGAAACGAAGCAAAAAAGACGGGTCAAGGCTCATCGCTGAGGTGGCGGGCAATACCGGTGATTTCGGCCGGCCAGTCGTAGGCCAGCGGATTGATGGTCACTACGCGGGCGCCGATCTCGCGGGCCACCTGACGCGCGGCAGTGCCCGACAAGCCTTCCTGCACAAAGACCACCTTCACCTGCGCGCTGCGACATTTGCGCACCAGCCGGCGCAGCTGGACCGGCGAAGGCTCGCGGCCCTCGCTCTCGACGCTCAATTGCCGCAGACCGTAGTCGCGGGCAAAATGACCGAGCGCCGGGTGGTACGTAAGGAAGGTGCGGTGGCGCAGTGCGGCCAGCTCGTGGCGCACCACGCTGTCCACGCTGTCAATGCGGCAGTCCAGACTGTCAAGCCGGCGCCGGTAGAGGGGAGCGTCGGCCGAGTCGAGCTCACAAAGGGCCTGACAGATGTGGCGGGCGATGAGGCGGACGTTTTCGGGCGACATCCACGTATGGGGGTCGGTGTCGTCGACGGCCTTTCCGTCGTGACGATGGCCGCTGTGTACGGGAGCAATGCCCGCCGAGGTGTCGTAGACTTTCAGGTCGGGGGCATTGTCGACAAACTTGGCCATCCACGTCCGCTCGAAACCGAGCGTGCCCACCCGGAAGTAGGCCCGGCTGTCAGCCAGGTCGACCAGCTGCTGCGGCGAGGGCTCGTAGTTCTCCGGACTGCTACCGCGCGGCACCATGGTGACCACCCGGAAACGCCCCGCGGCGAGCTGCTCCGTCAGGTAGCGCAGCGGCTCAATGCTCACGGTGACGACCGGACACCCGTCGGCAGACACCGCGTCGCGACGGCAAGCCGACAGCGTCAGCACGACAGCCACACACACAACGGAAAAAGCGACAAAAGATGTTCTCATCTGTTTCACATTTAATAATAGGAGACCAAGAAAACCACCACGTAGTAACGCAATCCCTTACCGACCAGGATGGCCAGCAGCGACGTTGCCCAATTGACGCGCAGGTAACCCATGGCCACCGTAATCAGCTCGCCGACCACGGGCAACCAGCTCAACAATCCGGCCCAGGCGCCGTAACGGTGCACCCAGCGCCGCCCGCGCTCCAGGCGCTCGGGCGATACTTTGGCGTAGCGCGTAATCCACTCTTCGCGGCCCAGCCGCCCGATGCCGTAGTTCAGCAGGCCGCCCAACGTGTTGCCCAACGTGCCCCACACGACCAGTCCCCAAGGGTCGGCACCCGCCAGTTGCAGGCCGGCCATCACCAGCTCGGAACTGAAAGGCAGTATGCTGCCGGCCAAAAAGGCCGACACAAACATGCCCGGCAGTCCGTAGGTCACCAATATGTCGACAAGGGCGTCCACGGCGCTACGAGATTAAACACATACAGCCCGCCGAGCAACAACAGCGAGGCGATAAACCAAACGTTCATAAACCGGCCGCGCGCCAAGGCAAAGTAATGGCCGACGACGGGCGACGCCGTAACCACATAAAGCGGGAAAGCCACGCCGAAGTGGCGGGGCTGCGCGACGATGGCAACGCCGAGCAGCACGGCCTGCGTGATGAGCAAACGGTAGTACATACGTACGCGGATACGGTCGTAGAAGGCGGTGCGGCTGAAGTGGACCGTGCTCACCGCAAGGTAGAACGAGACAAACGCGAAACTGACCGCACAAGGCAGGGGACAGGCGCCGTAATCAGGCAGACCGACCGCCCAGGCGTCGAGCCAGAAGCCGAAAGCCGTGTCGAGGCGGTTGTGCCACGCCGCGTAGGCCACAAAGGCCCAATAAGCCAGCACGAGCCCCAGCAGGGAAGCCACGAACGAACGGGAGGTGAAGGCGCGCAACCGGACGAGCAGAGCGCCCCACAGCACGGGGACGAAGCAAAGCCACTGGGGGAAGAAAAAACTGCCCACGCCGAGAAAAACGAACGCGTGAAAGACGTCGGGCTCAGGATGTGACTTCTGGTAAGCCCGAAACAGGCAGTAGTACACCCCGATGGCGCAGGCCGCAGGTACCCAGTCGGTGCTCCACCGATGCAGGAAAGGACAAGCCGCCACGAGGAGCAGGAACGTGGAACTGACCAGGCGCGAACGGATGCGCAGCAGCATGTGCACATTGTTCCACAGCGCCACGAAATAGGCCATGACTACGACTGCCGCCAAGCCCGCCCAGCGGCGCCAGTCGGTCCAGTCGCCGGGCAACCACGCCATCGCCGTCAGCGCGAGCGCCACGGGAAGCGAGGCGCTCGACACGGCCACGCGATATTGGAACGTACGTTCGTACACGGCTGTCGGTCAGTCTGTCGGTCGGCCCGTCGCCGGTGCGTCAGGCGTCGAGGTCGCGCCCGATGTCGGAACGGAAGTACTTTTTCTCAAAACGGATGGCGCGCGCACCCTCCATGGACTTGGCGAGCGCCTCGCTACGGATGGCACCATAGGAGCTGACCGCGATGACACGGCCGCCGGCCGTGACGAGCTGACCGTCCTTCAGGGCTGTGCCGGCGTGGAAGACGATGCTCCCCTCGACGTCGGCGCCGGTGATAGGGTAACCCTTGTCGTAAGCACCGGGGTAGCCGCCCGACACACACATGACACAGACGGCCGCACGGGAGTCGAACTCCACCTTGCGGCTGTCCAGGTCGCCCCGGGCTACGCCTTCGAAGAGGTCGACCAGGTCGCTCTTCAGGCGCAACATAACGACCTCGGTTTCGGGGTCGCCCATGCGACAATTGTACTCTATGACTTTCGGTTCGCCCGCGCAGTTCATCAATCCGAAGAAAATGAAACCTTTGTAGTCCAGCCCCTCAGCCGCGAGCCCCTCGACGGTAGGCCGCACGATGCGCTCCTCTACTTTCTGCATCCAGGCGGCGTCGGCAAAGGGGACCGGCGACACGCTGCCCATGCCGCCCGTGTTGAGCCCCGTGTCGCCCTCGCCGATGCGCTTGTAGTCCTTCGCTTCGGGCAGGAGCTGATAGTGGCGTCCGTCGGTCAGCGCGAATACGGAGCACTCGATGCCTTCGAGATATTCCTCAATGACCACGCGCGACGAAGCGGTGCCGAACATGCCACCGAGCATTTCGCGCAGTTCGCGCTGGGCTTCGTCGAGCGTCGGCAGGATAAGGACGCCTTTTCCGGCACAAAGCCCGTCGGCTTTCAGCACGTAGGGCGGACGCAGCGTGGCAAGGAAGCGACAGCCCTCCTCTACCTGCGTACCGTCGAACGTAGCGTAAGCGGCTGTCGGGATGCCGTGGCGCTGCATGAAGCCTTTGGCGAAATCCTTGGAGCCCTCGAGCTGTGCGCCGGCCCGCGACGGACCGATGACGGCCACCGACCGAAGCGCTTCGTCGGCGGCGAAATAGTCGTAGATGCCTTTGACCAGCGGGTCTTCGGGCCCAACGACTACCATGTCCACGCCGTGGGCCACGACGAAACGGCCGATGGCCTCGAAGTCGTCGGCCTTGAGGGCCACGTTCTCGCCGACCTGCGCCGTGCCGGCATTGCCGGGAGCGACGAAAAGCTTGTCCACCTTTTCGCTCTGCGCGATTTTCCATGCCAAGGCGTGCTCGCGGCCGCCGCTGCCTAAGAGTAAGATTTTCATATGCTGCACTTGTTATTGTTTCTTCCGGCAAAGATACGCGTTTTTCGGTCGGCGGCAAAACGGGGACCGGGCCTGAAAAAACAAGTGTAGTCCCCGTTTTTACAAGTGTAGTCCCAGAAATTTCTATCGTAGCGATAGAAATTTCTGGGACTACACTTGTTTTTCGCCTCGCCGGAGGCGCGAAAAGCCGCGGCGACAGGCTACTTCAGATAGTCGTCGAAGTAACGCGTAATGCGCTCGTGGAGATGTATCATGTCCTTGCCGTACATGTTATGGCCCTGACCGGGATAAACGAAGAAGTCGGGCTGCGTGCCGGCGTCCTCACAGGCGCGCAGGAAGGCGAGGGAGTGCTGCGGGACGCAGGTGGGGTCGTTATAACCGATGATGACCTGCAGACGGCCCTTGAGGTTCTTGGCCTTGCCGAGAAGGCTGGTCGACGCGTATCCCTCGGGATTTTCCTGCGGGGTGTCCATGTAGCGCTCGCCGTACATCACCTCGTAATACTTCCAGTCGATGACGGGACCGCCGGCGACGCCCACCTTGAAGACGTCGGGATAGGAACACATGAGGTTAGTGGTCATGAATCCGCCGAACGACCAGCCGTGCACGCCCAGGCGGTCAGCGTCGACGTACGGCAGGGTCTTCAGAAATTCCACTCCCTTGAGCTGGTCTTGCATTTCGACGTCGCCGAGATGCCGGAACGTAGCGCTTTCGAAGGCAAAGCCGCGACGGCTGGAGCCCCTGTTGTCGACGACGAAGACTACGTAGCCGCGTTGCGCCATATAGATTTCCCATCCGCGCGCCATGAAATTTCGCGTGGCCTCAACGTTGCGGATACCGGGGCCGCCGTAGACGTAGACGACGGTAGGATATTTTTTATTCGGGTCAAAGTTTGTCGGTTTTACCAGGCGGTAATACAGGTCGGTCGTACCGTCGGCCGCCTTGATCGTGCCACCCGTGATTTCGGGCACGTCGTATCCGGCCCAAGGGTCGGCGGCCGTGAGGAGGTTGACGCTCTTGCCCGTGGCGGTCGCCGTGAGGTCGATTTTGCGTACGACGTCGGGCGAGCTCCAAAGGTCGCGCACGAAAGCGCCCGAAGCCGACAGGCTCGGCGTGTGGCAGCCCGTGCCGCCGTCCAAGGGGGTACGCTTGCCGTTGGCTACGCTGACGGCGTAGAGATTTGCCTGGATGGGCGAGGCCTCGGTGGTCGAAACGATGAGGGCCTTCTTCTTCGTGTTGAAGCCGACGAGGTCGAGCACCACGAACTCCCCTTGTGTCAGCTGGCGCAGCTCCTTGCCCGTCGTGTCGAAGAGGTAGAGATGGTTATAGCCGTCGCGCTCGCTCTGATAGATGAACTTCGTGTCATCCCAAGGGAGGAAGACAATCGGATGTTGCGGATGGACGTACTTGGGATTGGTCTCGGTGTAAAGCACGCCCTTGCGGTCGCCCGTCGCGGCGTCGTAGGCCACAAGCTCGGCCTTGTCCTGCGAACGGGGAAGCTCAATCATGTACACGGTGCGCTCGTCGGGCGACCAGGCGATGTTCGTGAAATAGCGGTCGGTGGGATCGCCGGCCTTGAGGTAGACGGTCTGCTTCGTAGCGGGGTTGAAAATGCCCACAGTGACCTTGTGGCTCGTCATGCCGGCCATGGGATATTTGTCCGGGGCGTAACGGGCGGGCCGGTCGCTGATGTCAACCTGCGGATAGTCGGTCACCATCGACTGGTCCATGCGATAGAAGGCCAGCAGGTTGCCCTTGGGACTCCAGAAGGTGCCCTTGCGGATACCGAACTCGTCGCGGTGCACGCTCTGACCGTACACCAGTTCGCGCGAGCCGTCGGTCGTGACGGCCAGCTCGGCGCCGTCGGCCGTCATGACGTAGAGATTCCAGTCGCGGACGTACGCTTCGCAGCGCGAGGCCAGCGACAGGTCAGCGTGGGTTGCTCCGGCCACACGCGGCTGCCGCCACACGACTTTCTTCTCGCCCCAATCGTAAATCAAGTTCTCCCGCGAAGTGCGCACGAATACCTCCTTGCGCTCGCCGTCGGGGAAGCTGGCGTAATAGAGGCTGCGCACCTTGTTCTTGTCGTCGAGGCCGGCGGCCGCATTGAGCTCGTCGAGCGTAAACAGGAACTTCGGGTAAACACTGCGTCCCTTGGCGTCGGAAATCTGGCGGCATTCGTCGACATCAAGTTCGACCAAGACATCGCCCCACCAGGTCGTGTGGAGATTCTTAGGCTGCAAATTCCAGAAATTGCTGCCCCCGGAAAGCAGATCGTCGAGGGTGAAGGTCTTTTTCGGCTGGGCCATAAACGGCAGGGCTATCAGCAGAAGGACTGCGGTTAGGAAAGACTTATTTATCATAGCGTTTCTTTTTGAAATCTCGGTCATAGGGACGCTGCGGACGGTCGCCGAATCTGCGGTCGCGGTCGAAGGGCTTACGGTCGCGGTCATAAGGCTTGCGGTCACTGCCGGACGGACGACTGCCCGCCTCGTAGGGCCGACGCCCGCGGCTACCCTCGTCACGACGGGGACGGCCGTCCTGACGCGAGCGCTCGAACTCCAAGTGCTTGCGGCGCACGAAGTCGGGGATGCCGTCATCGTCGTCCGCATCGTCGAAACGCTTGCGAAACTCGTCGCGGTGGGCTTTGAAGCGACGCTTGTCGGCATTATAACGGCGGTCCTCGGCGCTGCGGATGTCGCCCTCGTCGGCCCGGAAGTCCTGATACTTTCCGCTAAATACCTGATACTTGCGCAGCTCGCAGTCGAGCGAGCCATTGAAGAGCGGCAAGCGCACACTGGGCTTAAGGCCAATCTGATCGAACAGCTCCTCGCGCGACGTGATCACCCACGCTTCGCCGCCCACGAACTGATGTTTGAGGCGCTCGCCCAGCGTCCGGTAAAGCCCGAGCAGGTCGGGCGACACGAGGCGCTCCCCGTAGGGCGGATTGGTCACCATCAGGGCGGGCTCGGCCGGCTGCGTGAATTGCTGCAGGGGGCGGCGCGTCACGCTGATGCAGTCCGCCACACCCGCACTCTTGGCGTTGGCTATCGCGGCGTCGACGGCGGGCTGATTGAGGTCGTACCCATATATTTTATGGTGGAACTCGCGTTCCTGGGAGTCGTCGTTGTAAATACGGTCGAGCAGGTCGCGGTCGAAATCGCGCCACTTCTCGAAAGCGAACGCCTTGCGGAAGACGCCGGGATAGATGTTGCGCGCAATAAGGGCGGCCTCGATGAGCAAGGTGCCGGACCCGCACATCGGGTCGACGAAGTCGGTGGCCCCGTCCCAGCCCGCGAGCTTCAGGATGCCGGCGGCGAGCACCTCGTTGATAGGCGCGTCGACCGTGGCGCAGCGATAGCCACGACGATGAAGGCTCTCGCCCGACGAATCCAGCGAGAGCGTACAATCGGTATCACTGATATGAATGTTCAGCTTTATATCCGGGTTTGTGATTCGTATGTTCGGGCGTTTCCCGGTGCTCTCGCGGAAATAATCGACGATGGCATCCTTCACCTTGTAGGCGACGAACTTGGAATGGCGAAAGTCCTGAGAATAGACGACGGAGTCGACGGCAAACGTAGTATCGAGGTCGAGGTAACGGCTCCAGTCGATTTCCTTCACGGCGGTGTAGACCTCGTCGGCATCGCCGGCCTTGAAGTGTTTTATCGGCTTGAGTACGCGCACGGCGGTGCGCAGGCAGAAATTGGCACGGTACATCATTTCCTGGTCGCCGGTGAACGAGACCATGCGCCGCCCGACCTGTATATCGTTGGCTCCGAGTTCCGTCAGTTCCTTTGCCAAAACTTCTTCAAGTCCTTGGAAAGTTTTGGCGATGAGTTCGAATTGTTCTTCCATGATTACTGTTTCGCGTTCTTTCGTTGTATTAGTCGTTCGCCGGGGGCCACATCCTCGGTCACCCATAAGTTGCCGCCGATAGTGGCGCCGCGCCCGATGGTGATGCGACCGAGGATGGTAGCGTTGGAGTAGACGATGACGTCGTCCTCAAGGATGGGGTGGCGCGGGATGTGCTTGATGGGGTGGCCGTCGGCGTCGAGGGGAAAACTCTTGGCGCCGAGCGTAACGCCCTGGTAGAGCTTGACGTGATTGCCGATAATGCAGGTGGCGCCGATGACGACGCCCGTGCCGTGGTCGATAGTGAAATGATGGCCTATCTGCGCGCCGGGATGAATGTCGATACCGGTCTCGCTGTGCGCCATTTCGGTAATGATGCGGGGGATTAAAGGCACGCCGAGCTGGAGCAGTTCGTGTGCGATGCGATAGTTGGACAAGGCCTTGATGACGGGGTAACAGCTGATCACTTCGCCGTAGTTCTCGGCCGCGGGGTCGCCCAGATAAGCCGCCTCGACGTCCGTGGCCAGCGTGCGGCGCAGGGCGGGAAGCCGACTGATAAGGGCGGCGGCGATGCCCGCTGCCTTCTCGCGGTTTTCGGCACAGGGACAATCGTCGTCCGTCGCCTTACGCGTAAAGCACAGGCCGGCCTCGACCTGTTCGGTAAGGCGCATGTAAAGCCGCTCTACGTCGACACCGATGCGGTACTTCACCGTGCGGCTGTCCACCGTCGAACGGCCGTAGTAGCCCGGGAAGAGGATGGCGCGGCACAGCCCGACGATTTCCTCCAGCACCGGACCTGAGGGGATAGGGTCGCCGTGGCGATGCTGGTGGAAGAGTTCCTTCAGCCCCTCGTAGTCCGAGAGTTCGTCAACCGCCTGCGTCAGCAACTGGGTAAAGTTGAAAGGATTCATAAGGTAAACAACCTACTGACGGGCAAAGGTAAACATATTTTTGACAAAATTCCCCTTTCGCCGGACGTTTTTCGGGTTGCGGCCGCCAAAGTGCGCCTGCGGAGCGGCTCCGCCCTCCTTTCCGCTATCTCGGCGGCACACGCGTCCCCGCCAGCCCCGCGAAGCCGGGCCACGGACGCCGTGCGGAGAAGTGCAGTCCCCGTTTTTCCTGTCGCAGCGATAGAAATTTCTATCGTAGTACTTGTAAAAACTATCGTAGTACTTGTTTTTCCTGTCGTAGTACTCATGAAAATCGGCCTCGGCGCCCGTCTGTCAACGGGCACCGAGAGCAATCAGCGAGAGGCGACGTCCCAACACGCGGCGCAACACTTCGACCGTCAGCCACGACACGGCGAACGCCACGACGGCGCCCAGCGGTATCTGTCCGCCCAACGGTACGCCCACGGCCTGCACCAGCATCACGCTGGGCCCTATGTAAAAGTAGTGGAGCATGAATATGCCGAAGCCGCACGTCGTCAGGTTGGCCAGCAGGCGCTGCACGCCCTCGGAGCGCGGACGGGCGTGCTGCAACAGGGCGAACAGGGGCGCCGACTGTAGCACGACGTTGGGCGAACAGTAAGTCCAGAAGAGCTCAAGTATGTCCAAATCGCCCGTAGCGTTGCTGACAGCGCGCGTATAGGTGAAGCCCATGTACGTCACGGCGTAGCCTATCAGCATCAGCGGCACGCCCCACACGAGCACCGTGCGGAGCGGCAACACGTGGCGGGCCAGCAGGTGGCCCAGAAGCAGGTAGCCGTTGAAGCCGCAGAAGTAGTAGAGCATCCCGAACTGGTTCCAGGCGCACTCGCCCCACACTTGCGGAGTGACGAAGTGATGCACGTAGGGCAAGAACAGCGTCACGCCCCACGCAGCCAGGAACCAGAGCTTGGCCCGCAACGACGCGCGCTCCACCCACGCCGAGAAAACGGGCAGGTACAGGTAGAGGCCTATCAGCAGGTAGATGTACCACATCTGCACGGCGAGCGGGTTGAAATTGACGGGAATGCCGGCGATGCGCTCCAGCGAGTCGGCAAACGTGCGCCCCTCGTCGGCGGCATAGGGGAAGAAGTTCATCATCTCCTCGCGCCCGCCGCCCAGCAGACCGAGCACCCAGGGAAACAGGTAGTAAAGCACGGACCACACGAGGAAAGGCCAGAACACACGGGGAATATACCGGCGATAGAACGGACCTGCCTCCCGGCGAAGGGGCAGGAGCAGCGCGCCCGTTATCATGACGAACAGTGGCACGCACGGGCGGATGGCGCTGCCGTAGACGCCGCCCCAGAACTGAATGTCGGCGAGCACGGCGGGGTCGTCACCGGAATAAAAGTTGAACGGGTCGGCGCAATGACAGCACACTAAGAGAAACATGGCTGCGAAGCGGCAGACATCGAGCCAGACAATGCGGGATTTTTCCATCGGTGTTTAACGAATTACAGAGGTGATTATAAATGGTGTCAATACTTATGTTCGCCTTTCTCGAGCTCCTTGCGCGTCAGCGACTGGCGGTCGATGGCGTACCAGGCGTAGGCTATGTAGGCCACTACCACCGGGATGAGCAGCGACACCCAAGCCATCGTCCGCAGCGTGAAGTAGCTCGAGGAACTGTTGGCTATGGTGAGCGAGCTTCCGGGCGACACGGTCGAGGGATAGTAAGCCGTGCCGTTATAGCCCGCCGCGAGCAGCAGGGCCGTCACGGCGAGCACGGTCCCGAAACCGGCCGACCAGATACCCCGGCGGAATCCGGGTTTCCACAAGGTACGCAACAGGCCGTGCAACACCAGCGCCACGCCCACGAGGAACGTCGCCCCGACAGCGGGCATCTGCACCAGGTTGAGCGCGTACTTATAGGGCGTCAGCACGATGTGCCCGTCGGCATCGACGGCATAACCGTCGCCCAGCAGCACCCGCCCCACGAAACCTACGAACAGCACGACGAAGGGCACACCGTCGCGGAGCACCTGACGCCGCAGCCGGGGCTGTAGCCCGGCGTCGTCGATGTTGTTCAGGAAATACAGCGACCCGAGCACGCGGGCCAGGAAAAAAACGGCCAGGCCCAGCACCCAGTTCCACGGCTCGGCGAGGGCGTCAAGCCCATGCCAGCCGTTGGCCCAACGACTGATGACCGGCACCAGACTGTCGCCCATGGCGCCCTTGTCGACGATAAAGGCCGAACCGGTGAAGAAAGTCGCCACAGCGACGCCCAGCAGGAACGGTCCCACAAAACCGTTCGCCACGAGAAAGCGTCGGTACGTGGTGCGCCCCAGCACGTTGCCTGGCTTCGACTGGTATTCATAGGCCACGGCTTGCAGGACAAAGCTGAGAAGAATGAGCACCCAGACCCAATAAGCGCCTCCAAAGCTCGTGCTGTAAAACAGGGGGAAAGAAGCGAAGAAGGCGCCGCCGAACGTGACAAGCGTCGTGAACGTGAATTCCCACTTGCGGCCCGTCGAGTTGATCAGCAGGCTACGCTCGGCTTCGTCGCGGCCCAGCGCAAATATCAGGGAGTTGCCGCCTTGCACGAAAAGCAAAAAAACGAGCAGGCCGCCGAGCAGTGAAACGAGGAACCACCAGTAATGTTGCAGGAAAGTGTACGTAATCATCGGGATTGGGTTTGTTTGATGTGAGACAGTCCGGGCGCCCGCCGGGGCGGCGGCCCGCGTTTTAGTCCTCGGGCCCCTTCCTTACGGCGCGGCAGAGGATGCGCAGCTCGGCGACGAGCAGCACGGTGAACAGCACGAGGAAAATGAAGAACGTCGTCTGCACGGCGGCAGGGTCAAGGCGCGAAACGGCGGCCTCAACGGGCAGCAGGTCCTGGATAGCCCAAGGCTGACGCCCCACTTCGGCCACAATCCAGCCTGCCTGGCCGGCCGCGTAGACCACCGGGATGCTCCACAGCCCCGCATGGAGCAGCCAGCGCCGGCGCCCGAGCGTGCCGCGCCGCTCGAAGAAAAGCAACGCGGCCAGCACGACCAGCAGGAACATGCCGCCGCCCACCATGACGCGAAACGCCCAATAGGTGAGTCCCACCGGCGGCACGAGCCGCTCGGGCGACGACAGGTATCCGTAGCCGAAGTACGGCATGTGGTCCATCAGCCTCTGGCGCGCCTCGGCCTTGGCGGCGGGCGCCGTCGTGTCGGCCCGGAACGTGCGGAAGGCATCGAGGGCCACCCGGCCGCGGCGTATCTTCTCGTCGGCGGAGAGGACGACGGTGCCGTCGGGGTGGACGTAACCGTCGAGGAGGTCGCGGATGCCGGGCACGTAGCCGTCGACGTCATGCGTGGCGAGCAACGAAAGCGCACCGGGCACTTCGACACCGGGCACCAGCGAGAACGGCGCGCGCCGGCCGCCGCGCTCGAGGCCTTCCATAGCGGCCAGCTTCATGGGCTGGTGTCTGGCCACTTGTACGCCCGACGTGTCGCCCGTGGCCATTACGCCGAGCGCGGCGACCAGCCCCACCACGGTGGCAATGCGCAGGCTCGCGAAGGCCAGGGGCTGCTCGCGGCGACGCAACAGGTACCAGCAGCTCACGCCGGCGACGAACACGGCGCCCGTGAGCCAGCCCGAAAGGACCGTGTGGCAGAACTTGACGACCGCCACGGGCGAGAAAGCCACGGCAAAGAAGTCCATCATCTCGTTGCGCACGGTGTCGGGGTTGAACTGCATACCGACGGGATGCTGCATCCAGCTGTTGGCCACAAGTATCCACCACGCCGAAAGTGTGGCGCCTACGCCCGTGAGCCACGTCGCGGCGAGGTGGAATCCGCGGCTTACCTTGTTCCACCCGAAGTACATCACTGCGATGAACGTGGCCTCCATGAAGAAGGCCACAATGCCCTCAATGGCGAGCGGGGCGCCGAAGATGTCGCCCACAAACCAGGAGTAGTTGCTCCAGTTGGTGCCGAACTCGAACTCGAGGATAAGGCCCGTGGCCACGCCGACGGCGAAGTTGATGCCGAAGAGCTTCATCCAAAAGCGCGCCGCCCTTTTCCAGAACGGGTCCCGCCGGATGACGTAAAGTGTCTCCATGATGGCCATGACGACGGCAAGGCCCAGCGTCAGGGGGACAAAGAGCCAGTGATAGCACGCCGTGAGGGCGAATTGTGCCCGCGACCAGTCGATGAGAGCGGGCTCGATGAGGTTCAGCAACATAGTCCTACGTCTTTATAACGATACGTCTCGCACGCGCGCCTTTAAGGCTGCGCACTGTTCCCGCCGCTCCGGTCCGCGCGCAGCAGCTCGCCGGCCACGGCCCGGGGCTTCTGGCTCTCGTCCAGTCCGGCCAGCGCGGGACGAAAGAAGCACACGCGCAGCACGACGAAAAGGATGAAGAGCTTCAGCAGGATGATGACCCACAGCGTGCGCCCCCACGTCATGGCGCGGAAACCGTCACGATAAAATCGCCATACGGCGGTAACGTCGATCACTTTCATGCGATTGTGGGCAAATATAGGCACAAATTCTCAAACCGGCGCTGCGTGGACCGCCTTTTTCGACCGAAACGGCGCTGAAAGTGGCACGAAACACCCTGACGCTGCTTTTTAACACTTCGGCAGGCCCATTTTGCGCTGTCGCGGTTTTTGTGTATCTTTGGGTAGAGAGAGGAAAGGGCATCCCGGTCGGGGTGCCTTTGTCGTATATACTCCGTAAATACAAGGGTAACAGCGCGTTTTACAAGTGTAGTCCCAGGAAAATCTATCGTAGTCCCAGAATTTTCTAAGGCAGTCCCAGGATTTTCCGGGACTACACTTGTCCGGACTGGGACTTTTCCGGGATTTTCCGGAGCAGTCGGAAAAATCCAAAGCGTTACCAAAGGTTAAATATGTTAAACTTCCGGCGCCGCTTTCAGCACTTCCGCGCGTCCCCCACCCTGTCCCGCTCCGCCCGCCCAGGCAACGCGTCGGCACGCAAAAAGCCCCCGCAGGCCGCACCGGGCGACCCGCGGGGGCAAAGGCTACGGGGTCCGACAGCCGCGCAGCGCCTATTTCAGCACAGCCAGCGCGGCTTCGTAGTCGGGCTCGTGGGTGATTTCGTCGACCAGCTGCTCGTAAACGATCTTGCCCGTCTCGTCGACCACGACCACCGCCCGGGCCAACAGGCCGCGCAGCGGGCCGTCGGTAAGGGTGATGCCGTATTTCTCGTCGATGCACTTGCAGCGAAAGACGGAGAGCGCGACGACGTTCTCGATGCCCTCGGTGGTGCAGAACCGGCTCTGCGCGAACGGCAGGTCCTTGGACACGCAGAGCACCACCGTGTCGGGCAGGGCGGCCGCTTCCTTGTTGAAACGGCGCACCGAGGCGGCACACACGGGCGTGTCGAGGCTCGGGAAGAAGTTTATCACCACACGCTTGCCCAGCAGGTCGGGCAGATGGAGCACGCTCAAATCGCCGCGCACCCCGCCGAAGCGCGGGGCCATCGTGCCGACAGCGGGCAGTTCGCCCGACGTCGTGACGGGGGAACCTTGGAATGTTACTTTTGCCATAGTCTATCTGATTTTAGGGGTTAGGATTGTCGTTCTCGTCCGCAGCCGCAGGTTTCAGCCGCCCGGCCGCCACGTCGGCCAGCAGGCGCTCCACGCCGCGCCTGACCGACGTCAGTCCGAACAGCTCGGGACGCACATCGACCAAAGGCAGCCACATGAGTTCGGCGGCGTCGTCGTGCGGACGCAGCGACTCCGACGCAGTGAGGCGGCACAGGAAGAAGTTGTCCGCCGTGTGCACCTCGAAACCCGAGTACAGATACGTGTTGGGCAGGGAGAAGAGGAAGCGCTCCACGACGGCGCGCCCGCCCGTTTCCTCGGCGACCTCGCGCCGGCAGCCGTCCTCGGTCGATTCGCCGGCGTCGACAAAGCCGCCCGGGAGGTCGAGCGTGCCGCGCGCGGGGTCGGCCGCGCGGCGACAGACGAGCAGACGGCCCTCGCGGTCGAAGATGACGGCCACCGTGGCGGCTGCGGCGTTGTGATAATAGGTGAAGCCGCAATCGCGGCATCGCTTCGACTTGAAATCGTGGACCTCGAAGCGGGGCGAACCGCAACGCGGACAATAACGGAAAAGGGTCAGGGGATGGGTCATAAGGCGGAAGTTTTTCGATTCGGTACGCAAGGTGTCCGCGAAGCCGCTCTCAGGCGCCGTACACCAGCGTTGTCAGTCGCTCGGGGGCATAGACTTCGCAGGCGACGGCCTGCACGTCGGCCGCAGTCAGCGCGTCGATTTGTCGGAACAGACGGGCAATGCTGCGGGGGCGGCCATAGTGGGCGTAAGTCTTGCCCATGGCGATAGCGTAGTTCTCGAAGGCATCACAGGATATACCGACTTGGCCTTTCAACTGCTTCTTCGCAGCAGCCAGACGGGCCGGCGAGAGGGGCTCGGACGCCACGCGGCGCAACTCGCGGTCCACCAGGCGGCGGCAACGCGCCACGTCGTGGTCGTCGCAGCCGAAGTAGACGCACCAGGCGCCGACGTCGGGATACGTGAGGAGCGAGCCCTCGACCGTATAGACCAGCCCGGCGCGCTCGCGGAGGCTCACGTTGAGCCGGGCGTTCATGCCCGAACCGGCCAGCAGGTTGTTGAGCAGCACAAGGGCGGCGTGGCGCGCGTCGCTGCCGCCGAATGTGCGGCTGCCCAGCAGGACGTGCGTCTGGTGCGTGCCGCGCGCCACGCGCCGCACTTCGGGCCGATAGGCGGGCAACGGCTGCGGACCGACGGGCCGGAATGTGGCGTCGAGGCCCGCCGTGGCGCGCTCAAGGAGTCGCACGACACGGGCGAAATCCACCCTGCCGTACACGTAGAACACGGCGTTGGCCGGACGGTAAAAGCGCCCCGTAAAACGGCGGGCGTCGGCCGTGGTGTACTGGCGCAGCCACGCGGCGTCGCCGAGTATGTCGCGGCCCAACGGGTGACCGGCAAAGACCATCGACTCGAACTCGTCGTAAATCAGCTCGGCGGGCGAGTCGTTGTAACTGTCGATTTCGTCGGCGATGACGTCGACCTCGCGGTCAATCTCGCGCTGGGGGTAAGTGCTGTGGAAGACGATGTCGGTCAGCACGTCGACCGCGCGCGCAAAGTCGTCGCGCAACACGGTGGCGTAGTAGACCGTCTCTTGCTTCGAAGTGAAGGCGTTCAGGTCGCCGCCGACGCGCTCGAGCGCATTGGCGATGTGGTAAGCACGGCGGCGCTCCGTGCCCTTGAAAGTGAGGTGCTCGCAAAAATGGGCTATGCCCGAGTCGGCCGCGTCTTCGTGGCGCGTGCCGGCTTTCACTACGTAGCCGCAATAGACCACGCCGGTAGGCGCCTCTTCCTGCACGATGCGCAGGCCGTTGGCAAGGGTATGTTCGTTGAAAGTTTCCATACGTCGCACAAAAGTAAGGAAAAACCCACCACACCGTACGAAAGAAATTCCTAATTTTGCGGTAGAACTTATTCTAACCCTTAGCAAAATGAAGAAAGCAATCGCAACCTCGCAGGCCCCGGCGGCCATCGGTCCGTACAGCCAGGCCATCGAAGCCGGCGGCATGGTGTTCGTTTCGGGACAGCTCCCCATCGACCCGGCCACCGGCGCCATCGTCGACGGCGGCATCAAGGAAATGACGCACCGCTCGCTGACAAATATCAAGAACATCCTGGCTGAAGCCGGCCTTACGATGGACAACGTCGTCAAGACGACCGTGCTGCTGGCCGATATTGACGACTTTGCCGAGATGAACGAAGCGTACGCCTCCTACTTCCCCGGAACGGCGCCGGCCCGCTCCGCGTTCGCCGTGAAGGACCTGCCGAAAGGCGCCCGCCTCGAAATCGAGTGTATCGCAGCGCGCTAAACACCATCCCCGCCGCGCAGGCAACGACTGAACCGGAAGGCTTCGGGACCACATGCCGGACAACGGCTGCGACCGAAGCCTTCGGTCGTACCTAGACAGCACGTACATTATATTATATCACTCTTTCATCACACAAACGCCATGGAAAAAATCGGAGTATTCCTGAGTTCTAAAACACACATTGCCCCCGAACTGGCCGAGGCTACGCTGGAACTGGGACGCTGGCTGGGACGCGAAGGGAAAACGCTCGTCTACGGCGGCAGCCGGGCAGGCCAGATGGAGCGCCTCGCCGCCGCGGTCAAGGAGAACGGCGGCCGCGTATTCGGCGTCGTACCGCAGGCCATCGTAGACCGCGACCTCGTCAGCGAACATATAGACGTGGAGTTCCGCTGCGCCGCCCTCGCCGACCGTAAGGAAATCATGCTGCGCGAAAGCGACGCTTTCGTCGCCCTGCCCGGCGGCATCGGTACGCTCGACGAAGTGTTCACCGTCGTGGCCGCCCACACTTTTGGCCTGCACGCCAAGCCGACAATCCTTTACGACGTGGCCGGATTCTGGGACCCGCTCATCCGCACGCTCGACGCCATGAAGGAACAGGGCTTCATCACCGGCGATTTCAGCCAACGCCTCACTGTGGCTCACTCGTTCGGCGAACTGACGGACTGGCTCAGCCGCTGAGCCGGGCAGCAGTATTGTTTTTTTCCGTAATTTTGCGTCGATAACAAAGGATACTACGCAAAATGAATCTGGAACTTTCCTACGACGTCGTAGTCATAGGCGGCGGACATGCGGGCTGTGAGGCAGCGGCGGCCGCCGCTGCGATAGGGGCGCGCACCTGCCTCGTGACAATGGACATGACTAAGATTGCACAAATGAGCTGCAACCCCGCCATCGGCGGCATTGCCAAAGGACAAATCGTCAGGGAAATCGACGCGCTCGGCGGCGGCACAGGCGAAGTGACCGACGCCACGGCGATTCAGTTCCGTATGCTCAATCGCTCCAAGGGCCCCGCCATGTGGAGCCCGCGCGCCCAATGCGACCGCGCCCGTTTCGTCACGGAATGGCGTCGCCGCCTCGAAAATACACCGAACCTACATATCTGGCAGGACGAGGCCGCCGAGATTCTCGTCGACAACGGCCGGGCCTGCGGTGTACGCACGGTGTGGGACGTGACGCTGCGTGCAGGTGCAGTCGTCGTTACGGCAGGAACGTTCCTCAACGGTCTGATGCACATCGGCCGCTCGCAAGTACCGGGCGGCAGGGCGGCAGAACCGGCATCCGTAAGGCTGAGCGATTCCATCGCTGCCCTCGGCATTACCCGGGCAAGGATGAAAACGGGAACGCCAGTGCGCATCGACGCCAGATCCGTACATTTCGAGGACATGGAGCCCCAGCCGGGCGAGACGGACTACCACCGGTTCTCTTACGTCAGTCCACAGCGTCCTTTGCAGCAACTTCCATGTTGGACTTGCTCCACTAATGACGACGTGCACCGCGTGCTGCGCGACGGACTCGCCGATTCGCCCCTTTACAACGGTCAAATCAAAAGCATCGGCCCTCGCTATTGTCCCAGCATCGAGACTAAGCTCGTCACCTTCCCCGACAGATCGCAACATCCGCTGTTTCTGGAACCCGAAGGACTGGACACGAACGAAATGTATCTGAACGGATTTTCCTCGAGCCTGCCGATGGATATTCAACTCGAAGCGCTCAAGAAAATTCCCTGCTTCCGCGATTTAATCGTCTATAGACCCGGTTATGCCATTGAGTACGATTACTTCGACCCCACGCAGCTCCAGCACTCGCTGGAATCGAAGAAAATCGAAGCACTCTACTTCGCGGGACAAGTAAACGGCACCACAGGCTACGAGGAAGCAGCGGGACAAGGACTGATGGCAGGCATCAACGCGGCCCGCAAGTGCGGAGGAAACGCGCCCGTAGTCCTGCACCGCGACGAGGCTTATATAGGCGTTCTCATCGATGATTTGGTCACAAAGGGCGTAGACGAACCTTACCGCATGTTCACCTCCCGTGCCGAGTATCGCATCCTTCTGCGTCAGGACAATGCCGACGCGCGCCTCACGCCTAAGGCGATGGAATGGGGACTGGCTTCCGCGGAACGCCGCAACCGCTTCAAGAAAAAGCAGCAAAGCATTGAAGAAATCATACGCTTCTGCCGCGATTTTCCGGTCAAAGCCAATAAAATCAATCCTTACCTTGAGCATGTCGGAACGACGCCATTGAACGGTGGATGTCGCCTTTCGGATCTAATCAACCGCCCACAAATCACACTTAACGGGATTGCCGAAGAAATCCCCGTACTGAAACACCTGTTCGACACGGTCGGCATTGACCGCGACGAAGCGATAGAAGCGGCAGAAATTGCCATGAAATATAGTGGATATATCGAACGGGAACGCGAACTCGCCGACAAAATGCAGCGGCTCGAAGCAATAAAAATCCGCGGTCGTTTCCGTTACGACGAACTCACTCAGCTTTCGACCGAAGCCCGACAGAAGCTGAAACGCATCGACCCTGAGACGTTGGCACAGGCCGGTCGCATTCCTGGCGTCTCCCCCAGCGACATCAGTGTACTGCTCGTATTACTCGGAAGATAGTTCGCGTTTCACGTGAAACAACTCTCGTAAAACTTTCTATACTTAAGGTTATTATGAACAAAGCGCTAATACTTTCGCACCTAAGGAACATTCCGAATTTTCCTGCCCCGGGCATACAATTCAAGGATGTAAGCACGCTCTTCAAAGACCCCGTATGTTTTCGCGAAATCCTGAACGAACTTGTCGCCCTGTACAAGAATCGCGGGATAACGAAAGTTGTCGGTATCGAGTCGCGCGGCTTTATCATGGGAGCGGCACTGGCGGCCGAGCTGGGTGCCGGTTTCGTCATGTGCCGCAAGCCGGGAAAGTTGCCCGGCGAAACGGTCAAGACGGACTACACCAAAGAATACGGGACCGACTCCATAGAAATCCACACCGGCGCCATCGACTGCGGAGACACCGTTCTCATCCACGACGACCTGCTCGCCACGGGCGGTTCGATGCGGGCCGCGTACGACTTGGTACAATCGTTCCACCCCAAGGCTACGTTCGTTAATTTTCTCATAGAGCTACGGATGGAAGGCTTGGACGGGCGCGCCGCTTTCGCACCGGGCACAGACATCACCTGCCTGCTCACCCTTACCGAATAACCGCTGCGAGGCATGACAACTGCTAAGGACCGACAGGAATACCTGAGAGGCATTGTGCTCAACCTGCCCGATTCGCCCGGATGCTACCAGTACCTCGACGCGGACGGCAGCATTATTTACGTCGGTAAGGCCAAGCGTCTCAAACGCCGCGTCAGTTCCTATTTTAATAAGGAACAGCAAACACGGAAGACGCGACTGCTGGTCTCGAAGATATATGACATAAAATACGTCGTAGTCCCCACCGAAGAGGACGCCCTTCTCTTGGAGAACAACCTCATCAAGCGTTACAAGCCGCGCTACAACGTGCTGCTCAAGGACGACAAGACGTATCCCTCCATCGCCGTGACGAACGAGCCCTACCCTCGCATTTTCAAGACCCGGCAACGCACGATTCCCGGAGCCAGCTACTATGGTCCCTACAGCCACGTTCCGACAATGTACGCACTGCTCGACTTGTGCCGGCAGTTATACCACCCGCGTACATGCCGGCTGGCGCTCACACCGGAAGCCGTCGCCGAGGGTCGCTTCAAGGTATGCCTGGACTTCCACCTGCACAACTGTCCCGGTCCATGCGCCGGCCACCAAAGCCAGGCGGAGTACCAGAAAAACATTGCCGCCTGTCGCGAAATTCTGAAAGGGAACACGCGCGAACTGGCACGCCAGATGCGCGACGAGATGCAGCAGTTGGCCTGCGAGATGCGCTTCGAGGAAGCCCAAGCAGTGAAAGAGCAATACGAACTCATAGAGAATTTCCAGGCGCGCAGTGAAGTCGTATCGAACAGCCTTACGAACATTGACGTCTTCAGCATCGAGAGCGACGAGCAGACGGCCTTCGTGAACTACCTCCATATCACTAACGGTTGCGTGAACCAAGCCTTTACGTTCGAGTACCGCAAGCGGCTCGACGAAACCGACGCCGAGCTTCTCTCACTGGGCATCGTGGAAATGCGGTCGCGCTATCCGAACAACGCCCGCGAAGTCATCGTACCCTTCACCGTCGACCTGCCACTCGAGGGCGTCGTACAAACCGTCCCCCAGCGCGGCGAGAAAAGAAAATTGCTCGAACTTTCGCAGCTCAACGTCAAGCAGTATCGTTTCGATCGCCTTAAGCAGGCCGAGAAACTCAACCCCGAACAAAAGCAGGTGCGCCTTATGAAAGAGATTCAGCGCGAGCTGAACCTCCCGAAGCTCCCCTATCGTATCGAACTCTTCGACAACTCGAACATTCAGGGTGCCGACGCCGTGGCCGGCTGCGTGGTGTTCGAAAAACTCAAGCCCGCGAAAAAACTCTACCGGAAGTACATCATCCGGACGGTGAGCGGGCCGGACGATTACGCCTCAATGGAAGAAGTAGTCCGCCGCCGCTACAGCCGGATGAAGGAGGAAGGCGAGTCCCTGCCCGACCTTATCATCGCCGACGGTGGCCGCGGACAAATGGAGGTAATCCACCGCGTCACAGCCGGCGAACTGGGCCTCGACATCCCTATCGCCGGACTGGCCAAGGACGACCGTCACCGCACCCGCGAACTGCTCTTCGGTTTCCCGCCGTCGACCATAGGGCTCAAAGCCGACGGCCAGCTTTTCCGCCTGCTGACCCGTATGCAAGACGAGGTACACCGCTACGCCATAAGCTTCCACCGCGACAAACGGAGCAAGCGACAGACCGCCTCAGCGCTGGACCAGGTGAAAGGCGTCGGCGAGAAGACAAAGACCCTCCTGCTCAAAGAATTCGGCAGCGTTAAACGCCTGATGGAGGCCGACAGCGCCCGTCTGGAGCAGCTGCTCGGTCCGACCCGCGGTCGCAAGCTCTACGAAAACCTCCACGCCGACGCGAAAAAGTGAGTTTTTATCTCTACTTTTGCACGCAGTTTCACTCATTATTCCTACTATGCGAGTAGTCATTCAACGCGTGCGCCACGCTTCCGTCGCTATCGACGGCACAACAAAGTCAGCCATCGGCCAAGGCCTCCTGGTGCTCGTCGGCATTGAGGAAGCCGACGGCGCCGACGACAGCGCCTGGCTCGTCAAGAAGATAGTCAACCTGCGCGTCTTCGACGACGCCGACGGTGTGATGAACCTGTCCGTCAGCGACATCGGCGGCGAAGTGCTCGTCGTCAGCCAGTTCACGCTCATGGCCTCTACCAAAAAGGGAAACCGCCCCTCCTACATTCGCGCCGCACGCCCCGAACATGCCGTGCCGCTCTACGAGGCGTTTTGCCGGGAGCTGTCCGAGGCCCTCGGACGCCCCGTAGCCACGGGCCAGTTCGGCGCCGACATGAAGGTGGAACTGCTCAACGACGGCCCGGTGACCATCTGCATGGACACGAAAGCCAAGGAATAAACAGCCCCGCTGCCCCAATGGGCGCCATGCCAACGACGTTCATCGCGGGCGAGGCGCTTATCACATCTGCCATTATGACCTTAAAAGAAGCTCAAAGCACTGTTGACCAGTGGATTAAGACTTATGGCGTGCGTTACTTCTCCGAGCTGACCAACATGGCTTGCCTGACGGAAGAAGTCGGCGAGCTGGCCCGCGTCATGGCCCGCCGTTACGGCGACCAGTCCTTCAAGCCCGGCGAAAGCACCGACCCGGCCGACGAAATGGCCGACGTGCTGTGGGTACTGCTGTGCCTGGCCAACCAGACGGGCGTGGACCTCACCGAGGCATTCCGAAAAAATCTGGAAAAGAAGACCCGGCGCGACGCCACACGCCACCTGAACAACCCGAAACTTAACTCCTAAGTACCAACGATATGACTCCACACTACGACGACTGCGGGGACGTACACGAACACCCGCAAAGCAAATACGACCAGGCCCTCGCCCACTACGACCTGCACCTCCACGACGACCAGGTGGCCGACAGCGTACGCAAGCTCCTCGACCAGCACAAGAGCGACTACGATACGCCCGACGTAAGGCTACAGTTGCTGGGCTCGCTCGAACTGACTTCGCTCAAGGTCACCGACAGCGCCGAAAGCATCCTGGCGCTCACCGAGCGCGTCAATGCATTCGCCGACGACAACCCCGACCTGCCCCATCTGGCCGCAGTCTGTGTCTATCCCAACTTTGCCCAAATTGTCTCGCAGTCGCTCCAGGCCGACGGTGTCGAAGTGGCCTGCGTGGCGGGCGGCTTCCCCTCCTCGCAGACCTTTGCCGAAATCAAAACGGCCGAAGCGGCACTCGCCATCCACGACGGAGCCACGGAGATAGACTGCGTGCTGAACGTGGGTGCCTACCTGTCCGAGGACTACGAGACAGCGTGCGACGAAATTGCCGAAATCAAGGCCGTCTGCGGCGAGCACCGGCTGAAAGTCATCCTTGAGACCGGCGCGCTCGCCACGGCCTCGCACATCAAACGGGCCGCCCTGCTGGCCATCTACGCAGGAGCTGATTTCATTAAGACCTCTACAGGTAAAATAGAGCCCGCTGCGACGCCCGAAGCCGCCTACGTGATGTGCAGCGCCATTAAGGATTATTTCGCGCGAACAGGGACGAAAATCGGCTTCAAGGCGGCCGGCGGCATCGCCACGGTCGACGACGCCCTCACCTACTACACCATCGTGCGCGAAGTGCTGGGCGAAAGCTGGATAAAGGAGGGACTTTTCCGCATCGGGGCCAGCCGACTGGCCAACCGCCTGGCCGGCGAGATTCTCGACGAGACGAAAGTTTACTTCTAAGTCCCGCGGCGCACAAGTGCTGCGCCAGGCCTAAACAAGTACTACGCCCGTTTTTCCTATCGCAGCGATAGAAAAAACGGGCGTAGTACTTGTTTTTTCTCCCAGTGGACTCGTTTATTTTACGACGCTGAGGGGACTAACGGGAGCTATGGGACTGACGAGCGGAACGGTGACCGCCTCAATGAGCCTCCAGCCAGTTGTCGCCCCAGCCGCAGTCTGCTTTCAGCGGGACACTCATCGCAAAAGCGCCCTCCATCTCCCGGATGACCAGCGCTTCCATGCGCTCGCGTTCCTCGGGGACAACGCTGAAATTCAGTTCGTCGTGCACTTGCAGCACCATTTTCGAACGCAGCCCCTCTGCTTTCATTCTTTCGTAGATACGGACCATGGCAACCTTGATTATGTCCGCCGCCGTGCCCTGTATAGGGGCGTTGATGGCGTTGCGCTCGGCGTAACCGCGGACGGTGGCATTGCGCGACGCGATGTCGGGCAGGTAACGCCGGCGACCGAAGGCCGTTTCCACATACCCCCGCTCGCGCGCCCGCTCAATGCTCTCGTCCATATAGCGTTTGACGCCGGGATACGTGGCGAAGTAGTTGTCAATCAGATCGCGGGCTTCGCCGCGCGAAACGCCCATACGCTCGGCCAGCCCAAAGGCCGAGATTCCGTAAATGATGCCGAAGTTGGCCGTTTTCGCTTTGCGGCGCTCGTCGCGCGTTACGTCGGCGATGTCCTTGTGGAAGATGCGCGCCGCCGTCGCAGCGTGGATGTCGTCGCCCTCCCGGAAGGCTTCAATCAGGTGGCTGTCGCCACTCAGGTGCGCCATGATGCGCAACTCTATCTGTGAATAGTCGGCCGAGAAGAACAGGCATCCGTCGTCCGGAACAAAGGCTTTGCGAATCTCGCGGCCGTCCTCGCCACGCACAGGGATGTTCTGCAAATTCGGATTGCTGGACGAGAGGCGGCCTGTCGCCGTGACGGCTTGGTTGAACGACGTGTGCAGGTGGCCCGTCGCCGGATTCACCAGTTTGGGCAAGGCCTCAATGTACGTTCCCATTAGCTTTTTCAGCCCGCGGTAAGCCAGAATTTTGTCCACCACCGGGTGCGCCGTTCGCAGGGCTTCGAGCACTTCTTCCGACGTTACGTACTGACCCTTTTTCGTGCGGCGGGCCTTTTCGGTCACCTTGAGCTCGTCAAACAGCACTTCGCCCACCTGCCGAGGCGAACCGATGTTGAATTCGTGCCCAGCCATGGCGTACACCTCCGCCTCAATCTGACTCAGCCGCTCGCCGAACAGGCGTCCCGTCGCTTCGAGCGCCTGCGTGTCGAGCCGGACGCCCCACCGCTCCATAGCCACCAGCACACGCACCAGCGGCAACTCCACTTCGCGGAGCAGGCGGTCGGCCTCGGGCGGCAGTTCCCGCAACAACCGATGGTAGAGCCGCAAGGTCACATCGGCGTCCTCGCAGGCATACTCGTAGACCTCGCGAGGCGTAAGGTCGCTCATCAGCTTCTGCCCCCTACCCTTTGGCCCGATGAGTTCCTCGATGTGAATCGTGCGGTAACCGAGATACACTTCGGCCAGGTAGTCCATGTTGTGCCGTTGCTCCGGTTGCAGCACGTAGTGCGCCAGCATCGTGTCGTAAATCGGTCCGCGCACCTCCACGCCGTAGTTGGCGAGAACCGTAAGGTCGTACTTGAGGTTCTGCCCGACTTTCAAAATTTTCTCGGACTCAAGGACCGGACGAAACAGGTCGACGACTGCCTGCGCTTTCGCTCCGTCGGCCGGCACAGCCACGTACCAGGCCTCGCCTTCGGCTACGGCAAAGCTCATTCCGACTAAGCGGGCCGTCACGGCGAGGGTGGAAGTTGTCTCTGTGTCTAAGCTGAGAATTTCTTTTGTCAATAAAAATTCTCTCAGTGCTGCCATATCCGTTTCTTCCTCAACGAGATGATACGTATGCGGTGTATCCGAAAGGCTTGTCAGCGTACCGTTTTTTTCTTCTTCCGTCCCGCTCTCGGGAAATGCGGCGAAGAGATCGAGCTGCGCCGTGGGCTTTTTGTCCCCGATGCCTCGGTTTTTTTTCACACGGTCCGTCAGCGAGCGAAACTCCAGCTCGTCGAACAACTGCGTCAGTCGCTCGAGATCCGGCTCGCGGCTTCTGAAACTCTCGAGGTCGAGGTCGACAGGCACGTCGGTGCGAATGGTGACCAGGAAACGGGAGAAGCGGATTTTCTCGGCGCCCTCCTCGATCCTACGACGCATGGCGCCCTTCAGCTGAGCCGTCGCGTCGAGCAGGGCGTCGACCGAGCCAAACTCGGCGATGAGCTTGGCCGCCGTCTTCTCGCCCACGCCGGGACAGCCGGGCACGTTGTCCGACGCGTCGCCCATGAGCGCCAACAGATCGACCATCTGCTCCGTACGGGCGATGCCGTACTTTTCGCAAACCTCCTGCGGGCCCATCACGTCGAAGCCGCCGCCTTGCTTGGGGCGGTACATGTGGATGCGGTCGGTAACCAGCTGGCCATAGTCCTTATCGGGCGTCATCATGAACGTCGCGACACCCCGCTCCGAAGCCTGCCGCGCCAACGTGCCGATCACGTCGTCGGCCTCGAAGCCCGGCACTTCGACAATCGGGATACGGTAAGCGCGGACAATATCCTTGATGAGGGGAACCGCCGCGCGGATGTCCTCGGGCGTAGCCTCGCGCTGGGCCTTATACTCGGGGTAGGCTTCGTGGCGGAAGGTAGGGCCGGGCGGGTCGAAGGCTACGGCAATGTAGTCCGGATGCTCCTTGACGAGCACCTCCTCCAGCGTGTTGACAAAACCCATCACCGCCGACGTGTTCTGCCCCTTTGAGTTGATGCGCGGAGCGCGGATGAAGGCGTAATAGGCTCTATAGATGAGCGCATACGCGTCCAAGAGAAATAACTTTTCCATTACGATTGGCGTTTGTAGCGTAAAAATACTCATATTTGTCGGGGTGCCGATAAGACGGCGCGACTTTTTTCGTACTTTTGCAACTAAATTTTTTCCCTCTATGGCTACGTTGTCACTCATCAGACGCCCCATCGAAAGCGAACTTGCCGACTATAAGAAAGTCTTCGACGCCACTTTGCAACACCCCGACGGCTTGTTGGGAAGCGCACTGACGCACATCCGAAACCGGCAAGGCAAGATGATGCGCCCCATCCTTGTGCTGCTCACGGCCAAGGCCACGGGAGGCGTCAACGAGACTGCCATACACTCGGCCGTGACGCTCGAACTGCTCCACACGGCAAGCCTCGTGCACGACGACATCGTCGACGAGAGCGACGAACGCCGCGGCCAGGCCTCGGTCAACGCCGTCTACGACAACAAGGTGGCCGTCCTCGTGGGCGACTACCTGCTTTCCAGTTCGCTCGAGCAGGCCGCCCTGACCGGCGACGCCCACATCGTCGCACGCATCGCGCAACTGGGCAAATCGCTCTCCGAGGGCGAAATTCTGCAACTGTCGAACATCCATACCGAGACCGTGAGCGAGGAGGCATACTTTACCATCATCCGCCAGAAGACAGCGGCCCTCTTCGCCACCTGCGCCGAACTGGGCGCCATCGCCACGGGCGCCACGCCTGAAGTTGCCGCTACGGCGCGCGAACTCGGCGAGGTCATCGGCATCTGCTTCCAAATCCGCGACGACATCTTCGACTACTACGAGCAGGCCGCCATCGGGAAACCCACGGGCAACGACATGGCCGAAGGCAAGCTGACCTTGCCGGCCATCTACGCCCTGAACCACGCGGCCGACGCCGAGATGGACCGTCTGGCCTCGCTCGTCAAGTCCGGCAAGGCTTCGCCCGACGACATCGCCCGCCTCGTGGCTTTCACCAAATCGGCCGGCGGCATCGACTACGCCGAACGCGTGATGCGCGACTACGGCCGGCGCGGTCACGAGCTGGCCCGCACGCTCGCTGGTGACGGCGAGGTAGGCCAGGCCCTCACCGAATACGTGGACTACGTCGTCGAGCGCAACATGTAGTTCCCCGCCCCCTTCTATCACTAACGACGTGGGGTGCATCTCCGGAAGTCCGGGATGCACCCCACGTCGTTTTCGTCGTACCTGCCGCGCGGACTATGCCTCGCGCATCACCGCCTCGGCCAACTGGCGGCCCATGGTGCGCGCAGCCTCCAGCGTCAGGGCTCCCACACCCTGCTTCCACTCCACCGGAAGGCCGACCACGTCCATGCGCATCTTCTCGTTGTAATGTGCAATGGTCTTGCAGGCGGCACTGGCCCAGGTGAAGCCGCCAAAGTAAGCCAGCTTGTGCTGACTGACCTCGCGCCCGGCCAGACGCTTGAGCAGGTCCTCGACCACGGGGAAGAGCCCGCCGTTATACGTCGGCCCGCCGATGGCCAGACCGCTGTACCTGAATATGTCGGCCAGCACGAACGACGGTTGCGAGACCGAGAGGTTGTGCACCACGATTTTCTTCATGCCGGCCTCGGCAGCTCCGGCCGCCACGGCCTCGGCGACGCGCTGCGTGTTGCCGTACATCGAACCGTAGCAGACAACGACGCCCGGCTCCGTCACGCCGCGGCTCAGGCGGTCGTACGTGCCGACGGCGCGCGCCACTTCCTTCCGCCACACCGGGCCGTGGGTCGAACAGATGGTCTTTATCGGCAGTCCGCCGAGCTTGGCCAGTGCGCGTTTCACCATCGGCGAGAACTTGCCCAGAATGGCGGCGTAGTAACGCTCCATCTCGGGCCAGTAAGGCGCAGTGTCCATCTGCTCGTCCACGACGTTGCCGTTGAGGGCGCCAAAGCAGCCGAAGGCATCGCCCGAGAAGAGGATGCCCTCCGTCTCGTCGAAGCTGACCATCGTCTCGGGCCAGTGGAGCATCGGGGCCAGGTAGAAGCGCAGCTTATGGTAGCCCAGGTCGAGCGTATCGCCGTCGGCCACGACCAGAGCGTCCTCCGTCGGTTCGCTGTAGAAGCCCTCGACCATTTCGAAAGTCTTCTTGTTGCCCACGAGGCGGATGCCGGGATAATACTTGCGGATGAGCGAGATCGAACCGGAGTGGTCGGGCTCCATGTGGTTGATGATGAGATAATCGACGGGGCGGTCGCCGATGACGTCGCGGATATGGTCGAGATACTCGGCAAAGAAAGCCACGTCGACCGTATCGACAAGCGCCACTTTCGCATCGTCGATGAGGTACGAGTTGTACGACACGCCTTGTGGCAGGAGCCAGAGGCCTTCGAAGCGGTGCTTCACGCGGTCGTTGACGCCGACATAGTGTACTTTTCCTTGGATATTCATAATTTTAATGGTTTGTTCGTAAAAGGGGCGGCTCAGGCGGTGCGTCGTCTCAGGCCTCGGGCGCTTCGGGCTCAACGCCCTGCAACGTGGCGGACGACGCGGCGGTGATGCGCAGGCGCACGTAGTCGCCGGGGCGGTGCGTGCCGCGGTCGAAAACGACCACCTTGTTCTGCTCCGTACGGCCGAAGAGCTGCTCGCGGGAACGTTTGCTCACTCCCTCGGCGAGCACCTCGACCGTCTGACCTACGCAGCGCTGGTTGCTCGCGGCGCTCAGGCGGTTTTGCAGGGCGATGAGTTCCTCCAGCCGGCGCACCTTGACTTCTTCGGGCACGTCGTCGGGCAAGTGGCGGGCGGCGTAAGTGCCGGGACGCTCGCTGTATTTGAAGAGAAACGCCGAGTCGTAGGCGCACTCCTCCATGAGCGAGAGCGTCTGGCGGTGGTCGTCCTCCGTCTCGGAGCAGTAGCCCGCAAAGATGTCGGTCGAGAGGCCACAGTCGGGCACGATGCGGCGAATGGCGGCGACGCGGTCCAGATACCAGGCCCGTGTGTACTTACGGTTCATAAGCCTGAGAATGCGGTCCGAGCCGCTCTGCACGGGCAGGTGTATGTGGCGACACACGTTCGGCTCCTCGGCGATGACGTGCAGCGTCGCGTCGCTCATGTCCTTAGGGTGCGACGTCGTGAACCTTACGCGCAGCGTCGGCACAGCCTGCGCCACGCGTCGCAGGAGGGCCGGGAAGTCGACCTCGGCACCGCCTTCGCCCTGCCAGCGGTAGGAGTTGACGTTCTGCCCCAGCAGCGTCACCTCGCGGTATCCGCGTTCGGCCAGGTCGCGCACCTCGCGGAGGATGCTGTCGACATCGCGCGAGCGCTCGCGGCCGCGCGTATAGGGCACGATACAGTAGTGGCAGAAATTGTTGCAGCCGCGCG
Source organism: uncultured Alloprevotella sp. (assembly GCA_944322325.1). Lineage (GTDB taxonomy): Bacteria > Bacteroidota > Bacteroidia > Bacteroidales > Bacteroidaceae > Alloprevotella. Next base: position 193,951 of record CALUOQ010000002.1, read on the forward strand.
TGATGCTGACAAAACCCGACAGGCGGTTGCCGCAGTAGCGCTCGGGCACGACGTCGCGATAGGTCTCCGTAGTGGAGAGGGCCACGTCGATAGCCTTATGCCCCGTCTCGGCCTGGGCGACGAGGTCGGGCAGACTCAGGTAGGCGTCGGGACCGGCGACGAGATCGGCGCCATGGCGGTTAAGCAAGTCGTCCTTGACGCGCTCGGCCATGCAGCCCAGCACGCCGACAATCATGCGACGCCCCTTGCGGCGCTGCGCCGTCAGTGTCTCGAGCCGGTGCAGTATCTTCTGTTCGGCATTGTCGCGCACCGAGCAGGTGTTCAGGAACACCGCGTCGGCCTCGGCCTCCGTCGCGCAGGGTTCGTAGCCCGCCATGCGCATCACCGAGGCCACCACCTCGCTGTCCGCCACGTTCATCTGGCAACCGTAGGTCTCTATGTACAGTTTCTTCATGCTTACGGATTTTCCGGGCAAAGGTAGTCATTTTTTTCGAGGCAGCCTGCCGCGTTTCCGCATGACGGACGGCAACGGAGAAGTGCCCGGACGCCGCGCCGGGCGCCGCGCTCGTTTTGCACACTGCCCCGCAGGGCGCGATTGGCATTAACGTTTTTAACTTCTGTCAACACGAGCGGGATGGCGGAGACTGCGCCGCAAACAGCGGACAGTGCCCTGCGAGGGCCCGTCCGGGAGGAAAAACGGACAAGTGCAGCGCCCGTTCTCACAAGTACTACGATAGTTCTCACAAGTACTACGACAGTTTTTACGGGGACTGCGCCCGTCGCGGTGCCGGGCAACGAAAAAGGCCGCCCCAGCCGGGGCAGCCCTCCTACTTCACCGTAAAGATAGCGAATCGTTGCGACCCGGCCAAACGGCGCGGACGAAGTGTTAAATTGCACACTGTCAAAAAAATGTACTTCCTGCCGAAGAAAAACGGGCTCATACAGCCGTACGATGAGCGTAACTCAAAAAAAAACTTTACCTTTGTCCGCACGTTTTAGCCGTATATTAATAATGAGAAATACTGTGCTCACCTGCCTGCTGGCCGCCTTGGCCCTGCTGATGCCGGCACCAGCCGCAGCCCAGGGCATGTTTGTCCCGACGGACACGGCTGTGCGACGCGGCACCCTGCCGAACGGACTGGCGTACTACGTCCGCCGCAACGCGCAGCCCAGCGGCCGGGCCGACTTCCATCTGGTCCTGAAAGCCGGGTCGTTGCAGGAGGAGGACAGTGAGCGCGGCGTGGCCCTCTTTGTGGCGCGCATGGGCCTGACGAGCACCGCGCATTTTCCCGCCGGCGCCCTGAACGCCTACTGCGCCAGCCTCGGCGTGAAGGAGGACGACGGCCTCGACTACGCCGTCTCCTACGACCAGACGCTCTACCACCTCGTCAACATCCCCGTCGGCCGCCCGGCCACGGTGGACTCCTGCCTGCTCGTTCTTCGCGACTGGGCCGGGGACATCCGTTTCGGCGCCGACGAGGTCGAAACGGCGCGCTGCCTCGTCCGCCAGGCACAGGCGCACTTCCCGTCTGGCCTACAGCGCATCTGCATGCGCCACCTGACAACCCTTTACTCCGGCTCGCGCTACGCGGAGCGCGAGCCCGCCGGCCTGGCGTCGGTCGTCGACACGTGCGGTCCGGCGACGCTGCGCGCTTTCTGCGAGCGGTGGTACCGCCCTGACCTGATGGGTGTCGTTGTCGTAGGCGACGTCGACCCCGACGCCGTCGCAAGCACCATCCAGTACCTCTTCGACGACCTCGACATGCCCGAACGGCCGACCCCGGTCCTCGCTTACCCCGTGCCCGACAACGTCCGGCCCATCTACGTCGCCGACAGCGACAGCACCGTCCGCGAACCGCTTTTCAGGGTCTCTTTCAAGATACCCGCCTACCCCGACTCGCTGAAGGGGGCCGTCGCCTATCTCGGCATGCAGTTCCTCAAACACGCCGCCATACGTATGCTCAACGACCGCCTCAGCCAGGCGCAGCTGCAAGCGGGCTGCCCCTTCGTCGAGGCGAGCAGTTCGATAATGCCTTACGGTGAGGCGAAAACCAAGGACGCCCTGGTCCTCACCATCAAGGCGCGGCCCGGCGCCGAAACCGCCGCCCTGCGCGCCGTGCTCGGGGAGGTGGAGCGCATCAAGCGCGACGGTTTCACCATCAGGGAGTACGACCGCACACGCCGGGAACTGATGGAACAGCTCGAGGCGCGCCGCAACAACCGCGTCCGGCTGAACAACGGATTCTTCGCGCAGCAATGCATCGACCACTTCCTGCGCGGCGAGCCCTTGGTGTCGACGGCCGACCACTACTCGCTGATGAAGCAATTCACGCCCATGATGCCCGTCGACGCGGTCAGCCGGCTCTTTGCGCGCATCGTGGCCCGCACGGACACAAACTTTGTCGTCACGGCCTTCTACCCCGCCACCGAGGGAGCCAACCGCCCCAGTGTGGACGAGCTGCGCCGCGCCGTGGCCAACGCTGCCACCACCCTGCCCGACCCCTACGTCGACCCGAGAGACGACGGGCCCCTCGGGCCGTCCCCGGACGCTCCTGCCGGCCCCTGACGGTGCTCCCGGCGACCGAATCACCCCATCCCTCACTTCAAACACCCCGTCAGTCTGAAAAAACTTAACCTCACATACACATGAAACGGACCTTATCCTTGTTCGCATTACTGCTGACACTGGCCTGGCTGCCCTTGGCGGCACAACTCCAGACCCCCGTGAAATTCGCGACCTCGCAAAAACGCGTGTCGCCCACGGAAATCGACCTTGTCTTTACCGCCACCATCGACGCCGGCTGGCACGTGTACTCCACCGGGCTGGGCGACGGCGGCCCCACCTCGGCCACGTTTGCCACCGACGCCATCGAGGGCGCCGAACTCGTCGGGACGCTCAAGGCCGGCCCCGGCGAAAAGGACAAGCACGACGCCATCTTCGACATGCCGGTGCGCTACTTCGAAGGGACGGCCACCTTCACCCAACGCATCCGCCTGACAGCACCGACGTACTCGGTGAAAGGCTACCTGACCTACGGCGCCTGCAACGACGAGAACTGCCTGCCGCCCACCAACGTCGACGTCACCGTGAGCGGATCCGACGGCCCGAAAGCCGCCTCCGCCGAAGCAAAGGCCGACGCAGCCCCCGCAGCCCCGGCCGCCACTGCGTCCGAAAAGACCGACGTGGCCATCTTCAACGGCCCCGCCGCGATGGTCGACACCGCCGCTGCCGCCGACACGACTGCCGCTGCGACAGCCGCCTCCGCCACGGCCGCAGACCTGTCGGCCGGTGCCCCGAGCCTGTGGCAGCCTGTCGTCGACGAGCTCCGCGCTTTCGACGACAGCGCGCCCTCGGACCAGCGCTCGTGGTGGGTAGTCTTCCTGCTGGGCTTCGTCGGTGGCGTCGTAGCGCTCTTTACCCCCTGCGTTTGGCCCATTATCCCAATGACGGTCAGCTTCTTCCTGAAACGTTCGTCCAGCCGGCGGCGCGGCGTGCGCGACGCCATGACGTACGGCGCCGCTATCGTGGTTATCTACGTGGGGCTGGGCGTCATCATCACGTCGCTGTTCGGCGCCAGCGCCCTTAACGACCTGTCGACGAACGCCGTGTTCAACATCCTGTTCTTCCTGATGCTCGTCGTGTTCGCCGCGAGCTTCTTCGGCGGCTTTGAGATTACGCTTCCTTCGTCCTGGAGCGACAAAGTCGACAGCAAGGCCGAAGCGACGACCGGCCTGCTGAGTATCTTCCTCATGGCGTTCACGCTGTCGCTCGTATCGTTCTCGTGCACAGGTCCTATCATCGGTTTCCTGCTCGTCGAGGTCGGCACGTCGGGCAGCATCCTGGCCCCGACCATCGGCATGTTGGGCTTCGCCATCGCGCTGGCCCTGCCGTTTACGCTCTTTGCGCTGTTCCCCACGTGGCTGAAGAGCGCACCCAAAAGCGGCGGCTGGATGAACGTCATCAAGGTGACACTCGGTTTCCTGGAGTTGGCGTTCGCGCTGAAGTTCCTTTCGGTGGCCGACCTGGCGTACGGCTGGCACCTGCTGGACCGCGAGACGTTCCTGGCGCTTTGGATTGTCATCTTCGCCCTGCTGGGCTTCTACCTGCTGGGCAAGCTGAAATTCCCGCACGACGACGACACGACGCACACCAGCGTGCCGCGCTTCTTCCTCGGCTTGGTGTCGCTGGCCTTCGCCGTCTACATGGTTCCGGGCCTTTGGGGCGCACCGCTCAAGGCAGTGAGCGCCTTTGCGCCGCCTATGTCGACGCAGGACTTCAACCTCGACCGTCAGTCGGACGTCGAAGCCCAGTTCAAGGACTACGACGCCGGCATGACCTATGCCGCCGAGACGGGCAAACCCGTGCTTATCGACTTCACCGGGCATGGCTGCGTGAACTGCCGGAAGATGGAGCTGGCCGTTTGGCGCGACCCGTCCGTGGCGCGGCTCATTAAGGAAAAGTACGTGCTCATCTCCCTTTATGTCGACGACAAGACCCGCCTGCCCGAGCCCATCGTCGTCAAGGAAAACGGGCAGGACGTCACGCTGCGCACCGTCGGCGACAAATGGAGCTACCTGCAACGCGCGAAGTTCGGCGCCAACGCCCAGCCTTTCTACGTCCTGCTCGACAACGAGGGCAAGCCGCTCAACAAGTCCTACTCCTACGACGAAGACGTGCAGAAGTACGTCGACTTCCTCGAAGAGGGACTCGAGCGTTACCGTCAATAACCACCCGCCGGACCAGGGCAGCACTTGGTCCGCACAAGTACTACGACAGTTTTTCCTATCGCAGCGATAGAAAAAACTGTCGTAGTACTTGTTTTTACCCCTCGCCGTGCCCGGCGGAACGGGGCCGCCCCGACAATGTCCGGAGAGGACGCCCGTAGCTTCCGCCGAAGCGAGATCGCCGCGTAACCGCCTGAAAGAGGCGCCGGAAATAGTTAAAATTCCCGAAAACGCAGCGCCGGCCTTTTTTATGCAGTACTTTTGTAGCACTTTAACGATGGAGTACCCGCCCGAGTCGGCGGGGCGACGTACAAGAATGACGAAAAAGAAAAGACGCAGCACCGGCGCATTCAACGCCATTACCTCGTGCATCAGCACAACCTTGGTACTTGTCCTTCTGGGGCTCATCGTGTTTTTCGTGACGACAGCCCACAACCTGAGCCGCAGCGTCCGCGAGAATTTCACCGTGCAGGTGATGCTCTCGGACAGCCTTGGCGACAAGCAGACGCGCGCCATGCAGGCCGAACTGAGCCGCGAGCCGTACGTGCGCCGCGTCTCGTACACCTCGAAGGACGACGCCACGCGCGAACAGGCCGAAGCGCTGGGCACGGACCCCGCCGAATTTCTCGGCACCAGTCCCATTCCCGCCTCGTTCGAGCTTCACCTGAAGGCCGACTACGCCAACAACGACAGTCTGGCCCGCTACCTCCCCGCCCTCACCGGCCGGAGCGAAATCATCGACGTCGTGTATCCGCGGGACTTGATGGACAACGTCAACCACAACATCCGGCAAATCAGCGCGGTGCTCCTCATTGTCGCCGTGCTGCTCACGTTCGTATCGTTCTCCCTGATCAACAACACCATGAGGCTGAACATCTATGCCCGCCGCTTCACCATACACACGATGAAGATGGTCGGCGCGCGGCGCAGCTTCATCCGCCGGCCGTTCATGGCGCGTGCCTTCTGGATCGGTGCCATCTCGGCGCTGCTGGCCGACGGGCTCCTCGCCGGCGGCATCATCCTGCTGCTCGACTGGGACCCGGGACTAACCGGGCTTATCGACCTCATCGTCTGGGGCGCCACGATGGGCAGCGTCGCCGTGTGCGGCATCCTGCTCACGGTAATCTGCGCCTTCTTCTCCGTCAACAAACATCTGCGCATGAACACTGCGCAAGTCTTCGTCAGCTGACGCCGAGAGGCCGGCAGCGACAAACGTCACTAACCCGCCAACCAATCAACTCATCATGGATAGAAGAAATTTTGCATTTGACCGCGTCAACTTCATCCTGCTCGCCGCAGGCATGGTCGTCGTCATCATCGGTTTTCTCCTTATGTCGGGTCCCGGTTCGACCGAGACCGTATTCAACCCCGACGTATTCAGCGCACGCCGCATTAAGGTAGCCCCGCTCGTCAGCCTCGTCGGCTTTCTTTTCATGGTCTACGCCATCGTGCGCCGCCCCATAGACAAACACAACAACGACAAAGACTTAACTAACCAACCCACTCCACATTCAAATGACTTGGATTGAATCAATCATCATCGCCATCGTCGAAGGCCTCACGGAGTTCCTGCCCGTCTCGTCTACGGGCCACATGATTATCACGCAGGGCCTGCTCGGCATGGAAAGCACGCCGTTTCTGAAGGCTTTCACCGTTATCATCCAGTTCGGCGCCATCCTTTCCGTCATCTGCCTCTATTGGCGCAAGTTCTTCTATCCGGAAACCATGCAAAGCAAGGGATACACCTGGTGGCAGGCCATCTGGCGCTTTTATCTGCGCCTGATAGTCGGCGTCATACCTGCCGTGATTCTGGGCTTTACGTTCAACGACTTCATCGAATCGAACCTCGACAATGTCATGCTGGTAGCCGTGATGCTCATAGTGGGCGGCGTGTTCATGTTATTCTGCGACCGTCTGTTCAGCGACTCGTCCGAGACGACTCCTATGACGCTGAAGCGCGCCTTTATCATCGGTTGCTTCCAGTGTATCTCCATGATTCCGGGCATATCGCGCTCCATGGCTACGATAGTGGGTGGTATGGCCCAGAAGCTGACGCGCAAGGCGGCCGCCGAGTTCTCGTTTTTCCTCGCCGTGCCGACCATGTTCGGCGCTACGTGCCTCGAACTCTACAAGCTGATGAGCCACGACGGCGGCAATATCCTTACACAGGGCGATAACCTGAGCCTGCTGCTCACTGGCTGCGTAGTGGCTTTCGTAGTGGCCATCCTTGCCATTAAGTTCTTCATCAACTACGTCGCTAAGTATGGCTTCGTCGCCTTCGGATGGTATCGCATCATTGTCGGCGCCGCAATTCTCATCATGGCTGCCCTGGGATACGAACTCACTTTGGACTAAACGGGAGGCATGGATTTTTTCGAGGGAGAGGTACTGGCGTTCGACAAACCCTACGAATGGACGTCCTTCGGCATCGTGGCGAAGGTGCGGTGGCTGCTCACGCAACATCTGGGGCGCAAGATAAAGGTAGGACACGCCGGCACGCTCGACCCGCTGGCGACGGGCATCGTACTACTCTGTACCGGAAAAGCCACAAAGCGTATCGAAGAACTTCAGGCCGGCGAGAAAGAATATACAGCCACCCTGCGGCTCGGCGCCACGACGGCGAGCTTTGACCTTGAGCACCCCGTCGACGCCACCTACCCCACCGACCACATCACCGAGGACGCCGTGCGCCAAGCGCTCCGCCGCTTCGAGGGCGACATTGAGCAGGTGCCGCCTGCGTTCTCCGCCTGCAAGATAGAGGGGCGCCGCGCCTATGCCTTGGCCCGCAAGGGAAAGGACGTCAGCCTCAGCGCCAAACCCATCCATATCGCCGCTATCGAGCTCACCGGCTGCCGCCTGCCCGACGAAATCGACATCCGCGTCGTCTGTAGCAAGGGGACGTACATCCGCGCACTGGCCCGCGACATCGGGCAGGCGCTCGGAAGCGGCGCCCACCTGATGGCACTGCGCCGCACCAGGGTAGGCGACTATCGCATCGCCGACTGCATGACGCTCGAAAGTTTCGAGCAATGGCTGGCCGCACAGCCCGTCGCTACAACCTCACTCCAGACAAACACAAACAAGCCTACACAAATATGAAGCTGTCGCAATTCAAATTCAAGCTGCCCGAGGAGAAAATCGCGAAGTACCCCGCACCCCACCGGGACGAGTGCCGCATGATGGTACTTCACCGGAAGAACGGCGAAATCGAGCACCGCATGTTCAAGGAGATACTGACCATGTTCGACGAACACGACGTCTTTGTCTTCAACGACACCAAGGTTTTTCCCGCCCGCTTATATGGGAACAAGGAAAAGACCGGTGCGCGCATCGAAGTGTTCCTTCTGCGCGAACTGAACCAGGAGTTGCGCCTATGGGACGTACTGGTAGACCCTGCGCGCAAGATACGCATCGGCAACAAGCTCTACTTCGGTGAAGACAACTCCATCGTGGCGGAAGTCATCGACAACACCACGAGCCGCGGACGCACCCTCCGTTTCCTCTACGACGGCGACCACGACGAATTCAAGCGCCAGCTTTACGCCTTGGGCGAAGCCCCGATTCCCCGCTTCATCGGCCGGCCCTCCGAGCCCGAGGATCTGGAACGCTTCCAGTGCATCTTTGCCCGCAACGAGGGCGCCGTGACGGCTCCGACAGCCGGCCTGCATTTCTCGCGGGAGCTGATGAAACGCATGGAGATACGCGGCATCGACTTCGCGTACCTGACGATGCACTGCGGACTGGGCAATTTCCGCACGACCGACGTCGAGGACCTCACGAAGCACAAGATGGACAGCGAGGAGATGCACGTGGACGGCACGTGCTGCCGGATCGTAAACACGGCCAAGGACAACGAACACAAGGTCGTAGCCGTAGGCACGACGGTGCAGCGCGCACTCGAAGCCTGCGTAGGCACCGACGGACGCATCAAGGAGTTCGGCGGATGGACCAATAAGTTTATTTTTCCGCCCTACCAGTTCTCCGTGGCTGACGCTATGCTTTCGAACTTCCACCTCCCCTATTCTACGCTCCTCATGCTCACCGCAGCTTTCGGGGGCTACGAGCACACCATGGCGGCCTACGACGTGGCGCTCAAGGAGGACTACCAGTTCGGTCCCTACGGCGACGTGATGCTCATTGTCGACTAAACGCGCCATGCCCACCCTGCTGCTCTCGCTCGGCGCCAACCTGGGCCACCGCGCGGCCACCCTCGCGACGGCCTGCGACCTGCTCAGCCTCATGTTGGGCAGCCGCCCCGTGGTGTCGGACTTCTACGAGAGCGAACCCATGGGCTTCGCGTCGGACCACCGCTTCCTGAACTGCGCCGCACGCCTCGAATGCAGTGCGCAGCCGGCCGACGTGCTGGCGGTGTGCTGCCACGTGGAGCGCCTGCTGGGCCGCACACAGAAAAGCCACAACGGCCAACACACCGACCGCCCCGTCGACATCGACCTGCTGGCCTACGGCGACACCGTCATGCAGACACCGGACCTTACCCTGCCCCACCCGCGCATGGGCAAACGGTCCTTTGTCCTCCTGCCGCTGGCCGAGATTGCCGGCGACCTGCGCCACCCCACCACAGGGCTGACCTACGACGAAATGGCCGCCCGCTGCACACAAGGCGAAGCCACGCGCATCGGAGGATCGGCGCCCCAGCTCTGCCGGCGCCTGACCGAGGCCGACGCCACGCCGCATACGACCGAAGGACTCAACCGGCTGCTCGCCCAACTCAGTTCCCGCCGTCTCACCTGGCAGCCCGACAGCCTGCGCGCCCTGCTTCGCCACGACGCACTGCGCCTGCTGGTGCTGACCGACGCCAAGGGCGACCTCATCGGCACAGCCTCCCTGCTCGTCACGCCCCAGCTGACGGGCCTGAAAAGCCACCTGGAGGACGTCGTGGTCGACACGGCCTGGCGCGGCAAGGGGCTGGGCGCACGCCTCGTCGCCAACGCACTGGCCCACGCCGCGCGTGAAGGCATCGGCAGCCTCGAACTGACCTCGCGCCCCGAGCGCGAAGCGGCCAACGCGCTCTACCGCAAAATGGGCTTTGCCCCACGCCCGACCAACGTCTACCGCACCACGGGCGAAGCACTGACACGATGGGCCTCCGCAGCAGGCGCACTCACAAGTGCCGCGACAGGAAAAACAAGTACTACGATAGAAATTTCTGGGACTACGATAGAAAAAACGGGGACTACACTTGTAAAAACAGGGTCGCCGACAGGATAAACCCGCCGGCGCCGTCGCGAGCACGAACGGTGCGGCCCGGAAGCACCGCACCGACTGCCCCGCAAACCGCGCCCCACCCCACCCTACAAACGACAATAAAAACAAAACACTCACCATGGCTCTACAATGTGGCATAGTCGGACTACCCAACGTCGGTAAGTCCACCCTTTTCAACTGCCTGAGCAACGCTAAAGCCCAGGCGGCCAACTTTCCTTTCTGCACCATCGAACCCAACGTCGGCGTCATCACCGTTCCCGACGAACGGCTGACGCGTCTGGCCGAAATCGTGCATCCGGGCCGCGTAGTCCCCACAACGGTGGAGATAGTCGACATCGCCGGCCTCGTAAAGGGCGCGTCAAAGGGCGAAGGCCTGGGCAACCAGTTCTTAGCCAACATCCGCGAGACCGACGCCATCATTCACGTGCTCCGCTGCTTCGACGACGGCAACGTAGTCCACGTCGACGGCTCGGTAAACCCCGTGCGCGACAAGGAAATCATAGACACCGAACTGCAACTGAAAGATTTGGAGACCGTAGAGGCACGCATCAAGCGCGTAGAGAAAGTGGCACAGGTCGGCGGGGACAAGAACGCCAAGACCGAGTACGACGTGCTCTGCGCCTACCGCGCCGCCCTGCTCGAAGGCAAAAGCGCCCGCACCGTGCAGTTCGACACGAAGGAAGAGCAGGCCGCCGCGCGGAACCTTTTCCTGCTTACGTCGAAGCCCGTGCTCTACGTGTGCAACGTCGACGAAGCCTCCGCCGTCAGCGGCAACGCCTACGTCGACGCCGTGCGCGAAGCCGTAAAGGACGAGGGCGCGGACATCCTCGTCGTGGCCGCACGCACCGAGGCTGACATCGCCGAACTCGAGACCTACGAAGAACGCCAGATGTTCCTGCAAGACATCGGCCTCGCCGAGAGCGGATGCAACCGCCTTATCAAAGCCGCCTACCACATGCTGAACCTTGAAACCTTCATCACCGCCGGCGAAATGGAGGTCAAGGCCTGGACCTACCGGCGCGGCTGGAAGGCCCCGCAGTGCGCCGGCGTCATCCACACCGACTTCGAACGTGGCTTCATCCGCGCCGAGGTCATCAAGTACGACGACTACATCAAGTACGGCAGCGAAGCCGCCGTACGCGAGGCCGGCGCCCTGCACATCGAGGGCAAGGACTACATCGTGCAGGACGGCGACATCATGCACTTCCGTTTCAACGTTTAAGCCCCGCGCCATGTCAGACCCCATCATCTGGAACCCCGACATCGTCGCCCTGCACCTTGGCAACTTCGAGCTGCGCTGGTATTCCGTCTGCTGGTGCATCGGGCTTGTGCTGGCCTACGTCGTGGTGGCCAGGCTCTACAAGCAGCAGGGCATCCCCGGCGAGAAGTTCGACCCGCTCTTCTTCTATTGCTTCGTGGGCATCCTTGTCGGCTCGCGCCTCGGCCATTGTCTCTTCTACGAGCCGGCCTATTTCCTCAGCCACCCCGTCGAGATGTTCCTCCCCATCCGCCAGACGGACGAGGGCTGGCGCTGCACGGGCTACGCCGGACTGGCCAGCCACGGCGGCACCATCGGCCTCATCCTGGCGCTGTGGCTCTACGTACGACGAACGAAGGTGAACCTCATGCGCGTACTCGACGACATCGCCATCGCCACGCCCGTCACGGCTTGCTTTATCCGGCTCGGAAATCTCATGAACTCTGAAATCGTAGGCCATACGACCGACGTGCCCTGGGGGTTCGTGTTCCAGCACAACGGCGACCTGCTGCCGCGCCACCCTGCCCAGCTCTATGAAGCCATTGCCTATCTGGTGTTCTTCTTCGTCGGGCTGTGGCTCTATCGCCGCTACCGTCAGAAGGTAGGCACCGGCTTCTTCTTCGGCTATTGCCTGACGAGTATCTTCACGTTCCGCTTCTTCGTCGAGTTCCTGAAGGAAATCCAAGAACCGTGGGAGCAGCAACTCGTGGCCGCCATCGGCATCAACCAAGGCCAGCTACTGAGCCTGCCTTTCGTCGCCATCGGACTCTACTGCCTGCTGGGCGGGAAATGGTGCCGCCGACTGGGCGAACCGCCCACAACGACGGTCCCAAAGAAGTAAGCAAAACGAAACTTTTCAGCAGGCTTTATGCCTAAAGACTCAGCAAACGCAGTTTTTCCGACTGAATTTTAAGAAATCTTGCGCAGTGGGTAAAAAAAAAGAGACAAAGGCAACCGGGCTTAGCTGGCTTATTTATATCTTTGCCGCGAATTTACGTTAAACAAATTCAGATATCATGCGTAACAAGAACCTGTACCTGACATTGACTCTTGCGTCGACACTCGCAATGAGTTCGTGTAAAAAACTGGGCGAACTGTCGGCCGACAATTTCACGGTCATCCCCTCGCCCATGGAAACCGTAAGCGGAAAGGTGCCTGTCACCATCAACGGCCGCTTCCCTGAAAAATACATGAAGAAAAAGGCTGTCGTCACCGTAACTCCCGTTGTGAAGTACGAAGGTGGCCAGGCAGTCGGCCAAGGCGAGACATTCCAAGGCGAGAAAGTCGAAGGAAATGCACAGACTATCAACTACAAAGTCGGTGGCAACTACACAATGAAGAACACCTTCGACTACGTGGACGACATGGCTGTGAGCGAACTCTGGCTCACTTTCGAGGCCAAGGTCGGCAAACGCACGGTCAAGGTGCCCGAGGTTAAGGTAGCCGACGGCGTCATTGCTACTTCCGAGCTGCTCGGTCGTACGCTCGCCAGCGCCAACGGCTCCATCGCCCCCGACGCTTACCAGCGCATCATCAAGCAAAAGAAAGACGCGCAGATTAAATTCGTCATCCAGCAGGCCAAGATTCGCAACAGCGAGCTTAAGACGACCTCCGTGCAGGAATTCATTCAGACCCTGCGCGACATCAAGGCCGATCAGAAAGGCTATGCGCTCGAAAACATCGAAGTTTCGGCTTACGCCTCGCCCGATGGTGGTGTGAAGCTCAACACGGACCTCGCCGCTGACCGCGAGAAGAACACCAACAAGTACCTCAACGAACAACTGGAGAAAGAGGACATCGCTACACACGTAGACTCCAAATACACGGCTCAGGACTGGGAAGGCTTCCAAGAGCTCGTTCAGGCTTCCAACATCCAGGACAAGGACGTCATCCTGCGCGTCCTGTCGATGTACAAGGACCCCGAGGAACGCGAAACGCAGATCCGCAACCTCTCGGCCGCTTTCCGCGAATTGGCTGACGAAGTATTGCCCGAACTCCGCCGCTCGCGCCTGACGATTAACTACAACATCGTAGGCCGCAGCGACGAGGAAATCATGGCTCAGTACAAGTCCGACGCTTCGAAACTCAGCGTTGAAGAACTCCTGTACGCCGCTACGCTCACCGACAACGACGCTGAGAAAGAGGCTATCTACAAGACGGCAGCCCGCCAGTACCCCAACGATTTCCGCGCTACGAACAACCTCGCTACGCTCGCATACAAGAAGGGGGACAAGGCTGCCGCACAGCAGTACCTCAGTCAGGTAGCTTCGAGCAACGCACCTGAAGTGGCCGTCAACAACGCCCTCGTCGCTCTGGCTAACGGAGACGTAGCCAAGGCCGAAACGTTCCTCGGCAAGGGCAACGGCGCTGCTACGTACAACGAAGCCCTCGGTAACCTCTACATTGCGAAAGGCAACTACGCCCAGGCAGTCAGCGCATTCGGCGATACGAAGACGAACAGCGCCGCTCTGGCCAAGATCCTGAACAAGGACTACAACGGCGCACAGAGCACGCTCGGTGCCATCGCCCAGCCTGACGCCATGACCAGCTACCTGAAAGCCATTGTGGCCGCACGCACCAACCAAAGCTCCACGGCTCTGGCCAACCTGCGCGAAGCCATTGCCAAGGACAGCTCGCTCAAGGCTCACGCCGCCAAGGACCTCGAGTTCCGCGCCCTCTTCGAGGATGCAGCTTTCCAGAGCCTGGTGAAGTAAGCCCTAACCGTCAGACTTTCCGCTCGCCACGCGAGCATATCGAGTCATAAGCATGCCCCTGCCTGCCGCTTCCCTGCGCAGGCAGGGGCTTTCGTTTGAATCCCTATCCGCCCGCCAGACCATCATGAATGCCCACTTTCCCATTTCGCTCCTTGCACTGCTGTGTTTACTCGCTGCGTGCGGCCCATCGTCGGACCGCGTCCGCATTGAGGGCGACTACCGCAATATCTCCAGCTCCGAGTTCTACATTTACGACGAAAGCGGTCAGAGCGGCCCGCCCGACACCATCACCATACGCGAAGGGCAGTTCACGTTCGAGCGTCCCCTCTCGAAACCCTGCGTGCTGACCCTGCTTTACCCGAACTTCTCAGAACTGCGCCTCATCGCCGAGCCGGGAAAGACCATCACCGTGAAAGGCGATGCCAACCAGTTGATGAAAACCGAAATCGGCGGCACCGAGGAAAACGAGGCACTGACGCAATTTCGCCTCGAAAACAGTACACGCCCGGCCGGCGACCAGCTGCTCGCCGCCAGCCAGTACATCCGTTCCCACCCCGACCGGCTCTCGGCCGAAGCTCTCTTTCTACAATACTTCGCCCGGGCCGAACAGTTCGACCGCCGCACCATCGAACTGCTCGATGCCATGCGGCGCGCGCGCCCTGACGCCGCCTATCTCACCGAACTGCGCCGCAGGCTTGAACCGATGAGCCGCACAGCCGCAGGTGCCGCCCTGCCCGACTTCACCGCTATCGACATCGACGGCGACACCGTCCGCGCCTCGCAGTACGGCAAACGGCCTCTCGTTGTGCTGTTTTGGTCGTCCTGGAACGCCCGCAGCCGTGCCTACGCCCGTGCCCTCCATCGCTGCCATAAAGCCTACGGCGACCGCTTCGACGTGCTCACCGTCTCGTTCGACTACTCCGCCCATACGTCGCGTCGCCGCGCCGCCACCGACTCCCTGCCCGGAACACTCGTCTGCGATGGCCGCAGCTTCGACTCGCCGCTGACCGCACGCCTCGGCGTGCGCTACGTGCCCGGCCTGCTCCTTATCGACAAAAACCGCCGCATCGTGTCGCGCGACCTGTCAGCTGACGAAATCTATAACGCGCTGGGCAAACTCGTCACTCCCTAACTTTCCGCCACCGTCATGACCGACACCGCCACCCGACTCGTCAAACTCAGCTGCGCCGCCGTCAACGGGCTCGAAGCCACCCCCGTCAGTATTGAGGTCAGCACCACGACCGGAAAGGACTTCTTCATGGTCGGCCTGCCCGACAGTGCCGTGCGTGAGAGCCGCACCCGCGTACAGTCCGCCTTGTCCCACACAGGCTTCCGGCTGGCCCTGCGCCACACGGTGGTAAACTTCGCCCCTGCCGATCTGCGCAAGGAAGGCACCGCGTACGACCTGCCCCTCGCCCTCGGCTTGCTCGGCGCCTACGACCTGGTCCGCACCGACCACTTCGCCCGCTCCATGTTCCTCGGCGAACTGGGACTCGACGGCTCGCTGCGTCCCGTACGCGGTGCCCTGC
Source organism: uncultured Alloprevotella sp. (assembly GCA_944322325.1). GTDB lineage: Bacteria > Bacteroidota > Bacteroidia > Bacteroidales > Bacteroidaceae > Alloprevotella. The sequence goes on from CALUOQ010000002.1 coordinate 209,403, forward strand.
CCGTGGCCATCATGGCGCGACGTCTGGGCTACGAGACGCTGATTGTGCCCAAGGCCAATGCCCGCGAGGCCGCCGTGGTCGACCGACTCGACGTTTACGGTGCCGAGCGCCTCACGGACGTCGTCGACTTCCTCAACGGCCGCCCGGCGCTCAGCCCCACGCGCGTCGACACCCGCGCCGAGTTCTACGCCCACCAGGAACAGTTTGCCTGGGACTTTGCCGATGTACGCGGACAGGAAAATGTGAAACGCGCCCTCGAAGTCGCCGCCGCCGGCGGGCACAACATCCTGCTCGTCGGCAGTCCCGGCTGCGGCAAGAGTATGATGGCCAAACGGTTGCCCTCCATTCTCCCGCCGCTCACCTTGGCCGAAAGCCTCGAAACGACGCAAATCCACTCCGTAGCAGGCCGTCTCTCGGCCGACACGTCGCTCATCGCGCAACGCCCCTTCCGCGCCCCTCACCATACCATTTCCGACGTCGCCCTCATCGGTGGTGGCGCCCACTTCCAGCCCGGCGAAATCAGTCTGGCTCACAACGGCGTCCTCTTCCTCGACGAGCTGCCCGAGTTCAGCCGCTCAGCCCTCGAAACGCTCCGCCAGCCCCTCGAGGACCGCGTCGTCACCGTCTCTCGCGCCAAATACAACGTTGAGCTCCCCTGCTCGTTCATGCTCGTGGCTTCGATGAATCCCTGCCCCTGCGGCTACTACAATCACCCCACCCATGCTTGCAGCTGCCTGCCCGGTCAGATAAAGCGCTACCTGAGCAAAATTTCCGGACCGTTGCTCGACCGCATCGACATCCAGGTTGAAGTAACACCCGTGCCTTTCGCCGACCTGGCCGACGCCGCGCCCGGCGAGCCCAGTGCCGCCATCCGCGCCCGCGTAGTAAGAGCGCGGCAGATACAGGCCGACCGCTATGCCAGCTGCCCCGGCATCCATTGCAACGCCCAGATGGACGCGCGCCTGCTGCGTACCTACGCACAACCCGACGCCGACGCAGCCGAGGTGCTGCGCCGTGCCATGACCCACTACGACCTCTCTGCACGCGCCTACGACCGCATTCTCAAAGTGGCCCGCACAATAGCAGACCTTGATGGCAGTCCTGCCATAGAACGCCGCCATGTTGTCGAAGCCGTGGGCTACCGCCGCCTCGACCAGGCCGGTTGGGGCGAATAGGGCAGGGGACAGATCTTCCACCACACACTACATCTTTCGGCCACACGACAGGAAGGCCTTGAATGCGGCACTGCTTCCATAAATTCCTTCAAGGGAATAAAACTTTTTCTCGGACTGGATAACTTTTTCCTCAGATACTGGGAGTTTTCTTCAGGTTCGAGAAAAAAATACCCTAAGTCCGAAAAAAGTCGTACCGCCTGAGAAAAAGCTCAGAAACCGTAGAAAGAACACCGGAAAAGCAAGGAAACATCCAGCAAGGGAGAGCACGTGCCTCGGCAGGTATACTTGAGAAGAAAAAATAGAGTGGGGGAACGGACTGGTTACTTGTCCAGCGCTTCGCTGACCTCAACAAAGCCCTCTGGCGTAATACGGATGAGGTTTTCGTTCACCATATAGCTGAACGCTGCCTTTACGGCGGCTTCGGGCAGACCACAGAAATCGATCTCGTCGGCACGGTGCGGCTGGCCGTCAGCCACAAGGCGACGCAGAGCGTCGGCCAAGGCCTCAAAGTCGCCCTCGGCCAAGTGCGATGGGTGACGACGCCGGCAGACGTCGCAACGGCGGCACGCAGCAGCGTCCGTTTCTCCGAAATAGGCCAGCAGCTGGCGGCTGCGGCAGTGGCGATCGTCACTCATGTAGCGGAGCATAGCCTCTATGCGGTCGACATATTGCTCGCGGCGACGCTCGTAGACCTCGGGGCTGAGTACGACGCGATCGCCGTCGATACGGTCGCGCAGGTATGCAACACGGGGGATACGTCGACGAGGAATGTAGTGAAGTACACGACGGTGGGTGAGCCGCTTGAGCGTGTCGTAGACCTGCTGGGGAGTGAGTCCCGCAGCAAGGGCCAGACGCTTCTCCTCAATGGCGACATAATCGCTGAACAGACCGCCGTACGTGCGCAACAGGGCGCTGAGGACGGCTTCGTCTTCTGGGCGGGGCGAGGGGAGGGCGTAGAGCTCGTCGCGTGTGGTGAAGAAATAAACGCGCGAAGTGCTGTCGTCCTCGTCGCGATAGTCAATGTAGCCTGCACGGCTTAGCAACTGCAAGGCACTGACCACCTGCACGGCATTGTGGTGAAAGTTACGACAAAAGGTGTCGACGTTGAACTCATACGTGACGCCACGCCCGGCACCGACTGCAAGTTGGAAGTAATAGGCCAGCTCGTCGTAGACTCGGCGCACGAAGTCTTTCGGCGGATAGGCGTCAGCCACACGGCGACGCAGCCGGCGCACGTCGCCGCGGTGGGTGAGCAGCACGGCATAGGCGGTCTGTCCGTCACGCCCGGCGCGTCCGGCCTCCTGAAAATACGCCTCAACCGAATCGGGCGGGTCAGTGTGGATGACCAGCCGCACGTCGGCCTTGTCAATACCCATACCGAACGCGTTTGTCGCTACCATGACACGTGCTTCACCCTCTTGCCAGGCGCGTTGGCGCAGGTCCTTATCGATGCTGGTCAGGCCGGCATGGTAATCGAGCGCTGAGATACCTTGCTGGCGAAGCCACCGGGCCGTGTCGTACGTATCGCGTCGACTGCGAGTGTAAACGATGGCCGAACCGGCTACGGCATTGAGAATATGAAGCATGGCGGCAGACTTGTCCTCTGCCTGACGGACGACGTAGACAAGATTAGCCCGCTCGAAACTCATGCGGAACACGTTTTTCTCGGCAAAGCCAAGACGGTCCTGAATGTCGTCGACCACAGCAGGCGTAGCAGTGGCCGTCAGGGCCAACACGGGCGTCCCGGGCAACAGGCGGCGCAGACCGACAATGTCAAGGTAAGCAGGGCGAAAGTCGTACCCCCATTGCGAAATACAGTGAGCCTCGTCGACCGTAATAAAACAGATGTGCATGTGCCGGAGCTTGGCTTGGAACAGGTCGGAGCCCAAGCGCTCGGGCGAGACGTAGAGGAACTTCACCCCACCGTAGATGCAGTTTTCAAGCCTTGCTATGATTTCCTCACGCGGCAGCCCGTTGTGAATGGCTGTCGCCTTGATGCCCCTGCGATGGAGGTGCGCCACCTGGTCCTTCATCAGCGCGACGAGCGGCGTGACGACGAGACAAGTGCCCTCCATGGCGAGGGCTGGAACCTGAAAGGTCAGGCTCTTGCCGCCACCGGTAGGCATGAGCCCCAAGGTGTCGCGGCCAGCGCCGATACTGCGGATGATGTCGAGCTGGATGCCCCGAAAGTCGGCGTAACCCCACCAACGGCGCAGGATGTCGCGGTAATCAGTTGTGGACGTCATGGCGGCAGGCACGGGCAGGCCGGCTTCAGCTCATCGGTTCGGCTGGGCGGATGTCCTCAATGAGCAACTGGATGTCACCGCGCTTGTGAGTGTTGTCCTCCACGGTGTAGCAGATATCGAAAGCACGCTTTGTCTTGATGTAACGGGCCTGCGAGCTTTGACCGAACGCAATGCCGTTCATCACGTGGCTTGACTTGTTGTCGACTAACTCCAGTTTGATGTGTTCCTGTCCACGCCCCACAACCTTGCTGGTGCCGTAGTCGTAGACACGCTTGGTGCAGAACACGGGCTTGGGATTGCCGGGACCGAAAGGGGCAAAGCGCTTCAGCTCATTGTTGAAGCGCGGCGTCACGTCCTTGAAGTCAAGCATGGCGTCGATGTCGATGCGGGCGCGCGTCTGTTCGTCGTTGATGTGCTCAGCGACGTAGGCCTCGAAACGGCGGGTGAATTCCGGAACATTTTCCACGCGCAATGAGAGACCGGCGGCGTAGGTGTGGCCGCCAAAGTTCTCAAGCAAATCCTCGCAGCTTTGAACGGCCTTGTAGACGTCGAAACCCGAAACCGAACGCGCCGACCCCGTAGCGATGCCATCATCGCTACAAGTAAGCACCACGCTGGGACGATAATACAGTTCAGTGAGCCGCGAGGCTACGATGCCAATGACGCCTTTGTGCCACTCCTTATTAAATATGACGAGGGACCGGCGGCTTTCCAAGTCGGTAAAATCTTTTACCAGCTCGGTGGCCTGCTCGGTCATCTGTTTGTCAAGGTCTTTGCGGGCCTCGTTGTAAAGGTTGATACGGTTAGCCTGTTCGAGCGCACTGGGATAGTCTTTTTCGACAAGCAGGTCCACAGCTTCCTTGCCGTTCTGCATACGGCCCGAAGCGTTGATGCGCGGCCCGATTTTGAAGATGATATCGGACATGGCGAGCTCCCGGTCAGCCAGACCGCACACCTCGATGATAGCCTGTAAACCAATGGAAGGACTGACGTTGAGACAGCGAAGCCCGTGGTAGGCCAGAATGCGGTTCTCGCCCATGATGGGGACAATATCGGCGGCTATGCTCACCGCGCATAAGTCGAGCAACGGTGTAAGCTTATTGAACTCGATACCGTTGCTTTCGGCGAATGCCTGCATGAACTTGAAGCCGACACCGCAGCCGGAGAGGTCGGCATAGGGATAGTGATTGTCGAGCCGCTTGGGGTTAAGGATGGCCACGGCCGGTGGCATGACGGCGTCGGGGACGTGGTGGTCGCAGATAATAAAGTCGATGCCCAGCTCGCGGGCATAGGCAATCTCGTCCACGGCTTTGATGCCACAGTCAAGGACAATGATGAGCGTAACACCCATTTCGGCCGCTTGCTCAATACCTTTCTTCGATACGCCGTACCCCTCCTCATAGCGATCGGGAATATAGAAGTCGACGTTCGAGTAGTACTGGCGGAGAAATTTGTAGACCAGCGCCACAGCCGTACATCCGTCCACGTCGTAATCACCGTAGACCAAGATGTGCTCCTTGTTGCCCATGGCAGCATTAAGCCGGTCGACAGCCTCGCGCATGTCGTCCATCAGGAACGGGTCGTAAAGGTCGGAGAGCTGGGGGTGGAAAAAACGGCGCGCCTCAGCGGCGGTCGTAATGCCCCGCTCCCCGAGCAGATACCCCAATACGGGATGGACACCCACTTCGCGCGCCAAAGCCCTGGCTTCCTCCTTGCGCCGGGGCGTGGGCGCTTCGTAGTTCCATTCGTAATTCATTATATATTATTTTTTTCTTTGTCATAGAAAGTCGTATGTCCCTGTCAATAACAGGATACGGAGCTGGGATTCACGGTGCCCCTGCTTCAACAAGTGCGTAAAGTTAGCTAAAAAAGAGCAAGCACCTACGTTTTCCTCTCTTTTTTAACGCCTGTTGCCATTTGCCGGGGGCTGGAGGGCAGCAACAGCGGACACGATTTTACGCGAACTACAGCAGGAGGCTCAGTAACGGAATAGTGATGACGGAAAATAGCGTCGTGAGAAACAAGCCTTGCGTCATGACACGCTCATCGCGCCCATATTGTAGGCAGAACATGATGCCGTTCGTGGCTACGGGCATGGCGGAAAGTACCACGGCAATGCCGCTGGCAAATTCCGGAAAACCGCACAAACGGAACACGGTGAATACAACAAGCGGCAGCACGATGAGGCGCAGCGTAGCTGCCATGTACACAAATCGGTTGCCGAGCATGTCTCGCCACGGTATGTGGCTCAAACTCGAACCTATGATAAGCAGGGCGCAAGGCACGGTCATGTCGCCCAGCAGGTGAAACCAATTAGCCACCGGCACAGGAGTAGACACCTTGAACAGCGCTATGGCAATGGCCGCCAGCGAGGCAATCATGCAGGGCGTTACCAACATACGCGGACAGAAAGCATCACGCGCCGGACTTCCTTTAATATAAGACACACCCAGCGTAAACATCAACAAATTCGACGGCAGATTCAGCACACTGGCACAGAACACGGCCCGCGGACCGAACACGGCATCGACCACCGGGTAACCGATAAACGTGACATTGCCGAAAGCCAACATGAAGCGCAGGATGCCACGTCGGCCCTCACCGACGGGCCACACACGCGGCACGAACCACGCCGCACCTATCAAGAGAACGTAGTTGACGGCTGCGATGCCCAGCAGGGAAACAATCTCGCTGCGCTCAAAGGCAAGATCATCGCCCATGACCGAGGCCAGAATCAACGCTGGCATACTCACATTGAGTACAAAAGTCGACATCTTGCGGTCCATGTCGCTGGCCCACAAACCGCGCTTGGCGGCCACAAGTCCAACCAGCACAATGCCGAAAATAGAAAGCATCTGAATGACGATGTGCGTATAGTCCATACGTTTGAGGATTAGGGCGCAGTGCCTGAATGATACGGCCGGCAAAGTTACGACTTTCCTTTTGTAATGCAAAGTCGGCGCATGAAGGAGTTGCAGCTCGTTTTTCGCTTTCCTTATAGGCAAGAACAATTTCTATGTCCCCGCTAAGGAAAACTCAGCAGGGACACAGAAATTGCGATCAGGTTGGGAATTTATGCGCAGTCGCTCAATGAAACGCTCCCCGCCGTCTTAGCTTCATTTTGCGCAGCAGGCCCGCTACGCACTGGCGCATCCGGCAATATATAGTGTACACTACGGGGTGGTAGAGCGCCATGCGCTCGATGGAAGACAGAGTTAGGCCACTCTGAACTACGTCCTCAAGTATTCTCTGCCGGAATGCAGATTTACGGGCATCGACATCGCCTGCTATTAAGCACCCCATGTATCCCGTAAGCCGGCTTCGCAGACACATCTTGAAATAAGACTCGCGCAAGTCAAGCGGGATGGAATCTGTACGAAAACGGTCGTACATCTCCTCGTAGGCTACGGTAGGACGGAACGTATGGACGACACTTTCGTCGTTGTTTCGGTACAGGTAAACCTGAGCCGGTATTACGCGGGCCGGCTTGTCCGTCGCAAAAGCCAAGCGGATATTCATCAGCATATCTTCGCCTTTGACGATTTCCCGCGGAAGTTCAAGTATCGTTGGGTGCGTTGCAAACAAATTCCGCCGGATGAGTTTTCCCCATGGTGCAGCAGGAAGGAGCTCCCCGGTGAGGCAGCAATGCCTTAATTCGTCGACGGGTAAAACGGTGTCTACACCTCGCGTATGGTGGAAACCGATCACAAGGTCATAGGCCTCCCCCGCTGCTTTATACAGCAAGGCAAGCGCATCGGCAGGAAGGCGATCGTCGGCATCCACAAAGCAAACCCATTCACCCGCGGCGTGTGCGACACCCGTTCGTCGGGCACAAGTAACGCCTTCGTTCTTTTGATGTAGAGTTTTGACTTGCGGATACTTCGCCGCGTAGTCATCCACAAGCTTTCCCGTCGCATCAGGACTACCGTCATCTACGAAGATGATTTCGAAATCCTCAAAAGTTTGTTCAAACAAGCTGTCCATACATTCTGGCAGCCATCTCACAGCCTTGTAACACGGTACAACGACTGAAATTGCAGGTCCGATTTCTTTCATAGGGCATGAAACATGTTATCCGGACTGCGCCACCGATGCCAATATCTCTTTCTATGGCCTTCATCTCTGCTTAGGAAAAGAGGACAAAGCTTCCCACATATTCCTGATATACACACCATTCTACGCAAGAATGAGAAAAGCACCATCATACACAGCCATTTCTCCCGCCATAAAGCTGACAATCAAAAACGTAAGTTGTCTGCACCATGCGAAAACGTTGACAAAAAGACTCACCGCGCCCTTACGCACCATCCCTTAAGCAAGGACATAATCGAAGAAGTGAGCACGAACGAACAGGCGGAACACACGTAATAATCAAAAGAATATCAAAGAAAATGCTTACTTTTGCAAAAACTTCTGTGATCGTGTTTCCGGTGCTTTCCTCATTCTTGCGTAGAATGAGAAAGGGGAAAATAAGTTTTGCTTCCTTTTTCGACAAAACGACAAGCGCTGTGACATTGTAAATAAAGACCCTAAAGACTACAGATAAACGACACGTTAGTTTCGCCGTAGTCCGCAAATGTTGTAAATTTGCTCCGCTGAAAACGGGCCGAGACGCGGCCCTACGTAAGGTAGCAAACGCATGAAAATCATCCACACAGCCGATTGGCACCTCGGTAATACGTTTCACGGCCACGACCGCCACGACGAACAGGCTTACTTCCTGGACCACTTGGTCGACCTCTTAAAGGACGAGCAGCCGGACGCACTTCTCATCGCCGGCGACGTGTTCGACACATCAAACCCCTCGGCGGCGGCCGAGAAGCTATTCTTCGATTTTCTAAGCCACGCGACGGCTGAAGTCGACGGTTTGCAAATCGTCGTCGTTGCGGGGAATCACGATTCTGCTGCCCGCCTCGAAGCTCCCTCGGCCATGCTGAGCACACACCGCGTTTTCGTGCGCGGTACGGTACAGCGTCTTCCGTCGGGCGAAGTCAACTATACACGCCATCTCATTCCTCTGCGCCAGCGGAGCAACGACCGGGTCGGCGCGCTCTGTCTGGCAGTACCTTTTTTACGCGCCTGCGACTACCCCGCCGGCTTGGCGCCAGCCGAGGGGGTAACCCACTTCTTCCGCCATCTGCGGGAAGCCGCCACGGAACACCGCTATGCCGGCGTTCCCTTAGTAGCTGTCGCCCATTTCTATGCGGCCGGGGCTGACATCTGCACCGATGAGCACAGCGAACGCCTCGTCGTAGGCGGTCAGGAGTGTGTCGACGTCGCCCGCCTGCCTCGCGGCGTAGCCTACACGGCCTTGGGCCATATCCACAAAGCCCAGCGCGTGGCCGGCCGCGACGACGTGCGTTATGCCGGCAGCGTGCTTCCCCTCTCATTCTCCGAGCGCACGTATCGCCACGGGGTGGTGCGCGTCGAAATCGACGATATGGGCCACGTCACGACAGAGTCGATCGGTCTGCCCCTACTGCGCCCCCTGTTGTCATTGCCTGCGAACGGCGTCTCGTCGGCCGACGAGATGTTCCGAGCCATCGCCCGCCTGCCCAAACAGCAGGAAGGCGACCTCGGCGCCGGTTGGCCCTATCTGGAGATGAAGATACTCGAAACGCAACCTGAGCCGACGTTGGTCAGCCGCCTGCTCGACGCACTGGCCGACCGGGCGGTCCATTTCTGCCGCGTGGTGCGCTCGGTGCCTGCTGCCCGTGACAATGAGCCCTCAGCCATCACGACGACCGACGAACTGGCCGCCATACAGCCAGCCGAACTGGCCCGGCGCATCTTTGCCGAACGCTACCACAGCCCCATGCCGCATGAACTCGAAACCCTTTTCCTTGAAGCCGAAGCAGCATGCAAAGCGACGGAATGAGCGTTTCAACAACAGACTTCCCTTTATGAAAATAGAAAAGATAACTCTCTGCAACCTAACGTCGCTCGAAGGCGAACAGGTGGTCGACTTCACCGTCGAGCCGTTGCGCTCGGCGGGATTATTCGCCATCACCGGCGATACGGGCGCCGGCAAGTCGACCCTCCTCGACGCCATCTGTCTGGCCCTTTACGACCGTGCGCCGCGCTTCGACGACGCCGAACGAATCAAGTCCGAGGACTTCGAGCGCCTGAAACAGGGCAAGGTGCGCCCGCTCCAGACCAACGACGTCAGCAACCTGCTGCGGCGCGGCTGTACCGAAGCCTATAGCCGCATCGTATTCACCGACCGCAGCAGCCACTGCTACGAAGCCGAGTGGCGTCTGCGCGTCAACCGCAACGGCAACATCGAACCCGCCACCCGGGCGCTGCGACGCCTCAGTCCCTCGCCCGAAGAATTCGGCGGGACAAAGACTGAAATCAATCGACGCATAGAAGAACTGACCGGACTCAGTTACGAACAATTTACGCGCACCGTACTGCTGGCGCAAAACAGCTTTTCCAACTTTCTCAAGGCGAAGCGCAACGAAAAATCCAGCCTGCTCGAGAAACTGACCGGTACGGAAATCTACGGCACCATCTCCACTAAAATCTACGAGAAAAGCAAAGCGGCAGCCGCCCATTACGACCTGCTCAAGGCGCGGCTCGAAGAAGCCGCCGGCAGCGGACTCCTCGACGAAACCGACTTGGCCCGCATACGCGAAGAGCGCGGACTGACGGCCTCGGCCCTCGACCACGCCGGTCACGAGGCCGAACGCCTGGCCGCCGCCTGCCGCTGGTTTGCAGCCTACAACGAAGCGGTATCCGAACAGGCCCATTGCGAAGCACAGTTCAACGCGGCTCACAAGGCCTACACCGCCCGCCACGACGACGAGGCCGCCATCGAGCGCTACGACCGCGTATTGCCTATGCAAGAACTATTCCGCCATACCCAGCGTTGTGCGGCGCAGCTCGAACAGAACAAAACGGTGCGCGCCCGCCTTGACGAGGATATCGCCCGGCAGGAACAACTTGTCCAACAAGCCGCCGACGCCCTCCAAGCCGCCCACGAGCAGGTGACCAACGCTGAAAACCGCCTCACGGCCCGCCGCAGCGACCTCGACCAAGGTTATCGTCTGCAAGGACAGCTTGACGACGTGCGCGAACATCTTCGCCAGCTGGCCGCCCAGCGGGATCGTTGCCGCAATATGGTGAACAACAGCCGCGACGGACTGAAGAACAAACGGGCGGAGCACGAGTCGCTCCAAAAAACGCTGGAAACGTACCGCGCCGGACTACAATCGCTCACCGTACATCGCCGAATGCTCGAACGCTACGACTTGGTGTGCGATAAACTGAACCACCTGAACCGCGTACACACCGAGGTGCGAAAACTCAACGAGGTACTCGAAGCACAGCGCCGCCAGCGCGACGAACTGCGCGCCACGGTCGAAACCGAACGGAAAACTTGCGGACAAATAGCCCAGCAGGTCCGTTCGAAGCGTGAGGCCCTTGACGTGGCCCGCACCGCCAATCAGGGACGCGACGGCCTTGAACTGCAAACGCGCCTCACCGACCTACAGCGCAACTACGCCCAGCTCGAAGCGGCCAAGACGCTTTGGACACGCATCACCGACGGTTATGCCGATGTGGAGCGGCGCACGGCCGATGTGGAGCGCTGCGAACGCGAGCTCCGGCAGACCGAGCAGGCCGTACAGATGCAGGAAGCTACCCTCGCCCCCCTGCGACGCGAACATACCCGGCTACAGGAGGCCTGCACCCTAAGCCGCGGGCAGGACATCGTAGAACTGCGCAAAAGTCTCAAGGAAGGCACGCCCTGCCCCCTCTGCGGTGCCACGCACCATCCCTACCACACGGAGACCGAGCGCACTTTGGGCCATATTCTCTCGAAACTTGAGCAGGACTTTGCCGACGTCGACGAGGAACTGACGCGCAAAATGCAAGCCCTCGACGAGCTGCGACGCGAGCAAGCCCGCCGCGAAGTCGCCCTCACCACCGGCCGCGAGTACCTCACCGGCCGGCGTGACCGCCTCAGTGCCGACATCGAAGAGTGGAATGCCTACGCCACGCTCGACCGCTCCTTTGCCGACTGTTCCGAGTCAGTAAACCGTGACGCACGGCGCGTTATGCTGGGACAACTCATCGACAGTACCCAGCGCTCGCTCGGCGAAATACAACGCGAGTGGAATGCCTTTCACGTCAACCAGCAGGCCATCAATACCCTCAACGAGGAGTTACGCCGCCTCGACGAAAGCCTCAGCGAAGTGCGCGACCACTTCGAAGAACACAACCGCAACCTGGCCGCCCTAAACCAGACGGTCGCTCAGCTGCAACAACGCGTCAGCGAAACCGATCGCGAAGGCAGCCTCCTCTACTCCGAGCTCGACAAGCTCATAACGCTTTCCGCCTGGTTCACCACCTGGAGCCGCGACCCCGACCACTTCCACGTGATTATCGAGAACTACTACCGCCAGTGGTGCGACCAGACCGCCGCACTCGAAAAAGGCGAACGCGAATGCATCGCCCTCGACGAACAACTCGCCGCGCTGGAGAAAGATAACCTCAATGCCGAGCGTAGCCTTCGCGAAAGCGAGGACGAATACAACCGCTCTGCGGAGCGACAGACCGGCCTTGCCGAAGCACTGCGCCGCCTCTTCGGCGACAGTTCACCGCGTGCCGAGGCCGAACGACTACAGCACGCCGTGGACGAGGCCGTGGCTGGCGAGCAGGCGGCACGCCGCAACTACGAGGCTGCTGTAGCCTTACAGGAGAACCTCCACGGACGCCGCAAGCACCTGGACGACAGCGACGCCGCCATGCGCGACGAAGGGCGGCACTACAGTAGTCTTTTGGACAACGAGATACTCCGCTTCAACGGCAATGGCAACGGCTCGCCCCTACAACGCGCCGAACTGGAGCGCATCTTCGCTGACGACCGCCACTGGTACAACTTGCGCGCCGAAGTAAACCGCGTCCGCGAGGCACGCATGCTGGCTTCCGACCGTCTCGAACAGGCGCGCGCTGTCGTAGCCCGTCTGCTGGCCGACCCGTCCCATCCCTCGGGCGAACAGGGCGAGACGCCCGACAACGTGGCAGCCGCCCTGACGGAAGCACACCAACGCATCGAGACTCTGCGTGTCCAGTTGGCCGAACAGGACCGCCGCCTGCACATACACGACGAACGCCGCGCCCAAACCGAACACCTGCAACAGGAACTGACCGCCGCCGGCGAAGTCCGCGAAAACTGGAGCCGACTGAACGCCCTCTTCGGCAGTCAGGACGGCAAACGCTTCCGCGAACTGGCCCAAAGCTACACGTTCCGCCTGCTCGTCGACCACGCCAACGAGCAGTTGCGCCTTTTTTCTCCGCGTTACCGTCTGCACAACCTGCCCGGCACGCTCGATCTCGAAATCATCGACCGCGACATGTTCGACCGCCGACGCTACGTCTATTCCCTTTCCGGTGGCGAAACGTTCATCGTCAGTCTGGCCCTTGCTCTCGGTCTTGCTTCACTCTCAAGCGGCAATCTGTCTATCGGAAGCCTCTTTATCGATGAGGGATTCGGCAATCTCGATCAAGGCTCGCTGGCCTTGGTGATGGACGCACTGTCCCACCTCGAAAGTACGCAGGGCCGGAAAGTAGGAGTCATCAGCCACACCGAACAGATACGCTCGCAGATAAGTCCGCAAATACACATTGTGAAACTGCCTACTGGCGGACGCAGCCGCATCGAAATCGAATAGTCACATCCCGACGCCGCACGCTCATCTATCCCACTGACCGGGCATCCCCGCCCAGCGCGTTTTTGTATAGATGCTGCTCTGTCGCACAAAACGAAAACCGCGTTCATCCCCGCGACCGCAACAGACACAGCCAACGGCGATCTGTACCCAATCGACCCTACACCTACCGGCTGCCAAAGTGCACCAAACAACGTCCCGCCGCACGGACGCAAGGTCCATGCGGCGGGACGAAAAAAATGGGGCAGGACGTCAGAACATGCGCCGTACGCGCTCGATGCCCTCAGCCAGAGCGTCAACTTCGGCGCGCGTATTGTAGAGGGCAAACGAAGCGCGCACCATACCCTCCACGCCGAAACGCTCCATCAAGGGCTGCGCACAATGATGCCCGGTGCGCACGGCGATGCCCAGCCGGTCCAAAAGGGTACCCAGGTCAAGGTGATGGATACCCTCGACGTTGAAGGCCACGACGGCATCCTTGTCTTCGGCTTCACCATAGAGGTGCAAACCCGGGATGGCGCCGAGACGCTCCATGGCGTAGCGCGTCAGGTCGCGCTCGTGAGCCCGAATACAGTCCCGACCGAGGTCGTCCACATAATCCAAAGCCTGGGCCAAAGCAGCCGAACCGACATAGTCCGGCGTACCGGCCTCGAATTTGTAAGGCAACTGCTCATAGGTGGTACGCTCGAAGCTGACGTGCGAAATCATCTCGCCTCCGCCCTGATAAGGGGGTAGGCGGTCGAGCCACTCCTCGCGACCGTAGAGCACACCGATGCCCGTGGGACCGTAGACCTTGTGCCCGCTGAACGTGAGAAAGTCGCAACCGATAGCCTCTACGTCGATGGGAAAGTGGGGCACGCTCTGCGCACCGTCCACCAGCACGGGGATGCCGTGAGCGTGGGCCATGGTCGTGATGGCCTCGACGGGATTAACCGTGCCGAGTACGTTGCTCACGTGGGTCACGGCTACCAGCCGCGTGCGACCGGTGAAAAGGCGCTCCAAGGCCTCAAGGTCGAGCACGCCCCGCTCGTCAATGGGGGCGACCCGTATGACGATGCCCCGCCGGTCGTGGAGCATCTGCCACGGCACGATGTTCGAGTGGTGCTCCATCGTGGTGAGGATGACTTCGTCGCCCTCACTCATACAAGCCTCACCGAAAGAGAAAGCTACGAGGTTGAGGCTCTCGGTCGTTCCACGCGTGAAGATAATTTCGCGCTCCGAGCGGGCGCCGATGAAACGGGCCACGCGACGGCGGGCCTGCTCGTGGAGCTCGGTGGCCTGCTGTGAAAGGAAGTGGACACCACGGTGCACATTGGCGTTCACCGAATAGTACTCGCGCTCGATGGCTTCAACCACCTCGCGCGGCTTCTGCGTCGTGGCGGCATTGTCCAAATAGACGAGAGGGCGGCCGTAGATCTCACGGCTCAGTATGGGAAAATCTTTACGTACTTCTTCAAGGGAATACATCTCAGTCTGGGTTTGTTCCGGCGCTGGCCGGAGGGTGGGGGAGTCAGGAGTGACACATCTCGCAGCCGCCACAACGGTGGAGCAAACCGCGAAAGCGCATCTCGACAAGATAAGAGAGGCGGTCGCGTACGGGCTCGAGCTCAATGCGACGGATGACGTCGTTCACGAAAGCATGCTGCAAGAGCAGGCGGGCCTCGGACTCGTCGATGCCACGCTGACGCATGTAGAAGAGGGCCTGCTCGTCGAAACGTCCGACGGTGGCGCCGTGGTTGCACCTGACGTCGTCGGCATAAATCTCGAGGATGGGCCGCGTGAACATACGGGCGTCGGGCGAGGCGCAGAGATTGGCGTTCGTTTCGTCGGACGCGGTATGTTCCGCTCCCTCGCGCACCAGAATGCGCCCGGCAAAGACGCCCGTGGCGCGGTCGTCGAGCACATACTTGTAGAGCAAATCGCTCGTGCAGCCCGGCGCGGCGTGGTCTACGAGGAGATTGTTGTCCACATGTTCCTCACCGTCAGCCACAACGCAGCCGTAGGCCCGTGCTTCAGCGCCCTCGCCGCCGAGATGGAGGTCCAAGCGGTTGCGCGTCAAGCCGGCCATGAGCGTGATGCCGCCAAACGTAAAGCGGCTTCCGGCCTGCTGGTCTGCATAAAGGTGACAAAACCGGCGGTGACTGGCGTGGGTCTCCTCGACGGAGTAGAAGTCGACCCGGGCGCCCTTGCCAAGGAAAGCCTCGACGACCTGCGTAGTCAGGTAGTTGTGGCGACCGTCCGAGTGGTCGCAGAACAAGAGGGACGCCTCGGCACCCGCCTCGGCCACGAGCAGCACGCGGCGCGTCGCCATCAGGTCGAGCGACGCCGCCGACATGTTCACGACTTGCAGTGTGCGGGGACACTTCACGCCGGCGGCGACATGGACAAAGAGACCATCCTGCGCCAGCATCGTGTTGAGCGCCGTAATGCCGTCGCCAGCCGGGTCGGCCAACCGACCATAACAGTTGTCCACCACGTCGGGGAAACGCCGGGCAGCCTCACCGAGGGAGCATACCGTAACGCCCTCAGGCTGCTGTGCCGCAACAGGCGAGGGGGACATGAAACTGTCGTTGACTACAAAGTAAAGGGCTGTACTCAAATTGGGCACCTGACAGCGATAAGCGCGATAGGGGTCGACACCCGGGACGATGCGCCCAAGGTTCAGCCCGTAGTCCGGCGCGAAGGCTTCCGCCACGTCGGTGTACTTGCACCGCTCGTCGCGCCGCGTAGGCAGGCCGTGCGCGGCAAAGGCCTCGCGGGCCGCCGCGCGCCGGGCGTTGAGCACGCCGACACTGTGGCGATCAATAAGGTCGCGCTGGCTGTCAAAAAGTTCGATGTACTGCTGTTCAACCCCCATGGCTTAGGCTGTGATTTCGTTCTTAATCCAGTCGAAACCGCGCTCCTCGATGGCGTATCCCAACGAGGCGTCGCCGTTCTTCACGATACGACCGCCGACGAGCACATGTACGAAGTCAGGCTTCAGGTAGTCGAGCATACGCTGGTAGTGCGTGATGACGATGGCGCTCGACTGCGGCGTGCGCAGCTGGTTGAACCCTTCGGCCACGATGCGCAGCGCGTCGACGTCGAGTCCGGAGTCCGTCTCGTCCAAGATGCTGAGCTTCGGCTCGAGCACCGCCATCTGGAAAATCTCGTTGCGCTTCTTCTCACCACCACTGAAGCCCTCGTTCACCCCGCGGCTCATGAAATGGGCGTCGAGACCCACCAGTTTGCGCTTCTCGCGCAGCAATTTGAGCAGCTCGCCGGCCGGCAGGGGCTCCTGGCCGAAATACTTGCGCTTGGCGTTCAGCGCGGCGCGCAGAAAGTTGGTCATCGAAACTCCGGGAATTTCGACCGGCGCCTGGAACGACATGAACAGCCCTTCGTGCGAGCGGTCCTCGGCCGACAGGGCCAGCAGGTCCTTCCCGTTAAAGGTGACACTGCCCTCAGTGACGGTGTACTTGGGATTGCCGACCAGCACATTGCTCAGCGTACTCTTGCCCGAACCGTTCGGGCCCATAAGCACATGCACTTCGCCGTCGCCGACGGTCAGGTCGATGCCTTTCAAAATTTCTTTGCCCTCTACGCAGGCATGGAGATTCTTTATTTCTAACATAAGCAAATGGGTGACGACAAAACGCCGCAGCGTTGTCCGTAAGCGTGGCAAAAGTAGCGCTTTTTCGCGAGGCAGCGCCCCGCCGTGGCAGGCTTTCTTTATGTCAGAAGTCAAGCAGACGGCATTTTACAAGTACTGCGGACTGATAGTTTCCCAACCTGACAAAAAAGAGAGCCCCGTCCACAGAAAAAACGCCCACCCAGAAAATAATGCCCAATTTTCTTCTCTCATTTACGTCTTTTGCGTTCATTGTGCGTCTTATAGACAAAGAGACGCATTCGTTGCCCACAGTCAAAATCCCTACTACCATAAAAATGAGCACTAATATGCACAATTTACAGGAAAAAGAAAGCAGTTCTGACGAAACGCTGACACAGCTCATGAAAGCAGAACGTACCGACATGCTACGCTATGCCTGCATCAGGTTGGGCAACTTGCCGGATGCCGAAGACGTCGTGCAGGATGTCTACCTCCGCCTGAAAACAACCGAACAACACGTTCCGGCAAACAAATGGCGCGCTTACGTCTACCGCAGCCTGTCAAACCTATGTACAGACCGGTTACGAGGCCTAAGCAAGCAGCACTTCGTCTCACTGGAACAAGCCAGGGACATCGCAAACGCCGACAACAACATCCACGGAATTGAACGCGACTTTCGCCGGATTACCCTGTTGCTGGCCGGGCTTCCCCCTGAACAAGCCGAAGTCATTCGCCTGCGCTTGCACGCAGACAAAAGTTTTGCCGAAATAGCCGACATTCTGAACGTCCCGCTGACTACAGCCAAATCGCGCTTTCAGTATGGCATCGAGAAGTTACGAAAAGGCTTACGGCGTTGACCATAAAAATTCACAGACCGAAATACCACCATTTACTCACCTCAAAACTTAACCGACATGACTTGTGAAGAATTCAGAAAAAACTTGGTCGAACTCTGTGATAAGGATGTAAATCCTGACCTTCGCACCCGTATGGAGCATCATAGAGCACACTGCGACGAATGCCGCACCGAGTACAACGAATATATGGCCGTGGTAGACTTGCTGAGACCCCAAAACACGCACACTACCGCCAATCCCGACCAAACCGACACGCTCCATAACGACTGCCACATCCCTAATCACCCGCATCGCCGCACGCTCACCCATCGGCGACAAAGGTGGCTTCATGCGGCTGCGGCTATCCTCCTTTTCGCGGCCGGAGTATGCACAGGCTGGAGTCGTTTCTTCTCTACCGACGCTACCGCCAACGAACTACCCTCACAGACCCTCAGTCAAGCCATCGCCGGACTGCGCAACGTGGGGAACTTTGTCGCCGACTTTCAGGTGCGTACGACCGGCGGTGAAAACTTTGCTTACCTCAACCCTAATGCCGACTTTGTGCATCTCCACCTTGCCGTATTCCGGGAAAACGGAACGATCTGCTGGCGCATGGAAAAGGAAAACGGACGTACCGTGGTGTGCGACGGACAAAATCAATTCATGTGGTACGGCGAACACTACCGCGTAACCGACAATGCCGACGCCAACTTCCTGGAAGGATTTGCCCCGCTGCTACAGCCCGAAAACATGTTGGAATCACTCGAAGAAATCCTGAAAGACGAATCCGAAACGTCGTTCCGATTCACTGAAACCGATTCGACTCTCGTCCTTACCGCCACAGTACCGCGATGGCTGGGTTTCTTTGTTGACCAACCTTCCGGAGAAAAAATGCCATGCGCTTTGGAATATGTATTTGACAAAGCCAACGGACTGCCCCAACAGCTCCGCATCTGGGCACAACAGGGCGACAAACAAGTCTTAGTACTTGAAAGTAAATACATTCGCTACAATGTAGCACTCGATCGCAAGACTTTGACCACCGTACCAAAAGGACAAACCGAATGGACCGTAACGGACCCACCACTCATCCGGGAAAATGTACGCCTTTCCCGCCTGCAAAAGGAAACAGCCATAGAAGCCGCACGGCGTATCACCGAAGCATTGGCCAGTGGCGACACCCTAAACGCCCGTGAGGCACTGCATCCATATCGCCAAGTACTTCCCCAACTGATGAAAACAATGAGCGGCTGCAAAATGTCCGATTTCAGAGAAAATACCACAACGAAAAACTATGCCGGCACTCACGTCACTTTCACAGAAACCCTCCCCGACGGTACTGCTCGACAACGTACTATATTCCTTCGGCGCGATAATACGCAACGCATTTGGATTCTTGACGGCGGATTCTAAGGCCACTCTCACCGGTCGTTCCGTCCGACGACTTCATCAGCAAAGGATAAAAAATCAGAAACTCACCTTGGCCCGACCGAAACTTCTTCGTACTTTTGCACCGCTATCTAACGATAAGCACCGAGTCTGTTCCGTGGTGTAATGGTCAGCACTAGAGTTTTTGGTTCTCTCAGTCTCTGTTCGAATCAGGGCGGAACAACTCCACAAGGGGCTGGGCGTCGAGACGTCCAGCCTTATTTTTTACCTTAAACCCTACATTGACATTATGGGCATATTCATCCGCAAACCTGTCAGCCAGCTGGTCAGCGAAGCCAGCGAAGAAGGCCAGCGCAGCCTAAGGCGCGTATTGGGCCCCTGGAGCCTCATTGCGCTGGGCGTAGGCGTCATCATAGGCGCAGGACTCTTCTCCATCACCGGTACTGTGGCCGCCTCATACACCGGGCCGGCCATCACCCTCTCGTTCGTCATCGCCGCGCTGGGTTGCTGCTTCGCCGGACTCTGCTACGCCGAATTTGCCTCCATGATACCCGTGGCGGGCAGCGCGTACACCTACGCTTATGCCACCATGGGCGAGCTGATAGCCTGGATCATCGGATGGGACCTCGTACTGGAGTATTCCGTGGCCGCTACGACGGTGAGCATCTCCTGGAGCCGTTACATGGTCGTCCTGCTCGAGGACATCGGCGTCCATTTGCCCCCAGCCCTGACCGCCTGTCCTTGGGACGGTGGCATCGTCAACCTGCCCGCTGCCTTTATCGTCGTCGTCATGAGCCTCTTCCTTATCCGCGGTACGAAAGGCAGCTCCGTACTCAACGGCATCATCGTCTTCCTGAAAGTCGCCGTTATTGTGCTCTTCATTGCCCTCGGCTGGCGCTACATCGACAGCAGCAACTATACCCCCTATCTGCCCAAGAACACCGGCACGCTCGGCGAGTTCGGCCTCTCGGGCGTGCTGCGCGGCGCGGCCATCGTCTTTTTCGCCTTTTTGGGTTTCGACGCCGTGAGCACCGCCGCTCAGGAGACCAAAAATCCCAAGCGCGACATGCCTATCGGCATACTCGGCTCGCTCCTCGTCTGCACGGTGCTCTATATGCTCTTCGGCCACGTCATGACGGGCGTAGCCCATTACAGCGAATTCGCCGGCCACGAGGGTATTGCTCCCGTCGCTATCGCCATCCAGCACATCGGCGACAGTGGCCACGCCGCTTTCCCTTGGCTCAACCGCGCCATTCTGCTGGCCATCCTCTTCGGCTACTGCTCCGTTATCATGGTCACGCTGCTGGCCCAAAGCCGCGTATTCTACTCCATGAGCCGCGACGGTCTGCTGCCTCCTTTCTTCTCGCGCATACATCCCCGTTTCCGCACACCGGCCCACAGCAATCTGCTTTTCATGGCCATGGTCGCTCTGATGGCCGCCTTTGTGCCCGCCAGTATGGCCGGCGAAATGACCAGTATCGGCACGCTGCTGGCCTTCACCCTAGTCTGTGCCGCCGTACTCGTCGTGCGCCGCAGCCAGCCCGACGCGCCCCGAGGCTTCCGTACCCCGCTGGTGCCCCTCGTCCCCGTGCTGGGCATACTCACCTGTTTGGGACTCATGCTTTTCCTGCCCGCCGACACGTGGATTCGCCTCGTAGTCTGGATGCTCCTCGGCCTCGACATCTACGTCCACTACGGCTTACGCCGCAGCCACCTCGAGCCCGCCACAGCCCACCGCCGCGGTGCCTGGGTCATCAACGCCTTGGGCCTTGCCTTAGCCGTACTCTGCATCGTCACCGGCTTCTGGCACCAGCAAACCGTAGGCTGGGCCGAAAGCAAGGTACTCCTCGTCGTAGCCTCCGTATTCGCCCTCATCCACTTCGCCTACTACACGTGGCGATGGTTTCGCGCATAAAAGCGTCGCCGGCCCTCCCTCAAGACGGACAGACACGAAAAAAACGCAAATTCCGCCCCGAAACCAACCGCCGTATCCATTTATCTATTAACTTTGCTTTTAGAAAATACGAAAAAGGACATTACAACTTCGAGGCCACCCCGCCCAGGGGCCCTCGCCGGAGAAAGTTTTAATTAATCACTGTTTGTATTAACCATCAAAAACAAAGTTATCATGAAAGAACTACTTAAAACCACCAGCCTGCTGCTCCTTCTATTGGTTAGCGGTTTCACGCTGAGCTCCTGTAGCGACGACGACAATGAAGCCGGCCCCCTGCCTGAACTTGTCGGTACATGGGTCTGCACTGACTCCTACGAAGCCTCCTACGAGGACGGCCAAAAAATTGATGAGTACACCGACGAGGACCAAGGCCGCAGTTTCACGCTTAATGCCAACGGTACGCTGAGTATGGGCAACTACACCGTCGGCTCGTGGAGCAGTGACGGCGGCACCATGTGGATTACTGTCACCGATGAGGACGGCACGTGGACCACGACCTACAGCATGCGCAAGCACTCCGCCGACAGCTACACACTCAGCTATGACATCAGCTACAACGAGGACGGCAGCAGTTACCGCGAAGTCTACAGCATGACCCTCCAACGCCAAGGCACCGGCTCCGACACTGACGATGACGACGACGTGTCCATACCCGTTGACTCCACCATAGGACCCGACCTCGGCCAAGTCCCCACCAGAGACCCTGGTTACGCAACCGGAGTTTCCATCACTACGGACGAAGTTGTCGGCAGTTGGACTCTCGTCAGCGGCTACTCCGCCGCCTACCAGCACGGCGCGCTTCTTGACAGTGAAGTTTACACCCGCGACGAGGGTGTAGGCGACGTAATGACCCTCAACGCCGATGGGACTTGTACCGTATCGAACGGGCTCAACGGTACATGGCGCTTAGTAGGCTCGCATCTATACCTCACCGTCAGCGAGGACGGCTACGCTGAAACCGTTGACTACATCGTCGCCGCACGCAGCGCCGACAAAGTCGAATTGCGCATCGACTACACCGTCGACCATCCTACAAGCTCCATTCACGGCGTCGAGAGTATCACTTTCCAGCGCATATAATCCCTTTACAGTACATACTTTTCATTCGAGAAAAGAGAACGCGAATTCCAAAATTAGCAAAAGCAAGCCCACCCAGTCTCGTTCGACCGGGTGGGCTTGCTTTTGATTATTAGGGAACTGCGGCAATAACCTCCCAAAACGGTGTTCGCCATCCTGAAAGCCTGTTTTCCCTCACGCGCGACCGTCGGCCTCGATGAGCCGGAGGAGGCGATCGACGGCCTCGGCCTCGGGAATGTTGCGCTCGACGCACTGCTTGCCCCTATAGAGACTGACTTTACCACGGGCGGCACCGACGTAGCCGTAGTCGGCATCGGCCATTTCGCCGGGGCCATTGACGATGCACCCCATGACGGCGATCTTGAGCCCGACAAGGTGGGCCGTGGCAGCCTTGACGCGGGCTATGGTAGCCTGGAGGTCGTAGAGCGTACGGCCACAGCCGGGACAGCTGATGTATTCCGTGCGGGTGGTGCGGACGCGGGTGGCCTGGAGGATGGCAAAGGCGATGTCGTCGCGCCGGGAGGCCGGAACGGGGATCTGTCCGGCAGGAGTGGAGGTCCAAAGCATGAGGCCGTCTGCCAGCCCGTCAAAGAAGAGAGGAGCGGCCTCGGCGGCAGCTTCGAGCATGAGGTCCTCGGTTTCCTCGAGGCCGTGGCTGAACTGCTGGAAAACGACTACAGGGTTCGACAAGCGCTCAGTCCATAATTCATGGACAAGGGCACGGAGCTCGCCCAAACGGTTGGCGTGGGCGGACTGGGCGATGACGACGGTCTCGGGATGGTGGCGCAGACAAGCGCGTACTTCCTCATCCAGCGCGGGATACGTCAGGAACAAGAACTTCAGCGGAGCGTTTAACGCAGGTAGGAACAAGAGGGTCTCGGGAGTAAAAGCGGGGTAGGTATCGGCCTCGCCCGTCCAGACTGGGGCGTCAACGATGAAACGACGGCCTTGGCGAACATCCGGTTCAGGCAGTTGGTTTCCGCAATAAATATAGTCCGGCTGGACAGGTGTAGTCCCCGTATTTTCTATCGTAGCGATAGATTTTCCTGTCGCTACGATAGGATTTTCTGTCGTAGTACTTGTTTTTTCATCCAGTGCGGCGCGAATAACGACGGGAGGATTCGTACCGCCGATGTCCAACACCGGGCAAGTGGGACGTCGTTCGGGATGCAGATAGTCAAACTCCGGTGCAGGCGTGCCAGGGATAAAATCGTGGCCGGCACGGCGGACAACGTACGAAGCAAGCTTATAGGCCACAGGGACCTCGCGCTCGGGCTCTTCACTGAGCGATACGCGCAGGGTGTCGCCGATACCGTCGGCCAGGAGGGCACCGATGCCGGCAGCGCTCTTTATGCGTCCGTCTTCGCCCTCACCGGCTTCGGTGACACCGAGGTGCAGGGGATAGTCCATCCCCTCGGCTTGCATGGCGTGGCAAAGCAGGCGCACAGAACGGACCATGACGGAGGTATTGCTGGCCTTGACGGAGATGACCACATCGGGGAAGTGCTCGCGTTGACAGACGCGCAAAAACTCCATGCAGCTTTCGACGATACCCTCGGGGGTGTCGCCATAACGGCTCATGATGCGGTCGGAAAGCGAACCGTGGTTCACACCGATGCGCAGCGCCGTGTGGTGCGTACGGCAGATGGCAAGCAGCCTGCGAAACCGTGTCTCAAGGCGGGCAAGCTCGGCGGTATACTCCTCGTCGGTATAGGTCAGATGTTTGAACTGCCGCGCGGGATCGACGTAGTTACCGGGATTGATGCGCACCTTTTCGACAACGGTTGCTGCGACGTCGGCCACGTCGGGATTGAAGTGCACGTCAGCCACGAGGGGGCGGTCGTAGCCTGCCTCGTGAAGGCGGCGGCGAATCTCGCGCAGGTTCTCGGCCTCGCGCGTACCCTGTGTGGTGAGGCGTACGTAGTCTGCGCCGGCATCGAATATGCGTTTGCACTGTGCGACGCAGGCTTCAGTGTCCATGGTCGAGGCGGTCGTCATGCTTTGCAGGCGGAGCGGCTGGTCGCCGCCCAAAGGACGGTTACCGACGTGTACCTCGTGGGAATGGCGGGGCTGATAGTTGAAGAGCGACATGGCGGTACGGATGGAGGTTCGACGGCTCAGTTTGTCTTGTAGCTGTACTTCACGTTGCTCAGGTCGGCGTTGGCCTTGACGATTTTTTCCTTAAGTCCCTCCTTGTAGTCGGCCAGCCGCTGGGCCAGGGCATCGTCCGAGAGGGCCAGCATCTCGAGGGCCAGTATGGCAGCGTTCATGGCGCCGTTGACGCCTACGGTGGCCACGGGGATGCCCGGCGGCATCTGAATAATGGAGAGCATGGCGTCGAGGCCGTCGAGCATGCCTTTGATGGGTACGCCGATGACTGGTAGCGTCGTCGCGGCCGCGATGACGCCGGGCAGGGCTGCGGCCATGCCGGCTCCGGCGATGATAACGCGGAGACCGCGCCCTTTGGCCTCGCGGGCAAATGTTTCAACTTCGGCGGGAGTGCGGTGCGCCGAGAGGGCGTTCATCTCGAACGGCACTTCCATTTTGTCGAGCAGCTGGGCTGCCTTTTCCATGACGGGCAGGTCGGACGTGCTGCCCATGATAATACTTACTAAGGGTGTCATAATGTTGAATATGATTAGATGGAACAAAGGTGGTGTGCTTCAGATCAGGATACTCACGAAGCCACAGAGGAAACCCACCAGCGTGCTCACGCCGATTTGCGTCAGGGTGTGTTGGCGCAGAATGAGACGGCTGGTACCTACGGCGCCGGCAAGAATGACGGTCAGACAGAGCCAACCGGTAGGGTCGAAGAAAAAGATCTGGGAATAAGCGAGCAGGGCGCCCACGACAGCACCGGAGGCCGCGGCGTGGGTGCTCATCTTCATGAAACCATTGAGCAGCGCGCAGATGACCTGGACAGCCAATGCACCCACGATGATGTCCTGTATGAAACGCAGGTGCATGACATGCAGGATATAGAGCAGCACCGAATAGCAGGTGATAGAGAGGATGTAGGGCACGTAGCGGCGTTCGCGGCGGCTCATCTGATGGCGCGTCCAGCCCTTGATGCGCCGGAAACAAAAGATGGAGAGCCGCGGCAAAACGACGGTAAAAACGTACACCATGGCGAGCAGGATGAGCTTGTAGAACACCGGCAACATACTCAGGTAGCTGAACATGAAGAGAGCGATGAGCGCTATCACCGGCAGGTAGAACGGCGAAAAGAGCATGGAGATGACTTGCGCCGTGAGGATGAGGTATTTGTCTTTCATTGTTCCGGATTAAGACCACGTTGTGGGGCTGCTCAGCGCCGCATCCGCGCGATAGGCAGGCCCAGTTGTTCGCGATATTTGGCCACAGTTCGGCGCGCCACGGGAAAGCCTTTTTCGGCCAGCATGGCCGACAGTTTGTCGTCGGTCAGGGGCTGACGCTTGTCCTCGTGGTCTATCATTTCGCGCAGCAGGAGCTTGATTTTCCGGGTGGAGTGTTCCTCGCCCCCGCTGTCGGTCACAAGATTGGAAAAGAAGAACTTGAGCGGATAGACACCGAAGTCGGTCTGCACATACTTGCTGCCCGTGACGCGCGACACAGTGGAGATGTCCACTCCCGCACGCTCGGCTACGTCCTTCAGTATCATGGGGCGCAGACGGGCTTCGTCGCCGTCCTCAAAGAAAGGGCGTTGTAGGGCTACGATGACACTCATCACGCTGAGCAGCGTGTGCTGACGCTGTTTCAGGGCGTCGATAAAACCTTGGGCAGCCTCCACCTTCTGCCGGGCATAAAGGTAGGCATCGCGCTGTTCGCGGCTGAGGTTCGGGCGGTTAATGTCGTACTCCTTAAGGGAGTCGCGGAAAGCGCGGCTGACGTGGAGCTCGGGCAGATTGGCTCCATTGAGGCGGACGACCGGTTCGCCATCCTCCTCGGTGACGATGAAGTCGGGAATGACAGTGGCGGCCGCGTTTCCTTCGTTTTCGCCCAATGCGTTGCCGGGCCGGGGATTGAGACGCAACAGCTCTGCCTTGACGTGGGCGAAGCGCTCCTCGGTGATGCCGAGACGGCGGCAGATGGTTTCCCAATGTTTGTGAATGAACTCATCGAAATACTTATCGACAACGGTAAGCGCTTCCTCCTTATAGGGGGAATGGTAGTCGGGGTCGGCGAGCTGTAGATGGAGACACTCCTGGAGCGAGCGGGCGCCGATACCGCGAGGATCGAACGTCTGGAGGATACCGACCAAGCGGTCAACCTCCTCGACCGTAGTCTCCAGCCCGTGATAGATGGCAAGTTCGTCGACTATCGATTCCGTATCCTTACGGAGCAGACCGTCATCGTCGAGCGAACCGATGAGGTACTCCATCAGTTCCGTCTCGCGTTCCGTCAAGTCGTGTTCACTTATCTGGTCGTGTAACCGCTCGTAGAACGAAGTGTGACCGCTAAAAGGAATTTCACGCTGCTCGCGCTCGGCATCAGCGCGGGCCAGCAGGTAGTCGGGCACGTCATCACTATTGAGGTAATCACCCAAGGCGTCGGCCGTCTCCGGCGTGGCGTCGGCATATTCGTTGTCGGACGCTTCGGCCGTGACTTCTTCCGTATTTTCTTCCGAAACTTCAGCGTCGCCGCTTTCTTCCAAGGCAGCGTTTTCAAGAAGCTCATTCTGAATGCGTTCCTCCAGTTCCGTCACTGGCAACTCCAGCAGGCGAACCACCATGAGCTGCTGCGGAGTGAGCGTTTGCGTTTGTGTGAGTTGTTGTGACTGGACCAGTTTTTGCGACATGGCTTATTCTCTCCTTTTTCGTGACGACAAAAGTACGAAAAAAGCCATGAACCGTCCCGGCACACTATGCTTTTTTTACGGAAGACATTACAGGCGGTTTCTTTCTCAGCCATGGGGAGGTGCACAGGAGTACAGACTTTTTCATACACCGGGATGCAGAAAATTCAAGAAGCATGAATCCTCTCATGCAACAGTCCAAGCGTACAAAAGACAACGACTACTGGTTTCCGAAAACGGGGTAGTACATTTTCCGATGCAGAAATAACGGCAGTGACAGCAGCAGGAATCCATTTTTTATTGTTACTTTTGCTGGGTACTATATCCTATCGTCATGAACGAAGCACTTAAAATCATCGTCAGCGGCGGCGGAACGGGCGGCCACATCTTTCCCGCTATTTCCATAGCGAACGCCATCCGTGCCAAGCTACCTGATACTCAGATACTTTTCGTCGGTGCCGAAGGCCGTATGGAAATGCAGCGTGTGCCGGCAGCGGGTTACCCCATCAAGGGGTTGCCCATTTGCGGCTTCGACCGCAAAAATCTGCTCAAGAACGTCGGCGTGTTTTTCAAAATCATGGAGAGCCGCCGGCTTGCGCGTCAAATCATCCGCGACTTTGCGCCGATGGCAGCCGTCGGGGTAGGGGGGTATGCCAGCGGCCCCATGCTGAACATGGCACAAGCCATGGGCATCCCGACTCTGATTCAGGAACAGAATTCCTACGCCGGCGTAACCAACAAACTCCTCGCAAAAAAGGCGGACCGTATCTGCGTGGCATATGACGGCATGGAACGCTTCTTTCCGCAGGAAAAAATCGTAATGACGGGCAACCCGGTGCGCCAGGCTCTGACCGAAGGCAAACTGTCACGTGAGGAGGCCATCCGCTCATTCGGACTGATACCGGCCAAGCGTACCATCCTCATTGTAGGCGGTTCGCTGGGGGCCCGCACCCTCAACGACTGCGTGCTCGGCAACTTACCCTTAGTGCGCCAGCAAAGTGACGTACAGTTCATCTGGCAGACCGGAGGGTACTACAAGGCGGAAATCGACGCCGAACTGGCTCGGCGTGAACAGCCGGCCAACCTTTACGTGACGGACTTCATTGCCGACATGAGCGCCGCCTATGCTGCGGCCGACGTGGTCATCTCGCGTGCCGGTGCAGGCTGCATCTCGGAACTTTGCCTGCTTGGCAAACCGGCCGTGCTCGTTCCTTCGCCCAACGTGGCCGAAGACCATCAGACAAAAAACGCCTTGGCATTGGTGCAAAAGGACGCTGCCCTCTATGTGGCCGACGCCGAGGCGCGCCGTACCCTTTTACCGTTGGCCATCAACACCGTAAGCGACGCCAACCGCCTCGATACACTGAGCCGGCATATCCTTCAGTTGGCCCGGCCAGATGCCGCATCGGCCATAGCTGACGAAGTGATAGCCTTGGCAAGGCGCTACAAAGATTCACATTAACGCTGAACAGCATGAAAGCAGAAGACATACTTGCGACTTACTTCATAGGCGCCGGGGGTATAGGCATGAGTGCCCTCGAGCGCTACTTCCTTTCAAAAGGGCTCACCGTGGCAGGCTACGACCGGACGCCCTGCGAACTGACTGAAAGGCTTCGCACTGAAGGGGCGCTTATTCATTATGACGACAACCCCGATGCCATCCCTACAGCCTGCCGCGACCAGGCACATACGCTGGTGGTGTACACCCCGGCCATACCGGCTGAACACCGCGAACTGACATGGTTCAGGGCAAACGGCTTCGAGGTGCAGAAGCGCGCTGAAGTGCTCGGAACGCTGACCCGC
This sequence comes from uncultured Alloprevotella sp., assembly GCA_944322325.1. Taxonomy (GTDB): domain Bacteria; phylum Bacteroidota; class Bacteroidia; order Bacteroidales; family Bacteroidaceae; genus Alloprevotella. Next base: position 237,923 of record CALUOQ010000002.1, read on the forward strand.
TCGATGAAAGGACTCTGCGTGGCCGGAACACACGGCAAAACGACCACCACGGCCATGGCTGCGCACATCCTGCACGACAGCCACGTAGGCTGCAACGCTTTCCTCGGGGGTATCACAAAAAACTACGGTACGAATTATCTGGTGGACCACAAGAGCCCCTACGTGGTCATTGAGGCCGATGAGTTCGACCGCTCGTTTCACCACCTGCGTCCTTATGCCACCGTCATTACCGCGACAGACCCCGACCACCTCGACATTTACGGCACCAAGGAGGCTTATCTCGAGAGCTTCCGCCACTACACATCGCTTGTACGTCCCGACGGAGTGCTCATCTGCCACCGCGACCTCGAACTGCACCCCGACCCACAACCGGGCGTTCGCTGTTACGACTATGGCCGTACAGTGGGTGATTTCCACGCCGAAAACCTTCAGATAGGCGGCGGGCGCATCACGTTCGACTTCGTATCGCCCTTAGGTCGCATCGACAACATTGAGCTGGGCGTCCCGGTGAGTATCAATGTGGACAACGGCATTGCCGCCATGGCTCTGGCGCAAATCGCTGGGGCTACGTCTGACGAGATACGCCGCGCCATGCAAAGCTATAGCGGCGTAGACCGTCGGTTCGACTTCAAACTAAAGAATGACCGCCACGTCTTGCTGAGCGACTACGCCCATCATCCGGCCGAAATCCGCCAAAGCATCCTGTCCCTGCGCGAGGTATTCGACGGGCGGCGCCTGACGGGAGTCTTTCAACCACATCTTTATACGCGTACCCGCGACTTTTACCACGAGTTCGCCGACAGCCTTTCGCTGCTCGACGACGTGATACTCCTGGACATCTACCCGGCACGCGAACAGCCCATCGAAGGGGTTACGAGCCAGCTTATCTACGACTGTCTGCGTCCAGACATGAGTAAAAGGCTGTGTCACAAGGAAGATTTACCCCGGCTCGTGGAAGCCGAAGACTTCGACGTACTTGTTGTGCTGGGCGCCGGAGACGTAGACAACTACATGGACAAACTGAAAGAAATCCTCGAGTCGAAAGAACTGCGCGCATGAAAACGGTCCTGAAACTGCTGTTGCTGCTTGGCCTGACCGTTTATCTGGTCTTCGCCTTTACGCGTTTCAACAAGCCGGACGAAACTACGGTTTGCAAGGCCGTCAACGTGACCATAAAAGACAGTTCGCGGGCCGGCTTCATCACTGCCGACGAGGTAAGGCGGCTGCTCAAAAACAGCAAGCTCTATCCCGTAGGCCGCACAGTGGGGGATGTGAACGGTGAGGCCATCGAACGGATCTTGGAGAGAAATCCGTTCATCGCTGAGGCTATTTGCTACAAGTCGCCGGACGGCGACGTCAATATCAGCGTGGAGCAACGTCTGCCCGTGATGCGAATCATTGCGGACAACGGTGATAATTACTTCATCGACGGCAAGGGAGGCATCATGCCTCGTCTGGATTACGCCGCTGACGTGGTGGTGGCCACCGGACACATTTCAAAACAATATGCACAACGCCACCTCGTACGATTGGGACGACATCTGCAAAGCGACCCTTTCTGGAACGACCAGACACAACAGATAAACATTGACCAACGCGGCAACATGGAAATCATACCCCGAGTGGGCGACCATGTGCTCTACTTGGGAAAACCGGTCGACCTGCAAAAAAAGCTGAATCACCTGCGCGCGTTCTACGAACAAGCGATGAACACCGTAGGCTGGAACAAATACTCGCGCATCAGCGCGGAGTTTAGTAACCAAATTATATGCACAAGAAAATAACACTACGTATATGACAACAGACGATAACATCATTGTAGCCATTGAACTGGGTTCTTCGAAAGTCACCGGCATCGCAGGTTGCAAGCAACCCGACGGAGGCATCCAAATACTGGCCTTGGCGCAAGAGCCATCGGCCACCTTCATACGAAAAGGGTTAGTGTACAATCTGGACAAGACGCGACAGTGTCTTGCCAACATCCGCGAGAAACTGAGCAAGGCGCTCAATAAACCGATACGCCAAGTGTATGTCGGAATTGCCGGACAGGGCATCACAACGGCGCGCAACACCGTTCTGCGACAACTGGAATCGCAGACAAGCATCACACACGAAATCGTAGACAGCCTTCTCGACAACAACTTGAACACCCATCCGGGCGAGCGGGAAGTGCTCGACGTCATCCCACAGGAGTACAAAGTCGGCACGCAACTACAGGTAGACCCAATCGGCGTGCTGACAGACAGCATCGAGGGACGTTTCCTGAACATCACTGCCAGCCCGTCATTGCGCGAAAACATCGACAAGTGTTTTGCGCAAGCCGGTATCGAAATTGCCGATCGCCCCATTTCTGCGTTAGCACTGGCCGCCTGCATGTTGTCGGAAACGGAACGACGGTCGGGTTGCGTCCTGGTCGACATGGGGGCCGACACCACGACTGTTTCCATCTACAAAAGCAACATACTGCGACAACTCTCCGTCATTCCGCTTGGCGGTAATAACGTCACGAAAGACATCATGAGCCTCCAAGTAGAGCAGGAGGAAGCAGAACAGCTCAAACGCACATATGGAACGGCGTACGCGGAAGTGGACGAAGACAAAGCCACTGGCACCATCTCACTGTCAGAAAACCGCAGCGTAGATGAGATCACATTCTACGAAATCGTAGAAGCCCGCCTTGAAGAAATCATTGTCAACGTAGCCAACCAGATAAAAATGTCGGGCTACACCAAGGAGCAGCTGCTCGCAGGAATCATCATCACCGGCGGCGTGGCGGCCACGAAAAACTTGGAGCGTGCTTTTCGCGAGCACACGGGGTTCGACAAATTCCGTTTCGCAAAGAGTGTGTCAATGACCGTGCGTTTACCACAAGGCTTCGAGAACGTCGGGAAATACGGCAACCTGAACACAGCCATTGCCTTGCTGGACAAAGGCGAGGAGAACTGTTGCGGCGAAATCGCGGAGAGCAAACCGGCGACGACACTGTTTTCCAACGATGAGCACGCTGGAAACCACAACAGTGAAGCTGAACGCGCCCGAAAAGCCGCAGAAGAGGCTGAAGCCAAAGCCCGCGAGGAGCAAGAACGCCTTGAAGCCGAAGAACGCGAACGCGAGGCCGAAGAGAAAAAGCGCAGGAAAGAGGAAAAACGCGCCAGGATGAAAGCAAAATTCGGCCGTTTCTGGCAGCGTTTAAGTTCTGTCGTCAGCGAAGAGGATGAATTTCCTGATGAAAAAGAAACAGATAAAAAGAAGTGAACAAATAAGATCTGAAATAGCTTGATTGATTATGGCGGACACAAAAGATAACGGAGCGGTAGCATTCGGCATACCCGACGGGCCGGCTCCTATAATAAAGGTAATCGGTGTGGGTGGCGGTGGCGGTAACGCCGTCAACCACATGTACAAGGAAGGCATACACGACGTAAGTTTTGCACTATGCAATACGGACAAGCAAGTACTGGACGACTCGCCGATTCCCACACGCTTACAGATGGGACCGGGACTCGGAGCCGGAGGAAGGCCCAAGAAGGCCAGCGAATACGCTGAGGCTTCACTGGGAGCCATTCACGACCTGCTGAACGACGGAACGAGAATGGTGTTCATTACGGCCGGCATGGGCGGCGGAACCGGAACCGGCGCAGCCCCCATCATCGCCCGCGAAGCGCGGAAAATGGGTATCCTCACAGTGGGCATCGTGACGATTCCGTTTGCGTTCGAGGGGAAGAAAAAAATTGACCTTGCACTCGACGGCGTAGAGGAAATCGCCAAGGAAGTAGACGCCCTACTCGTCATCAACAATCAGCGCCTGCTCGACATTTATCCCGAACTGACGCTGCTCAACGCTTTCGGCAAGGCCGACGACACACTGACAGTAGCCGCTCGCAGCATCGCAGAACTGATTACAACACGGGGCATCCTGAATGTCGACTTCGAAGACGTACTGACCACCCTGCGCGACGGTGGTGTGGCTATCATCTCAACCGGTTACGGCGAAGGCGAAAATCGCGTGACCAAAGCCATTGAGGATGCACTCCACTCCCCCCTGCTCAACAACAACGACATTTACAACTCGAAGAAGATTCTGCTTTGCATCTCATTCTGTAGCGAAAACGACGAGAAGTCCACGATGCGTACGGAAGAAATGAACGAACTCCATGAGTTTATGAATCGTTTCGACGACCAGTACGAATCGAAATTCGGCATCGCCACCGACCCCACCTTGGGCAACAAGGTGAAAGTCACGATACTGGCATCAGGATTCGGTATTGAGACCTTGCCGGGAATGGAAAGCAAGCTCAAGCAACGCAACGATGACGAAGAAGCCCGCAAGATAGAAGAAGACCAGAAGAAGTCGGAACGACGCGAGAAATGGTACGGCACGCAAGACTCCAAAACACGGTTGCGCCATAAACACAACGTCTACCGCTTCACGCGCGAAAGCCTGGACAATGCAGAAGTAATCGCCATGGTCGAATCGACCCCAAGCTACCAACGCACCGCAGACCTCGTGAAGCGCATCGAGATGAAAGCACGAGGGGAAGAAGAACCTCGCGAGGCGCCGCAAGTGGGAATCATAGACCAGACACCCATCGTATTTTAAGGAAGTACATCTATAAATTAAAATAAAGACATGGCACTTTTTGAACAAATAAGCCAAGACATCGTGGCAGCAATGAAAGCGAAGGACAAGGTAAAACTGGAAACCCTGCGCAACGTAAAGAAACTTTTCCTTGAAGCCAAAACGGCGCCGGGCGCCAACGATACGCTAACCGACGACGCGGCGATAAAAATCATGGCCAAAATGGTCAAACAAGGTAAGGACGCAGCCGATATTTTCAACGGACAAGGCCGCACCGACTTGGCTGAGGAAGAATTGGCACAGGTCAGCGTCATAGAGGCTTACCTGCCCAAATCCTTAACGCCTGAAGAACTCGAAGCCGCACTACGGGAAATCATCATACGTACCGGCGCGACCGGCCCAAAAGATATGGGCAAAATCATGGGCACAGCTTCCAAGGAACTTGCTGGCCGAGCCGACGGAAAAACCATTTCCACCCTTGTAAAACAGTTGCTGGCTCAATAAAACAGCGACCGGCTACGGATGTGCGTAAGCAGAATAAAACGTCCCCCCTCACCAATAAAGAAAAAAATAAAGGCCGACGTAGAGCTGAGATTCAGTTTTTCCCGCGATTTTTTGCTGGATTACATGAAATATCGTAATTTTGCGCACACTTCCGATGCAGTTCGGTCGATGTAGGACTTGTAGCTCAGTTGGTTAGAGCAGCAGACTCATAATCTGAAGGTCCCTGGTTCAAGCCCAGGCTGGTCCACTTAGAAAAGAAGCGTTAATTGCACGAAATCAAGCAGTTAACGCTTTTCTTTTTGCTCTCTTAGTGTTTCTATGGCAATATCAGACAGACAGCTATCTGTGCCTTTCATATCGTTTGTTGACTAATTGTTGACTAATTTAAAGATGTGCAAGATGCTGACTATCAGAGCGAAAATTAAGAAGCAAGAACAAAAGTTGGATGGAACGTACAATGTCAAGCTACGGTTTACGCTTGACAGGAAAGTAAAGCGTTTGTCAACGAGTTTATTTGTTACCAACAAGGACTTATCTAAAGATTTAAAAATCAAGCAGACCTCACCTATTAAACAAGAGATAGATTCACTTATCCGCAGTTATCAGGAGAAATGTGCCAAGCTGCAAATAGAACTAAACCATTACACACTTGATGAAGTAATGGACTACATAGATGGTGAACGTCAGAAGCAGCGAACCATTGACTTTATCAAATTCAGTAGAGAATGGATAGCCTCAACCACTATAAAAGGAGCATCCAATTACACTTCTGCCCTTAATGCCTTAATACGCTTTATCGGCAAAGAAGAATTGAATGTGAATCTGATAACCTTTGACTTCTTGGAGAACTTCAATGCATTTCTGAATAAAGAGCGTGAAGCACGGACAAAGAAGTTGATAGCACAAGGCAAGCGTGTCCCCTCTAACCGTTCTCTATCCCTCTATTTGGTAAGCATAAAGAAGCTGTTCAATGAAGCCAAGAAGAAGAAGTACAACAAGAAAGACAAAAATCTAATTCTGATACCCAACTCACCTTTTGAGGATTTTACCATACCTAAACAAGAAGCTACCCGTAAGAGAGCCATTCCAGCAGACATTATTAAAAAGGTGTGGGAATTGCCATATAAAGACATGAAAAAAGGCTATAAAGCAACGTGCCGTTATAATTTGGCAAAAGACTGTTTCATCCTCTCATTCTGTTTAATGGGAATCAATTCAGCAGACCTTTATAATGCTACTAAAATGGATGGCAATACTATTACCTATTATAGAACCAAGACGAAAGACCGTAGGCTGGATAATGCTAAGATGGTGGTAGATATTCCCTCAATAGTACAACCTTTAATAGAGAAGTACAAAGACAAGACTGGTAAACGGCTATTCAACTTCTATCAATACTATGCTGATGAGAAAGGCTTCAACAAGGCTATCAATTATGGTCTAAAAGAGATTGGTGCTATATTGGAAGTAGAAGATTTAGAATATTATGCTGCAAGACATAGTTGGGCTACCATTGCACTAAATAAAGTTGGCATAGATAAATACATAGTCCATGCAGCATAGAATCACATAGACGATTCTATGAAAGTGACAGACATTTATATTGAACGTGATTTTGTGAATGAGAATAGAGCTAATGCCAAAGTTATAAAGTACGTGTTTAGTAAAAAGCTACCGTCAAGTTAGAAGTGCAATTCCACCACCGCCTTTCTCCGTCCTTGGAGCGTAGCGGCAAGGACGGAGAAAGGCGGTGGCAACCCGGCTACAGGTCATCCGGCAATACAAAAACAAAAAAGGGAGACCACCGTCTCCCAAGGATTAACTACTTTTGTATTGCTATATATGTATAAGCACTTAACCCGTGAGCAAAGGTACGCAATTTACCTGGGAAAACAAAAAGGTGAGACTTTGGAGATAATTGCTCGCTCCATAGGAGTCCATAGGTCGACGGTTAGCCGTGAGGTCAGGCGCAACTCTACCCCTAACGGCAAGTATGTATGGAACAAGGCCCACGACATGGCCGAGTCCCGGCAATCTCGCACTCCCGGGAACAGGAGGCTGAAGGGGTTGCTGAAATGGCGCATCATGGAACTGATAAGGGAGAGACAATGGTCTGCGAGACAGATATCCGGCCGTCTGAAGAGGGAAGGCATAAACGTCTCGCATGAAACCATCTACGCAATCATCCGCAGCGACGGGAGCGGTGAGCTGGCCTCCCATTGCCGCCACAAGATGAAATACAGGCGCAGGGCTGTACGCAGGCACGAGACCAGGGCCACGAACATCCGTAACCGCGTGAGCATACACGAACGTCCGGCCCAAGCCGACGGGAAGCGTTTCGGGGATTGGGAGATGGACCTTATCGTGGACAAGGACAGTAATGCCATACTCACGCTCATGGAGAGGAGCACGAACTTCCTGCTCATGGAAAAACTAAAGTACGGAAAGAAGGCGAAGCCCCTGGCTAAAGTTGTATGGAGGCTGCTTCTGCCTTACAAGGGGGACTCCTTGAAGTCCACCACCACGGACAACGGCAGCGAGTTTGCCGAACATGAATGGATAACAGAAAAGCTTCACGTACCCGTGTTCTTTACAGACTCATACTGCGCATGGCAGAAAGGAACCATTGAAAACGGAAACAAGTTAGTCAGGCAATATATACTCAAGGGAACGGACATCGGCACGGTCACTGACGGGAAAATTGCCAAGATCAGAAAGAAAATCAATACTAGACCAAGGGAAAAACTCAATTTCCTCACTCCAGCAGAGTGTTTTTTCAGAGCTTTTTCGTAATGTTGCACTTGCTGGTTGACTCTGCCTCTTGATGAAGCCTTGCTACTTTGAACTTCTTGAAAGGGTAGCAATCCTGTGAAACAGCATCTTCTTCCATTGCCACATTATAGATAGCTCTTAGGGTGCGGAATCGTATGCCAATAGTGTTCTCTGCCAAACGATTCTCTCTTAAAAACAACTCGTATCGTTTCAGCCAAGCCACATCCATTTCAGAGAAATAGAAGTCAAGGCTATGGCTAAACTCTTTAAGGGAGTTGTATAGTTGTTTGACGGATAAAGCAAAGCTTTTGCGTCCAGCCTTTATAAGAGAAGTCATGTATTCCTGAAAGACATTCTCCACTGTCTTACAGTTGGTATGCTTTACATTGACTTTCTCCACAAGAGAAGTAGATGTAAATTCTTGATGGGTTGCTTTAAGCTCAATGATTTTAGCGGAGTATTCTTTGATTTTATCTGCTATGAGCATTTCGATGTACTCACGGTTGGGACAATCTGCCTTTGGCTCATTTTTGGAGAAGTCCCAATGCACAGGATTCAGGGATATGCCCAAGCTGACATATTTCAGCTTTCTGTCTTTTGTCACCCTCAACATTAGAGGTGATTCATTGTTACTAAGCACCTTAGACTTGTAACAAACTGCTTTTACTGTAATTGCCACGGTTTAAACTATGGTTTAAACAAACCGCTTAAACTGCTGCTAAAACAAGGGGTAAAAGCAATAAAAAAGAGAGCTACATATCTGTAACTCTCTGATTTTCAAGTGGTGCCACCAGGAATCGAACTATTGATTCAAGTGGCTGAATATCTTTGATTTATCTTTCTGCAAGTAGCGTAATCTCCCGCTATTGCTCCACCGGATTGTTGCAGCGTTCTGCGTCAGGTTGCGTGGAGGTTTCCTTTACTGATTACAAATATACAGCTTTCTTTTGAATGTCAGGCATGTAATCATGAAAACTTCTCTACCTTGGTTCAAAATCCTTTTTGGACTTCCCAATAGCCGCCTTTATTGGGGCCGACATGTCTGATTATCCCCTTTTCTTGGAGTGAAGCCAACCGACGTTTTACACTGCTTTCATGTATGCCTAAGCGACTTACCAATTCTTTCCTTTGTATATAAGGATTCTCTTTGATTAGTTCAAGAATAACGTTTTCTTGCTTTTGCTGGTCGGTTTCTGGGTCGTTTCTGGGTCGTTCTTTTGGGTCGTAGCCCTTTCCGGGTACTCAAACTTAAAGGTTGTCCATATACCTGAAGCATCATAGCGGAACTCCGGCGTGGAGAATCCGTCATTCTTACATGCCGTGATGATACGCTCGATGCCACGTCCCCATGCCTCAATCTCGCCAGCACGGAAAAAGGTGTTGGCAATATCAGGGTTGTAAGGCATACTTCGATGCGAAGACAATAAGGTTTCCACCGTCCACCCTTCGGGCAATACCCCACCGTTTATTATCTCCAACTTATTCTCATACACGCGGATTTGGATGGGAGAAGGTTCTGCATAGTCTTTGTTGATACAGGCATTTAATAATGCCTCACGCAGAGCCTCACGGGGCATAGGCAATGTTTCTATCCGTTGGATGCCCTCGTAGGTAATGATGGCTTTCATGTATTTGGTACATAGCAAGTCCATCAGTTTCACAATTTGCTGGAACAGATTACCATGTACTTCGTCTTGATACACCAAATCCATGCCTTCGCGGAAGAAGCCGACCTTTACAAATGCCCCGGTCACATATTGTTCCGGGTCGGGATGGAACAACAAAGCGGCAGCACGTTTCAAGTAATTACCCTCATAAAGCCGGAGTTTCTCCAATAATCCGTGATTGTCGTCCATTAAGTCCGCTTCCTCCATGCGTCCGCTCCGTTTGGCATACTTGCGGAACAAATCGAATGTGGCATTATCCAAGTCTTCCGCTTTTAGATAAGGCACAGGTACACCATCCCAAGTCTTGCCCTGCTTGCGAAGCATGAAACGGTCGAGTGCAGCCCCTTTCAGTTCCTGATTGGTTGCACCGCTTCGCTGGTAATACTTCCCACGAAAGCTAATAGGATAAGGATAAGCATCCGTCACAATCTCCAGATATTGCTTTTCGTCCTTTTCTCTCAAATTGACTTCCACCAAGATACCCATCATGTCGCGCACCTTGTTCGGAATGTCCTCCATCAACTTCTTGGCATCCTGTACGCCGCACACTTCGCCATTATCACGCAGACCGATATACAGCGTACCACCTTGTGCATTGGCAAAGCCACAAATCCATTTCTGGTATTCATCGCGCCAAGATTCTTTGAATTCTATGTTTTGAGATTCGGCTTTCATCATATTGTCATCCATTGTATTTCTTGAAATTCTCCGCTTGTTCCAAAATCTCCTTAAATACCTCGTCATTCGTTACCGGTGGATAGCCATATTCAGCTAAAACCAAAATCAAATCCATTTTCAGTTCTGCCTTTATGTCATCACGGGTGGACCAGTCTGTGTACTTGGACTTGTCTGCTACAATCTTCTTGATTTCAGCAGCGAGTTTAAGTAGCTTATCTTCAGGATATTCAAAGCCAAACTGTTTGGCGATTGATTTCAGAATATCGTAAAAGGCTTTTTCTTCGTAGCTAATGCCTAAATCAAGGAAAGATTTCTTCTCCCTGTTTAGCTCTTTCAACAAATTAGCCATCTGATTAGCCACTTCCGTCAAGACCTCATCCGCAAAGATAGCACTATCTCTGCGTTCGTTGTATTTGTCAACCAAAGTGCTCAAGCGTTTGGAGAAGTCTACGCCTTTCGCCTTGTTCACCTTCTTGAACTCTGTGATGACGGTTTTCAGCAGGCGTTCCATGAGTTTTACTTTCGTATTGGGCAGTTTCAGTTTGCCAAGGCGTTCCATGTATTCTTCGCTCAGCACATCCAAGTTTTCTTTGTCATTGCCTATCTGGATGATTTCTTCCACGCCTTCCGATTGGATAGCTTCTTCTATCATTTCACTGACACGACGGTTCATCTGAGAGATGTCTGGCGTATCGCCTATTGTCAATTTATAAATAATGGAACGTACGCCACAGAAATAATGAATTTCTTCACGCTCGTCGTCGCTTATCTCTTCGCTGTTGCTGCACAAGTTAAATGCCGATTTCAGTTTCTTGGCGTGTCCCATGAATAAGTTTTCCTGTTCTTTAGTCTGCTGCATAAACTCGGCACCCTTGTTCAGGCAGTCTAATTGTTCCAATGGTGTACCCGTAGAAAATTTTGAATAGTCAAACTCGCCGAACATCCGCCGGATAATATCCAGTTCGTCTTTCACCATCGCAACGGACTGCTCAATGCTTTCCACTGAATCTAAGTTGGCATCACCTTGCGCATAACGCTTCAATGCCACATTCATGTTGCTTTTGATGCCGATATAATCCACCACCAAGCCTTTCTCCTTTCCCGGATAAACACGGTTCACCCGTGAAATGGTCTGCACCAACGTGTGTTGCTGCAAAGGTTTGTCAATGTACATCGTGTCTAGACAGTCCACATCGAAACCGGTTGTCCACATATCGACCACAATGGCAATCTTGAAGTTTGATTTCGGCTTTTTAAACTCTTCTGCCCAAGCACGGCGGTCTTCATCCGTTCCCAGCAAGTTGTAAAGTTCTGGTTCATCGTCCTTGCTTCGGGTCATTATCAGCTTTATTTTCTCGATGGGGAGTTCTTGATTTCCATAAGGAATACGCGGTTCTGCCGCCATCATATAATGGTCTTCATGCGCTTCTTCGCCGGGTATCTTTGCCCACTCTGGACGCAAAGCGATAATCTTTTTATAAAGGTTGAAAGCGATGGTTCGGTTGGAACAAACGAACATAGCCTTGCCCTCTACCGTACTGCCTTCTTCCACCCGTTTCTCATAGTGGGCAATAAAGTCTTCGGCTACGGCTTGCAGACGGTCGGAGTCTCCCAAGATACGTTCCATTTTGGTCACGGCTTTCTTGCTTTCCTCTATCTGGTATTCATTCGCTCCTTCTTCCGCACATTGCTTATAATAATTCTCTATTTCTTGCAATTTCCTATTGTCAAGCAAAACCTTGGCGGCACGTCCTTCGTACACAATACGCCGTGTGATACCATCCTCCACCGATTCGGTCATCGTATAGGCATCTACCACCTCGCCAAACACATCTATCGTGGCATCAATCGGTGTTCCTGTGAAACCTACGTACGTGGCATTGGGCAATGAATCATGCAGGTATTTGGCAAAGCCGTAGTTGCGTTTCACTCCCTTGTCGGTCTGCTTGACTTGCAAAGCTAAGTTCGTTTGGGAGCGGTGTGCCTCGTCGGATATGCAGATGATGTTTGCCCGTTCAGACAAGAGCCGTGTGTCCTCGGTAAACTTATGTATGGTGGTCAGGAACACGCCGCCGCTGGTTCGCCCTGCCAAATGTTCCCGAAGTTTATCCCTGCTTTCTACTTCCACTACACATTCATCGCCAATAAACTTCTTAGCCGTTCCAAATAGTTTGGAAAGTTGGTCATCCAAATCGGTACGGTCAGTTATCAGGACAATCGTAGGGCTGGCAAACTCCCGGCTTCGCATCAACATACGGGTAAGGAACAGCATCGTGATACTCTTGCCACAACCTGTCGCCCCGAAGTAAGTACCTCCTTTTCCATCGCCGCCTGCTTGAAGTTTGGAGTGCAGACGGATATTCTCGAACAGCTTGTGCGTGGCAAAGAATTGCGGATAGCGGCAAACCACTTTCTTCTCGTTCTTCGACGAATCGGGGAAGAACACGAAGTCCTTTATCACGCTCAACAGCCTTTCTTTCCGGAACAAACCTTTGACCATCGTCAGGAGGGAATTGATACCGTCTGTAGCCTTATCATCTGCTTCTACTTTCCGCCACGCATAAAAGAAATCGTAAGGAGAAAACAGAGAGCCATACTTGTTGTTCACCCCATCGCTGATTACCACAAACGCATTGTATTTGAACAGGTCGGGAATATCACGGCGGTAACGAACGATGAGTTGGGTGTAAGCATCCATGATGGTCGTATCTTCTTTTACGGCACTCTTGAACTCCAACACCACCACAGGCAGGCCATTCACATAAACAATGCCATCGGGAATGCGTCGCTCCGCACCTTGTATCTCCAACTGGTTGACGATACGGAACAGGTTGTTCTTTGTACCATCTTTGCTAAAATCTATCGGCTCGATAAACAAATCCGGCAAAGCCGCGTCCTCACGCTTCAACGAAAAGCCCTCCGTCATCAGCCGATAGGTATGGCGGTTCTGCTCATACAAGGAGAAGCTCACATTGGCAGTCAACTTGGCAAGTACGCGCTCAATCTCTAACGGCGTAATGCTTTCGGCTTTGTATCGATTGCGCAGATATAGGCGCATATCGTCCCGAAGCAAGACGTCGCTCACTTCCTTATGGATTTCTTCTCCGCTTGTGTATGTGTAACCCTCTTGCTGGAACAGTTCCATGATGGATAGTTCGAGGGCGTGTTCGTTGAAGTGTGGCATAGTTATTTTCTTTTTTTCATTCGCAGATTTTTTTCTTTCGTTTCTCTTATGTACTGTTTGTATTTTTCTGTACACTCATTGATAAACACCTTTCTTCCACGCTGTTCCATGAGCTTTTGTACTACAGAAACAACAGATTTTGAATATTTGTGTATGCCATTGGATTTTTCTCCTTGCATTATCAACGTATGTCTTTTGGGTTTATTCTTTAAGTCCAATGAATATATTACAGATTGCATTTCATATTGATTTAATCCTAATTCTTTCTGAAGTAACCCTGTCGTTAAAGGATAAGCAACATTCGGGTCAATAATTGCATTATCAACATCTACTAAACCATCTATTGTTCCAACTAATTTCAATGTAGGTAAGCCTTCACCTTCTTTTTCTGTAAAATGCCCTTCCTTAATGAATTTAAGTTGGTCAATTAACGACTTGTCCAATAGTATTTTGCTATCGCCATAAGTGATTTCTCCATTATATCTATCAAGGAGGTGTATATTTTGCGGACCAACCATTGCTATTCTTTCAATGTGCTTAATCCATAATATACGTTCTTTTTCTCGTTCTTTGTCCAATATCTTTTTTAATTCTGGATATTCAATTTCTTTTGTCTCTCCTCGATAGCGATAGTAAATAGCTCCTTCTCGCAATATATCATCTTTGTTTTTCTTACACACCACAGGCTTTTCTTCTGCTTCCTCAACAGATAGTACTCCAAATTTTTTCCCTTCAAACTCTTGGATTGCAGACTGCCACCTAATGTCAGGAGAAAAGTATTCTCTAATTTTAATATCAATAACTTTAGGGTCTGTTTCTGATAATTTGTTGTTAGACATACCTAATAATATATGAGGAGAATCTTTTATTCCAAATACTATTTGTCCTCCTTTATTGTTAGCCATGCCAACTAAAGTCTTAATGTATTTGAGCAAATTATCCCCTAACTGGAAATTTTGCTTGTATTCCAGATTGAAACTTTCACGTTTCTTTAAATACCCTTTACTATCTATTTCAAAAGAAAAAGCCATGCGTTCTTGTTTTATCGTACCATTTTCGCTAGAAGCAAAGACAGCAATTCGGTTAATTTTTTATTTTGTTTTGCATTCAATTCAATTGCGTTACTTATCAAAGACATTCTTTTTTCAAACTCGTCAAGTGTTTTATGGTCAGGTACTATAACTTCTTCCCTTTCTAAAACAGGAATAGTCAATTGATTCTGCACAGAGCCATCACCTTCAAATTGTTTACGGCTAAGTTGAAACCATAAATTATGAAGAAAGCTCTTATCGTACGGAATGACAGAAATCAATCTCACGATTGGACAATATGGCCTTGTGCGAACAAAGCAAACGCCAATAGTCCCTCTTGCAGAAATTGTTATAGCACGTTCATTTATGACAAAATGTTCTGTATATCCAATAATTCCCTGATTTTCTATGCCGTTAGCTACTACTGGTATTTGACATTGGTCTGTATAACAATTAGAAAAGACTTTGGGCTTATCTCCTCCGGCCTTTATTTTCGCAATCTCTCCCAACGTCCCCATTCTCCACCCTTCCGGCAGATTCTCCTTATCAATCCCATCTACAAACATCTTACGGTAGAGCGCTTGCGCCGTTTCTTCTAGCTTGGCAATGATTTGCTCATTAAGACGAATGCGACGGGTAATCGCTTCGTATTCGGATACAATCTTTTGCTGCTGTTCTATGGGAGGAATGGGTAAAGTCATATCACAAAAATCCTCCCATGTAAGGCTTCCTCTTACGCCACCAACAGCATAAAAACTTGCTTCTCTGTCGAATTCTTTTCGGGAGAACCACATCATGAGATATTGAGGAAGAAGTTTTGTTGTGTCAAGAACTTCAAATACAGGATAAGCCGGCGACATAATAGCTTCTCTTTCTTCCAACATGGCTATAGGAACTTTCCCATCTCGGCTAACCTGCATTAAACTACAAGCAAACTGCTCCTTCCGAATAATCTTATATTTGGATAAATCTGTGCCTATCACGTTTGCCACAGACGGGATAAAGGATTTATCTATGGTCAAACCTACAAGTTTCGTCACCTCCAAATCCCGATTCCTTACATCCACCTCGCGGATGTAATCACCCAGCCGTTTATAATCAGCCCTATTCAAGTCCATACCCCAACTCTTTAAACAGGTTCAACAACTCTTTTTTGCTTTCCGCCTCTTGACGGAGCAGTTCTTGCATCTCACTTTGCAGTTGCGTCATCTTCGTGTCGAAGTCGATGCCTTCGTCCCGGTTCTTGAACTCGATGTATTTGCTGGGCACGAGCGACCACCCTTTTGCTTCGATTTCTTCAAGCGTAGCGGAATAGCAGTATTCGGGTACATTGCGATAGGTTTGTTCATGCCCCTCTCGTTGCCAGTTATGAAAGTTTTCGGCTATTTGCGCAATCTGTTCCCCAGAGAATTGGATGTATTTCTTCTCGAACGGTTCACCCCATTGACGCAAGTCGATAAACAAAACCTCATTTTCCCGGTTGCGATAGTTCACCAATTCACCGTTCTGTTCTACTGTGCGGGCTTTGCGGTTACCCGCTAATATCCAGAGAGTAACGCTGATATCCGTAGAGTAGAACATATTACGAGGGAGAATTACAATGGCTTCCACCAAATGGTTCTTTAATAGTTGGCGACGTATGTTCAACTCTGTACCGTCGCCGCTCAACGCACCGTTGGCAAGCAGAAAGCCCGCCATGCCATTGGCTGACAATTTGGAAACGATGTTCAGAATCCATCCATAGTTGGCATTACTTGTAGGAGGTACATCATACCCCTGCCAACGTGGGTCGTTGGTCAATTCATTCTCAGCACGCCATGATTTCTGGTTGAAAGGCGGATTGGCCATGATAAAGTCTGCCTTCAAGTCCTTGTGCTGATCATCGTGGAACGTATCGGCGGCGCGTTCGCCCAAATTGCAGGCAATGCCCCGAATGGCAAGGTTCATCTTTGCCAACTTATAAGTGGTGTTGGTATATTCCTGTCCATAGACAGAGATGTCTTTCTTATTGCCATGATGCGCCTCGATGAACTTCATGCTCTGAACGAACATACCGCCCGAACCGCAACAAGGGTCGTATATCTTGCCTCGATAGGGTTGTATCATCTCCGCAATGAGGTTGACAATCGTTTTGGGTGTGTAATATTCGCCTTTGCCCTTGCCTTCGGCTATGGCAAACTTACCCAAGAAGTATTCGTAGACACGCCCTATCAAGTCGTGTTCCTTGTCTTTTTGCGTATCAATTTTACCAATAACATCCAACAGGCTCGCCAATTTGGTGCGGTCAAGCCCCAATCCGGAATAGTAATTGCTCGGCAAAGCTCCCTTTAGTGTCGGGTTGTCTTTTTCTACTTGCGCCAAAGCTGCATCTATCTTGATGGCGATGTCATTCTGCTTGGCATTCTCCATCAGATAATCCCAACGGCTGATTACATTCAAGTAAAATACATTCTTTGCATTATAGAATACAGGTTGGTCTGCAAACGCTTCCTTATGGTCGGCTATCAGTTCGTTGCGCCGTTCCACAAAGCGGTCATAGGCGTATTTCAGGAATATCAAACTCAATACCACATGCTTGTATTCCGATGGTTCAACCGACCCACGTAATTTATTCGCCGAATCCCAAAGGGTTTCTTCTATACTTTTTTCTTTCTGCTGTTTTTTAGCCATGACCTTATTCTTCTATCCCGTTATTGATCAATCTTCTCGCATCTACATTCAATATGGTAGCTATCTTCATTAGCATTTCCAATGATGGCTGGCTCGTATTGGAACACCAACGCGAAACGGTGGCCTCGTTTTTCCCCAATTGTCCGGCCAGCCATTTTCCTGTCTTGCCTTGTTCTACCAATACTATTTTTAATCGGTTTATCTTTTCTGTTCCCATATTTTTCTGTATTACAAAAATGCGATAATAGATTGATGATATTTGCAAAGATAATGATTAAGGATGAGAACAAGTAAAAACTTAACCATAAATTTCTCATGTTACTCATTTTTTATTTTTATGGAGGGCGTATCATGCATTGCATTTGTATCATATCGCTATTTCAGGATTTGTTCTACTTTCAACTTCTCCTGCATCAGGCTGTCGGAAACAGCCTTCAAGTTTCTGTCGTAGCCGTCAGTCTCCTGATGTAGCCATTCAATGGTTTCCTCGTTGCGATGGATGTCGAACACATCGTTCAGCCAAAGGATATGACTGGCATTGCATCCTCCCCATGAGCGGATGACGCGGAACTTCAACGCATCGTCCTCATACTGGCGCTTGGATTTCCATAGCTCAATGTTGACCCAAATTGAAAGGCTGCATACGATGCCCATGCCGGCCAAAAGAGAAAGCACCTTGTTGGACTTGATGTCGAATTGATGACGGTGGATATGCTCCTGCGGCTCGGTATCGCGTTCTTCCGAACTTAGGGCAAACGATTCCTTCAAAGCCCGTAACAGGTGTAGAATCCTATTCGATGCGTAAACCTCCGCTTCAGCGAATTTGGTCAGCATGGCTTTTGTCTGTGCCTGATGCTCCTTTGCGGAACTGTCGAACAGCTCCTTTATGGGGGCCAAGTCCACCGTCGAAGGCTGTCCACCTGATGAATTGTTTGCTACTTTTGGAGTATTCTCCAACTTACTACTGATACCTTTAAGACCGTTCTTGATGTCCTCAAAGAGCGAGTAAACTTCATTATTATCCATGTTTAGAATCTTATTTTACGTTGTTTCTTTTTCTTGTTCCTGCGTTTTAATTCTTCCTCGAAACGGTTTTCCTCAGCCTGTCCGTCCGTGTTGTCCAGCATGAAAAGACCTATTGAACCGTTGTAGGAATCATCGTTACCACTTGATTCAGGTTGAAACGTGGGCAGTTCTTCATGGCGCGAGAGCGGTTGCATTTCCATTCGTTCGGTACGTCTGTTCCGTTCCAATGCTGCGTCAATCTTGGAGAAACTGAACCGCCTGTCAATCTTGGAACCGCTGAACGAATAGCCGTTCATGGTGAAAACTATACCCTGCACCTCGTCCGACTTGCCCTTGTACTTGAACTGAATTTCCACGCCTTGTTTCTTCAGATTAGCGGCAAGAATGTTCCAGTTTCCACACCTTGAAACCTCCGATTTAAGGATGGAGTAAAGCCCGTACTTGGTCTTGTCCGGCTCTTTCAAGCGGTGCTGCTTCACCCGTTCCTTGCCGTTGGCAAAATACAGGTTATATTTCTTCGTCAGTTCCTTACAGATGCGTGTGCTACGTATTCGCTCGTTTTTGTCGGATATGGTCCTGCCGTCATTATCTATCCGGTTGTAGGCAATATGTATATGAGGATGCTCCTTGTCGAAATGTCTGGCTATAAAGAACTGCGTGTTCCTTATGCCCATCCGTCCCATGTATTCCAACGCTATTTCTGCCATAATCCGGCTGGTCAGCCTGCTTTCATCCTCTTTGGAAAATCCCAGTGCAATGTGTCCGACCGGTCTGGATACTTTCGGATTCATGCCGGCCTGTGCTTCGAAAGCCTTTGTAATTGTGGTAACATCCTCAATGAACAAGCCGGCATGTGCGATAATCCTGGCATCCTTTTTACTGTCAATGATATAGCCGGTAACCTCACGGAATCCGCTTCCCTTTACAATCTTCGCAATCATAGCAGGATATGGTTCAGCAGTTCTTCGATTCTTGCCACCTGTACACGGCATTCCAGCTTTGCCGTATCGAACCCTCCGGCATTTGCCTTATGAGCCAGCTGGTTCAGATTGTTCGCCATACCGCATAGCTTACGGATATAGTCGGAATGTTCAGCTGTTAGTCTTTGCCGTACATATCCCTTACGGAAACATTCCCTCAGGTATTCGCTTGCCGATATGCCTGCGCTTCTTGCCCTGCTTTTCAGCGTGTAGTAATCCGGTGTCGCCAGTTTCACGGTAACACGGTATTTCAGTTTGTCGGTCGTACTCTTGGGAGGACGGCCGCCCTTGTTGTTTCTTTCTGCATTCTTTTTCTTTTCCATCTGTTGACAATTGTATAAAATGAATGTACTGATTAGACCAGCGGGATGAACCTCTCACTGCGTCCAGTAGTGGGAGCAAGCGGTTTCGGTCTGCCCGAAACACAAACTTGCCCCACTAAAAACCAGAGTCCCGCTATTTTGAGCAGCTCTGAATATGCCCTCTATAAATTCGGGAGAAATAATACCGTTGTCGGTATCATCTTATGGAGGGGACAGGCCTGTTTTTCCGTTTCTGTTCATCATTTATTTTCTCATTTTGTTTGCCATGTTCCGATATGTCTCGGAATGAATTGTCTGGCAAAAAAAGAATATAAGTTTCCAATAGTCAAACAGTTGGTCGGGATGTGGCAACAATGTGACCTATTGCAGTTTGTATGCAGGGCAATAGGTGTGGAATGCGGTATTTTTCCTGCTTGATGAAACAATGAACCGGGGATTCAAACAGTTACTGATTTATTGACTTGAATATTTACTGACTTAATGTCGTATTGTAGTATTGTAGTAAACATTCATGTCTGTGAATCATTGAAGGAACAATTCTTTGCTTCCTTATCTAATCAATGGCTTGGAAAAGTAATGAAGTAAGGTTACAGGGAAATAAACCATTCCTTATCCATTGCTATGGACCTTTATTGAATCAGGTTCATAGATATTTTATTCTGTAAATCGTTATTGGATGGAGTCCCTGAATATAGGGATATTTGCAGAAAATGATATGAATGTGGCCT
Organism: uncultured Alloprevotella sp.; assembly: GCA_944322325.1. Lineage (GTDB taxonomy): Bacteria > Bacteroidota > Bacteroidia > Bacteroidales > Bacteroidaceae > Alloprevotella. The sequence continues at coordinate 258,065 of CALUOQ010000002.1, forward strand.
CATAACTAAGATAATCAGCGCCACATGCTGCCAGTTAAGCGGAAACCATTGCCTTTCAGAATATATGGCTTTTCTTTGTCGCAAACAACGAAAAAAGAATAAACATCAATCAACAAAAAAGGAAACGATATGGAATTTGTAGGAATAGAAAAACAACTGTTTGAAGAATTGGTGCGTAAGTTTGAATACTTTGAGCATCGGGTCATGGAAATTTGCAACCGGGAAAATGACAGGACGCTGCACAAGTGGATGGACAATCAGGACGTGTGCCGGTATCTGAACATTTCGCCCCGCACCTTGCAGACACTCCGTGATAACGGCACACTGCCTTTTTCTCAAATCAATCACAAGATATTCTACAAGCCGGAAGATGTACAGGGTATCGTCAAGAAAGTTGAGGACAGAAGAAAAGAGGCTATTTACAGAGGACGTAACATATAACAGTTAAACAATAACCACTAAATCCATAATAACATGAGTGAACTGAGAACAGACAGCAGAGAATGGGTACACCGTATCATGGGAAGTCTTGACCGTATGCTGGTCGGGATTGAGAATCTGGCGGTCGGAAACCGTCCCGTACTGGGCGGTGAACGCTATCTGACCGACAAGGAAGTGTCGGCACAATTGAAACTGAGCAGACGCACGCTTCAGGATTATCGTAATGAAGGGAGAATATCCTATTACCAGTTGGGAGGTAAAATCCTTTATCGGGAGAGTGACATAGAGAAAATGCTTCAGGAGAATTATCGGGAAGCATATATGAGTGGTAAATAAAAGAAAGGCATAAAGGCTGTGTGCCGGTTTTGATGAACCGATGTCACACAGCCTTTATGCTTGTATGATGAACAATTATACATCTTCAGGCATGGGGATGACAAGGATAGAGTCACTGCACCGGATTCCGTAGAATACGTCACGAACCCGCCCCTGCTGGGGTATCAGAATACTCTTTTCTACCAGATC
>CALUOQ010000003.1 GCA_944322325.1 uncultured Alloprevotella sp.
GTGTGATTTTGTCGTTAACCGCTTGTGTTTTCGGACGAAACAGGGTTTGCGGGCGTGCCTTTCGGCGCGCCCCTACGGGCCTGCGGCATTGATTTTGCGAAACGTAGGGGCGCGCCGTGAGGCACGCCCGCGAGGTGTACATCTTTCGAATGTGATTTTGTCGTTAACCGCTTGTGTTTTCGGACGAAACAGGGAATTCGGGCGTGCCTTTGGCGCGCCCCTACGGGCCTGCGGCGTTGGTTTTGCGAAACGTAGGGGCGCGCCGTGAGGCACGCCCGCGAGGTGTACATTGTTTTCATGTGATTTTATCGTTAACCGCCTGATTTTTCGGACGAAACAGGGTTCTCGGGCGTGCCTTTGGCGCGCCCCTACGGGCTTCCGGCAATGGGTTTGCGAGATGTTGTATATGCTATCGCTGCGTCCGTGAAAACTATCGCTACGTTAGGAAAAACTATCGCAGCGCTGGGAAAAACGGACGCTGCGCCGGGTGGACGGTGGGCTATGGGCGGGGTGACGGCATGGATGGGGACAACGATGGGATGCGGGCGGCGTGGAGCGGGGTGACCGGGTTGCGGACGGAGCTGCTTTCGGGGTGTTGTGGTCATTCCGGGAGCGTGCAGGGCTTCCCTTTTTGCTTGTTTCCGCAATTTTTCCGGTGTAACTATGGAGTATGTCGGTAAACTTCCCTATATTTGCATAAATTATAGCACGCTGCCTATGAAGTTTACAGCCAAGCAGATTGCCGACTACCTGCACGGAGAAGTTGCCGGCGACGAGAATGCATGTGTGTCCACCTTTGCTAAAATCGAGGAGGGCGTGCCTGGCGCGCTTTCGTTCCTGGCCAATCCGCACTATGAGCCTTACCTTTACGAGACGCAGTCGACCATTGTTCTGGTCAACCGCGATTTTGAAGCGGCTCACCCGGTGGCGGCTACGTTGGTGCGCGTGGACAATGCTTACGAAGCCATCGCGCAGTTGCTGAAACTCTATGAGCAGGCGACGCAAAAGCGCAAGGGCGTGCATCCGTTGGCCTATGTCGACGCCACGGCGGTAATCGGGGAGGACTGTTATGTCGCCCCGTTTGCGTATGTCGGCGAGGGAGTCGTCGTAGGGCGGGGTACGCAGCTCTACTCGCACGTGGTCATCGAAGCCGGTGCCCGCGTCGGCGAGGATTGCCTGTTCTATCCCAACGTGACGGTGTACCACGGTTGCGTCATCGGTAACCGGGTGACGCTGCACGCCGGCTGCGTCATCGGTGCGGACGGTTTCGGCTTTGCACCGACGCCCGACGGCTATGACAAAATTCCCCAGATCGGCATCGTGACGCTCGAAGACGACGTCGAAATCGGTGCCAACACGTGCGTGGACCGTTCGACCATGGGGTCGACGGTGGTGCGCCGCGGCGTAAAGCTGGACAACCTCGTGCAGGTGGCCCACAATTGCGAAATCGGGGAGCACACGGTCATGTCGGCCCAGGTGGGCGTGGCCGGCTCGACGAAGATAGGCCGCTGGTGTATGTTCGGCGGGCAGGTGGGCATAGCGGGGCACTCCGTGCTGGGCGACCAGGTGCGCTCGGGCGCGCAGGCCGGCATCGCAGGCAGCCTGCGCAAGGGGCATGTCACGGTGCAGGGTTCGCCGGCCATCGACGCCAAGGTGTTCGCACGCGCCAGCGTGGTATTCAAGAAACTGCCTGAACTGTATGCCGAGCTCAATCGGCTGAAAGAAGAGGTGGACGCGTTAAGCAAACGACAGTAACAATATACTCATGTTCAAACAAACGACACTGAAAGGTAGCTTCTCCCTTTTCGGGAAAGGACTTCACACGGGCTTGCAGCTGACGGTGACGTTCAATCCCGCTCCGGAGAACTACGGATACAAGATACAACGCATCGACATGGAGGGCCAGCCCATCATCGAAGCCATAGCCGAAAACGTAGTCGAGACTTCGCGCGGCACGGTGCTGGCACGTGGCGAAGCGCGGTGCAGCACGGTGGAGCACGGTATGGCCGCGCTTTACGCCATGGGCATCGACAACTGCCACATCACGGTCAACGGGCCGGAGTTCCCTATACTCGAAGGCAGTGCCCTTAAGTACGTCGAGGCCATCCAGCGCGTGGGCATCGAGGAACAGAACGCCCCGAAGGATTTCTACGTCATCAAGAAGAAAATCGAGGTTCACGACGAGGCTTCCGACTCGTCCATCATCATCCTGCCCGACGAGCAGTTCTCGATCACGGCGATGATTTCGTTCGACTCGCAGTACCTGAGCAGTCAGTTTGCTACGCTGGACGACATGGCCGACTTCGCCACCGAAATCGCCCCGGCGCGCACGTTCGTTTTCGTGCGCGAAATCGAACCTTTGCTCAAGGCCGGACTTATCAAAGGCGGCGACCTGGACAACGCCATCGTCATCTACGAACGCGAAATCTCGCAGGAGAACCTGGACAAGCTGGCCGACTACATGGGGGTGGAGCGCAAGGACGCTACAAAGCTCGGCTTCATCAACGACAAGCCCTTGGTGTGGCGCAACGAACCGGCGCGCCACAAACTGTTGGACATCATCGGCGACATGGCGCTTATCGGCCGCCCCATCAAGGGACGCATCATCGCCACCCGGCCCGGACATACCATTAATAATAAGTTCGCCCGGCAGATGCGCCGCGAAATCCGTGCGCACGAGATACAGGCGCCCAACTACGACTGCAACGAGGCGCCCCTGATGAACGTGAACCGTATCCGCGAACTGCTGCCTCACCGCTACCCGATGCAGCTGGTGGACAAGGTCATAGCTATCGGCGCCAATTCCATCGTCGCCATCAAGAACGTCACGGCCAACGAACCCTTCTTCCAGGGCCACTTCCCGCAGGAACCCGTGATGCCCGGTGTGCTGCAAATAGAGGCTCTGGCACAGGCCGGTGGCCTGCTGGTGCTCAACTCGGTGGAAGAGCCCGAACGGTGGAGCACCTACTTCCTGAAAATCGACGGCGTGAAGTTCCGCCAAAAGGTCGTGCCCGGCGATACGCTGATATTCAAAGTCGAACTGCTGGCCCCCTTGCGTCACGGCATCTCGTCGATGAAGGGGTTCGCTTTCGTGGGCGAAAAGGTGGTCTGCGAAGCCACGTTCACGGCGCAAATCGTAAAAAACAAGTAAGACACTATGAGTAAAATCAGTCCTTTAGCTTACGTCGACCCCGAAGCCCGCATCGGCGAGAACTGCGAAATCGGCCCGTTCTGCTTCGTCGACCGCGGCGTGGTTATCGGCGACAACAACAAGCTGATGAACAGCGTCACCCTGCTCTACGGTACGCGCATGGGAAGCGGTAACGTGCTTTTCCCGGGCACCGTGGTCGGGGCTATCCCGCAGGACTTGAAATTCCGCGGGGAGGACACGACGGCTCAAATCGGCGATAACAACACTATCCGCGAGAACGTGACGATAAACCGCGGTACGGCTGCCAAGGGGCAGACTGTCGTGGGGAATGGCAACCTTATTATGGAGGGAGCGCACATTGCGCACGATGTCCAGCTCGGCAACGGCTGCATTGTCGGAAACTCCACCAAGATTGCCGGGGAGGTCATCGTCGACGATTATGCCAATATCAGTGCCTCCGTGCTGGTCCATCAGTTCTGTCGCATAGGCAGTTATGTGATGATTGGCGGCGGTACGCGTACGGGGCAGGATGTCCCGCCTTTCGTGATGGCTGCGCGCGAACCCGTGGCCTTTTGCGGGCTCAACATTGTCGGCCTGCGGCGCCGCGGCTTCCAGCCCGAGCTGATTGAGAACATCCACACGGCCTACCGTCTCCTTTACCAGCGCGGCAAGCTGCGCGACGACTGCCTCGCGCAAATCGAGGCAGAAGTCCCCATGAGTCCTGAGATTGAATATATCCTGGATTTCGTGAAAACGTCGAAGCGCGGGATCATCAAATAAGCACCACCACTATGTTGTACCGTATCAAACTGATTTCAGACGAAGTCGAGAATTTCCTGCGCGAAATTCTCATCGAGAGCGACGCGACGTTTCTCGACCTGAACCGCGCCATCCTGGATTCGTGCGGTTATCCTGACGACCAGATCACGTCGTTCTACATCTGCGACGAGGAGTGGGAGCGAAAGACGCAGGTCACGCGTGAAGACATGCAGCTCGACCACGCGTCGAGCTACGACGAGGACATCTATGTGATGGAGTCGACGCGATTGAACGAGCTTATCGAGGACGAAGACCAGAAGCTGGAATTCGTATTCGATCCTTTCGCCGAGCGCACGTTCTACCTGGACGTCGTCGAGATTGTGCCCGGCAAGCACCTGGCCGCTCCCGAAGTCGTACGGTCGCGCGGCGAGGCGCCGCAGCAAATCGCCAATCTCGATTTGGCCGACCCCGCTCCGAAGAAAGGGGCAGTCCCCGCTGACGACCTGATGGACGACAGCGAGTTCTACGGCAGCGAGTCGTTCAACAGCGACGAGTTCGACCCCGAAGGCTTCGAGATGAGCGACGAAAGCTCGTACTATCGCGATTAACTCTCAGTTACATGGGCGTGAAAACGCTTATTGTCCTGTTGGGTCCGACCGGCGTCGGAAAAACTGAACTCAGCTTGCGCTTGGCTGAGTTTTTTCATGTGCCCATACTGAACGCCGATTCGCGTCAGCTCTACCGCGATTTGCCCATCGGCACCGCAGCTCCGACACCTGAGGAGCGGCAGCGTGTGCCCCATTACTTCGTCGGTACGCTCGCCCTCGACGACTATTACAGCGCGGCGCAGTACGAAGCCGACGCGTTGAGCGTGTTGCGAAATCACTTCGTTGCGAACGACGTTGCCCTCCTGACGGGTGGTTCAATGCTGTATATCGACGCTGTCTGTCAGGGCATTGATGACATTCCCACCGTCGACGCCGCGACCCGCGCCACCCTTGCCGACCGCTACCGGCGCGAGGGGCTCGACGCCTTGTGCGCCGAGCTGCAGCAGTTGGACCCCGAGTATTACGCCGTGTGCGACCTTCGTAACGGCAAACGCGTGGTGCACGCTCTCGAAATCTGCCACATGACCGGGCGCACGTACACTTCTTTCCGTCGTCGCGCCACGGCGCCGCGCCCGTTCCGCGTGCTGAAAGTCGGGCTCCGACGCGAGCGTGTGGAACTCTATGCGCGTATCAACCACCGTGTCGACCAGATGATGGCACAAGGCCTGCTCGAGGAGGCCCGGCGCGTCTATCCTTACCGCGCGCTCAACTCGCTGAACACGGTCGGCTACAAGGAATTGTTTCGCTATTTCGACGGAGACTGGACCTTGGAAGAGGCTGTCGAGAAGATAAAGCGCAATTCCCGCGTCTACTCGCGCAAACAGATGACGTGGTTCCGGCGCGATGCGTCGATACACTGGTTTTCGCCCGACGACGAGGTCGAAATAAGAAATTTTATTACAAATCAACTGACCGCAAAGGGCTAAATCACTACATTTGCGGTATCAATCCCTTTCGTTATGCGTAGAATTGTTCAAACCCTCTGGTCGCGCATGCGGGCTTTCTTTGGTTTCATTGGCCGTAAATGCTGGGCGTTGTGGCAGTGGTATATCGGCTGCTATCGCGGTCGGCCGTGGTATCGTAAGCTGCTGGCCGCGGTGCTGTCGTTCTTCGCGTTCGTCGTATTCTATGTCTTTGCCGTCAGCGTCAACCTGTTCTGGTTGTTTGGCAAGTCGCCGAGCATCCGCAGCATTATGAATCCGCAGACGGCCGCGGCGTCCGAGATATACACGGCCGACAGCGTGCTCATCGGTCGCTTCTTCAGCGAAAACCGTCAGCCCGTGCCCTATGACTCCATCAGTCCCGTTTTTTTCGATGCCCTCATCTCGACGGAGGACGAGCGCTTCTATCAGCACCACGGTATCGACTTCCAAGGGCTGGTCGCCGCCGTGAAAGATGCCTTCCAGGGCAAGGCGCGTGGCGCGTCGACCATCACGCAACAGCTGGTGAAGAACATGTTCCGCGTCCGCACGGAGTATTCCACCGGTCTGCTTGGCTACATCCCAGGGGTGAAGATACTGGTGATGAAGAGCAAGGAAATGATTCTGGCCGTCGAGCTGGAGATGTTCTACTCCAAGCGCGAAATCCTGAACATGTACGCCAATACCGTGGACTTCGGCTCCAACGCATTTGGTATCAAGACGGCGGCAAAGACTTACTTTTCCACGACCCCTTCGCGTCTTAAGGCGGAAGAGGCGGCCGTACTCGTGGGCCTCCTGAAGGCGACTTCGGCCTACAATCCGCGCATCAATCCGAAGAACAGCCTGCGCCGGCGCAACACGGTGCTCGACAACATGCAGTCGCACGGCCACCTGACTGCGGCCGAGTGCGATTCGCTCAAGCAACTGCCCATCGAGCTTCACTTCCGCGTCGAGACGGCCTACGACGGCAAAGCCCTGTATTTCCGGCAGGCTGTGGCCGACTACCTGAAAGAAAAGTTGCCCGACGTGGACCTATACTCCGACGGGCTGAAGATATACACGACGCTTAACATGCGTATGCAGGAATATGCCGAGGCCGCGGTCAACAAGCAGATGCGCGTCGTGCAGCGCAACTTCAACAACCATTGGGGCAAGCGCGAACCGTGGGTCGACGAGCGCGGGCAGGTCATCCCCCGTTTCATTGAGGACTTGGCCGAGCGCACCGACACTTACAAGGCCCTGGCCGCCCGCTTCCCCGACGCGCCGGACTCCGTGGACTACTACATGAACCTCCCGCATCCCGTGAAGCTGTTCGACTACGACGGCGAGCGCGTCGAGACAATGAGTTCCATGGACTCTATCCGCTACATGGTGCGCTTCATGCATACCGGCTTTGTCGCCATGGAGCCCCAGACCGGCTACGTGCGGGCCTGGGTAGGCGACATTGACTTCAAGACTTGGATGTACGACAAGGTGACGGCCATGCGCCAGCCCGGTTCCACGTTCAAACTCTTTGTCTATGCCTCCGCCATGAACCACGGCCTCACGCCGGCCGACAGGCGCCGCGACTCGTACATCCGCATGGAGGTGTATGACGCCAAGAAGGGTGAGACGACCATCTGGCAACCCCACAATGCCGATGGCCGCTTCTCGGGTGACTCCATACCGCTTCGCGCGGCTTTTGCCCGCAGCATCAACACGATAGCCGTGAAGCTGGGGCAGGAAGTCAGTATACCCACCGTCATCCAGACGGCGCACGACATGGGCATCAAGTCGCCGCTTGACGACGCCCCTTCGCTGGCGCTGGGTTCGAGCGACGTGAACCTCCTCGAGATGGTCAATGCCTATGCCACCGTGGCCAATAACGGGCGACATGTGGAGCCCGTCCTGGTAGAGCGGGTGCTCGACCGCGACGGTCGCGTCATCTTCGAGGCCAAGGAGGAGGGCGAGCAGGTATTGCCTTATCGCACGGCGTTTTTCATGCAGCAACTCTTGCGGGCCGGTGTGTACGACGGTGGCGGTACGTCGCAGTCCCTGCGTCGCTACGTGGGGCAGTACGCCAACGAGGTCGACTTTGGCGGAAAGACCGGTACGTCCAACAATCACTCCGACGCTTGGTTCATCGGCACGACACCGGCCCTCGTCGGCGGTGCCTGGGTGGGCGGCGAATACCGCAGCATCCATTTCCGCACCGGCGCATTGGGACAGGGCAGCCGTACGGCGTTGCCCATCTTCGGTTACTTCATGGAAAGTGTCCTCGGCGACCCCCGTTTCCACGACAAGTATGCCAGGCAGTACGGCGACCCGAAGGAGGATATCGACGCTTCGCTCTATGAGGTGACATACTACCCTGTGCGGCTCGACACCGACACTGTGGCTGTCGACTCCACTGCTGTGCTTTCGGCCGACTCCCTCGGGCTCGAATTGCTCTTCGGCGAGGACGGCGTGCCGGCTCTCGCGCCCGCGCAGCCGGCGGACAGCGCCGCGCAGCCTGCCGCTACGACCGGCGGCTCGACCATTGTCGTGACCGAGGAGGAGCCGCAGGAGGAACTGAGTCGCCGCGAGCGCCGCAAGCTGCGCCGCCAGCAGAAGAAAAACGCCGCCGTGCAGGGTGCGCAGGACCTGATATAAGTAGCTGCGGCTGCGGCAATGCCTCTCCTGATAAGCGCTTCGCGGAGTCGTGGGCGTGCCTTATTACATGTTAGCAATGAAAGAAAAAAAGACCACAATCATGGAAAAGAAAAAAAGGAAACCTACTATGAGGACTAATTGCCAAGAGGCACTTGATCTCCTCGAAAAAATAAAGCAGAGCGGCGGAAACCGGAAGCTCAACAAGCTCGGTGAATGGCTTGAGAAGCATCCCGAACCATTGTTTACGTGGGACGAGAAAGACCTGAAGTATATATTGAAATGAGGGTTTATCTTGATACCAACATCCTTGCGTTTATCGTGGGGCAGGACAGAGGAAGCTCTATCAGTGACGACGTGAAGGGAATCATCAAGGACTATGAGTCCTTGTTGCTGTCGAGTTGTGTGTGTTATGGTGAGCTTATGCATCTCATCCAGATAGGTAAGGTGCACGTTCCCGGCTGCAAGGACATACGGCGTGCGACCGATGAAGCCCTCCGGCGGCTGGACGAAATCGGGGTCAGCATGGTGCCTGTGACGATGAACCACATCCGTACGCTTATTGACCTGCCGCTTTACGACGACCATCGCGATCCGAACGACCGACTCATCGTGGCGCAGGCTATCTCCGACCGCATTCCCCTCGTCAGCTCCGACGGCAAGTTCACCCGCTACGAGCGTTACGGTCTCGACTTCATTCAGAACCGGCGATAAAGTCCGGAGGGTGCCGTGTCGCGGGCTTCGCGTTCGGATGGCGCCGGACAGAACGACAAAAACTTCATCAACCATATGCAAATGCAGCGAAGAAAAAAATTGCGGGGAGGGCGCGCATGGGCGGTCCTCCTCTTTTGTGCGTGTCTCCTTTCGGGCGATGCGCTGTGGACATCGTGCGACGACCGGCAGGCGACGAGCGTCGCTTCGGGGCAGTACATCCCCAAGGCGCCCGATTACGCTGATTCTACAATGTGGTACGTAGAGCGAAATGACACGGCGGGCACGGGGGCGGACGTATTCTACATCGTGTCGACGTGGGAGAAGGACTGGACCACGGCCGACGGCGCCCTCTGTCACTATGCCGACGTGTATAACGCCGCCCACCGCGCGGACATGGCCACGGAGATCAGTCGCATTGCGGGCTACATGGGCGAGGGCAACGACTTCTACTCGCCCTACTATCGCCACATGACCATCGAAGTATGGGCCACGCAGAGCGAGGACTCGGTGGACAAGTACGTGGCCCTGGCCATGGACGACGTGCGCGCCGCCTTCCGGGAATTCCAGCGTCGGCGTGACCCCGAGCGTCCCTTTGTGCTGGCCGGTTTCAGCCAAGGCGGACGTGCTGTGGTCGAGCTGCTGAAGTCGATGCCCGCCGACCTGCATCGTTATCTCGTGGCTGCCTACGTGATGGGCTATAAGGTGACGCCGGACGACGTGGCGGCTACGACGAACATCCGCGCCGCCCAGGACTCCGTGGACACCGGTGTGACCATCTGCTATAACTCCGTCGCCGACGTGCAGTACATCAAACCCATCGTCAGCGTGCCCTGCGCCATGTGTATCAACCCTGTGAACTGGCACACCGACGCCACGCCCGCCGTGCTCGACGATACGGTGACGGTCAGCGTCGACCCCGCGCACCATGTCCTTGTGGTCAAGGGATACAGCGGAGCGGAGTACCATCCCATCTATGGCTTCCTGAACATCGGCGACTTCCACAGTGCTGAGCCCTGGCTCTACCAGGAAAGCCTGCGCCGCAACATTCAGGCGCGCATCCGGGCCTACCGTCAGGCCCACTGAGGGCAGAATCAGGGGGACTTACTTCCGTGAAACAAGTGCTACGCCCGTCGTTCCTATCGCAGCGATAGGAACGACGGGCGTAGCACTTGTCAGGGGCAAACGGTGCGTTCGGTGTCAGTCCGTGCGCATGTAGTAGAGGTAGAGCTTGTGGTCGGCGCGGTCAGCGGCCTCGGAGTCGATGATGACGGAGACCGAGGCGACGTCGCGTATCGTTTCGTCGGGATAGAGCATACCGATGCCGTCGGCTGTGGTTGAGTACATCTCTTTGGCCACGGTGCGGGTGCTGACGAAGTAGGCGGCTTCGTCCGTCGTGAGCCCGAAACGGCGGGCTATCGCCGTGCGGAGCTCGTCGAGGCGCTCCGCTGTGGGCGGTTCCTGTAGTACTTCGACCTTGAAAAGGCGGCGGTTGACGAAAGCGTCGGCCAGCAGGGCGAGCACACGGTCGTCGTGGTGGCGCCAGACCTTGAGGGCGCTGAGAATGTCGCTGTCGTCGAGTTCGGCAAAGCGGTCGAGGCATTGTTCATCGCTCTCGAAGCGGCGGCGGTCGGCCCGGTTGTACAGGAAGTAACGCAGGGCGGGCGTGGCGAACAGTTCGACGTCGCGGGCAGCCAGCTCCTTGGCGCGGCGCAGGGTGGCGGTGAGCACTTCCTCGCCGGCGGTGGCTGTTTTGTGGAGGTACACTTGCCAGTACATCAGGCGCCGCGACATGAGGTAGTTCTCCACCGAATAGAGTCCCTTGCTCTCGACGACGAGGCGGTCGTCGCGCACGTTGAGCATCTTGATGATGCGGTCGGCGCCGATGTTGCCTTCGCGTACGCCGGTGAAGAAGCTGTCGCGACAGAGGTAGTCGAGGCGGTCCATGTCGAGCTGGCTACAGATGAGCTCGTGCAGGAAGTGCTTGCCGTAGTCGTCGCGGAATATCTTGATGGCCAGGCCCAGCTCACCGTGCAGGGCGGCGTTGATGCGCTCCATCATCATGAGCGAGATTTGCTCGTGACTGACGCCTTCCGTCAGCGCGTGTTCGAGCACGTGCGAGAAAGGGCCGTGGCCCAGGTCGTGCATCAGAATGGCTGCCTCGGCGCCCTCGATTTCGGAGTCGAAGATGAAGTGGCCCTTGCCGGTGAGGCTGTCGATGGCACGGCACATCAGGTGGTACGCACCGAGCGAGTGCTGGAAACGTGTGTGCTGCGCGCCGGGATAGACGAGGCCCGAGAGGCCCAGCTGGCGGATGCGGTGAAGGCGCTGGAAGTAGGGGTGGCGGATGATGTCGCACAACAGGCCGCGCGGCACGACGGTGAAGCCGTACACGGGGTCGTTGATGACAAGCGGATTGGTCATAAGCGTGCGGATGGATAAGAAAAAGGGGCGGACCTGCGCGTCGCGCCCCGGGGGAATAAGCGATGGACCGGACGCACGCGGCGCCCGGCTCGGGTGTGGCTTCAGATGACGCCGTGCTGGCGGAGCTGCTCGGCCATTTCGGCCTGGAGGTCGCGCGCCTTGGCGGCCGCGACCTCGGCGAAGTCCTCGCCGGTCGACGCGTAGATGATGCCGCGCGACGAGTTGACGATGAGGCCGCAATCGGCGTTCATGCCGTAGCGGCACACTTCGGCGAGCGAGCCGCCCTGCGCGCCGACGCCCGGCACGAGCAGGAAGTGCTGCGGAACGATGCGGCGGATGTCGGCGAAGAGGCTGCCCTGCGTGGCGCCCACGACGTACATCATGCGGTCCGGGTCGGCCCATTGCTGCGACGTGCGCAGCACCCGTTCGAACAGGCGCTCACCCGCTTTGTCCTCGGTCAGCTGAAAGTCGTGCGAACCCTTATTGCTCGTCAGGGCGAGCAGGATGACCCACTTGCCGTCGTAGCCAAGGAAGGGCGTGACGCTGTCCTCGCCCATGTAGGGCGCTACGGTCAGGGCATCGAGGTCCATCTCCTCGAAGAACGAGCGGGCGTACATGGCCGACGTGTTGCCGATATCGCCGCGTTTGGCGTCGGCGATGATGAACTGGTCGGGGTAGTGCTCCTTCAGGTAGGCCACCGTCTTTTCAAAAGCGGCCCAGCCCTTCAGTCCGCCGCACTCGTAGAAAGCCAGGTTGGGCTTGTAGGCTACGCAATAAGGCGCCGTGGCGTCGATGATGGCTTTGTTGAAAGCAAAGATGGGGTCGTCCTCGCCGAGCAGGTGGGTGGGGATTTTCTTCAGGTCGGTGTCGAGTCCTACGCACAGGAACGAAGCCTTGTGGCGGATACTTGCGATGAGTTCTTGTCGGTTCATAGCGTTTGTTGTGATTAGGGTGAATGGCGCCGGGCGCCGGGCGCAAAATTACGCAATTCCCGGCAATTGTCCCTTCCGGCGTCGCGGTTACTTCAGTAGCAGGATGCCCTCCATCGTCAGGTTGTCGCGCCGGGCCGTGTTGCTGTCTTGGTGAGGACGGACCGTCAGGTGGTACATCTCGACGAGCAGGCAGGCCTGTCCGTCGAGGCTCAGCAGGGGTACGGCGGGGTAGTCGTAGCTGAGGGTGTCGAGGTCACGCAGTCGTTGCAGGGGGATATCAAATTCGGCCCGGCGGGGCTGGCCGTCAGGTGCGGTACAGGTGAGGACGAGGCGCGCCGTGTCGCGGCGGAGGTCGGCGGGGGTTATGTCCGTCTTTATACCTTGTCGGACGAGTAAGCGGTAATCTCCCGGCAGGGTGGCGGGAAGGTCGCTCCGGAAGTAATTATTGTAACTGGTGGCTTCGTTCTTAGTGCCGGGGGCGAAGTCGTGCGGGCGGACGTCGTCGTGGATGAACGCCGCGACGCTCTCTTGGCCATAGGTGTCGAGGAGGTAGGCGAGTTTGTCGTTGACATAGCGCGCCGTCTCGTCGCTCATGGCGTCGAGGGTGTGGCGATACTCCGTCCTGTCCATGGGGCAGGCGGCCACACCGCTGCCGTCGAGGGCGCGTTTCACTTCGTGCGTCAGGACGCGTTGCGTCGTCTCGATCAGGCTCCACGGCCCTACCGAAACGGCGAACAGCACCATGACGGGCGAGAGCAGTAGCCACTTGATGCAGCGGGAGCGCGTGAAGATCAGATAGAAGCACGCGGCGTAGCACCAAAGGTTGAATGTGAGCAGGTAGAGGCGTCTGACGGTCAGACCGTAGTCGTAGAGCCGCCGGCCGATGCCGACGCTCATCAGCAGGAGCAGGGGCAGCATGAGCGCCGGGCCGTAGCGCGCCACGACGTCGTCGCGCGTCCAGCCGTCGGTACGTCGCAGGGGCAGGTAGAGGTAGACCGCCACGACGAGTCCGCCCATCAGGGTGCTCACCAGCCCCGACACCCAGCCGTTGGGCAGTTCCCAGCGCAGCAGGATAAAGGCGGCGTAGACGTAGAGCGTCAGGAGGTAGACGCAGAGCAGTGGGTTGAGCACGTAGCGCACGGCGTAGCGTGTCAGGTGGCCTACGGCATTTTGCTCCTGCCCCAAGGCATCGGGTTCGGGCATCCGGGCGAGGAACACCAAGGACGCGCCGAGGACGAAGCACACCGCGAAGCAGGTCCCGACAGCGCGGTCGCTCAACTCGATGCCGAACAACGGATCCATCGCAAGGAGCAGCACAGTGACGCCGGTGAAGAAGCAGAAACCCGTGAGCCCGGCGGCGAAAGCGGAGAAAACCAGACGCGAGCAGAAGCGGCGGAAGGCCAGCTCGCTGTGGCTGCGCAGATAGGGCAGGCCGGGCAGGGCGGCGACCATGAGGGCCACCGTGGCACCGTGACCGACAAGGCAGGCCAGCGAGGCGACGGGCTGCGTGTAGAGGTAAGCGGTACACCCCAGCCAAAGGAACTGCGTGGCGACGGTAACGGCCCAGCGCAGGCGGCGCGACCGCTGCGTCTCGCCCCACACGGCGGTGACGGTAGCCAGCAGGGCAGCTGAGGCCAGGTAGTAGAGCACAACGCGTTCCTCGTGCTCCGATCCGTCGCGTACGCCGTGCAGGAAGAGCAATACTTTCAGCGTGAGCAGCACGACGAACAGCGTGGGGAGCGGGAAGCGGCGGACGGCACGCAACAGACTGAGCGACGGGTTGCGCAACAGAGCGGGTAACTGGCGTTTCATGGCTGAAAAGTTTTCGACGGATAACCGTACGTTTTCACAAAGTTAGCGATAAAACGCTTAAGTCGGTGAGGAAGACAAAGAAATCCGCCCGAAGCGACGTCATGTCGTGCTTCGGGCGGATGATGATTCAGGGTTTCGGACTTTCTGTGCCGGATTTGTCGAGTCGTTGTCAGAGCTCGGCTTCTTTCAGGCGCTCGGCGTTTTCGGCCACGGTGAGGTGGTCGATGCAGTCTTGGATGTCGCCGTCCATGAAGGCGGCCAAGTTATAAATGGTGTAGTTGATGCGGTGGTCGGTGATGCGCCCCTGCGGATAGTTGTAGGTGCGGATTTTTGCGGAGCGGTCGCCGGTCGACACGAGGGTCTTGCGGCGCGAAGCGATGTCGTCCACGTATTTCTGGTGTTCCCGGTCGTAGATGAAAGTGCGCAGGCGGGCCAGCGCGCGTTCCTTGTTCTTCGGCTGGTCGCGCGTTTCGGTACACTCGATGAGGATTTCCTCCGTTTCGCCGGTATTGGGATTTTTCCAGTTGTAGCGCAGGCGCACGCCGCTCTCTACCTTGTTCACGTTCTGTCCGCCGGCGCCCGATGAGCGGAAAGTGTCCCATTTGATTTCCCCCTCGTTGATGACCACGTCGAATGCTTCGGCTTCGGGTAGCACGGCGACCGTAGCCGCCGAGGTGTGCACGCGGCCCTGTGTTTCGGTGGCCGGGACGCGCTGGACGCGGTGGACGCCGCTCTCGTACTTAAGGGTGCCGTACACGTCGGTGCCGGTGACGGAGCAGACGACTTCCTTGAATCCGCCGGCGGCTCCCTCGCTGGCGCTGGACACTTCGAGCGTCCAGCCTTTGCGCTCGGCAAATTTTGCGTACATGCGGAACAAGTCGCCGGCGAAGAGTGCCGCTTCGTCGCCGCCCGTACCGCCGCGTATCTCGAGTATGGCGTTTTTTGCGTCCTCCGGGTCTTTGGGCACGAGCATCAGTTTGATTTCCTCCTCGAGCTGCGGCAGGCGCTGCTCGCAGGCGGCCACTTCCTCGCGGGCCATGTCTTTGAGCTCCGGGTCGCTCTCGTTGAGCAACAGGGTTTTGCTCTCATCGAGGTTGCGGAGCAGGGCGGCATATTCCCGCCGCGCGGTCATGAGGTCTTCCAGTTCCTTGTATTCCTTGGTCAGGCGGACGTAGCGTGGCTGGTCGGCGATGACGGCGGGGTCGGTAATGAGCGTCGCCACTTCCTCAAAGCGCGATTGCAGCGCGTCTAACTTTTCTAAAAGCGTGTCACCGTTTGCGGTCATAAGTGTCGTTTGGATGATGAGTGGGGCGTAGGTTGTCGTTGGTGGCGGGTCAATAGTTGAATTCGCCGAACTCGCTGCGTATGGTAAGGGAGCGCGGCCCTTCCTCGATACGGCCCACAACCTGTGCATCGATGTGGAAGCTGCGCGAGATGTCGATGACGCGGTCGGCGTCGGCAGGGTCGACGTACACTTCGAGGCGATGGCCCATGTTGAACACCTTGTACATCTCGCTCCAGTCGGTACCGCTTTCCTCGGCGATAAGGCGGAAGAGCGGCGGCACGGGGAACAGGTTGTCTTTCACTACGCGGCAGTTTTCGCCCACGAAGTGAAGCACTTTGGTCTGTGCGCCGCCCGTGCAGTGCACCATACCGTGTATCTTCGGACGCAGTTCGTCGAGCAGGCGCTTCACCACCGGGGCGTAGGTGCGCGTTGGCGAGAGGACGAGGCGGCCCGCGTCGAGCGGTGTGCCCTCCACGGGGTCGGTCAGGCGGCGCGTCCCGCTGTACACGAGCTCTTCGGGCACGGCGTGGTCGTAGCTTTCGGGATATTTTTCGGCCAAGTACTTGGCAAATACGTCGTGGCGGGCCGAAGTGAGTCCGTTGCTGCCCATGCCGCCGTTGTATTCGGATTCATAGGTGGCTTGTCCGGAGGACGAGAGACCCACGATGACATCGCCGGGGCGGATGTGGGCGTTGTCGATGACGTCGCTGCGCTTCATGCGGCAGGTGACGGTCGAGTCGACGATGATGGTGCGCACCAGGTCGCCCACGTCGGCCGTCTCGCCGCCGGTGGCGTAGATGCCGATGCCCATGTCGCGCATTTGCTGGAGCAGTTCGTCGGTGCCGTTGATAATGGCCGAGATGACTTCGCCCGGGATGAGCATTTTGTTCCGCCCGATGGTCGACGACACCAGTATGTTGTCCACAGCTCCGACGCAGAGCAGGTCGTCTGTGTTCATAATCAGTGCGTCCTGGGCCACTCCTTTCCACACCGAAACGTCGCCCGTCTCTTTCCAGTACATATAGGCGAGGCTCGACTTCGTGCCGGCGCCGTCGGCGTGCATGATGTTGCAATACTCGGGGTCGCCGCCGAGGATGTCGGGGATTATCTTGCAAAAGGCTTGCGGGAAGATGCCTTTGTCTATGTGCTTGATGGCGTTGTGCACGTCTTCCTTCATCGCGCTCACGCCGCGCATCATGTAGCGCTGCTTGCTGTCCATTGTTTCAGTCGTTGTGCTTGGGGTTAGAAGTTCACTTCCGGGGCTTTCTCGGCGCCGGCCTCGGCTTCGAATTTGGCGCGTCGCTCAAAGCCGAACAGGCTGGCGAACACGTTGCCGGGGAAGCGGCGTATGCTGAGGTTGTATGCCTGTACCGCTTCGTTGAAGAGGCGGCGGCTCTCGTTGATGCGGTTTTCCGTACCTTCGAGCTGGGCTTGCAGTTCGGAGAAGTTCTCGTTCGCGCGAAGCTGCGGGTAGTTCTCAGTGATGCGCATCAGTCGGCCCAATGCTGCGGAGAGTTCGCCTTGCGCCTGTTGGAACTCGGCGAGGCGCTCGGGTGTGAGGTTTTCGGGGCTGACGGTGATTTGCGTGGCGCGGGCGCGGGCGGCTACGACGCCTTCCAGCGTTTCGCGCTCGTGCGTGGCGTATCCCTTGACCGTATTGACAAGATTCGGAATCAGGTCGCTGCGGCGCTGGTACTGCGACTCGACGTTGGCCCAGGCCGTGGAGACTTTCTCGTCGTTGTCTACCATGCCGTTGTACTGTACGGTGACCCATCCGGCCAGCAGGATCAGGATGGCGCCGATAACGAAAAGCGTGATGGTCGATTTCTTCATATCTTTGAGGAGTTTGAGGGTAATTATGCGTAGTGAATGACGAGGGTCAGAAGTCGCCTCCGGCACCTCCGCCGCCGAACTCGCCTCCGCCGAAGCTGCCCCCACCGCTGAAACCGCCTCCGCCGCCGTAGTGGCCGAAGCCGCTGCCGCGCAGACCGCCGAGGAAGAGGAGCGGCAGGAGGACCGAGCCGCCGTCGAAGCGGTCGCCGGGGTCCTCGTCGCGGATTTCTACATAATTGCACCGGTCGCACTGGTACGTCACCTGTCGCACCAATCGGCCGTCGGGGCGGCGCACCATGCGGGCATGGGTGGCGTGAAGGGCATGTTTGCCGCAGCGCGGGCAGCGGCTCTTGCCGGCCTGTCCGCGGCGCACGAACGAGAAAGCGAAGAGCCCGATGACCACCGCCAGGGCGATGAACAGGCCCATGGCCTTGCCGTCGTCGCGCCGGTCGCGGCTTTCGGCACGCAGGGCGGGGTCGCCGTCGACGTAGCGGCTGAGGGCCACGACTGAGGCGTAGACCGCCATGTCCCAGTCGCCGCGCCGCAGGTAGGGAACCATGACGCGGTTGCCCACGCGCTTACAGATGGCGTCGGGCAGGGTACCTTCGAGACCGCGCCCCGTAAGGATGTAGTAGCTGCGGTCCTCGGTGCTGACGACGAGGATAAGGCCTGTGTCTTGTTCCCGGCTGCCGACGCCGTACTTGCGCGCCAGGGCCATGCCGAACTCGTACGGGTCGCCGCCCTCAATCTGCCGGACGATGACCACGAGGCTTTCTATGCCTTTCTCGCGCTCCAGCCGGTGGAGCACGGCGTCGGTCGAGTCGACCGCGGCGGCGGACATGAGGCCGTCGGGGTTGCACACGTAGCGCCGTGCGTCGGCGAGGTGAACCATCGGGAGCGTCTCGGACGTCCACGCCGCGCGGAGCACGGTGGCCGTCAGGCCGAAAAGGATGAGCCACAGCAGTCGGAATCGTTTCATGTCGGTGTTGCCTCGTCTTTTCAGGGACAAAGTTAGTAAATTCTGCGCAGTGGTGCCACGCGGGGCGTGCGTTTTGTGGCTATGCGCCGTCCGGCGGCGCATAGTATCCCTCGGTATCATTGGGCTCATAACTCTCATTGGCCCCATGGACCCGATGGGAGCAATGGGGATAATGGGCGGTTGCAGGGTGGGCGGCTCAGTCGTCGTTGTGCCAGAAGTCCCAGCTCGCTTCGGCTTGTAGGTGGAGCATTTCGAGGCCGTTCTTCGTCGTGGCGCCCCGTTCGGCGGCGCGGCGCAGGAAGCACGTTTCGCCGGGGTTATAGATGAGGTCGTAGAACAGGTACTCGGGCGTGACGAGGTCGTAGGGCAGGTCGGGGCAGGCGTCGACGCGGGGGTACATCCCGACGGGTGTGCAGTTCACCACGACAGTGTGGGCGGCCATCACGTCGGGCGTCAGGTCGGCGTAGCCGATGGCGCCGTTGCGTGGCGTGCGGCTGACGTATTGCGTGGCGAGGCCCAGTTGCCGGAGGCCGTGGACGACGGCTTTCGACGCGCCGCCCGTGCCGAGTACCAGGGCCGCGCGGTGGCTCGGGCGGAGCAGGGGCTGTATGGAGCGGGTGAAGCCGATGACGTCGGCGTTGTATCCGCGCAGCAGAGGGCGAGCGCCGCGCCGGTCAATCTTGATGACGTTCACGGCCCCGATGGCGCGCGCCTCGTCGCTGAGCGAGTCGAGCAGGGGGATGACCGCCTGTTTGTGCGGTATGGTCACGTTGAGGCCCGCGAGCGTAGGGTTGTCGCGCACGACGTCCGGCAGCATTTCGGCCGTGGGAATTTCGAAGTTCAGGTATTCGGCGTCGATGCCCTCGGTCTTGAATTTTTCGGCGAAGTAGCCCGCCGAAAACGAGTGGCCGAGCGGGTAGCCGATGAGTCCGTAGCGTGTCATGGTCGGAGTGGATGGGGATTGGGGGAGTTACTTGGTGGCGGTGTAGAGTGTGCTCAGGCCGAACGTGAAGCGGCGGAAGCGCACCTCGCGGAAGCCTGCGCGTTCCAGGATGCCCTGCATGACTTCGCCCTGCGGGAAGGCTTCCATCGTGGCCGGCAGGTAGCGGTAGGCCCGGCCGTCGCGCGAGACGAGACGCCCCACGGCGGGCATCAGCACCCGCGAGTAGAGGCGGAACAGCTGCTTCATGGGGAAGCGCACCGGCGTGCACAGCTCGATGATGGCCAGCCGGCCGCCCGGGCGCAGCACGCGGCACATCTCGCGCAGCCCCTGGTCGAGGTCCTCGAAGTTGCGGATGCCGTAGGCCACCGTGACGGCGTCGAACGTGTCGGCGTCCATCGACAGGTGCAGGCAGTCGTCCTTGCGGAAAGTGATGACCCCGTCGAGGCCCGCGCGCTTCACCTTTTCGCGCCCTACGGCCAGCATCCCCTCGGACAGGTCCACGCCCACCAGCCGCTCCGGCCGGAGCATCCGGGCGCCGAGCAGGGCGAAGTCGCCCGTACCCGTGGCCACGTCGAGCACCGATTTCGGCGCGTAGGGGCGCAGCGAGGCGATGGCCGCCCGTCGCCACCGGCGGTCGATGCCCAGCGAGAGGAGGTGGTTGAGCAGGTCGTAGGAGTGTGCGATGCGGTCGAACATGCGCTCGACCTGCTGGCCCTTGCTGCCAGCGTCGTCGTAGGGTTTTATTTTTTCCTGGTCGTACATGGCGGAGTAACCGGCCGGACGTCCGGCCTTGCGGCAGGCGAAGTTACGACTTTTGTGGGATACATGGAGGCTCGTGGCCGCCTTTTTCGCGCGGCGTGGCGCGCGGCGGCGCTGCCGGACCGTTTTCGCCCCGCGCGGGGCGGACCGTACAAGTACTACGATAGGAAAAACAAGTACTACGACAGAAATTTCTATCGCTGCGATAGGATTTTCTGTCGTAGTACTTGTGAAAACGGCTTCTTGGGCTGAAAATAGCGTCAGGCTCGCCGTGCATGTAGGGGCGCGCCGTCAGGCACGCCCGCGGAGCGCGAAGATGTGCAGGTCGCGCGGCAGTTGCAAAATGGTGGCTGCGTCTATCGTGCGTGCCTGACGGTATGCCCTGCGTGGCGACGCCCGTCGTTTCGGGGGTAGTTCCCGTATTTCCGGTCGGCGTCAACGTTGTGCCTGCGGCTTCATGCCGTCGAGCAGGAGGCGGCGGAATTCGTCGCGAAACTCGTCGGCCCAGCCGCTGGTGGCCTTGACGAGGCGGCCCTCGCTGTCATAGATGAGGTAGTGAGGAAAGCCGCCGCTGTAGCGGGGGACGTTCATCTTCAGGATGTCGGCCTGCTGGATGCGGTAGTGGGCGCCGGCGTGCTCCTCGGCGGCCTGCTTCCAGCCGTCGTAGGAGCTACTCTCGTCGGTGATGTAGATGAAGTGTACGCCGGCGGCCTGGAGTTCCTTTTTGACTGTCTCCATGGCTTTCATCCCCGCGAGGCACGGGCCGCACCAGGTGGCCCAGAAGTCCACCAGCACGGCATGGCCGCGGTGGGGAGCGATGAGGGCGGCGAGCAGGCTGTCGGGGGCGCAGTCCGGCAGGCGGCAGATGCCCGACAGGGTCGAGTCGTTTTGCTGGCTCAGCGCGGCGGTGATTTTCTCGTTGAGGGCGAGCAGGTCGGGGCGGTACTGCGGCGCCACGCTGTCCCAGCGCGCGGCGTCGGCGACGGGGTGCATGCTGTTGATCTCGGCGTGAAGCGCCTTGGCATGGGCGAGGTCGCTGAGCCATCGGCCCATGGGCGTTTCCATCAGGCCGTTGGCCGCGAAGTAGTCGTTGTGCCACGTGTCGCGCAGCACGTAGGCTCCGCGCATCGAGGCGGGCAGCCGCAGCTCGGCGGCGTGGGGATCGACGGGCGTGGCCTGCGCCCTGACAGCTGCAAGGCGGGCCGAGTCGGCCGCAAGTGTGTCTATCATTCCCTTTATCCATCCGAACTGCGCGCGCTTCTTCAGGTAGAGGGCCTCCGACGCCAGGGCGAGGTAGTCGTACTGGGCGGGCGTCAGGTCGCGGCGGCGGTCAATTTCGTCCAGGCGCTGGAGGTGGTCCTGCCACTTGCGCTCGGCGTACGCGGCGAAGGTCTCGTCGGCCATGGAGTCCGCGATTTCGGCGTTGAGGGCGCTGTTGATTCTTTTCCACCGCTTGTAGATAGGATAGGCGGCGAGCAGGTCGGCCGTCGGGGCGTCGGTCATTAGGCCGGGCGGCAGGCGCTTGGGGCTCGGCTCGACGGGTACGGACTGCGCGTTGGCCACGGCTTCGAGGTCAAGGTCCAGCGTGATGCTGTCGCCGGGACAGAGCAGCAGGTTCAGCCCCTGGCGGGGCAGATCGAAGCCGAAAAGATAGGGCGCGGTGATGGGAAGCTCGAAGCGGTAGTAGCCCGTTTCGTAGTCGTTGCTGAACTTGACGCCGTCGGGGGAGGGAAAGAAATCGCCGTTGGCGGACATCCAGCTGAAACTGAGGGCGGCTTTCCTTGCATAACCGATGATGTGGCCCGAGACGACGGCCGTCTTCCGCCCCGGTTGCCAGTCGGGCAACTCGCGGGCCGCTATGCGTTGAGGCTTGCGGCTGGCGCGGGCCGGGAAAAGGCGCCCGTCGGTGCGCAGGCGGTAGATGCGCGCGGCGCGGAGGGCGGTGTCGGTTTCGAGCGTGACGACGTCCACGCCCTGCGGAAGGGGCGGAAAGACGAAGACCACCGAGTCGAAGGCCGTGACGCTGCGGTCGCCCTTCCTGGCGTTGCGCCGGTAGGTGGAGTCGGGGACGTAGGGCCGGGTGGCGTAGGGCTGGATGTGGCGGTCGTAGAGGGTGGCGCTGCGCAGGGGCAGGCGGACGGAGTCCCACGTCAGGTAGGGCGCCGGGGCGAGCTTCCAGGTGCTGGCGTCGGCGTTGACCGTGGCGCAGAGCAGGGTGGCGGTGTCCGTGCGGCGGACGTCGACAATCGTGAGGGGCATCGCCCTCGAGCTGAGGTAGGGCGGCGGGAAGGCTTTGCGCTTGCGGCCCGCGGCCGGGACGACAAGCAGGGCGGCGAGGGCGGCGGTGACCGTTAGTCGCAGCGTGGAGCGAACGTGGAGGTGCATGGTGGTTAGATTTTTGAGTGTATATAATATAAATGTGAACTGTCGCCGTAACGGCTTTCGGTGCGGCGGGACTTTACGGAAAGGCGGGGTTTAGCCTCCCGACCGGGAGGCTAAACCCCGCCACTGCGGTAGGCGTGCCGGGGGTTACTTCTGCAAGTAATCCGTGACGTTTTTCTCGATGCGTGCGGCGAGGTCGGTGTGCTCCTCCTTGACGAAGGTCTCGCCGGTGATGTGCTCGTAGAGTTCGACGTAGCGGTTGCTGATGCTTTCCACAATGGCCGGGGTCATCTCGGGCACCGTCTGTCCTTCCTTGCCCTGGAAGCCGTTGTCCATGAGCCACTCGCGGACAAACTCCTTGGACAGCTGCTTTTGCGGCTCGCCCTTGGCGAAGCGCTCCTCGTAGCCCTCGCTGTAGAAGTAGCGGCTCGAGTCGGGCGTGTGTACCTCGTCCATGAGGTAGATGGTGCCGTTGTGCTTACCGAACTCGTACTTCGTGTCGACGAGGATAAGGCCGCGCTGTGCTGCGATTTCGGTACCGCGGCGGAAGAGGGCGAGCGTGTACTTTTCGAGCAGGGCGTACTCTTCGGGCGTAGCGAGGCCGCGTGCCAGGATTTCCTCACGCGAGATGTCCTCGTCGTGTGCGCCGATTTCGGCTTTGGTGGTCGGCGTGATGATAGGCTCGGGGAAGCGCTGGTTTTCCTTCATGCCTTCGGGCAGGCGTACGCCGCAGATTTCGCGTACGCCGCTCTTGTAGGCCCGCCAAGCGCTGCCGCAGAGGTAGCCGCGCACAATCATTTCGACCGGAAAACCCTCGCAGCGCACACCGACGGTGACCATCGGGTCGGGCGTAGCGAGTTTCCAGTTCGGGCAAATGTCGGCGGAGGCGTCGAGGAACTTGGCGGCGATTTGGTTCAGAATTTGTCCCTTGGAGGGAATGCCTTCGGGCAGTATGACGTCGAAAGCGGAGATGCGGTCCGTGGCCACCATGACCAGCCGGTCGTCGCCGAGGAAGTAAACATCGCGTACCTTGCCGTGGTAGACGGAAGTCTGACCGGGGAAGTGGAAATCGGTTTTGGTGAGTGTACTCATATTAAATGTAGTTTGTGCATCCTGAGCCAGGGTGCGGGTTTAACTTATGTCTTTGGTCGTAGTGGCGTGAGGCGACCGCTACTTACCGAACAGGCTGTCGGGAACTTCTCCGGTCCAAGCGTCGGGTTGGGCGACGCCGAACAGACGAAGAATGACTGCCGCCGTGTTTACGGTGTTATTGGGTTCGCTCATCCGGACTCCCTTGGCGATGCCGGGCCCGGCGATACCCCATGGCACTATCATCTCGTCTGTCGTCACGCCGCCATGTCCGTAGCCTATACCGCCGTGGTCGGTGAGGAAGAGGAAGTGCGTGTCATCGTAGAGTCCGTCCTGCTTCATCCGGTCTATGAGCCTGCCGATTTCGGTGTCAGCTTCTTCAATGGACTGGATGTACTGTGGGGACATCCATTGGTACTTGTGGCCGGCATGGTCGGTGTGCACGGAATACAGGAAGACGAGCGTCGGCTCGTTGCGGTGGTTCGTCATAAACTGGAATGCCTTGTCGTAATTGGGCACGTAGGCATCGTTTTCCAGAAAGCTGACTTCGTCGAGATACTTGCGGTTGTAGGGGTATATCAGGTTGAGCCAGTTGTAATAGAAGGCGGTCTGAATCTTCGGAAGGTGCTTTTTCAGTACTTGGAATACCGAGGGATAGTATCCGTCCTCGTCGGTCGCGATGGCCGGCAGGGTGAATTTTTTCAGTTCCCAGCCGTTGTCGACGACGCCGTGCTGCTCCGGTCCGCTCCCGGTCAGGTGGCTGGTCCAGTTGGGCAGTGTGACGGACGGCATGACGACGCGCGTCTGTAGGGAGAGTGTGCCCTGGCTCAGCAGCTCGTCGAGCCGGGGCGTACGAGCCTGCTGGAAACCTTCGACGCAGATGCCGTCCAGACTCAGCAGCAGCACGCGTTTGGCCCGACGGACTTTTTTGTGCATTGCGGTGGCTTCGTTGGTGAGGGCTGCTACCGGGCCGGGCAATGAGGCCGCGCCGAGGCAAACGGCGCCCGCAAGGCTTCTTTTCAGGAACTCTCTTCTTGATACGGTCATGACAGTTGTCTTATTTATAGGGTTTGCTATAAAGATGTTTGTCGCAGTTTTTGTAGAGAGGAGCAGCCATAGTGTCAACGCTTGGAGGGTTCGGGAGTCAATTGTTGCCTTGTCCGCGGGGCGCAGCGGCGTTTTCAGGCGTCTCGTCCTCGGCGCGACGCGCGGCCAGCCGGGCTTTCTCGAATTTTTCGTAAGCTTCGACGATGCGCGTGACGAGCTTGTGGCGCACGATGTCCTTCTGATTGAGTTCGATGAAGGCAATGCCGGGAACGCCCGCAAGGATGCGCGTGGCCTCGACAAGGCCCGAGCGTTGGGACGGCGGCAGGTCGATTTGCGTCCGGTCGCCCGTGACGATCATCTTGGTGTTCGTACCCATGCGGGTAAGGAACATCTTGATTTGCGAAGTCGTGGTGTTTTGTGCCTCGTCGAGGATGACGACGGCGTCGTTGAGCGTGCGTCCGCGCATAAAGGCCAGCGGAGCGATCTGTATGATGTTTGTTTCGAGGTAATCCCTGAGCTTTCCGGGCGGTATCATCTCCTCGAGCGCGTCGTAGAGCGGCTGCAGGTAGGGGTCGATTTTTTCCTTCATGTCGCCGGGCAGGAAGCCGAGCTTCTCGCCCGCCTCGACGGCCGGGCGGCAGAGGATGATTTTCTTAATCTCCTTGTTCTTGAGCGCACGGACGGCGAGGGCGATGCCGGTGTACGTCTTTCCGGAGCCGGCGGGGCCGATGGCGAAGATAAGGTCGTGGGTGTCGTAAGCTTCGACCATGCGGCGCTGGTTTTCGCTGCGCGCCGTGATGGGGCGGCCGCCGGTGCTGTAGACGATGACGCCTTCGGCGGAATCCTCGCGCGTCTGTTGTCCCCGCACGATGTCGAGAATGTCTTCCTCGCTGAGCGCGTTGTATCGGGCGCAATGTTTCTCGAGCGCGGCGAACTGCCCCTCGAACGTGGCGATGTCTTCTTCGTTGCCGACGACACGGACGACGTTGTCGCGCGCCGTGATACGCAGTTTCGGACTCAGGGCCCGCAACATGCGCAGGTTGGCGTTGCGCGCGCCGTAGAAAATTTGCGGGTCGGCCTCTTCGAGAATCAGGTGTTTATCGATCACGCTTCCTATTTTTCTGCAAAATTAAGCAATCCCGGCGAAAGGAAACCTTATAATTTCCGTACTTTTGCGTGGCGTTATGACAAAGTGATATGAATTTACCCTTTTCTTTCGGCCGGAAGCAGTTTCTCGGCCTTTACGTCGTGCTGGTCGCGGTGCTCGCTGTGGTGAAGCACTGCGTGGTGGACCCGGCTGCGGAGCGCGTCGCAACGGTGGCCGCCGTGGCACCGCTTCCGACGGACTCCATCTCCGTGCGTAGCCGGCAGAACGACACCTTGGTCGGCGCGCCGCGCCGTCGGCTTCGTCTGGTCGACGCCGAGGGGCGCCCGGTGCGCAATCGCGTGACGAGTGTGCCGAGTTACAAGGATTGCTTCCCCGACCTGAACGACGTGCAGCTGGCCACGGCCGAGCGGCTCGGTGTACCGCCCGTGAAGGACCGCGCCGAGGCGGCCCGAAACAAGCAAAATCTGGTCTGCATCGACGACAATCCTTTCTTCCACGTACAGAAGCTGCACCACTCGGTGCCCTATCTCGTGCCGCGGGCGGCTAACCTGCTGACGGACATTGCCCGTACGTTTCTTGACTCGCTGGCTACGAAAGGCATCCCGTTCCATAAGATTATTGTCACTTCGGTTCTGCGTACGGAGGACGACGTCGACCGCCTTCGCAACTTCAATCAGAACGCCTCGGAGCAGAGTTGTCACCGCTACGGCACCACTTTCGACATCAGCTACAATCGCTACATCACCGTGGAGGACCCCGACGGCCCCGAGCGCCGGCGTGTGCGCAACGACACGCTTAAGTGGATACTTTCGGAGGTGCTTCACGACCTCAGGCAGCAGGGTAAGTGTTACGTGAAGTACGAGGTGAAGCAGGGTTGCTTCCACATTACGGCCCGGTGACGCCCTGCGTACGGCCTGCGGCCCGGACGGTTTGCCCGTCGCGGCGGGCGAGAATGGAGGCTGTAAGGCCGCTGTTTACAAGTGTAGTCCTGGTTTTTCCTATCGTAGTCCCCGTTTTTTCTATCGTAGTCTTAGGAAAAACGGGGACTACACTTGTTTTTGCGGGGAAAGCGCGGCTCGTCTGAAACGAAGTCCGCGGACCGGGAAACCCAAGTACGGTTGCCCGGCCCGCGGCGATAGGAGGGAGGATGGTTATCCGACGCGGCAGTCGTCGGCGACGTGGAAACCGCGCAGGAAGTCCTTGACGTTCATGCGGCGCTTTCCGGCCAGTTGCAGCTCGGTGACGGTCAGGTAGCCGTCGGTTGTGGCTATTTTGAACAGCTCCTGCCCGTCGCATTCTACTTCGCCTACGGCCGACGACGGCGTGCAGAAGTGTTTCTCCGTAGCGAAAATTTTCAGCGTCAGGGTCTTTTCACCGTTGTGCAGCTCCGTCCAGGCCGCGGGGTAGGGCGACAGGCCGCGCACGAAGTCATACACGGCCTTCACGCCGCGCGACCAGTCGATGCGACAGGTGTCCTTGAAGATTTTCGGGGCGGGCTGCAGTTCGGCCGGGGCGTCGACGGACGACTGGGGCACGGCGGTGGCCGTGCCGTCGAGAATGCTGTCGACGGTTTCCACGACGAGGCGGCCGCCGATGTGCATCAGGCGGTCGTGGACGTCGCCGGCCGTGTCGGTGTCGGCAATGGGCGTGCGGACTTGCCGGATGATGTCGCCCGTGTCGATAGCGTGGCGCAGGAAGAACGTCGTGACGCCCGTTTCGGTCTCACCGTTGATGACGGCCCAGTTTATCGGCGCTGCGCCGCGGTACTGCGGCAGGAGCGACGCGTGGAGGTTGAACGTGCCGAGTCGGGGCATGGCCCACACCGCCTCCGGCAACATGCGGAAGGCCACGACGATTTGCAGGTCGGCGCGCAGCGCCCGCAGTTCGTCGAGAAAGGCCGGGTCTTTCAGCTTCTCCGGCTGTAGCACGGGCAGGCCCTGTGCGGCGGCGTACTGCTTGACCGGGCTTGCGGTCCGCTCACTTTGGTGGCGCCCGACGGCTTTGTCGGGCATCGTGACGACACCCACGACGTTGTACCCGCCCTCGACGAGGCAGCGGAGGCTTTCGACGGCGAAGTCGGGCGTGCCCATGAACACGATTCGGAGTTCTTCTTTTTTCATCTGCTATGTGTGTTGGTTTTATTCTTCCGAGAAGTCCACGATAACCTTGCGGTAGGAACTGTAGAGGTGCTCCTTGGTGATGAAGCCTACGAAGATGTTCCGCCCGTCCACTACGGGCAGGACGTCGGCATTCGTATCCTCGAACTGCTGCATCACCGACGCCATCGGCGCGTCGCTGCTGAGCACGCACGCGGGGGGCTCCATGAGTTGCGCCGCCTTGTAGTAGCGGTACAGCTCCTGCCGGAAGGCAATCTTGCGTATGGCGTTGAAGCGGATGATGCCTTGGAGCGTACCTTTGCCGTCAGTCACGGCAAACACGCTCGACCGGCTGTTGGCCATCAGCTGTACGATTTGGCCCAGGTACATGTCGGGGGCGAGGCGCGGGGCGCTTTTCTCGATGACGGAGTCGAGCGACATGAGGGTCAGGACGGAGCGGTCGGTGTGGTGCGTCAGGAGCTGGCCCTGGCGGGCGAGGCGCATGGAGTAAATGCTGTGCGGCTCGAATACGTTGATGGTAAGGTAGGCCGCTACGGAGACGATGATGAGAGGGATGAGCAGGTCGTATCCGCCGGTCAGCTCGGCGATGAGGAACACGCCGGTAAGCGGAGCGTGGAATACGCCGCTCATCAGGCCCGCCATGCCAAGGAGCGCGTAGTTGGTCTCCGGGACGTGGATGCCCAGCAGCCCGAGGTCATTCCACAGCCGGGCGAAGATGAATCCGCTCACGCAACCCAGAAACAGGCTCGGCGCGAACGTACCGCCGCAGCCGCCGGCGCCGTTGGTCGCCGTGGTGGCGAAAACCTTGAATACGACGATGAGCGTCAGGTAGAGCAGCAGGTATTCGTCGTGACCGTAGAAGAAGGAGTTGTTGAGCACCCGGTCCCAGTCCTGCGTGCTGTCGCCGTTGAGCAGAAGGCTGATGGTCGTGTAGCCCTCGCCGTAGAGCGGGGGGAAAAGGTAAATGAGCAGGGCCAGCACTGTGCCGCCGAGGGCAAGCTTGCGGTACAGTCCTTTCATCCGGCCAAACACTTGTTCGAACGCATTCATCGCCCGGGTGAAGTAGAGGGCGATGAGGCCGCAGAAAACGCCGAGCACGATGGACGAGGGAATGCGCTCGACGGCAAAGGGGTCGTGCAGCTGGAAAGCGAAGACGGCCTCGGTGCCATTGAGGCAGTAGGTGACGCAGGCGGCCGTCACGCTCGTGATGAGCAGCGGCAGGAGCGACGCCATGGTCAGGTCGATCATCAGGACTTCCAGCGTGAATACCAGTCCGGCTATCGGCGCCTTGAAGATGCCGGCCACCGCTCCCGTCGCGCCGCAGCCGATGAGCAGCATCAGCGTCTTATGGTCGAGCTTGAAGATGCGCCCCAAGTCCGACCCGATGGCTGAGCCGGTGAGCACAATGGGCGATTCGGCTCCCACCGAGCCGCCGAAACCGATGGTCAGGGCCGAGGCAATGACGCTTGACCAGCAGTTGTGGCGCCGGATGTGGCCTTGGCGGCGCGAGATGGCGTAGAGAATCTTCGTGACGCCGTGGCCGATGTCGTCGCGGACGACATACTTGATGAAAAGTGCCGTCAGGTAAATGCCGACGATGGGATAGACGAGAAAGAGCCAGTTGGCGCTCGTCGCGTCGAAGCCATAGGTCAGCAGGGACTCTATCGTGTGAATGAGCCACTTTAGGACAAATGCGGCCAAGGCAGTCGCCACGCCCACCACGAAGCTGAGCAGCAGGATGAACTGGCGTTGGCTTAAACGGCGGGTCGCCCAGGTGGCGAAGCGGGTGCCGGCGGGGATGGACGGGCTCTGAGGCATGTTATTCGCGGATTATCTTGATTTCGCCGTTCGCGGCGAGCTTGATGATGGACGACGGACGTGCGGGTGTACGGTCATTGCGGCGCGAGGTGCAGACGTAGTCCACGGCGTCCTTGACGGCCTGTGGGATGTCGTCGAAGGTGGCCGGCGAGGGGTCACCGCTTAGGTTGGCCGACGTGGATACGATGGGGCGCTTGAAGCGCAGGCAGAGTTCCTTGCTGAAGGCTTCGCGCGTCAGGCGTATGGCGACGCTGCCGTCCTCGGCCAGCAGGTTGGGCGCAAGGTTGCGGGCTCCGTCGTAGATGAGGGTCAGCGGATGGTCGCAGCAGTCAATGAGCTGCCACGCTACGTCGGGGACCTCGCGGACGTAACCTTGGATCTTGGCTTCCGAGTCGACGAGCGTGATGAGCGCTTTGGCGTCGTCGCGGCGCTTGATGGCGTAGACGCGGCGTACGGCTTCCTCGTTGGTGGCGTCGCAGCCTATGCCCCAGATGGTGTCCGTAGGGTAGAGAATGACGCCGCCGCGGCGCAGTACGTCGAGGGCTT
The DNA here is from genome assembly GCA_944322325.1 of uncultured Alloprevotella sp. Lineage (GTDB taxonomy): Bacteria > Bacteroidota > Bacteroidia > Bacteroidales > Bacteroidaceae > Alloprevotella. The sequence goes on from CALUOQ010000003.1 coordinate 29,852, forward strand.
TCCGGATGTCTTCTTTCGTGGCGTTGTCCATAAGGCTGGCAGGTTTAGAATTCGCTGGTGAAGTGGAACTTGATGTGCTCGAAGTCCGACTGCGCCATTTGGAGCACGTAGTTGCTGTCGGCGAGGAACACGTCGCGCCCTTCGCGGTCCTTGGCCATATACTGGTACTTGCGCTTTTTGAAAGCGTCGAGCTGCGCGGCATCGTCGCTTTCGATCCAGCAAGCCTTGTAGAGACTGATGGGCTCCCAGCGGCACTTGGCACCATACTCGTTCTCCAGGCGATACTGAATAACCTCGAACTGTAGCTGACCGACGGTCCCGATGATCTTGCGGTTATTGAACTGGTTCGTGAATAACTGCGCGACGCCCTCATCCATGAGCTGCTCGATTCCCTTGTTGAGCTGCTTGGTTTTCATAGGGTCCGCGTTTTCAATATACTTGAACATTTCGGGCGAGAAGCTGGGCAAGCCGCGAAAGTGAAGCGGCTCGCCTTCGGTGAGGGTGTCGCCGATCTTGAAGATGCCGTTGTCGGGCAGGCCGACGATGTCGCCGGGCCACGCCTCGTCGATGGTGCTCTTGCGCTGAGCCATGAACTGCGTCGGAGAGGAGAAACGCACCGTCTTGTCCTGCCGCACGTGCAGATAGGGGGCATTGCGGACGAAGCGGCCGCTGCACACCTTGCAAAAGGCGATGCACGAGCGGTGATTGGGGTCGATGTTGGCCGTAATTTTAAAGACGAAGCCGGTAAACTTTGGCTCCTCGGGACGCACAACGCGCTCCTCGGCCTGCGTGGGGCGCGGCGAGGGGGCAATTTTGACGAAGCAGTCGAGCAGTTCCTTAACGCCGAAGTTGTTGAGCGCCGAGCCGAAGAACACCGGCGCTACGCTAGCCGCGAGGTAGTCGTCGACGTTGAACGCGGGATAAACGCCGTCGACGAGTTCCAGGTCCTCACGCAGCTTGGCGGCGTCGACGGGGCCGACGTGGGCTTCGAGCTGGTCGCTGTGGATGTCCACTTCGACTTTCTCCGTCACCTTTTGTTTGTCGGGAGCGAAGAGGTTGAGTTTTTCCTCGTAGATGTTGTAGACGCCCTTGAAGCGCTGGCCCTGATTGATGGGCCACGAGAGCGGGCGGACGCTGATTTGGAGTTCCTGTTCGAGCTCGTCGAGCAGGTCGAACGGGTCCTTGCCTTCGCGGTCCATTTTGTTGATGAAAATGATGACCGGGGTTTTGCGCATACGGCACACCGTCATGAGTTTGCGCGTCTGCGCCTCGACGCCCTTGGCGCTGTCCACGACGATGATGGCGCTGTCCACGGCCGTCAGCGTGCGGAAGGTGTCTTCGGCAAAGTCCTGGTGGCCCGGCGTGTCGAGGATGTTGACTTTATAGCCGTCGTAGTCGAACTCCATGACGGAGGTCGTGACGGAGATACCGCGCTGCTTCTCGATTTCCATCCAGTCGCTGGTGGCGGTTTTCTTTATCTTGTTGTTCTTTACGGCGCCGGCCACCTGAATTTGCCCGCCGAAGAGCAGGAGCTTTTCGGTGAGCGTCGTTTTTCCGGCGTCGGGGTGTGAGATGATGGCAAAGGTGCGTCTGCGTTCTATTTCGTTCATTGGGTCAGGGGTTGCGGTGCGGATTACAGCTTCTTGAGGCAGGATTTCAGGGCGTCCTCCCACCAGCGGATGTCGAGGCCGTAGGTGCGTTTTATTTTGCTTTTGTCGAGTACGGAGTAGTGCGGGCGCTGTGCGGGGGTGGGGTACTCCTCGGTGTGAAGCGGCCGGACGCGGCAGTCGTCCTCGTCGATGCCCTCGAGGCGGAAGATGGTCTTCGTGAAGTCGTACCACGAGGCGGCACCTTCGTTCGTGAAATGATAGATGCCGGGCACGATGCCTTGTTCGGCGATGGTGCAGATGGCTCGGGCCAGGTCGCGGGCGTAGGTCGGCGTGCCTATCTGGTCGGCCACGACGCCTATTTCGTCGCGCTCCTTGGCCAGGCGGAGCATCGTTTTGACGAAATTGCCCCCGTACGACGAGTAGAGCCACGCGGTGCGGATAATCATGGCGCCGGGGCACTTCAGCACCACCTCGCCCTCGCCCGCCAGCTTCGTGCGGCCGTAGACGGATTGCGGCGCGGTGGGCATGTCCTCGCGGTAGGGGATGCAGCCCTGTCCGTCGAAGACGTAGTCCGTCGAAATCTGTATCATCGAACCTCCGCGCGCGGCGATGGCCTCGGCCAGGTAGCCGGGCGCCACGTGGTTGAGCAGGTCGCAGCGCTCGGGGTCGCTTTCGGCCTTGTCCACGGCCGTGTAGGCCGCGCAGTTCACAATGCAGTCCACGCCGTGGTCTTCGACGAACATGCGCACCGCCTTGCGGTCGGTGATGTCCAGCTCGGTGTAGTCGGTGAAAAGCAGGTCGAGCGATTCGTAGTCCTCGGCAATGTCTTGCAACTCGCTGCCCAATTGTCCGCGGCAGCCGGTGACGAGTAGCTTGTGCATATATAATATAATGTGTCTTAGAATTCGATAGGTTCAGCCTTGTCCTTAAAATAATAGTCGGAGAGCTGGCCCAGCAGGGTCGATATGTCCTTGACGGCGGCCTCGGTCTCGGGGCTGACGGGCTTCCCTTGCAGGCGGAGCAGCACGACGCCGTAGAGCACGTCGAAGCACGTCTGTAGTTCGCCCTCCTGCTTGTCGCCGCCGCGGCTGCGCACTTCGACGATGTAGGGCAGCACCTTGTAGTACATGGCGCGGTAGTAGGGGAAACGGTCCGACCTGACGAGCTGCCGGTGCAGTTCGTCCAGCGTTTGCAGCGTGTTCTTGTTGATTTGCAGGTGGCCGCGTTCCGTCACTCCCTCGCTGCGCATCATTTCGCACAGGTCGGCGTACCATTGCTCCATCTGGCGGCGTTGTTCGTCGGGCAGGTCGAATTTCGACAGGTATCCGGCCCGCAGCCGGTCGAAGTCACATCCGTAGGCCCGGAGCAGGTCCTCCACCTGCCACATGTACAGCAGGTATTCGGCGCGGTTCTTGTCTTTCAGCTGGTTGGCGATGAGCATGTGTCGTGGGTTGTCGTAAGCAGTTTTTCAAGCGAAATGCGTGTCCGGTCCGCAGGTACGGGCACGCCCGGTGCCGCCTTAGTAAAGGCTCAGGTGGAAAAGCGTCATCAGGGCGTAGACCACCGAGACGACGAGCACTATCGTGCCCACCGTGCGGCTAAGAATCAGGATGCCGCGCAGCCCGAAACTGTTGCGCATCCGCGCGATGACATAGGTCAGTCCGAACCACCAGAGCATCGCCCCGACGACTATCGACGTGTAGCCGACACACTGTTCGAACAGGTGCTCGGGCACGACGAACGTCAGCAGCGCGAAGAGCGCCGTGAACAGGAAGATGATGAGCGGATTGGAGAGGGTGACCAAAAACGAAGTGACGAAGTTGTGCATCAGCGTGCCCTTCTTTTTCGGCGTCGGGCGCAGGCACTTCTTCGGGTCGGTGCGGAACATGTAGAGGCCAAAGATAAACAACATCACGCTGCCCACCAGTTTCAGCCAGAACAGCGTTTGTTCGTTGTTGATGAAGTCCATGACGAACGACATGCCCAGACCCGTAATCAGGGCGTAGATGATGTCGCTCAAGGCCGCCCCCGCGCCTGTCACCAAACCGTACCGGCGCCCCTTTTGCAGGGTGCGCTGGATGCACAGAATGCCCACAGGCCCCATCGGAGCCGAGGCCAGAATGCCGACCAGCAGCCCCTTGACAAACAGTTCTAAGGTGCTAACCTCAAAGAGAGACCAAAAATTCATAGCAGGTGCAAAATTCGTTCTTTTTCCTTAAAGACGGAAATTTCCGGCTCTGTTTTTCGAACCCACCCCGGCTTCGCGTTCTCGTGCAGCGCCGTGTCAAGTCGCGGCGGCAGTCCCCGTGAAAACAAGTGCTACGACAGAAATTCCTGTCGCAGCGATAGGATTTTCTGTCGCAGCGACAGAAAAAACGGAGACTACACTTGAAAAAACGCGCATTACTCACGCGATTTTTTTGCAGGTCCGCAGGATTTCCGTAACTTTGCCGCGCAATTTTGCAATTAACGTAATACTTACATTCACTTTTATGATGAATCAGTACGAAACCGTTTTCATCCTAACTCCCGTTTTATCTGATCCGCAGATGAAGGAAACGGTTGAAAAGTTCAAAGGTATTCTCACCGCCGAGGGCGCTGAGATTATCAATGAGGAGAGCTGGGGCTTGAAAAAGCTGGCCTATCCTATCGAAAAGAAATCCACGGGTTTCTATCAGTTATTTGAGTTCAAGGCCGAGCCTGCCGTGATGCGCAAGCTCGAAGTCGCTTACCGCCGCGACGAACGTGTGATTCGCTTCCTGACGGTAAAATTGGACAAATACGCTGCTCAGTACGCCGAGAAGCGTCGTAACAAAAAAGCAAACAAGGAGGACTAAATCATGGCACAGCAATCAGAAATCAGATACCTTACCCCGCCCACGGTAGACGTAAAGAAAAAGAAATACTGCCGCTTCAAAAAAAGTGGCATCAAGTACATCGATTACAAGGACCCCGAGTTCCTGAAGAAGTTCCTCAACGAGCAGGGCAAGATCCTGCCCCGCCGCATTACGGGAACCTCTCTTAAGTATCAGCGCCGCGTCGCTCAGGCTGTCAAAAGAGCGCGCCACTTGGCCCTGCTGCCGTTCGTAACCGATTTGATGAAGTAATAGAGGAGGAATAGAGTATGGAAATTATTTTGAAAGAAGACGTCATTGGCTTGGGCTATAAGAACGACATCGTCAACGTCAAAGCCGGTTATGGCCGCAACTACCTTATTCCTACCGGAAAGGCCGTTATCGCTTCTCCCTCCGCCCGCAAGATGCTTGCCGAGGAGCTGAAGCAGCGCGCACACAAGCTCGAGAAAATCAAGAACGAGGCCTTGGCTCTCGCTGAGCAGCTGGGCAAGGTTGAGCCGATAAAGATCGCCATGAAGGTCAGCGCCACCGGTACGATTTACGGTTCGGTGAACAGCCTCCAGATTGCCGACGAGCTCAAGAAACTTGGCTTCGACATTGATCGCAAGATTATCGTCGTGAAGGACGTAAAGGAAATCGGTTCCTACAAAGCTACGGTGAAACTTCACAAGGAAGTAGCTGTCGAGATTCCTTTCGAAGTCGTGGCAGAAGAAGCGTAAATTCTTTTTAATCTCATGGTGAGAGAGTGGTGCACCCCGTTGGGGAACGACACCACTCTTTTAATTATGCCCGGCGCGGGGATGTGACTTCCCCACGTCGGGCTTTTTGTCTGTCTACGGGCAGGGCAGGGTGCGTCGGTCAGAAAGTCTTTTCGTTGGCCAGGTTCCAGAGGTTCAGGAAGGCGGCCTTGGTGATGTCGACGAGCTTTGCCCAGTTTATTTTGCTGGCCTCGTCGCCCGGCTGGTGGTAGTCGGGGTGACCGTCGGTGTGGTACCAGATGATGGGGATATCGCGGAGGGCAAAGGTGCCGTTGTCGCTGCCGCCGACGGGGCGGTCCCATGCGCGGTAGTCGGGCTTGAGCCCCAGCCCGTAGTCCTCGATGTCCTCGCGCAGCCAGTCGGCAAATACGGGGTGCGCCTCGGTGTAGAAGTAGACGACGTGCTGCGGGTTGGCCTCGTCGTGGTTGCGGCCTATCATGTCGAAGTTCAGGTACGCCTTTACCTTGGCCATGTCGGGGAACGACTGGGCAAAGGCGCGCGAGCCGAGCAAGCCCTTTTCCTCGCCGTCCCAAAAGGCGAAGACCACCGTCCGCTCCGGCTGTTGCCCCGTGGCGAGGAAGGCGCGGGCTATCTGCAACACCGCCGCGACGCCCGAGGCGTTGTCGTCCGCGCCGTTGTAAATCTGGTCGCCGCTGAGCATGGGGTCGTAGCCGATGTGGTCGTAGTGCGCGCCGATGATGACGATTTCGTCGGGGTTCTTGCCCTCGATGGCAGCCAGGATGTTGGTCATGTCGAGCTCCTGGTGCGTCGTGGCGCAGAGTTTGGCCACCGAGTCGGGGTCCACCTGCCAGCGCTGGCCCCGCAGTTGCCGCTCGGCGTGGGCGGCGACGAACGGATGGCGGTACGACGGGCCCAGCGGACCGACGCCCATCGCCTTCAGTGTCGACACGATGTATTGCGCCGCAATGCGCCCGCCCGGCCATCCGGCTTCGCGGCCTTGCAGCTCGTCGCTGGCCAGAAATTCCACGTGCGCTTCGGCTGTCGGCCGGTCGATGGTGGCAAGTCCCCGCTTTTGCGGTGTACCGGCCCAGGCCGAAGTCCCGACCGTCAGGGCTAGGGTAAAGATGGGAATAATCCGTTTCATGCTTATCGTAGAATTAATAACTGACCGCAAAGCTACGAAAAAGCTCGCACACCGACCGCCTGAAAACAAGTACTACGATCGTAAAAACAAGTACTACGACAGAAATTCCTGTCGCTGCGATAGGATTTTCTGTCGTAGTACTTGTTTTTACGGGAGCAGTGCGCGTGGGGTGTTGTCGCGCTGTGGCGTCGAAAATCCGTGCGGGCGGGAGGCGGAACGGGCGAATTGTCGTATCTTTGTAGGCGGTGCGTAGCGGGGCCACTTTGTCGCGCCGGCGCGCCGCTTAATCCGTCATGATCAACATAACCATACTTACATGAAAGAGTTAGCACTGAAGTACGGCTGCAATCCCAATCAGAAGCCGTCGCGCATCTACATGGACCAAGGGGAGCTCCCCATCGAAGTACTGAACGGCCGGCCCGGCTACATTAACTTCCTCGACGCCCTGAACGGCTGGCAGCTGGTCCGCGAGCTGAAGGCAGCCACGGGCCTCGCCGCGGCCACGTCGTTCAAGCACGTCTCGCCCGCCGGTGCCGCCGTGGGCCTGCCGCTGAGCGACACGTTGCGCAAAATTTATTTCGTCGACGACGTCACGGAGCCCCTGACGCCCATCGCTTCGGCCTACGCCCGCGCGCGGGGGGCGGACCGCATGTCGTCGTACGGCGACTTCATCGCCCTGAGCGACACGTGCGACAAGGCGACGGCCCTGCTCATCAAGCGCGAAGTGAGCGACGGCGTCATCGCGCCGGGCTTCACGGACGAGGCGCTGGCCATCCTGCGCGAGAAGCGCAAGGGCACGTACAACGTCATCCGCATCGACCCCGACTATCGCCCCGCCCCCATCGAGCACAAGCAGGTCTACGGCATCACCTTCGAGCAGGGGCGCAACGAGGTCGACCTTACGGGCGACGACCTCTTCGAGAATATCCCCACTCGCAACAAGACGTTTACCGAGGAGGCCAAGCGTGACTTGCGCATCGCCCTCATCACGCTCAAGTACACCCAGAGCAACTCCGTCTGCTACGTCAAGGACGGTCAGGCCATCGGCATTGGCGCCGGGCAGCAGAGCCGCATCCACTGCACCCGCCTGGCCGGTAACAAGGCCGACATCTGGTGGCTGCGCCAGCACCCGAAGGTGATGAACCTCCCCTGGGTGGAGAAAATCCGCCGCGCCGACCGCGACAACACCATCGACCTGTACATCTCGGACGACTACATGGACGTCCTGGCCGACGGCGAGTGGCAGAAGTACTTCACCGAAAAACCCGAAGTGCTCACTCGTGAAGAGAAAAAGGAATGGATCGCCCTCAACCGGGGCGTCGCGCTGGGCTCGGACGCCTTCTTCCCCTTCGGCGACAACATCGAGCGTGCCCACCGCAGCGGTGTGGCCTACGTGGCTCAGGCTGGCGGTTCCGTGCGCGACGACCATGTCATCGCCACCTGCGACAAGTACGACATCGCCATGGCTTTTACGGGCATTCGCCTGTTCCATCATTAATCCCCGCCCGACTGTCATGCCGAAGGCTACGAAAGAAGAAATCGAAAAGGCCATCACCGGCGGCATCGTCTTTCGCCGCGCACCGCGCGAGGCGGCGCAGACGGCCGGCGTCCGGACCAAGGCCAAGAAGAAAGGCTACGTGGTTGGCCAGCACGGCTCGGGTGCGGCCAAGAAGAAGGCTGACATCCGCCAGCGCCGCGCCAACCGGGGCAAGAAGTGACGCACGCTACATCCAGAAAGTCCGCCGCGAACTTTTCAGGTTCGCGGCGGACTTTTTCGTACAGGCCGGGAGAGGCAGCCTTGCCTCAGTGGCGCGTGCAAGCCGTCGGGAGTCCTTCCGGGCTGCTTACGGGGCGGACGCTCGCTGTGCCCGTCATTCTACAATCACCTTGCGGGTCGTGCCGTCGCTCATTCGCCACACCTGCACGCCGCGTTGGGAGGCTGTAGCCGGTCGTCCGTCCGTCGTGTAGCGGCCGACGACCTTCGGCTGCGTAGTTGACAGCGCTTCGCCGATACCCACAGCGGGTTCGTCCGTAATATGCAGAAAATCCTGCCAGTAAGGTGCGGCGCGATAAGCGTCGACCGCGCCCTTCGGCACGTAGAGCGTGCAAGCTTCCACGTCGACGTCAATGAACGAATTGACATAGGCCGTCGGCGGAGTCACGGCGTCGACACGGAGGCTCGTTAAGGCCGAACATCCCATAAAAGCGCCTCGTCCCACTTCCGTCAGGGTGCTTGGCAGCGTCGCCGTGGCCAGCGATTCATCGTCCTTGAACGCCTCTTCCCCTATCACCGTCAGGCCTTCGGGCAAGGCGATTGCGCTTAATGCGCTGCACTCAGCCAACGACTGGTCGCCCACCCGGCGCAAACTGGCGGGCAGATCAAATGTTTCGAGAGCCTCACAACCCTTAAAAGCTCCGTCCCCGATTTCCTCAACACCCTCGGCGATGGTCACGTCGGTCAGGCGCTCACATCCCTCGAACATGTAAGAGGCAATTCTTCGGAGGGTAGAGGGAATGACGGCACGCCTGAGGTACTCACAGTCCTCAAAGGCACCGTTACTGGCAAAGTCATGGCCGTCCTCCACACTGTCTACGCCTTCCGGGATAACGATGGAGGTTAGTTCACTCCACTCGAAAGCACCGCGCCCTATAGTGCGGAGCGAGGAGGGCAGCTCGACGGTCGGTTTGCCGTAGTAAGAAAAAGCGCCCCTGCCGATTTCCACCAAGCCGTCCGGCAGCAAGGGAGTTGCGGGGCAATCCATAAAGGCAATATCACCGATGCGTTTGATGCCGTTCGGTAGGGTCAGGTCGCGTAGTTGCGTACAATAGCGGAACGTTTGGGCCGGGATTTCCGTGAGGCCCGCCGAAAGCGTGACCGAAGTCAGGCTGTCGCAGTATTGGAAGGTGCTTTCACCCATCTTGACGACGCTGTTGGGCATATGAGGTTCGCGCAAGTTTCCGCAACTGTAGAACACCGCATTTCCGAGGCTGTCCAACCCGTCCGGCAGGGTGAGGGTGGAAATCGCAGTGCCGCTGAACGCTTGGTCACCAAGGTAATGCACTCCTTGCAAGGTGACTTCGGAGAGTTGCGGACAGCCGTAGAAAGCGCTGGCGCAGATGCTGTCCACATCGCCGGTGAACGTGACGGATTTCAAACTGTCGCTTCCAAAAAAAATGCGGCCCCCGACCACCTTGATGCTGCTGGGAAAAACGACGGACGTTAACCGCGAGCTCCAGAACGCCATTGTTGGGAACACGTCGGCCTGCGTGTAGTACTGCGTACCGGCGGCGCTGGCGTAGTAGTCGCCGCCCTCCACAATCCGGGGTCCTGCATGTTGAGTTCGGTCAGGCTGCCCGTAAAGTTTGCGTCAGCACTGATTGACATAGGAGCTCCCGTCATCTTGCCAATCAGGCCGATGTCCGTGCCGTTAAGTGAGCCGCTGACGGTGAGCGAAGTGAGGTTTTCCTTTTCCTCTGCGGTGAGAAGTTGGGTTAAAGTGCCGGGCACGTCGACATGCACGGTCTTGTTTTCGGCCGCCGCTCGGAGCGGACCGAGGACGGCTGCGGCGAGCAGCAGCACCCAGATTGTAAGTGTTCTCATACCTATAAAAGGTGTTGTTTGCCTGTCGGTTCCCACGGCAGGCGGGGTTTTCAGATTGCAAGCAGTTGAGGGCATATAAAACAGGAGTATGGGAACTATTGCCAGTTACCTGCTTGCGGCGCTCGCTCCGATGGGAGCAAGTTTCTGAACATGCCTTATACCCGTAACAAGCAATAGCCCATACTCCTTGCCCGACAGCGGTGCGCACCACTGCCGGGCGTATGAGTATGAGCTTCTTGCCTGTCATTCCGGGTACTTGGAAGTGTTCAGATTCGCAGCAGGGAATGACCAGCAAAAACTCTGTCTTTACTATGTCCGGCTCCGCCACTTGCGGAGTCGGCTACAAAGGTACGAAAAGCGCCCCAAGTCTTGCGGCTTGGGGCGCGATAATTCTTAATCAGCGCTTTCTGCGGTTCGGCGCTATGTTGAAAACGTTGGGGGGGTGCTGTGGTCGCGCCGGGTGCCGGCCTCAGGAGTTTGAGGCCTGTCCGGCGGATGTTGTCGTCACCTTGCCCGACTTGTGGGCGACGACTTTCACCTTTTTCAGGCAACGGTTCTTGTGGTCGAAGAAGCGGGCGGGGTCGTAGGTCTTGCCGTTGATGCGTACCTCGAAGTGCAGGTGCTCCGTTGTGGCGCGCCCGGTGCGTCCGGTCAGGGCGATGGGCTGCCCGGCCTTTACCCATTCGCCCACCTCGACCAAGTTCTTGGAATTGTGGCTGTACAGCGTCTCCATCCCGTTGGCGTGGCGCACGACGACCACGCGGCCATAGCCGTAATAGTTGCCCGAGAAGCGCACGCGGCCGGGGAAGGCGGCCAGTATTTCGTCGTTGGGCTTCGTCTTGAGGTCGACGCCGGCGTGGCGGCGCTTGCCGCCGTAGGGACTGATGACCTTGGCGCCGGGCAGGGGGTAAGCCCAGTCTCCGTCCTGGTACTTGTGGAGATTGATGGTGATAGTGGCGGACTTGTCGAAGAGCCCCTTGGTGGGCGCGCTGACTACGCGCCGCTCGTAGTCGGTAAGCTCGCCGTCGATGTCCACGGTTCCGGCGTCGACGGCAGCACCGGGCTCGGGTTCGCCCTCGGTGATGTCGGGTTCGTCGCTTGCGTTGCCCAGTGCGGCGATGTCGACGGCGATGCCGCGGTCGGTGAACAGGTAGCTTTGCCGGCGGAGGCGTTTGCGTACGACGTCGACGAATGTTTCCACGTTAACGGCGAAGCCGTTGACCATCATGCCGAAACGGCAGACTCCCTTGCCACCCTCTTCGCCTACTATGCCGACGGTCTGTCCGGCTTCGACGCGGTCGCCAGGTTTGACGGTGGCGCCGCGCAGCCGGGCGTAGACGGTTTCGAGTCCGTTGCCGTGGCGTATGACCACCGTGTTGCCGTGGCCGGCCACGTGGCGCGCCAGTCGCACCCGGCCGTCGAACATGGCTTTCACGGCGTCGCCCGGCGTGGTCGTTATCGTCAGGTCGAGCCCGGGCCCTTTTTGGGCTGTGCCGACGGGCAGGGGGAAACTCCAGTCGCCCTGCGGCAGAACCGAGAGGTCGACGGTGAAGGATTTCGACTTATCGAAGAGGCCCGGTGTGGCAATACTGATTTGCTGCTGCTCGGCGGGCGTGAAGTTGTCGGCCGCCATCGGGAGCGACAGGGCGACCATCAGGACAAGGGTGGTTATGGGATGCGTTTTCATGGGGGCGCTAATTTATGTCGGGTCGGAGCATGATGCCCGTGTAGAGGCGTCCGGAGCGGATGCCTAGGCGGCGGGCCGAAAAGAAGCGGTCGCACTCGGTGTAGGTGCAGTGACTGCTCACCTGAATGCGGTCGAGCGGGATGCCTGCGGCTTCGAGTTGCAGGAAGTTGGCTACGGGCAGGTCGATGTGCCAGCGGTCCGTGCGGTGGGCCACAGCGTCCATCGGGAATCCTGCTGCGGCAAAGGCTTCGTACACCTCGTCGCCCACCTCGAAGGCCGCGGTGGAGATGCCGGGCGCGATGACGGCGCGCAGGTCGGCCGGGCGGGTGGCGTAGCGGGCTGTCATGGCGGCGACGGCGTACGCGACGATGCGGCTCACCGTGCCGCGCCATCCGGCGTGGACGGCGGCCACGGCGCGGTGCACTTCGTCGTAGAGCAGCACCGGTATGCAGTCGGCCGTCGAGACGCCGACGCACACGCCCGCGACGTCGGTCATCACGGCGTCGACACCTTCCAGAAGCGCGCGGCGGGTTGCGGCGTCGTGACGGAGCAGGGCCGCGTCGATCTCGCGCACCGTCGTGCCATGCACCTGGTGAGGCAGGATGAGCGACTCGGGCCCGATGCCGAGCGCGTGGCAGAGGGCTGCGCGGTTGGCGCGGATGTGGTCGGGACGGTCGCCGCAGTACTCATTTATATTAAAGGAGGCGTACGTCCCCTCGCTGCATCCTCCGAGGCGGGTTGTCGTGAAGGCGCGGACGCCCGTGCCCAAGGTGTATTCCAGCAGTTCGGGACTATTGGTCATCGTCGTCCACCTCCTCGTATTCGAAGTCCTCGATGTCCTCAATGTCGTCCTCGTCGATGCCGGGGTCCCAGTCGGCGAAGTCGGCCGCCAGGCGCGTGGCTTCGCGGTTGCGGTGGACGATACTGCCGCCCTCACTGATGGCCTGTAGCTTATTGCTTTCGCTGTTGAGCTCGGTCCAGAGGGTGTCTTTCAGCGCGTCGAGGCCGTAGCCCGTTACGGCGGAGATGAACACCACCGGGAGGTCCGTCGGCAGATCGGCGCGGAGCATGGCGATGAGCTCCTCGTCAAGCAGGTCGCACTTCGTCACGGCGAGCACGCGGTGCTTGTCGAGCATCCCGGGGTTGAACTGTTCGAGCTCGCGCAGCAGTACGTCGTACTCGCGGCGTATGTCGTCGGTGTCGCCCGGCACCATGAAGAGCAGGAGGGAGTTCCGCTCGATGTGGCGCAGGAAGCGGAGGCCCAGACCGCGGCCTTCGCTTGCCCCCTCGATGATGCCCGGAATGTCGGCCATAACGAACGACTGGTGGTCGCGGTAGGCCACGATGCCGAGGCTCGGTTCGAGGGTGGTGAAGGGGTAGTTGGCTATTTTCGGGCGGGCCGAGGACAGGGCCGAGAGCAGCGTGGACTTTCCGGCGTTGGGAAAGCCGACGAGCCCGACGTCGGCCAAGAGTTTCAACTCCAGTATCACTTCCATCTCCTGCATCGGTTCGCCGGGCTGGGCGTAGCGCGGCGCCTGATTGGTGGCCGTGCGGAACTGCCAGTTGCCGAGTCCGCCGCGACCGCCTTTGAGGAGCATCACCTCCTGGCCGTCCTCGGTGACGTCGCAGAGGTATTCGCCCGTCTCGGCGTTATAGGCCACCGTGCCGCAGGGTACGTCGATGTACCGGTCCTCGCCGTCGGCGCCTCGCGAGCAGTTCTTCGAGCCGTTGCCGCCGTGCCCGGCGAAAACGTGGCGCTCATAGCGCAGGTGCAGCAGGGTCCAGTAGTTGTGGTTGCCGCGCAGGTAGATGTTGCCGCCGCGGCCGCCGTCGCCGCCGTCGGGGCCTCCGTTGGGCTGGTACTTGGCCCGGTGCATGTGCATGGAGCCGCGGCCGCCTTTGCCCGAGCGGCAATAGATTTTGACGTAGTCTACGAAATTGCTTTCAGCCATGGGGGTGGAGTGTTGGGGTGAAACGGATGAGGCCAGCGCTGTGACCGCCAAGCCCCTCGCGGCGTTTCCGGTGCCCGGGGCGGGCGGAAAGCGGCGAAGGGGCTTGGGTGTCGTGGCGCCCGGGGCGGGCTTACTTCCAGCTGTCGATGACGGCGCACAGGGCCGCCGTGATCTCGTCGATGGGGCCGTAGCCCTTCACGGCGTTGCGCTTGCCCTCTTTCTCGTACCAGTCGATGAGGGGCGCCGTCTGGGAGTTGTAGACGTCGAGGCGCTTCTTGATGGTCTCCTCGTTGTCGTCGGCGCGGCCGGACGTTTTGCCGCGGTTGACGAGGCGCTCGATGAGCATTTCGGTCGGTACGTCGAGCTCGAGCATACCCGTTACTTCGGTGCCGCGCTCGGCGAGCATGGCCTTCAGGGCCTCGGCCTGGGGAATGGTGCGGGGGAAGCCGTCGAAAATGACGCCCTCGCAGGGGCACAGACTGTCGTACACGCTGGCCAGGATGTCAATCATCAGCGAGTCGGGGATAAGCTGGCCGTTGTCGATGTAGCCCTTGGCCGTCTTGCCCAGCTCGGTGCCGTTTTTCATCTCGGCGCGCAGCACGTCGCCCGTAGAGATATGTTTGAACCCGTACTTCTGTACGAGTAAGTCGCTCTGGGTTCCTTTTCCTGAACCGGGAGCGCCGAAAATCACGATGTTCTTCATTACTTTTTGTAACTGATATGTGTATGAGTAGTGTCGTTCTCAGTGTGTCCCGACGACGGTGTAGATGTCGGGCAGGTTGCGCCCGTAGCCGTTGTAGTCGAGGCCGTAGCCCACGATGAAGTCGTCGGGGATGTCGAAGCAACGGTAGGCGATGTCGAGGTCGGCCTTCAGCTTGCCGGGCTTGACGAAAAGCGAGGCGATGCGCACTTCGGCCGGACGCATGGCGCGGAGCGTGGCGAGCAGCTGCTCCATGGTCCGCCCGGAGTCGACGATGTCCTCCACAACCACTACGGTGCGCCCCTCGACGGGCTCGTTGAGGCCGATGAGCTGGCGCACCTGTCCGGTGGACTGCGTCCCGGCGTATGACGCGAGGCGGACGAAGCTGATTTCGCAGGGCTCGCTGAGGCCGCGCACCAGGTCGGCGGCGAACATGAACGCCCCGTTGAGCACCACGAGCAGCAGCGGGCGTCGCCCGGCCAGGTCGCGGCTCATGCGGGCCGCCACTTCGGCCACGCGGCGCTGTATCTCGTCGCGCCCGAGGCTGAGGGCAAATTGCCGGTCGTCGACTTGAATGGTATCCACCTCTTCCTGAATTTTCGGGCACAAAGTTACGAAAAAATGCCGAACCGACAACGTTCCGCCCGTCGCCGCCTGCGTCGGAACAAGTGTAGTCCCCGTTTTTCCTGTCGCAGCGATAGAAATTTCTGTCGCAGCGATAGAATTTTCTATCGTAGTACTTGTTTTTCCTGTCGTAGTACTTGTGTGGTGGGATGGGAGTAAGGGGAGAAATGGGGGCAACGGGAAGGATGAGTGGGGCGGCGACGGGCGTTTCGGACGCATGGAGACCGATTCTATTTCCGGCTTCAGCCGTGGCGGGGACTCCGTTCAAAAAAGCAAGACTTTTTGTTCGCATTTCGGTCGGCTTGCCGTATCTTTGCACCATGAAGATACTTTCTGCAACCCAAATGCGCGCGCTCGACGCATTTACCATAGAGCACGAACCCATAGCCTCCATTGACCTCATGGAGCGGGCCGCGTCGGCTTTCGTAGCTGCGTTCGCGGCGCGCTGGACGCCGGAACATCCGGTCAAGGTCTTTGCCGGTCCGGGCAATAACGGCGGCGACGCCTTGGCTGTGGCCCGCCTCCTGACGGGGCGGGGCTACCGGGTGGAGACTTACCTGTTCAACACCACGGGGCGGCTCAGCGAGGATTGCGCCGCCAACCGCAGCCGCCTGGCCGACCTGCCCGGCGCCAAACTCACCGAAATCACCTCAAAGTTCGACCCTCCGAAAATCGGCCACGGCGACGTGCTCGTCGACGGGCTGTTCGGCACGGGGCTGAACAAGCCCTTGCAGGGTGGTTTCGCCGCGCTGGTGAAGTACATCAACGCGTCGCCCGCTCCGGTCGTGGCCATTGACATGCCGTCGGGGCTGATGAGCGAGGACAACTCCTACAACGTGAGCGACCACATCGTCCGTGCGACGCTCACCCTGACGTTCCAGCTACCCAAGCCGGCCTTCTTCCTGGCCGACTGTAGCGAGTATGTCGGCGAGTGGCAGGTGTTGGATATCGGGCTGTCGGCCGAAGGACTCGCCGCAACGGAGGCCGACATGACGCTCACCGAGCGCGGCGACGTCAGCGCCCTGCTGCTGCCGCGCCCCGCTTTCGGACACAAAGGCACCTTCGGCCACGCGTTGCTCGTGGCCGGCTCATACGGCATGGCCGGGGCCGCCATCCTCGCGGCGAGGGCTTGCCTGCGCTCGGGCGCTGGCAAGGTGACGGTACACACGCCGACGGCCAACAACGACATCCTGCAAGTAGCCGTGCCCGAAGCCATCATGAGCCACGACGTCGACCTGCAGACGTTCAGTATGCCGATTGAGACGCAGGGGTACGCCGCCGTGGGCCTCGGTCCCGGGCTGGGACAGAGCCGCGCCACCGAGCGCGCCGTGCTCGGCCAGCTCGCCATGAGCCACTGCCCCATGGTGGTCGACGCCGACGCGCTCAACCTTCTCGGGCGCCACCGCGAAATGTTGGGCCGCCTGCCGGCCGAAACCATCCTGACGCCCCATCCGCGCGAGCTGGCCGCCCTGACGGACAACTGCATCGACTCGTATACGACGCTCAGCGCGGCGCGTGCCTTGGCGCGGCGCCACCGCCTGCTGGTGGTGCTCAAGGGACACTACACCGCCATCTGCACCCCCTCGGGACATGCCTACCTCAACCCGACGGGCAACGCCGGCATGGCCACCGCCGGGAGCGGCGATGTGCTCACCGGCCTGCTGACAGCCCTCCTTGCGCGCGGCTATCAGCCCGAAGCCGCCTGTCGACTGGGCGTTTACCTTCACGGCTTGGCGGGCGACCTGGCTGCCGCCCGTCTCGGCGAAGAGAGCCTCACGGCCTCCGATCTCGTCGACGAGCTGCCCGCCGCGTTCCGCACGCTCTACGCCGACCTCAAACCGTAACTCCATCTTTTTTGTTCATGAAAAAGTTCATTTTTTCCAGCCTTGTCCTGATGGCCGCCGCCACTGCCGGCGTACAGGCCCAGACCGAAGTGACGCCATACACGCCCGGCGTCACGGCGGAGGGCATCACTTACTTCCTGCCCCATACGCGCCTGCACATCACCGTGACGGCGACCAAGACCACACACACGCCGGGCGAGTATGCCCGCTTCGCGCAGCGCTACCTGCGCCTCGCCGACGTGACAACCGCGCCCTACGACGAGTGGAGCCTCACGTCGGTCGAGCTGACGCCCTACGGTGTGCCCGACAAGACGCAGGCCTACACCATTAAACTGAAGAGCAAGACGTCGGCCCCGCTCGTCGGCCTGAGCCGCGACGGCGTGCTCCTCTCCGTCAACACCGAGGCGCCCGAGGTGCCCGAACTGCCCGGTCCGTCGGTGGAGCGCGACAAGACGGCGCGCAAGTTCAACCCCGCTGACTACAAGACCGAGGAAATCCTCTCGGCGGGCAGCACGACAAAAATGGCCGAGCTGACCGCGAACGAAATCTACGACATCCGCGAGAACCGCTCGCTGCTGACGAAAGGACAGGCGGACTTCATGCCCAAAGACGGGGAGCAGTTGAAACTGATGCTCGCCAAGCTCGACGAACAGGAAGAAGCCCTGCTGCAACTTTTCAAAGGCACGACGAGCACGGAGACCCACGTCATGACCTTCAGCTACGACCCCGCGAAGGAGTGCGACCGCGACGTGCTCTTCCGCTTCTCCCGCTTCCTGGGCCCGGTGGCGGCCGGTGACCTCTCGGGCGACCCTGTGTACATCAGCGTGCAGGACCTGCAAAGTCTGCCCGCCGAGATGCCCGACGAGGACGGCAAGAAGAAAAAGCCGGCGGAGGACCTGCGCTACGTCGTGCCGGGACAGGCGCAAGTAAAGGTGTTCACCAACCGTCGCACGCTGGCCGAGAGCACCGTGGCGCTGGCCCAATTCGGCCGGGTGGAGCACCTGGGCGGCGACTTGTTTAACAAGAAATACACGGTTCGCGTCACGCTGCAGCCCGAGACAGGAGGCATACAGCGCATCGACGCCGACGAACCGCAGTAGTCCCTTGCTCCGTATGCGTTCTATAACAAACCTGACACTTGGCGCTGTGCTGTGCTTCTTTGCCGTAGCCACAGCCGCCACGGCCCGGCGGACTGAAATCCGCATGGCCGACTACGGCATCGTTCCCGGTACGGGGCAGGACCTGACTCCGGCGCTCAACCGTGCGCTCGCCGCCATCAAGGCGGCAGAGGGCGGCGGTCGCAACGTGACGCTCAGCTTCGAGCCTGGCCAGTACCACTTCCACGGCGCGCAGGCCGCCCGCAAGACGTACTACGTCTCCAATCACGACCAGAACCAGCCCAAGCCGACAGTGTTCGTACTGGAGGGCTGGGACGGGCTGACGGTCGAAGGAAACGGGGCGGAGTTCCTGTTTCACGGCCGGCTGATACCCTTCGCGCTCAACGGCACGACGGACTGCACGCTGCGCCATTTCAGCATTGATTTCGTACAGCCGCAAATCGCGCAGGCCGAGGTGGTGGAGAGCAGTGCCGCGGGCGGCACGACGTTGCGCGTGGCGCCATGGGTGAACTACCGCGTCATGGAGGACGGAGGCCTCGAAACGTACGGCGAGGACTGGGCCAACCGTCTCGTCTCGGCCATTGCTTTTGAGCGGGACACCCGCCACATTGTTTATAATACCGGCGACCTCGGTTTGAACACTGCCGGCGTCGAGGACTTGGGCGACCGGCGGGTCCGCCTGCCCCGGTGGCACGACGGACGCCTCGTGCCGGGCACGGTGCTGGCTTTGCGTTCGTGGCAGCGCCCCGCGCCGGGCATCTTCCTCAACGAATGTCGCGACACGCGCATCGAGAACGTCAAGGTACACTATGCCGACGGCATGGGACTGCTGGCCCAGCGATGTACGAACGTAACGCTGGAGAAATTCGGCGTATGCCTGCGTGGCAGCGACGACCCGCGTTATTTCACCACTCAGGCCGATGCGACCCACTTCTCCCAATGCCGGGGGCACATCCGCTCCAACGGCGGACTCTATGAGCACATGATGGACGACGCCATCAACATCCATGGCGTCTACCTCCGCGTGAAGGAGCGCCGCGACGACTATACCGTCTTGGCCAGCTACGAACATGGGCAGGCGTGGGGCTTCGCATGGGGCGATCCCGGCGACGAGGTGCAGTTCATCCGTTCGCGCACCATGGAAATCGCCGGAGCGGTGAACCGCATCGCGGCGATAGAGCCCGCCGGGCAGGCAGGCGTGACCGGGGCGAAAGCCTTTGTCATCCGCATGGAACAGCCCCTCGATTCAGCCATCGTGGGAGGAGAGGCGTTCGGCATCGAAAACCTGACGTGGACGCCGACCGTGGAGTTCAGGCACAACGTCGTGCGTAACAACCGCGCTCGCGGTGCGCTCTTCAGCTCCCCGCGCCGCACCGTGGTCGAGGACAATCTGTTCGACCACACTTCCGGGACGGCCATTCTGCTCTGTGGCGACTGTAACGGCTGGTATGAGTCGGGCGCCTGCCGCGACCTGCTTATCCGGCGCAACACTTTCATCAACGCCCTTACCAGTATGTACCAGTTCACCAACGCCGTGATTTCCATCTACCCCGAGATACCCGATCTGGAGCAGCAGAAGGCGTACTTTCACGGCGGGAAGCGCGGGGCCATCCGCATCGAGGACAATACGTTCGAGGCGTTTGACGCCCCCTTGCTCTACGCCAAGTCGGTGGACGGCCTCGTTTTCAAGGACAACGTCCTGCGCACGAACAACGACTACCGCCCTTTCCATTGGAACAAGCAGCGCGTGACACTCGAGCGAGTGGCCCGGGCAGAAATAGATGAAACCTATAAAAAACGCTAATTACTACAATTTTGTCCGGGATAGTTTTCTATTCCGCCGAAAAAGTCCTACATTTGTCGGTGTCGGCGGGGGCAGTGAGCCCACTGACCGCCGTCGGAACGAAAACTTTACTCATCAAAAAACTTAAAGCCCTATGAAAAAGTGGACTTTCGCACTTCTCCTCTTGCTGGGGACCAGTACGAGCTGTATCGCTGACAATGAACGTCCCATCGACGTCAGCCAGTTGCCTCAACCCGCTCAACAACTCCTGACGAAGCATTTCGGAAAGCAAAACGTAATGTTGGTCGTGAAGGAGACGGAAGGCTTCTCGAAAGGCTACGACGTAGTGTTCGACAGCGGTGACAAAATCGAGTTCAGCCGTACGGGCGAATGGGAAGAGATTGAGTGCAACATGTCGGAGGTGCCGACAGCCGTGATTCCCGCTACCATCCGGCAATTTCTCAGCACCAAGCAAAAAGGTGCCAAGGTGATGAAAATCAGCCGCGACCGGAAAGGAACGGAGCTCGAACTGAACAACGGTTGGGAGTACGAGTTCGATAAAAACAACAAGCTTGTCAGCGCGGAGAAAAACTTGCCCAACGATTGATAAGGTTACTTTAGGAATACGAGGCTGTGCGGTGAAAACGTGCGGCCTCGTTTGTTGTTGATATGAGTATGGTTCAAGAACGTACGGCCATAGTGACGGGTGCCAGCCGCGGGCTAGGCAAAGAGCTGGTACGCCTGCTGGTGCGCGACACCGGTGTGCAGCGCGTTTGGGCCATTGCGCGCAGCGAGCTTCGGCTTAGGGAGCTGCGCAGCGAGCTGGGCGAGAAGATAGAAATTTTCCCTGCCGACCTTACGGAACGCAGTGCTGTCGACCGTTTGTCGGTGGCTTTGCAAGAACGGCAGCCGCAGATTGTGTATCTGGTCAACGATGCCGGTTTTGGTAAGTTCGGGCCGAGTCGTGGCGTCGCTGTCGGGGATGTCTGGGACATGGTGGCGCTCAATGCCGGCGCGCTGGCGGCCGTGACGCAGGTCTGTCTGCCTTACATCGGGCAGGGCGGATGCATCATGAATGTCTGCTCCATAGCAGCGTTTCATCCCCTTCCGTACATGAATGTATATAGTGCGACGAAAGTTTTTGCCCTCCACTATTCGCTGGCGCTGCGGCGGGAACTGCGCCAGGCGGGCGTTAATGTCACGGCGGTGTGTCCCGGGTGGATGGATACGGCGTTTCTCGACCGGGCCCGGGAGGGTGTGGGGCATATGGTGACGCGGTATGCGGGCATCACTACGCCCGAACGTGTGGCCCGCAAGGCGCTGCGCGACGCCCGGCGTGGGCGAAGCCGCTCGCTGTGCGGCGTATTTTCGCACCTCACTTTCTGGGCCAGTCGTCTGTTGCCGCGGTCGTTAGTGACGCGCCTCTGGCTCATGCAGCAACACTTGTCCTGAGCGCGGGGGCGACTTAGGTCTGCCTAGGCGCGCAGCAAGCACGTAGAAAGACAGAAATAGGGCGCACTCCCCCCGGGAATGCGCCCTATTATCGTAGTCAGGCAATAATTAGTCGAGGTTGGCGAGCTTGTTGTCGGAGCCCAAGACGTTCACAATCTTGTGCTCGTAGAGCTTCTGCATATTGTCGCGAGCCGGGCCGAGGTACTTGCGCGGGTCGAACTCTTCGGGGTGCTCGGCGAAGACGCGGCGGATAGCAGCGGTCATAGCGAGACGCGAGTCAGAGTCAATGTTGATCTTG
Source organism: uncultured Alloprevotella sp. (assembly GCA_944322325.1). Classification (GTDB taxonomy): domain Bacteria; phylum Bacteroidota; class Bacteroidia; order Bacteroidales; family Bacteroidaceae; genus Alloprevotella. The sequence goes on from CALUOQ010000003.1 coordinate 51,239, forward strand.
CAGACTGCCGACTTAGCGGCTTTGCGCAGTTCCTCTTCGGGAATTCCGATAGCGGCCACCAGTTTTCCACCGTACTTGTTAATCGTGTCCACTTCTTCCTGCGGAACGGACGAAGAGCCGTGCAGCACGATGGGGAAGCCCGGAAGTTCTTTCATTACACCGTCTAATACGTCGAACGCCAATGGGGGAGGCACGAGGCGGCCCGTGGCCGGGTCAACGTGGCACTGCTCGGGCTTGAACTTATAGGCGCCGTGCGAAGTACCGATGGAGATAGCCAGACTGTCGCAGCCCGTCTTCGTCACGAAGTCAACGACTTCCTCGGGGCGGGTGTAGGTGTGGTGTTCAGCCACAACCTCGTCCTCAACGCCGGCCAGCACGCCCAGCTCGCCCTCAACGGTCACATCAAACTGGTGCGCGTATTCCACAACCTTCTTCGTGAGCGCCACATTCTCGTCGTAGGGAAGATGAGAGCCGTCAATCATCACCGAGCTAAAGCCCATGTCAACACAACTCTTGCACAGCTCGAAAGAGTCGCCGTGGTCGAGGTGAAGAACGATTTCGGGATGATGGCAACCCAGTTCCTTGGCGTATTCTACGGCTCCTTCTGCCATGTAGCGGAGCAGCGTCTGGTTGGCGTAGTTTCGGGCACCTTTCGACACCTGGAGGATTACGGGCGACTTCTTCTCCGACGAGGCCTTGATAATAGCCTGCAACTGCTCCATATTGTTGAAGTTGAAAGCAGGAATGGCGTATCCGCCGTTGATAGCGCGCTTGAACATTTCACGGGTGTTCACCAAACCCAAATCTTTGTAGTTAACCATAATGCTGTAATTAAAGTTGATACAATTTCCGGGAACAAAATTACTCATTCCCGCCCGTTCCGAACAACTTTGTCCGGGCGTTTTTTTATCTGGAGGGCGTTTTTTGTGACGAATTCATTGTTTGTAGCGGGGGGAACTCCCCGAAAAGGCATGTGGACCCTGCAAAATGGCGTGGCCGGGCAGCCGGAGTGCTGTCCGGCTGCGGAGGAAAAATGCGGCGGAGTCATCGTCGGGCGAGGCGGAGCCACGGTTTCTCGACGAACTTCCACGAGCAGGCTGCCAGCAGCGCTGTGAGCGTCAGGGACAGCACCAGTGCTCCCCAAAAGCTGCGCTGGTGAAGGCCGAAGCTGAGTACGGTCTGGATGACGGGGAAGTGGAACAGATAGATGCTGTACGAGATGTTGCTCACGCGGCTCGCGAAGCGAAGACATGGTACATGGAACGCCGTACCGACGATGAGCGCGGCCCAGGCAAAGGGATAAAGGTAAGCGCAGCAGCCCCACGCGTGGTGGGCGATATAGACGAAAAGGGCCAATGGCAGGAGCCATATCGCGTTTCGCTGAAACGGGGCAAAATAGAGCAGGGCGGCAGTCCCTGCATAGAAGTAGACGAGCTGACTGACGAACTGTCGCTTCAGCATCAGGCAGACGGCGTTGCCCGTGGCGTTATACAGCGCGTCAAGCCCTTCGGCGTAAAGGAAGGAAAGCAGGAATATCGCTGTCAGTACGACTGCGGGCCGCCATCGGCGCAGGCAGGCCGCCACCAGCGGGACAGTGGCGTAGAGCAGCAGTTCCACCTTCATGGTCCACAGCGCACCGTTCACCGCAGTCAGGGCGTTGTGCGAAAATACGCCGGGCAGTGACGGTTCGAGGAAGTTCAGGAAAAAGACGTTGGCCAGCAGGTAGCGGTAAGTCTGTCCCGACGTCAGGTAGTCGGCCGTCGGCCATTCGGTGAGGAAAGCGCCCGCCACGACGCACAGCAGTATTATAAACAAATAGGGCGGAACCACCCGGCAAAGCCGTCGTCGGGCGTAGTGCCGCCAGTCGGGTTGCCGCTGAAAACTGCAGAAGACCAGGAAACCGCTGAGTACGAAAAAGCCGCTCACCGCGTCGCCACTGGTCATCCACCATCCCTGGCGCGGGGTGTCGGTCAAGCCGTAGAAGTGGGCCACGGCCACCACGAAAGCCAGCACGTAGCGGATGAAGTCGAACCCGTTGCCGCGGTCGCCGGTTTCGGTTTGAGTCCGTGGCGCGGCGGGGTGTTGCGGTGCTTTACCGCTTTCGGTATTTTTCGCGAACCGGCTGTGGGCCATTCCCTTACTCCGGTTCTATGGGCAAAAAGTTCTTCCCGTTCCAGCGGAACTCCTTCAGGCGCAGGCATCGTGCTACAGCATCCTGCCACTCGCGGCGCACCGTTTCCGTGGACAGGACGTAGGTCAGTTTGTCGTTGTCCGGCGAAAAGAAAGCCCTCACCCACGGTCCGCCTGCGTCGGCTTTCCATTCGGCAAAGCGCTCGTCCGAGATGGAATCCGGCTTTTCCAGTAACGTGGCCGGGTCGGGATGGGGCACCCGCACGTCGGTGCGTTCTTGCCACGTCGTGGTGTAGAATCGCACCCGGCTGTCGCCGGCCGGTGTCAGCACAGTGTGTGCCACGCCCACCAGCGTGTCGCCCTCGTGGGTCAGCAGTTTGATTTCCATCCGGCTGGCCTCGCTTATTTTCAGGTGCATGTAGTCCGCCGTCTTCTTGAGTAGGCGTGTGCGTTCGCCCAGCTCGTTTTGCGCCACGGCCTGCATATTATTATTGTATAGGTCGAGGCAATCCAGCCGGTTGTCGCGGCTGACGAAGGGCAGCAGCCTTGAAGGCATCGAGGCAAAGATACTGTCGATGGGCGCGGCGGGCATCGTGGCTACCGTCGCGATACATCCCAGCAGAAGCAGAATACGACGTTTCATCATGCCTGCAAAGGTAAACAATAACTGCCGCCTGTCAAAAAAGGTCGGTCAAACTTTTGCCGTATCGCGCGAAAAGCCTAAATTTGCAGCCGATTAGCCCATTACATCAGTTAGTTACCAGCACCCAACGTAGAAGTAAAACAAAAATAACGCTATAGCACAATGAAAAAAGGTATTCATCCTGAGAACTATCGTCCCGTCGTTTTCAAAGACATGAGCAACGGTGACATGTTCCTTTCCCGTTCTACTTGCAAGACCAACGACACCATCGAGTACGAAGGCGAGACTTATCCGTTGGTCAAGCTCGAAATCTCCAGCTCCTCCCACCCGTTCTATACGGGTAAGGCCAAACTCGTCGACACCGCCGGTCGCGTGGACAAGTTCATGAGCCGCTACGGGCAGGCCCGCAAGAAGTAATTATCAAGTCACTTTTAGAGACATTCAAGGGGTGTGCCCGTTTGCGGCATACCCCTTTTTGTGGTTATCTGAAGGGATGAAAACTCACGAACTTAAGCCCCACGTGCTCGAACTAGCCTGCCCGCCGTTGCCCGTCGTACGTATCGGGCTCATCGGCGTAGGGCAGCGCGGTCTGAAAGCACTCCGCCGCTATGCCGACATAGACGGTACGGAAATCCGCGTCGTGGCTGACCTCGACGCGGAACGTCTTGCTGAGGCCAACCGCCAGCTTCAGGCCTCCGGTCGCCCCGTTGCCGACGTCGAAGTCGGCGAGCAGGCGTGGCAGTCGGTGTGCCGGCGCGACGACGTGGACCTCGTGTATATTTGTACGGAGTGGGACAGCCACGCCGCTATGGCCGTAGCCGCCCTCGGCGCCGGCAAGCACGTCGCCGTCGAAGTACCCGCCGCCATCTCCGTCAGCGAGTGCTGGCAGCTGGTTGACGCGGCCGAGTCTGCCCGCCGCCATTGCTTCATGCTCGAGAACTGCTGCTACGACTTCTTCGCCCTCCACACGCTCGCCTTGGCCCGCCAAGGGCAGCTGGGGCGCATCACGCACTGCGAGGGCGCTTACATACACAATCTGCGCGATACGTTCGGCCTCAGTGGCCGGCCGACGGACACGCTGCGCACCTGGATGGAGCGCCGTTGCGCCCTCCACGGCGGCAATCCCTACCCGACGCATGGCATGGGGCCGGTGGCTCAGTTGCTGGGCCTGCACCGCGGCGACCGTCTCGACTACCTTGTGTCGATGACTACGCAGGCCGACGGGGCCGACGGCATCCTGGGCAAGGTCAACACGACGCTGCTGCGCACCGTCGGCGGCGCGGGCATCGTCCTACAGCTCGACCTGACCACGCCGCGCCCCTACAGCCGGTTGCAGACTGTCTGCGGCACGGGCGGCTACTGCCAGAAATATCCCCTGCCCACCGTGCAACTCGTCGATATGCCCGAGGCGCTCACCGGCGACGACGCCCTTCATTTCCTGGCCCCCTACACGTTGCCCGCTGTGGAGCCTTTCGCCGAAGAAGGTCGGCGAAAGGGGGTGGACAACGTAATGAATTATACCATGGACGCGCGGCTCATCTATTGTCTGCGCCACGGTCTTCCCCTCGACATCGACGTTTACGACGCCGCCGAGTGGTCCTGCATCGCCGAGCTGAGCGAGCAGTCCGCGCGCGAGGGCAGTCGTCCTGTCGCCGTCCCCGATTTCACCCGCGGCCGTTGGCGTGAGCTCGACGGCCACCGTTTCCACGTCGTCGGCGATTGAGCCTGCCGGCGGTGTGTCGGTATCCGTTTTTTCAGAAGTAATCCGGCCTTGTTCCCGTGCAGTGGTGAGCAAGGCCGGATTTTCGTTGGACCTATTTGTCGTTGAGTTCCGCCGGTCCGGGTGACTCCGGCCGCCTCCAGTCCGGCGAGTAGACGAGTCCTTCGGCGGCGTGGCGGCCGTCGGGGTCGGTGAGCACGAAGGTGAACATCCATTTCGGCAGACGCAGGCCGGCGGGGTTGAAGGGCAGTTTCAGCAATACTTCGTTCCAGCCCTGCTTGAGGCGTACGGGCGTCGGCCGGCGTGCCGCGAAGTTCTCGTTGCGCAGTTCCGTCTCGTTCGTTACGTTGACGCCCGAGTTCTCCCAGACGGGCGGGCGCACCTCGGCACCGTTCACCCACAGCCGCGAGCCCTTGCGGTCCCACCGCCCGGTGTCGGGGGCAGGGTCGCGCTCCGAGCGGCCGTAGTTCTGGAACTCGATGAGGGTGCCCAGCGTCTGTTCCCGGGGCGAGTAGACGTAAGTCCAGGCGTAGGCCGTGGTACCTTGGCGCGCCTCGTCGAAGAGGGCGGGGACGATGTTGCCCCATGTGTGGCGCAGGTAAACGCCGGCGCCGACGGCCGTGTGCGTGCCGTAGTGTGCGCCGCGGTAAGTGTAGTCCGGTTTCAGTCCCTCGATTTCGGGCGGCAGGCGCAGGTCGGCGTTGCCGTCGTTGGGAAAGGCGTCCGTCACACGCCAGCGTACGTCCGTCTGCCGCACATAAGGGATGGGTTCGTCGCGCAGGGCGTGGTCCTTATGGAACAGGAAGCGGCGTTCCCAGTCGGCAAAGGCCGTGAACTCCTCGCCTGCTTCGGGCAGGATGGCCCCTCCCTGCTCGATGTATTGCCGCCCGCCGCCCGTCCAAGCCCGCTCGCCCATTGCCAACGCGGCGGCATATAGGTTGTTTTGCCGTACGATGTCGGTTTGGGTGGGCAGCTTGCGGTCGTTCCACACGGCGACGATGGCGCCCGCCACTTCGTCCGTCCCGGCCGGCACGCCGTAAATGTTGCTGCGGTAAAGGCCCGCTATGTCGGCGAATACGTCGAAGTGATTGATGTAACTGTAGCGGCAGTCTATGTTAGGCACGCCTTTCACGGCCCGCCCCCGCGTGGACCACATCTGTGTCATGTCGATGCCGTCCTGGGCGCTGAGTGTCACGCCCGTTACCGGGTTCCACACGACCACCCTCTTGCCCAGCCGGTGCACCTTGTCGGTCATGGTTTTCAGGAAGCCGGGATACGTGATGGCTTTCTCGTCGGCGCCGATGTGTACGTAGGGGGCCAGCGGAAAGGCGTCCGCCACCTCTTCGAGCACGGTCAGCAGTTCCCGGACGCCTTCGGCCGACTGCATCGGGTGACCCATGGCGCGCTCGAAGGCCGCGCTGTGTCCGGGCATGTCGATTTCGGGTATCACGACGACGCCCCGCTCGGCGGCGTAACGTTCCAGTTCGCGGCAGTCGGCCTGCGTGTAGTACCGGCCAGCCTCGCGCGTCATGGTCGCGGCGTCGGTCAGCTGCGGGTAGGCCCTGACCTGAAATCGCCAAGCCTGGTTTTCGGTCAGGTGCCAGTGAAACACATTTATCTTAAAGCGCGCGAGGAGGTCGACTTCCTTCTTGAGTTCTTGGAGGGTGATGAAGCTGCGCCCCACGTCGTGCATGACGCCGCGCAGCCTGAACGCCGGCCAGTCCGTTAGGCTGAGCGCTTCGAGCGCCGGGTCGCCGTCCCATCCCTCGGCCAGCTGCGTGAGTGTCTGTGCGGCCCGCGTCACGCCCGTGGCGTTCGTGGCCGTGATGGCGATGCGCTGGCTGTCTATCGTCAGGGTGTAGGCTTCGTCCGGGAATCCCGGCAGGCGTTGCGCGTGGGCACCGTCAATGGCGTCGACGTAGCGTACGTCCAGCCGGGCGCGGGCTGTGGCGGACGGGGTGCAGCCGTGTTCGGTCAGGAAGCGCGTCAGGGCCGGCACCGCTTCGGGCGCTGTGACCCGTACGGCGCGTTCCAGCGCGAAAGGCGCTGCCCCGTCGGTCGCAGCGAGGCGTTGGGGCTTCGGCAGCAGGTGGATGATGCGGGCCGGCGCTGTCAGCGCGCCTGTCGCCAGGAGCGCCGTGAGCAGCAGGCGCAGGGTGGTCAGTCGTCGTTTCATACGCGGGCAAAGGTAAGAAAAAAATTTCCGATCTCAGGCCTCCGTGCCTATCCACAGGCAAACCATGCCGAGCAGCACCAAGGCCAGGTCGACAGCCTTTGACCTGAGATTTTTTTCCCTAAAGACGAGTGCGGCGACCAGAAAGGAAACGACGACGCTCCCCCTGCGTACCATCGACACGACCGATATCATGGCGCCGGGCTGGCTGAGCGCGTAGAAGTAGGCAAGGTCGGCCGCCGTCAGGAAGATGGAAATCAGCGGTATCGCGGCGTCCCAGCGGAAGGGGGTCGTGCGACGCCGCGCAGGCCACCAGAGCAGACCGGTCATCGCCGCCATCATGGCGCACTGGTAAACGTTGTACCAGCCCTGTACGGCCATTTTGTCGAGCCCCGCTCCGCCCGTCGCGACGGGCGCCATGAGAAACTTGTCGTACAGCCCGCTGGCGGCGCCGAGCACGGCGGCGCCCACGATGCAGTATATCCACCGGTTGTGCGCGAAGTGTATGCCCTCCTTGCGTCCGCTGCGGCTGAGCAGCAGGAAGGAGACGACGGCCAGCCCTACGCCGGCCCACTGCCAGGCGTTGAGGCGTTCGCCGTAGACAAGCATGGCCCCCACGAGCGTCATGACGGGGCGCGTGGCGTTGATGGGCCCGACGAGGGTCAGGGGCAGGTGCTTCATGCCGACGTAGCCAAGGAGCCACGAGCTCAGTACAAGGAGCGACTTTACGAGAATAAGGCGGTGCGCCGCCCAGTCGCCGGTGGGGATGTACACCGTCGCGTCCGGCGAAATCCAGCCGGCGGCCGAGCCCACGATGAGCGGCAGAAAGATGAGGCTGCACAGCAGTGTGTTGACGAAGAGCACCGGCACGACGGCGTTGTCGCGCAGGGAGCGTTTCTTGAATACGTCGTAGAAGCCCAGCAGGGCGGCCGAGAGAAAAGCAAGGGAGAGCCACATGGTCGGTTCGGTTATGGGGAAGTGAGGGTCATAGCGATACGATGAGCGAATAGTCCACCCCGTCGTCGCGCATGGAGCGTCCGGCGGGAGCGAAGTCCGCCCCCAGCGGTACGACCGGGAGCAGTCCTTCGAGGCCGTCGGCGTCCGTCGGTCGGCTGTCGCCGGCCGGTTTCGCAAGTTTAGTTCCCGTTTTTCCTGTCGCAGCGATAGAAATTCCTGTCGCAGCGATAGGAATTTCTATCGTAGTACTTGTTTTTCCTGTCGTAGTACTTGTGTTTTCGGGGTCGGCGCCGGCGGTGAGGGGTGTCGTGGCGGGAAGGACTCGCACGACGGTGTCGCGCACCGTCCGCTCGACGTAGACGGTGTCGGCGCGGGCGGTCAGGTCCGTCGTGGCGGGGGAGGCCATGCGGACGGCGACAGCCCCGACGACTGCGCCCAGGCAGGCCGCGGCTGCGACAGTGGTCCAGCGCCCTGCCCCGCGTCGGTTCGGACGGGGGCAGGGCGGCACGCGCAGGGCGGCGTTGCGGCGGTCGCGCAGGCGGCGGGCCGACAGTCGGAGTTGTTCGGAAAAATCATTCATAGGCTTTTAGTTTTTCGCGCAGGGCGCGGGTCAGTCGGTGCAGGCGCGATTTTACCGTGCCCGCCGGGATGCCCATCACGGTCGCTATGTCCGCAAGGGCCAGTTCTTCCTCGAAGCGCAGGGCGAAGAGGGTGCGGTCGTCGGGCGGCAGCGTGGCGAGAATTTCGGCCAGTGCGCGGTCGAGCGTCTCGTCGTCGAGGTGTGTCGAGGCGACCTCGTCCGTGGCCTCGTCGGCGTGACGGGCTTCTTCGGCGTAGGCTGTGACGACGTCGTGGTGGCGCCGCTCGTTGCGCACGAGGTTGTAGGCCAGCGTAAAGAGCCAAGGCGTCACGGCCATGGCGGGGCGGTACGTGCGGCGTGCGGCCCAGAGCCGGGCGAAAAGCTCCTGCACCAGGTCGGCCGCCGCGTCGGCATCGGCCGTGCGGCTGGCGAAGAAGCCTTGCAGGCGGCGGGCGTAGCGCCGGTAAAGCTCGGCAAAGGCCTGCTCGCTGCCCGTCGCCACGTCCGCCATGAGGGTTTCGTCGCTCTGCCGTCGTCGGGGGAGCAGCGTCAGTCGCATCTGTCCGCGTCGAGCAGTTGGCGATAGCGGGCCTTGGTCTCCTCGTCGCAGTCGGCCCCTTCGACGGCCCTCCGCAGCAGGTCCGTCAGCCAGTTCAGCCGGGTGGCGTCGCCGCTCGCGCGGTAAAAGTGCAGCAAGGGTTGCAGTGCGGCCGCGTAGTTCAGGCGCAGGCTGGTTTCGCCGGCCCACGGGCGACGTGCCTCGAAGCGCTGGCGCAGGTAGTCGAGCTGGTAACGCTGTTCGACGTTGCGTTTCATTACGGCAAGGTTGTCGTAGGGGTGCTCGCTGTAGCGCAGCACGAGGCCCTCGCTGTAGAGCTTGTCGCTGAAAGGCTTGAGTAGCGTTGTCCCGATGGTCGGAGCGAAAAAGACGGGGCGGCCGGATTTCTCGATGAGGTAACGGATGACGGAGTCGGTGGCCGCGTCCCAGTCGGCCGGGTGGGAGGGGAGCGTGGGGCTTCCGATGCCCAGCTGGGCGCAGAGGGCCTCGACGTAGGCGGGCTGCAAGAGGTAGGAGCGGGGGACGACGATTTTGTCGCGGTGCACGCCCAGTCCGCCTTGCAGCACGACCTTGGGTATCAGTTCGGCGTCGCCGTTGGCGATGAGCAGTGCGCCGTCGGGCAGGCTCTCCATCTCGTTGAAATTGTAGCGCAGCAGGTCGGTCGGGAGGTAAGCGCTCTCGAAATAGCGGCGCGCCAGTTCATCCATGCGGCCGAACTGGCCTTTCAGCCACAGCTGGGCGATAAACGTGTCGTAGGCATAGTAGCGGTCGGCGCCGAGCTCGATGGCCCGTTCCAGGTCGTGGTCACGGTCGGGACCGGCCCCACTGCGGAAGTGGCAGTAGTGGAACGTGAAGGTTCCGGGAATTTTTTTTGCCATGCGCCGAGCGACGTCGGCCGCAGCCGTCCAGTCACGGCCGGCAAGCATGTCGCGGTAATAAACGGCGTTGAAGAGGTTTTGCCAAGCCGTCTCGTCCTTGGGATGGCGGCGGATTTCCTGCTCCCACGCCGCGATTTGCGCGGCATACCAGGCGGTGTCGTGAGTGGCTACTACGATGCCTTCGACGGGGACGGCCTGCTGGGCGCGCAGTGCTGCGGCGGACAGGAGGAACAGGGCGAGTAGGATGAGTTTCGTAGGTTTCATGTTTCCTTGGGTTACGTGTATGACTTCGTTGACTTTGTGATTGCAATCATTCAGGCATACACGCGAGGCGGCGAAAGGTTCACGCCGGGCCGGAGAAATCGTCGGCGCGCGGGGCGGGGCCGTCGGCGAAAAGGGCGTCGGGGTAGCGCACATCGACGAGGAAGAGGGCGTTGGCGGGGACGGAGTCGCCGGCCGCACAGCGGTCGCGCCGGTCGACAACGCGGCGCAGGCCGTCGAGGTCGAGCCGTCCGCGGCCCACGTCGAGGAGGGTGCCCACCACGGCGCGCACCATGTTGCGCAGGAAGCGGTCTGCCGTAATTTCGAAGCGCCAGTAGTCCGGTGCGAGGCAGACCCACTCGGCCCGTTCGAGGCGACAGAGGTTCGTGCGGGCATCGGTGTGGAGCTTGCTGAAGCTGGTGAAGTCGCGGACGGCGAGCAGTTCGTGTGCCGCGCGGTTCATCAGGTCGTAGTCGGGATGGAAGAAAAGGCGGGCGGCGTAGTGGCGGCGAAAGGGGCACTTGCCCGTATGGACATGGTAGTGGTACGTGCGCGCCGTGGCGTCGAAGCGGGCGTGGGCGCCGTCGCGCATCTCGCGGACGGCGTGGACGGCGATGTCGGGCGGCAGGATGCGGTTGAGCTTGTCGGTGAGCCAAGCGGGGTTGAGCGGCTCGGCGTCGAAGTGAGCCGCCATCATGCGGGCGTGGACGCCGGTGTCGGTGCGCCCGGCGCCGACCGTGTCTACGGGGCGGCGTAACAGGGTTCGGAGCGCTTCGTTCAGGCGTTGCTGTACGCTGACGGCGTTGGGCTGGAGCTGCCAGCCGTGGTACGCCGTGCCGTCGTAGGAGAAAAAGAGGAAGTATCGTTTCATGTCGTCGGGCCGCCGGTCCGCCGTATGTCCGGCCGGAAAAGCCGGCGCAAAGTTACGCTTTTCTTTCCGAACGGCCTACGCCGGTCCCGGCCGGCGGAAACAGGCGCCGGGACAGCGGGCGCCAGCAACGGAGGCGCAGCTGGTCCAGGGCGACGGCTGCGGCGAACACGCCCAGCAGGAACAGCGCGAGGAGAAGCAGGCACAAGGGGCCCGAAAAACTTTGATAGACTTGGCGGACGACCTGTTGGAAGCAGGGCTCGACGTAGGGGTGGAGGTGGAGCAGGTAGACGGCAAAAGCGGACATGGCGACGCGGTTGACCGCCGGGCTGGTGAAGCGCAGCCGCGCAAAGCCCAGGACCAGGAACAGGGCGCAGGCCACGACGTGGGGCGCCAGGTAGGAGAGGTTGTGCTGCCGCCACCAGAAGTAGACGTCGCCCGGGGCAAGGCGGAGCAGCCACAGCTCGGCCGTGGCCGGGAGAACGACGAGCAGGGTGGCCGCCAGGAAAGCGTGGCGGGCACGGAGGTGACGCCAGGCGGGGACGTAGAGGTGTACGTAGCGCGCCAGGAGGTACAGCCCGACGAAGGCGAGGGGCGAGTAGCCGTCGTGGAACAGGCCCGCGGCGCCGTCAAGCATCCAGCCGCCGACGAAAAGCAAAGCGTAGTAGACCGCGAGGAAACGACCCAACCGCCGACGGCTGCTTTGCGCCACGAAGGCGTTGAGCGCAGGGGCAAGGAGATAAAGGAGCAGGTAGGCCGGGACGAACCAGAAACGGTTCATGTTGAGCACGGACAGGAGGACGCCCCACACGTCGCCGTCGGCATGGCCGTCGACGCCGAGCAACGCAAGGAACAGCAGCAGTCCGAAAAAGTAGTACTGGAACAGAAGCGACGCGACGCCCCGGGCGCGGGCGCGGATGCCGAACCAGCCGGACAGGAGTACGAACACGTTGACACAGACGAGCGCGCCCTGTTCGACAAGCAGGCGCGTGGCGGTCGGGACGGGCTGACTGTGAAACTCAGCTGGCTCGTAGGCGCCCAGAGTGTGGTAGTCGGCATGAAGCACCAGCACGAGCAGCATGGCCACGATGCGGAGCAGCTCGAGGTTCGACTGGCGCGGAGCGCGCGACGGGGCGGAAAACAGCAGTGCGGGCATACCGGGCGGTTTTGGCGGCAAAGGTACGCTTTTGCGCCGTTACGCCCGCGACGCTGCGGACAGAAAAAATCCCTGCCGACGCTGGTGGCAGGGATTTTTCGGACAGCGGTGAGAAAATCAGTAAAAGAGCGTGACGCCCGCCGAGAGGTGGTTGAACGTCGGGCCGAAGTCGGCGTGCAGCATGTGGCAGGGCGAGTATTTCACGTAGAGGCCGATGGAGCGATACTGGAGCTGGCCCATGAAGTCGACGGTGACGCGTGAGGGATGGATGCGCTTTTGGACGTCGCGCACGGGGGTGCCGTCGAGGTCGTAGTGCGTCTTGGCCGATGCGTAGGTGTTGAGGTTCAGTATGGCGGCGAGGCTATACGAGAAGTGGCGGCTCAACTCCTGCCGGAAGCGCAGGGGAAACGTGAGACTGAAGACCTTGATGCGCGAGAAGTCGATGTCGGCACCGTCGGGGTAGGGCGCGAGCGTGAGCCGGTCGCCTTCCTTCAGGAAGCGGGTGCGGCCGGTCATGCGGTAGTTGCGCCAGCTGATGCCGAGTCCGAGGCTGAGGTCGGCGTGGTGGCGCAGGTGCTGGCCGAAGCTGAGGAGGTCAGCAAAAATCTCGTACGAGGCGCCCATGTCGACGTGCATGGCGTCAGGCGCGCCGGGTGCGGAAACAAAACCGAAGCCCAGGCCGCCCATGGAGCAGAAGGTGCCGTGTTTCTGGCGCCACTGGCGATCGCGGCGGTCGCGTTTGGGAGTGAACGGCAGGTTGAAGTCGAGACTTGCGCTCCGTTGGCGGGTGACGACGTTGGCACCGGGGCCGAAATCCTTGGTGTAGTCGAAGCGGAAGCTGTCGTCGCCGGCCTTGCCGCGGATGGCGACGTGCAGGCTGCTGTCGGTTTCGAGCACGGTAACAGCGTTGGGAAATTCGACGTGCGTGACAGTGTCCTCGGGGACGGCGGGAGCGGCAAAGGTTGCGGCGGGGAGGAACACGAGGAGGGTCATCCATTTTTTCATAACGGTGTGGAGTTTTATTTTTGGAACATTTGTTTGAGCTGGTCGGGCGTGGCGCTGCCTTCGAGGTAGACTACGGTCAGTCCGGCGGAGGCATCGCCCGCCAAGGCGTTGTTGCGGTAGAACAGGTAGCGCTGCCGGCCGTCGGCGGGAGGGAAGCGGTAAAAGCCGTAGTAGAGCCGGCCGCCGCGGACGGCGGTCTCCTTGTCGGCGGCGTGGCGGGCATCGGTGCGCACGAGTTGCTCGATGCGGCGGGTTTCGGCGTCGGTGGCGCGCAGCGTCAGGCTGCGGAAGAGGGTGAGGTCGTAAGCCTTCAGCTGCCGCCCCTTGACGAGTACTTCGGTGGCGCCGGCGCGGTCTTTGTACCTGCCGTCGAAAAGTTGGGCAACGGCCAGCCCATTCTGGGCGCAGGCGGGCACCGTCAGCACGGCAAGCAGGGCGAGGAGGATAAGGTGGCGTTTCATGAGGATAGGGGCGTTAGGACTGGGCGTCGGCAGGCGTGTCGGCGTCGAGGGTGTGGAACATGTCGTTGAGCTGTTGTTCGACCGTGGGGTCGCCGAGCTGGCGGTCTACGGCGTCGAGCGCTTCGACGGCCTGGCGCATGACGGTTTCGGTGTCGGTGACGCGATGGCCGTCGACGTAGGCCACGCAGACGTTGCGCTGCCGGTCGGCTATCCACCAGCCCGCTCCGCCGGCGGCAAGGAGGAGCAGCGCAGCGGCCGCGGCCCAATGGCGCACGCGGCGGGCAGGCCGGACGCGGGCGGGCCGGCGCAGGGTCTGACGCCCGACGGCCAGAAAGCCCATGACGGCCCGCACGTCGTCATAGCGAGGGTCGGCCCCCTCGGGCGAGCAGAGGAAGCGGCGCAGGCGGCGTTCCTCGGCTTCGGTAGTGAGCGCCTCGAAGTAGCGCTCGACGAGTTTGTCCCAATGTGAGGTTGAGCTGGATTTAGTCATGGCTTTGTTGCTGATAACATTCACGGATGGTTTTTCGCGCCCTCGACAGTTGCATTCTCACGGCGGCCGGGCTGAGCGAGAGTTCGGCGGCGAGGGTGTCGAAGCTGGCGCCGTCGAACTCGCGGCGCCGCAGGATGTGGCGTTGGGTCGGCGTGAGGCGCGTGGAGATGAGGTTTTCGACTTCGCGGAACAGTGCCTCGCGTTCCGCCCACTCGTCGCCGCTCGTCGCGGGGGCGTCGCGTTCGACGTTGAGCTCGACGGTGGGTGCGGCGGCCTGCCGGCGAAGGACATTGATGCTGATGTTGCGTACCGTCGTCACGGTGAGGGCTTCGGCCTCACGGGGCGAGCGGATGGTCTGGCGCCGCGGCCATAACCGGCAGAATGCTTCCTGCAAAGCGTCGGAGGCGTCGTCCTCATTGCGGAGAAAGCGCCGCGACAGCCGCATCAGGCGGTTGCGCAGTTGGCTGAAAGTGGTCAGTAGTATTTCTTCGCTCATTCGGAACAGGTTTGTCGCCGACAGGTTGTCGGGTCGCTTCTATAAGGGTAAACGCGGGGCGAAGCGATTTGTAACAGCGTGGGACCTGTTTTTTTCGGCAAAGTTGAAGAAAAAGCGCGGGCAACCGGCGTTGTTCCCATCGGGCGGGTGTCATTTCCCGGGACGGGACAGAAAGCCGACGGGCCGCGGACAGGTCATCGCCGTGAAGACGTAGAGCAGACCGACGGAGAATACGAGGTTAAGGCAAATGTCGAAAATGGCCGTGACGCCGAGGCCGAAGTCCGTGACGAAGCTGGTGGCGGAAATGTAGATGTACGTGGCGAAACCACCGGCAATGACGCCGCCCGGGAGGTACTTGGGCAGGCGGAAAAGCAGGAACGACGTGAGCAGGCCGCCGAGGTAGGCGAACAGAATGCCGCCCCAGCCGAAAAGGATGTAGCTGTAGATGGGCATACGGGCGTTGGGCCCCGTTTCGACGCCGGCCATGAAAGGGCGTGTCAGCCACGTAAGCTGTACGCCGATAGAGGGGGCGAGGTCCTCGGCCGACGTCAGGCGCAAGGGACCCAGTATGCCTTGGAACAGGTAGCTGAACCAGTCGCCGATGTCGACGCCCTGGTAAATGTCGTTGGGGTAGGCGTAGAAATAGCAGTCGCCCGAACCGATGAGGCGCGCTACCATGCCGCCAATGGTGTCCAGCGCCTCGCCGCCCTGACGGGCTATCTGGAACGACAGGATAAAGAGGGCAAGAAATGCGCCGATACCCAGATAGAGGAACATGCGGCGATTGGTCTGTGGGGCGCGGCGCAGGTAGAAATAGGAGTAGCCGAAATAAGCATAGAGCAACATGAGGAAGGCGCTCTTGCTGCCGCCGAACACAAGGAACACCGTGATGAGGCCCAACGCCGCATAGCAGAGCACGCGGTGCGCCTTCTGGTGGAGCAGGTGGAATACGAAGTAGATACTGAAGACGCTGAAGAAGCCGTTGAAACGCTGGAGTATGCCGAAGCCGCCCGACCCTTGGTAGACCTCGAGGCGGCTCTTGTCCATGAAAAGGGGGATGCCGAACATGGCGTAGGACAGGAGTGTCATGCCCACGTAGCAGGCGAAGCAGACGAGAAAGAAATAGGTGGAAAACCGCGCTTCGCCCTCGATGGCCACGCCGGACACCGATTCGCGCCGGCCGCCGAAGGCAACGAGCCCCAGCCAGAGCGCCGTTTCGGAACAGAGGAAGTAGACGAACATCTCGGTGGTCATTTGGTCGACCACCCAGAGAAACGGCGGAATGGCGTTGGCCAGCATCGCAAAGATGACGATGTAGCGCAACGGGTCGAACCAACTCAGCGTGTAGCGTCGGAACACGGGTACCAGACACAGCACCGAGAGGGTCAGGAACAGCGCGTACCAAGGCCAGTTGAGCGCCAGTAGGATGAGAAAGTGGTCGTAATACATGGGGCGGGGACTGACGAATGGGGTTAACGCACGAAGAGGAAACGGACGTTGCGGTGCAGGAGGGCAAACTTAACGGAATAGACGTCCATGTACAGATAGCAGAGGGCGTAGGCCAGCCAAGAGCGTTTGCGCATGGCGACAAGGAAGCCGCGGCGCATCTCGCGGAAGCGGTTGAGCTTCTTTTCGGTGGGTTCGACGGCGTCGTAGAAATCAAGCGAGTGGGACATGGTGCACGCGAGAGCCACATACTGACTGCGCAGGTGCTGGTAGGTCCACATGAAGTCGCAGTCGGTGAGGTAGAAGCGGTAGTCCTCGTCGTAGCCGGGGAAGTCGCCCTGCAAGTAGCGGGCCGAGATGACCATGCCGCTGTTGATGGCCATGGCGTGGCGGCTCGGGCAAGGACCGAGAGGGGGCTGGCTGAGGTAGCGCCCTTTGAAGAGCACCATGTGGGAGGGACTGACGAGCTGGTCGCCGGTGTAGACCAGCGGCAGGAAAAGGTCGATGGAGGGATAGGCGGCGATGCTGCGGCGGGCTTCGGCGAAAAATTCAGGGCCGAAAGCGGAGTCGTGGTCGAAGAGTATGAGGTGTTCGCCGGGTAGCAGTTCGCGGCGAATCTCGTTGTAGAGGGTGGAAAGCGCCTCGTTGCGGCCGTTGTGGCGATATTCGTAGTCGAGCCCAAGGAGCAGGCTGTCGAGTTGGGCAAGCTCGCTGTCGGAAAGCCGTTCGGGGCTGTTGTCGCGGACGACGACGCGCGTATCGTAGAGCGCCACCCTGCTTTTCGACAGGGAAAGGAGGGTCGTGGATGTATTCGGGGCCACGCGGTAAGTGACGACGAATATCAGAAACCTTGCTTTTGCCATCGCGATTTGAGTCCTTGGATTTTGAAGTAAAGCCATGCCTGCCAGCGGGCCCGGTTGCCGCAGTGGGAACGGATGATGTCGAACAGTTCGCGCGCGTGGCGGCTGTCGTTGGAAACACCCCTGACGGAGTGGAACGCCACAACCAGCGGGAGCAGACGGACGTCGCATCCTTCGGCGTAGAGACTGAGGTTGAGGTCGTAGTCGGCGAATACGCGGCGGCGAAGGTCGTAGGGATGGCGGAGCAGCGTAGTGCGGCGGTAAAAACATCCCTGATGAGGAAGCGTGTTGTGCCGGCGTATGGACCGGTCCCATCGTGGCCGGACGCGGCCGTCCTCCGTTTCCACTTCGCCGCAGACCGCCGCTACGGAGTCGGGTTGCGAGGCCAAGGCCTTGATGGGGAGTGCGAGGAGACGGTCACCGGCATTCATGTTGAGCACGTAGTCGCCGTGGGCGAGGGGGAGCGCTCGGTTCATCGCGTCGTAGATGCCGGCGTCGGGCTGGCTGACCCAATGGTCGATTTGGCCGGCATACTTGCGGATAAGGTCGACGGTGCCGTCCGTGCTGCCTCCGTCCATGACGACGTATTCGACGGCGGGCGTCTTGAGGGCGGCGACGCTTTTCAGGGTGTCCTCAATTTCGTCGACGGCATTGCGGACGACGGTGACAATCGTTACGACCGGAGCGTCCTTGGACCCTATTGTTGCGGCATTCGGCATGGAGACAGCGGCAGACGTATTATTCCTGTTGCTGGAAATAGAGTTTGATTTCGGCGTAGGCGAAGTAGCAGGTGAGGACTACAGTGGTGAAGAACAGCGCGAAGAATACAAACATCGTGCGCTTAGGGCCGGCCGGCCGTATCGGGACGACGGAATCCTGAATGACGGTGAAAGCGGGCATTCGCTCCTGGAGTTTGGCTTGTGCCAGCTGTTTTTGCTGGGCAAACTGGCTATAGGTATTGTAGGCCAGCTGCATTTCGTTTTCCAGTCGCTCCGAGGTGATGCGGTAGGTGTTGAGCACGAGCTCCTGGTTGGCGTCGGCGTATTCGGCGTAGGCCTTCTGTGCGGCGAGGTATTCTGCCTTGGCTTCTTCGCAGAGCTTGGTGACGTAGTTCAGGTCTCCGCGCGCTTTTGTGGTCCGGTAGCGGATGATGTAGGCCTGGAGCTCAGCCATGATGGAGTCCGCCAGCTGGGCGGAGACCGCGGCGTCCTGTGCCTGGGTCGTAAGGGTGATCATGCCGGTCCGCTTGTTGATGGCGCATTTGAGGTTGCCCTTGACCGCTTTGACTATGGCCGTTTGTTCTTTGGTCAGGTAGTTGGGATTGATGACCGTGACCGTGTCTTTCTTGTCTTCTTTTGCAAAGGCGAAAAGTTTCCCCCACCAAGGCTCTTTCTGGCCTTTGGTGAGGTAATCGTAGTAGGAGACCGTCGTGTGCGGGTCGGGCTTCACCTGAATGTCGAGGAGACTCAGAATGAAGGTGGTCGAGTTGAAAATGTCGGGGTAGATGTCGGGATTGATGGCATCTTCGCCGCCGAGGTTGGTGCTGATGCCGGCAAGCGAGGCCAGCGAGCTGAGGTTGCCGGGCAGCGAAATGCCACTTTCGGAGGAGAGTTCGGGAAGAATCTGTACCTGAGTCTTGTAGTATCTCGGCAGGCTGAAGATATAGACAGCGCTGACGACGAATACCACCGCAAGGACAATGACGTATTGCTTCTTGTGCTTCCGGACAATGGCGTCGATGATGTATTTGAAGTTCAGACTTTTCATCGTGCGTGGTGCGGCTTATTTGTTGAGAAGTACGGTGGCGATGACCGTGGCCAGCGAAACGGTGGTGCTACCGATGCCTACGATCTCCGTGATGCTGGCTCCGCGGCGCTTGGGTTTGGCCGGTACGAAGATTTCGCAGCCAGGCTGGATGTCCTCGGCGTTGTGGACCTGGGTCACGGTGCCGTTCTGCTGTACGGCAAATACTTTTTTCCGCTTGGCGCGGGAGTTGTAGCCGCCGGCTTGGTTGATGTAGTAGCTCAGCTTGGCGCCGGGCTGGTAGGACACCGTGTTGGGGTACATGACTTCGCCGCTGATGGTCACGGTACTGGTGTATTGCGGGATGATGAGGCGGTCGCCCTCTTCGAGGACTACGTCCCACTCCGTGCTGCCTGGATTCTCGATGGCTTTGTCAAGGTTGATACCGATACTCTGTACGTCGCTGATGTTGATGCTCTTGACGGTGCTGAGACTGTCTATGTTGTCGTCCTTCATCAGGTTCAACAGCGTTTGTCGTCGCGTCTCGATTTCTGCGAGCGAGAGCTTGCGCTCCAGCCGGGCACCGGGCGCATAGGCTTCGTCCGTGAGACCTCCGGCCGCCTTGACGATGTCGCTCAGGCGCTGGCCTTTGCTGTCCAGTGTGTAAGTGCCGGGATAGGTGACTTCACCTTCAATCACGATGTGCTGCTGCTCGGAGTATCCGGGGTTCTTACGTACGAAAACTTCGTCGAAAGGTTCGAGCACGAAGCCCGGCTCTCCCTCGACGACAAAGCCGTTCTTGAGAGCAAGGGAGTAGGTTTTGGCGATAGATTTGCTGCTGCTTGTCGCGTGTGCGTCGCGAATGCGTCGCGAGATGTCTATCTTCATGACCGACGCGGCATCGGTGAGACCGCCTGCCTGTAGGATGAAGTCTTCGATGGTTGTGTTGTCGGCATATTGGTATTCGCCGGGATAGACGACTTCACCGTAAATGGTGAGGGTCCGCTCTTCCTGCGCGTCTTTGAGCGAGGGGATGAAGATGACGTCCTCGTTGTGCAACGCTACGTCGGGCACGTCGCCCTTCAGGATGCCGTCGATGTCGAGCGAGACGACCTCAAGGGTTCGGTCGGCTTTGCGGCGGTGCATGACGGCGCGCGCGAGGAATGCGTCCTCGGTGACGCCGTCGACGTGCTCAAGTAACAGGCGGACGGTGTTTATCTTTCCGTCCATTTGGTACATGCCGGGGCGTTTGACGGCTCCCTTAATTTCAACCATGTTGCGGAAACGCGGCAGAACGGAGTCGACCGTCAGCGAGTCGCCGTCGGCCAGTTGGAACGTGGTGCGGTCGAACTCGTTGATGGTGTAGATGGAGTATTCGCCGCCGTTCTTTCGGATAAGGCGGATGTAGTCCTGGTAAGCATCGCCGGTGAATCCGCCTGCATATTTAAGCAGTGTGGCGACACTTTCGTTCTTTTTCATTTCATAGAACATGGGACGCTTGACTTTTCCGGCAATGTTGACCAGACAGTCGTAGGGGCCGACGATGATGACGTCGTTGGACGCAAGGCGGACGTTGCCCTTCAGGCGTCCGTTCAGGATGAAGTCGTAAATGTCGACGGTGCTGATGAGCCGGTTGTCGCGGTAGACTTTGATGTCGCGCAGGGTACCGATGTCGTTCGTGCCGCCCGCCATGTAGAGGGCATGGAAAACCGTGGCGAACGCGGAGAGCGTGTAGGTGCCCGGGGCTTCGACTTCCCCCATGACGTTCACGGTGATGGTGCGCGTCTGGCCGACGGTCAGGCGGACTTCTGAATTGACAAAGCGTTTGCCGAGCGTGGATTTCAGGTGGGCGTTGGCCTCGTCCACGGTCATGCCGCTGACTTGTACCGGCCCGAAACCTTCGATGTCGATTGCCCCTTCGGGCGACACCGTGCTGGTGATGGTTTTTTGCGAAGCACCCCAGATATCTACGAATACGGCGTCGCCGGGACCGAGGCGGTAATCCGACGGCGTCGCAATGTTCATGTTCGGTTCGAAAGTCAGCAGTTTTTGGTTGAATATGTTGCGGCCGAAGACCTTTATTCCTTCCTCTTCTTCTCCTTCCGCCATGATTTCGTCGAACCTTTTCAGCGAGTCCATGAGCACGAAGTCCAGCCCTTCCACGTAGTCGTCTTCTTTCCGCTGCTGGAGCAGGCGGCGCCGGCGCTCACTCATGATGGGCTCGTCCTCCTTTTCCTGAATGACGCGGCGGCGGTAATTTTCGGAATTCTTGAGCTTGTCATCCCGTTCGTCGCCGTTGTTTTTCCTGAGGCGCTTTTCCGAGGTGCTTTTCCCCGTGACGTCCTTGGCGCCCAGTATGTCGCCTTTTTGTTCCTTTTCGTATTTTTCTCTTATCCTTCTGATTTGCTGGATATCGACGCCGCGCTGCATCAGTCGGGTTACGATTTGTTGTTGCGACGTTCCCTTGGCGTTTTCAGTGATAACAAACTCCATGATTTGCTCGTCGGTCATGGAGGACTGGGCGTGCAGTCGTGGCCACACGGCAAGCAGTAAGAATAAGGAGAGGAGTGTGGCGCGTTTGAAGCAGTGAGTCATCAGAATTTTTTTCCGTTAATGATTGAAGTAGTAGTTTTGATAAGGATAACAAGGTCGCACCAAAGCGAGCGTGTGCGCAGGTAATTTAAGTCCATCTCTAAGCGTTCCAGCATTTTCTCTACGGTGCTTGTGTATCCGTTGTAGAGCGTGGCTTCGGAGGTTACCCCCGGACGCATTTTATAAATGTGTACGTAGCGCGGGTCCCTTTCCATGATTTTTTCGATAAAGAATTTTCTTTCCGGGCGCGGGCCTACCATGGACATGTCGCCGATGAACACGTTCCAAAGCTGTGGCAGTTCGTCGAGGTGGTGTTCGCGCAGGAACTTGCCTATCTTCGTGAGCCTCTCGTCGTCCTCGCCAGAGGCCAGCCGGGGGCCGTCAAGCTCAGCGTCGAGGCGCATGGTCCGGAATTTGTAGATGTAGAAAGGCTTTCCCTTATAGCCTATACGTTCTTGCTTAAAGATAATCGGACTTTTCTCCCGGGTCTTGAGGGCCACGTAGATGGCGAGATACGCCGGCGATAACAGAATCATTCCTACGGCTGAGGCAATGACGTCGAACGCTCTCTTCACGAAACGTTGGGCCGGATTCATTGCATCCACATACTGAATTGGTATTTTTTTTGAGGGCATCCAGTATATTGAGTTTAGTATCGTTCGTACTTGTTGGCTGTTCATATAGTAATAACCCCGGTCTTAAAATTTTATTGTGCTGCAAAGTTAAGATATTTTTTTAGGTTGGAAATTCCTTTCAGTTATATTTGAAGTTCGGATGCTCCGATGGGAAATCGGTATCGAGACGGAAAGATGGTGGAGAGTTGTCGTTATTGTTTTTTTCAGTGCAGAGAGTGCATCGGTGTCAGGGTTTCTTCGTACTTTTGCACCGCACATGTCGGGCCAGACTGGATTTGACAGCGGCAGGAAAGGTGCGCAAGCATGCAGTGCTTCGGTAGTTTGCACTATAATCTGAGCTATCAAAAATTTAATTGGCGAAAATAAGTACGCTCTCGCTGCTTAATCGAAGTACAGTAGATTGGCTTTATCCTTTTACTAGGTAAGAGGACGAGACATCACTCAAAAGCTGTGGTTCCGAAGCGTTTTGAATCAGTGGTGCAGTAAAATCGGAAATAGCTTTTGCCGGCCTCGCGGTGAAGGTGAAGTTTAAGAGGATAAGGTGCGGGTTGGTGGCTCCGGTCTTGCTCGCGCTCGAAAACGAAGGCGGAGATAAGCATGTAGAAAACGTATTGTTTCGCCGTTTGGACGAGGGTTCGAACCCCTCCTGGTCCACGCGGGATTTCTTTAAGCCCGTGTGAGGTTTTGATGTGGGGATAAGGTGATACGCGCAGGCGTGGACTCCTTATCCCCGCATCGTTTTTTTGTGTCTGTTTGCTGATAGTTGGTCCGGTGGCGTCAGTTGTGGAACGTCCAAGAGATGCCGAATTTTATGGTCATCGGGTTGATGGGATAGTGGGGGACGAGGAAGGAACGGCCGGTCATGAACGTTTCGTTGATGTGCGAGGCCATCACGTAGAAGCGGCATTTCGACAGATGGAAGTTGGCATAGACGTTCATGATGGGGTAATTGCCTACCTTGACGCGCTCACCTTCAGGATTTTGCGTAGCGAACATACCTGTGAGCGGGGAGTAGTTAGGAGCGTAGTACTCCGTGAAATAGCGTGCGTCGGCGCCGAACTCCACGCCCAGCACCTTAGCGATGCGGAAGGACAGATAGAGGTTCGTGTATCCGGTGAAAGCGGGTACGGGAAGAACGTCCTGATTGGAGCTGGCTTGGTAGGCCAGTTCGCTGTCCCAGTGCAGGATGCCAAGTTTGAACTTTTGGCGGAGCACGGCGGAGAAGAGCTGAATGTTGCCGCTGTGCTGGCGCACGCCTACGCTGTGGCGGAAGGTCGAGATGCTCTCGTTGTTGACGATAGGGGTGCTCAGGGCCGAGAAGTAGGTATAGTTCTGTAGCGTCTCCATGTTGACGCTCAGCGTGGTGCCCTTGTACTGTAGGTCGCCGCCGACGCGCGTGCTGAACACGTCGTTCAGCCCCGCATTGTCCCACCAGGCAAACTGCGAGTGGAAGTGCTCGTAGTAGAACGAAGGCCGTTCGTTGGCAATGCGGCCGCGGGCCCGGATGCGGAGGGTGTCCTTGAAAAGGGGGATGTCGAAGTCGAGGTGTCCCTCGGCGTTGAAGATGCCCCAATGGTCGCCCGTGGTGGTCACCTCGCCCAGCAGGTCGTAGTGGAAGATGCGCCCCTGCCGCTTCATGAGCTGCGCCCCGAGTGTGAAGTAGTTGCGCACGTATTTCTGGTTGTTGAGCGTGAAGGGACCGTGCTGTTGCGCCCACGTGACGCCGGGGACGGAGTCCTGTAGCGTATAGCGCTCGAACTCGTGCATGGCGTAGAGGCGCAGGCCCGACTTGACCCACGAGTTGAAGCCTTCGTGAAGCTCGACGGCCAGCGTGTTGGCCACGCGCAGGAAGTCTGTGCGGTTTACGGACGAGTCGCCCGGCAGGAAGCGCTCGGTGAAAAAGTCGTTGGGGTCGTCGTTGATGGTCAGTTTCCGGTTGTTCTGGTTGATTTCGAGCGTGTGTATGAAGCTCGTCACGGGGATATATTCCGTCCGCAAGCCGGCAGTGTCTGTCAGCGTGCTGTCAGGCAGTGCGGCGGCAAGGGCGGTTTGGGCGCTGTCGGCGGGCAGGCTGTCGGTGGCGGCGGCGAAGGCCAGTTTGCCGCCGAGGTCGCTGTGGTCCAGTTTGATGACGTTTCCTTCCTTGTCGGTCGTGCGGTTGAAGCCCAAGCTGTAACGGTGTGTCACGTAGAGCGTGTTCACGTTCAGGCGGTTCCACACTTTCGACAGGCGTGTAGGCATGTCGGCCGTCCCGTAGCGCGTGGGGAACGCTTCGGGGTGGGTGATGTAGGTGTCGTTCTCGATTCCGCCGTTCTCCCTTGTCTTCAAGTGATTCGCCGAGTAGTAGGCGTGCATCTGGTACCGGCGGCCGATGTAGGAGCCGAAGAGGGTACCGCCGAAGTGGGCCGTCGACTGGTTGGCGTAATAGCCTCGCCCGTAGAGGTAGTCGAGGTCGAACCCGACGCCGAGGCGTTTGTTGACGTTGGTGGCGAAGTAAGCGTGGATGCGGTCCTCGCCGTTGGTGCGGTTGCCGCATTTGTCGTAGGTGATGTTCGTCACCGGCGACTTGGTGTTGAAGTAAAGCATCTCGCCCGGCGATTTCAGGAAGAAGTCGTAGGGCTGTGCGAAGATGAAGGAGGCGTGCGTGATGCGGTTGTCGCGGTTGAAGTAGAGGCGGTCGATGCGCGGGGCGCCCATGTTGCCCAGGAAGTTGTAGCTACCCGTGGGTCCGTCCGTCAGGTTGTGGTTCTGAAAGAGGTGCGGCAGCGTGTCGGGTTGGGCGGGAATGACGTCGCCGAAGCGCGGGTCGACGCGCCATACGTAGTAGCCCACGGGGAGATTGGTCCGCACGGAGTCGGCGTTGGGGTTGGATCCCGTCCGGGCGCCCGACGAATTGGTGGCGAAGCTCCCGTTGTCGGTCAGTACGCGCTGAGCGTACGCAGCGGCTGCGGCGTACACGACAAGGAGCAGGGTGAGGAACATTTTTCTCATGCGCGGCAAAGTTACAACAATTTGTGTAAGTGGCCGCAGTGAGGCTGTACCGATGTCGCGTGGTGCGTGAATTTAGCGCCGGAGTGTGGCCGGGCGGCAGGGCGGTTTTGTTTCTTGCGCGGACGGAGCGTCTGTAAAAGCGCCCTCCCGGCCAAAAGGACTCGGGTGGGCGCTGTTGTGTGACAGTCGTCGAGCGGGTGTCTTGGTCTTGCGTGGTGCAGGGCGTACGGGGTGAGTTCTTCACACGGCCATTGGCTTTCCGCCGACTTGGCTGGACGTGAGACGCCTTAGCCTGCCGATGGCGCCGAGGACGGCTTCGTGGAAGATAGAGATCATAACGCGCACTATTTGTGGCCGTTCGGCATTGTCATGTGCGGTTGCGATGTAGTCAACGGGCTCGGCGTGAGCGGCTTATTTTTCCAAAATAATCTCGATGACGACTTTGTCGGTATCCAGAATTTCTTTGGCGGCTTTCTCTTTCAGTACGATGACCTGGCGGATGGGGCAGGTGCTCCATTCGTTCGGGTTGACAAGAGTCTGGAGAGCAGGCACCGAGTCATTAATCGTTATGAATTTGTAGCGTTTCATGTCGGTCGTGCCGACTTTCTTGCCGTCAATGATGTAGAGGGTATCGACCGGGCTGGTGGGTGTCAGGCTTGCAGCCGGTAAAGGCCGGGGCGTGACGGATGATTCGGCAGCGGGGTGAGCCATGGCGGTGAGGGCCAAGGTCGCGGGCAGGGCCAGCCATAGGGCGCGCAGTCGGCGCAACGGGCGGGATTGTGGTTTGTACATCATTTTGAGTCTTGTTTTTAAGGGTGAGTAATTCCAGCCGGCAGCGGCGGGCTGCAGTCCCGCGTGCGTGGCTTTGCGTATCAGGAGTACCGGGTACTTGTTTTTGTCAATGTCTTGGTTGAGTGCGTAGCGGTCGGCCTCATATTCGTGTACGGCTTTGAGTTCGCGCAGCAGGAGCCACGCTACGGGGTTGAACCACTGGAGACGCACGGCGATGTCGCAGACGAGACGGTCCCAGGTGTGGTGCAGGCGGACGTGTCCTTCCTCGTGAGCCAGCAGAAGGCTGCCGTCGGCTTGCAGGTCGGCCGGGCTGATGATGACCCAGTGCATCCAGCTGACGGGCGAAGGGACGCGGTCGTTCAGGACGATGCGGCAGCCGCGGCGGGAGCCGGCGTCCTGTCCGTCCCGCACGAGGCGGGTAAAGGCGGCGAGGCTCAGTGCGTATCGGCTTAGCGCCGCGGCGGCGCCCAACGCCCAAAGACATAAACCACAGGCGGCCCATGGCGGGGTGCTGGCGGGTGGGGCGGAAAGTGGCTGGCCGTTTGTAGGCGTGGTTGATTCCTGGAGCGAGGGTGGGGCTGAAGGTGTAGAGCGTTTCAGTGCGGCGAGCCAGTCGGGTAGGGGCGGACGCTCAAGGCGGGCAGCCGCGAGCGGAAGGAGGAGGCTTGTGAGGACGATGCCCGTCAGCACAACGCGTTTCAGGCGGTGAAAGGTTTCGCCCCGCAGCGTGATGGCGTAGCCCGCGTAGAGCAGAGCGAGTGTCGCTGCGCTGCCGGCCAGGTAGTACGCGTAGCCTTCCATAACGTCAGGCCTTGTTGTGGCTACGCAGTTCGTCGAGCACGTCGAGCAGTTCCTGCTCGGTGAGTTTTTCCTCGCTGACGAAGGCGGACACGACGTCGCGGTAGGAGTGGCCGTAGTAGCGGTCGATGAGGTCGGCGGTCTTCAGGCGGCGGTAGTCGGTGGGACTGAGCGTGGGTTCGTACCAGTAGCCACGCCCCCAGGGGCGGTGGGTGAGGTAGCCCTTGCGTTCGAGGGATTGAAACATGGTGGCCACGGTGTTGACGTGGGGTTTCGGGTCGGGGTAGACGGCGACGAGGTCCTTGGGGAAAGTGGCGCCGGTTTTCCAGATAAGTTCGAGGACTTCTTCCTCCTTGGCAGTAAGTTTTTCCATAACGTTGAGGTTGGGTTACGGAGGCAAAGATACAACTAATGCTTTAGTTGAACAAGCGATTGCCCTATTTTTAACGATTGTTTTAGTCAAAAAAGTATTGGTGTGGCCTCCGAGGACGGCTGAGCCGCGGATGGCGGCGTGCTGTGCCGGGCGGGAACGGACGGGAGCAGCGTCAGGAAAAACAAGTACTACGATAGAAAATCCTGTCGCTGCGATAGGAAAAACGGGGACTACGATAGGATTTCTTAGGACTACACTTGTGATTGTGGGTGTAGTCCCTGTGTGTCCTGTCGTGCGGGTGCTGTTATTTCTTGCTGACGAATGGGGGCAGGGAGGTGAACTGCTTCAGCTTGGGAAGCAGGCGGTAAAGCGGGTAGAGCAGGGGTGGGCGCAGGCCGTTGACGCGGAAGGCGCGCTTACACTGCCCGATGCCGCGAAGGATGGCCCTGACGTTGCGGCTCGTAGCGCCTCCGGTGCGCATCTTGACGAGTACGGCGTCGATGTGGCGCGTCTGTATGCGGCAGCACTCAAAGAGGCGCAACATGAGCTCGAAGTCGGCCGACAGGGGGAAGCGCAGGTCGAACGTTCCGTACTTCTCGTAGACCTCGCGGCGGACGTAGAAAGTGGGGTGGGCGGGGTGCCATCCGTGGTAGAAAGCCTTGGGATGATAGGGTTTGTTGCGCCAGTAGCGGACGACCTTGTCGGTCTGTTGGCTGTCGACGTAGTAGAGGTCGCCGTAGACGGCGTCGAGCTCGGGGTGGGCCTCGAACTGCTCGACGATGAGCGAGAGGGCGCGGGGAGTGGCGAAGAAATCGTCGGAGTTGAGGATGCCGATGATGTCGCCGGTTGCCAGCTGAATGCCTTTGTTCATGGCATCGTAAATGCCCTTGTCCGGTTCCGAAATGCAGCGGCTGACGGCCGTGCCGTAGCTGCGGACGATGTCGAGGGTGTGGTCTTGGCTGTTGCCGTCGACGATGATGAGCTCAACGTTTCGGTAGTCCTGCGCCAGGACGCTTTCGATGGTGTCCCTCAGTGTCGCCTCGCTGTTGTATGTGGCGGTGACGATGCTGACCTTCGGTCTGCGGGGCGCTTTGTCGGATGTGGGTTGCATGTGTGTGGCTAAAACTTTCGGAAGACGATGCGGGCAAAGTCGGAGCGGAGCTGCATGTGTTTACTGTCGAGGGTTTCGATGGTGAAATCGGCCTGGTTGCTGTCAATGCCGGTGGCTTTCAGGGCGCTGAAGGCCGGATCAGTGATGCGGTCGTCGCGGTCGCGGTGGTGAACGTACATTTCGGTAAGTTGCAGGCGGTCGCCGGCGTAATGGAAGCGGCAGAGCGTTTCGCCGGTGGTGCCGTTGCTGATGCCCGTGATGCTGATGAGCTTGAGCTGCACGGCCCAGAAAATTTTCTGTTCCTTCATGGGAACGATGGAGTCGTAGGCACCGTTGCGTGCGAACTGCACTTCGGTGACTTGCCACCACCCGTCGAGTTTGCCGTTCTCCGGCAGTTTTTCGCAGGAGAGTGTCAGGAGTAGGGTGCAGACTGTGAGGATAATGAGGTGCTTGGCCATGTTCGTTCGTCGGTTAGTGGCGGGTCAGCCATCCGGTCTTGGCGAGGGTCAGTTGGAAACCTGTGTGCGAGCCGGTCTGCGCGCCGCGGTCGAGGGCAAAGGCGGCGCGGGCGGACCAGCCGCGTGTGTCGAGGCGGCCGATGCGCCGGGGATGATAGCTCAGTTCGCAGAGGAAAGAGTTGCCGTACTTGATTTCATCGTAGGGGTTGCCGTAGGTGCCCCAATTGCTCGTGTAGGTGTAGAGCAGGCGATAGTCGAGCTCAGAGTTGGGCGAGCCGCTGATGCCGAAGTGGTGGCCGATGAAGCGGTTGTTGAGAATGCTCAGGTTGCCGTGTCCCTGATAGAGGGGACTTTGGTAGAGCGGATTGCCTATGGGCTGGCCCCAATGGGTCCAGCTGGTGTAGAGCCCGTGGCCGTAGTAACCGTCCCGGGCGCTGATTTGGTCCGGTATGGCGGCGGTGTAGTCGTGATAGAGGGGGCCGCTCTGGTCCTTAGTGTAGATGTGTTCGTAGACGAGCGTGCTGACCCACGGGTT
Source organism: uncultured Alloprevotella sp. (assembly GCA_944322325.1). Taxonomy (GTDB): domain Bacteria; phylum Bacteroidota; class Bacteroidia; order Bacteroidales; family Bacteroidaceae; genus Alloprevotella. The sequence goes on from CALUOQ010000003.1 coordinate 79,950, forward strand.
GCGGGGCAGTTCCACTTCGAAGCCGAGCAGTCCGTCGCGCCAGCCGTACTCGAAGAAGAGTTGTGAGTGGTCCTCGAAGAAGTGGTCGTAGTAGGCGCGAACTTTCCATGTGGGCCCTTTGTAGGACAGGCTGAAGAGCCAGCTGCCCACGGTGTTGCCTGCGGCGTTGGTGTAGACGCCGTCGGTGGGGTCGCCGCCGCCGGAGTAGATGGCCTTGATGAAGTCCTTGATGCTGTGGCCCATTTGGAGATTGTCACCGGCGCCATTGTAGTTGTATATCGTACCGCCGAACTGACAGGCCATCTCGATGCCGCCTTCGAGGGTAAGGGGAAATTTCTCTTCGTTACCGATGCGTAGGAATCCGGCTTTGCTGTGGTAGAGGATGTGCTTGGCGTATTTCCCGCCGGGGCCGACATAGTCCTCGCGCCAGCGGCCGTCGGTGAAGATGCCGTAGCCAAAGTGCCCCTTGATGGCCAGCCAGTCGGACGGGCCGGTGATGGAAATGTACTCGGGTATCTCGAAGCGCACCTCGGGGATGGGCCGCGCGTTCGTACCGAAAGCCTGGCTGCCGGAACTCAGGAGCGGGTTTTTCAGGTTGGCCGGGCGCTCCTTGCTGCCGATGGAGACGCGCACCTTCTTGTACTGGATGTCGGCATAGAGTTGCTGGACGACAAAGCTGCTGGTGAAGTTGTACGCCGCGGCGAAGTCGGCACCGTAGCCGAACTTCCAGTTGTAGGCAGAGTCGGCCTCGAGGGAGCGGTGGGCGGCGACACGGAGATAGCCGTTGTCGCCCGTGACACTCGAAAGCCCGTACTTGTTGGCGTTGAGCCAGAGCGGAGACTGCGCGCCGGCGAAGGTGACTTGACCTTCCACTCGGTAGTCGATGTCTTTCCCTAAGGAGCGGGCGTGCTCCCTGGCCGTGCCTTGCGCCTGTGCGGCAGCCGTTGTGGTCAGGGACAGCGCTGCGATGATGACGGGAAGCCACTTCATGTTGGCGTGCGTTATTTGGCGTAGCTGACGGCGCGGGTCTCGCGGATGACGGTGATTTTCACCTGTCCGGGGTAAGTCATCTCGTCCTGGATGCGCTTGGCGATTTCACCGCTAAGGTTTTCGGTCTGCTTGTCGTCGATTTTGTCGGCGCCGACAATGACGCGCAGCTCGCGGCCGGCCTGGATGGCGTAGGTCTTGGTGACGCCGGGGTAGCTCATGGCGATGTTCTCGAGATCGTTGAGGCGCTTGATGTAGGCTTCGACGATTTCGCGACGTGCGCCGGGGCGTGCGCCGCTGATGGCGTCGCAGACCTGCACGATGGGGGCAAGGAGGCTGGTCATTTCCATTTCGTCGTGGTGGGCGGCGATAGCGTTGCATATGTCCGGCTTCTCCTTGTATTTTTCGGCGAGCTTGGCGCCGTAGATGGCGTGCGGCAGCTCGGGTTCCTCGTCGGGTACTTTGCCGATGTCGTGCAGCAGTCCGGCACGCTTCGCCTTCTTTGGGTTGAGTCCGAGCTCCGCGGCCATTACGGCGCAGAGGTTTGCGGTTTCGCGGGCGTGCTGCAGGAGGTTCTGTCCGTACGAGGAGCGGTACTTCATCTTACCGATGATGCGGATAAGCTCGGGGTGGAGGCCGTGGATGCCGAGGTCGATGGCCGTGCGTTTACCGGTCTCGATAACTTCTTCCTCGACTTGTTTGCGTACCTTGGCGACGACTTCCTCGATGCGTGCGGGGTGGATGCGTCCGTCGGCGATGAGCTGATGGAGGGCAAGGCGGCAGATTTCGCGCCTTACGGGGTCGAACGCTGAGATGACGATGGCTTCGGGGGTGTCGTCGACGACGATTTCCACGCCAGTGGCGGCTTCGATGGCCCGTATGTTACGGCCTTCGCGGCCGATGATGCGGCCTTTGACTTCGTCGTTGTCGATGTGGAATACGGTGACGCTGTTTTCGATGGCCGTTTCGGTGGCTACGCGCTGTATGCTCTGTATGACGATGCGCTTGGCCTCCTTGTTGGCCGTCATTTTGGCGTCGTCCATGATTTCGTTGATGTAGCTTTGGGCGTCGCTTTTGGCCTCGTCCTTCAGCGAGTCGATGAGGCGCTTCTTGGCTTCTTCGGCCGAGAGGCCGCTGAGTTCCTCGAGCTTCTCGCGTTCTTGCAGCTGCATGCGCTCCAGCTCTTCCTCGCGGGCGTTGAGGGCCTGCTGTTGGTTGTCGAGACGTTCCTGGAGCTTTTCGAGGTCGGCTTTGCGGCGACCCAGTTCTTCCTGTCGCTGGTTGATGCCGATTTCGCGCTGTTTGAGCTTGTTCTCGACCTGTGCGATTTTCTGGTTGCGCTGTTGGACTTCTTTTTCCAGTTCGGCTTTTTTGTTGAGGAACTTTTCCTTGACTTCCAGCAGTTTCTTTTCCTTGATGACGTCTGCTTCTTTTTGGGCTTCAGCGAGCATGCTGTTGTATTTTCCGGTCAGCAAGTAGCGGTAGAGGGCGTATCCGGCCGCGCCACCGATGATGAAGCCTGCTACGGTGAGTATGACGTAGAGCATTTCGAGTTAATTTATTAATGTAAGTAATGGCGTCGGTGCGTACTGCCGGCGGGCAGTTGCACGTCAACGCGTGGATTGTTCTCTTTTCTGTCGTATCCGGAACGAAAGAGAGCGTGTGAGAATTTCAGCGGACTCCGATGGCTTCTTCCACTTCGCCGAGTAGTTGTGTCAGTGCCGTGTGGTAGGGCTGTGTGTCGTTGTCCTGCTCGCGCTGCAGCCACTTGGTGCAGATGTCCAGCAGAGCCAGCGACATATTTTTTACGATTCCGTGGTTGGGGTAGTGCTCGGTAAAATAGCCTATCTTCTCGTTTATCATACGTTCGGCTTTCCGGAACATTTCTTCCTGGCTCCGGAGTATGCTGATGGGGAATTTTTCGTCGCCTATCCTAACGTGAATGGTAAATCTCTCGCTCACTTCGTCCATCTTCAAGCTGTCTTACACACTCATGAGTGCGATACACTTGTTGACTTCGCGGGCCAGTTTCGACAGTCGCGCCTTTGCCTGTTCGAGGTCGTCGTTGCTGACTTCAATCATTCTGGCCAGTTTCAGGTCGGCGTAGTCCCGCTGTAGCGCTGCGCAAGTTTCCTGCATTTGTTTCAGCTCGTCGCTTTTCTGGGTCAGGGCGGCTTGCAGCGCGGCGTTCTCTCTGCGGAGTTCGGCGTATTCAAGCAGTAGTTGCCTGATGCGCGTCTCTACTTTTTGCAGCAGGGCTTGATCTTCAGCGGTCATTCTTACGCCAATCTTTTCGCAAAGATAGCACTTTTTGCGCTATCGTGGCGTTTTTCGTTTACTTTTCTTCACTGTCGCTCGGCTTGGGCTCTTTTTTTGCGAGCTGCACGATGTGGTAGACGTAGTCCGTCATCCACTCGGCGCTGTAGCCCAAGGTGTGCTGGTAGCGGCGTATGGAGATGCAGGTCTTGCGTACGCCTTCGTCTTTCCAGGTGTTTTTGGTGAGTACTTCGTTGATGGTCTTTGCCGTCAGGGTGCGCAGGGCGTTTTTGAAGATGCCCGGCATACGGAACTTCCACTTCATGAGGTTGCCCATCAGCATCATGAGGTCTTGCGAGAATCCCTGGAACTGGAAGAGGTACGTGCGTACGTCGTTGATGTTGCGGCAGTTTTTCTTGATACTGGCGTCGATTTCGTGGAAGAAGCTGTCAGGCAGCTGATAGATTTCCATCAGCATTTTTTTGCACCTGTTTTTTTCGCCGATGCCCAGTTTGTTGTTGACGGTGGGTACGTGCAGCGTCTGTTTGAATATGCGGAGGTCGGGCAGGGCGCTGAGGTTGGTGATGCCTAGGTTGGCCGCCATGACGGCTTGGTAGTAAACGCGTATGAGCGTCATGAAATCTTCCATGCCGCCTACGCGCCATCCGGCTTCGTCCTCGCCTTTTTTCCGACCTATTAGTTTGGATAAAAAACTCATTGTTACGGTTCGTTATATAATAAGTGCGGACAAAGTTACTACTTTTTGCCGTATATGGCGGACGGTGCGGTTACTTTTTGGCGCTTATGCCCGCGGCTGGAGGATGGCGGGGTGCGGTCGGGCAACTTTGTGCTTAAAAACAAGTGTAGTCTTTGGGTAAAACAAGTGTAGTCCTGGAAATTTCTGTCGTAGTCCCAGGAAATTCTATCGTAGTCCCCGTTTGTGTGGTCGCAGCGGTCGGGCTGGGGCCGGGGCTAATATATTTAATGTGTGTAGGGGTGGAACTGCTCTTTATCCGTTTTCGAGCAGGCGGGTGTAGAGTTGCTGTAGTTGGCCGTACATGCGGTCCCACGTGAAGCGGCGGGCGTTTTTCTGTCCGTGGTCGACGACGGACTGGCGAAGCGCTTCGTCGCGCAGGCGGGCAAGGTGGTTGCAGATTTCCCCGACGGTGAGCTCTTCGAGCAGCAGGGGCGAGTCGCCTATGATTTCGGGGATGGACGAGGCCCGCGTGGCAATGACGGGGCAGCCGGCTTTCTGGGCTTCGAGGACGGGGATGCCGAATCCTTCGTACGACGAGGGGTAGAGCAGGCAGTAGGCGTGGTTGTAGAGCTGGTTGAGGCGCTCGTTGCTGACGCGGCCGGCATAGGCGTAACGGTCTTTCAGGCTGGTGCGGACCAAGGCTTCCTCCTTCTGACTAAGCGGGCTGCCCACCACGACGAGGTTCAGCCCGCTCTGTCCGACGGCCTCGACGGCGTGAGGGAAGTTCTTGTAGGAGGCGCGGCTACCCACGAAGAGCACGTAGCAGCCCGGGGCAAACGGAAGGTCGGCGGTGGGGATGCCGGTGAGGGGGTGGTAGTCGTCGGAGACGCCGTTGTGGATGACGGAGATGCGGGCCGGGTCGACGTCGGGCAGGAAGTGAAGCAGGTCGCGCCGCGTGTGCTCGGAGATGCAGACGATGTGGTCGGCGCGGCGTATGGCCCGGTGTTTCTGGAGACAGTGTAACTGTTTTTTCACACCGTGCATGAAGTGCTCGTAGATGAAGTCGTGGACAGTGGTCACGTTGATGGCTTTTGCGCTGGGGCACGTGCGGTAGTACGAGGAGTGGAAGATGAATTTCCCTCCAGCCTTGACGTGGGGGTTGAGGTAACGTTGCACGGCACAGCAGGCCAGCGGCTGTCGGATGATCTGGCTGGTGGGCAGGTCGAGCTGGCGCCTGAAGAGGTTGGTCTCGGCGTTCGGGTATTCCAGGAAGCGGATGCGGTCCGCCATCGGCGAGCTGAGCAGGCGTTTCAGCAGTTCGTACCACACGATAGATATGCCTCCCGTCCTTTGCAGTGAGAAGATGATGTTGTCCAAGTAGACCGTACCCTGATTCATAGCAGAACTTAGTGTGAAAGGGCTTTCTCCGTTTTCAGTAATTGCGGTTGCAAAGGTAATGAAAAAAGTCTAAAATTCCCGGGCTGTCTCTGTCGCTTTTTGGCGGCAGTCGGGCCGTGGCGGCATTTTGCAGCCGACGCGTTGCGGACGGTGGCGAGGCCCGGGGATTCCGATGGGATGCTGCAAAAAAGTGCAACACTTTTTAGAGGTTGTAATTGAAATGAAGTATCTTTGCAACAAAATTGTTAAGAACTCCTTGTATTATGGACTTGATTTACTTGGGAATTCTGATATTCCTGTTTGTGCTGGCCACGTTCGACCTCTTTGTGGGTGTGGCCAACGATGCGGTCAATTTTCTTAGTCCTGCCGTCGGTGCCCGTACGGCGAAGTTTCGCGCCATCCTGCTTGTGGCGGCCGTGGGCATCTTTATCGGAGCGGCAACGAGCAGCGGCATGATGGACATAGCCCGCCACGGAATACTGAATCCGTCCATGTACAGTTTCGAGCAGGTGATGTGTATTTTCCTGGCCGTGGCGGCGACCGACGTGATACTGATGGACATTTTCAACATGCTGGGTATGCCCACGTCGACTACGGTCTCGATGGTGTTCGGCCTGTTGGGAGGTAGTACCGCACTGGCTATGATAAAACTGATAAAGGGTGGAGTTACCTATGCCGAGTTGATCAACACGGACAAAGCGCTGTCGGTCATACTCGGTATTTTTTTGTCCGTGGCTATCGCCTTTGTGTTCGGTTACCTCGTCATGTGGATTTCGCGCGTCGTCTTCACGTTCAACTACCGCCGCCACCTGCGTTGGACCATCGCTCTTTTCGGCGGTGTGTCGGTGACGTCGATCATGTACTTCCTGCTGGTGAGCGGTTTGGGCCAGGCCCGTTTCATGACGGGCGAGCTGCGCGATTGGATTGCCGATAACCAGATGGCCATCCTGGTGGGCTGTTTCATTGTCTCGACGGTGCTGATGGAGGTGCTTCATCTGCTGCGCGTGAATATATTCAAGGTGATCGTCATGTTCGGCACGTTCGCGCTGGCCATGGCCTTTGCCGGCAACGACCTGGTGAACTTCATCGGAGTGTCGCTGGCCGGATTGGAGTCATATCAGGACTACGTGGCTTCGGGCGTGGGCGACCCCTCGGCTTACATGATGGACGCCCTATTGCTCCCTTCGACGACGAGCACGTGGTTTCTCGTGGCGGCCGGTATGATTATGACAATCGCCATCTTTACGTCGAAGAAGGCGCGCAAGGTCATCGACACATCGGTCAACCTTTCCCGCCAGGACGAGGGTGACGAGGTGTTCAGTTCGTCGCGCATTGCCCGCCGCATGGTGCGCAATGTGCTCAACGCGACGTCCGTGGCCAATCGCTACGTGCCCGCCCGGGTCAAGTCGTGGCTCAACACCCGCTTCAATACCGACGAAGCCATTCTTCAGGAAGGCATGGCGTTTGACTTGGTGCGTGCGTCGGTCAATCTGGTATTGGCCGGCCTGCTCATCGTGGTCGGTACGTCGTTGCAGCTGCCCCTTTCGACGACTTACGTCACGTTCATGGTGGCGATGGGTTCTTCGCTGGCCGACCGGGCTTGGGGGCGCGAGACGGCCGTTTACCGCATCACGGGTGTCATCACCGTCATCGGTGGCTGGTTCGTTACGGCCGGTGCCGCGTTCATCATCAGCTTTCTCATCAGTTCGCTCAATTACTTCGGCGGTATCATTGCCATGGTGCTTGTCATGATGGCCGTCGTGGCTGTGCTTATCAATAACAACCGCAAGTTCAAGAAAAAGCAGGAGGAAGAAAGCATCGACGTCCTGTTTCGTCAGCTGGTGCGTACGCACGACAAAAAGGAAGCCTGGCAGTTGCTCGTGGAGCACGTCCGCCAGACACAGTCGGGCATGGTGAAGTTTGCTCGGGAGCAGTTCGGCCGCATGGTGGAGGGCCTGATAGGCGAGGACATAAAGGCACTGCGCCATGCCGCCGAGGCAGTAGACGACGAGAAAGCCATGTGGAAACGCTATCGCCGGAAGGAAATCATCGGTATGCGCAAAATCGATTATTTGCAGGCGGTGGAGAAAAACACTTGGTTCCATTTGGGGTGCAACAGCTGCTCACAGATTATCTACTGCCTGAAGCGTATGGTGGAGCCCTGCTTGGAGCACGTCGACAACAACTTCAACCCCTTGCCCAAGGAGTATGTCGAGGAGCTGCGTCCCTTCTGTGCGGAAGTGATGACCATGATGGACAAGGTGTCCTTAATGATTGTATCGGGCGACTTCACCGGTGCGGACGAGGTACTCGTCTACGGTAACGCGCTGAAAAGCCAGTTGTCCGCCGTGCGCCACAATCAGCAGGACCGCATACAGCGCGAGGACAGCAATATCAAGGTCGACCTGCTCTATCTGAGCACCCTTCAGGAAACGCAGGAGCTTATCAGCGTGACGCGCCACCTGCTGCGCGCCAGCCGCAGGTTCCAGGAGTAAAATGGGGCCGATTCCAGCATATATGCAGTACAAGTCGATAGATTTACTGAAGTTCGTGATGGCCATCATGGTGGTGGGGCATACACGCAGACGCTATCGTGGACGAAGACATGCCTTTCCTTTTGTCCATGATGGCGCGGTGGGCGGTTCCGTTCTTTTTCATTACATCGGGCTTTCTGCTGTTCCGTAAAATTTCGGCCGTGGGTGACGTGTTGAAGCCAGATGGACTTCTGTCTGTGAAGCAATATGTACATAATTTAAGTTGCCTTATGCAACGCTCTTCTCTGGTGTGGGAGTGTTTTGTGTCGCACTTCAGATAAATTTGCAGGGTTCGCTGCTTTTTTATCGGCGACTTCGAACGTTGAGTATCCTGCTTTATTTTACTCACATGTATTTTGTGGCAGGATTGTCGTTCTTAATGAAGACAAATTGGCAGAGCCTCGGATTTTACCCCACGTGGGGTTTGTTATTCGTGCTGGATTTGAGTTTTTCCTTGTTATTATTGTACTTCAGCGAACGTCCGGCTGGAAAATGGTTGGGAAAGTTGTTGTAAAAGAAATGGTGGTCAGAACGACCACCATTTCTTTTTCTTCGGTTTTTCCTCCTCGCCGAGCAGGCACTCGGCGTAAGTTTTTTTATGGACGAGGATTTCGTAGATACTGCCCCAGTCAAGCAGGCCACCCACGTTGCGGTCGTCGATGAATACGTCGGCCTTGATTTTCCGGCTGAAGTGCTTGTTGGTTTCGGGGTCCTCTTCCTCGTAATCCTTGTTGACGGCGTAAAATTCAATACCCTTGTTGCGGCACCACTCGACGGCCTCGTCGAGCAGCTGTCCCTCGCGTACGGTCCAGAGAATGAGTTTGTGGTGGTGCTCGATGAGCTTGCGGAGCGTGATGGTGGCAAACGGCCGTTCCTTGCCGATTTCGGGATAGCGGTCTTCTACTATCGTGCCGTCGAAGTCTACTGCGATAATCATACTTAGCGTTGGGGTTGAAGGTTTATTTACTGATATATTTTTTTCCGTCGCGGATGAGGATGCCGTGTGCCGGTTTGTTTTTCGGCCATCGGCGTCCGTCCGGCCGGTAGCTTTCGGACGTTTTGTTTTTTAGGGACGGCGAATGCAATCCCGTAGTCTGCGTGTGGCGGACGTTTATCGTGTGTCTCGTTGCCGTCGTCTCCAAGTAGGCACGGAAAGGGGCGAGCGTACTGGCCGCATCGCTCAGCACGAAGGCGTCGCCCGTCGCGTTGAGCAGGTAACATCGTCCTTCGCGTTCACCTACGACAAACGGCAGGTAGTTGCCTGCGAGGCCGGCTGTCGTCGAGTCTGTCGCCGTGCGGACCGTCACGCCGGTTGCGCTGACCTGGAAAGGAACGGTGCCCGCAGTCTCCTCGCCGGTGTAGGCAATGATGAGCGGCGTGTTGGCGGGTACGCTTTGTACGGGCGTAAAGCGAATGTCCGCCCCCTGTAGGCCGTCGAAAGTCTCTCCGACGAATCCGAGGGGCAACTGAGCCACGTCGAACGGCAGGCAAAGCGTTTCCCAACCGTGGTCGGCGTGGGCCTCACGCTCGTAGCTGATGCCTTGCGCGGCAACGAACGGATAGGGCGTGTGAAAGGGGTATTTGTCGTGAAGGGCGATGGGGCGGATGGCTTGACAACTCTGGTTGCTGACTGCGACGACGTGCGGCCACTCCTGCGGGGCGTAGTCCGCTTCCGCCGCGCGCACGTAGACGAGCATGTTGGGGTTTTCAATGGCAAGCGGCGTGGCGTGGCGCGGCAGGGAGACGCGGGTCAGGTCGAGCGCCGTAGCGCCGGTCAGGGCGAGGCGGGACAAGGTGTCTGCGCTCCAGGCGCCGGAGAGTTGCCATACGCCGTCGGGGGCCTTCGTGACAATCGGGGGAGCGCCGACGGGGTGAAAGAGGAAGGCAGACGCGCCGCTTGCTTGGTACGCTTCGGGGCTGAGCAGCTGTATCGTTGTACTCGTGTCGTCCGTCACGGCGCAGAGCGCGAGCGGAGCTCCGGGATTTCCGACCCACGTAATCAGTCCGTCGTCGACGCGCCAGCAGGCCTGTTCGCTCGCTGCGGAACGGGGGCACAAGTTGAGCCGCCCGTCGGTTACGCAGAGGGTTTGTCCCGCCGCAGTCGTCAGGCTGAAGTCCGTATCGTTGGCATAGTCCGCCCGCCAGGTGCCTATGCTTTCGCCCGGGGCAATCGTGTCGTTGACCAACAGGTAACCGCGGGTGCTTTGCAGGCTGAGTCTGCTCCCGTCGAGGGCGTTGAGTTCACCTCGGCCCTGCGCACACAGTGCCACCTCGCTGCCGTCGGCGGGCGCAGTGGCCTCAGCGGTAGCAAGTTTGTAGAGGTAAAGGTGCGCGTGGGAGTCGAGAATTTTGTAGCGACCGAAGTAGTGGGGCGTTTTCCCCCTGATGTCTACGCCATAGTCCGGTTGGGACGAAGCGACGAGCGTAAACGTGCCATCATTGTTTGTGCTGAAAATCCATGGCGTAGGTTGGCTTCCTTGTTTGAAGTTGTTGGTTCCTGCCGGAACTAAGTAGGACGGAGTGGTGTCTCCCTCAATTGTCCACCCTTCAGCGATTTTCGAGATTTTCCAGAAGTTTATGTTTGTTGTCAGCGTGTAAGCCTCTTGTAAGACTCCGGCTTTTGCAACGGATAGCTTTTCGGAAACTTCAGTCGTAGGTTTTTGTCGCATGAAGTAGAGCTCGCCGTCGCTCAGGGCGCCGATGGCGTAGAAGCCGGTTTCTTGCAGTTCCTCCATCGTATAGATGCGCACAAAGCGGGCCGGCAGGTCGGGAAAACTTTGTGCGACGGCCTGCACAGAAAGGAAGCACAGCCACAGTAGAGCCCTCCACATGGTGTCTTGGGGGTTAAGCCCGTTCGGCCTCGTCGGCCAGACGGAGCAAGTATTGCCCGTAGTCGTTTTTGCACATCGGTTTCGCCGTTTCGCGCAGTTGCCGGGGCGAAATCCATCCCTGTTCGAGGGCGATGCCTTCGAGGCAGGCAATTTTCAGGCCGGTGCGTTTCTCGATAACCTCAATGAAGGTCGAAGCCTCACTCAGGCTGTCGTGCGTACCCGTGTCGAGCCAAGCAAAACCGCGGCTGAGGGTCTGGACCATGAGTTCCCCGTCTGCAAGAAATTGCTGGTTGACCGAGGTGATTTCCAGTTCGCCGCGGGCTGACGGGCGTATGCCTTTGGCCACTTCGACCACCTTGTTGGGGTAGAAGTAGAGCCCTACGACGGCGTAGTTCGACTTCGGGTGTTGCGGCTTCTCCTCAATACTGATGCAGTGGCCCGTAGCGTCGAATTCCACGACGCCATAGCGTTCCGGGTCGTTGACACGGTAGCCGAACACTGTGGCTTTCTGTCGCGTTTCGGCCTGTTCGACCGCTTCGCGAAGCAGGGCGCTGAGTCCGTTTCCATGGAAAATGTTATCGCCGAGGACCAGGCAAACGCTGTCGGTGCCAATGAAGTCCTCACCGATGAGGAAGGCCTGCGCCAGTCCGTCGGGTGAGGGTTGTTCGGCGTAGGTGAAGCGCACGCCGTAGTCGGCGCCGTCGCCCAGCAGGCGCTGGAAACCCGGCAGGTCTTGCGGCGTGGAAATGATAAGGATGTCGCGAATGCCGGCAAGCATGAGCACCGATATGGGGTAGTAGACCATGGGCTTGTCGAAGATAGGGATGAGCTGTTTGCTTATTCCCTTGGTGATGGGGTAAAGACGGGTTCCGCTTCCCCCGGCAAGAACGATTCCTTTCATAATGTGTCGTTTGTTGATTACTTTGTCGGGCAGACCGAACGTGGTCTGCATGGGCAAAGATAGTGCAAATCGGCAGAAGAATCGCTGTGTCGCGCAAAAAATCCCCGATTCCAGCTTCCTTTGCCGGGTCATGGAGCCGGAACCTGTCGCCTCGGGTCGCGGGCGGGGTTTTGCCGGTCAGGACGGTACTAACCCGGGTATGGGTGAAAGCGGGTGAAAAAAAAAGTGTATCTTTGTCGACAATTACTAACGAAGGATTCGCAAGCATGAAATACGGTTTTATCAAAGTCGCGGCGGCCGTGCCTGGCGTGAAGGTGGCTGACTGTAAGTACAATACGGCACAGATTGAGGCCCTGATGGCTCGCGCCGAAGGGCTGGGTGTCGAGTTGCTCTGTTTTCCCGAGCTGTGCGTGACCGCCTATACCTGTCAGGATTTGTTCCATCAGCAGTTGCTGTTGGACGAGGCCGAGTTCGCCTTGTTGAAACTGTTGGAGTTCAGCCATTCGCTGAATGTGGTGACTGTGGTCGGCGTGCCGCTCAACTACGAGGGCATCCTGCTGAACTGTGCCGTAGTGATTCACCGTGGCAAGATAATGGGTATTGTTCCCAAAACCTACCTTCCGAATTACAACGAGTTTTACGAGCAGCGCTGGTTCGCTTCGGCCGAGAGCGTGCGCGACACGCAATACCGCTTCTGTGGCCAGACTGTGCCGTTGGGCTCCCGCCTGTTGTTCGACACGGGGCACTGTACGTTCGGCGTGGAGATCTGCGAGGACCTTTGGGCTCCGGTACCGCCGAGTTCCCGCCTGGCCCTTTCGGGGGCCGAAATCATCCTGAACCTGAGCGCAAGCAACGAAATTATCGGGAAGAGCCTTTATACGCGTAAGCTCGTCGAGAGCCAGAGCGCCCGCCTCTTGGCCGGTTATGTGTACGCCGGAGCCGGATTCGGGGAGAGCACGCAGGACGTTGTGTTCTCCAGTCGGGCCTACGTGGCGGAGAACGGGCACATTCTGGCGGAGTCCAAGCGTTTTCTGATGAACGATCAGCTCGTCATCAGCGAGGTCGACGTGGAGCGCCTGCGCATGGAACGGCGGGTGAACACGTCGTTCGCTTCGGCCAAGCAGTACCTGACGGACCGGCTGACCTGCCGTACGGTTGAGCTCGACCCTGTCAGCATCCCCGAGGAGCGCCAGTCGGGGCTCTCGCGCCGTGTGGACCCCGCGCCGTTCGTTCCCCGCGGTGGCGAACTCGACGAACGGTGCGAGGAAATCCTGAGCATTCAGGCCGAAGGGCTGGCCCAGCGGGTGGCTTTCACGCAGGCGAAAACCGTTGTGGTAGGCATCAGCGGCGGACTCGACTCGACGCTGGCACTCCTTGTGTGTGTACATGCGTTCGACCGCCTGAAGCGCGACCGTCGCGGCATCGTGGGCATCACGATGCCGGGATTCGGTACAACCGTCCGCACGTATTCCAATGCCATCGCCCTGATGCAGAGCCTCGGCGTGACGATTCGCGAAATCAGCATTAAGGATGCCTGTCTCCAGCACTTCCGTGACTTGGGGCAGGATTTGGACTGCCACGACGTGACATACGAGAACGGACAGGCGCGGGAGCGGACGCAAATCCTGATGGACGTAGCCAACCAGATGGGCGGCTTCGTCGTCGGTACGGGCGATCTGAGCGAGCTGGCCCTCGGTTGGGCCACCTACAACGGCGACCACATGAGCATGTACAGCGTAAACGTGTCCATCCCCAAGACTTTGGTCCGCCACCTGGTCGTCTGGATGGCCAATCATGTGGCCGACGACCAAAGCCGCGCCACCCTGCTCGACATCGTCGACACGCCGATCAGCCCGGAACTGATACCTGCCGACGAGGACGGGAATATCCAGCAAAAGACAGAAGACCTGGTCGGTCCGTACGAGTTGCACGACTTTTTCCTGTATTACTTCCTGCGCTTCGGTTTCCGTCCGGCCAAAATCTACTTCCTGGCCCGCCACGCGTTCGCGGGCAAATATACGGACGACGTCCTTAAGAAATGGCTGACGACATTCTGCCGCCGCTTCTTCTCCCAGCAGTTCAAGCGCAGCTGTCTGCCCGACGGTCCGAAAGTGGGCAGTTGTTCGTTAAGCCCCCGCGGCGACTGGCGTATGCCGAGCGACGCGACTTCGGCGGCGTGGTTAGAGGAGTGTGAAAATCTGTAATGTCGGGATGAACAGGTTCCTTGTTTGTTTTCTCCTGCTGCTGTGCGGTGCCTTGCTTCGTCCGGCAGCAGCCGAGTCCCGGAAAGGGGTTGACGATTTTTTCGTGCAGTTGGAGTGTGCCCGACCCGAGATATTGGAGGGCGACAGTTGTCTGGTGACCGTCAGGGTTTATTCGCTTCATCCGATCGCCGAAGTCGAAAAGATAAAGTTTCCGAAAGTGAAAGGCTGTCGCGTCGCGCCGCGGTCCGTGCGTATGGTGCAGCGTCGCGTCAGGCGCGGGCGGACTGTCTATTATACGGTGGATGCGGCGCAGGTCTACGTTTGTCCCGAGGAGGTCGGCACATTTCGCATTCCCGAGTGTAAGGTAGCCGCCCAAGTGCGCTACCCGGTGCGCGGAGAGAGCGTATATGAACCGTTTTTCGGCCTTGTACCGAAATATAAGGCCGAAAAACGTACGGCTCAAAGTGAGTCCATAAAAATAGCGGTACGCGAAGTACCGCTAAAGACTACGGAAGAACTCTTGAAGTCGGGGAAAAATGTTTTCTGACGGAGGAGGTCAGCGCTCTTCCCAGATTTCGGCGGCAGGCTTCCGCTTCTTGACATTCGTGGCGTTGTCCGCGGGGTAGCCTATGGGGACGATGGCCACCGGTTCTACGCCCTCGGGCAGGCCGAGCGCCTCCTTGCAGCGCGCCACGTCGAAGTTGCACACCCAGCACGTGCCCAGTCCCTGCTCGGTCGCGGCGAGGCACAAGTGTTCCACGGCGATGGCCACATCGATGTCGCCGTGCGGCTTGTGATCGGCCGGGCGCACCCATTCTTCGGCTGCCAGGCGGCAAGCCACGACGTAGACGGGGGCTTCGGCGAACCATTCGCGTCCGTAGCAAGTCTGTAGCTGTTTCCGCAACTCAGGCGTGCGGACCACGATGAACTTCCACGGCTGGCGGTTGACGGCGGACGGCGCCATCCGCACGCATTCGCAGATATATCCGAGCGCCTCCTCGGGGACGGGAGTGCTCTGATAGCTTCTCACGGAGAAGCGTTCGGCACACAAGTCAGAGAATTTTTTCATTGTACAAGGCTGTTGGTGGCAGCGTCCGGGAACACCAGTCGCGGTTTGAACGTCTTGGCCTCTTCGGGCGTCAGGGTGGCGTAGGCCATGATGATGACAATATCGCCTACCTGGGCCTTGCGGGCCGCCCCGCCGTTGAGGCAGATGCAGCCCGAGCCCCGTTCTCCTTTAATTATATAGGTGTCGAAACGTTCGCCGTTGTTGTTGTTGACGATGAACACGCGTTCGCCCGCGATGAGTCCGGCCGCGTCCATCAGGTCTTCGTCGATGGTGATACTGCCCATGTAGTTCAGGTTGGCCTCAGTAACGCGGGCGCAGTGTATCTTGGATTTGAGAACTTCTATCAGCATGTCGGGGTGGGTTCTTTGTACTTGACGTTGTCGATGAGGCGGACGGGGCGCTCGCCGCAGAAGACGGTGACGCAACCCACGATGTAGTCCGTGTCGTCCCACGTGGCGACGGGTTGCAGGGTGATGCCATCGATGATTTCAAAGTATTCGACGCGCAGTCCGTCGCAGGCGTTCAGCGTGCCGGTGACGTAGTCGGCCGTTTCGCGGACACTGTGTGTACGGGCGAAGTCGCGGCTGGCAAAGAGGGTTTGCGAGATTTTCTGGGCGGTCAGCTTCTCGGCGGGGCTGAGCAGGGTGTTACGGCTGCTGAGCGCCAGCCCGCTTGTTTCGCGCACAATGGGGCAGGGCCGCAGTTCCACCGGAATCCGAAGGTCGGCTACCATGGCGCGGATGACGGCAATCTGCTGGAAATCCTTCTCGCCGAAGTAGGCGCGGTCCGGCTTGACCCAGTCGAACAGCTTGCTGACAATCTGGCAAACCCCGTTGAAGTGGCCCGGTCGCCGCGCCCCCTCCATGACAGTGTCGACGGGCGGGTAGCTGAAATGGCGTGTGTCGGGTTCGGGATAGACTTCCTCGACCGACGGTGCGAACACCAGGGTGGCGTGGGCCTGCTCCAAAAGCCGGCAGTCGGCTTCCAGCGTGCGGGGATAGTGGGCAAGATCGTTTTTGTCATTGAACTGAGTGGGGTTGACAAAGACGCTGACCACCGTGGCGGAGTTTTCCTCCGTCGAGCGTTTGACAAGCGAGAGATGACCCTCGTGGAGGGCTCCCATCGTCGGTACGAGACCGACGGTACAGCCCTGCGAGCGCAGCGCGTGCAGCTCGCTTTGCAATTCTTTTTTGGTACGTACGATTTTCATGTGCTTAACGCGTGGCAAATAGCTCAACGGGGTGCAAAATAACAGATTTATTGCCAAATACTGAAGCGGCCGGCGCATAAATCTTCCTTTTGCCCGAACCGAGTGCTTTACTCGGCGGCAAATTGGGCATATTTGCTGTTTTTTTTGTACCTTTGCCGCATCATATAATTAGAGAAGAAAGGAAAATGAGCGTCAAGAAAGTCTTGTTCATTACCCAGGAAATCGTACCTTATGTCCCTGAAAATCCCATGTCCCAGCTTGGGCGCAAACTGCCCCAGCTCATCCAGGAAACCGGACGGGAAATCCGTACGTTCATGCCCAAGTGGGGGAATATCAACGAGCGCCGGAACCAGTTGCATGAGGTAATCCGTCTGTCGGGAATGAATATCATCATCGACGACACCGACCATCCGCTAATCATCAAAGTGGCGTCCATACAGGCCGCCCGTATGCAGGTTTATTTTATCGACAATGACGATTATTTTCAGAAGCGCCAGATGCGCGTCGATGAGTTCGGAGAGGAATATCCCGACAACGGCGAGCGTGCCATCTTCTACGCCCGCGGCGTGCTGGAAACGGTCAAGAAACTGCGCTGGAGTCCCGACATCATCCACTGCCACGGCTGGATGTCCGCCGTCGCTCCATTGTATATCAAGACGGTCTATAAGGACGACCCTCCCTTTGCTGACGCCAAGGTGGTCTACTCCTCCTACGGCGACAGGCTGCACAGTCCGCTTCCCGACAACTTCAAGGCGTGTCTGGCTTTCCGCGGTGTGACAGAGGACTACCTCAGCGGACTGGACCTCGACTTTTCGGCTCCCGACGCGCTGGATCTGCTTGCCGCCCGCTTCTCGGACGGTTTCGTGCAGGGCGAGGCGGGCGTGGCGGCAGCCGGTATGGATTATGCCCGCAGCCTGGGCCTGCCGGTGCTCGAGTATGCCGAGACGGACAAGCCTGCCGAAACGTACAACGCGTTTTACGATACGGTGTTTGGCGATGCGGCCGAAGAGTGATTCTCGCTTGTAAAAACAAATCCCATAGCCGTGAAATTTTCATCCGCTCTCAGATGGTGTGCCTCGTTGGCTGCCAGTCTGATTTTTGTGTATGGTTGTGACGACAGTACGGCCACCATAGGCACGGACATCATGCCCGGCAGTGACGGCATGACCGTAGAGACCACCGATTATACAGTCCGCAGCCGCACCATCCGGGTCGACTCCGTCCTGGCCACGACGAACGACTGCCGTCTGGGCCGCGTTGTCGACCCCGAAACCCACACGCTGACTACGTGTAACTTCTTGGCGCAGTTTCACATTCTTGAGAACATCGCGTTTCCTGCCCGTGAGAACATGATTGTCAAGGACGGCGTGGTACAAGCCGACTCCTGCGACATCCGCGTGTACATCCGCTCCTACTACGGCGACTCGCTGAACACGATGAAAATAAAGGTGCATGAGCTCGACACCTCGCGCGTAATGGAGGAAAATGACCTGTACTATACGACGCTCAATCCCGAGAATTACCTGAACCGCGACCCGTCGGCCGTGCAGCGCACCCTGACGTTCTCCACACGTGACCTGAGCGTGGCCGACACCTTGCTGAACTCCTCCAGTTACTACCAGCAGATCCGCGTCAACCTGCCGAAGGATTATGCCACCTATCTGCTGAACATGTACTACGCGCATCCCGAGTATTTTAGGGATTCGTATGAGTTCATTCACCACGTTTGTCCCGGATTCTATTTCCAGACGGTGGGTGGCGTCGGTACGATGGTCAATGTCGACATCTCGGCCCTGAACCTTTATTTCCGTTATCACGTGACTAACGAAAACGGCAACGACACCATCGTCGACGGTATGCAGCGTATGGGCGCCACGGCCGAGGTTATTCAGAGCACGCAGGTGGCCAACGAAGGCCTCGACGGGCTGGTCAACACGGCCGATCAAGGCTATACTTATCTCAAGACACCTTCCGGCCTTTTCACTGAAGTGGAGCTTCCCGTCAGCGATGTCGTGGCCGGCGAGCATTACACCGACACGATAAACAGTGCGAGCATCGCTTTCGTGCGGCGCAACAATGAGGTCAACAGCGCTTTCAGCTTGGACGTGCCGTCCAACCTGCTCATGGTGCGCAAGACTGATATGTTCCGCTTCTTCGAAGAAGGCCTCGTGCCCGACGAAATCACTTCGTACACGGCTGACTATTCTTCTTCGCGCAACTCTTACACGTTCACGAACATTGCGCGCCTCCTTTCCTATCTGCGCAGTCTGCGCGACATGGGAGCAGGCGTCGTGCAGGGCGAAGACGAGGCGGCCCGCAATGCCAAATATGCCCAATGGGAGGCGCAGAATCCGGATTGGAACAAGGTGGTTCTTATCCCTGTGCAGGCCGTCTATACCACCACGACCAACAGTTACGGTATGTCGGTGCGCGAACTGATGCGCGTGAACAACGAGATGGGGCTGACCAGTACGCGCCTCGTAGGTGGTGACAGTGGCGACATTAAGCTCTCCATCGTTTACAGCAAGTTTGCCAACGTGCGGTGAGCTTTTCTCAGCCTCGACAGTAAATCGTATATAAGCGACAGCCGGTAGTGATTATCTTCCGGCTGTCGCTTTCTTTTTTCTCATTGTTCAATCGCCGCGTTTTACGCTTTATCGTCCGTCTATCGTAGTTCTCGTAAAACTGTCGCTGCGCCCGTCGCGACGGGCGCAGCGACAGAAAAGTTCAGCGCCTTGGTCTTGGTGAGATTGGCGGCCGTTGATTAGTCTGGCTGGGAAGACTGGGCGGGACAAGGTTAGGCCGTGGAGAGTGTGGGTTGCGATGTACAAAAAACTCGCTCCTGCGGCCCAGCTGTTGGCGGATGCAGGAGCGAGTTGCAGTTGGACTCGCCCGTGGGCGAGTGGGTGTTTACTTCTTTGAAGTTGTCCGCGTGGTGCTGCGGGTGGTTTTTGCGGTTTTCGGTGCTGCGGCGGTTTTGGCTTTGGGCTTGGCGGGCGCCTTTTCCGCATTTTCGAGGCGTTCGAGCATGTGGTGCAGTTTCTCAATCTCCTTGTCTTTGATTTCAAGCTCTTTCTCCTGGTTCTTGATGGTAGTGAGCAGGGAGTTGAGCTCCTCGTTGTCCATGTCGGTGGGGTAGAGGTTGTTGACACGGGTGATGAAGTCGCCGAGAATGTTCATGAAGTTGGTGAACGCGTCGTAGGGTGAGTCGTAGATGCCTCGGTAGGCGCCGTAGCTGTTGGGCTTGGTGCTCATGAAGCGGAGGTTGTTGGACGCTTGGAGGTAGGCCCAGTCCTGCTTGATGCGGCGATCGGTGCAGATGCGTACGCGGTCGGCGATGCTGTAGAGCTTTTCGAAAGCTTCACGTTGCATGACGTTGCCGAGCCAAGGGCTGATGTCGCGCTCCTCGTCTACCCAGGAGATGGGGTACGTTACGTCGAGAGCACCGGCGGACTTCATCTTGGCGCATATCTCGGACGGTGTGGAGAATACGATGCCGCGCTCTTTGAGCTGGTCGGGCAGGGCTTTCATGAAGTCCAAAATGCCGCTTGACAGAGGCTGGAAGATGCCCAGCGCGCAGAGCTCCATGAAGATGTTGATGACTTGTTCTTCCTCGGGAAGGGCGGCAATCCAGTTGGCGTAGGCGTCGGCGAAGAGAGGGTATTCGCTCCAGTTGGCGTCGTTGAAGCGCAGGCTGATGTCCTCGGAGAGGCGGTAGTCGCGCAGGAGGAGCTTGAGTTCCGGATTGCGGTTGCAGTGGTAAAGGAAGTGCGGACTCTTCCATCCGAGGACGTGGCGTGCGCCTTCGGTGAGCATCCCCTTGAAGCCCATGTTGGCGACGAGTTCGCCGATGTCGTCGGAATAAACGAGGCACGAGTTGCGGAAGATTTTGGGCTCTTGGCCGAAGAGGTCCTTCACCTTTTGGCAGAGGCGGCTGACTTCCTCCTTGAAGCATTCGGGGTTAGCCAGCGAGGAGAAGCCGTGCGAGTAGGGTTCGGCGAGGAACTCCACGCAGCCTGTCTCGTTGAGCTCTTGAAGCAACTCGATGACTTGCGGCGAGTGGTTCTCTAGTTGTTCGATGGCACAGCCCGAGAGCGAGAAGGCGCACTTGAAGTAGTCGCCGTGTTTGCGGGCAATCTCGATGAGGGTCTGCAAGGCGGGGACGTACGAGCGGTCGGCCGTCTCGGTGATGGAGCGCTCGTTCTCGTAGTCGTCGTAGTAGTAATGGTCCGTACCGATGTCGAAGAAGCGGTAGCGCTTGAGGTGGATATTCTGGTGTATTTCGAAATAAAGGCAAATAGTCTTCATGGTGGGGTGGGTAGTTAATGGTTATAGTTGGCAAGTGTTTGCTGGTAGAGGCGGTATATGCGTTCGCCCACTTTCTCCCAGGTAATCTGGTCGACCTCCTTTTTCCCTTCATCGCGCAGGTACTCGTAGAGTCCGTCGTTGGTGCAGATGGAGTACATGGCGTCGGCCATGGCGTAGATGTCCCAGTAGTCGGTCTTGATGCACTTATGCAGGATCTCGGCGCAGCCGCTCTGTTTGCTGATGATGGAGGGTACGCCGCACTGCATCGCCTCGAGGGGTGAGATACCGAACGGTTCGGAGACGGAGGGCATGACGTAGACGTCGCTGGCGCGGAACGTTTCGTACACCTGCCGGCCCCGCATGAAGCCAGGGAAGTGGAAGCGGTCGGCTATGCCGCGCTGGGCGACCAGTTCGATCATGGCGTTCATCATGTCGCCGGAGCCGGCCATGCAGAAGCGTATGTTGTGCGTACGCTGTAGGACGAGTGCGGCAGCTTCGACGAAGTATTCGGGACCTTTCTGCATGGTGATGCGGCCGAGGAAAGTCACGACTTTTTCGCGCCGTTTCTTGTGGTCCTCGCGCTGCGCGACGAAGTTGAGGATGTCCGGCGCGAGGGGGTCGACGGCGTTGTGCATGGCGAAGCATTTGGCCGGGTCCTGATGATAGTGGTTGATGACGGTCTGGCGTGTAAGCTCGCTCACGCACATGATGCAGTCGGCGTGGTCCATGCCGTCCTTTTCGATGCCGTAGACGGTGGGGTTGGGTTTTCCGCGGCTGCGGTCGAACTCTGTGGCGTGGACATGGATGACCAAGGGTTTGCCCGACACCTGCTTGGTGTGGATGCCGGCAGGATAGGTGAGCCAGTCGTGCGCGTGAATGATGTCGTACTCCTGCTGGCGGGCCACGACGCCGGCCACGATGGAGTAGTTGTTGATTTCGTCGTACAGGTTGTCCGGATAGCGGCCTGAGAACTCAATGCAGCCCAGGTCGTCCGTCAGCCGGTAGTTGAAGTCGGCGTAGATGTGGTCGCGCAGGTCGAAATAGAGTTGGGGATCCATTTTGTCGCCGATGCGCTGCTGAACGTGGTCCCAGCTGACGTCGCGCCAGACGATGGGCACCTCGCTCAGGCCGATGATGTTCATGAAGCTTTTGTCCTCGTCGCCCCACGGCTTGGGCAGGCAGAACGTGATGTGCATATCGGGTTGAAGCGCCAGTCCTCTGGTGATGCCGTAGCTGGCGGTTCCGAGTCCACCCAGGATGTGCGGGGGAAACTCCCATCCATACATTAGAACTTTCATAGTGTGCTTCCCTCTTTCAGGTTATTCTTCAATTTTATATCGCTCGTAGAGGCGGATGGCACGGAGAATGCCGCTGACGTTCATGGCGAACGAGATGGCTCCACGTCCGTGGAAGGGCGGGTTGCCGTCGAACAGTTCGGGTATTGTGCCGACGCAGTGGTAGAACAGCTCTTCCTCGAAGCCAATCAGCTGGCGCTCGATGTAGCCCACACCGCTCATCTTGTAAATCCGCAGGTAGGCTTCCAGGTAGAATCCCGTCAGCCACGGCCAAGCGGTGCCTTGGTGGTAAGCTTGGTCGCGCTGGTCCTGCGGTCCGACGTACATCGGGCGGTAACCGCCGCTTTTGGGTGAGAGCGAGCGGATGCCCTTGGGTGTGACGAGCTCCTTGGTGCAGATGTCGAGCACTTTCTTGCGCTCCTTGAGGTCCAGGGGCGAGAAGTCCAGGGCAATGGCGAACAGCTGGTTGGGGCGTACGCTCCAGTCCATCATTTGTCCGTCGACGTAGTCGAGCAGGTAGCCGTATTCGTTGAGGAACACTTCCTTAAACGACTTGGCTACGACCTCGGCGCTCTGCTCCAAGTGTTGTGCCCGGCTGCGGTCTTGCTCGTTCGGTTGCTCCGACAGCAGTTGGGCATAGAATCGGATGGCGTTGTACCATAGCGCATTGAACTCGACAATGTAGCCCGAGCGAGGAATGATGGGGTGTCCGCCCACGGTGGAGTTCATCCATGTCACCGGAACGTCGCGACCGTTGCTGTAGAGCAGACCGTTGTCGTGCATGAACAGGTTGGCGTGGCGTCCGTAGCGGATGAAGCCCAGTATTTCGCCGATGAGCTCGCCATAGCGTTCCATGCACTTCTTGCGCGAGGTGTACTTGGCGTATTGCTGGATACACCAGATGGCCCAAAGCAAGGTGTCGGGCTGCTCCATTTCGTAGATGCTCACCGTGATAGGCTCCTTATTAATATATTGTCGGATGGCCTTCACGGCAGTGTCCATGTACTTTTCGAACTGAGCCTCTTCGCCTATCGAGAGGGTGAGGCCGGGCAGGGAGATGAACGTGTCGCGCGCACGGCATTTGAACCAAGGGTAACCGGCAAGGACATACTGTTCGCCGTCTTTGTGCATGTTGAACTGGTGGGCGGCGTTGACCAGGCAGTGGTAGAAACTGTCGCGCCGGTCGAGGGCGTCGATTTCTTCTTCCATGCGCTGTTCGATGTCTTCTGGCTGGCCGGGGTCAGTGGCGGCGGAGAAGATGACGGGTTCTCCTTTCTTGATGGGCATTTCAAAGTAGCCAGGCACCAGCAGGTCCTCCGACGAGTCGTAGCCACGCTCCCGCTCCTTGGGGTAGTCGAGTCCGCGATACCAGTCGGGGGCGTAGACGAACTTGGCGGGGCGGTTCAGCTGCATGTACAGGTCCGGATAGCCTGCGTAGAGGTTCATCTTGATGCCGTTCTCCACCTCTTCGTAGCTTTTGTTGGCCACGCCGTTCTCGTGGGTCCACTGCCGTACGCTCCGGAAGGCGAGGAACGGCTTCAGGCGTAACGTTGTGGGCGAGTGGGCTTCCAGCAGGGTGTACCGGATGAAGAGCCGGTGGATGTCCGTGTGGAACACGATTTCCTTCTTCAGCACCACGCCACCGATGCGGTAGATGGTGGTCGGCACCTTGTCCCACTCAAAGCTCAGGATGTACTTGTGTCCTTTCGGACTGTAGTTTTCGCCCTGATACTTGTGCAGACCAAGGTTGAACTCGGCTCCGTGCTGAATGACAGTCTCGTCCAGGGAGGAGAGGAGTACGTGGTTCTCGTCGTCAAGAGAGGGGACGGGAATCACCAGTAACCCATGGTATTTACGGATGTTGCACCCGACTAACGTTGTGCAGCAGTACGCGCCCGACCGATTGGTGATCAGCATTTCCTTGTAGAGGGAATCCTGAAGGTTGGCCATCTGCGTCTTATCAAATCGTAAGTAGCACATGTTTCTCAGTTATGTTAAGGTTCTTAATTCGCTTTTTAAGACACTTTGTTTCACTCCCAAAATTAGAGAAAAGGTCGGAAACGGAAAAACTTTTTCCGAAAAAAATGCGCGAAACGTACCAAATGTGTGGAAAATGGTGGCTTCATGTCCCGAAAAGCCATTCGGAATCAGTTAAAAAACTGTCGGACAGCTTGCTTACTTCGTCAAGAATGTTTACTTTTGCCCCCCGCAAAGCCGCAGTAAAACTTTTATATGGGTGAAGTTAATTGTCTGTCGAAGGAGGAAGCGATTGATTGTGTCGCCGACCTGTGGAGCCTTCTGACGGAAGAGGAGCAAACTCGTTTTTCAGAACATTTGTCGGTCAGGCGCTTTCGTAAGAGCGAGCCTATTTATCGTGAGGGCGAAAGCCCCGACGAGCTGATTTGCCTGCTGTCGGGTAAGGTGAAGATTTACCGTGACGGCGTGGGCGGGCGTAGTCAGATCATCCGTGTCATTAAGCCGGTGGAGTATTTCGGCTATCGCGCCTATCTGGCAGGTGAGCCCTACGTGACCGGAGCTGCGGCTTTCGAGGCTTCGGACGTGTGCTTCATTCCTATGACCATTGTCGAGGAAACCATGCGCCATAACAACGCACTGGCCATGTTCTTCGTGCGTCAGCTGGCTGTTGACCTTGGCATAGCGGACCGCCGTACGGTCAACCTCACGCAGAAGCACATCCGTGGCCGGTTGGCCGAGTCGTTGCTCTTTCTGCGCGATACGTACGGCGTGGAGGAGGACGAGTCGACCCTGAGCATATACCTTTCGCGCGAGGATTTGGCCAGCCTGTCGAACATGACGGCTTCCAATGCCACGCGCACCCTCTCTAATTTTGCGGCTGAAAAGTTGATAGCCATCGACGGGCGGAAAATCAAACTCATCGACGTCGAGCGGCTGGGCCAGATTTCCCGTATCGGATAGTGTGGCAGCCCGGATAATCGTGGCGTGCGCTATCCGGGTATGAGAAAGTCGATGGACTCGGGCTGAATGGTGATGTCGATACGTTCGACGTCGCAGTGGAGCGTGTGTCCGTCGACGGCTACGGGAGCCCCGCCGACGGTGTCGAACTCTACGTGGCGCGTGCGCCACGAGTCCACACTGCGCGAACCCAGGAACCGTCCCGTGAAGAGGAGCCACAGCCCGTTGAAAAGTCCGGTCAGCTCGGGGCGCGAAACGGCGGTTACGTCCAGTTGGCCGTTGTAGGGCACTGCGCTTGGCGTCTGTCCGTAGCCGACGCACGACCCGACACATATCGTCAATGCCCGTTGTTCCACCTCCTCGGCGTTCAGCCGGAAACGTACGCGATAGGCCATGCGCTGGAACAGAAGCAGCACCGCCGACGTCAGGTACGACAGCGTGTTGAAGCCCAGGAAACTGTGCGTCTTGCGGCGCAGCCGCATGATGGACGCAGCTACCCCGACGCTCACGCAGTTCAGGAAGTAGCGTTTCGTTTCGCCTGCTTCCGTCTTCAGTGTGGCCACCCCGACGTCTATACGCCGGGTGCGGCGCAGACGGAGCCAGTCGACGGTTTGCTTGTAGTTGTCCTCGTCGAAACCCCAGTAATGGGCAAAGTCGTTGCCGAAGCCGTTGGGTACCACGCCGAGCGCCGGCCATGTGGCGGGGTCCGGCGCTGCGTGCGCGATGCCGTTGAGGGCGTCGCCGAGCGCGGCGTCACCGCCCACGACGAGCAGGGTGCGGTAACCGTTTTGGGTCATCATGCCCGCCAGTCGCTCCACCGAGCCGGGCCCCTCGCTCTGTACGAAGTCGAAGCCAATGCCCTGATCGTTCATGTAGCGGCGGATTTTGTTCCAGCGCTTGTGCGTTTTTCCGGAGCCTTCCTTGGGGCAGTAGATGACGCCCCATGTGTTGTGTGTCGTCATTCGGCCTGTGTTGTGTCCTTATATATTATATGTGTGTGCTCGGCGCTTCGTTCAGCCATTCGCCGATGGTTGTCAGCTTGTCGTCGAGCGGCAGGGTGGCGTCGAGCCAGCGTATGGGGCAGCCCCTGCGTTCCATGCCGCGAAACCAGGTCATCTGGCGTTTGGCAAACTGGTGGATGGCTGTTTCGAGTTGGCGGAACATCTCGTCGTAGGTTGTCCGGCCCGTGACGTAGAGGGTCAGGTATTTGTACTCCAGCCCGTAGTAGATGAGGTCGTCCGCCGTCAGTCCTTCGTCCAGCAGGCGGCGCACCTCGTCGGCCATGCCTTCGTCCAGCCGCTGGCGCAGCCGTAGGGTGATGCGTTCGCGTCGCAACTCGCGGCTGAGGTCGAGTCCCACGGTCAGGCTCGTCAGGGCGGGAAAGCTGCGGGCTTCGGCCGGCTGGCGGCGGTAGTATTCCTCGATTTCGATGGCGCGTATGGCCCGCTTAGGCGTGTCGACGTCTGTCGTGTTGTGTAGTGTCTTGTACGTGCGGAGCAGGTCGGTCAGTTCGTCCAGCGATTTGTCCGCCAGCGCCGCGCGCAGTGTCGGGTTCTCGGGCACGGGCAGCAGGCGGTAACCGCGCAATATGCTTTCGAGGTAAAGCCCTGTGCCGCCGCAGACCACTACCCGTCGGCCCCGTCGGCGGATATCCGTGTAGGCCGACAGAAAGTCGCGCTGGTACTCGAACACATTATATTTATATCCCGGTTCGACGATGTCTATCAGGTGGTAGGGCACCTGCCGCCCCCGCACCGTGTAGTCAGCCAGGTCCTTGCCCGTCCCCAAGTCCATGCGGCGGTACACCTGCCGGCTATCGGCGCTGATAACCTCGCCGCCGATGCGGTCGGCCAGCGCGGCGGCCAGCGCCGTCTTTCCCGAGGCCGTGGGGCCCAGAATCGTGAGTATGTCGTAGTGTGGAGTCACGGCCGCGAACTTACGCATTTTTCCCGACGCCCGAAAACGTTTCTGCTGAAACTTCTGCGAAAATCGTTTCCTTCGCGGCTGCGGAAAAACTAAGGGAAATAAGAGGGTATAAATCGCAGGCATGAAATAATAAGTGTAGTTCCCGTAAAATCTAAGGCAGTCCTAGAAATTTCTGGGACTGCCTTAGATTTTACGGGGTGTATAGGAAGGAATGATTATCGGGGTTTCGCCGGGGCGGGTTGCGGTGTGGCGTCCGCCGCGAGCAGGCGCAGGGCCTCGGTGAGGGCAGCGTCGGTTTTGTCGCGGAAGAGAGAGGCGTAAGTTTCACGGACTTCGACGGTGGGGTGCAGACCGGTGCCGACGAACTCCGTCCCGTCGGGGGCGACGTCGTGTTTGGCGCAGATGTTGGCGTAGGCATGGCCGGGGATGAGGGTGACACGTACGCCGTTGCCCGTACTGCCGCCGGTGGGGGTACCGACGAGGGGGCCGCGTTTCATGCCGCGGAATACGGCGCAGAAGTCCTCGGCAGCGGAGAAGGTACCCCGGTCGACGAGTACGGCTACGGGGCGCAGGTAGGGCGTCGTGCCGGCTATGGGTGGCATTAGTGAGCTGGGGGAGTGGTACTGCGGGGCTTTCCTTCCCCACGACGCGAGGGCGGGGATGTACGTGGGGCTGCTCCAGGAGTCGGTGCGGATGGAGTCGGCGGTGAGGTGGCGCAGCACGTAGTCTGCATTGCCCGAGTTTCCTCCGCTGTTGTCGCGCACGTCGACAATGAGGGCTTGTGTGGCAAGCAGGTCGGGGTAGAGGCGGTCGAAGTCCTGCCGGAAGCTGGCGGACATGAAGTCGCGGATACGCAGGTAGCCGATATGGCCTTGCAGGACGCGGAACTCGAGGGTCGGTCGTGGCGTGGCGGCGTCGCGCTTGAGGCTGCCGGCCACGTAGTCGATGTGCAGTTCGCCGTCGCTGTCCCGGAGTGTCAGGGTCAGCGTGTCGCCAGTCGGAGCGGTGAGCAGGGCATGGCCTTCGTAGGTTTCGTGGGCGGTCCATTGCGGTGTGGATGAGGACACGTAGGGGCTGACCGCGCGGCGGCCGTAGTCTATGACAGGTTCGCCGTCGATGCGGAGCAGTTCCATGCCGCAGCGCACGCCCTGTGCGGCGAGGCGGTTGCTCTCGACCTGGTCCACATAGACGCGGTCGCCGACGAGGCGTGTGGTCAAGGGTGCGGTGCAGAGGTCGGGGGTGTCGCCGTAGACGTACGTATGGCCGTCGGCAAGGCGGGCTGCCATACGCTGGAGCAGGCGGGTACATTCGCCGAAAGTCTGTGCCTGCTCGACGAGGGGCAGGGTGGCCAGGTAGAGGCTGTCCCAGTCGAGGCGCACGCGGTCCATGAAAACGAAGTTGCGCTTTACTTCCGCCCAGAGGCGGGCCAGGCCCAGCTGGCGCAGGCGGGCGTCGGAAAAGGTGCTCAGGGGATCGTGGCGCCGGGCGTCGAGGTAGTCGGTTGTGGTCCAAGTGTGGGGGATGGAGATTTCACCCGACGTCGTGGCGCGCAGGAAGTAGAGCGTTTTGTCTGCAGGGTGGTATTGGTAGAGGTAGGCCGTGCGGCTGTTCTCCATGTAGGTGCCGGCCCGGTCCGGGTCGTTAAGGTTGACAAACTGCTTTGCGACCAGTGCCTCGAAGGCAGTGCGTACCTTGCGGACTTGGGCGGGCGGGGTGTCGTACAGCGTCAGGCGGCAGCCCACGGTCCAGCCGCTGCCCGTGCCACGCTGCCAGGCGAATCCGCCGCTCTTGGCGAAATCGTCGCCTGTGTAGCGGACGGAGTCGGCGGTCGTGCCTTGTTGACGGCGCAATTGGTTGTAAACGGATTCGAGGGGATTCGCGTCATCCGCGGTCTGTGCCGCGAGGCTGAGTGCGAGGCAAAGGGCCGCGAGCAGGGTGGGGATTCGGTTTCTCATCGTCAGTGTGATTTGAACGGTTGTGCCCCCGCCCCCCTCGTCTGTCGGGAATGAGGGCAAAGGGGTGGTTTCTGGCAAAGTTAACATTTTTCGTAGGAAAAGGCTGGTGTGCTATCCCCTTTTTCTGCCCGCATGGCGTGGATGTTGTGGCAATTTCGTCTGGTAGTCGGAAGTGTTGCGGGTGAAGCGGGGGGCGGGATCGAGCCTGTCGGCGCGTCTCTACGTTTCTTCCCCATACGGTCGCTCGCTAATGGGAGTGCGTTCCCATGCCCGGTGGCGCGTTTTTGCGTGAAGTAAAAAGGGAGCGCCCCGCGTGGGACGCTCCCTATGTGAGTGTGAAAGGAAAGCGTAGGCTTATCCGTTAACCTTGGCCATGTGAGCGATGAGCTCGAGCACCTTGTTGGAGTAACCGATTTCGTTGTCGTACCAAGAAACGACCTTAACGAACGTGTCGGTCAGTGCGATACCTGCTTTGGCGTCGAAGATGGAGGTGCGGGTGTCGCCGAGGAAGTCGGACGATACGACAGCATCTTCGGTGTAGCCCAGTACGCCCTTGAGTTCGCCTTCGGAAGCTTCCTTCATGGCGGCGCAGATTTCGGCGTAGGTGGCGGGCTTAGCGAGGTTGACAGTCAGGTCGACTACGGAAACGTCGAGGGTCGGCACGCGCATGGACATACCGGTCAGTTTGCCGTTGAGTTCGGGGATGACCTTACCTACAGCCTTGGCAGCACCCGTGGAGGACGGGATGATGTTGCCGGAAGCTGCGCGACCACCGCGCCAATCCTTCATCGAGGGACCGTCTACCGTCTTCTGCGTAGCCGTGGTGGAGTGAACCGTCGTCATCAAACCGTCGGTGATGCCGAACTTATCGTTCAGGACCTTGGCGATAGGAGCCAAGCAGTTGGTCGTGCAGGAAGCGTTGGATACGAACTGCGTGCCCTTGACGTACTTGTCGAAGTTGACGCCGCAAACGAACATCGGGGTGTCGTCCTTCGAGGGGGCGGACATTACGACGTACTTGGCGCCGGCATCGATGTGAGCCTGAGCTTTTTCCTTCGTCAGGAAGAGACCCGTAGATTCAACTACGTATTCAGCACCTACTTCGTTCCACTTCAGGTCGGCCGGATTGCGCTCTGCGGTGACGCGGATGGTCTTGCCGTTGACGATGAGCTGGCTCTTCTCGACGTCAGCCTCGATCGTGCCGGAGAATGCGCCGTGCATCGTGTCGTACTTGAGCATGTATGCCAGGTAGTCTACGGGGCACAGGTCGTTGATACCTACAATCTCGATGTCGCTGCGGTTCTGAGCGGCGCGGAATACGAATCGGCCGATACGACCGAAACCGTTAATACCTACTTTAATCATAACTGTTATTAATTAAGTAAATGAGTTTTCGTCAGTGAGGGGAGCGGTCGGGACCGTGCGGCCCGTTGCTTCCTCAATCCGCGGCAAATTTACTAAAACCTTTTTTATGGACAAAGTCCGTTTTTGCGATTTATTTCTGTGCCGCGCAGATTTTCACCTCTTTTTCACTGCCGTGTTCCTGTGCCTGCGGAATTGCAAGTTCCGGTGGTCAATTTGCCCGGGTTTCGCCCGGAGCGGGCGGGCGTGTCTCCTCGTGCCGTACCGGGGGAAAGGCGTGTTTGGGCAGGGTGAAGGTGAACTGTAGTCCGCCGTAGATGCCGTTCGTGACGCTGATGGTGCCACCGTGTTGCAGGACGGCGTTCTTGACGATGGCCAGCCCAAGGCCTGTGCCGCCGAGGCGGCGCGAACGCCCCTTGTCGATGCGGTAAAAGCGGTCGAAGAGGTGGGGCAGGTGGCGCGCCTCGACGCCTGTGCCGTTGTCGGCAAAGCTGAAGGTGCAGAAGTCCTGGTCCTCGGCGATGAGGCGGACGAAGATGTCCTCGCCCCCGGAGTAGGCTACGGCGTTGTTCGTCAGGTTCTGGAAGATGGAGTGGAGCAGCGAAGGGTCGGCGTAGACGAGGGTGGGGCTGCCGAAGTTGCAGTTGACGCGCATCTTCGAGCCGTTGGGCAGGGAGGCCATGTTGTCGGTGATTTCCTGCACGACCTTGGCCACGTCGGTCAGTTGCAGGTTGAGGGTGGGGCCGGTCTCGTCGAGCTTGGAGATGGTGGTGACGTCGCGCAGCAGGGACGTGAGGCGCTGCGTCTGTGCGTAGCTCTTCTTGAGGAAAGTGGTGCGCGTCGCCTCGTCGAGGTCGGGGTTGGCGAGTAGGGTTTCGAGGTAGCCGCAGATGCTGGCTACGGGCGTCTTGAGCTCGTGGTTGATGTTGTTGGTGAGCTCGCGCTTGATGCGGATTTTCTCCTGCGCCTCGTGTATGGTGGCCTGGCGCTCGCGGTCGCGCTCTTCGGCGGCCTGCTGCATCTTGGAGTAGAGGCGGACGATCTGGTTGGAGATTTCGCCCAGCTCGTCGTGGGGGAACTGCTCGGTGGGGGTGATGATTTCGCCGGCCCCGGCGTGCATGGCAAACTCGCGCAGGCGGGCAATGTTGCGGCCCAGGCGGCGGGTGAGCAGGTAGGCGATGACGCTAAGCAGGAGCGTGACGAAGAACATGAACCAGAGGAACGTGCGGTCGGCCTCGATGACGTGGGTGAGCGACATGTCGTAGGGCAGGGCCGTGCGGACGACGAGGCTGTCGTGGAGGGTGGCGGAGTAGAAGTACTCCTCGTTGGTGGAGTGTGACAGACGGGCGAGCGTGTAGCCCTCGCCGGCGCGGAGGGCCTGCTGCACCTCGGGGCGCCGGCTGTGGTCGATGCGTCGTACGATGGCGGGGCTTTCCGAGTCGTAAATGACGGCGCCACGCGTCGTGATGAGGGTGATGCGCAGGTTTTCGGGGCGGCTGAGGTAGCGCCGCTGTATGGTGTCGATGGGCAGGCCGTCCTTCAGCAGTTCGATGATCTGGCGGTTGATGCCCTGTAGCTGCGCGTTGACGCGCTCGATGCGGTACTGGTGCTCGCGGTCGTACTGGAAGGTGACGAAGCAGCCCACCAATATCCACGAGAAAGCGAGCAGCAGGACGAAGAGCCGCTGGTGGAAGGCGAGGAAAATCCGCTTATGCATCGAAACCGTAGCCGAAGCCGTTGCGCGTGATGATGCGGTCGCCGTAGGGGCCTATCTTGCGGCGCAGGCGGGTGATGTTGACGTCGATGGTGCGGTCGAGCACGATGACCTCGCCCTTCCACACCCGGTTGAGTATTTCCTCGCGCGTGAAGACGACGCCCTTGTTCGCCAGGAAGAGGGAGAGAATCTCGAATTCCTTCTTCGTCAGGCTCACCTCCTCGCCGCCGAGCGTGCACGACTTGCGCCGCAGGTCAACCGTGAGGTCCTCGTACGTCAGGGTGTCGCCCTTCGGCTGTTCGCCTCCGCCGCTGCGGCGCAGCACGCCGCGCACGCGGGCCACGACCTCGCGCAGCGAGAAGGGTTTCGTGATGTAGTCGTCGGCGCCGAGGTTGAGGCCGGCCACGGTGTCGTCCTCCGTGTCCTTCGCCGTGCAGAAGATGATGGGGATGTGGGCCGTTTCGCGCCGCTCCTTGAGCAGGCGGGCCATGCGGAATCCGCTCATCTCGCCCATCATCACGTCGAGCAGCAGCAGGGCGTAGCCCTCCACGCCCCGTTCGAGGGCCTCTTCGGCGCTGTAGGCCACGTCCACGTCGTAGCCTTCCTTTTCCAGGTTGAACTTCAGTATCTCGCAGAGGGTCTCTTCGTCGTCGACGACCAGTATTCGCGGTTTCGCCATAAACATGCGTATGATGATTCTGCGGCAAAATTACGAAGAATTCGCTGCATACGCCTGCCGCCAAAATAATTTCACCGAAATGTAATAACTCTCCCGGGGCGGGCTATAATAATAAAAGGAGTGGGCAAAGGCCGGAGATCCTTTGCCCACTCGGGGGAAGAAAGTGACGGCAGGCGATTGAACCTGCCGCACTTCGGTAGCAGAGGGGATTAAACCTCTGCAGTAATGGTCATTGTCTTTGTTACAGCCTTGCTCTCGAAGCGGTTCGTAAACGTAACCTCTACCGTGATTTCGACTTTCGTTCCGTCTACAAGCTGCTTCTTGGCCGCCTCAGTGAAGGACAGATTGTGTCCGTTAAGCGTAACATAAGTCGTCGTCTCAACTGTTTCGCCATTCACCGTGACACCTTTAAGCTCAAACGCTGGTTCATCGAGACCGAACATCTCGAATGGATCTGTTGCGCAAAGGCCCTGAGCATTGTTGTCCTTGTCAAGTCCGAAAGTTGCTGTACCGTCTTTCCAGATGATACCATTTCCGGAGCGAGTAGCGAGTGACCATTCCCAGCCTTGTGCCAAGTCGAGCGTCTGGTCAAGGTTCTCAAACTTAGGATTAGCAGGCTGCTTAATTTCTGCGTTGCTAATGTTGGTAACATCTACTTCGAATTCCTTCAACGTCTCAGACTTTTCGATATTTGCAAAGTTAGCTACCAACTTGACTTTAGTGAGTTGACCATTGTTGAGGGTCTTGTCGTAATCCGTACCGACGGTCATCTTTCCGTCCGCGTCAATCGTTATGCCAGTGACCTTATTAACGACAACCCATTTCAGCTCGCCTCCATTGTGTTCTACTCTCGTCTTGACACGGCTGTAATTCAGAAGAAGATCGCCCAAATCGGTCGTCATGGAGATGGAGGTCAATTGCTCTTTGCTATCCGTCTCGCCTGTAGGACTAAAGATGCCTATACCAGTAGTGCCATTGCTCCACATTCCTTGTACTCCTCCGAGTTCACCGTTAATGTTCGTCGGCAGTTTCATGCCCGGGAGGTTTACGGTGAGTTCAACCTTGATAGCCGTACGCGTCTGAAGTTCGAGTACAATCGTGCGGGCCTGCTCGAAGTAGGTTTCCTCAGCGTAGTCTACAGTGATATCATCGCTATTGGCCGCCTTGGTGATGGTTACGCCACCATCCGTTTTGCTTCCACTAAGTTCAATGAAGTCATTCGGTCCCAAGTTAAGGGCTTGCTGTATTTCGCTAATAATGTTTTCGTTCAGCGTGAACGAACGTGCAGCAGAAGTATATACGTTAGGACCGAACATGGCTGATGTCGTGAAGTCGGAAGCCAGGTTCACAGTCTTCTTGTACGTAGCCAGAAC
The DNA here is from genome assembly GCA_944322325.1 of uncultured Alloprevotella sp. GTDB lineage: Bacteria > Bacteroidota > Bacteroidia > Bacteroidales > Bacteroidaceae > Alloprevotella. The sequence continues at coordinate 113,583 of CALUOQ010000003.1, forward strand.
CAATTCAACGGTTCTGAAGTCCGGCATATTGCCGACCTCGGTTTCGCCATATTTTATGACAGCAGAAACGTCAGTTGTAGAACCAATGGCAGAAGAGTTTTCTTCACCCGGTGTAAGTATGCCGTTGTTTATCACGAAAATGTCCTTATCTGCGCCGTCGTTTTCATCTTCCGTAAATTCGGCAGTCAGGAGAGGCTTTCCGTCTTTGATAAGTGCAGAGAATTCAGCTAAGAGGTTAGAGGATACACAAACTTTATTGTTCCAGCCTGTGTAGGTTACGCCTTCATTGAAGTTAATGTTGTCAGGCGTGTCTCCGAAAGCCTTGTAGGCAATTTCTGTGCGCTCAGTGGAATAGGCCAACTTGACCTCGTCTACCTTCGTATCCTGGAATTCTGCAAGGAAGTAGTCGGACGTGATGGCGGTCAACTGATCCTTGTAGGCGGGAGTTTCGCCTTCGGCCGGGGTGGTTGTCTCAGCCTTCGGCGTCAGCGTAGCGCAGAATATCCATGTGTGCACATTAAGGTCCTTGTTGACGTCAATGTTGCTGAAGTCTACATCATAGGTGATGATACCGGTGGTGTTGTCGGCTGTGCCTTCCTTCAAGGTGATGGGCAGACCGGCAGCGTCGCGAACCTGCTTGCCGTCGAGCGTGAGGTTGTAGTCGTCAAGCACGCGCTGAGCAGCAGCGGCCGGCGAAACGCGGAATGCGATCTTACCCGCCCCCTTTTGAGCAACGGGTTGCGTTTCGCTGACTTTTTTAAGGATAAGCGATTTGAATGTCAGATTACCGTCGGTCGTATAGTTTTCGAATGCGTTGCTTTGGTTGCCGAACGGCACATAAACGATGCTCTGAACCATCTGGCCGATGAACAGCGTGGTTACCTTTGTTTCGAGCTCGGCAAACATGTTGTCGATTTCGGTCTTGTTGTAGAAGTTGAGGGTGTTTTCCTCGCCTTCTTCGCCTTCGCCCTTCACGATGAGCTGGAGCTCCTCGATGTCGTTGAGGATTTGGGCGATGTCGGCTACCTTGCCTTCCTCGAGTCCACTCACGTCGAGTTTGCCCAGCGTGACGTCGACAATGTCCTTCTTCCAGCCTTCGAGTTCTACGAGGCGGTCGAAGATGCCCTTAACCTCTGCGCCAGCCTGCTCGTCGAAGTAGCCGTTGATCTGGCGGTTGATTTCCTCGATGGCGTTGGTGTTGTCCTCGATGCTGTCGCGTACGCTCTGTCCCCACTTGGTTTCAAGGGCCTGTACGCGGTTGGCCAGTGCCGAGAAGTCGGCGTAGACGCTCAGGTCGAGGTCTGCGCTCTGGAGGGCTGTGATGTTGTTGCGCAGCGTCTGGAGGTCACTCGTGGCGCTCTGGAGGTCAGCGATGGCTTGTCCCTGCTTACCGGCGAGTTTTTCGACGGCGTCGAGGTCGGTCATGGCGGTGGCCAAGTCATTCGATACCTTTGTCAAGTCGCTGTTCAGCTGGTCCGTAATGGCTGTAGTTGCATAGCCGGCCTTCACGCTCTCGAGCTCGGTGTTGAGGTCGCGGATCTCTTGGTTAACAAAAGCGGTGTCGGCCTTGGCGCCGATGGCGGTCGTGAGCTGGTTCTTGAGCGAGTTGAAGGTGGAAATGTCCATCTTCTTGCCGATGGCCTCGGTCAGCTCGGCATCGAGTGCGTCGAGCTTCTCCTGCACGGCGGCGTTGGTGGCCATGTCGTTGGTGGCGGCTGTGATGGCGTCGTTCAGGCTCGTGCGCAGGGCCTCGAGCTCGGCGGTGGTCACTTTGCCTTCCACGGCAGCCTCGATTTCGCCCATCACGGTGTTGATTTTCTCGTCGAGCTGGGCGGGCGTCACGGCGCCGCTGGCAATTTGCTTGGCGTCGTTGATGAGTTCCTCCAGGCGTGCAGCTTCTTTGTCGAGGACGTCCTGGCTAACCTTGCCGTTGAGGGCTTCGTTGAGGGCCAGTTGTGCCTCGTCCTGCTTCTGCTCGAGTTCGCTGATCTGCTGCTCGAGGTTTTGGCGGACTTCTTCGCTGGCGTCAGCGGCAGCCTTGTTGGCTTCGTCGATGAGCCCTTCCAGACGGGTGGCTTCAGCCTCGATGGCGCTGGGGTCGGCTTTCTGATCGATGAGCCCCTTCAGGTTGTCGACCGAGGCGGTGAGTTCGTCTACGTTTACTTTACCTTCCAGCGTAGCCGACAGCTCGTCGATACGCGTTTGCATCTGTTCTACGACCTGATCGATGGCAGCGGCCATGTCGTCACCCGAAACACCAATGACACCATTGATCTTGTTGATCTGGTCCTGGAGATTGGCGATGTCGGCATCGTAGTCGTCGGAGCAACCTACGAACACGGGAGCTGCCGTGGCAGTCAGTGCGCAAAACACTGCGACTCTAATGAATCTCTTGTTCATAATGAATGAAAGTTAAGAATGTTGATTCGTCTTTTTCTCTCTTGTCTCTATTTACCTTGTTGGTTTTCAACTTGTTTTAGCTCCCTGCTCCCCCTCGTCCGATGTTTCCATCTCTTCCTTAGAGGTAGAAAGCCGAGCGGGCGAAAACTGCGGAACGGGGCACGAAAAAGGCTGCGCAGCACCCGTACGGTGACTGCGCAGCCCCGAAAAACGACAAAACTTCATTCCTGACGACTACGGCGCGGGCTGAGCGCTTCGGAAAAAGCGTAAAAAATGTGCGAGATTATTGAAATTTTCCCGGAATTTATTTGGTCCGTTCTTTACTTCTCCCTACCTTTGCCCCAGCTTTCTACCTCTAAGGATGAGATAGAAAGCTTTTTTGTTTCTGGTAAGTTCTTGTCATACGATAGGTGTGTGCCTCGCGGTGTAGCGTGGCGCAGCGGGCGGATTTGTGGAGGCGGGAGTGAGCGGAGTGCCTTGTCCTTGTGGACAAGTGCTGCGTCCGTTGTTCCTGTCGCTGCGCCGGGAGCGACGGGCGCAGCGACAGGAACAACGGGGCGGACATGAAAAAAAGCCAGCCGCGGCGGAGTACCGGCGCGGCTGGCTTTGGGGATATGAAAAGGAAAAACTTTTCCTTACTCGGCGTGGAGTGTGAAGCGGCTGAAGGCGACCACGGTGCAATCCTTGTCGGCCTGCTTGAGGTAGGCGGCGACGGTGAGGTTGCTGTCTTGGATGAATTCCTGCTGCAGGAGGCACTGTTCCTTGTAGAACTTCTTCATGCGTCCGTCAGCGATGCGCTCGATCATGTTTTCGGGCTTGCCTTCTTCGCGGGCCTTGTCGGCGGCGATTTGGTATTCGCGCTTGCGGATTTCCTCGGGCACGTCGGTTTCGTCGATGGAGACGGGATTCATGGCGGCAATCTGCATGGCCACGGCGTGACCGTACTTCTCGTCGACGGGCTTGTTGAGGGCTACCATCGTGCAGAGGAAGTTCTTGTTCTGGTGGTTGTAGCAGGAGATGTTGTCGTGCTCGATGAAGCTGTATCCGTCGAGTTCCATCTTTTCGCCGGTGATGCCGCTGCGGTCGGTGATGGCTTCGGCCACGGTGCGGTCGCCGAGTTTGAGGGCGTTGACCTCGTCGAGCGTCTTGCAGTGGTTGGCCACGGCGGCGTCGAGGATGTCCTGTGCGAGCTTGACGAAGTCGGCGTTTTTGGCGACGAAGTCGGTCTCGCATTTGAGGGCAACGATGGCTCCGAAGCCGTTTTCGACCTTGCAGAGGACGCAGCCTTCGGCGGCTTCGCGGTCGGAGCGCTTGGCGGCTACGGCTTGTCCGCGCTTGCGGATGATTTCGATGGCTTCCTCCATGTTGTCGTTGGCCTCGGCGAGGGCTTTCTTGCAGTCGCCCAGTCCGGCTCCGGTCATTTCGCGGAGTTTCTTGATATCTTCAATGCTTGCCATAAGTGTTGTAGTCTGTATGGATGATGTTAAGTGAGGTTGGCGTTAGGCCTCGGCGGCTTCGCTGTTGTTGGCTGCTTCGGCGTTCTCGGGGGCAGCGGCGGGCGCTTCGTTGCGCTTTTCGACGCGTGCCTTGGAGGAGCGGCGACGGCTTTTGGGGGCTTCGCTGCCTTCGTCAGCGGGCTCGGCGTCAACCTTTTCGGCCTTGCGCTCTTCGATGCCCTCGGCGATGGCGGCACAGCAGGCGTCGAGGATGACTTCGATGCTCTTGTTGGCGTCGTCGTTGGCGGGGATAACGAAGTCAACGTTGTTGGGGTCGGAGTTGGTGTCGACGATGCCGAACACGGGGATGCCCAGACGGTTGGCCTCCTTGACGGCGATGTGCTCCTTGCATACGTCAACGACGAAGAGGGCGGCCGGCAGGCGGGTCATGTCGGCGATGGAGCCGAGGTTTTTCTCGAGCTTGGCGCGCTGGCGCGAGATTTGGAGAATTTCGCGCTTCGAGAGGTTGGAGTAGGTGCCGTCGGCGGTAAGTTTGTCGATGTTGGCCATTTTCTTAACCGCCTTGCGGATTGTCGGGAAGTTGGTCAGCATACCGCCCGGCCAGCGCTCGGTGACGTAGGGCATGTTGACGGATGTGGCCTTCTCGGCGGCAATCTGCTTTGCCTGTTTTTTGGTAGCTACAAAGAGTATGCGTTTCCCTGACTTGGCGATTTGCTTCAAGGCTTCGGCTGCTTCGTCGATTTTGGCCACGGTCTTGTGCAGATCGATGATGTGGATGCCGTTGCGCTCCATAAAGATGTAGGGCGCCATGGCGGGGTTCCACTTGCGTTTCAGGTGGCCGAAGTGGCAACCTGCTTCCAACAGGGTTTCAAAGTTTGTTCTTGACATGGTTTGTTGTGTTAATGCGTTTACTTTCTTTTGAGTTGAGGGGAGCGTTGTCCCCGCGTTTTTTGTTCAACCAACTTCGCGGTAGTCCCGCGGCGGGAATCCGTGAGGTTTAGATACTAAACGTAATTCCAGCAGTAACGGCCGAATTTAACGTTTACTGAACTGGAAGCGACGGCGTGCCTTGGGACGTCCCGGCTTTTTGCGCTCGACGGCGCGCGGGTCGCGGGTCATGAAGCCTTCGGCGCGGAGGGCTTTCTTGTCCTCGGCGTTGATTTTGACGAGGGCGCGGGCGATGGCCAGACGGAGGGCCTGCGACTGTCCGGTGAAGCCGCCGCCGAATACGTTGACCTTGATGTCGTATTTTTCGGCAACGTTGAGCAGGTTGAGGGGCTGCTTCACGACGTACTGCAGGATAGAGGAGGGGAAGTATTCCGTCAGGTCTTTCTTGTTGATGGTGATTTTGCCACTGCCTTCGGTGACGTAAATGCGGGCGACGGCGCTTTTGCGGCGGCCCAGTGCATTAATCATTTCCATTACTGCTGTCCTTATTTATATAAGTTGATATCGATGAGTTTCGGAGACTGGGCCTCGTGCTTGTGCTCGCTGCCGGCATAGACGTAGAGGTTGTCGAGCAGCTTGGCGCCCAAGCGGTTCTTGGGGAGCATGCCCTTTACCACGCGGTGGAGCAGGCGATCGGCACCGTTGGGCTTGGCCATGATACTGGCGGGCGTGCTCTTGCGCTGGCCGCCGGGGTAGCCCGTGTACGAGAGGTAAATGCGGTCGGTCCATTTCTTACCGGTCAGCTTCACCTTGTCGGCATTGATGATAATCACGTTGTCGCCACAGTCCACGTGCGGGGTGAAATTGGGTTTGTACTTACCGCGCAGCAGCTTGGCTACTTTCGAGCAAAGGCGTCCCAGCACCTGGTCGGTAGCGTCGACTACGACCCATTCCTTGTTTGCCGTGACTTTGTTCGCAGAAATGGTCTTGTAACTTAAAGTGTCCACTCTTTGTTTGTTTTGATGTTTAACTACTAAAAAACTTTTGCGATTCACTAACCGTCCGCCTGGCCAATAGGCAGGACTATTAACACGCAACTGGGCAGGCCGGGCCCGCCCGGAATAATAATCGGCGTGCAAAAGTACGCATTTATACCGAGACGGTAATACAAGTGTGGATGTTTTTTTCATCACCCGGCGATACTTTCTGCCTTTTTCGGTGGATGACGGAATAAAGCGGTATCTTTCAGTTGTTAAAAGTTCTACGCTTTATGAGTTCGTCCTCACAAAATATAGCTCTTACCTCTTACCCTGAGAAAGTGTCAGTCAGAAAATCTTGTGGCAGAGAAGTCCGGATAACAACATATGGGCTAAAGTCTTTTGACAGTCAATTGGCGGTGATAACCCATTATCTGCATAATCATGATTCGGTCAAGGACTTTCCCCGCGAAGAAGCCAGACAATGCTTGAGGGAGTATCTGGACAATCAAAAGTTGCAAGTCGATGATGAGGAGCGCATGTTGCGGGAGCCTTTACAGATTGGCTTGTTTCGGGACTTTTTCCAAGTTCCGTTTCCCGATCCGATAGATTATCGGTTCACGTTCATTGATTTGTTTGCGGGTATGGGTGGCTTTCGGCTTGCGATGCAAGCGCAAGGCGGCAAATGCGTGTTTTCGTCCGAGTGGAATTCCTTTGCACAAAAAACGTATTTAGCGAATTTTGGTGATATGCCTTTTGGAGATATTACCAAAGAAGAGATAAAAAGATATATTCCGGGGCAATTTGATGTCTTGTGTGCTGGTTTTCCCTGTCAGCCGTTCTCGATAGCAGGAGTTTCCAAGAAAAAGAGTTTGGGTAGAGAAACAGGTTTCAGGGACAGGACCCAAGGAACATTGTTCTTTGAGGTGGCTGACATTATCAGTCGACATAGGCCTAAGGCTTTTTATTTGGAGAATGTAAAGAATCTTGTCTCTCATGATAAAGGAAATACGTTTAAGGTAATTCAGTCAACGTTGGAGGAATTGGAGTATTCCTTGTACTACAAAGTAATGGACGGGAAGGACTATGTGCCACAACATAGAGATCGTATTATGATAGTCGGATTTGACAAACGCCGTTTTCATGGTGAGGAAGCATTCGAGTTTCCTCAAGCTCCTGACGGCGACACTCCGAAACTCCGAGATATATTGGAGCGAGAAACCAATAGAAAGTATACACTCACAGACAAACTTTGGAGCTATTTACAGCAGTATGCGGAAAAGCATAAGGCTAAAGGCAATGGTTTTGGTTTTGGCTTGGCAGACTTAGACGGCGTGAGCCGAACTCTAAGTGCAAGATATTACAAGGATGGTTCGGAAATCCTTATACCGCAAGAAGGCATGAATCCCCGGCGTTTGACGCCGAGAGAGTGTGCGCGTTTGATGGGGTATCCAGACAAGTATATATTGGATAAGGTTTCCGATGTACAAGCCTACAGACAGTGTGGAAACTCCGTGATTGTTCCATTGATTACCGCCGTGTCACGGCAGGTAGTGAAAACAATGTTGGGCGATGAGTGAGGTGTTGGATACGGCGATACACGGCGTTTTGCAGTCGAAGGCAGCTTGTTGGTGCCGATTTATCACGGGTAACGATGCCGGAACGACGGGAAGTCATCAGGCCGGTTTTTATGTGCCAAAGTGCGCTTCTGCATTGCTGTTCGACGTGCCGGGGCAAAAAGGTGAGAATAAAGAAAAAGTAGTGAGTATTAAGTGGCAGGATGATTTTGTGACGGAAAGCCGGATGAAGTATTATGGACAGAAAACACGTAACGAATATCGCATTACTCATTTTGGTCGGGACTTTCCGTTCTTGCAAGATGAGAATGTGGGTGACCTCTTGATTCTTGCAAAATACTCAGAAAAAGAGTATGCTGGATATGTGTTGAGCACGGACGAGGACATCGATGCCTTTTTCGCTTATTTCAACCTTTCTCCAGATGCCACCAATCAGCTTGATAGACGTTGAGGGAACAATTAAACCCGATGAGCGACTTGCGCAATTTTTCCGGGAGTTCGTCTCTTGTTTTCAGAATTTTCCTGAGACTCGTCGAATGGCAGAAGGTGCCCGGGATTGCTACAATAAGGCCTACGGCGTGACTCCTCGAATGTTGAAAGAATATCCAGATGAGATGTTGTTGAATTGGGTGGATGCGGAGTACGGCTTGTTCAAATGTATGGAGGAAAAAGTTTACGGAAGCCTCATTTCGCGTTCATTTAGTAATGTGGATTCGTTTGTACAGACTGCTAACGAGGTTCTTAATCGACGCAAATCACGTGCAGGGAAGTCGTTGGAACACCATTTGGCGGATATCTTTTCTTGTAATGGGCTTTTGTTTGAAGCACAAGCCGTAACAGAAGGAAACAAGAAACCGTACTTCCTTTTTCCCAATGGCGCATGTTACCATAACTTATTGTTTCCTACAGAATGTCTTACCGTATTAGGTGCAAAGACAACTTGTAAAGACCGTTGGCGGCAGGTTCTGACGGAGGCAGACAGGGTAGGTTTGAAATACTTGTTTACGCTCCAGCAGGGCATTTCGCGTAACCAGTTTCGGGAGATGCGGGATTCAGGGTTAGTTCTAGTTGTCCCTCGTAAGTATATTACGAGTTTTCCGAAGGAATATCGAGATAAAATTAAAGATCTCATTGGTTTTATTCGCATGGTGAGAGAACGACAAGAGGCCACACCGAGACATTATCTCTTCGTGTAGTTGTCGGTGGAGGGTTTTTCGTACGTCGCGTCCGGTTCGGCGACCATGTCCAATAACGCTTCCAGAGAACTGTAAGGTTTGGGAGAAATGTTCGTTCTTGCGTTGATTTTTTTTCAAGTAGGCATGGTTTATCCAATACTCCAGTTCGCGTAAAGTTTTGGCACGTATGGCAGGCTTGAGTTGGCATTCCCAGATGGTTATTACGTTCCATCCCATATTACGCAGGGCTTCTTTGTTTCGAGCGTCGCGTAGTTTATTGAGTTCTATTTTTCTTTCCAAAATTCGGTATGGGTATGCGGTACAAGGCTGTCGACGTCATGTCCGTGCCAGAAACATCCATGTATGAAGATAATCGTGTTGTACTTGCTCATCACAATGTCTGGAGTGCCGGGTAGTGTTTTTACGTTTTTGCGGTAACGGTAGCCGCGGCTGTACAAGTAGTGTCGTACGATGAGTTCGGGTTTTGTGTCTTTACTGCGGATGCGAGCCATGACGGCCGATCGTTTCTTTTTATCCCAAATATCCATGGTGGGAGCGTATTTGCTGGCAAAGATAGTGCTTGAAGATGAAATTTGTAGGGGAATGCGGCAGTTTTTGGCTTTGAAGCGCGGAGCGGTTAGCCGATTAATTCTTTATCTTTGCGAGGATAAACCTAAACGCGACAGTGTCGTGACTTGTTTGACTTTAATCAGAGAAAAATGAAGCAGAAAGTAATTGCTATTTTGGCGCTCTTCTTGGTGGTCTTTGCCGGGAGCAGCCGGGCGCAGCGTTACTCTCCCGTGGCGCTGCCGTCGATGTTTTCCGATCACATGGTGTTGCAGCAGCGGTCGTCCGTGGCCTTGTGGGGGTGGGCCGATGCGGGCAATATGGTCCGCGTCGTGCCGGGCTGGGCTACGAGCGACACGCTGTCGGCCCGGGTGGACTGTATAGGCCGCTGGCGGGTGACGGTGCCTACAGCAGAGGCGGGAGGACCGTATTCGTTGGAGGTAATGTGTGGGCGCGACCGTATTGTGCTGTGCGACGTCATGCTCGGCGAGGTGTGGTTGTGCAGCGGGCAGTCCAACATGGAGTGGACTCCGGACAACGGGCTGACCGACGCCAAGCGCGAGATTGCGGCAGCCGACTGTCCGGCGGTACGCTTCTTCCAGGTGCCCAAGCGGGGCAGTCGTACCTTGCAGGATGATTGCGGCGGACAGTGGGAGGCATGTACGCCCGACGTGATGCGCCGGCACAGCGCAGTGGCCTACTTCTTTGCCCGCCATCTCAGCGACTCGCTGGGGGTGCCGGTCGGCATTCTGGAGTCCGCCTGGGGCGGTACGCCGGCCGAGGTCTGGATGCCGGAAACCTGGGTGCGCGAGACGCCGGGCTGTCGTTACAGCCAGCCTCATAAAGCTGACCCTTGGTGGCCTGTCGAGGCCGGGCTGGCCTATAATCGCATGATTCACCCGTTGCTCCGCTACGGTTTTGCTGGGGCTGTGTGGTATCAAGGCGAGAGTAACCGTGACAATCCTGCGAACTACGCCGCCTTGATGCAGGCCTTGATAGCCTCGTGGCGCAGGGAGGCCGGCAGGGATTTCCCGTTCTACATGGTACAGATAGCTCCCTATCGTTACGGTGCGACGGACAACGGGCCGGCCCTCATCCGCGAGGCACAGGATCAGGTAGCGCGTAGCGTGCCGGGGGTGGGACTGGCTGTCGTGTCCGACTGCGTGGAGGACCTTACGACCATCCATCCCATCAACAAACGCCCCGTCGGGCGGCGGTTGGCCCTCTTGGCTCTGGGCAAGCACTACAAGAGGCTGAAGGGCGTGTTCGAGAGTCCTTTCTTGCTGCGCTCCGAAGTGAAGGACGACAAGGTAGTGCTGACGTTCAGTTCGGTGCAGAACGGCCTTGTTTGTCGGGGAAAGGAAATCGCGGGGTTGCAGATAGCCGGGGCTGACGGCCGCTTCGTCGAAGCGACGGGGCGCATCAACACCCGGAACCAGTTGGTCGTATCCTCGCGCGAGGTGAAGTCGCCCCTTTGGGTACGCTACTGCTTCAGCGACGATGCCGTGGGCAACCTCTTCAACCGCGAGGGGCTGCCTGTGGCGCCGTTTCGTACAGACGACCTTTGACGCATTTCGCGTCTTTCGTCGAGGTGGAAGCCTGTTTCGGCGGCTGGCAGGGAGATGTCTGGCCACTCGAGGCCTGAGCCGCGTTTCGGTGAGTTTCCGGTTGTTTGTAGCCCTTCCCGCAGCCTGTTACACGGCGTTGGTCGTACGAAACTGCCGGTTTTGTTCGCTTTTCCCGGATTTAATCTGTAATTTTGGCTGCGTAACCGTGCGGTGAGCGTGCGGTGTTTCAGCATTTCTATTTATTCTAAGCATTCAGACTGTAATGAAGAAAAGAACAAAAGTGGCATCTTTACTTCTTGCCGCACCCTTGGCGGCGATGGCCGGCGTGGGCGACCGCCCGAACGTCATTCTCCTCGTGGCCGACGATTTGGGCTACGGCGACCTTTCCTGCTACGGTGCGACGAGTGTGAGCACGCCCCATGTGGACCGCCTGGCGGCCAGCGGTGTCCGCTTCACCGACGCCCATGCCGTGGCCTCCACGAGTACGCCTTCGCGCTATTCCCTCCTGACGGGTGAGTACGCTTGGCGCCGCGAGGGTACCGACGTGGCGGCCGGAAACGCCGGCATGATTGTCCGTCCCGAGATGTACACCCTGGCCGACATGTTTCGCGATAACGGTTACGCCACCGCTGCCATCGGCAAGTGGCACTTGGGTCTTGGCGAGAAGACCGGTCAGCAGGACTGGAACGCACCGCTCTCCATGGCTCCGGCCGATATCGGCTTCGACTATTCTTACATCATGGCCGCCACGGGCGACCGCGTGCCCTGCGTATTCATCGAGAACGGGTGCGTAGCCAACTACGACCCTTCGGCCCCCATCGAGGTCAGCTACCGCCAGAATTTCCCTGGCGAGCCTACGGGTAAGGCCAATCCGGAATTGCTTTTCAACCTGAAGCCCTCGCCGGGACAGGGGCATGACCAGAGCATCGTCAACGGCATTTCGCGCATTGGTTACATGAAAGGCGGCGGCCGCGCCCTTTGGAAGGACGAAAACATCGCAGACTCCCTCGTCAGCCACGCCGTCGACTTCATCAAAGCCAATAAGGACAACCCCTTCTTCATGTACCTTTGCACGAACGACGTCCACGTGCCCCGCTTCCCCCACGAGCGATTCCGTGGCAAGAGCTCGATGGGCCTGCGCGGCGATGCCATCCTACAGTTCGACTGGACGGTGGGCCAAGTTATGGAGGCACTCGAGAAAGCCGGCCTGACCGAAAACACACTCATCATCCTGACGAGTGACAACGGCCCCGTGCTCGACGACGGATACATGGACAAGGCCGTCGAGCTGGCTGGCGACCACAAACCCGGCGGCCCGTTCCGTGGTGGAAAGTACAGCACCTTTGAGGCCGGCACGACCGTGCCCTTCATTGTCAGCTGGCCGGGACGCGTGGCCAAAGGCAAGGTGTCCGAAGCCTTGGTGTCGCACATTGACGACGTGTCGTCGCTCGCCGCCCTCATAGGAGCCCGTCTGCCCAAGGGAGCCGCTCCCGACAGCCGCAACCACTTGGCCACATGGCTGGGCCAGAGCGACGAGTCGCGTCCTTGGGTAGTCGAGATGTCCAACGACCGCACCCTCTCCTTGCGCGAGGGAAAGTGGAAGTACATCACGCCCAGCAACAGCTACAAGGTGGCTTGGGGGACCGGCATTGAGACCGGTTACCAGCGTATGCCCCAACTCTACGATCTTGATGCTGAAATCGACGAGCGTACCAACTTGGCCGAGCAAAATCCCGCTCAGGTCTACCGTATGCAGGACATACTCAAGCAAGTCCGTCTGAATCCCAACTACGGGAAAACTTCGAACGACAAGAAATAAGCACTCCGCCAGTCGTGACGTCACAACAATGGGTCGGTTCCGCCATGGGGTGGTGCCGGCCCGTTGATGTGAACGGCCGGTCTCCGTAAATCTCGTGCAGTGCAATCGTTTGTTTCTCTGGTGGTTAACGATAGGCGTGCTTCTACGCGCAGTCTACGCTCATTATACGGCGAAAGCCGATGCGGACGGGAGGGTCGCACCGGCTTTCGGCTTATGAGGGGAGAGTTTAGAACTCTGCGGATTTCGGCGTGCGGGGGAAAGGGATTACGTCGCGGATGTTCTGCATACCGGTGACGAAGAGGATGAGGCGCTCGAAGCCGAGGCCGAAACCGGCATGGGGACAGGTGCCGAAGCGTCGCGTGTCGAGATACCACCACATATCCTTCATGGGGATGTGGAGCTCTTCGATACGGGTCATGAGCTTGTCGTAGTTTTCCTCGCGCTCCGAACCGCCGATGATTTCGCCGATTTGGGGGAAGAGCACGTCCATGGCACGCACCGTCTTGCCGTCGTCGTTCATCTTCATGTAGAAGGCCTTGATTTCCTTGGGGTAGTCCGTGAGGATGACGGGGCGCTTGAAGTGTTCCTCGACGAGATAGCGCTCGTGCTCGCTGGCCAGGTCGGCTCCCCAGTAGATGGGGAATTCGAATTTCCGCCCGCCCTTGACGGCTTCCTCGAGGATGCGTATGCCTTCGGTGTACGTCAGGCGCACGAAGTCGTGCTCGACGACGAAGTGGAGGCGTTCGAGCAACGAGTGGTCCACCATCTTGTTGAGGAAGGCGAGGTCGTCCTGACAGTTGTCGAGGGCCCACTGTACGCAGTACTTGATGAAGTCCTCGGCGAGGTCCATGTTGTCGGTGATGTCGTTGAAGGCGACTTCGGGCTCAATCATCCAGAACTCGGCAAGGTGGCGCGGCGTGTTCGAGTTTTCGGCACGGAAAGTGGGGCCGAAGGTGTAGATGGCGCCGAGGGCCGTCGCGCCGAGCTCGCCTTCGAGCTGGCCGCTCACGGTGAGCGAGGTCTGTTTGCCAAAGAAGTCGTCGCTGTAGTCTATCTTGCCGTCGTCGGTCTTGCGGAGGTCGTAGAGGTTCTTCGTGGTGACCTGGAACATCTGGCCGGCGCCTTCGCAGTCGCTGGCGGTGATGATGGGGGTGTGGAAGTAGAAGAAACCGTGCTCGTGGAAGTACTTGTGGATGGCAATGGCCATGTTGTGGCGGATGCGGAATACGGCGCCGAACGTATTGGTGCGCAGGCGCATGTGGGCATTCTGGCGCATGAACTCGAAGGTCTGCCCCTTCTTTTGCATGGGAAAGTCGGCGCCACAGGTGCCGAGAACTTCTATTTCGGTGGCCTGTATTTCGCTGGCCTGTCCGGCTCCTGGACTCTTGACGAGCTCGCCGTTAACACTGAGGCAGGCGCCGGTGGTGATTTGCTTGAGGGTTTCTTCGTCGAAGCGCTCGACGTCGGCCACGATTTGTACGTTCTGTATGGTCGACCCGTCGTTCAGGGCGATGAAGTTTACGGATTTGCTGCCGCGGCGGGTGCGCACCCAGCCTTTCACGTTGACGGTGGCGCCGTAGTCGGTGCGCCGTAGCACGTCGATAACTTTTGTTCTTTTTATGGCTTGCATAAAGTGTGGCGTTAGTGTGATGTTTCTTTTGTCGGATTATTCGAAGGCGCCCATGCGGAGCATGTTGACCTCTTTTTCGGTGAGGTAGCGCCAGTCGCCGCGGCGTACGTTCTTCTTGGTCAGTCCGGCGAAGTAGACACGGTCGAGCTTGACGACGTGGTAGCCGAGGGTCTCGAAAATACGGCGTACGATGCGGTTGCGGCCGGAGTGGATTTCGATGCCCACCTGCTTTTTGTCCGTCGGGCTGGCGTAGTCGATGGCGTCAGCGCGGATGTCACCGTCTTCGAGGTGTATGCCCTCGGCGATTTGGTGCAGGTCGGCGGCTGTGACGTTCTTGTCGCACGTCACGTGGTAGATTTTCTTTTTCAGGTACTTGGGGTGAGTCAGTTTCGAGGCCAAGTCGCCGTCGTTGGTGAGGAGCAGCACACCTGTCGTGTTGCGGTCGAGGCGTCCGACGGGGTAGATGCGCTCGCGTCCGGCACCGCCCACGAGGTCCATGACCGTCTTGCGGTTTTCGGGGTCTTCGCTGGTGGTCACGTAGCCTTTGGGTTTGTTGAGCAGTACGTAGACTTTCTTCTCGATGCGTACGGGCTTGTCGTGGAACATGACTTCGTCGCTGCGCAGCACTTTTGTGCCCAGTTCGGTGACGGTCACGCCGTTGACGGTGACCAGTCCGGCTTCGATGAACTTGTCGGCGTCGCGCCGCGAGCATACTCCGGCGTTGGCCAGATACTTGTTCAGGCGGATGGGCTCGTTGGGGTCGTAGTGCTCTTGGCGGTATTCGATTTGCTTCTTCAGGCTGTATTTGGCGTGAGGGTTGTATCCCGGGCGGTTGTTACCGGCCGGGCGCTTGTATCCGCCGGGCTGTGCGGCCGGGCGGGGGCGCTGTGTGGCGGGGCGGCCGTATCCGGCGCCGGCGGGGCGGTAACCCTCGGCGGGGCGGCCTTCCTGCTCATACTGCGGGCGGTAGGGGCGGCGCGGGCCGGCGGTGGCGCCTTGTGCGGGACGGGGGCGGTAACCGGCGCTGTGCTCGTCGTAGTCTGAGTCGTAGCTGCCGTATCGTGTGCGGGGCTGGTCGTAGGGATTGTCGCGGTAGTCTGTCCGCTGGCGGTAGGGGCGTTGGCCCTGTCCGCCGTAGTTGCCGCGCTGGGGAGTGGTGTTGCGCGTGAAGTTGCTGCTGCTCGTCACGCGCGAGCTGCTGTTGAAGCGCGGACGTTTGGCCCGCGGGCGGCTCTCGTTGTTCTGAGGGGCGTCGTTGCCGGTGTTTCGTTCGTGTTGGGGTTGCCCGTAGCCTTCGCGGCTTTCGTCGTGGGCATTGCGGCTTTGCGCGTCGTTGTCGAAATAGTTTTCGTTCATGGTGAATGGTATGAAGTGATAAATGCGGGTAGCCTCTCGGCTATCGGGAATATCTGTATGCGGGCTTAGATGCCGGTGTAGTTGTGCGGCGTGATGGCGCGCAGTTCGGCCTTGACGGCGTCGCTTACTTCGAGGGTGTCGATGAAGTGGCTGATGCTTTCGCGTGTGATGGCTTCATTGGTGCGGGTGAGGGCTTTCAGGGCCTCGTAGGGATGGGGGTAAGCCTCGCGGCGCAGTATGGTCTGTATGGCCTCGGCCACCACGGCCCAGCAGTTGTCGAGGTCGGCGTCGATGCTTTCCTTGTGGAGCAGGAGCTTGCGCAGGCCTTTGAGGGTGCTCTGGAAGGCGATGACGGCATGGCCCATGGGTACGCCGATGTTGCGGATGACGGTCGAGTCGGTCAGGTCGCGTTGCAGGCGCGAGATGGGCAGCTTCGTGCTCAGGTGCGTCAGCACGGCGTTGGCTACGCCGAGGTTGCCTTCCGAGTTCTCGAAATCGATGGGGTTCACCTTGTGGGGCATGGCGCTAGAACCGACCTCGCCGGCCTTGATGCGTTGCTTGAAGTACTCCATCGAGACGTACTGCCAGAAGTCGCGGTCGAGGTCGACGACGACGGTGTGGATGCGCCGCATGGCGTCGAACACGGCGGCGAGGCAGTCGTAGTTGCTGATTTGCGTGGTGAACTGCTCACGCTCGAGGCCCAGCTTCTCCGCCACGAAGCGGTCGGCAAAGGCTTTCCAGTCGTAGTCGGGGTAGGCCACGTGGTGGGCGTTGAAGTTGCCCGTGGCGCCGCCGAACTTGGCCGTGAGGGGGCAGGCCTTGAGCAGGTCGCGCTGGCGCTCCAGACGGTATGCGAATACGCGCACTTCCTTGCCCAGCCGCGTGGGCGAGGCGGGCTGGCCGTGCGTCTTGGCCAGCATCGGTATGTCCTTCCACTCCTCGGCGTAGGCGTTGAGCTGGTCGATGAGCTCCTGAAGCAGGGGCAGGTAAACGGCCGTCAGGGCGTCCTTGAGCATGAGGGGGAACGACGTGTTGTTGATGTCCTGCGAGGTGAGTCCGAAGTGGATGAACTCCTTGAAGGCGTCGAGGCCGCCGATGGCGTCGAACTGCTCCTTGATGAAGTATTCGATGGCCTTGACGTCGTGGTTGGTCACCTTCTCGATGTCCTTCACCCGCGCGGCGTCGGCTTCGGAAAACTCCGTGTAGATGCGCCGCAGGGTGGGGAAGAGCGAGTGGTCGAATGCGGCGAGCTGCGGCAGGGGCAGTTCGCACAGCGTGATGAAGTACTCAATCTCCACGCGGGTGCGGTACTTCATCAGGGCGTATTCGGAAAAGTAAGGGGCGAGGGGCTCGGTTTTGCCCCGGTATCGGCCGTCGATGGGCGAGACGGCGGTAAGTATGTCTAATTCCATCGTTGTCTGTACATAAAGTTGAGGCTGCAAAGATACGGATAAATGGCGAAAGCGTCAAAGGGGGAACCTTGTAAATATATGCGCGCTGGCAGACTTCGCAGTCGCCGGCGCGCGATAATGAATAAGCCGTCCGGCTCACCGGTAGAGCTGGGGACGGCCGTCGGGGGTGATACCCTCAATGCTGAGGTAGACGTGGTCGCAACGGCTGTTGTTCCAGAACTCCACTGTGGCCTCGCCCTGGGCGTCGAGTCCGACGTTGGGATTCCAGTAGAGCGTGCGGCGGAAGTCGGTGGTCGGCGGCAGGATGTCGTAGTTCGTCATGCGGAAGGTGCTGGGCCGGTTGTACGCCTGGAAGTAGGTGCGCCGCTGCCCCTTGGCCTTGCGCCAGAAAGTGTAGTGGGGGTAGACGAACACGTGGATGGGGTGGCGGTGGTTCAGATCGCGCAGGTACATGAGGTCCACATACTCGTCGTCCAGCGTGACGTAGACTTCGCGTATCTCGTCGAGCGTCTTGGGAATTTTATTGTTAAGTTCGCTTTCATCAATGGCGATGAGGTCTTCCAGCTGTTTGTCGTTGACGCGGCGGTTGGGGAAGTCGTCGTGATTCCAGCCGTCAGTTACGCGCGGTTCGAGGATGGCGCTCAGTCCGTCAAGACCGACGTAGACGGCAACGGGCCGTCCCTTGGCGTACTCGGCGGCGATGGCCGGATTCTGGAGCAGCCACGTGCCGATGAAAGGCTGTTCTTCACCGTGATCGTAGTACTGCTCGGCGATGGCGTCCATGTCGTAGTGGATGTGGGAGTGCTGCGAGGCCACGCGGCGGCTCACCTCCCAGTCGCGTTTACCCTCGAAAGGCTTTTTCTCCCGGACGGTGGCCGTGCCCAGCCGGATGTCGCTTGGCTCGGTGGCAGCCGTCGCCGTAGGGGGAGCGTCCGGGCGGAAGTAGTCGCGCGGCTGGGGCAGGGGGAGCAGTTCCGTCTCGTAGTAGGAGTACAGCTTCTTTTCGGGCGAGAAGAGGCGGTCCACCGTGGGGCGGAAGTTGATGCGTTTGCCGTCGCGCCGCGTGCTGAGCAGCAGGGCCCACTCGCCCTCGCAAGGCGGAAGGGCAAAAGCATAGTAGCCGGCCGAGTCGGTGACGGTGTGTCCCCTCATCGAGTATCCCTGCTGGTTGTATAAGGTGGCGCTGAGCTCGACGTGGTCCACCTGCTTCGCGCGGGCGCGGGTGCGTTTCGTCGAAAAAATACCCCCGCCGTAAAGTTGGCGTGGCTCCACGCGACCGTAGAGGTAGAGGCTGTCCTCGACGGGTTGCCGTTTGACGAAGGGCGCGTTGCCCGACATCATGCGCCAGTCGTAGCGGCGCCAGCCTTGTACGCGCATCAGCAGGTCCGTGGCGCTGCGATGCGCGGCGTCGTCGGCCTCGAGGTAGTAGGCTGCGTCGCGCACGTAGCCTTGCAGTTCGGACGCCAGCAGCAGCCACGTCGCTGCGTTGGCCTGGTGGCCGGTAGGCGTGGCGTCGGCGTCCATCACCGAGAGCGACAGAGTGGTGCCCGGCTGTCCCCGCAGCGTGAGCTGCATTTTTCGGTACGGAGCGATGAGGTTGTCGGCGAAGCGGGCCTCCACGGGCAGGGCTCCGCCCGCCTGGGGTGGCGCGATGAAGAAGAGGCGCTCGGCCCAGATGCGCCCGCGTTCGTCGAAGAGGGTCAGCTGGTGGACGCCGGGCGGTAGGTCGGCCCGCTCGAAGAGGCGCACGGCGGGTTCGGCCCCGGTCCTCACCGTGTCGAAGGCCAGCACGTTGCCGCCGTGCATCAGGCTCAGGCCCAGCAGCCGGCCCTGCAACGAGGGCGAAGCGGCCACCTCGACGGGGATGGTGCGCGGGGCTGTGGCGCCGACGGTCAGGACGCAGCCCGTGTCCTCGGCCGTGGGTAGGGGAAAGGTGTACATCTGTCCGTGCATCGGGACGCACAGCCGCAGGCGGGCCGTGTCGGGCGTGCAGACCAGCAGGCCGCGCCCCTCGCGCACGGTGGGCAGGTAGCTGATGGTGTCGCCGCGGCTGTCGACAAGGCGGGCCGTCACGTCGGGGGCGGCGGTGTCCTTACAGGCCACTTGGAAAGCCACTGTGCTCTGCAGCCCGCGCACCAAGTGGCCGCCCTCGGGGTAGAACGTCACCTCGGGGGGCGGGTCCTTGCGCCAGGAGCGCCGCTCGCGCCGTGTCAGGCTGTCGGGCATGTAGTAGGTCTGGCGGCGGAAGTCGTCGAACGTGCGGTTGATTTTCATTTCGCCGTAGGCGCCCTCCTCCGTGGGGCGTTGGAACACGGGCACGACGCGCGAGTAGATGCCCGCGGCGTCCCAGTTGGTCATGTAGCGAGTGTAGGCGCGTATCTCGTAGAACCCGTCGCTCAGCGACTTGCGCATCTTCAGGTTACCGTAGGCCTGTCCGCCCTCAATGGGGCGTTTCTGGAGTTCGAGCACGTTGCCGAAAGGGTCGACCAGCTCCACGTAGAGCACGCGGCTCAGGTTGCTGAGCCGGCCGGAGTCGGTGCGCACCACGTAGGCTTTCCACCAGATGGAGTCGCCCATGAAGTAGCCCGTATTGTCGAGGTGCAGGTACACCTTCTCCTGCGGGAAAACGCGGTTGAACGTCTCGACGTTGCGGATGTAGCGCATGAGGCGCGTCAGGGCAGCGTCGGGCGCGGTGTCGGCCCACATCGTGAGGCCGACGAGCGAAACGAGGAAGAACAGTAGCCGTTTCATGGTTTGAGAAGGTTTTGAAAGATAAGACAGGCCGGCGGGCGCAGCGGTGTCGGGGCCGAAAAGGATGGCGTGGGCGTCGGGATGTCCGGTCGGCAGTTACTGCAAAGTTACGCATCGCCGGCCGGATAACCAACGCCCGGCGGCATAATTTTTACCCTCCCCTAATTTACCCTTCAATAACTTTGCGGGTTCGTTCCGGTACGGTTCTGGAGGTGCAGGAAAGCCGTTCAGACAGCGTCCACCGCGCGGCGGACGAGTGAAATGCAGTGTCTGGCAACGGCGTCCGCGGTGCGGGCGGAAACCTGTCGCAGCGATAGAAAATCCTGTCGCTGCGATAGGATTTTCTGTCGTAGTCCCCGTAAAAACTGTCGCTGCGGTAGTTTTTACGGGGACAGCACTTGTTTTTCGGGCCGGGCGGGCAGGCGGTGCGGCCCTACCAGCCGTTGAATAGGTTGAGGGAGAACTTGGCGCCGAAGGCCACGCCGGCGCCGTTGGCAGCGCTGACGAAGGCGGCGGCGTTGAACAGGTGGGTGGTGAAGCCGTAACCCAGTTCGGCATAGGGCTGGAGGGCGTGGACGGAAAGCAGGTTGCAGTAAACGCTCTCCTTTTGGATGTAGTTCGAGAGGTACTTGATGCGCGAGAAGAGTAGCATGGGGCTTTCGTAGGCGGCGCAGAAGCGCACGTAGTAGGGCGACTCGTTGTACCAGCGCGAGTCGAGCAGCTGGAACTGGCCGAGCAGGTCGTCGTCCCAGCCGATGGGCATGTTGTTGTCGCGGAAGTTGTCAAAGTCGACGAAGTACGTGTTTTGCTGGTTCGTATAGAGCCCGGCGCCGAGGCGGAAGTAGAGCGAGCGCAGGGCGTAGAGGCGCAGGCGGTAGCGCACGTCGGCTTCCCAGCGTTCGTACTCCGCCTGGCAGTGGCCCCAGCGCAGGCCACGCTCGTAGTCGACCATGAAGGTGGGCCAGGCCGAGCGCAGGGGCACGCGGCGGTGGCCGTCGCGGTAGTAGTAGGTGCCGGGCGTCCATTCGACATGCACGTGGGGGGCGACGCTGCGCAGATGGCGGGCCATGCCGCTCTGGGCCGCCACGTCGTTCCAGCCGCGCAGGGTGCGTTTGTGGAAACGCATACCGGCCCGCAGGTAGAGGCCCACGACGGGTTCGAACTCGACGGCGCCTTGGGCGTAGAAGTCGCGGTAGTAGTGGAAATCGAAGCGGTCGAAGACGTGGATGAGGGTGTCGTAGTCGGTGACGCCTTCGAGTGCCTGGCGCACGGCGTCGGCCTGGTCGCTGTTGTAGATGATGTTGCCGTTTCCCGTCTCGACGTACAGGCGGCCGCCCAGCTCGGGGAGGAACAGCAGGGAGGCCGGTACGCGCCAGTAGAACTGCCGCTGCTTGAAGTTGTAGCCGGCGCGCAGTTCGGCCGAAGCCGCCGCGTCGCGCGGCAGGGACAGGTTGGCCTGGAGGCGCGTCTGGAGGCTGAAACCCTTGGAGCGGCTCCATTGGAACATGGACGGCGTGAGTAGGGGCGGGAGCTCGAGGCTGGCGCGTCCGGCGGCGCCGAGGCTGTGGCTGTCGAAGAGGACGTCCTCCGTGCGCGGCGTCAGGATGCGGCGTGAGGGCTTCGCCTTGGGCGCGGGAGGGGGTGTGAGGGTATCGGCGTAGAGGGCGGTCAGCCGGTCGCCGAGGGGGTAGGGCCGTATGCTGTCGAAGAAGGCGCGGTCGGTGCGCATACGGGTGGTGTCGGTCTTCAGGTGGTTCTGTTCGGTCAGGTCGTAGCCCTCGGGGCTGACCGGCGGCTGCGGCGTGGAGGGGGCGACGATGAGGCTGTCGTAGCGGATGCGCGCGCCGAAAGTGCCGTCGATGCGGTTGCCCAGCAGTTTGAGACGCGTGGTGAAGTTGAGGCGTTCGGGCAGGAGGGAGAGCTGTCCGTCGCGGCCCAGCCGGCCCGAGAAGCGCAGGCGCGTCATGTCGTAGTAGCCCGAGAGGTCGAAACGCCGCACGCCGCCCGTGCGCTGCGCAACCTCAATGTAGCCCTGGACCAGCTGCGTGTTGTGGAAGCGGGGACGTACTTCAACGTGGTAGAGCGTGTCGCCGTTGGCGGCGGCGTAGCGGTAGAGGGTGTGGTAGGAGTAAAACTTACGGTTGCGGGCGTGGGCCGGCGAGAGGATGCGCCCCGTCAGCAGGGTGGCGTCGTAGAAGGACAGGTTGACATTGTCCGAGATGCGCGGCGCAATGGTGTGCAGCTGGGGCAGGGTGCTGTGGAGGGCCAGGACTTTCTGGTCGATGGTGCCGGGGTAGTCGTAGCGGAAGCGGAGCAGCGCTTCGCCGCCGTAGTCGTGCTGGCCGCGCTCGAGGGCAAAGAGGCCGGGCACGTACTTGCACACGATGTTGCGCCGGCGGGTGTCCAACCGGAAGCGCAGGTAAACCTCGGACTCGAAGGCGGCGAGGCGGTAGCCGTTGCGCTCGACGTAGGTGAACACCTGGTGCATGAGCGAGTCGGTGAAGTCGGTCGGCGCACCGCGTGCCGCGCCCCCGCCGGCGAAGAGGGCGGCGAAGACGAGTAGCAGGGCGGCAATCGGCAGGCGGGGCATGGCGGAGGAGGCGGGGTCAGTTGCGCGTGACAGTCTTGATGCCGCGCACGGTGCGCAGTTTGCGGAGCAGCGCTTCGAGCACGTGGGTGTCGTCGACCATGACGGTGAGGATGCCCGAGAAAAGGCCGTCGTGGGAGTCGATGCTGATAGCGCGCAGGTTGACGTGGGCTTCCTTGCTGATAATGGAGGTGAGGTTGTTGACCACGCCCAGGTCGTCGTGGCCCACGACGCGCAGCGTGATGGCGTACTGCTGGTTGCCCTTGCCGGCCCAGCGGGCACGGACGATGCGATAGCCGAAGCGTTCGCGCAGGGCAGGGGCGTTGGGGCAGTCGTTGCGGTGAATCTTGATGCCGCCGCCGGCCGTGACGAAGCCAAAGACGTCGTCGCCGTAGACGGGGCGACAGCAGCGGGCCAGCTGGAAGTCGATGCCCTTGAGGTTCTGGTCGATGACGAGGACGTCGTCGTCGCTGGCGTGGGGCTGATGGGCCTCGGCCTCGAACGTGTACTCCTCGGCGCTGCGCGTAGCGGGGCGGTCGAGCTGGTTGTGCTCGTAACGCAGCAGTTCGACGTAGCGCTCGATGAGCTCGTTGGTGTTGAGGCGTTCTTCGGCCAGCGCCTTGTAGAACTCGTTGGCTTCCTTGAAACCGCTTTTCCGTACGAGGGCGCTGATGGCGCTTTCGTCCCACTCGATTTTCCGGTTCTTCAGTTTGCGCTCGAGCTGCTCGCGGGCCATGAGGCCCTCCTTGGCCTGCTGCTCCTTGACGGCCTGACGTATCTTGGAGCGGGCGCGGCCCGACACGACGTAGGCGGTCCACTCCATCTTGGGGCTCTGGGTGTTTGAGGTGAGCACTTCGACGGTGTCGCCGCTGGCCAGGGGTTGGCGCATGGGGACGTTGCGCCCGTTGATGCGCCCGCCGATACAGCGGTTGCCTACGTTGGAGTGGATGTGATAGGCGAAGTCGAGGACTGTGGCACCCTTGGGAAACTTGAGCACGTCGCCTTTGGGCGTGAAGACGTACACCTCGTCGTCGTTGAGCCCCGTCTTGAACTGGTCCATCAGTTGCAGGTCGTCGCCGGCTTCGAGGGCGCTGCGTATGTTGGCGAGCCAGTCGTCCACGGAACTGTCGCCGGCACGCACGCCCTTATAGCGCCAGTGGGCGGCCAGGCCGTGCTCGGCGATTTCGTCCATGCGCGTGGTGCGTATCTGAACCTCGACCCATTTGTTCTCGGGGCCGAGCACGGTGATGTGCAGGCTTTCGTATCCGTTGCTCTTGGGGATACTGAGCCAGTCGCGCAGGCGTTTGGGGTTGGGCTGATAGCGGTCGGTGATGAGGCTGTACGCTTGCCAGCACTGTAGCTTCTCCTTTTCGGGCGGGGCATCGATGATGATGCGGATGGCGAACAGATCGTACACGCCCTCAAACGGGCAACGCTGCTTCTTCATCTTTTGCCAGATGGAGTGAATGCTTTTTGTGCGGCCCTTCATGTGGAAACGCAGACCGGCGGCAGTGAGCATCTCCTCGATAGGGGCGATGAAGCGGGCGATGTAGGCGTCGCGCGCGGCCTTGGTGGCGTTGAGCTTGTCCTTGATGTGGTAGTAGGCGTCGTGCTCGAGGTATTTCAGCGAGAGGTCCTCGAGCTCGCTCTTGAGCTTGTAGAGGCCCAGCTTGTGGGCCAGGGGCGCGTAGAGGTAGGCCGCCTCGGTCGAGGCGCTGCGCACGGCTTCGGTGTTGGGGTTGTCCTTGATGCGGCGCATGAGGTTGACGCGGCTGGCTATAATGAGCAGCACGACGCGCATGTCCTCGGCGAACGATACGAGCAAGTTGCGGAAGTTCTCGCTCTGTATGCTGGGCGTCTTTTCGTAGAGCTGGCCGACGCGGCGAAGGCCGTGGAGCACCGAGACGACGCCTGGGCCGAACGTGACGCCGACGGGGGCAAGGTCGGCATCGGGGGAGAGGCCGGGGGCGAGCAGGCAGGCCGTGAGGGCGTCGCCGCGCAGGCCGATGTCCGATGCGGCGATGAGGGCGGTCTGTAGCGAGCTGACGACGGGGTTCAGCCCGAAGGGGTCGCGCGACAGGGTGCCGGCCGCAGCTGATTGGCTCAGGAGGTTGCGTATGGCGCGATAGCGCCGGCTGTCAATGAGAGTGGGGTCCTGTTCGGCCACCTGGCGCACGAGGGCCGGCAGGAGCGTGCGCTCGTCGGGAGTGAAAAAGGAACGGTTCTCTGCCATAGGAGTAACGTTTTGGACAAAAGTACGGTTTTTTCGGCAATGTGTATCACCTTGAGCAGTGAAAATCGGTTGAAACGTTGTTCGTAGCGTCCGGACGGCCTCGGGAGCGACGGCGTGCATCGTCTCCGAACGGGGGAGCGAAGCAGAAGCCCCGTCGGATTCCTGTGGGGGAGCATCCGGCGGGGCTGGAGTGGGCGGGAGTGCCTGCGTGGTTACGGCAGGGTAACCTTGAAGAGGCTGCTCTCGGTGTGTGCCTCGCGGATAATCCGCTTCATCTGGTTCAGGATGGTGGGGTACTGACGCGATACGTCCTTGTCCTCGTGCACATCGTTGGCCAAGTCGAAGAGCTTGCAGGTGCCGTTCTGCACGACGAGCTTCCAGTCGCCCTGACGTACGCCCAGCATGTTCGTCTCGTGGAACTCCCAGTACAGGTAGTCGTGTTTCACCTGCTCGTCGGGCTTGCCCATGAGCGTGGGGTAGAACGAGATGCCGTCGAAGTAGTCGTTTTCGAGATTCTTGTTGCGGAAAGCGTCCGGGTAGCCGGTGATGCCGGCCAAGTCGCAGAAGGTGGGCATCAGGTCGTAGAAGGCGAGCTGGTGGTCGGATACGGCACCGGCCTGAATCTTGCCCGGCCAGCGTACAATGAACGGCACGCGGATACCACCTTCGTAGGTGCTGCGTTTCTTACCCTGCAAAAGTCCGTCGCGGTTGAAGAAGTCGGGGTCGGCGCCGCCTTCCTCGTGCGGACCGTTGTCGGAGGTAAAGATGACGATGGTGTTGTCGTCAAGGCCTTTGTCCTTGAGTTTCGCGAGAATCTCGCCGACATAAGCGTCGAGGCGCGTGATCATACCGGCAAACTGGGCGTGGGCGATGTCGGTGGGGTTGTAGCGCGAACCCTGGCTGCCGGCGAAGCTCTTTTCGACGCAGAAGTGACCCTTGTAGGCCTGGAGAATGGAGTCGTCGGGCTGGATGAGCTCGGCGTGGGGCAGGGTGTACGTGAAGATGCCGAAGAAGGGCTGGTCGTCGCTCTGCTTGTCAATCCATTCGAGCGCCTTCTGATGGATGAGGTCGGCGGAGTACTGCGGGCGGAGTTCGTAGCCGTCACCGTACATCGGGTGCTTGATGTTCTCCTCCAAGGTGACACGCTTGACCTCCGTGTCGCCACGCGAACGGCTGTATTCGTTCAGGAAGTTGGGGTAGTACAAGTGGGCCTGGAACTGGCAGATGAAGCCGTAGTACTCGTCAATTCCGCGCTTGTCGGGTGTGGAGACAGAACCCTCGTAGCCGCCGGCCCATTTGCCGAACATGCCCGTGGTGTAGCCGTTCTGCTTCATGATCTCGGGCAGGATGATGTGGTCGGGGTCGTAGGGCTCCTGTCCGACGAGGGCGTAGTCAACATTGTCGCCATACTTCACGGTATTGTTGCCGCTCCAATACTCCTTGTTGCCGCGCACGTGCGTGTGGCCGGAGTGTTGGCCGGTCATGAACGTGGCGCGCGAAGGGGCAGATACGGGGCTGCCGGCATAGGCTTGGGTGAAGCGCATACCCTCAGCGGCCATCTGGTCGATGTGGGGAGTGGCGATGTACATCTGGCCGTAGCAGCCGAGGTCCCCGTAGCCCATGTCGTCGCACATTATATAAATAATGTTGGGCTTTGCGTTTGTGCCCTGCGCGTTGACTGCTGCGACGGCCAGCGCGGTGCAACCGAATAGGAAAAGTTTCTTGTTATTCATGAGTACTGTTGTTTTCGTTCTGAAAGTAATGTCACGTTTGATAATCTATGTCAGGGAAGAGAGCTGTACTCTCCTTGTGGAGTGAGTGTCTCCCCCTGTGGGTCGTGCGGCTTTGTCAGCGTGGCATAGTGATGGGGAAAGTGGGATTGTCGACGTGTTCCTTGCGAATGATGCTTTTCAGTTCGTTCAGCACCTTGGGGTTGCGCGACGCGACGTCCCTGTCCTCGTGTAGGTCGTTGGCCAGGTCGTAAAGGCGTGACTGTCCGTTTTGTACGACGAGCTTCCAGTCCCCTTTTCGTACGGCCAGCATTTGCGTAGTGTTGAACTCCCAGTACAGGTATTCGTGTTTCACTTGCTTGTCGGGCTGTCCCATTAGGGTGGGGTAGATGGAGATGCCGTCGAAGTAGTCTGTCTCGCCGGCTTCGGTTTTCGCTTTGTTACGGAATGCGTCGGGGTATCCAGTGATGCCGGCTACGTCGCAAAACGTAGGCATCAGGTCATAGAACGCGAACTGCAAGTCAGAAACGGCTCCTGCCTGAATCTTTCCCGGCCAGCGTGCGATAAACGGCACGCGGATGCCCCCTTCATGGGTACTTTGCTTGATGCCGCGCAGCAGGCCGTCGCGGTTGAAGAAGTCCGGGTCGGCTCCTCCTTCCTCGTGCGGGCCATTGTCTGAAGTAAAGATGACAATGGTGTTCTCCTCCAGTCCTTTTTCCTTGAGCTTGGTCAGAATCTCGCCGACGTAGGCATCAAGTCGCGTAATCATGGCCGCGAACTGCGCGTGGCCGATGTCCGTCGGATGGTAGCGCGACCCTTCGTCGCCACCGCTGTTCTCTTCGCAGAAAAGTCCTTTGTAGGCGAGCAGGATGCTGTCGTTGGGCTGATAGAGTTCGGCGTGCGGCAACGTGTAGGTCAGGAATCCCGCGAACGGCGTCCCGGCCTGTTGTTTGTCCAGCCATTCCAACGCTTTCTGATGGATGAGGTCGCCGGAATACTGGGTGCGTTTCTCGTACTCGGTTCCGGTCATGCCGTGCTGAACATTCTCTTCGAGCGTAATGCGGGAGACGCAGGTATCGCCGGCGGAGCGGCTGTAGCTGTTCAGAAAGTTCGGGTAGTAGGCATGGGCCTGGAACTGGCAGATGTAGCCGTAGAACTCGTCGATGCCACGCTTGTCGGGGGTTGAGGCGGAGCCTTCGTACCCGGCGCCCCACTTCCCGAACAGTCCTGTCGTATAGCCGTTTTGCTTCAGGATTTCGGGAATGATGATGTGCTCGGGATCCAAGGGTTCTTGTCCGACGAGGGAATAATCCTTGTTTACGCCGTAGTCCACCATCGTCGTGCCCGACCAGTATTCCTTGTTGCTGCGGATGTGTGTGTGGCCGGTGTGTTGTCCGGTCCAGAACGTGGCGCGCGAGGGCGCCGACACAGGACTGCCGGAGTAGGCTTGCGTGAAGCGCATTCCTTCCGCCGCCATTTGGTCGAGGTGAGGCGTGGCAATCAGTTGCTGCCCATAGCATCCCAAGTCGCCGTATCCCATGTCATCGCAGAGGATGAAGAGGATGTTGGGCTTCTCTGTGCTGTTTTGGGCGTTAGCAGAGAGGCCGAGTGCCGCGCTGCAACTGAGAAGGATGAACTTGTTTTTGTTCATGGTCTGGATGTTCTTTTGTCTTTCCTCTTACTTGAGCAACACTTTTGCCTGGGTTTCGGCGCCGTCGGTAATGACCTTGACGATGTACGTGCCGAGAGGATACTGGTCGAGTGCGATGCGCTTCGCGGTGGTTTTGGCGATGAGCGCGCCGTCAGTCGAATAGATGTTTACGGCCTTGACCACGGCGTCGGTGACGATGTTGATGACATTGTTGTCCTGGTCGATGGTAACAAGGGCTTTGCTCTCGGAGGTGGCGTCGTCGATGCCGATGGGTACGTCGGAGGTTTTCGGCGTGAAGTAGGCAGTCAGCTGTGTGGAGTGGGTGACGGTGAAGGGATATTCAGCGTCCAGCGATACGACGTCGTTGCCTTCGCGCCAGCAGACAAACTCCGAGTTGCCTTTGGCCGTGGCGGTAGCGCTGACCGATGCGCCGCTTTCGTACGTGTCGGCGGCGGGGCTGATGGCCACGGAGCCGCGTTCTTCGGACGAGGTGCTTACGCTGACGGTGTAGCCGTCGACAGCGTCGACCGTGCTGATTACGAGGTCCCAAGTCTGTCCGTTGACGTCGTCCTCGGCGCCGGTGAGTCCGTTGTCGGTCAGGCGGAAGCGCATACGGCTTTGTCCGGTTTTGGCGTCGGCCGGTACGTTGATGGTTGCGGTGAATTCGCGTGCGTTGCCGGTGAGCTCGGTGGCGGATTCAAAGACGCCGTCGCGGTTCCAGTCGAAGTAGACAAACATCTTGTCGTCCTCGGTCGGGTTGGTGCTTAGGGTGGCTGTGATGTCGAAGGACTTGCCGCGTGCCACGATGCCTTTGTTCTTGGTGTAGAGGCTGTACCATCCGCTGGGGCGTGTGTTGGGGCGGATGATGGCAGTGCCCAGACCGTTGAGGCTGCCTATGGGGTAGACGATGGGCTTGACGACGCCTTCGCCACTCATCGACAGTTCGCGGATGTAGCTCTTGCCTTGTGTGCCGCAGGGCAGGTTGTAAATCTGGTGGCTCAGCTGGAAGTCGGTGCGCAGCGCGGCGAAGGTGAAGAGCGAGTCGCCGTCGACGGTGAGGGCCTGGCGGGCTTCGGTGCCTACCTCGGTGGGACGGAAGAGGTAGTAGGTGGCGCCGTCCTTGGTAGCTTCGAATACGTTCCAGCGCTGGGCCGCCTCGCTGTCGGCGGTCAAAGTATTGTCGGCGCTGAGGACTTGGTTGTTGGTGGAGGATACGATGAGGTAGCCGCCGCTGGCGTTCGATTCGCCGACAAAGTACCACGACTGTGTCTTCTCGCCCGAGGCTTCCTGAAGCTCGAGGCCGCCGGCGTCGGTGAGAGTGACGTTCTTACCTGTAGAGGCATTGATTGCGTAGCAGAGCTGCGCTTTCCCTACGCTGGTCGAAGAAACAAACGGGTGTACTTCGTAGGCATAGGGGGTCTCTTCGATGTTCCAGTACGAGTTGCCGCGGCCGGAGCCGCACATGTAGGCCACGACGAACGATCCGCCGCCACCGCGGTTGAGGCCAATGGTCTGGTCGCTGACTTGGTCAAACACGGTGTTGTCCGTGGAGCTCATATACCAATAGCCGTTGGTCGTGGCGCCGGCGGTGTTGTCTTGGCCAACGTAGAACTCGACAGGCTCAGTCCCGGTGGTGACGGGGGAGCTCTGCGCGATGTTAGTCGATTGGATGTACCTGCCTGTGGTCAGGTTGCGGATGTAGTAGCGATGCGCTTTGCCTGTGGGGATGAACTCCCAGAAGCAGCGAATCGTGGGGTCGTAACTGCTGACGGTGAGCGTACCGTCGAGCTCTTCCTGAATGCACGTCCCGTTTTGGGTGCACGTGCGAAGCGTGTAGCTTTTTCCGGCTTCCGGGAAAGCCGTGGAGGCCTCTTGTGCCGTGGCCGTCTCGCAGGGCACGAAGGGAAGGGCGGCTGCCATTACGCTCAGTAACGTTAGTTTTTTCATGATAGAAATGTGTTTAGTAAATTATGGCTTTGCCTTTACGATGAAGCGTTTCGTAACGGTCATCATGAAGCGGAAGATGGAGGCCGAGCAGCTTACGTTGCCGTCGGGGATGCTGGTCGAGAAGGTCGATCCGTCCGACTGGCCGGAGATATTATAGCTGGCTTCGAGGGTCAGGACGTAGTTCCCGGGATTTTCTATGACTAGGGTGTCTGTGGGGTTTTGCGGGCTCTGCGTGTAAACGACTATTGGGGTGTAGTGGTGTTCCACGTCGACGGTCTCACCGCCTTGGCTCAGGGTCCAGCTGTACGTGGTGCGGTCTACGAGCCGGGCCTGTCGCGACTGTATGGCCGTAGCGATGAGGGTGTCGCCGGCGTAGACGATGCTGTCGTTGAACGTGACGTCGGAGAACAGCGGCGGGCTCGACGTGTAGTCCTCCTCCTCGCACGAGGTCAAGACGACGAGTGTTGTCATCAGGGCGAAGCCCAGTGTAAAGATGTTTTTGTTCATATCCAGTGGGGGTTAGGTGGTTTGTTCTTCTTCAGTGGGAACGCTGACCAGCAGCTTGTCCACGCGCTCACCGTCCATGTCGACGACTTCGAAGTGCAGGTGGCGGTAGTCGAAAGTGTCGCCGGCCTTGGGCAGGCGTCCGATGAAGAACATCGCCATGCCGCCCAAGGTTGTGAAGCCCTTGTCGTCGATGTCCTTATAGTTGGTCACGTGGACTTCGTCCATAAAGTCGTCGAGGTTCATCGAGGCATCGATGAGCAGCGAGCCGTCGCCGCGGCGCACCACCTCGCTTTCCTCAGGTTCGTTCTCCTCGAGGATGTCGCCGAAGATGCTTTCCGTCAGGTCGTGCAGGGTGATGATACCCTCCGTGCCGCCGTATTCGTTGACGATGACGGCAAACTTGGTCTTGTGCTTTTTGAAAAGTTCGACGACTTTTCTGGCGTAGAGTGTGTCCGGTATGAAGAGGGGTGGGCGGGCTATGCGCTTCAGGTCGAAGGGTTCGTTGCTGTTGAGTTGCAGGATGAGGTCCTTTACGGAGATAACGCCCACAACTTCATCCTTGTCGTCGTCGATGAGGGGGTATTTGCTGAATTTGTTCTCCTGTATGGTGAGCAGTACGGTCTCCTTGTCGTCGTTCGTGTCGATAGCCACGATGTCGGGGCGCGGGGTCATGAGCTCGTTGGCTTGCTTGTCCGAGAATCGGAACACGTCGCGCAGCATTTCGGTCTCGTGCTGGTCGATGACGCCCTGCTCCGAACTTTGGTGCAGGATGACCTTCAGGTCTTCCTGCGTCATGGGACGGTTGTCGCTGGCGCTGATGCCGAGGGCCCAGTTAACCAGACGCGTGGCGAGGCTTAGGATCCACACTACGGGGTAGGTGACCCACTCGATGAAGCGCATGATGGGGTAAAACATCAGGGCCCAGCGTTCGGGCCGGCTAAGGGCAATGGATTTGGGCACCAGCTCGCCGATGATGATCGAAAGGAACGTGATGAACACGATAGTCACCGTCATGGCAATCTTGCTGGCGTAGGGCTCGAGGCCCGGGATGGCTGCGACGACCGGGACGAAGTAACCGGCCAGCGTCATTCCACCGTAGGCACCCGAAACGATGCCGATGAGCGTGATGCCGACCTGTATGGTCGACAGGGTGCTTTCCGGTTCTTTCTGGGCGTCGATGAGCCGCCGGGCGTTCTTGCTGCCTTCGGTGGCTAAGGTTTCCAATCTCACTTTGCTTGCCGAGACGAAGGCCATTTCGTAAAGTGCGAAGAAGCCGTTCAGGAGTTGAAGCAGGAGAATGATGATAAATTCCATATATATAATTGTACAGATAAAATTAGCTGATGAGTTCGCCTTTGCCTTGGCGCAGGATTTCGGGCTCGTCGTCCGTGCAGCGTACGACGGTCGACACGTCGAGCGTGCCGATGCCGCCGTCGATGACCAGGTCGACCATGTCGCCGAACGCCTCGTCGATGAGTTCGGGGTCGGTGGAGTATTCCGGTTCCATGTCGTCGGTCACGGGCAGGGTGGTAGTCATGATGGGTGCGTCCAGCTGCCGGGCTATCTCGCGCAGCAGCGGATGGTCGGGCATACGGATGCCCACTTCCTGTCCCTGTCGCGAGCGGAACACCTTGGGCAGGCGGCTCAGCCCCGGCAGAATGAAGGTGAACGGCCCCGGCAAGTTGCGCTTCATCAGCTTGAATACGGGCGTCGAGATGCGCGCGTATTCGCTGATGGAGCTGAGGTCGTAGCAGATGATGGACAGGTGGCTTTTGGCCGGGTCCAGCTTCTTGAGCTTGCAAATGCGTTCGACGGCGCGCTCCTTGAGCGCGTGACAGCCGATGGCGTACATCGTGTCCGTGGGGTAGATGACGATGCCCCCGTCGTTGAGGATGTCCACGACGCGCCGCATGTCGCGCGGGTTGTTGTCCTTGGCGTAGAGTTTCAGCAGCATGGGCGTCAGAAGTTTTTCAGTGCGGTGTAAAGCCGTTGCACCGGCAGGCCCATCACGTTGAAGTAGCTGCCGCGCAGCTCTTCGACCGCGACCATGCCAATCCACTCCTGGATGCCATAGGCGCCGGCCTTGTCGAAAGGCAGGTAGTTGTCCACGTAGTAGTCTATCTCCTCGTCGTTCAGCTCGGCGAACTTGACGTGGCTGGTGGCGGCGAAGGTCTCCATGCGGTCGGCGGTCATGAGGGTCACACCGGTGGTCACCTGATGGATGCGCCCGGACAGGCTGTGCAGCATGGCGCGGGCCGCGTTGGCGTCGGCAGGTTTGCCCAGCACTTCGCCGTCGAGCAGCACGACCGTATCGGCCGCGATGAGCAGTTCGTCGGGAGCCATCGAGCGACGGTAGGCTTCGGCTTTCTTGCGCGAGATGTAGCGGGGTATGTCCTCCTCGCGCAGGGATTCGGGGTAGCTTTCGTCCAAGCCGAAGAGCGTGCGTACCTTGAAGTTCAGTCCAAGGTTTTTCAGCAGCTCCCGCCGGCGGGGCGAGGCGCTTACCAGTACGATGTGGTATTTCTTCAGGTTGTCTAACATGTCTGTTTCTGTTTTATGGGTGGCCGATGGCGGGGGGCGGCGGGCTTACCAGCCGAAGGCGTGGCGGTCCGACATCCACAGGCCCTGAGCGCGCAATACCTGTTCGACGACGTCGCGCACGCAGCCTTGGCCGCCGGCGTATTGGCTGACGTAGCGCGCCAGCGCGCGTATCTCGGGCGCGGCGTCAGCGGGGGCGCAGGGGCAGCCGCAGCGCTGCATCACCTCGTAGTCGGGTATGTCGTCACCCATGTAGAGCACCTCGTCGTCGCTGAGGTTGTGGCTGGCGGTCCATTTGTCGTAGGTGGTGATTTTCACGGCGCAGCCCAGGAATACGTCCTCGATGCCCAGTCCCTCGTAGCGCTGCCGCACGGCTTCTGTCCGGCCGCCGGTGATGATGGCCAGGTGCAGGCCGCGTTTCACGGCGAGCTGCAAGGCATATCCGTCCTTGATGTTGGCCGTGCGTTGCGGTTCGCCGCTGGGATGCAGGGTGATGGTATTGGCGCTCAGCACGCCGTCCACGTCGAACGCAAGGGCTTTTATGCGGGTCAGGTCGTAGTCAATCATTTTGTCGGGCGTATTGGTGAATGCTTTGGCTCATCGCCGCATAGAGCTGCCGCAGTTCCGGCCGGTCGGCCAGCAGGTCCAGCTGGCGGTTGATGACCTCCCGGTCGTAACGCACAGCGGGCCCCGTCTGCGCTTCGCGCGGGGCGAGGTCGTGCACTTTTGCGGCCGTCTCGTCGATGAGCGGCAGCAGCAGGTCGAAAGGCAGCCCCTCGCGCTCCAGCAGGCGCGCGGCCAGGTCGTAGCAGTGGTTGGCGAAGTTGCAGGCCAGTACGGCGGCCAAATGCAGGTAGCGCCGCCGCTCCGAGGGGAGGGCGACGACGCGGTCGCTCAGCGTGCGGGCCAGCGCCGTGAGCGTCTCGAGCTGCGGGGCGCCGTTGGCTTCGACAAAGCAGGGAACGCGGCGGAAGTCCACCGCACGGGCTTTCGAGAAAGTCTGTAGGGGATAGAGCACGCCGTAGCGGTCGGCGTGTCCGGCAAAGACGTCCATCGGGACGCTGCCGGCCGTGTGTAGGCAGAAGGTATCGGGGTGGAGCGCCGTCCAGCGCTTGGCGAGCGCGGGTAAGGCGTCGTCCTTGACGGCGAAAATGCACCACTCGCCGGGAGTGAGCCGGTCGAGACAATCGGTGCCGGGACATCCCAAATGTCCGGCAAGTCGGTCGGCCGATGCGGCCGTCCGGCTGTAGACACCGGTCACCCGGTGTCCGTTCGCGACGAGAGCAGCGCCCAGATGAGTCGCCACGTTGCCCGCTCCGAGCAGGGCGACGGAACTCATCGGACGCCTTTGTCTTCGTGGCGGTATCCGTTCAGATGTATCTTCTCCCAAAGCAGTTTTTCGTCGTTTTGCGATTTGCGTTCAGCCGCCTTGTGACCAACGGCTACGATGGCCAGCGGGGCGCATTCGGCGGGCAGGTTCAGGATGTCGCGCACGATGTCGGCCGACGGAGTTCCGTCGTCCTGCGTGCGCCCGTTCACCTGTACCCAACAGGCGCCGAGCCCCATGTCCTCGGCTTGCAGCAGCAACATCGTCGCGGCTACGGAGGCGTCCTCCACCCACGCTTCGGTGCGCGTCGTGTCGGCGGCGACCACCACGGCGAGCGGCGCTCCGGCTACCAGTTCGGCGCCCGCGGGCTTGCACTCCGACAGCTCGTGGAGCAGCACCGGATCGTCCACGAGTACGAACTCCCAAGGCCGGCTCCCCTTTGACGACGGCGCGAACAGGGCGGCTTTCATCAGCTCGACAACCTGGTCCTCCGTGAGCTTTTCGGGGGTGAATTTGCGTATGCTGCGCCGGCGGCGCGCCAGTTCGGTGAAGTTTTGCATCCTTAGTCGTAACGATTAGCGCAGCAAACTTACGAATTAAATATGACACACGCAAGGCCCGCGGGCGGAAATGCGCGGCGTACTGCCCCGTCCGTTTTTCCGCCCGACTCACCCGGAAAGGGCGTGACGGCAGCGGTTTTCACGATCGCAATGACAGGCGAAAACAAGTACTACGATAGAAATTTCTGGCGCAGCGACAGGCGAAACGGGGACTACGTTCGTTTTTCCCGGGGCGGCGTTTGTCTGTTTCAGGGTGGCGGAAGCAGGTCCGTAGGGTCGGAAGGGCCGTTTGGCGGGCGGTTGGTGTCGATTTTGGGGCCTTAAATTTCGCACGCTTCGAAATGTTTGTTACTTTTGCAAGACAGTTTAGACTCATCAATCGCGGTCGTGGACAAAATAGAGTTGACAGTACAGGAGATTTCGCGGGGCATGACGTTTCGCGGCATCTACATTCTGCTTTTGCAGGAGAAGGACGGTCGTCGCAAGCTGCCCATCATGTTGGGCATGGCCGACGCCCATGCGCTCCTGCGCAAGATTCACCCTGAAGCCACGGGCGGCGGACGCGACGTGACGGACCTGGCCAAGGACGTGACGGACCTCTACGGCATACGGGCCGAGGAGGTGTTCATCTGCTACCTGCAGCGGGGCGAGTTTATGGCTTACCTGTTCTTCAGCCAGGGCGACACCGTGCGCCACACCGTGGCGCGGGCCGCCGACGCCATCCTCATGGCGCTTACCTACGGTTGTCCCATCTACATCCGTTCGCAGCTGTTCGAACAACAGTATGTGCGCGAGCTGGGCGAAGGCGTCGTCTCGTTCCCCATCAATGCCCTGAGCCTTGAACTGCTCGAGGACGTCCTGCGCACTGCGGTGGAGAACGAAAATTACGAGCTTGCCTCGCAAATCCGTGACGAAATCAAGCGCCGCCGATGAAGGAAGTCCGTTATTTCTATGCCCCCGACCTTGCCTCCACGGGCGAGCTTCCGCCCGACGAGGCCGCTCACGCCGTGCGCGTACTCCGCCTGAAGGAGAGCGACGAACTGCTGGTCACCGATGGGCGGGGCGGACTGTTCCGCTGCCATATCACGCTGGCCTCGGCCAAGTGCTGCGCCGTGCAGGTGGACGAGGCGCTCCCTGCCGTCAAGGGTTGGCCCGGGCAGGTGTGTCTGGCCGTGGCTCCGACGAAGCACATGGACCGCTTGGAGTGGCTCGTCGAGAAGGCTACCGAGATAGGCGTGGACGCCCTCTCGCTTCTGCTGTGCGACTTTTCGGAACGCCGCGTGGTGAAGACCGAGCGGCTGGAGAAAATCATGGTCGCCGCCATGAAGCAGAGCCACAAGGCTTGGCTACCGCGCCTCGACGCGCCGCGGTCCTTCCGCGACTTTGTGGCGTCTGCCACCGAAAGCCGGCGTTTCATCGCCCACTGCTACGACCCGGCCGATGTGGGCGAGGGCGGCGAGACGAAGCCGTTTCTGCTGACGGCCCTCGGCGAAGGCAGTGACAGCCTGGTCTGCGTGGGGCCGGAGGGCGACTTCAGTCTCGATGAGGTGCGCTGGGCCGTGTGCCACGGGTTTGTTCCCGTCAGCCTGGGACAGAGCCGGCTTCGCACCGAGACAGCGGGCGTCGTGGCGGCCCACCTGATGCAACTGGCCCAGAACGGCCTGCGCGGCTGAACCGTAGCCGTCCTGACGCGTGCAGCGGCGCCGAAGCCTTCTTTTACTACACTATACAGCTTAAGCAAAGACCACCTATATGCAAGCCTTGCTTCAACTTTTCCGTGACTGGTGCGGCCACGCGCCGGTCAATACTGAGCGCCTGCCCGGCGCTGCGAGCAACCGGCAGTACGTGCGACTCTATGCCCCCGCGGGCGTCGAACCGCAGTCGGTCATCGGCGTCATCGGGCAGTCGCACGACGAAAACCATAGCTTCATCTACCTGAGCCGTCACTTCGCCGGCAAGGGGCTTCCCGTGCCGCGCATTCTGGCCGTCGCGCCCGACGAGATGCGCTACTTGCAGACCGACCTGGGCAACCGTTCGCTCTATCAGGCCCTGCGCCGTGGTCGTGAGAGCGGCGCCTGCTACGACGCCGCCGAGCGCGAACTGATATGCCGCACGCTGCGCCGCCTGCCCGAACTGCAGGTGCGCGGCGCCGAGGGACTGGACTTCAGCCAGTGTCTGCCGCCGACGGAGTTCGACCATACGGCCGCAATGTTCGACTTGAATTACTTTAAGTACTGTTTTCTCCGGACCACCGAGCTCGCTCACGACGAGCTGCGCCTCGAGGCCGACCTGCAGCGTCTGGCCACCGACTTGGTGAGCGGCGGAGGGCGTACGTTCCTCTACCGCGACTTCCAGGCGCGCAATGTGCTGCTCGACGCCGACGACAATCCGTGGTTCATCGACTTTCAGGGCGGTCGCCGCGGCCCTGTGCAGTACGACGTGGCCTCGTACCTGTGGCAGGCGTCGGCCCGCTATCCGCGGGAGTTGCGCGAGGAGATGGTCGGCGAGTACATTGACGCCCTGAAGGCGCTGGTGCCGGTCGACGAAGAGGCATTCCGCCGCCGGCTCAGACTGTTTGTCCTGTTCCGCATCATGCAAGTATTGGGCACGTACGGTTTCCGCGGTTATTTCGAGCGCAAGAAGTATTTCATAGACAGTATCCCGCCTGCCATTGCCAACCTCCGCGCCCTGCTCGACGCCGGCGTGGCGCGGCCCTATGCCTACCTGGCGGACGTGTTACAGCGGATGGTGGACCTGCCGCAGTTCGAAGTCACGGCGGACTCGGCGCCGGTTGCGGCTCCGGCCGACACCGGGACGAGGCGGCCGCTTGTGGTGCGCGTATTCAGCTTCAGTTACCGTAAGGGCATCCCCGAGGATGTGAGCGGAAACGGCGGCGGCTATGTGTTCGACTGTCGTGGGATGCACAACCCCGGCCGCTATGCTGCCTATCAGGACCTGACGGGGCTCGACTCCTCCGTGCAGACTTTCCTGGAGGACGACGCGGAGGTGCTGACCTACCTTGACAGTGTTTACAAGCTGGCCGATGCCCACGTGGACAACTACCAGGAACGCGGTTTCACCGATCTGATGTTCAGCTTCGGCTGCACGGGCGGGCGCCACCGCAGCGTGTACTGTGCCGAGCACCTGGCCGAGCACCTGAACCGCCGTTTCGGCATCGAGGTACGCCTCTGCCACCGCGAACAGGGTATCGAGCGCTGCCTGCCGGCGCGGGCGAAAATCTGAGCGCGGCATACTTTTTCGTCTGCGTCGCCGTTAATGAGAGTATGAGCCGTACGAAGAACCGCTTTCTCACCTATATATTATATGTGTGGCTGTGTCTGTTGGCCCTCCCGGTGGGAGCGCAGCAGCGCTGCCACCTGCGCGGCACCGTGGTCGACGACAAAGGAGCTCCGATCGAGCTGGCCACCGTGCGCGTCGAGGGACAGGCCGCCGGTTCCATGACGAACCTGAAGGGCGAGTACGCCTTCTCGTTCACCTCGGGCGACACGGTGGTGGTCGTCTTCTCCCTCGTGGGCTACGAGACGCGCAAGCGAACCCTGTTGAGCCCCCGCGACTCGATGAAGCTCGACGTTGTGCTGCCGCCCTTGGGATATGCGCTCGAAAAGGCCACCGTCACCGGACAGCGCGTACAGACCGGAACGATGCAGAAGCTGACGCCCGATGGCTCAAAGCAGATGCCCTCGACTACGGGCAACGCGGTGGAGGAACTCATCGCTACGCAGGCCGGCGTCTCGACGCACAACGAGCTTTCGTCACAGTACAACGTGAGGGGCGGGTCGTTCGACGAGAATTGCGTTTACCTGAACGGTATCGAGGTGTACCGCCCCATGTTGGTACGCTCGGGGCAGCAGGAAGGCCTGAGTATAATCAACAGCGACATGGTCGAAAGTATCGGCTTTTCGTCCGGCGGCTTCGCGGCGCGTTACGGCGACCGCATGTCGTCCGTCCTCGACATCACGTACAAGAAGCCCGAGCGGTTCGAGGCCAGCGTAGCCGCCAGTATGCTCGGCGCTTCGGCCTATGTGGGGTGGGGCAATGAAAAATTCAGCGTGATGAACTCCGTGCGCTACAAGACGACGCGCTATCTGCTCGGGTCGCTCGAGACGTCAGGCGAGTACCGGCCTACGTTTCTCGACTACCAGACCGTGTGGTCCTGGCGCCCCAGTCAGCGTTGGGAGTTCGGTTTCATCGGAAACATCTCCGACAATCATTACAACTTTGAGCCCGAGGATCGCGAGACGAACTTCGGTACGATGAACGATGCCAAGTCCTTCAAAGTCTACTTCGACGGTCAGGAAAAGGACTACTTCCGCACGTACTTCGGTGCCCTTTCGCTGACGCGCCACTTCAGCAGAACAACGAGCCTGACGCTGTCGGCGTCGGCCTTCGCGTCGCGCGAGCAGGAAGCCTACGACATACAGGGCGAATACTGGCTGAACGAGGCCACCTCGCAGGAGCAGCTGGGCGTTGGGACGTACCTGGAGCACGCTCGCAACCGCCTACAGGCCCGCATGGCGGACTTCGGCCTGAAATTCAAGACCCGCCTGACGGCGCACACGCTGGAGGCGGGGTTCGACTGGAAGCTGGAGCGTATCCGCGAGAACTCGCGCGAGTGGGAAATGCGCGACTCGATGGGCTACTCACTGCCCCACGACCCCGACCGGCTGATGCTGATATACAGTCTGCGCTCGCAGGACGAAATGTCGTCGAACCGCTTCGAAGCCTATGTGCAGGACACGTGGCGGATGAAGTCGCAGACAGGACTTTTTACGCTGAACTACGGCCTGCGACTGAGCCACTGGGACTGGAACGGCGAGACGCTCGTTTCGCCCCGCGCCTCGCTGGGTTTCCTCCCGGCGTTCAACGAAAATCTGACTTTCCGTCTGGCCACCGGTGTCTATTATCAAGCGCCCTTCTATAAGGAGTTGAAGGACACGACGACCGTGGCCGGCGTGACGACGGTAAGGCTGAACAAGAACATCAAGGCGCAGCGCTCCATCCACTTCGTGCTGGGGGGCGACTACAACTTCCGTATGCTGAACCGGCCTTTCCGTTTCACGACGGAGGTCTACTACAAGGCCATGTCGAACCTGATTCCGTACAACGTGGACAACGTGCGCCTCGTCTACTACGGCGAGAACCTGAGTCGCGGCTACGCTACGGGCATCGACTTCAAGCTCTTTGGCGAGTTCGTGCCCGGTGCGGATTCGTGGATAACCTTCTCGCTGATGACGACCAAGGAAAAACTCGGTGGGCGGTGGCTGCCGCGTCCGACGGACGAGCGCTATAACTTTTCGCTTTACTTCACAGATTTCTTTCCCGGCACGACGCGCTGGCGCATGACGCTCAAGGCGGCCTTTGCAGACGGTCTGCCTTTCGGACCGCCGCACTCGGGACGCGAGGCGCAGACCTTCAGGGCACCGGCCTATAAACGCGTGGACATTGGCATGAGCTATCGTCTGCTCAACAACGAGGACCGTCACATCACGCGTGGCGTGGGGCGCTGGCTGCGCAACGTGTGGCTCGGCGTGGACGCTTTCAACGTGCTCGGCATAAACAACGTAAATTCCTACTACTGGGTGACGGACATCACGAATACCCAGTACGCCGTGCCGAACTACCTGACGGGCCGCCAGATTAACGTCCGTTTCAGCGTGGACTTTTAGGAGAACGTTTCGACGCCTTCGTGTGTCGCTTCAAAAAGCAGCAGTCCTGCTCCGCCGTGCGAGGCGGGGCAGGACTGCTGATATAAAGGGACGGGAAGAAGTTAGAGAGGATACTTCTCGCGGATGGGGTCGTCGTACTGCACTTGCAGGTCCCACAGCTGCTTTTTCAGCTTTTTGATGAGCTTCTCCGTGCCCGGCTTACCGTAGATGTTGTGGAGCTGGTTGGGGTCCTCCTTAAGGTCGTAGAGCTCCCAGACGTCGATGTCGTTGTAGAAGTGGGTCAAGGTGTAGCGCTCGGTGCGGATGCCGTAGTGGCGCTTCACCATGTGTTCGGCCGGGTATTCGTAGTAGTGGTAGTAGACAGCCTTACGCCAGTCCTTGGGGTGTTCGCCTTTGAGCAGCGGAACGAGCGAGCAGCCCTGGATGTCGTCGGGGATAGGCGCGCCGGCCAGTTCGAGGAAGGTGGGCGCGTAGTCGATGTTCTGGACGGGTTCCTCGATGTCACCGCGGGCGTCGAGGCCCTTGGGAAGCATCATGACGAGCGGCGTGTTGAGCGACTCTTCGTAGATGAAGCGCTTGTCGAACCATCCGTGTTCACCCATGTAGAAGCCCTGGTCCGAAGTGTAGACGACGAGGGTGGAGTCGAGCAGGCCTGACTCGTCGAGGTAGTCGAGCAGGCGGCCGACGTTGTCGTCGAGGCTCTTCAGAACCTTGGCGTAGTCGCGCATGTAGCGCTGGAACTTGAACTCGGCGAGGGCCTTGCCTGTCAGATGCTTGGACTCGAAGTCAGCGGTGAGCTTGTTGTAGAAGGCGTCGTACTTGGCGCGGTCCTCGGGGTCGAGGCGGCCTATCATGCCTTCGTAGGTCGGCGCCAGCGGTGTCTTGGTTACGCCTTTGGTGTACATCTTGACGTCGTACGCCATGTCCATGTCTTC
Source organism: uncultured Alloprevotella sp. (assembly GCA_944322325.1). Classification (GTDB taxonomy): domain Bacteria; phylum Bacteroidota; class Bacteroidia; order Bacteroidales; family Bacteroidaceae; genus Alloprevotella. Next base: position 154,862 of record CALUOQ010000003.1, read on the forward strand.
GGCGATACTCATTTCCTGCGCGGCGGCAGCGGGACGGCCTTCGTAGTCGTCGTAGAACGTTTCGGGCAGGGGGAACGTCTTGTCCTCATATAGATTGAGGTACTTCAGCTCAGGTAACCAGGCGCGGTGGCAGGCCTTGTGGTGAACGAAAAGGGCGAAAGGCTTGGAGCGATCGCGCTTGTGCTCGAGCCAGTCGATGCTCTTGTCCGTAATAATGTTGGTCACGTAACCCTTCTCGCGCACCGTCTTGTTCTCCATGGTGATGAAGTTGGGATTGTAGTAGTCTCCCTGTGCCGGAAGGATGTTCCAGAAGTCGAAACCGGTGGGCGTGCTCACTAGATGCCACTTGCCGATGATAGCAGTCTGGTAGCCGGCTTTCTGAAGGAGCTTCGGCATGGTCTGCTGACTGCCGTCGAATACACCGTGTTCGTTGTTCGTAAAGCCATTCTTATGGCTGTGTTTTCCTGTGAGCATGCAGGCACGGCTGGGGCCGGAGATGGAGTTGGCCACGAAGCTGTTCACGAACTTCACGCCGTCTGCCGCAATGCGGTCGAGGTTGGGCGTCTCCACGTTGCGGTTGTCGTAGCAACTCATCATCTGGGCCGTGTGGTCGTCGGTCATGATGTAGACGACGTTGTAGCGGCCCTGAGCAACGGCCACTGCGGGCAGCGTGAGCGCACTAAGCAGATAGATTTTTTTCGTTTCCATTCAGTGTTTGTGAAAGTGATAAAAAAAAGCCAGCGGCAGTCTCCCTGTGTATGAGGACCTCCACTGGCTGTGAGTTGAGTATGACGAATTAATTATTGTCAGTCATTGAATAAATGATGTCCATGATTTGCTTGCCCAGCGCATCGGCGGCCTCCATGGTGGCAGCCTCCGAGTAGACGCGGATAATCGGTTCGGTGTTGCTCTTGCGGAGTTGCACCCACTTGTCGGCGAAGTCGATTTTCACGCCGTCGATGTCCGTGATCTTCTCGTTCTTGTAGAGTTCCTTGACTTTCTGGAAGATGGCGAAAGTGTCGGTTCCGGGCTTCAGGTCGATGCGGTTCTTCGCAATGAAGTAGTTGGGGTAGGTGGCGCGCAGTTCGCTGACCTTCATCTTCTTCTTTGCCAGATAAGTCAGGAACAGTGCGATGCCGACCAGAGCGTCGCGTCCGTAGTGGGCGGCGGGGTAGATGACTCCGCCGTTGCCTTCGCCGCCGATGACGGCGCCGGTTTCCTTCATTTTGGTCACTACGTTGACTTCACCTACGGCCGACGGGGTGTACAGACAGCCGTACTTTTCGGTGACGTCGCGCAGGGCGCGGGTGGAGCTGAGGTTGGACACGGTGTTGCCCGGAGTGTTCTGGAGGATGTAGTCGGCGACGGTGACGAGCGTGTATTCCTCGCCGTACATCGTGCCGTCCTCGCAGATGATGGCCAGTCGGTCCACGTCGGGGTCGACGACGAAGGCGACGTCGTGGCCGCCCTTGCTCATGAGCGCCATGATGTCGTGCAGATTCTGCTCGAGCGGTTCGGGATTGTGCTGGAAGTCGCCGGTGGGCTCGAGGTAGAGGCCCGTCACCTGCGACACGCCGAGCTGCCCCAGCAGCTTGGGCAGAATGATGCCGCCGACGGAGTTCACTGTGTCGAGCGCAACGCGGAAGTTGGCTTGCCGTATGGCATCGATGTCGACGAGCTCGAGGTTCTTGACGAGGTCTATATGGCGCTGGTCGTAATAGAAGTTCTTGGTGTAGTTGCCGATGTGGTCGACGTCGCAGAAGGTGAAGTCGTTCTTGTTGGCGAGGCGCACGATTTCGGCAGCCTCCTCGGCCTGTAGGAATTCGCCTTTTTCGTTGAGAAATTTCAGGGCGTTCCATTGCCGCGGGTTATGGCTGGCCGTGATGATGATGCCGCCGCAGGCTTTTTCCATGGTGACGGCGAGTTCGGTCGTAGGCGTCGTGGCGAGGCCGATATTGAGCACGTCGTATCCCATGCTGAGCAGCGTTCCGCAGACAATGTGCGAAACCATTTCGCCCGAGATGCGCGCGTCGCGGCCTACGACGATTTTGCGCGTGTACTTCTTGCTGGCTTCGAGCCGCAAGGTGGCATAGGCCGACACGGACTTCACGATGTCCAGCGGGCTGAGCGTGTCGCCTGCCTTACCGCCAATGGTTCCCCGGAAACCGGAGATGGATTTGATGAGTGTCATTGTATGTAGTTTTGAGTTTGTTTGTAATGTGGGGCGCTTTGCTTCTCTTTTGTCTTGCAACGTGACAAATTTACGAAATAAATGTCGATTTGCGCGGCGTAGTGGTGTACATTTTTTGTTTAACGGATAAATTTGGCTTGTTCTACGTTCGTGTCGTCGTAGATTACTTTGCGGAATTCGTCCGCCGAGTACGGCACGGCGTCCGTCGACAGTTCGGGCACGTTGTAGCTTTTCAGCAGGAGCAGGTTCTGTTCGGGGTCTTCCTGCGGCAAGAGGAAAGCCTTGTGGGCGTTGCCTGCGGTGTCGAAGTAGGCTATGTAAGGCCGTGTGTAGGAGCCGTCGTCGCGCCGGGATGAGAAGACGATCCACCGGCCGTTGCTGCTCCAAGTGTGGTAGCTTTCGGCGTTGGGACTGTTGGCCTCCGTGAGCGGACGGACCTGCCCGGTCTTCAAATCCTTGACGTACAAGTCGGCGCTCTTGTGCCAGATGTGGAACTGGCCGTAGTCGCCCAGCGTGAAGAGCAGGTAGCGGCCGTCCGGACTGACGCGCGGCACAGTGGCGCTTTTGCCCAAGGCATTGCAGTCGACCTCCAGCTGAGGCGTGCCGAACTGCTGGGTACGCTCGTCGAAGCTCAGGCTCATGATGTCGTTGCGCAGGCTGTCGTAGTGGTTGAGGAGGTAGGACTGGTGCAAGGAGTCGGGCAGGGCGTCGAGCTGGGGCACGTGGGCCACGCAGTAGTAAAGCTTCCGCCCGTCGGGCGACCAGCACGGGAAGGTTTCGAAGTCCGATTCGGTCTTGAGGATGTTGCGCACGGTGCCCTGCTCGGCGTCATAGAAGATGAGGTCCGCGGCCTCGTCGAGGACTTCCACTTTCTGCGGGTCGATGAGGTGGAAAGCCTGTCCCGTCTTGTTCGACGAGAAAGCGATCCACTTCCGCCGGGGATGCCATGAGGGGTAGACGGCGGAGGCCAGGATAGAGTCGCAGTTGACGTTCATCTTGCGGATGCCGTTCTCGTCGGCAATGAGGGTGCCGCCGTGGTTGCTGCGCACGTGAAAGAGCATACGGCGGGTGCTGTAGTTCTGGTAGTTGTGGCAGTTGATGCAATGGTTGTTGTCGTTGTCGAACGTGCGGTTGTTCTCGTAGATGGTATGTACGTCGAACGAGGTCAGGTCGCGCTGATACAGTCCCAGCTGGCGGTAGATTTCGTAGCCCGGCTCGATGAGGCGGTACGACAAGTAGCGGTCAATGGGTTCGCGGGCTACCTCAAGGGTATAGGCCGGGAAGCGCACCCATCCGCCGTCGCGCCGGGCGTAGACGGTCACACGGACCGACTGTCCGCGGGCTTTGTCGAGCATCTGTCGCCAGGCGGTGGAGTCGATTTTCAAGGTGTTTCCGTCGTCGCTGCCGGCCACGACCTGCATCCCGCCGCCGTCGAAGGTGGCGACGAATGCCTGTCCGGCCGATTGCACCTGTATGTTGAGCGGAGCAATGTTTGGCGGAATGACAATGTCCCGGTAGTCCGGATAAATGCGCACGGCTTCCTTGACCGGCGTGGAGCTGTCGGGTACTTTGGGCGTGCTTTTGCAGCCTGCCAGCAGTGCGAGGGAGACGAGGCAGAGGGCGAATAGCTTTTTCATCAGTTCACCCCTCCTTTCTCCGCCTGGTAGCCTTCGTGCTGCGGCTTCAGTTTGTCGTCCGGGATGTTTTCCAGAAAATAGTAGAGCGGGTAGAAACCTGCCCAGTTTTCTTTCAGTTTGTCGTAGGCATGGAGTCTGTCGCCCTGGTAGTAGTATTGCATCGTTTCGAGGAAGGCTTTGGTCCGCTCCACGTTGAGCGGGTTGAGGCGCGGGTAGTGGCGGAGCAGCCGTTCGTTCTTCAAGCCTTCGAGTGCCACGGCTTGCTCGACGGCTGCGGGTAGGCTTTGGTTGCGCATGGCGTCGGTACGCATCAGGAGATTCGGCATTTTTTTCGTGTACAGGCAGGCGGCGTACGACAAGGTCAGTGCCTGCATACTGCGGCCCTGCATGATGTTGACGTAGTAGTCGATGAAAACGGGCGACTGGAAGTTCTGCTCGAACGTGTTCCGGACCGGTATGAGCTGCCCGATGCGGGCCAGCACCGGGTCGGCGGCCACGCGCTTAGCGTCGGCGGCCATGGGGGCGTACTTGTCGACGAATGCTTGTTCGAAGGGAACTTTCGAGAGAATGTGCAGGTACTTCCGGGCCAGTGCCGGCTCCTTGTTGATAACGGCGCACTTGACCATACGTTCCAAGTGGGCCAGCGAGGGCCCGTCGTGCACCATTTGTTCCATCGTGTGGTGGTAGGCCGTGTTGACCAGACCGCCGTAGAGGCTACAGTCGGGTACGTAGTAGTCGTACTCGGCGGATTTCTCGGTGTCGAAGTAGTCGACGTCGAGACGCGGATACTGGTAGTAGATGTCGAAGAGTTTGTCGAGCAGCTGGTCGGTCTGCACAAGGGCGATGGCGTAGTAGGCGGCCACACCGCGGGCCGGACGATCGACGCCTTGCGCCGTGTCGATCATTCCGTCCCAGTCCTCGTGGTCCATCAGGTTCTGCATGCGCGCGATGGCCAGTTCGTTGGTGCGGCCGCAGAGGGCGTAGGCCGTGAGTGCGGCAAAGAGGAGGACGGGGCTGACCGAGGCCGTCAGACTGCGCACAGCGGGTGTCGCACCCTTGCGGCCGACGGCGAAGCGCACCAAGGCGGCCACGACGCCTACGAGCAGGGTCATTGCAGGCAGCAGGAACGTGAGGCCCGGCTCGCCCTTGAAGAAGAGGTTGAGCCCCAGCCCGACGAGGTAGGCCAGCACGGCGGCGGGGAGTAACTGCGTTGTCCAGCGCCAGCGGGCCGGTAACCGCAAGGCGTAGTCCAGCAAGGCGACGGTCGCTGTCAGCATGAGGGAGAGCAGAAGGCCGCCCGCCCACGGATACTTGAAGAGGAGCAACATCCAGCGACCCAAGGCCAGCAGATAGCCGCCGGGCTTGTCGGTCAGGAAGCGCATCAGCGTTTCGTCGAAAGCGAAGAAACTCATGCGCGAGGCCCGCTCGAACATGGGGCCGTAGATGGCGGAGCAGAATATCCAGCCGAGGATGAACAGCAACGCATAGGGCGTCCATGCCGGCAGGCGGTCGGCAAGCCGGCGGCGCGGCTTGGCCGGTTTGCGCGCTGCGGCAGGTTGGGGAGTGGCTTTTTTAGCTTGAACAGGTTTTCTTTTCGTCATGGTTCAGTCACTTTTGGGCGGGGCGGAGCTTTCGGGGCCGGTTCCGTCCGCAGTGGGGCGGGGATGGATTAGTAGACGCTTACTTTGTTTTTGCCGACGAGGTAAACGCCCGGTGCCAGATTTTCGATGAAGGTGGCCCCGGCCTTGACCTCAGCGCGGCGTACGAGTTTGCCGGACACATTATATATATGTATCGTCGTCGGGCGCGTGGCGGTGATGTGTATGGCGTTCTTGCCGCCCGTTGCGGCGGTGTAGTCTGGGGCGGCGGGGCTGTCGATGCCCACTTCGGTTGTCGGGTCGTAGCCGTACTTCTTGTCGAGCGTGGCAATGCGTGTGTCAATCCACCGGGTGATGTACCTGACGTCCGTTGTGATGTCGGCGGGTTTGTCCGACTCTGCCCAACGGCGCGTTTCGCGGCGCACGGCTCCGCTTTCGTACATGAGGTCGTAGTAACTGGTAAAGCGCAGTTTCAGGCTGTCGGGGTTGAAGGCTGTCGGTCGCAGGTCGGCGTAGCGTTCGGCCAGGCTTTCCTCCCACGCTTTCTGGGTGCCGGCCGTCTGTTGCAGGCGGTGGAACAGGCCGAGTTGTCCGTGCTCGTGTTGCCACACCATGCCGTCGAAGTCGCTTGTGGCGGCCGTAGTGTTGTTCGAGCCGTCCCAGCGTCGGCCCCAGGTGCCGTCGAGGTCCCACGGCGCGAGGGTCATGAGCTGTCCGTAGTCCTTGTCGCTGATGTTGTAGTTCATGAGGAACATGTTCTTGCCGTGGTTGTCGGTGGCGAGGATTACGTCGAGGAACAGGTAATAGTCCCTCCACACCGGCATGTCGAACCACTGCTGGTATTCGTTGGCGAACTCGGTGTCCGAGGAAGTGGCTACGAAGTCAATCGCGTTGTAGAGCGGGCCCCAGTCGATGCTCTCGTCGTCGTCGAGGTCCGGGTAGTCCATCTCGAAGCCACACCATTCCATCGCGTTGTTGTTGTAGGCCGAGGGGGCGCGGTGGGGGAAGACGCGGCTGTCGCTCTCGTGGCCCATGAACACCTCGTAGCTCCACTGGCCCGACTTGTAGAGCACGCCGCGGATTTTGTCGGGCTCGCCGTCTTCCTGTTTAATCTTTTTGAGCTTCAGCTGCTTGCGGTCGAGTTTCTCGGTCATGCAGTAGAGGCCGTGGTAGTTGCCGTTGAGCACCACCTCGACGAAGCGGCCGCGCGTGCCGGGGTTCATCTCGGGCTCCTCGTCGGCATAGTAGGGACGGGTGGAGAAGGCGTTCCACAGATCGGTGGACACGCGGTTGCGCATCCTTGCCACGTCGACGGCCATGGCGTCGAGTATCCAGTTGTTGTCCTCCCTCAGTCCGAAGTAGCTCCAGTCCATGGATTCGCCCTCGGCGTCCTTGAGTTTAACGGCGAAGGCTTTCTTCTGAAATCCTTGGGCCGTCGCGCCGCGGTAGCGGCTGGTGGAGTTCAGCACGGGGGCGTAGTCGGTCGTAGCGGGGTCGATGACGCGTATGTTGCTCGGCGTGTAGTCCGTGCCGTTGCAGTCGGCTGACGTGTTGAGCACCACGACGGGCAGGAAGGTAAACTCCACGCTGGCGCGGGCCACGGTGGCGTCGGCCTCGTCGTGCAGGAGCAGCGTGTAGGCACGTGTGGCGCTGAAGTTAGTGAGGGCGAAGGTCTGTCCGCCGACCAGGGCGGAGTTGTTGAACTCGAGCGTGTGACCCTCGCTGACATCCTCGTCGTTGAGGGTGAAGTCGAACGTCAGGTCGAGCTGCGTCGTACCGCGCAGGGAGTCGGGCAGGGTGCAGAGGTAGCGCCGGTTGGCCTGGTCGTAGATGGCGGGTCGCCCGTTCACGTAGAGCGAGTCGAGGTGGGCCGGGACTTCGTTCTTGGCGTAACTGATTTGCGGTAGCGTGGACTCCGACTCGACGGGCTCGCCGCTCTCGTCGTAGAAGGAGAACACTTCGTTGTCCGACGACTGGTTCTGTTCGTACGTGCCGAGCAGCCACGTGCCGTCGGTGCGCAGGTTCAGCCATTGCTTCGGGTCGGCTACGTTGACGATGTTGTAGCGGTTGCCCGCTCCGCGGAGGGTCCAGCTCGTCGAGTCGCCCACGACGTCGTCGCTGAGTATGAGGCCCTTTATCGCACCCTCGATGCGCTGCGGGCTGTATTGGAGGTACTGTCCCGTCACGGCGTTTTTGATGCGCCAGGCGTCGCCGCCGTCGGTGGATTCAAAGAGCCAGTAGCCGTCGGCGGGCAGGTCGTCGGTGTTCTGGTAGAGCAGCACGACGTCGGAGCCGTGGAGGGCGCCGACCGTGACGCTCCCCTCGCCGGCGTAGCGGCAGGTGATGCGGTATTTCGTACCGGAGGTGAATGACGCGGCAGCGTGTAGCCCGAGGGCGAGCCAGCCAAGCAGAAGGGTGAGTCCCAATGTCTTTTTTAACGTAGTCATGGCCGTATGTTAAGGTGATGATAGGGCAAATTTACGGATTTCTTGTGTTTCGCGTGCCGGCGAGGCCGTTTTTCTTGCTTTTTGCCCCTTCAGGCGCATAGTTTTTGCCTTATGGCCCGCCGTGTCGAATGTGTGGCGGCCGGCGTTCGTTTTTACAAGTGCCGCGACGGGTGGAAACAAGTACTACGATAGGAATTTCTGTCGTAGTACTTGTAAAAACTGTCGTAGTACTTGTTTCGGCCGGTGCGCCGCGGGGATGCAGCGGCGTGGATTCCGACGCTCTGTGCACGCCGGCCGGGGCATAAAAAGTGGCGGCCCGTTTGGTCTGAGCCGCTTATTAATGTATATTTGCACCCATCAATTATTTACCAAAGTAAGGTGACAAAGTATGAAAAAACTATCTGTACTTGTGCTGTGCTGCCTGCTCCTCGCGGGAGGTAGCGCGGTAAAGGCGCAAATCAATCCTACTCCCCAGGAACTCACCGTCGTGTCCGAGGAGCGCGTGCAGTTGCCCGCGGCGTACAGCGTCAGTCTCGACGAGCGTTACGAACAGTCGCCCGCCGGCCGCCGGCTGAGGGCCCTGTTGCCTGCCGGCACGGACAAGGCCGACTTTAAGATTGTCGCCGGCGTGCGCGGCGACAAGTCCGTCCGCCGCTATGCCAAGAAAACGCCCGAGCGCACCGAGGGTTACTACCTGCGCGCTGACCGGGACGGCATTGTTGTCGTCGGAGCCGACGAGCGCGGCCTCCTGTATGGCGTCGAGACGCTCGAGCAACTGCTCGAGGGCGGTTCGTTCCAGCCGGTGGAAATCACGGACTACCCCGACGTGCCGTTCCGCGGCGTGGTCGAGGGCTTCTACGGAACGCCCTGGAGCCACGAGGCCCGTTTGCGTCAAATCGAGTTCTACGGTCGTAACAAGATGAACGTCTACCTGTATGGCCCGAAGGACGACCCGTATCACAGCGTGCCCAACTGGCGCAAGCCGTACCCCGAGAAGGAAGCCGAGCAGATACGCCAGCTCGTCAAGCACGCCAACGACAACGGCGTCCTCTTCTACTGGGCCATCCATCCCGGTGCCGACATCAAGTGGAACAACACCGACCGCAACCTGCTCCTTCAGAAATTCGAGAGCATGTACGCCTTGGGCGTGCGGGCCTTTGCCCTTTTCTTCGACGACATTTCGGGTGAGGGCACCAGCGCCGAGCGTCAGGCCGAGCTGCTCAACTTCCTCGACGAAAACTTCGTGCAGAAGAAGAAGGACGTCGCTCCGCTCGTATTCTGCCCCACCATTTATAACAAAGCCTGGTCCGCCCCGAACAATCCCTACCTGACCACGCTCGGCTCGCAGCTCAGCAAAAACGTGATGGTGATGTGGACGGGTAACAGCGTCGTACACTGCATCGACAAGGCTTCGATGGAGTGGATCAACGAGCGTATCCAGCGCAAGGCCTATATCTGGTGGAATTACCCCGTCACCGACTATTGCCGCGACTACCTCCCCATGGGCCCCGTCTACGGCAACGGGCTTGACATCAAGGACGACCTTTCGGGCTTCGTCTCCAACCCGATGGAGCATGCCGAGGCTTCGAAGGTGGCGCTCTACTCCATTGCCGACTACGTCTGGAACATGGATGCCTACGACAGTGAGGCCTCGTGGGCCCGCTCCCTCCGCAACCTGCTGCCCGGATGTAGCGAGGAGCTGGCCACCTTTGCCGCCCACAGTTCCGACCTCGGCGTCAACGGCCACGGTTTCCGCCGCGACGAGAGTGTGGCCCTGCAACCCTATCTGGCGGCCCTGCTCCGTCCGGGAACGCTCGACGAGCAGGCTGCCGCAGCGGTGGCCCGCGAGTGCAGCCGGCTCGAAATGGCGGCCGACGTGCTGCTGGCCGACAAGGAAAACCCCGCCCTCATCACCGAAATGCGTCCGTGGCTACGCCAGGCGCGCCTCGTGGGCGAGTACGGCCAGACCGTCATCGGGCTCAGCCTCTGCATTGCCAACGGCAACTCCTCGGACTTCATGCCCCTCTATCGTCACGCCCATGCCTTACAGCGGCTGATGTATGAGAACGAGGTGGCCCCTGACCTCCACGCCCAGCAGCCCGGTGTCAAGGTGGGCACGCTCCACCTGCTCCCCACGCTGAACAAGCTCTACACCCGTGCCGCCCAGGAGTACAACCGCCGCGAGCAGGCCAGCCTTGACACCGTGGCCGTGTACACCCCGTACGGACTGGAGTCGGACGTGCCGCAACTCCGTCAGCAGCCCGTGCGCTGGAAGGGCAACACCGTCAACGTGGCGCCCTCGAACGAGGTGGTGACCTGGCCGGCCGGTGCCTCGCTCACCGTCACGATGGAGAAGGCCCGTACGCTGGCCGGACTCTCCTTTAACCTCGGCACCAAGCAAATCAGCGCCAGCTTTAAGCTCGAGGCTTCGGCCGACGGCGGCGACTGGCAGCCTATCGAACTGGTGCAGCGTGCGGACCGCGACGTGATAAACACGACAAACGCCATCAACGGCATGAAGGCCGACCGCATCCGCCTGACGAACGTCAGCGGCAAGGAGCTGAAAGTCTACTTCCGCAACTTCCAGTTCACGGTCGCCCACTGAGAAGACCGTCGCAGCATTCAATGAACACCCGTGGCCCGGTGGAACAGACGTCCGCCGGGCCACCGTTTTTTCGCCCGGAAGAAAAATTTGGCAACCCGACGCTGAAAAAGCGTGACGGACCACGGCAGGAGCCCGGATTTATCACTATATTTGTGCGTCTCCCCTGCTGTTGTGTTTTCGAGGAGGCCAGTGAAACGGAACGAAGCATTCATTTTACACTTACTTATATGAGAAAAAATCAGAAGCTATTCAGGAAAGGAGCCCTCGTGCTGCTGTCCCTGCTGGCGCTGTGGACGCCGGCAGGCGCGCAGGTTGCGCTGAAATCCGGAGCCGCTTATGTCATGCAGAACGTAGCGACGGGCAGTTTTGTGACCAACGGCGGCAGCATGGCCAACGACGTGCCCTTGGCGCTCGCCGACCGCGATGCCGGCAGTGCGGCGCAGGAGTGGACCCTCATTGCCATCGACGAAGACGAAGGGCTGTGGGTCTTGTACAACGCTTATGCCATGAAGGCGGCCGATATGGCCTTGACCAGTACCGCCGACCGACAGGGCCGGCTCATACAGTGGAACTATTCGGGGTCGGCGAATCAGGCGTTTCGCATTGCTCCCGTAGACGATGCCGGGGAGGTGTTCCAGCTCGTTTGTAACGCGCGGCCCGGCCAGGCCGTCGCCGCTGGAGACGACGGCGGGCTCAGCCTGAGCGACGACCTCGGTAGCGCAGCCACCCACTTCCGGCTGGAGGCGCTTCCCGCCTCGGACGTGTGCCGCCCGGTGCCCGGACAGTATTATAATATAGTGGCCGCAAACGTGGGCGGCGGGACACAGGTGCTCTCGAACCTGGGCAGCAGGGCACTCGACGCCCCCATCCGGCTGGTCAGCCATGACGACGCCGACACCGGGCAGAAATGGCAGCTTGTCGCAGCAGGCGAAGGTTTTCAGCTGCTCAACACGTCGACATACACAGCCATCGACCTGGCCACCGAAAAGGCCGTCAGCTCAAGCCTCCTGCAATGGCGTCCCGACGCGTCGAACGACAACCAGAAAGTGCGGTTCACGGAGATCGATGGCCGCCCCGGCACCTATCAGCTGTCGGCCACGAAGAACGGTGTCACCCGCTACATCCTGCCTCAAAGCGGCGGGTCCGTCATCCGTACGGCCAGCGCGTCCGACCCTGACACCTATTTCACCCTGCAGCTCACTTCCACGCCGCCCGAGCCCATCAAGGAAGACTGGGAGAACGAGGAAGTTTTCGCCATCAACAAGGAGGAAGCCCACGCCACCTATATTCCCTACGCCAGCACCGAGCGGATGAAGGCCGATGCCCGTTACGACAAGCCGTGGCTGACGCCGACCAGTGCCGAGGTGCTCGACCTCAACGGCGTGTGGCGGTTCAAGTTCGTGCCCGAGCCGAGCCAGCGTCCCGGCGAGGACTTCTACGGCGACAACGCCGACGTGTCCGGTTACGACACTATCAGCGTGCCGTCGTGTTGGGAGATGAAGGGCTACGACCGCCCCATTTATGTGAACGTCGGTTACCCCTTTGCCGACAATCCGCCTTACATTCAGCTCAGCTCCTCCTATACGAACGCCGGCATGGGCGCCAATCCCGTCGGCTCGTACCGTCGCGATTTCACGTTGCCCCAAGGCTGGGAGGACAAGGAAGTGTTCGTGAATTTCGAGGGTATATACAGCGCGGCCTACGTCTGGGTCAACGGCCACTTCGTCGGCTACACCGAGGGCGCGAACACCGACGCGCGTTTCGACCTCACCCGTTACGTGCGCACGGGGAGCAACAACATTTCCGTGCAGGTATTCCGTTGGAGCGACGGCTCCTATCTGGAAGGCCAGGACATGTTCCACATGAGCGGCATCCACCGCGACGTTTACCTCGTCGCCACGCCGCGCACCTATGTGCACAACCACGTTATCACGTCGCAGCTCGACGCCGGTGCCGATTATACGAGCGGCACGATGAGCGTGCGGCTCGACATGGTGAAGCGTGAGGCCGGGGCGACGAGCAAGACGGTCGACGTGACGCTCCTTGCCCCCGACGGCAGCGAGGTTGCCTCGAAGTCGGTCGACGTAGCCTTTGCCGCCACCGATTCGCTGCGGACCGAAACGCTCACGTTCGACGGCCTTTCGGGCCTTGCCCTCTGGTCGGCCGAGACGCCGAACCTCTACACCGTCGTCGTCTCACAAAAGGACGCTGCCGGTCAGGAGGAATCCGTATTCTCTACCAAGTACGGCTTCCGCGACGTGGCCATCACCGACGGCCTCGTCTACATCAACGGCCAGCAGGTCTATTTCAAGGGAGTCAACACCCAGGACACGCATCCGGTGCGCGGGCGGTCGATTGACGTACCGACCATGTTGCGCGACGTAGAGATGATGAAACTTGCCAATATCAACACGGTGCGCACGAGCCACTATCCGCGTCAGCCCAAGATGTATGCGATGTTCGACTACTACGGTCTGTATTGCATGGACGAGGCCGACATTGAGTGTCATAAGAACTGGTCGGACGGAGCGTCGATGACGAACAACCCGTCGTGGGAGGCGTCGTACGTGGACCGGATGGTGCGCATGGTAAGGCGCGACATCAACCACCCGTCGGTGGTATTCTGGTCCTCGGGTAACGAGTCGGGCTCCGGACCGAACTTCCAGGCCATTTACAACGCGGCGAAGGCGCTCGACAGCCGCCCCGTGCACTACGAGGGCGCTTCGCGCGACGGGCAGTACACCGCCACCGACTTTTGTTCCAATATGTATCCGACGCTGAGCGTCGTGGAAAATCTCACCAGCAACAACCCTGCGCGTATGCCCTACATCATTTGCGAGTACGTCCACGCCATGGGTAGCTCCGTGGGCAACCTCAAGGAGTACTGGGACATCATCGAGGGCAGCCGCTACGGCGTCGGTGCCTGCGTCTGGGACTGGGTGGACCAGTCCATCTACGACGCGCATGACCTCCAGAGCGGTCAGCTCACCGTGAACGGCTTCCACAACTACAAGGCCGGTTACGACTTCCCCGGAAGTCAGGGTGACGGTATGCAGGGCAACTTCTGCAACAACGGCCTCATCACTGCCGACCGCTCATGGTCGGCCGAGTTGACCGAAGTGAAGCACGTGTACCAATACGTGAAGTTCCAGTCGTTCGTCAGTCGCACCGGCATGTTGCGCATCCAGAACAAGTACGATTTTCTTCCCCTCGACCGCTTCGGACTGAAGTACACGTTGCTCGAGAACGGCGAACCCGTCGAGACGAAGGAACTGACCATGCCGGCCCTCGCCCCGGACCGTGTCGGTGCGGTAAAGGTCGTGTTCGACCGCGCCTTGAGCGACGACAAGGAGTACTTCGTCAATTTCGAGTGCTACCTGAAGGAGTCCACCCCGTGGGCCGATGCCGGCTACACCGTGGCCGACGCGCAGTTCCCTGTCAACTCCTATGAACGCAAACTCGCCGATGTGCGTCCCAAGGGTAAGCTGACGCTCGACGAACCGGCGGCAGGCCGCGTCACGGTCAGCGGCGATAATTTCCAGCTCAGCTTTGTCGGCGGCCGCCTGCGTAGCTGGGAGCTCTACGACGGCGACAAAACCGTCAGCCCCCTCGTCGTGAACCGCCAGGGCGGCGACCCTCAGACCGTGGGCCCCGTTTTCAGCGACTATCGTTACATCGAGAACGACCGTTACGATAACACGGCGAGCGGCGAGACTTCGACGGCCACGTGTACCGCTACGCTCAGCGACGACGCCACGACGGCCACCGTGACGAGCGTCGTCGGCGGCAGCAAGTGTCCCTACACGCTGGTTTACACCATCTACGCCAACGGCATCGTCGACCTGAAGGCTACGTTCCGTCCGGCGGCGGCCAACTTGCGCCGCATCGGCCTGCAACTCAACTTCGCCCCCGGCTACGAGGACGTCAGCTACTACGCCCGCGGCCCTTGGGAAAACTATGTCGACCGGTTGACCGGTTCGTTCTACGGCCGCTATACGACCACCGTGGACGACATGTTCACCGAGCATCCGCGTCCCCAGACCTCGGGCAACCACTGCGGCCTGCGTGAGCTGCTCCTGACGAATCCCGACGATAACTCCAGCCTGAAGATTGAGGCTGAGGGACAGGTGGACTTCTCCCTCCTGCACTACGAGGACGCCGACTTCAACAAGGGCGAGTACGTGCCGTACCATCCCTACGACGTTCCGCGTCGCGACTACGTTGTGGCCCACTTCGACTACTACCAGAACGGTCTCGGCAACGCGACCTGTGGCCCCGGCACGCTGGACAAGTATAAATGTCCGACGAGCGGCACCTATACGTATAAGCTGCGCTTCACGCCGTCGCAGTCCGCCGCAGCCGTGGGCATACGCGACGCCGTTTCGGCGACTGACGTCCGCTACGACCGCACGGCCGACGCCGTTGTCTGCTCCGGTCCGCTGTCGGCGGGCGCGCAGGTCGAGCTGTGCGACCTTGGCGGTGTACGTCTGGCCCGGGCAGTGGCCGACGGTCAGGGCGGCAGTGTGACGTTCTCCCTGGCTGGCCAACCCAAGGGCGCCTACCTCCTTGTCGTCCGCGACGGCAGCGGCGTCCGCACCCATAAGTTCACGAAGTAATCACGTCGCGAACAGACCTTTCAGCGGGGTGTCCGGATCGGTCGGGCGCTCCGCTTTTTGTGTCGTCCGCAGTCTTGTGCAGGGCTTTTCCGGCGGAAAAGGTGGCGGGTGGAGCGCATGAATAAAATATATGTGTTAATTTTGAAGCTGTGTCGCCGCACTTCGTTCCGGCCTACGCTCCGCGGGCGGTGCGGACGGTGCGCGTTCGCCCAGTCGTTGTCTTATATTTAATTAAATCGAGATATGCAGTTTACCAACCGACTTTTCCTTTTTCTGGCCGTGTGGCTGGCCAGCCTGACCGCCGCGCAGGCCGCCTGTGAGCCTAAGTTCTCGACCGCCGGGTTCTACGAGCTTCCCGGCACGGGCCGTACGGCGCAGTCCATGAATCCCGACTGGCGTTTCCATCGGGGTAGTGCGCCCGGCGCCGAGCGGCCCGATTATGACGATCGCGGCTGGCGACGCGTCTCCCTGCCCGACGGCATCGAGCTGCTGCCCGTCGAGGCCAGCGGCTGCGTCAACTATCAGGGCGAAGTCTGGTATCGCAAGCACTTCCGCCCCGCCGCCGACCTGCAAGGGCGCCGCCTGTTCCTGCATTTCGAAGCCATCATGGGCAAGTCCAAAGTCTGGGTCAACGGCCAGCTGCTCGCCGAGCATTTCGGCGGTTACCTGCCCGTTGTTGTCGACGTCACCGACGTCGTGCGCTACGACCAGGACAATGTCGTCGCCGTCATGGCCGACAACAGCGACGACCCCGCCTATCCGCCCGGCAAGCCCCAACGCGACCTCGACTTCACCTATTTCGGCGGCATCTACCGCGACTGCTGGCTCGTCGCCCACGGCCCGGTCTACCTCACCGACCCCAACTATGAAAACATCCCTGCGGGCGCCGGCCTCTTTGTTTCGTACGACAAGGTGTCCGACGCTTCGGCCGAGGTGCGTCTCGACGCCCACGTGCGCAACCAGTCGGATGCCAGCTTCAGCGGCCGCCTTGTCTACGAGCTCTACGACAAGGCCGGGCATTGCGTCCTCACGCGCGAGCAGTCCCTCCGTGTTGCCCGAGGCAAAGCCCGTGCCCTCACGACCACCGTTACGGTCGGACAACCCCACCTTTGGAGTCCCGACTCGCCCTATCTGTACGACCTGCGCGTCTACGTGAAGGACCGCGACGGCCACGCGGTCGATGGCTACAGCCAGCGCATCGGCATCCGCAGTTTCGAGTTTCGCGGCAAGGACGGTTTCTGGCTCAACGGCAAGCCCTATCCCACGCCCCTCATCGGGGCCAACCGCCATCAGGACTTCGCTGTCGTGGGTAACGCCCTTTCGAATTCCCTCCACTGGCGCGATGCCAAGAAGCTGCGCGATGCCGGTCTCCGCGTCGTCCGCAACGCCCACTACCCGCAGGACCCCGCCTTCATGGACGCCTGCGACGAACTCGGACTGCTGGTCATCAGCAACACGCCCGGCTGGCAGTTCTGGAACGACGCCCCGATATTCGCCGAGCGCGTCTACTCCGACATTCGTCGCATCGTGCGCCGCGACCGCAACCGCCCGTCCGTATGGCTCTGGGAGCCCATTCTGAACGAGACCGGCTACCCCGATGACTTCGCGCGCCGCGCCGTCGACGTCGTGCGCGAGGAGTATCCCTATGCCGGCTGCTACATGGCCTGCGACGTCGGTGCACGCGGCCAGGAGTACTTCCCCGTGCGTTTCACACACCCCGTCAACGGTGGCGGCGAGGATCTCACGGCCGACCCGGCCAACGCCCGGCTGAACTTCTTCACCCGCGAGTGGGGCGACAACGTCGACGACTGGTCCTCCCATAACTCCCCGAGCCGCGCCAGCCGCCGCTGGGGCGAGGAGCCCATGCGCGTGCAGGCCAGCACCTACGCCAAGCTCAATTACCGCCACACCTGTTACGACGCCCTTTACCGCACACCGCGCCAGCACGTCGGCGGCTGTCTGTGGCACTCGTTCGACCACCAGCGCGGCTACCACCCGACGCCCTTCTACGGTGGCCTGATGGATGCCTTCCGCCAGCCTAAGTATTCCTACTACATGTTTTGCGCGCAGCGCCCCGCCCGCACCGACTCCGCGCTGCTCTCCGCGACCGGACCTATGGTGTACATCGCCCACCCCATGACGCCCTTCTCGCCGGCCGCCGTCACGGTGTACAGCAACTGCGACGAGGTGCGCCTGACACGCGGCGCCGACGGCCGGCAGTACACTTGGTGCCAGCCCCACGACAGTGTCGGTATGCCGTCGCCCGTCATCACGTTTCCCGACGTCTTCGACGTGTACACCGACAAACAGCTGTCGCGTTCGCGGCGGCAGGCCGACTCCTACCTGCTGGCCGAGGGACTCATCGACGGCAAAGTCGTGGCTACGCACAAGGTAATGCCCGCCCGCCGGCCCAACCGCATCAAGCTGTGGGTCGACAATGAAGGCGTGCCCCTCAGGGCCGACGGATCGGACATGGTGGTCGTCGTGGCGGCCATCACCGACGAACGCGGCACCATCAAGCGCCTGAGCAACGAGACGATTCGGTTCGAGATTTCCGGCCCGGGTGTGCTCGTGGCCGACAGCGCGACGCGGACCAATCCGCGCCCTGTGGAGTGGGG
The DNA here is from genome assembly GCA_944322325.1 of uncultured Alloprevotella sp. Lineage (GTDB taxonomy): Bacteria > Bacteroidota > Bacteroidia > Bacteroidales > Bacteroidaceae > Alloprevotella. Next base: position 172,574 of record CALUOQ010000003.1, read on the forward strand.
CACGGCGCCCGTCCTCGTCCGCGCCACGACGACGCCCGGCACCATCCGCGTGCGCGCCTCGGTGGTCCGCGAGGGGGTGCATACGCCGCCTCCTGCCGAACTGGTCATCGAAACGAAGCCCGCCGCGCAGACGCTGGTCCGCGCCACGGATGCCGACTGACGACGGCGTCCTGCTGAACCGGCATTGTCCCCGCTCTGCCGGCGGAAAAACAAGTGTAGTCCCCGTTTTTACAAGTGTAGTCCCAGAAATTTCTATCGCTACGATAGGAATTTCTGGGACTACACTTGTTTTTCCCCGCCCTGCGTCCTTCCGTCGGAGAGGGGGGCGCCGCGCGAGTGGCGCTTTTTTCGTACCTTTGCAGGCAATGAAAATGGATGACATAGCACAGCTCTACGACCGGCATCCCGGCGTAGCGGCGCTGGCCAGCCTCGTGGACGACCGTTCCGTCAGGACCGTATTCTGCGAGGGGCTTTGCGGTTCGGCCGTCCCGGTGGTGACGGCGGCGGTGGCGCGGCGTGCCGGTGGCCGCCTGCTGCTGGTGGTGATGAACGACGAGGACGCCGCCGGCTACTTCTACCATGACGCCGTGCAGCTGCTCGACGAGCGGCGCGTGCTCTTTTTCCCTTCGACCTACCGCCGCGCCGTGAAGTACGCTCAGCGCGACGCGGCCAACGAAATCCTGCGTACCGACGTGTTGGGCCGCCTGAGCGGACCGCCCGAGGGGCGGCCCCTGATGGTGGTGACCTATCCCGACGCGCTGGCCGAGCGGGTGGCCTCGCGCCGCACGCTCGACGACCGCACCGTCCACCTCACCGTGGGACAGGCCACCGATTTCGGCCAGCTCCAGGAGCGCCTTCTGGAGCTCGGATTCCGCCGTCGCGACTACGTCTACGAGCCCGGTGAGTTCGCTGTGCGCGGCAGCATTCTCGACGTTTACTCCTACGCCTCCGAGCTGCCTTACCGCATCGACTTTTTCGGCGACGAAATCGACTCCATGCGCACGTTCGACGTCCAGACGCAGCTGTCCAACGAGGTGTGTCAGTCCGTGGCCGTCGTGCCCGAGCTCGAAGCCTCGTCCGGAGCGCTGGTGCCCTTCACCGACCTGCTGCCCGAGGACACGGTCGGCGTGTTCGACAATTTCAGCCTTGCGTGCGACCTCGTCGCCCGCATCTACGACGAAGGCTTCGCCCGCCAGGCGCAGGCCGAACGTGCCGCTACGAGCGAGATGGAGGCTGCCGAACAGGCCGAGCGCCTCAACCGCGAGTCGCTGCTCGTGCCGGGCGAGACGTTTCTGCGCGGTGTGCAGCCCCTGAAGCGCATCGAAGTGGGCACGCGCCCCTCCGCCGCCGTGCAGGCCACCGTGGGATTCCACACCTCGGCCCAGCCTATTTTCCACAAGAACTTCGACCTTGTGCGCGAGGCTTTCGGGCAGAGCCTGGCCGACGGTTACACGATTTACATCTGCGCCGACAGCCCCAAACAGCACGAGCGCTTGCAGAGCATCTTCGACGAGATGGGTAGCGGCATCCGCTTCACTGCCGTCGACCGCACCCTTCATGCCGGTTACGCCGACCATACGCTCCGCGCCTGCTTCTACACCGACCATCAGATATTTGACCGCTTCCACAAGTACAGCCTGCGCAGCGAGCGGGCCCGCGACGGCAAAATGGCGCTGACGCTGAAGGAGCTGGCGCAGTTCGAACCGGGCGATTACGTCGTACACGTCGACCACGGCGTAGGGCGCTTTGCCGGTCTCGTCAGGATGGCCGGCCCCGACGGCACGATGCACGAGGTCATCAAGCTCGTCTATCGCGGCGACGACGTGGTATTCGTCAGTATCCACGCCCTCCATAAAGTCAGCAAGTACAAAGGCAAGGAGGGCGAGGCGCCGCGTCTGAGCGGCTTAGGCACCGGCGCGTGGGAGAAGATGAAAGAACGCACGAAGAAGAAGATTAAGGACATCGCGCGCGACCTCATCCGCCTCTACTCCCGCCGCCGCGAGGAGCGGGGCTTCGCTTTCAGTCCCGACACGTTCCTGCAGCACGAACTGGAAGCCAGTTTCGTTTACGAAGACACGCCGGACCAGCTGCGCGTCACCCAGGAAGTGAAGGCCGACATGGAGAGCAGCCGGCCCATGGACCGCCTCGTCTGCGGCGACGTAGGGTTCGGCAAGACCGAGATAGCCGTCCGTGCCGCTTTCAAGGCCGCCTGCGACAACAAGCAGGTGGCCGTGCTCGTCCCGACCACCGTCCTGGCCCTCCAGCACTACAAGACGTTCGCCCGCCGGCTGAAGGACTTTCCCGTCAGGGTGGACTACCTGACCCGCGCCCGCACCGCGGCGCAGACCAAGGCCGTGCTCAAGGACCTGGCCGCCGGCGACGTGAACATCATCGTCGGGACGCACAAGCTCATCGGCAAGAGCGTGAAGTTCAAGGACCTCGGCCTGCTCATCATTGACGAGGAACAGAAGTTCGGCGTCGCCGTCAAGGAAAAGCTCCGCCAGCTCAAGGTCAACGTCGACACCCTCACAATGTCCGCCACGCCGATTCCGCGTACGTTGCAGTTTTCCCTGATGGGCGCGCGCGACTTTTCCGTCATCCAGACGCCGCCTCCCAACCGCTACCCGATACAGACCGAGGTCCACACCTTTGGCCACGAAGTCATCGCCGACGCGGTGAACTTCGAGATGAGCCGGAACGGGCAGACGTTCATTGTCTCCAACCGCATCGCCGCCCTGCCCAACCTGGCCGAACTGCTCCACAAGTACGTGCCGGACGCCCGCGTGGCCATCGGACACGGACAGATGGCTCCCGAGGAGCTGGAGCGTATCATCGTGGGCTTTGTCAATCACGATTACGACGTACTGATTTCGACCACCATCGTCGAGAACGGCATCGACATCCCCAACGCGAACACCATCATCATCGACGCGGCTCACACCTTCGGTCTCTCGGACCTTCACCAGATGCGCGGCCGCGTCGGGCGGGGCAACCGCAAAGCCTTCTGCTACCTGCTGGCCCCCCCGCTGGCCCTCCTGCCCGACGACTCGCGCCGACGCTTGCAGGCTATCGAGAGCTTCAGCGACCTGGGTAGCGGCATACACATCGCCATGCAGGACCTCGACATACGCGGCGCCGGCAACCTGCTCGGCGCCGAGCAGAGCGGATTCATCGCCGACCTGGGTTATGAGACCTACCAGAAGATTCTGGCCGAGGCCGTCACCGAGCTGAAGAACGACGAGTTCGCCGACCTCTACGCCGACGAGCTCCGTAAGACCGGCGAGCTTCGCGGCGACCTCTTCGTCGACGACTGTACCGTCGAGAGCGACGTCCGTGCCTTCTTCCCCGAAGACTACGTGCCCGGCAGCAGCGAGCGTATGCTCCTCTACCGCGAGCTCGACGGTCTGGAAAGCGATGAGCAGGTCGAAGCCTTCCGCCGGCGCATGGAGGACCGCTTCGGACCTGTCCCGGCGGAGGGAGAGGAATTGCTGGGCATAGTGGCGCTGCGGCGCGAGGCCAAGCGCCTCGGCGTGGAGCGCCTGTTGCTGAAGGGTGGAAGGCTGGTGCTTTACTTCGTGCATAACCCCGACAGTCCTTACTACCAGAGTGCGGCATTCGACCGCGTCATCCAGTACGCCACGCACCACTTCCGCCGCTGCGAGCTGGCCGAGACGAACGGCAAGCGCCGTATGCGCGTGGCCGACGTCTCCACGGTGGCCGAGGCGCGCACCGTGCTCGACGACATCATCACCGGACAACCGGCCGAGTCCTGACGCGACACGTCGCCACTCGCTGGAAAACATTGGCCCCGTCGCGCTTCTCCACAGGCTGAGCGCGACGGGGCCAATCGGACTTATGAGAGTAACGAAGGAAGGGCTACTGCTTGGGCGTTCCCGGGAATTCGGTTTCGTTCAGGGTATGCCCGTCGCGACTGAATACGACGCGGTGGGGAGCGGTGGCGTCCCACGCGGCGCCGTCGAGCGACAGGTTCAGCGTAGTGCTGGCGTAAGGTTTCAGCCTGCCGAGCGAGGCGGTGGCAATGGTGCGTCCGCCCTGCTCGATGGCGACGTGGGCCTTGGCCGAAGTAGAGAGGCCGAAGTTTTCCACCGTGAGGCTGATGCGCTGCGAAGCGCTGTCGTACCGGGGCGCCATGCTGGACAGTATGGCAGGCCTGTAATTGACGTAGGGCAGGCTGGCGTAGCCAAAGAGCAGGCGGCCCCGGCGGTCGGAGCCTATGAGCTTGGGAGCAAACTCTTCGGGCGTGATGGCGCAGGCTGCCGCGTCGAACGTCAGAATCAGGTCCTCACCGTCGGCCTCGGCGCGCAGGGCGCGAGCGCCGCGCCCGTAGTTCACCTCGGTGTAGCAGCCGAAGCGCACGGAGGCGACATCGACGTCCGTGATGGGGTGGAAGTCCTTCTCGGCGCGGATGCGGAGACGCACGGTGCGCGTCTTGTCGGTAATGGGCTTGCGGTTGAGCACTTCAAGCAGGAGCCCCTTGTTCATGGGGAGGCAGATGTTCTTCGAACTGTGGCGGTCGCCGCCCAAGTCGTTCCACTTGATGGTGTCAATGACGGCGAAGTTGATTTGCTCCACGCGTCCCTGTGCGTCCTGAAGCACTCTTGCGCGTTCGTACTTGAACCAGTGTTCCACCCGTCCGTCGCGATGGAACGACACGCCGGGGGCATAGGCCTCGCCGGGCTCGGTCAGCCAGTGCACACCGTCGAGCGAGCGCTGATAGTAGGCGATGCGGCCCAGCCAGTCGTTGACGATGAGATGGTATTGCAGGGAGTCGCGCCACACGACGGGGTCTTCGAACTCGCCTGCCACGGCGGGATAGATGCGCCGCTCCGTGATTTGTCGGTACGGCGCAAGGCCGTCGCGGCTGACCCATACGCCGCCTCCACGGCACACCATGAGAAACGAACCGTCCGACCTGCGCGCAAACGTCAGGTTGCTGAGGCCTTCGATGACGCGCCGGTCGCGGGTGTCGAAGTCGAACTTGCCGTACGTCCACGGCCCCGAAAGGCTGGTGGACACGTAGCGCCCGTCGATGACGTAGAGCACATAGTGGCCGTCGTCGGTGCGATAGACTTCCGGATTGTGCCCTTTGCCGATGGTGTCCGCTATGGTGTAGGGTCCCCACGGGCGGCTGCTCGTCGTGTGGTACACGGTGGAGGCGGGCCACGTCATGTGTCCTTTTTCCGACCGCTCCGGCCAGCCGCAAACGAAGAGGTGGTAGCGCCCGTCGTCGCCGCGCAGGATGTTGCCGCCCCAGAAGGAGAGGTCCGGGCGCTCGATGCCGTTGTCCACGAAGCGCGGGCGGACGCTGTCGGCGCCCCAGACGTCGGCGCGGAGGTCGCCGTCGGGCATGGCCTCGAAGCGGTCCATGAAGCGGCCTCCCCGCACGAGGTTGGCCCACTCGGCCGGGCGTTGGCGTTCGGTAATCTGCCCCGCGACGGGAGCGGCGGCACCAACAAGCAGTGCCGCAGTCAGTAGGGTTTTCAGCTGTTTCATTTTTTTTCGCTCTTTTCGATGTGGAACGGGTCGGCTTTCAGGTAGGCGCGGAAGTCCTTCACCATGCCCGGGGCGCCGGCTTCGGCACGCGGCAGGTAGCGCAGGCCCGTGACGGTGCAGTCCTCGCCGAGGTCAATGACGACCTGGTGGGGATAGGCGTCGCCTTGGCGTGTACTCCAATAAGTGGACTCCTGAAGGTCGTAGATTTTGTCGGCCGTGAAGTTGCCCCAGCTGTTTTCCTCGCTGTCGGCATATACGATTTTCCAGTGTTGGCGGGGCAGGGGGTTGCCGTCGGCGCCGAGCAGGTAGAACTCGGCCACGGCGGCGTTGTCTTTCCCGTTCTGGGCCGAGAGGGCCTCAAGGCAGAAGTAGCGCCCGCGCGACGGGGCGGTGAAGCGGACTTCCTTCCACCCGTTGCCGGCGGCGAAACTGCCGCTGTGGACGGGCGTTTCGCCCTGTAGGTTGAGCGTTTCGCCGGCCTTGCGATGCGTGGCGGGCTTGTCGGCGCGCAGCATGTCGAGGATGGGTTGCTTGAGTCCGCTGACGGTGCGCTTTTCCGGGCCGAGGAGGTCGAGGATGATTATCTCGTTTTTCCCTTTCTTCACCCAGCAGCCGGGCAGGAACAGCGTCTGTTGCGGCCCGAGGCGCCAGAAGCGGCCCAAGGCCTTGCCGTTGACCCACACGAGGCCCTTGCCCCAGTGCTGGAGGTCGAGGAACACGTCGCCGGGCTGCTCCACGTCGAACGTGGCGCGGTAGTAGGCCGGGCCGTCGGGCGTCTGGCTGATGGGGGCGTAGTCCTTTTTCTTTGCGAAGCGGTAGTCGACGGGCAGGTTGTAGACATCCCATCCGCGGAGCGCCTGGCGCGCGTCGCCGTCGACGAGTTCTACTTTCTCGGTAATGCCCTTGCGGTCGTGAATGGCTACGTCGAAGTTGACGCGGCCCATGGCCTCGACGAGGATGTCAAGGCGCGTGCCGGCGGGCAGGGCTGGCAGGACGATGGACGTTTCGCCGTGGCGTCGGTCAAGGCGGCCCAGCAGGCGCCCGTCGGCGTAGACTTGGGTCCAGTCGTGCGGTTCGGTGATTTCGAGCACTGTGCCTTCCTTCACTTCCGGCAGCCGGGTGCGGTATAGTATACTGCCCCAACCCTGGTCGTACTGCTCCATGGGCCGGACGTCGTCGCTGTGCTTCGGCTCGGGCAGGTTGTCAAACAGCGGGGCGGCCTCGTCGACCGTGAAGGCCGGGATGCTGATGACGGGCATGGGCGCCGGGATGTCGGGGATGACTTGTCCGGAGTCGGCGTACTGCTCGAGCAGGGCGCGGAGTTTGTGATACTTGGGCGTGGCCCAGCCGGCCTCGCTGATGGGGGCGTCGTAGTCGTACGAGCTGCACATGGCCGAATAAGGCGGGCAGTTGGCGCCGCCCCAATGGCCGAAGGTCGTGCCGCCGTGGGCCATATACAGGGAGAACGATATCCCTCTTTGGAGCATGTCGTCGATGCCCTGCACCATGGCGGTGGCGTCGCGCGTTTCGTGCTTGCGGCCCCAGTGGTCGAACCATCCGCTCCAGAACTCGCTGCACATAAGGGGCGTGTGGGGGCGGGCTTCCTTGAGCGCGGCAAACTGGGCGTCGATGTTGGCGCCCGTACCGAAATTGATGGTCCAGACTAAGTCGTCGAGTCCGTTGCGCTTGAACGTGGAGCTCCAGTCGCACTGGAAAAGGGGCACGTCCGTGAAGCCCGCGCCGCGCACAATGTCACGCACGGCGGAGACGTAGGGCTTGTCCTCGCCGTAAGCGCCGAACTCGTTTTCGACCTGGACCATGATGATGTTGCCGCCGCGCGTGATTTGCAGGTCGGCGAGCTCTTCGCCCATGCGGTCCATGTAGATTTTCACGCGCTCGAGGAAGTAGGGGTCGGTGCTTCGCAGGCGGACGTCCTGTTTCTTCAGCAACCACCAGGGCAGTCCGCCCATTTCCCATTCGGCACAGGCGTAGGGTCCGGGGCGCAGGATGACGTACATGCCGTGCTTTTGGACCAGACGGCAGAAGCGGGCTACGTCGTGGTCGCCCTTGAAGTTGAACTTGCCCGGCTGCTGCTCGTGGAAGTTCCAGAAGGTGTAAATACAGATGGTGTTCATGCCCAGCGCCTTGCACATCTCGATGCGATGTTCCCAGTAGTCGGAGGGAATGCGGGCGTAGTGGATTTCAGCCGCCTTGATGAGGAAGGGCCGGCCGTTGAGCAGGAATTTCCGGTCGCCGATGGCAAACGTTTCGTCGCCGGTCCTCGGCTTTGCCGGAGCCGGAGTGAGGCCGAGGCAAGCAGCCAAGGCCAGCGCTAGTGTTGTTTTAGACCAATTCATAGAGTGATATGATGAGTATTAAAGCTATTCCGTTGAAGTGCGTCGCGGCGTCAGAGGCCGTAGTCCTCGATGAGGCGTTCGCGGAGCCAGAACACGTGGCGTATGCTGGCGCCGAAGGTGGGATTTTCCCAGTTCGTCTCGACCATTTCGCAGAGGCTGCGTGCCGAGTCGGGCATCCCGACGACACGGGTCGCCTCGTCGAGCGCGATGCTCTCGGGCAGGCGGTCGTAGCGCTCCTTGAACCATTGCAGCAGGTCCCGGATTTCTTCTTCAGGGTAGAGTTTCTTGTATTCAACCATAAGCTGTGGACGCGTGCCGCGCCGGTACAAGAGGCAAAGTTACGCTTTTTCTGCATTCCGGACAAGCGGGGCTGCCGTTTTTTGCGGCGTACTGTAGTCGCGAGGCGGCACCGTGCCTTCCCCGTGCTTTCATAGGCCGGACAAGGGCAGTGAAAGCGCGAAACAAGTACTACGACAGAAAGTTCTATCGTAGTCTTAGAAATTCCTGTCGTAGTACTTGTTTCGCCGTCGGGGGCGAATTATTGGTCGGGCAAGAGCGGCGTTTTTGGAAAATGTATATCTTTGCAGCGTGAACGGCGCACTAAGGATGCGCCCGACGAACGAAAGAAAAAGGATAAGCACAGTCGAGATGAAAATGTCCGAACAAATTTTGCAGCAAGTAGAGCGCGCCCTCCGCAAGGTGGCCGCCAAGTTTCCCACGACGTCGGGCCACACGCCGCTGACCGACATTTACCTGCAAGTGACGCCCGAGAGCGGCGAGCTGCGGGCTTATGACGACGACGATGTCGAGCTGACGCGCTGTGTGGTCGAGGAGTGGATTGACTATCGCGGCGAGGATTTCTACGAGGTGGCCGAGCAGGTGTTGCGCCGGGCCATCGGCAACCTGCGGGAGCTGCTCGACGGGCTGAACATCCTGAAGCCGTACTCCTTCGTGCTGCTGGGCGAGGACCACGAGGTGCTGACGGACCTTTACCTCGTCGACGACGACACGCTGCTCGTCGGCGGTGAACTCATGGAGGGGCTGAATGAGGATTTGGACAGCTTTCTTGACAAGTTGCTAAAGGATTGACACGGGTCCGGCCGGCCTTGCCGGGGCGGCTGCGACAGACGGACGAATAATAAAAAGCGAAGCGGAAATATCTCGTTCTGAGGTATTTCCGCTTCGCGTTATGTGTGGCAGGACGGGGTCAGCGGCCGATGGAGGCGTAGTAGAAGCCGTTTTGTCGCATTTCCTCGGGCGAATAGATGTTGCGGCCGTCGAAAACGGCAGGGTGGTTCATCGAGCGGCGGACGACCTCCCACGAAGGCAGGCGGAACTGTTTCCACTCCGTGAGCAGCAACAGGGCGTCGGCGCCGAGGGCGGCGTCGTACATGTCGCAGGCATACTCCACCTTGTCGCCCAGCCTGCGGCGGCATTCGCCCATGGCGACGGGGTCGAACACGCGGACGCGGCAGCCGGCCTCAAGGAGCAGGCGGATGGTGACGAGGGACGTGGCCTCGCGCATGTCGTCTGTCTCGGCCTTGAAAGCGAGCCCCCACAGCGCGACGGTCTTGCCGGCGAGCTGGCCTTTGTAGTAATCGTTGAGCTTGCGGAACAGGATGGATTTTTGCGCTTCGTTGACTTCCTCGACAGCGCGGAGCACGCGCATGGTGTAGCCCTGTTGTTCGGCCGTCTTGATGAGGGCCTTTACGTCCTTGGGGAAGCACGAGCCGCCGTAGCCACAGCCGGGGTAGAGGAACTTGCTGCCGATGCGGGTGTCGCTGCCGATACCCTTGCGGACCATGTTGACGTCGGCGCCGACGAGCTCGCAGAGGTTGGCGATGTCGTTCATGAACGAGATGCGGGTGGCGAGCATACTGTTGGCGGCGTACTTGATCATTTCGGCCGAGGGAATGTCGGTGAAGATAACGCGGAAATTGTTGAGCATAAAGGGGGAGTAGAGCCGCGTCATGAGCGTCTTGGCGCGTTCGCTCTCCACGCCTACGACGACGCGGTCGGGCGACATGAAGTCCTTGATGGCGGCGCCTTCCTTCAGGAATTCGGGATTGGAGGCTACGTCAAATTCAATGTCGACGCCGCGACGGTCGAGCTCTTCGCGGATGGCGGCCTTGACGAGCTTGGCCGTGCCGACGGGCACGGTGCTCTTCGTCACGACGGTAAGGTAGTGGTTCATGTTCGCTCCCACCTCGTGGGCCACGGCAAGGACGTACGAGAGGTCGGCGCTGCCGTCCTCGTCGGGCGGAGTGCCCACGGCGCTGAACACAACTTCCACCTCGTCCAGACATGACGTCAGGTCTGTCGTGAAGTGCAGGCGTCCTTCGCGGTGGTTGCGCAGGACCATCTCGTCCAGCCCGGGCTCGTAGATGGGCACGATGCCTTTTTCCAGGTTGGCTATCTTTTCGGTATTGACGTCGACGCACGTCACGTCAACGCCCATCTCGGCGAAACAAGTGCCCGAGACGAGGCCGACGTAGCCCGTGCCGACAATGGCTATCTTCATGGGGAGGAACGACGATTATTAATGGACAATTGACAATTGATAATGGAAAAATGGTCAACCGTCCATCGTCAACTGTCAATTATTAATAGTCAAATAAAGTGTGGCTTCGCCTTATTTGGCCGGTGCCGGAGTGGCGGGGGTAGCCGGAGCTGCGGGTGTGGCGGCCGGTGCGCCCTGGTTGGCGTCGCCCTGTCCGGGGAGGTTCATCGGAGTGGTTGTCACTTTCATGTCGTTGACTACGGACTTTTGTCCTTCGGGAGTGGTGTCGACGTACGAGGTGGCCACGCTCAGCACGACGAGCAGGCCGGCGAGGGTCCATGTGGCTTTCTCGACGACGTCGGTCGTCTTGCGTACGCCCATGATTTGGTTGGACGAGGCAAAGCTGGATGAGAGGCCGCCGCCTTTGGATTCCTGGATGAGAACGACGAAGCACAGCAGCACGCTCACGATGACAGCCAACACTACTAAAACAGTATACATGTCTTTGTTATTTATTTTTATTGATGATGATTAATTTCTCAAGGAAGCGAATTTGGTCTGCAAAGTAACTATTTTTTTTCGGATAATTCAAGTTAAGTTTACGGATAATTTCGATGGCCTTTTCATATCGGCCTTGCTTGACGTAGATTTTGGCCAGCGTTTCGGTGAAGAAGTCCTCGTCGTTCTCGTCCTCCTGCCCGTCGTCGGCGATGAGGCCCTCGGGGGTGTACTCGGGCTCGTCCTGCAACACGATGCGGCCCTCGGGTTTGTTCTCGATGAAGTCGTCGATGAGTTCGAGGTCGCGCCGGGACTGCGGGGTGGGGTCGGGTTCGGCGTCGTCCATCTGTAGCAGGAAGGCGGCGTAGTCCTTCGTGGCGTCGAGGGGGGTGAGCCTGCGGCGGGGGCGCTCGTCGGCCTCGTGGGTGGTGAGCAGGAAACGGTCGATGAGCGACTGCGTGCGGTCGGTCTCGTCGTCGGCCGTGGTCGTGGCCGGAGCTTCGGTCAAGGGGGCGACGTCGTAGTTGTGTCCCTCAACGAGGCGGAACAGCACGCGGCGGTCCGGCACAAGGAGGGCCGCCTTGCGCAACTCCTCGCCGAAGCCTGTGTCATGGAGCAGAAACAGGTTTTGCAGGAACAGCAGGCGGGCCGTCTGGTAATAGGGATAACGCGCCACGAGCTCGCGGAGTTCGTAGAGCGTGTCGCTGTTCAGGCGTTCGGGGTGTTCGATGAGTTCGGCGAGGTCGAGGTCCATGCGGTCAGGATTTGCTTTTCAATTGATAGCTGACAATTGAAAATTGACAATACATTGTTATCTGTCCATTGTCAATTTTTTTCTTACCAATTAGCCACGGTGGCGTTGAAGATTTGGTCTGTCAGGTCCTCGACCATTTCGGTGACGAGGTCCTCCTGCACGTTGGCCAGTTGCTGGGTCGACTCGTACTGCGTCGTGGCGGTAAACTGCCGCTCGAAGTCCTCCTGGTGGTTCTTGTTGTTGGTGAAGCGGATGTTCACGGTGATTTTCAGCTGCACCTGCGAGGAGTAGCCGTCGGCCGAGATGGATTTGTTGTACTGCTCGTAGTTGGTGATTTCGCCGGCGATGTGCAGGTCGCCGCCGCGCTTGACGAGCTGTAGGCGCGTCTGGTTGGCATAGAGGTCCTGCAGTTGGTTGTTGAAGATGGGCCCCATGGGTGCCCAGACGTAGGCCGAGCGGATGGGGATGTTGTCTATCTGTATGGTCTTGATGACGTTGTAGTCGATGGACGTGCCGGTGAACTTGTAGCTCACCGTGCAGGCGCTCGCCATGGCGAGGGCGGCCATGCACAGCAGGACGCGCAGTGTGCGCCTTGGGGGATTATTCCAAGTCATACTCCTTGATTTTTCGGTAGAGTGTGCGTTCCGATATGCCCAGTTCGGCGGCGGCCGCCTTGCGCCGGCCCTTGTGGCGTTCGAGCGCGCGGCGTATGACGTCGCGTTCCAGGTCGTCAAGCGACTGCGCTTCGGCCTCCTCGGAGGTGGGGGCGGTGACCTCCTCGGCCTCCTGTATGGGTTCGCCTCCGAGGGGATGGCCGAGGCTGACGGCCGGGTGGCCGTGTCCGTAGACGGTGAGCGTGCCCCCGCCGGGAGTAGGGGTGGCAACTTCTTGACGCGAGCTGCGCACGCCCTCGTAGACGTATTTCTTGAGCTCTGTCACGTCGCGGCGCAGGTCGAAAAGTATCTGGTACAGTATCTCGCGTTCGTTCTCGAAGCTGCGGCCCTGCGGCCCGTCCGGGCGCGTGGCCACGAGCTCGCGGCCCGGTTCGGGGATGGGTGCGGGCAGGTAGCGGTCCAGAATGGCCGGCGTGACCTCGCGCTCTTCGCACGTGACGGACATGTTCTCCGTCAGGTTCTTCAGCTGGCGCACGTTGCCCGGCCAGCTGTAGGCCACGAGCCGTCTCCCGGCTTCGTCGGTGAGACGCAGGGGGGGCATCTTGTACTTCTCGCTCATCTCGAGGGCAAACTTGCGGAAGAGCAGTACGATGTCCTCCCCCCGCTCGCGCAGCGGCGGGATGGCGATGGGGATGGAGTTGAGCCGGTAGAACAGGTCCTCGCGAAAGCGTCCCTCGGCCACGGCGCGGGCCATGTCTACGTTGGTGGCCGCGACGATGCGCACGTCCGTCTTGCGCACCTCACTCGAGCCCACGCGGATGTACTCCCCCGTCTCGAGTACGCGCAACAGGCGGGCCTGCGTCGGCAGGGGCAGCTCGCCCACCTCGTCGAGGAACAGCGTGCCACCGCTCGCCGCGCCGAAATAGCCGTCGCGCTCGCCGATGGCGCCGGTGAAGGCCCCCTTCTCGTGCCCAAACAGCTCGGAGTCGATGGTGCCCTCGGGGATGGCGCCGCAGTTCACGGCGAAGTACTTCTTGCTGCGGCGCGCGCTGGCGTCGTGAATGATGCGCGGAAATATCTCTTTGCCCACGCCGTTCTCGCCCGTGATGAGCACGGACAGGTCAACGGGGGCTATCTTCAGGGCTATCTCGAGGGCGCGGTCCAGCGCTTCGCTCCGGCCCACGATGCCATAGCGCTGCTTGATGCGTTGTATGCGGTTCTCGTCCATAGGGTTTCCGGATTTTTGGTCCCTGTGCCGCGCGCCTCGTGTGGCGCAGGGGCACAATGAGGAAGCAAAGATACGAATTTCCGCGCAATGCGCGGCGTCCCGTGGCCTTGGGAAAAAAGCGTGTACGTGTGCCCCTTTATATTATATGTGTAGTGTGGGCGTGAGGAGGCGTGGCAGACAATGCATGTCGCTTCGGGCAGGGCGGATAAATGGGGCCGCTTTTGTTTATCGCAGCGCCCGTATTTCCTGTTACTACGATAGGAAATACGGGCGCTGCGACAGGATTTTCTGTCGTTGCGTTTGTTTGCGCGTGTCGGTGCGCGGATTTTTTAGGGTTGCCCGGCGGGTGGTGCGGTCTCGACGGTGGCGTCGGCGGGCGCGGGGTCCTGGTGGCGCGGGGGCAGGTCGGCCATGATGGCGCGGCGGGCCTCGTCCATGACGCGGCGCAGGGCGTCGTGGTCGCCGCGGGGGCTGGGGGCGATGGGGGGGTGAACGATGAGGCGCATGGGGTGGCGGTGGACGAAGGTGAAGCCCTCGGTGCGGTTGAGTACCTCGAAGGAACCGTCGATGGTCAGGGGGACGATGGGTAGCTGCAACTCGGCGGCGAGCTGGAAGGCTCCCTTGCGGAAAGGCGCCATACGCCCGGTGTAGGTGCGGGCGCCCTCTGGGAAGACGACGAGCGACGTGCCGTCCTGAAGAACGTGGCGCGCCTGGTCGTAGGTCTCCTGTATCTTCTTGGGCCCGGACTTGTCGACGAATACGAAGCCGGCCTTCTCGCAGGCGTAGCCCACGAGGGGGATGCGGCGCAGGGCTTTTTTCATCATCCACTTGAAGTTGCGCCCGAGGTAGCCGTAGATGAGGAAGATGTCCATCTGCCCTTGGTGGTTGGCCACGAAGACATACGAGGTGCGGTGGTCGATGTGCTCGCGGCCCTCGACGCGGACGGGGATGAGTAGCAGGCGGCACATGAGGCGGGACCACAATTTACCGGGATAATAGCCCCAGAAGTGGGCGTTGCCCAAGAGGCAGCCGGCGCTCGTGGTGAGGGCGGTCAGGGCGGTGGCCACCAGCAACAAGGGGGCGGCAATGATAAGTTGGTAGGCGTGGTAGAGGAGTTTCATTGCAGGGGAGTATTTGTCGGGGCTGTTTGTCTTTATGGTATGGAGGGTTCGTTTTTCCGGCGCAGTGTGATGACGTTGATTTCGGGCCAGGCGCCGAGGCGGAAGGGCATGAGCACTTCGCCGGCGCCGAGGCTGACGTGGAGGGCCCGAGGGCCGTCGTGGTAGAGGCCGCCCCACTCGGGGTAGAACCAGGCGGCGGGCGAAAAGGTGCCGAGCTTGAGCTGCATACCGTGGGTGTGGCCCGAGAGGGTGAGGTCGACGTCGGTCGTGGGCAGGACGCTGCGGCGCCAGTGGGTGGGGTCGTGGCTCAGCAGCAGCTTAAAGCCGGCGCGCTCCAGGCCGCGTTGGGCGCGGGCGAGGTCGCCGCGTTGGGGGAAGGGCGGGGTGCCGTCGTTTTCGACGCCGAGGACGGCGATGCTGTCGGTGCCGCGGCGGACGACGAGGCCCTCGTTGAGCAGCAGGCGCCACCCCATGGCGCGCTGGCGCCGGACGAGCTGGCGGACGTTGGCCTGCCGGGCGGCCTCGCCGGGCCAGTCGTAGTAGCTCATGTAGTCGTGGTTGCCGAGGATGGAGATGATGCCGTCGGGGGCGCTGAGGCGGGCCAGCTCGGACTGGAAGGGGGCGAGTTCCTCGGCGTGGTAGTTGACGAGGTCGCCGGTGAAGGCAATGAGGTCGGGATGCAGGGCGTTGACGCTGTCGACAATCTCGCCGACGGTGGAGGGGCGCGTGGTGAAGGTGCCGAGGTGGAGGTCGCTGAGCTGCACGATGCGGTAGCCGTCGAAGGCGGGGGGGACGTCGGCCGAGGCGTAGGTGGCTTGGCGCACGGTGAGCTGGTAGGGCCCGACGGCATAGCCGTAGACGATGAGTACGCACGTGGCGCCGCCCGCGGCGAGGCCGGCGGCATTGAAGGCGCGGCGCACGCCGCGGCTCCGGCTGAGGCGTCCGGCCAGCGAGAGGAGAGCAAAGAGGGTTTCGGGCACGGTGACGGCGAGTAGCACGACGAGGTAGAGGCCCTTGAGGACGACTTCGTTGTCGCCGAAGCCTTCGAACAGGACGAACCACAGCGTGGCGAGGGCCAGCAGGGCGTTGGGCGACCACAGCAGCAAGCGCCAGCCGGGCCGGCGCACGAAAGCGCGGTCGATGTAGAGCGCGGGCAGCACGAGCAGCACGACGAGCAGGAGGGCAATGCGCAGTATCATGGGCGGGAGGTTTGAGGGGTGTAGTTGGCGGCAAGGTATTTCTGCATGACCTTGGGGGGCAGGCCGCGCCGACGGGCGTAGTCCTCGAACTGGGCGCGGTCGATAGGCCCGACGGCGAAGTGGCGCGCGGCAGGGTGGGCCAGCATCAGGCCGCACACCGAGGCGTGCGGCTGCATGGCGCCCGATTCGGTGAGCCGCACGCCGATGCGGCCGAAGTCGAGCAGGGTGTCGAGCAGGAAGGCGAGGCTCTGGTCGGGCAGGGAGGGGTAGCCCACGGCGGGGCGGATGCCTTGGTAGCGCTCGGCCAGGAGCTCGTCGGGCGTCAGCCGCTCGTCGGGGGCGTAGCCCCAGTGAATGCGGCGGACGTCGCGGTGGAGCCGTTCGGCTGCGGCTTCGGCGAGGCGGTCGGCGAGGGTCTGAGCCAGCAGGTGGCGGTAGTCGTCGGGGGTAGGCGGCTGTTCGCCGGTTTCGCCTGCCGTCGTGACGAACAGGCCTACCCGGTCGGGCTCGGGGCCGCCGAGGGGGCGGACAAAGTCGGCCAGGCAGAGGTAAGGGTCGCCCTCACGGACCACGCGCTGCTGGCGCAGGCAGGGCAGACGGTGCGTATGGCCGCAGTCATCGAGGAGCAGAAGGTCGTCGCCGTCGGCCCAAGCGGGAAAGAGGCCGAAGCAGCCGCGGGCGCAACGGCCGGGCGCCTGCTGACGGAGCAGGGCAAGGGCGTCGTCGTAGAGGCGGGCGGCTTCGGCGGCCTTGGGGCGCTCGGTTTCGTCGAACGACGCCAACCATGTCGCCCGGCAACCGGGACAGTCATGCTGACGCGCCACGGCGGCAAAGCGCGGCGCGAATCCCCAAGCGTGGAAGAAGTAGGTCCAGCTGATGAAGGGGACGAGGTCGGCAAGGCTGAAGTCGGCGCGTTGTATCATCGGTTGTACGTGACGGCCTGACCGTGGAAGTCTGTGTCGGTGATACGGCCGCCGTTGTATATGAGGAAGCCGTTGCAGTACGTCTTTTCGACACGCCAGCGGAACGTGTGTCCTTCGAGGGGACTCCACCCGCACTTGCTCTCGATGCGGCAAGGGGGCAGGGTCCAGAGCGAGCGGGGCCGGACGAGGACGAGGTCGGCCTTGTAGCCCTCGCGCAGAAAACCGCGGTTCTCGATGTCGAAGAGGGTGGCGGGGTTGTGGCACATGAGCTCGACGAGGCACTCGACGGGTAGCACACCTTCGTCGACGAGGTCGAGCATGGCCGGGAGCGAGAACTGCACCATGGGCATCCCCGAGGCGGCGCGCACGCAGCCGCCCTGTTTCTGGCTGAGGCGGTGGGGGGCATGGTCGGTGGCCACGGTGCGGATGGTGCCGTCGGTCAGGGCGTGGCGCAGGGCGTCGCGGTCGGCGGCCGTTTTGACGGCGGGGTTGCACTTGATGCGGGCGCCAAGCTCGGCGTAGTCTGCCTCGCAGAATAGCAGGTGGGGCAGGCAGGCTTCGGCCGTGACGCGGCCGGCATGGCGGCGCAGCAGTTTCAGCTCGCGCGCCGTCGATACGTGGGCCACGTGGAGCCGGGCTCCGGTCTCGAGGGCCAGCCGCACGGCTTGGGCCGTGGATTTGTAGCAAGCCTCCTCGGAACGGATAGCAGAGTGGAAACGCACGTCGGGGTCAGGCCCGTACTGGGCCTTGAAGGCTTCGAGGTTCTTTGCGATGAGGGCGGAGTCCTCGCAGTGGGTGACGACGGGGACGCGGGCGCCCTCGAAGATGTCGCGCAGGGCGGCGGCCTTGTCGACGAGCATGTCGCCGGTCGAGGCGCCCATGAACACTTTGATGCCGCAGACGCGGCGCGGATTGATGCGCGCCAGCTGGGCGGCGTTGCTGTTTGTTGCGCCGATAAAGAAACCGAAATTGACGTGGCTGTGGCGGTAGGCGTAGGCAGTCTTTTCCTCGACTGCCTCGGGCGTGATGGTCTGGGGCAGGGTGTTGGGCATGTCGAAGAAGGTCGTGACGCCGCCGGCGGCCGCGGCGCGGCTTTCGCTCTCCATGTCGGCTTTGTCCGTCAGGCCAGGGTCGCGGAAGTGTACGTGGGTGTCGATGACGCCGGGCAGCAGGTAGCAGCCAGTGGCGTCGACCGTTTCGTCGCCGGGCACGCTGGGGGCAGCGGTGCCTTCGATAATTTCGGCGATGGTGTCGTCCTCGATGACGAGCGAGCCGACGAACGTGCGGCCCTCGTTGACGAGGGTGGCGTTATTGATGTGTATCCGGGTGTGCATGGTGGGTATGGGTGAAGCGGGGTTGAGAACTGGGGCGACGGGTTAGCGACGGCCAGAGCCGCGGCGGGGATACTTCTTGGTCCAGCTGTCGAGGCGCAGGCGGATGACGCCGAAGACGGCTTCGCCGAAGATGCTGCTGTTCATTTTGCTGGTGCCCTCGCGGCGGTTGACAAAGATGACGGGGACTTCCTTGATGCGGAAGCCGCACCGATGGGCGGTGAATTTCATCTCGATCTGGAAAGCGTAGCCCTTGAATCGGATGTCGTCAAGGCGGAGGGTTTCGAGCACCTCGCGGCGGTAGCAGACGAAGCCTGCCGTGGTGTCGTGGATGGAAAGCCCGGTGACGAGCTGCACGTACTTCGAGGCGTAGTAGCTCATCAGTACGCGGCCCATCGGCCAGTTGACCACGTTGACGCCGCTGACGTAGCGCGAGCCGATGGCGACGTCGTAGCCCTCGGTGGCGCAGGCCGCGTAGAGGCGGGGCAGGTCGGCCGGCGCGTGGCTGAAGTCGGCGTCCATCTCGAATACGTAGTCGTAGTCATGGGCCAAGGCCCACTTGAAACCGGCGATATAGGCCGTGCCGAGACCCAGTTTGCCGCTCCGCTCGAGGAGAAAGAGGCGGTCGGAAAACTCGCTTTGTTGCAGGCGCTTCACGGCGGCGGCCGTACCGTCGGGCGAGCCGTCGTCGATGACGAGTATGTGGAAAGCCTTTTCCAGGGCGAAAACGGCGCGGATGATTTTCTCGATGTTTTCTATCTCGTTGTAAGTCGGTATGATGACGACGCTGTCGCTGCTGTGCATAGTTCCTTTATCCTGTAATTTTACGGCAAAATTAGGAAGAAAAGGCGATACGCGAGGCCGGCGGCGACCATATTGTACGGGTAAGCCCGCAAAAATCTGTCGTCGGGCCGCACGGAGCCTGTGTGTTTTCGTAAATTTGCACGGAATAACTTTTTCAAGCATACGTTCGATATGAAGCATTTTCTTTTGACAGTCTGTTTGTTTGTGGCCGCCGGTGCGGTGGCCCAGACACGCTACGAGGTGAAAGGCACGGTGCCGGCCGGCGTGAAGCAAGTCTACATGGTGCAGCCCGAGACCGGGCGTACGGACAGCGTGGCGGTGAGTGGCGGAACGTTTTCCTTTGCGGGCGAGGTGGCCCGCCCTGCGTTTGCCCTGCTGCGCGCACAGGGCGAGACGGTGATGCCCGTCTACCTGGACGCGACGCCGGCCACAGTGGATTGGAGCAGCATGGCCGTGAAAGGTTCGGCCGTCAATGCCGAGCTCTCGCAGTGGTTGGCGCAGTTCAAACCTTATTTCGACATGAACAAGCAGTTCGCCCGCGAGGTTGCAGCCCTGAAGGCTGCCGGCGGGCAGCAGCCCGACAGCGTAAAACAGCGCGTCATGATGAAGGGGCAACTGATGGCCGACGGACTGGCGAAACTGACGGTGAAATGTTGCGAGGCGGGCAAAACGTCGCTCGTGCCAGCCGTGTTCCTGTATCTGAACGGACAGCTGCTCTCGGTAGAGGAACTTTTGACCGTTGGTGAGGAAAATCGTGCCTACATGGCCTCACCCTTGCTGAACGGCCTGCGTGTCCGTCTGACGGCTCTCCGGCGGCAGGAGGTCGGCGCGATGTTTACGGACGTTGAACTGGCCGACACGGCGGGCGTAAAGCACAAACTCTCAGAGTACGTGGGGCGCGGCGGTTACGTGCTCATCGACTTTTGGGCCAGCTGGTGCGGACCTTGCCGCGCCGAGATGCCCGCGGTGAAGGCTGCCTACGAGCGTTTTGCGCCTAAGGGCTTTCAGGTGGTCGGCCTGTCGTTCGACCAGAACGCAGCGGCTTGGAAAGCCGGGATAAAGAAACTCGGCATCACTTGGCCGCAGCTCTCGGACCTCAAAGGATGGAAATCCGCGGCCGGGCAGACCTACGGCGTGAACAGCATTCCCCTGACGTTGCTCGTCGGGCCTGACGGCAAAATCGTGGCCCGCGCTCTTCGCGGCGACGAGCTGATGCGGAAGCTCGAGGAAATCTATCAATGAACAGACCGGGGTCGTGTCGCCCTGGCTGACTATAACGATAAAGCACAGCACGATGATAAACCTGTTAAGCAACTATAAGATGAAGATGTTCCGGGCCGGCGTTCTCCTTTGGGCCGGACTGAGTGTCGCGGTGCAGCCCCTGTGCGCCCAGAAACCACTCTATCGTGATGCCTCGGCGCCGGTCGAGGTGCGGGTGCGCGACCTGCTGGGGCGCATGACGTTGGAGGAAAAGGTGGGGCAGCTCCGGTGTCCGCTGGGCTGGCCGATGTATGAGAAAGTCAGCGTGGACAGCGTGACCTGTTCCGCCGCGTTTCGCGAGCAGATGGCTGAGGCACCCGTCGGCCTTTACTGGGCGACGTTGCGGGCTGACCCCTGGACGCAGAAAACGCTGCGGACGGGGCTGACGCCCGCATTGGCCGCCAAGGCGCTCAATGCCCTTCAGCGTCACGCGGTGGAACAAACGCGGCTGGGTATTCCCCTGCTGTTTGCTGAGGAGTGTCCCCATGGCCACATGGCCATCGGGGCGACGACCTTCCCGACGTCACTGAGCCAAGCCTCGACGTGGAACGAGGACCTCATCCGCCGCATGGGCAGCGCCATCGGACAGGAGGCCCGTTCTCAGGGAGCACACATCGGCTATGGCCCGGTGTTGGACATTGCGCGCGAGCCGCGTTGGTCGCGAGTGGAGGAGACTTTCGGCGAGGACCCTTACCTGACGGGCGCGATGGGGACGGCCTTTGTGCGGGGAATGCAGGGCGAAAACGTGGGCGACGGCCGCCACGTCTTTTCCACCTTGAAACACATGGCGGCCTATGGTGTGCCGCGCGGCGGGCACAATGGCAATCCGGCCGACATGGGGCTGCGGGCTTTGCTCGACGAATATCTGCCGGCCTTTCGCCGCGCGGTGCGCGAAGGCCGGGCCACTACGGCAATGACTTCCTATAACAGCATCGACGGCATCCCCTGTACGGCCAATGGCTACCTGCTCGACTCCTTGCTGCGTCGGCAGTGGGGGTTCGGCGGACTGGTGTTCTCGGACCTTGGCAGTATTGACGGCATGGTGGGTGCCCGGGTGGCAGAGAATCTCGAAGCCGCTGCTGTCATGGCACTGACCGCCGGGACGGACGTCGACCTGGGCGGCAATGCCTACGCCCGGTTGGTCGGAGCGGTGAGGCAGGGGCGCGTGGCGGAGGCCTACGTGGACAGTGCCGTGGCGCGCGTCCTTCGTCTGAAGTTCGCGATGGGACTGTTTGAGAACCCGTATGTTGATCCCGAGACAGCGGCGCGGATTGTCCATTCGGAGGAGCATAAAGCCTTGGCGCGCGAAGTGGCGCGGCAGGGTATCGTCCTGTTGAAGAACAAGGGCGTGCTCCCTTTGCGCAAGGGGGCTCTGAAGCGCGTGGCCGTCGTCGGGCCGAACGCCGACGTGGCGTACAATTATTTGGGCGACTACACGGCGCCTCAGGCGCCGGGCAAAGTGGTCACGCTGCTCGACGCGCTGCGTGAGCGATTACCGGGTGTCGCGGTGGACTACGCCAAAGGCTGTGCCATTCGCGACACGACGCAGACGGACATCGAGGCCGCTGTGCGCTTGGCCCGACAGGCTGATGTGGTCGTCGTGGCGGTGGGCGGTTCGAGCGCCCGCGACTTTCGGACGGAGTATGTCGAGACGGGAGCGGCCACCGTGGTGCAACCGGATGGCGGCGTGCTGTCCGACATGGAGTGCGGCGAGGGATTCGACCGCTCGACGCTGACTTTGTTGGGCGACCAGGAACGTCTGATTCGCGCCGTAGCGGCCACGGGCCGGCCGATGGTCGTCGTTTACATAGCCGGGCGGCCACTGGACATGCGGCTGGCTTCCGACGCGGCCGACGCCTTGTTGACGGCTTGGTATCCCGGCGAACAGGGAGGCCATGCCATTGTCGATGTCCTGCTCGGGGCATACAATCCCAGCGGACGGTTGCCCCTCTCCGTCCCCCGCAGCGTGGGGCAGCTGCCCGTTTACTATTCGCAGGGCGCACAGCGCGACTACATGGACGGTCCTGGCGCGCCGCTCTATCCCTTCGGTTATGGCTTGAGCTACACTACGTTTGCCTATAGCGGACTAAAGCTTCTGCCGGGTGATGGCAAGGAAGTCGTGCAGGTCGTGAAGTGTACTGTGAAGAACACTGGCGAGCACGACGGTGCCGAGGTGGTTCAGCTGTACCTGACGGACGAGGTCAGTTCGGTACAGACACCGCCCTTGCGGTTGAGGGGGTTCCGACGCGTGGAGCTGAAGCGCGGTGAGAGCCGGGAATTGACGTTTCGCCTGACGCGTGAGGACTTGTCTATCCACGGCCGCGACATGACTTTCCGGCTGGAGCCCGGGCGGTTCAGCGTCAGCGTGGGCGGCTCGTCGGCGTCGCGCCCCCTGAGCGGCAGCTTCGTGGTGGAGTAGGGCACTTGTCACCCGTAAGGTCACGGCTCGACGCGGGGCGTGACTTGCGGGCGAAGTTATGACGGTAAAAAAGGAATATGATGAAATACTGGAACCTGATTTACGCGCTGCTCATGTGGTCGTGGGTGGTGATGGCGGCGGTCGGGCGGCGCTATGGCGCAGTGGCTGACGGTTGGTTCGTGGCCTTGGCCCTGATGATGGAGGGGCTGGGCGCAGGGTTGTGGTTCACGGAGCGGCGGGCCGCCTCGTCGAGCGGCGTGCACGTGGCGGCCTTGGCTGTGTTCTATCTGGGTGTGCCGCTCCTGGCGTTGGCTGTCACACTCCTCTCCGTCTGGATGGTAGGCGAGCTTCCTCCCATCGTTATATATTGAGTAATTGGGTTTGCCCTGCAAGGAAGTCAATTCGCCTCGATTTTCTTGGAGGGGCAGACTCGTGATTTCTTGTCTGCTTGATTGTTTTTCCGGCTGTTCGGTTTGTACGTTTCAACCGTCTGCCGGATTTTTTCCTCCCTGTGCAATTTCTTCTCCATGCCTGAAGAAAAAAATGTGCAGCCCGGAAAAAGTCTTCTGCTGCCTCGTGGCGGGGAGGTAGCGCCGGGCTTAAAGCAATTGGTTAAGGTATAGCAGTTTGTAGACGTTAAAAAGGAAAACCGAGGGGTGCGATCCCGTCAGTTGGCGGCGCAGCTGTGGGGCGAGGGTCCGGTAGGCCAGACAGAGAGGGCGCGTCAGTCCGGCACGGCGCAGCTTTGCGAGCCGGGCATGGAGTCGCACATGAGGGCCGAGCTGGTCGCAGTGGTCGGCTAGGGTACGGAGTGCTTCCTCGGTCTTACGGAGGAAGTCGGTGTTCGCTTCGAGGTCTGTATTGAGCAGGGGATTGTCGATATGGACGATGCGTGCGCCGCGGCGGGCAAGCTGCTGACCGAAAAGGACATCCTCGTAACCGTAGCGGCGGAAGGACTCGTCGAACCCGACGGCGAGGAAGAGCGGACGGCGGATGGCGAAATTAAACGAACGAAAGGCGCCGTAGGGGTGTTCGTTGCGTCGGGCGACCGTAAAGCGCGTCTCGGCGGCCTTTTCGTAGCGGTAGCGCAGGGCAACGGCAGGCGAGGGGCAGCGGTCGGGGTGGACAATGCCGCCGCAGACGACGTCGGTCTTGTCGGTCAGCTGAGGGGCATAGCGTGCGAGGAAGTCGGGGTTGGGTGGCAGGCCGTCGCTGTCGAGGAAGAGTAGCCACTCACCCCGTGCCTCGCGCCCCAGGAAGTTGCGGATGGCGGCTCGGCCCAGGTTGTGAGGGGGACGCACCAGGCGGACACCGAAGTCGGCAGGCAGACGGTCGAGGGCGCGGATGGCGGCAGGGTCCGTGGAGCCGTCGTCGGCGACGACGATTTCGGTGGGGGTGTCGAGGGTGCGGGCCTGGACGGCGAGCCGCTGCACAAGGGGGGTGCAGTCGAAGTTGAAAGTTGGGATGAGGATGGAGAGCATGGCGTGCGTCGTTACGCCTGCAAACATAGGGAAAAAGGACGGGCCGGACAATACGCCCGGGGCTTTTTTCAGCGGTTCCGGCGACGTCGGGTGCGGTACGGGTGTGACGCAGACAGAAAAACTCGGCCCCGGAGCGCAGAGCCCGGGGCCGAGTGGCGGTGTCGGTACCGATGTCGGTATTACATGTCGGCCGGCGAGACGGGACGGACGATACCGTGCGTCGATGCCTGGATGAAGCTCATGATGTTTTCTATCTCCTCGCTCATCGGGATCTGCTCACGGATTTTGTGGACGGCGTCCTCGAGGCTGAAGTTGCCGGTGTAGACCAGACGGTAGGTGTTGGCGATGTGGCGCAGGATGCGTTCGGACACGTTGACGTGCTTCAGTACGACGGCGTTGACGCCGTGGTAACCCGCCGGGTTGCCGCCGAGGATGACGTAGGGCGGGACGTCCTTCTGCACGCGGCATCCGCTCTGTACGAGGGAGTAGCGGCCCACGCGCACGCGCTGCTGGATAACGGCTCCGCTACTCTGGATGGAGCAGTCTTCAATGACGCAGTCGCCGGCCACACTGACGTTGATGCCAAGGACGCAGCGGTTGCCGAGCTTCACGTCGTGGCAGATGTGCACCTTGTCCATCAAGGCGTTGCCATTGCCGATGACGGCTTTCCCGTCCTTGTGGATACTGCGCGCGATGACGACATTCTCGCGGATGTCGTTGTCGTCGCCGATGATGAGGTAGCTTTTGGTGTTTGGCTCGTAGTGGAAGTCTTGCGGATCGGCGCCGAGTACGGCGTGGGAGTAGACGTGGTTGTTCTTTCCCATCCGCGTGCCGGGCAGGATGCTGGCGTAGGGTTCGATGACGCAGTTGTCGCCGATTTCGACGTCGCTGTCGATGTAGGCGAACGGCTTGATTTCCACATTTGCCCCGATTTTGGCGTCGGGACTGACGTAGGCTAACGGACTAATCATGCTTTTAGGGTTTATAAGGTTAGTTTCTGCCTCCGCCGAGTGCCTGGTACAGGCTGATGACGGCCTGCATCCGGTCGAACTTGTCGGAGATTAAATCGAGTTGTGCGCTGATGAGCGACTGCTGGGCAGTGAGCGTCTCGAGGTACGTCGTGCTGCGGTCGTGCTGGAAGAGGGCCCATGTTTCCTTGGCGGCCTTTTCGAGCTGGTCGACCTGTTTCTGGCGCGACTCGGCCTGCTTGACGGCGGTCTGGTAGGCTCCGAGGGTCGTGCTGACCTCCTCGCCGGCGTTGAGCAGGGCTTGCTCGAAGCCGAGGAGGGCCGATTCTTCCTCAGCCTTGGCTATCTTGAGGTTGGCGCGGAGTGCACCGTTGTTGAACAGGGGCTGTACGAGCGAGCCAATGGCCGAGGCCAGGAACTTGCCGGGGTTTGTGATGGCGCCGCCGCCGTTGTTGGTCCATCCGGCCGAACCGCTGAGCGTGATGCTGGGGTAGAAAGCGGAGTGGGCGAGGTTCGTGTCGTACACGGCACTGCGCAGGGTCATCTCGGCCATCTTCACGTCGGGACGGTTGGAGAGCAGCTGCAAGGGCACACCGACCGAGAGGTCAGCAGGGAACTGCTGCTGGTCGAAACGGCCGCGGGCGATGGGCTGTGGGGCCTGATGGAGCACCGAGCAAAGGGTGTTCTCGGTCGAGCGGATACTCTGCTCGAGCGTAGGGATGGTGGCGAGGATGCCCTGGTAGTTGGCCTTGGCCTGGGCCACAGCGGCCGAGTTGGTCATGGCGGCCACCTGCATGGCTTCCATCGTTTTCACGTTTTTCTCCCACAGCTTGGCGGTCTCCTGGGTCAGGTTCAGTTGCTCGTCGAGCATAAGGAGAGTGTAGTACATGTTGGCCACGGAAGCGATGAGGCTGGTCTGGACGGACTGCTTGGCGGCTTCGGCCTGCATGACGGTAGTCTTGGCCTTCTGCTTCTGGTTACGGAGCGAACCGATGGAGCCGAACTGCCAGCTGGCGGCTACGGGGATGGTGTAGGTCTTGGTAGCTTTGCTTCCGTCGAAGGAGCTGATGGTTCCTTCCGGCGTGAAGTTGAGCGACGGCAGGTAGGCCAGGCGCGCCGGCTTCAGGGCGGCTTCGGCCTGCTGGAGCGTCAGGTCGGCCTGGAGCAGGTCGGTGTTCGACGCCAAGGCTTGTTCGATGAGGCTTTGGAGTTGCGGGTCAGTGAAAACCTCGCGCCAAGGGCGGTTGCCGAAGTTCACCGTGTCCCCGGCCAGCACACCGCTTTCCGCCGTGTCCCGGTAGAGGTTGTCCGTGGGGAGGTCGGAGGGGCGCTCGTAGTTGCGGTAGACCTTGCAACTGCTCAGGAGGGCGCAGGCCCCGAGGATATAAATTAAATGAGTTCTCATTCTATTCTTGTTTCGCTTTTGGTTATTGGGCAAAGCCAGTCCGCCACGACGGGCGGTGTCCGCGACACGCGGCGGACTGGCTTATAGAGGACAGCTTACTTGGTGTACTGTTCGATGTCGGCGACGGCATCCGTGTTGTCGATGTCTTCCCAAACCATCGGTTTGACTTTCTCTTGCAGGTACTGGAAGATGACGAACAGGGCCGGCACGACGAATATCTGGCATATCATACCGATCAACATACCGCCGATGGCCGTGGCACCGAGCGAGCGGTTACCGTTGGCGCCGACGCCGAGGGCGAACATCATCGGGAGCAGACCGATAATCATGGCAAGCGAGGTCATTAGAATCGGGCGGAGACGGGCGGCTGCGCCAAGGACGGCGGCCCACGTGATGCTCATGCCCATCTTGCGGCGGTCGAGCGCGAACTCTACGATAAGGATGGCGTTCTTGGCCAGAAGTCCGATCAACATGATCATAGCGATCTGCACATATATATTATTGGACGCCGCGCCCAGGATAGGCAGTACCAGGTTGGCGAGCCCCATCAGCTGGATGAAGATAAAGCAGCCGCAGAGTCCGAACGGGATGGACAGCATAACGGCCAAGGGCAGGACGTAGCTCTCGTACTGCGCGCTCAGCAGCAGGTAGATGAACACGAAGCAGAGGATGAAAATCGTGGCGGTCGAGCTGCCGCTCGTGCTTTGCTCCTCGCGCGTCATACCCGAGAACTCGTAGCCGTAACCCGTCGGCAGGGTCTGTTCGGCCACCTCTTCGATGGCCTGGATGGCCTGGCCCGAGGTGTAGCCGTCGGCTGGCGTTCCGTTGACCGTCATGGAGGTGTACATGTTGAAGCGGGAGATGTTGTCCGGTCCGTAGACGCGCTTGATGGTCATGAACTGGGTGATGGGCGCCATCTCGTCGCCGTTGCGCACCTTAATTTTATTGAGCGACTCGAAGTTCGTACGTTCGCTCATTTCGGCCTGTACGTACACGCGGTAGAGCTTACCGAAGCTGTTGAAGTTCGAGGCGTAGAGACCGCCGTAGTAACCTTGCAGCGTGGTCAGGATGTCGTTAGGCGTGAGGCCGGCTTTCTTGCAGGCGGCGGCGTCTATGTCAATCATGTACTGCGGGAACGTCGGGTTGAACGAAGTCTGCGCGGAGGCAATTTCAGGACGCTTCTTGAGTTCGGCAATGAAGTCCTGAACGACTTGGTAGAACTTGTCGAGGTCACCACCGGTCTTGTCCTGCATGTTGAGCTCGAAACCGTTGGACACACTGTAGCCCGGAATCATAGGCGGCGCAAAGACGAGAATCTGTGCGTCCTTGATGAGGTCGCGTGCCTGTAGGTAGAGCATACCCGACACTACCGACGAGTTCTGCGCAAGGGAGCGTTCCTCCCACGGCTTGAGCTTGATCATGACCGAACCGTAGCTGGCGCCCTGTCCGCCGAGGAAGCTGAAGCCCGAGATGACGGTGCGGCTCTGCACGGCGGGGTTGGCGGCGATCAGGCTGTCGAACTGCATCATGACTTCCTCGGTGCGGTCCTGTGACGTGCCGGGGGGCAGGTCGACGCTGGCCATGATGGTACCTGTGTCCTCGTTGGGAACGAAGCCGGTCGGCGTGACGTTCATGAAGAAGATAAGGGCAGCGATGCTGACTACTACGAGGCCCAGCGACAGCCAGGGGCGATGGATGAAGTGGACTACGCTCTTCTTGTACTTTTGCAGCATGACGTCGTAGTAGGCGTTGAATGCGCGGTGGAAGCGGTCGATGAGGCTTACTTTCTTCTTTTTGTCGTCAGAGTGCGGCTTCAGCAGGATGGCGCAAAGGGCCGGCGAGAGGGTCAAGGCGTTGAGGGCCGAGATACCGATGGCGATGGCCATGGTCAGACCGAACTGGCGGTAGAACGTACCGGACGTTCCAGGCATGAAGCTCACGGGGATGAACACGGCCATCATGACGAGCGTGATGGACACGATGGCGCCGCCGAGCTCGCTCATGGCGTCGATGGAAGCCTTCTTGGCCGAGTGGTAGCCTTGGTCGAGCTTCGCATGGACGCCCTCGACGACGACTATCGCGTCGTCGACGACGATGGCGATGGCCAATACCAAGGCGCAGAGCGTAAGCAGGTTAAGGCTGAACCCGATAAGGTTGAGCACGCAGAACGTACCGATCAAGGCCACGGGGATGGCGATGGCGGGAATCAGCGTAGAGCGGAAATCTTGCAGGAAGATATAAACGACGATGAACACGAGGATGAACGCCTCGATGAGCGTCTTGACTACTTCGTGGATAGAGGCGAAGAGGAAGTCGTTGGCGTTCTGCGCGATGTTCACCTTGAGGCCGGGAGGCATGGTCTTCTCGGCGTCGGCGAGGAGCACTTCGAGGTTCTGGATAATCTCCGTGGCGTTTGAGCCGGCTACCTGGTAAACGATGGAGGATACGCCCTTGTGTCCGTCAACGCGGTTGCTGAACGAGTAGGTCTGGCGTCCGAGCTCGACGCGGGCAATGTCCTTCAGGCGGAGTACCTGTCCGTCCTCCGTGGCGCGGATGACGATGTTTTCGAACTCCTCGGGCGTTTGCAGGCGGCCGCGGTAGCGCAGGACGTATTGGAACGTCTGGTTTTCGCGCTCACCGATGGTACCCGGCGAGGCTTCGATGTTCTGCTCGGCAAGGGCGGCGGAAACGTCGCTCGGCATGAGCTTGTACTGCGCCATGACTTCCGGCTTGAGCCAGATACGCATGGAGTAGTCGCCACCCATCACGAAAGCGTCGCCCACACCGGGCACACGCTTCACCTCGGGGATGACGTTGATCTGGGCGTAGTTCTCGATGAACTCCTCGGTGTACTGGTCGTTCTCGTCGACGATGGAGAACACCATCAACATACTGTTCTGGCGTTTGTTCGTCGTCACGCCGACCTGGGTTACCTCGGCGGGGAGCATACCCTGTGCGCGCGAAACGCGGTTCTGCACGTTCACGGCGGCCATGTCGGCGTTGGTGCCCTGCTTGAAGGTGATGGTGATGCTGGCCTCGCCGGTGTTGGTGGCCGAGGAGGTCATGTAGTCCATGTTCTCAACGCCATTGATTTGCTCCTCCAAGGGGGCGATGACGCTGTTAAGCACGGTTTGTGCGCTGGCGCCGGCGTACGACGTGGAGACGCGGACCGTAGGCGGCGCAATATCGGGATATTGCGTGATCGGCATACTGATGAGGCCGATGACGCCGAGGATGACTATCACGATGGAGATCACCGTGGATAGCACCGGTCTGTTGATAAATCTATCTAACTTCATTGTATTTTATCGTTCTTGTTGAAGACTGCATCCTTACTTCTGCTGTGCGCTCTGGGCGGCTGCGTTGCGGCGGTTGGCGGCGGCCTGTGCCTCGGTGACGGGCTTGATGGCCATGCCGTCGTTGAGCGTGTTGATGCCTTCCACCACGATGCGGTCGCCCACCTTGAGGCCGCTGGTCACGACGTAGTTCGTGCCGTCGTTCTGGCTGAGCACGGTGATTTCCGTGTTCTTTACCTTGTTGTCCTTACCGACTACGTAGACGAAACGCTTGTCCTGAATTTCGTAGGTAGCCTTCTGCGGAACCTGGATGGCGCTGGAGTCGCGTACGGGGATGACGATGGAGCCCGTACCGCCGCTGCGCAGGATTTTCTGCGGGTTGTCGAAGGTGGCGCGCATACTTACCGAGCCGGTGGCGATGTCGATGACGCCGCTCACGTTGGTCACCTTGCCGGTCTGGTCGTACAGGCTGCCGTCGACAAGGCGCAGGTTGACGGGCGGTATGGCGGCCAGGGCGCCCTGTACGCCGTCGGTGCCTTTGGTGTACTCGAGCAGTTGCTTTTCGGTCATGGAGAAGTACACGTACATCTGCGAGATGTTGGACACGGTGGTCAGCGGTTCGGCTGTCGTCGAGCTGACGAGGCTACCGACGCGGTAGGGGATGGTGCCCACTACGCCGTCCGACGGGCTCGTTACCGAGCAGAACGACAAGTTGTTCTTTGCGTCGACCAGCTGGGCGTTTGCCGAGGCCAGCTGAGCCTGTGCGGAGGCCAGCTCGTTCTCGGCCATTTCCATGTCGTAGTCGCTGATGATGCCTTGGCTGTGTAGCATCTTCTTGTTCTTTACGGTGAGTTCCTGCGTGCTTACCGTCGTTTTGGCCACGCGTACGGCGGCTTCGGCCGACTTCACTGCGGCTTCGTACTGCACGCGGTCTATGGAGAAGAGTACTTGCCCCTTGTGGACGAAGTCGCCCTCATCGACGTGGACTTTGGTGATGAAGCCTCCCACTTTCGGGCGGATTTCGATGTCTTGGATACCCTTGATGGTTGCGGGATAGGAGGTGCTCAGGTTGCACACAGACGTGGTAACGTCCCTCACGGCGTATTCGTTGCTCGCTTGGGGAATTTGCGAACCGTTGCCGCAGCCTGCGAGGGTGAGGCAAAGCGCTAAATAAGCAATTCTACTTTTCATAAATTACTTTCTCTTTGAAAATTTATTGTCTGTTCTCGTTATGATTTTCTACAAGCGTGCATAGTATCTATAGTACTTTGCGGGTGCAAAGATACGCTGAAACTTTTTTTGCAGGAAAAGTTTTTGCGGATAATCACAGGGGCTTAGCGATTGTTAACAGCCCTACTGAAAAGTTAAGTGCTGCACTCCGAGGGATGCGAATGGCGTATGAGTGAGGGGAGGTGGCGGAAAGCGGCCGTGGGGCGGCGGTTCTGAATCGCCGGTCTGCGCCGGCTGTTGCGGCGGGCGTGGACGGAATAACAAGTGCTACGCCGGTTTTTCCTGTCGTAGCGGTAGGAAAAACCGGCGTAGCACTTGTTTTGAGCAGGACTGCTCCCGTGCGGGTACCGCCAGCGGAGGTCGCGGCGGGGAGGGCTTCCGCCTGAGGGTCAGTGCTGTTTTTTGTTCTTGCGGTCGTGCTGTAGCTTGCGGTGGTAGAACTTGACTTTCTGGCAAGCCTCGTCGAAGCGGGCCTGCATGGTGTCGCGTGCCAGCCGGTCCGGGTTTTCCGTCACTTGGATAAGGCTGTCCGTCACGCGCAGCTGTTCCTGGGCTTCGGCCAGGTTGATGGAGTCCATCAGCAGGATGCCGCTCTCGCGGGCGTTCAGGGCCAGCGGCACCTGCTCGCGCATCTGTTTCACCAGCTGGCGGGCTTCTTCGTAGTTGCCGGCGTTCAGTTCCAGCCGGGCGCGGTAGAGGAAGTCGTTACCTTTGACTTCGGGGTCTTCTTTCTCCTTACAGGCGGCCAGCGTCAGGCCGAGCAGCAGGGCGAGGGCTACGTTTCTCATTTTTTTCGCTTGTTTCGCTTCGCGCTGTAAAAGTACGAATAATTCGGATTACTTTGCTAATTTTGCAGGCCGAATCTGTGTAAAATGGTAGAATTAACCCGCGAACAAATTTTAGAGCGGCTCGAGGCCCCGGTGTTCCGGCAGCTTACGGAGGCTGCCGACTCGTTGGGGCTGGAGTGCTACTTGGTGGGCGGTTACGTACGCGACCTGTTTCTGGAGCGCCCGACCAACGACATTGACGTCGTGGTCGTCGGCAGCGGCATACGCATGGCCGAGACGTTTGCCGCCCGGCTTGGCAGCGGTGCCCACCTTTCGGTGTTCCGCAACTTCGGTACGGCGCAGGTGAAGTACCGCCATCAGGAAATCGAGTTCGTCGGTGCACGCAAGGAAAGCTACAGCCACGACTCGCGCAAGCCGGTGGTGGAGGACGGCACCCTCGAGGACGACCAGAACCGTCGCGACTTCACCATCAACGCCATGGCCGTTTGCCTGAACGCGGCCCGTCGCGGCGAGCTGGTCGACCCGTTCGAGGGCATGTGGGACCTGCGCGACCGCCTCATCCGTACGCCGCTCGACCCCGACGTCACGTTTAGCGACGACCCCCTCCGCATGATGCGGGCCGTGCGCTTTGCCGCGCAGCTGAAGTTCCAGATAGACGACGAGACTTTCGAGGCGCTCGGGCGTAACCGCGAGCGCATCCGCATCGTCAGCGGTGAACGCATCATCGACGAGCTTAATAAAATAATGAGAACCGACACGCCGTCGCGCGGCTTTGTCGACCTCCACCGCTGCGGCCTGCTGGCCCTCATCCTGCCCGAACTGGCCGCCCTGGACTGCGTCGAGACGCGCAACGGCCGTTCGCACAAAAACAATTTCTACCACACGCTCGAGGTGGTCGACAACGTGAGCCGCCAGAGCGACAACCTGTGGCTGCGCTGGGCCGCCCTGCTTCACGACATCGGCAAACCCCGGAGCAAACGGTGGGAGCCGCAGGCGGGATGGACCTTCCACAACCACAACTACCTCGGCGAAAAGATGATACCCGGCCTCTTCCGGCGCCTGAAACTGCCGCTCGACGACCGCATGAAGTACGTCAAGAAACTCGTCGGGCTGCACATGCGCCCCATCGTTATCGCCGACGACGAGGTCACCGACAGCGCCGTGCGCCGCCTGCTCTTTGAGGCCGGCGACGACATCGACGACCTGATGCTCCTCTGCGAGGCCGACATCACGAGCAAGAACGAGCAACGCAAGAAGAACTTCCTGAACAACTTCCGGCTGGTGCGTCAGAAACTGGTGGACATCGAGGAAAAGGACCGTATCCGCAACTTCCAGCCACCGGTGGACGGGGAGGAAATCATGCGCCTTTTTGCCCTGCCGCCCAGCCGCGAGGTGGGCACCCTCAAAGGGGCGCTCAAGGACGCCGTGCTCGACGGCATTGTGCCCAACGAGCACGACGCCGCGCTGGCTTTCGTCATACAGCGTGCGGCCGAGATGGGGCTCAAGCCGGTTAACGCCTAAACGAGAACAACGGATATGAGATACAGAAAGACTCCGAACAAAGTGTTTACGGTGCGCGAGGCCACTACGCTGCTGCCGTTCCTGATGAAAACCTTCGACGGCATCAGCCGCAACAAGGCGAAAGCCATCCTTGCCGACAGTGTCTGGGTGGACCGTCAGGTCGTCACGCAGTTCGACCATCCCCTGCGCCCCGGCCAGGTCGTCGAGGTGAGCGCCACGCCGCGCCGCGCCACGCTGCGCAACCGCTTTGTGCGCCTCGTCTACGAGGATGCGCACATCGTGGTCATCGACAAGGCGCCCGGCATCCTCTCCATGGCGGCCGGACGTCACAGCTACTGTGTGAAAACGGTGCTCGACGACTATTTCCAGCGGCGCCATCAGCGCTGCACGGCCCACGTCGTCCACCGGCTGGACCGCGACACGTCGGGCCTCATGGTCTACGCCAAGACGATGGCGGCGGAGCAGACACTCGAACACAACTGGCACGACATCGTGGCCGACCGCCGTTACGTGGCCCTCGTCTCCGGTCAGTTGCAGCCGCCCGAGGGACAGGTGGAGAGCTGGTTGAAGGACACGAAATCCTACGTGACCTATTCCTCGCCCGTCGACAACGGCGGCAAGTATGCCTGCACGCGTTACCGCACTCTCCGGCAGGGGGCACTCTACTCCCTTGTCGAGCTCAAACTGCTCACCGGACGCAAGAATCAGATACGCGTGCACATGCAGTCGCTCGGCCATCCCGTGTGTGGCGACGTCAAGTACGGCGACGGCGCCGACCCCATCCATCGACTGGCCCTCCACGCTTTCCGTCTGCACTTTTATCATCCCGTAACGGGCGAACTCATGAAGTTCGAGACTCCTGTCCCCCAAGTGTTTACGGACGCCGTCAAGGCAAAGACCGTCCCAACGCCGGCTGACACACCGTTCCGTCCGACCGATCGCGGTAAGGAAGATCGGTAGGTCCGCTTTGATGTTCTTTTAGGAGCCGGCGGGCTCGAATTTTGCCGGTCAGGGTCGTCCCTTTCGCCCCGTATGCGTATATTTGCAGTCAAACCATTAAAAGTGAAGCTACATGAAGACATTTCATTTCCTCCCTTGGCTGGGCTGTGCGCTGCTGACGCTTGCGCTTTCCGCCTGTCATGACGACGACCCGCCAGCCCTGATGCCCACGCTGCCGGTTAACGGCGGCGATGCCGTAAAGGAAATCGTGCACAACGGCAACCTGCCCGACTGTTGCGACTGGGCGTTCACGTACAGCAGCGGACGCCTCGTGGCGGCCACCGGCACGTCCATCCTCAACGGTGAGTCGGTCACGTCGATGTTTAACCTCGGCTACGAGCCGCAGAGTGTGTCGATGTACGGTCAGGGCAAGGAGGCCTACACCCTGACGCTCAATGGCGACCGCCTCATCAACCGCATCACGGTGGACAACAACGTGTACGAGTTCAACTACTGGGGAGGCAACCTGTCCAACTGGCGCAAGACCCAGGTCGACGACGGTTTTGCCCCGGTGCCTACCTATACCTCATCTGCCACCATCACCTACGACGGAGGCGACCTGAAGCAAATCGTCTACGTCGAGAACGAGAACAACCCGCTCAACACGGTGACGCTCGACTTCACTCCCGATGTCAGGCCCAACGTCAACGGCCTGTTGCCCGACGGCGTGACGCGTGAGCTCGGATGCCTGGGTTTCGAACACCTCTTTTATGCCGGTCTTATGGGTGGAAGCACCATGCATCTGGTCAAGCAGGTCGACGTGAAGTACGGGCTTTATCCCGAGCGCGACTATACCATCGAGTACGAGTACTCCTCCGACCGCAGCGGCAACATTACCCTTTGTAACTACCGATACGAAGGGCAGCCGGCTTCCGTCACCTATAAGTATTAGCCAGGACGGAAGATGCGGGCCAGTCTGAACGAAATCGAACAACTGGTCGGGCAGCCGGGACGGGGCGCTGTAGCCCTGTATCGGCTGCCCGACGACAATGTGTTTACCCTTGTTTTGCAGCGCCAGTCGCCCCTGGTCGTCGCGCAGGCCTACGAAGCCGTCGACGGGGCGAAGGGCTACGTGGTCGCTCCGTTCAGTCTTTCCGCCGGGACGCCCCTGCTGGTCGTTCCGGGCGACGAATGGCGCGTGTGTGCCTGCCCCGACCGTTTTTCCCTTGCGAGCCGTGGGTTGAGTGCCGTGTCGGCGACGTCCCGTTCGGACTACGGACGGACGTTTCGCCGTTGCCGCGACGCCATCCGCCAGGGACGTTTCGGGAAACTGGTCCTTTCGCGCTGCGCGACGTACCGTTGCGCGGACGAGCCGCTCCGTTTGTTCGACTTGTTTCTGGCGGCGTGCTGCGCTTATCCTCATCAGTATGTCGCCGTGTGGGACACTCCGTTGACGGGCAGCTGGCTGGTGGCAACGCCCGAAAAGCTCCTCTCGACCCTCGACGGGCACGAGTGGCAGACCATGGCGCTCGCCGGGACCATGGACTGGAACGCGCAGAGCGCCCACCCCGAGCTGCGGGCCTGGAGCGCCAAGAACCGGCGCGAACAGCGCTTTGTGACCGACTACCTGTGCGACCGCATCGACGCCGTGGCCGACAGCCGTCGCGTCGGTACGCCCTATCCGGTACGGGCGGGTAATGTGGCCCACCTGCGTACGGACGTCACGTTCCGCAGTGTGCCCGCTTGTCCGCTCAGCCGCCTGTTGCGTGTGCTCCATCCTACGCCGGCCGTGTGCGGCGTGCCGCGCGAGGAGGCGGAACGTTTCCTTGTGCAGACCGAGGGCTACGACCGGCGTTATTATGCCGGTTTCAGCGGGCCGCTGAAACCGGACGGCGGGGTGTCGCTCTATGTGTCGCTCCGCTGTATGCAGTTCGAGGCCGACCGGATTCGCTGTTACGCCGGTGGCGGACTGCTGGCGGAAAGCGAGGAGGAAGCCGAATGGCACGAGACGCAGCGCAAGATGCGCACGATGTTGGATTTGTTTGAGAAGCAACCGTGAGCCTGTATTGTGACAAGGAGAATGTGAATGTGCTCACCGCCCTGATGAAGCGTTTCGGCGTGCGGCATGTTGTCGTGTGCCCCGGTTCGCGCAACGGTGTGCTGGTGCATAACTTTGCGGTCGACGGCAGTTTCGTTTGTCACCCCGTCACCGACGAACGCAGCGCCGCCTTCGTGGCCTTGGGGCTGTGTGCCGCCACGCACGGGCCGGCCGCCGTGTGCGTGACGTCGGGTTCGGCTTTGCTCAACACGCTGCCGGCCGTGGCCGAGGCTTACTACCGCCATTTGCCCCTGCTGGTCGTGTCGGCCGACCGGCCTCCTCAGTGGATTGGGCAGCAGGACGGACAGACCCTGCCGCAGGACGGGGCTCTCCGAGGCTTTACGCACAAGAGTGTAAGCCTGCCAGAGCCCCACGACGCCGAGACGCAGTGGTGGTTGCGGCGGCTGGCCAATGAAGCCTTGTCGGCGTTGAGCGACGGGCCGGTGCATATCAACATACCGGTGTCGGAGCCACTTTTTACGTTTACTACGCCCGTGTTGCCCGACGTGCAGCCCGTACGGCGGCACGCCGAGCCGGTCTTGTGCGCCTTGCCTGACGGAGTACTTGCCCGCTGGCAGGCTGCGCGTTGTCCGGTGCTGGTCGTGGGGCAGGTCGACGCGGACCTTTCAGACGTCGACCTCCGGGCGCTCTCCGATAGCCGTTCGTTGCTCGTACTGCCGGAGTTCATCGCGCAGATGCCGGGGGCTTGGCGTGTCCAAGTGCTCGAAACGTTGGGCGCGGAGCAGTTCTTTACGCCCGATCTGGTGTTCCATGTGGGCGGGACGCTTGTGGGGAAAGGGCTGAAGCGGCTTCTGAGGCGCGTCGGTGCCCCCGTGGTCCGCATGGGGCGCGACGCGGAACTGACAGATACGTTCGAACACCTCAGCGATGTGGTCCCTCTCGCAGCGGCCGATGCGCTGCGGTTGCTCGCCCGGACGGCGCCCATGGTTCCGGAGAAAGCCGCGGTCTGTCAGGCTCAGGCACGTCTGGCCGCTTACCGTCACCGGGCGGACGCTTACGCGAGCAACCGCTTCTCGGACTTGTTTGTGATGCAGTCGGCCTTGCGCGAGGTCGGACACGGCGACGTGCTTCATTTGGCAAACAGTAACAGTATCCGCAATGCCGGCTACTTCCTCGATGACCCTGCATATCCTGTCCTGGCGAACCGCGGCGTCAACGGAATAGAGGGGAGCCTCTCCGCTGCCGCCGGCCACAGCCTCGCGACGACGGCGAGGGTGTTCTGCTTCATCGGCGACCTGAGTTTCTTCTATGACCAGAATGCCCTTTGGAACACTGAACTTCGCGGCAACCTGCGTATCCTGTTGTTCAACAATGGCGGTGGTCAGATTTTCAGCCGTTTGCCTGGCCTCGCGGACAGTCCGGCAGCTCGTCAGTACATTGCTGCCGCCCACGCGACCTCCGCCGAGGGTATCGCTAGGGCTTACGGGGTGCGCTACCTGTGCGCAAGGACGTCCGGCGAGTTTTCCGCGCAGCTCCATCGCTGGGCGACGGAGGCGGCTGAGCGCCCCGTCCTGCTTGAAGTCTTCACGGCGGAGGCCGACAACGTCGCCGCGGCGGACGAGGTCAGGACGCTCTACGCACCGCATTTCGAGGCAAAAAAGTAGAAAAACAGTCGAAAGTTTGTCGAAAACGATAATAAGTCGTACTTTTGCGTCCGAATTTACAGGTTCCGTAGCTCAGTTGGATTAGAGCAACGCCCTTCTAAGGCGTGGGTCTTGGGTTCGAACCCCAACGGAATCACTTTTGTAACAAGCTGTAAATCAAAGAATTACAGACTTGTTTTTCTTCAAGAATTCTCTGCCAGGTTTTAAAAAAACGGCAAAAAAGCTCGTGTATGAGCATATCTGTTTGTCGAGATGTTTGTCGGAAATGTTAAAACTATGGTGACTTTACATCTTACCGTCTTGACTTCAAGACGAAATTCAGCAGGGAAATTGCCGGTTCTTATCGCGCTTACGTCAAAAAGGCAGGTGCGGTATATCAAGACCGGGTACGAGATTGACGACCTTTTCCAGTTTGAGGATGGGAAGGTGGTGTGTCGCAAGGACGCAAGGATTATGAACCAGCGTCTTAATTTTGTTTTGTCGGAATACCGGGATAAGTTGAGTGCTATCCCTGATGCCGATGTTTACTCGTGTGCACAGCTGAAGGAAATACTTGTGGGAAGATTGCAGGTTGGGCAGCCTGTTACTGTCAAAGAGTGGATGGAAACCCGTATCGGAGAATTGCGTAAAGAAGGTAGGGGTAGCTATGCTGACATGAATATCTACACGTTGAAGCTGATTTTAGATAACATCGGTGATACGCCCCTACAGTGTATTACCCCTGCGATTGTACTGAGATTTATCAAAGGCATGACTAATCTGAGCGCTGCCACGCAGCAAATGCGCCTGACGCATTTGAAAGCGAGAATTAACGAGGCTATTCAGGAGGGACTTGTAAAGTACGACGTTCATCCGTTTACAGGAATTAAAATGCCTAAGCCGGGTGTGAAGCTGCTGGACATAACGATTGACGAATTTCGTCGCATACGTTGCCTGAAAACGTGTCACAAGCGCATCGGACTTGCAAGGGATTTGTTCCTGTTGTCGTTTTATTTGTGTGGCATGAACTTGGCCGACATCGTTGAGGCGGATTTCAGCACGGATGAGATGCAGTTTGTCAGGAAGAAAACTTGCAGGAAAAAGTCAGGAATAAATGTTGTGAGTTTTTCTATTCCACCTGAAGCAAAACTCATCATCAACAAGTATGTCAAGCGGAATGGTCGGCTTGATTTCGGCTACGAGTTTTCATATAGGAATTTTCAGCGTTACCTGAACTTCTGTTTTAAGAAACTGGCAGAAGCTGTAGGGATAACAACCGATTTCTCATTCTATTCTGCACGAAAGACTTTTTCGCAGTTCGCATACGATTTGGGAGTAAGGACTGAAATCATTGAGTATTGCATCGGACAGACAATGAAAGAGAATAGGCCTATTTATAATTATATCCGCATAATGAGGAAACAAGCGGATGCAGCCATACGTAAGGTGATTGATTATACAGAGCACCCGGAGAATTATTCTTTGGAATAAGAATGCGGATAAGGGTCCGCCTGATGACATCCCGGCACGTTCGATGGTGATGTTCAGGATTGAGAACGTTGACAAGGGGCAGACGGTGGTGTACCAACGGATGAAGGGGAAAGGATTTTAATCCTCATATTGTGGTTTGTCATTTTACGCCCACAGGAAAGCACGGCTTTCTTTGTGGGTTTTCTTTTCCCCTTTTTTGAGCCTTACACGCACGCGCTACGCGCGCGATGGAGAAGAAGAAGTAGAAGGAAATATATATACTTATATATTTCTTCTCTTTTCTTTGTTCCCCAAATTCCGAAGAAAAGGGCATTTCTTCGGAAGATATACGCATTTCTTCGGAAGGAATAGCAATAACTTCGGAAGAAAAGCCTATTTCTTCGGAAGAAATAAAGCGGTTTTTAGACCTTATTTTTGCCCTAAAAACGGCCTTTTTCGCCCTGTTTTTGCGTATGTTCGGAAGAAAAAGCCATTTCTTCGGAAAGAATACATATTTCTTCGGAAGAAATGAGCATAACTTCGGAAGAAATACCCTTTTCTTACGAAGAAATAGCTATAAATGGGTAAGGAATTATGGCTTTTGCTAATGAAAAAAGCGATGCCCGGAATGTTCAGGCACCGCCGCTGTGTTATGAGCACAAATGAAAAAGAAGTCGGTCTAAAGTAGAGGGAAATAGACGGAGCTAATCTTCGTCCGAACTTTCATCGGAAGAGAGTGCGAGAAGTTTGTCCTCGATGGTAAGATGAACTTCGCTATCATCAATATTGATATTCCGAGGCATGATGATTTTGATAAACTCCATGGAAACTTTCACCCTGTCCCGTGGGTCAAGTTCCATGAAATCTTTCATCATTAACGTCATGGCTTCTCCTTTGGGAACAGTGTCGTGTGCCCTAAGCCATTTCTCAATCATCTCTTTTGCCAATGCTGTTATTTTATTCGGAGTGCCTTTTTGCCTCCCTCCTGTTTTCTTTCCTCTCATATACGTGTGTAAAAAGTTAAACTGCAAGTGCAAAGATAAGGCTTTAACTTCGCCACATAATGATAAGTTTTAACAGATATGGGATTAATAGGCAGCGCATTAGGAGCCGTCGGCAGTATCTTCGGCGGCATCTCCGCATCAAAGGCGATGAAGAAAGCCAAGCAGAACGTACAGGAACAGATACAGAAAAACCAAGACTGGTATGACCGCCGGTACAACGAGGATGCCACGCAGCGTGCCGACGCGCAACGCATCCTGACGATGACGGAGGAGAGCATCAAGAACCGCAACCGCCAGGCGGCAGGCACTCAGGCCGTGATGGGCGGCACGGACGAGAGCACGGCGGCGGCGAAAGCGGCCAACAACCAAGCCCTTGCGGACGCAACGGCACAGATTGCCGTGAACGGAGAGCAGAGGAAAGACCAGATAGAGCAGCAGTACCTGCAACGTGACGCAGACTTGCAGAACCAGTTGCAGCAACTTGAAGCGG
Source organism: uncultured Alloprevotella sp. (assembly GCA_944322325.1). Classification (GTDB taxonomy): domain Bacteria; phylum Bacteroidota; class Bacteroidia; order Bacteroidales; family Bacteroidaceae; genus Alloprevotella. The sequence continues at coordinate 213,390 of CALUOQ010000003.1, forward strand.
ACAAGGCACAGGCCATATCGGGAGCCGTGCAGGGTGTAACACAGGCGGCTTCGCAGTTGCCGTTCTAACCAAAGGAGGATACTATGGCGACAACGATAGAAAACATACTGGGCGGCGGAAGGAAAGCGACCGCTACGCCCGCAGCTACGGGGGCAGCTCCCGGCGGCACGGGGACTACGTCGCAGCGTCAGGCCGTGCCTCAGATAGACTGGGGAACGGGGCGTGTTGACACGGGGCGGACGAACGCGCAGGCGCCACTGGCACCGGGAGCATCCGGTAACGGGGAAACCAAAACGACGGCACAGACACCTCGTCGGCTGACGTACGAAGAGATGTTCATGCTGTCGAACCCGGACCCGACGCCTACGCCGGAACAGTTGGAGAAGGAGCGCAGGAAGCAGAAGCGTGATAAGATATTCGCGGCCATCGGTGACGGTATATCGGCGCTGTCGAACCTGTATTTTACGACGAAAGGTGCGCCCAGCATGTACTCGGGGCGTGAGACGGCTTCACGAAGGGTGAACGACCGCTGGGCAAAACTTGCGGCGGACCGGGACGCCAAGATGAAAGCCTACATTGACGGACTGATGAGGGCGCGGCAAGCTGATGATGCCTACAATGCCAACGCGCGCGAATGGCAAAGGCAGCTTGGCCTTGACAAAATCAAGCAGGAACGCGACAAGGCGGCTGACGCTCGTGCGGAAGCAGAAGAAGAAAGAAAAAGATCCTTGCATCCGTTCGCTGTGCGCGAGGCCGAAGGTGATGCACAAAGAGCGGAGGCACAGGCAAAATACGCCGAAGAATATGAGCAGTCAAGGATTGGACGCAACAAGGCTGCGGCTGGAGCTTCCAATGCGTCCGCCGGTGCATCGAGGGCACGCGCACGCTACTACGATAACGGAGGTAGTTCGGGAAACCGCTACTACGGCCAGTTCAGAGGTAAATCGTACAAGACACAGGCAGACTACGAGAAAGCCGTGTTGGACGCGGCAAGGGATGCAGGAGTTGACATCTATGACACAGAAGTGACTGAAAGGAACTTCAAGGGCGAGCCGAGGAAGCAGCGCAGGGTGAAACGCTCCATCGCCTCCATTGCGGCAGAAGTGGACGAAAAGACCAACCAGTTCAACGTGGAAGATTACAGACGCGTAGGCGGCACGAGACAAGAGAACAGCGCACCTCCATTAAACTGACAGTATTATGCCAAACAAGATAACATACACCATTACCACCTCGGACGGCAAAAGCCACCAAGTGAGCGAGGAAAACATTAACAAGTACGGTATGCAGTCGTATGCGGACGCATACAAGGGCGCAACCATCCGTATGCGCGACAAGAACGGCGCGGACTATGACATACCGCTGGGCAACTATGACGACGCAACGCAGCAGGGGCTGCACCCCTTCAGGTTTGAGCATACACCAACAGAGGACAGCAATAGCAACGAACAACAGCCGCAGGCAGGACAAGGACAAGACAGGCCTGAGAACCGGCAAACGGCGAAGCCGTGGCAACCCACCATGCAGGAAAAATTGCGGATGAATGCCAGCCTCCACAACATCGGGCAATCAGCCCGGCGGACAATGGAGGACTTCAACGAGCGCATGGACAACTTGCAGGAATACGGCAAGCGTTTCGGAGGCGGTCAGACGGTAAGCGGAGGCTTACGGTTCAATCCCGGCACCAAGAAGATGGAGCGTACCTACCTCACCCCTACCGGCGAGCGCACATTCAACAAGGCTGCGGCCGATGCAGTGAGCCGGGAATACCGCGACGCAGTGGATATGACCGTAGGCGGACAGATACGCAGGGCGCAGAACCGATTGCAGGAGCTGAAAGACAAGGCGGCTGCAAGGGTGCAGGAGCTTCACGAGAAATGGAAGCAGGACTACGAGAACAACGATGCGCCGCTTGCCGCCGTACTTGCGGCTGACACCTACGTGCCGTCCATACAGAGCGACCAGACATATAGGGCGCTGCAAGCCGCAATACGGCAGACTGAGGAGCAAATAAAAACCCTCGGTGAGCAGCAGGACCGTGAAGCAGGCAAGGACGTGGGCTTTTGGCGTGGCTTCGGGCGCGTGGCAGGAGACATACGCACGTGGGACTTCGGCATTGGCGACATGATGGACGCAATGACAATGATGAATGCAGCCGACCCGAAACGTCCGCAGACGGAACAGGAAAAAGCCGCCAATCAGGAAATGATGCGTGCCATACACGAGAACCAGCAGACGGAGGCCATGTATGGAGGAAACGCCAGCTTTTGGAACAGAGCAGGCATGATGACCGGCTACATGCCCTCGTTCATGCTCGACTTCGCCATGACCGGCGGAGGTTTTGACGCTATCAACGTGGCTACAAAGGCCGCAGGGAAAGCAGCCACCAAAGCGTTGGGCAAGGAAGCGGTGGAGCAAATGGCCCGGCAAGGCTTCAAGACATACGTCAAGAACAACGGACTGCGAGGACTTGGGCAGGAAGCAGCCAACTGGACAATAAAGGCACTCGGCACGACGGCTGACGAGCTGTTGATACGTGCCCCGCTGATGACGAATACTGTGCAGGGCATGGATACCGCCGCCGACATCATAGACCGCAAGCTCGGTGATGTGACGGTGGATGATAACGGTAACTACGACTTCTCCAACGACAGGACTTGGGGAAGCGCCGTTTGGCAGGGCGAGGCGAACTCAATCGTTGAGAACTACTCCGAGATGTTCGGCACGCACTTGCCTGAATTTGCCTCGACGAAGAATTTGGGCAGACTTGCCAATGTAATAGGTGCAAAGCGATTGAGCGGTGTACTCTCACGCGCCAACGCCGGTGCGCTGGGCAACATCACCGACGGAACACGGCGCATCTTCGAGAAAATGGGTGTAAGCGACTATTTGGGCGAGGTGTCGGAGGAATACTACGGCCAGTTGTGGCGCACAATGCTGAACCTTGATGACGCATACCAGCAGAACCCCGACGGGACACGCACCAACCTGTTTGCCACCGGGCAGTTCCACGGCGACATTTGGGGCGGAATGGCGTTGTCAATGGGACTGATGGGTGCAGGAAAGACAACCATGAGTGCAGCGAATTACCTATCCATGAAGCATGATGTGAATAAGGCGGACGCAAGGGCGAGCGAATTACTCACTCCTGAAGTATGGGAGCCTCTGCGCAGCACCATTGACATGGCCACGAATGACAATGTGGGCGATGTGGCGGAAGTGATTGTGAACGACCGGGACATGACGGACGAGGAAAAAGCCGCCGTAATGAACTACATGGAGCGTTCACTGTACCTGCGCGGAGTAAACCTTGCCGAGCTTGTGAAATCACGCGGAGGCGAGCAGGACGAAAATGCACAGCGTGCCAACGACAGCTACATGGACGGCTACAACGCGCAAAGCGACGTGGAGATGCAGGACGCAAGAAGTATGTACGAGCTGCAACGTCAGAAAGCGGAACAGGCATTAACGCCCGAAGAGCTTGACGAAATAGACAACGACCCGATAGGTGCACTGCGCAACCTTGGTGACGATGAAGCCATAAATCAAACTGTCATAGACTACATCAACGCCAAGCAGGTGTATGACGGAATGTTGCAGCGTGTGCGCGATGACATAGACGGACGTATCGACCAAAGTAACACGATGATAGACAGCCGCACCAACCGTAAGACAGGCATGATACAGGGTGCGACGCTGAAAGTGCAGGACGACGAGGGCAACGACCGCCGCGTGTACGTGCTGGACGGAAACCTTGCTACCTACGAGGATGGCACAGGCATAGACAAAGAGAAGTCTGACGGCAGCATTATCATCCGTGATGCGGAGACCGGTGCCGTAGAAATGGTGTCGCCCGATGCCATATTCAGCATGGAGCAGCCTGTTGACCCCGAAATGGAGAAACAGACAGCAGCGGAAGCCATACGCCAGCAGTTCGCACAGGAAGCAGCCAACAAGATAGACGGAACAGTGGCATTCCAGCCCAGCGACACCTATACTGTAACTGACGAAAGCGGACAAGCGGCGCAAATACAGATTGTGCCCAATGCAGACGGTCTTGCTGATAACGGTGACGGGACGGTTAATGTAAGCTCCGACGGCGGACAAACCGTTGTGCCCATGCGTAAGGATGATATTCAGGCAATGGTGGACGCCACGAACCGTGCGCGAGTGGCACAGGTCGAGCAGCAGCGCGAAGCCATGCAGCAGCCACAGGCGCAAGAACAGCCGGCATACAGCCTGAACGATGAACTTACCCTGTTGGACGAAAACGGAAACGAGGTACGCGGAAGTATTACGGCAGATGCGAATGAGGACGGACAATATGAGGTTTACACCGAAAACCCGATAAACGGACGGAAAGTAAACCTTTTCACCGCCGAAGAATTGAACATCCTGAATGCCAATACCGCTGAAAATTCTCTGCAAAACGGCGGAAATCTCACGGAAAACGACGGAAATTCCGCAGAAAATCTTCAGCAGGAACAGCAGCCGGTACAGGCAGAGCAGCCCGGGCAAAGCGCAATGGAACGCATACCGAAAGACGAACAAGGACAGCCGGTTTACGAACAGGCAGACCCTGATACGGCTTGGGACGCTATCGTTGAACAGGCAGAGGGCGACGAATCTATGGCACAAAGCGTGGCCGACAGCATGGTGGCCGACAAGGAAGCCGAACTGAAAAAGGTTGAGAAATCCAAACCCAAAGGAGGAACAACCATTGCCGAGAAGATTGCATCCGAGCGCGAGCGGAAGAATGCCGTGGAACAGGCTAAAGCCAACCTTGCGTTGTGGCAGAAGATAGCGCAGACTTCACAGCGCAGGAGACAGGCCGCCCTCGCCGAACAGTCGCGGCAAGCTGAGGAAGCAGCACGGTTGCGCCGTGAGCAGGAGGAACAGGAACGTGCAGCACGCGAGGAAGCCGAGCGCATACGTCGCGAAGCTCTGAACGGCGTGCCCGACTTTGTAGACGACACTCCGCAGGATGCTCGTGCAAGAGGCTACCGCAGGGTGAACGGCAACAAGGTTGACCGGCAGCAGCCCATACAGGCGAAACAAGGCAACGAGGTGCAGGTGAAGTTCGACGACAGGAACATCCCTGCCGGGCGCGTGGCATTGATGGAGGCCTCGCAGTTGCAGCCGAGCCATTTGAACGGACAGCGCAACCCGCTGTACTTCATTGACGAGGCGCAACCCAAAGAGCGCAATGACGAGGCAAGCGTCATGTCGGCACGTAAGATTGCGGCCAACATACGCCCGGAGGAGATCACCTCGTCCGTTACGGCTTACACGGGCGCACCCACGGTAAACACCCGTGGAGAGGTGATACAAGGTAACAACCGTAGTGCCGCCTTGCGCGAGATGTGGGCGGAGCATCCCGAACAGGCGACGAAATACAGGCAATACCTTACGGAACACGCCGCAGAGTTCGGACTGGCACCCGAAGACGTGGAAGCCATGCAGCAGCCCGTGCTGGTGAATATGCTTGACGTGACGGACGATGACGCCATCACGCTTGGCCAATTCGTAGCACAGGACACGGAGAGCGGCGGCACGGAACGCATCAAGCCCAAGAACCTCGTGCAGAAGATGGGCGGCGACATGAGTAGCTTTGTGGGCCGACTGCTTGCATCCCCTGATGAGGAAATGTCGTTCGCGGAACTGATAGACCGCAACGGCCTTGGTGTGTTGAAATGGATGCAGCAGAAAGGCTACATCACGCCGACGCAGTATAAGAGCGCGTTCGACAGCAAGGGCGGACTGACGGCGGAAACCAAGAACGACCTGAAAGGCGTTATGTACCAAAGCATTTTCCAAAACGGCAGCACCCACTTGGAGGAAATGTTCAACGCTTTGCCTTCAAAGGCGCAGAAAGCGATACTGGCTACGGCGTACCGGGACTATGACAGCCCGAATGCTGAGCGTATGAATGCCGAGATACAGAACTCCATCAGTGCCTACTACGCTTTGTCGCAAGACCCGGAATTTGCCAATGCCAAGAACTACAAGGAGGCACGCATCGCGGCGGAATCGTGGAAAAGGCAGCTTGCCTTTGACGATGTGACAGGCGAAAGCTATCTTCCTGCTGAAAAATACAGTAACTTTGCCTTGTTGCTGGCCACGATGTACAAAGGGCAGACGCAAGTATTCATACAGAATACACTGAAAAACATCTTTGACCTTGTACAAGGCACGAAAGAGGCTACCCTTTTTGAAGAGCCTGACAACACGCCGCGCACACTGGTAGAGGCTGTGAACGAGACTATGAACGGCCTTAGTGACGAATTATTGTTAAACGGAAACTTTATATACAATGGACAACGGAGAAATAATGTACTGGTTGGCGATAGTGCAGCAGGCCAGGAAGGGCGACAAGGAAGCGATGGAGGTGCTCCGGCAGGAGGACGAGGTGAGGACGGAACAAGGACAGCTGTCGGTGCTGATGGAGCTTCAAATGACTGGAATAGCGGCAGAAGTGGACGAACTGGTAGAGAAGATCAAGGAAGAGCGGAGGAAGAAGAACCCGCCGAAGAAAGATTAAGCCGGGAAGAAGCCGCCGAAATCATCGCCGACATGGAGGAGCACGCCGAAGTGGCCCCGGAGGTGGAATTGACCATTGAAAACTGGGACGCGCTCTTCGGCGAGGATGGCCGTGTCAATACGCCGCTTGGCGAAGTGAAGATGGGCGAGAACCAGTTTACCAAACTTATGCGTCAAGGGCGCAGCGGCAAGTTGGGCATGATTAAGCCCACTCTTGAAAATCCTGACATCATCGTTGAGGACAGCAGCAATGCCAAAGATGGCGACATTACCGAACGGACATCATCATATGTCTATGTAAAGACATATGTCAAACCTGACGGCTCACGTTACTATTACTTCACCTCTGTCACCGTAAGCAAAGACGGGCATGAAGTGGTCGTTTCCAACCAAGAGAAAAGGAGGAACGTACTTACGAACCTCCTTCTTAAAGGTAGATTGGTTTGGAAACACGCCGATAATGTTTCGACTGCCTCAGACGTGGCAGATGGCTTATACTCGCCGCAGGGGAATTTGTCTGACCCCACTACCGAGGGCACGGATGCGCCGCAAACCAATAATTCCGTCAACAAAGATACTGACAAATCTGCGGTTACGCAAACTATTGGCGAAAAAGTTGCGAAAGCCGAGGCAGAAACCGAACAGAACCCGACCGACGGACAGAAAGAAGCCGGAAACTATAAGAAAGGCCATGTACGCATCGGGCAGTTTGACATCACCGTAGAGAATCCGAAAGGAAGTGTGCGCCGTGGAGTGGATGCCAGCGGCAAGGCGTGGGAACAGACGATGCGGAACACTTACGGCTACATCCGTGGCACGGAGGGCGTGGACGGCGACCACATCGACGTGTTTCTGACGAACGACATAGACGGCTGGAACGGCAGACGTGTTTATATCGTTGACCAGTACAACGAAGACGGCACGTTTGACGAGCACAAGGTAATGCTGGGCTTCAACGACGAGGCCGAAGCACAGGACGCTTATCTTTCCAACTATGAAAAGGGCTGGGAGTATAAGCACAAACTCGTTATGTCCTCGGTCAACCTACCTGACTTCGAGAAGTGGATAAACAGCAGCCACAGAAAGACGAAGCCGTTTGCGGAGTACAAGAGCGTGAATAGCAACGAAACCCATGCTATGTCTGGCTTTGAAATCATGCCTGCCCAATACACAACTAAGCGTGGCAGAGTGCTTGATATGCAGCTTGTAAAATTTTCCAATCCTCTGACAAAAGAACAACAGCAAGCTGCAAGAGAACTTACCAAGAAAGAAAAAGGATGGTATGACCGTGACAAGAACGGCTTTATGATGCGCAGCAAGGAAAGCGCACAGAAGCTGGCTGATACTGTTCTCGGCAGTGAAGAGTCCGTGGCGGATGCACAGCCGTTGTCGCTTGCCGACATACGGGAGGTAGAGCCGCAGAACATATGGAAATACAATGTATCTGTTGACAAGAAAACAGGGCACACAACATTAACCCGTGATGATGTCACGGGTCCTGTTCCCATTGGTGACGGACGTTTCACCATCCATGCGGACAGCCCGCAGGAGATGCTCGACATACTCCGTAATCCTCATAACAACATGCAGGAAATCCTTGCTAATGTCGAAACTACACTTGAGAACAAAGCTAAGATATGGGAGATAGACCATCCTAATTCAAGCGAAACTCCTCAACCGCAGCAAGTGAACATTGAGGGATTGGTAGATGACCTGCGTAAGAACGGAGAAGCCAAGCTGAGTGACCATTTTGTTGTGGGCCGACCCGGACTTACTCCGAACAAACAACAGAAGGCTACGGAAGAAAAGCCGAAAGATGCAAAACCAAAAAACTCAGGACAGTTCGGACTTGTAAGTGATGAGCGCATGGAGGAAATCAAGAAACGCCTCCGTGAGAAGGTGCTCGGCCAGCTTAACAGCGGTGTGGACCCTGAAACATTTGCCTTGGGAGTGGAGCTTGCCATGGGCTATTTAGACCGTGGAATAAAAAAGTTCGCAGACTTCGCCAAAGTGATGATAGCAGACCTCGGAGAGGTATACCGTCCCTATCTCAAAGCGTTCTACAATGGGGCACGGGACATGCCCGAAGTGCAGGAAACAGGACTGGCAGATGAAATGACACCCTACGATGAGGTGCGCACATTTGATGTTGCAAATTTCGACAAGCCTACTGTCAATGCCCTTGACACCGCGCAAATGGTTGTTCAGGAGCAGGAAGCGGACAAGCAGGCAGAAAGTGCAAAAAATGCACTGACAGAACAACGCAACAAACAAAGGAGAAAAGAACGTCAGAAGAAACAGGAGCAGCCGGTAATTGCAGACCTTTTCAGCGGCCAGCAAGAGGGAACTGCGACTGAAAGGCAAGAAGTTGAAAATGCAGATACTTCAACCTATAATGCTGAAAATTCGGAAATAAACCGTAAATTTGCTGATGCAGTAAAGACGGATATGCTTTCCGCCCTTGACAGCGGAACGAAGCCATACAGGAGCATACTTGATTTGCGCAAGCGTGCATCAGGTTTGGGCATGGAGGTTGACAATGACGGGCGCACCGACATTCTCCTTCAGGAACTTGTGGAGGACGGACTGGTGAGAGCAGCCCGTGAAGTGGCGGAACGTCACGGCAGCGACAGCAGGGAAACCTACGACCTTATCTGCAAGCTGTATGAAATGCAGCCCACCATTGCCGCACGGAGCAGCACCCGCATCAAGATGCAACAATACTCCACCCCATTACCCATGGCATGGAATGCTGCCCGATTCGTCATGACCGGGAAGAAAGGCGGGAAAGTGCTGGAGCCGACAGCCGGGAACGGCATGTTGGTGTTCGCCATACCGGCCGGACAAGTACACGCCAACGAGCTTGACGGCACACGACTGGCCAACCTGCGCGAACAAGGCTTTGCACAGGTGACGCAGCAGGATGCCACAGAGCCGTTCGAGGGTGGAGAGCAGTATGACGTGGTGATAGCAAATCCTCCGTTCGGGAGGCGCGAAGCCGCAGACTATGACGGGAAGCTGATAAGCGGTCTTGACCCACAGATAACGCTCAATGCCCTTGCCAGCATGAAGGATGACGGACGTGCGGCCATTATCATTGGCGGTAATATGGAGTATGCGAAGAATGGAGCCATAAACAACATGAAGCCCTTCTTCACTTACCTGTACGACCACTACAACGTGAAAGGCGTGGTTGACATGGACGGAAGCCTGTATGCCAAGCAGGGCACGACCTATCCCACCCGAATGATACTGATAGACGGGCGCAGGAGCGATGAGGAACGAGCGCAAAGTGCCGTATATCCGCCTGTGCAAAGCAAGGCCATCCGTAAGGCGGACAGCTTTGAAGCACTTTATGACATCATTGACGAAGTAATCAACTCAAAGGATAAGACAAATGGAACAGAAATTTTACGTAGCCAGCAAGGGCAGCTCGTACCTGTCACTGACCAACCATCCCGGGACGCTGACGGAGAACGACATACTGAGCAACCTCGAAAGGATGATACAGGCAGACTTGGAGGAAGAACTTCCGTGGAAAGAACTCAGGAGCCGGGCGAGATGGTTCTACGAGGAGAACATAGAACGGATACTGGAAATGGTGAAACCGGGCGAGGAGCTGGTGGAAATACCACAGGAGGAAGCCGAGGAGTATCAGAGCCTGACGTTCAGCGAGTGGAAAGACTGGGAGTTTCCACGGAGCGAGTGGGATTAGAACCTCAAAGAACAGCAGAACAACCGAAGAAACGCGGTCTCTCCGAAGAAAAACTACCATATAGGCCTCATAACACGGCATTCAGCCTGCAAAGCGTCGCCCCTGCCGCTATGGTAGAGGCGATGGACCGTACCCTTACCCAAATTGAAAAGAAATACGGGAACATAGACGAGTTTGTAAGAAAGGAACTCGGTTATGACACGACAGATGAGCTTCATCAGGCACTTGCCGCAGAACAGGTTGATAGCGTGGCAATGGCCATTTACCAGATGAAGCAAGGGCAGGCACTTATCATCGGGGACCAAACCGGCGTGGGGAAAGGCCGTCAGATGGCCGCGCTTATCCGCTGGGCGGTAAGACAGGGCGAGAAGCCTATCTTCATCACTCAGAAAGCCGACCTGTTTTCCGATATTTACCGTGATTTGGTAGACATCGGAAGCGGAGACCTTGTTCCTTTCATTTTCAATTCCCCGTCCGCCAAGGAAAACAAGGGTGAAATGGTGGATGCCAACGGAAAGGTCGTGTACAAAGGATTGTCTGATGCCAAGATGAAAAAAGTATTGGCCACAGGCAAACTCCCTGATGAATGCGACTACGCCGTACTGACCTATTCGCAAGTGAATACTGGCGACGAAGTAAGCCAAGAGGAAATGGAGGAAGCCGCCAAGAAGAGCGGTGCCCGCTCAAAGAAAAGCAAGAGCGCAAAGAGCGGAAAAGCCACTCCAAAGGCTACTTTCTTACGTGCCATTGCAGAGGACAACTACCTATTCCTTGACGAGAGCCACACCGCAGCTGGTTCGAGCAATACGGGCGCATACTTGCAAAGCATTCTCCGCAGTGCAAAAGCGGCCACGTTTGCCAGTGCCACTTTCGCCAAGCGTCCTGACACCATGCCCCTGTACGCCATCCGCACAGCCATGAGCCAAGCCAAGGTAGAGCCTGACAAGCTGATTGGCATCATTGAGAAAGGCGGTGTGACCTTACAGGAGATTATGAGCCGCGAACTGACCAATGCCGGGCAGATGGTGCGCCGTGAACGCGACATGAGTGATGTTGTGACAGACTGGAAAACCATAAACGACCCGGCAACCGTAAAGCGTGCGCGTGAGAACTACGACCGTACCATTGCCGCATTTAACGCCATCATCAAATTCCAAGAGGATTATGTCAAGCCGATGGTTGACGCAATGGATAAGGAGCTTGCGGTCATGGCAGAGAGTGCGGGCATTAAGAGGGGAACGGATAAAATGGGCGTAGAGAACGTTCCGTTTGCCAGCAAGACCTACAACTACACCAAGCAACTCATGCTTGCCCTCAAAGTAGATGCAATAGCCAATGAGGTTGACGCAGAAATAAAGGCTGGCAGACATCCGGTAATTGCGTTGGAAAGTACGATGGAAAGCAGTATCAAGGACTATTCCGCAGGGGAAGTCATTGCAGAGCCTACTTTCAGCGCAAGTTTGCTTAGAGGTCTTGACACCGTGATGCAATATACAATAAAGGACGAGAATGGGAAAGAACAGCATGCGCGTTACTCTCCTAAGCAGTTAGGTCCAGCCGGAGAGAAAGCCTACTATGAATTGCAGGACTTCATCCGGGAGAGCACCAGCGACATTTTCATCAGTCCGCTTGATGCCATTATTGAACGGTTGCACGATATGGGATATAAGGTCGGCGAACTGACCGGACGCAACTTGTACGTGGAACGTGACAACGAAGGCCGTGTAGTGGTGAAACGCAGGACAGACAAGGACAAAAAGAGGATGCAGCGCGAGTTCAACAACGGTGAGCTTGACGTACTCATCCTAAATAAGTCCGCCTCTACCGGCATCAGCCTGCACGCATCGGAGAAGTTCAGCGACCAACGTCAGCGGACGATGATTATCGCACAGCCACTCAGCGACATCAACGACTATATGCAGATGATCGGGCGCATTGACCGCACAGGACAAGTACACAGAGGTTATTACATCAACCTCGGTCTGCCTGTACCGGCTGAAAATCGTTTCCTGATGATGTTGTCCACTAAGCTGAAATCACTGAACGCCAACACGACCACATCGCAGGACAGCGAAAGCAACGAAGTGGAAGCTCCCGACCTGTTGAACAAATACGGTAGTCAGGTTGTGGTGGAGTACCTGCGTGACAATCCTGACATATACGATAAGATGGGCACACCGTTGAAAAAAGGAGGGGAAGGCGGCGGACGTGTGCAAACCAGCGAGCTTGACGAATATAAGCCGCAAGAGGATGACGCACGTAAGATTACCGGTTACGTTGCTTTGCTGACCACCCAAGAGCAGGAAGAATTTTATGATGATGTGGTAAGGCGGTATAATGAACTCATCAAATACCTGAACGACACGGGTAACAATGATTTGAAGATTACCGTCATGCCGCTCCGTGCCAAGACGTTGGAGAAGCGTGTGTCATCTGAAGGAATAGACCCGACCGGTGCCAACCCCTTTGCACAAAACTCATACGTTGAGCAGGTTGAAATGGACGTTCTGCGCAAGCCGATGAAAGCAGCCGAGATACGCAAGACTATCGAACAGGTCAATAAAGGGAAACGTCCGGAGGATTACATACGCCAAGTCATTTCCACCATTGAAAAGGAGGACGAGGCAAGAATTGCCGCCGAAGAAGCCCGTTATGAGCGGTCAAAGGCAAGGGCGCAGGAAGATATTGCCAAACAGACCGAGAAAATAAACCGTCAGCAGAAACGTTCCGCAGAAGAGAAGCAAGCCGCCATTGCCGACTATGTGAAAGAGACCCATGAAAATGTGGAGACAAAGCACAGCGACAATCTGATGCGCCTCAACACGAACAGCGACATGTTGAAACAACGTCTGCACATGTTTGATGTAGGCATGTCATACCTTATGCCCGACAACCTTGAAAGTATGGTGTTTGACTTCTCCACACCGGCCATATTCTGTGGCTACAAGGCAAAGGACAGCAAGATAACCGCCTCGACCACGCTTGCCGTGTTCGCGACCCTTGACGGACGCAGACGCGTTGAAGTCAAACTATCCGATATAGCGGCACTGCGAAGCATCTACAAGACAACCAATGACAATTGGGATGCCGCACGTTCCACCACGCTTGAAAACTGGGACAGCCAAATACCGACAGGCACACGAAAGACCGGCTACATCATGACAGGGAACATCCTGCAAGCCATTGCCGACACCCAAGACGAAAGAGGAGGTTTCCCCGGCCAGCTTATCAGTTACACCGACATTGACGGGAACGTGCATGACGGCATATTGATGCCCGACAAATGGAACAAGTCTATGTTGAAAACCAGCGGTGCGCCCATCATCAGCCGATTGAAGCAGATAAAAGACTACATGCCTGTTACCAGCCATGACGGTAAAGTGGAGATTACAGGCAGCAGTTGGGCGAAAATGTATTACCTGACCGTGCCCAAGACGAAAAAAGACGGTGCTGTTTATTACGAGAACAAGACGTTGCTTCGTGCCGTCAATGGCGGGAACTTCTATCCTTACCGTGGGAAGTTGCGTGCGGACATTCCGGCAGAGCATATTGAAAGCGTGGTAAAGGAGTTGTCAAAGCTGGGCGTAAAGGTACAGGAAGAGGCTAAAGAGGATGACGCACTGTACAGGCTTGACGATTATACGACCAACGAGGAAGAAGCCAACGACTTGTTCCGGGTAGTAGATGATGCAAGTGAAATAGAACGGTTGAACAACGAGCCTACTATAAAGGTTTACCGTGCCATGTCGCTTGTTGACGGTAAACTATACCCTCCGATGTCTAAGAAAATCGGCACCGGAAGCAACAGGATAAGCCAATCCCCATCTGAATTCGGCCAATGGGAAGTATCAGATGAACGCCCGGAACTCGTAGAGAAAGACGGAAAGAACAAGAACCACATCTACATTGTCAAAGACAACGGCAAGGGATTGTGGGTAGCATACAATCCGTATTTCCATACCTCACGCAATCCGCTTAATGACCAGTTCGCAGAAGCCTATCAACGTCCCAACCTTGTAACTGTTGAGGTAGAAGTGCCCGAAAGCGAACTGACAAGCGGCTATCAGGCAGAGGGAGCTAAAGACCCTGTTGGAGAAACGAAATGGAACGCAGGTCCGGTTAACCGCCAACTTAGCGGCGACAAGAAACGCAAAGTAATCCTTTCGAGATGGATGCGCCCTGTACGCATTGTTCCTGACAGTGAGGTGGCGCAGCGCATCGCCGAACTCATCGAAGGAGAGAATGTTGCCATACCTGACAATACAGTTACTCCGTCATTGCTTGAAGAATTGAAGAAGCTCGGTGTGAAGATTGTAGACGGTATTAGCAAGGGACGCAAGAAAGCCACCGCCATGATGAGAGGTGGCAACGGTGCATTGACCGATAACGAGCTTAGCTATGAGAATGACCCGGTGGCAAAGATGACAGGTCGCTCTACACGCACGGCAGCACAGCGCAGGGCATTTGCAGAAAGGGAACGTCAGCGAATGGTGAATGCCGTGCAGAAGTTGGCCGAAACGCTGCATCTTGACAATGTGGACATCGTTACCGATGCAAGTACGCTGCAAGGCAGACGTGCAAAGGCCAAGGGTTTCTATTCGCGAGGAACTGGCAGGATAACGATTGTAATACCGAACCATACGAGCGTGTACGATGTGGAACAGACGCTGCTGCATGAAGCTGTGGCACATTACGGACTGCGACAACTGTTTGGCGAACACTTCGACACGTTCCTTGACAACGTGTTCCAAAATGCAGATAAGGACGTTCGCCGCCGCATTACAGAACTGGCAAGAGAACGCAACTGGGATTTCCGAACGGCCACCGAGGAATACCTTGCATCGTTGGCAGAAAAAACCAACTTCGATCATACCGATGCAAGCTGGTGGCAGAAGATAAAAGAACTGTTCCTACGCATGCTCCACAAGATAGGCTTTGAGAACTTTTCAGGCGTAACCTTGTCGGACAACGAGTTGCGCTACATACTTTGGCGAAGCTACGAGAACCTTGCAGAACCGGGCAGATACCGCAGCGTATTGGGAGAAGCCGAAGATGTGGCCAAGCAGAACGAACTGAAAGTAGGCAACTATGCTATCCAAGAGCAAACCGATAGTCGTGCAGCTGATAACGAGCTGTATAGGGATGGCGACCCCGAAGTACACGAGCGAGCATTGGCTCGCGACAGATACGAGCAGCGAGTGAAACGCGGAGTGTACCAAATGCAGGAAGCCTTGCAAGACAGTATGCTCGGATTGCGTGAAGCGATGGAAGCCATACTCAAAGGAGAGGGCAAGAAGAAAGTACGCATAGAAGACGTGGACGGCTTCGAGAATGCTTATTTGGGCGAAAACAGGCTTTCCTCGGTGAACAAAGCTGAGGCTGACGCCTTCGCACACACTTTGTTCAAACCTTTGCTTGACGAGGTGGGCAAACTTGCTCCTACCCAAGAAGCACGAGAGGAACTGACCGACTACATGATGGCCAAACACGGGCTGGAGCGCAATCGTGTGATGCGCCAACGTGAGAAAGACAAGCTGATTGACGCTTCCGAACTTTCAAAGGACAAGCCGCAGCCACCCACCGAAAATGATGATGACTACGACCTGAAAATGGATGCGTACAACAAGGCTGTGGAGGATTGGAACAATCAGGTAGAAGCAGAATTGGGTGATAAGTTCGAGGCCATTGACCAGAGGGATTTTGCCGGACTGACCGCACTTACAGATACCGACAACGTAGCTGATGCGGAAGCTGAGGCACGGATAATGGTTGAGGACTATGAGAGCGGCCATAATACTGACACGCTTTGGGAACGCATCAACGCTGTGAGCGATGCGACGCTATCCAAGCTGTACGAGAGCGGCATGATGTCAAAGGAGACTTACGACAATATCCGCTCCATGTACGATTACTACATTCCGCTTCGCGGCTTCGACGAAAAGACCGGCGAGGAAGCATATGCCTACCTGAACAGCAAGAACAGTGCGTTCAATGCCCCGATAAAGACAGCCAAAGGACGAAAGTCGAAAGCGGACGATCCGTTCGCCTACTTGCAAAGCATGGCGGAAAGTGCCATCGTGCAGGGCAACCGCAATAAATTAGTGAAACAGAAGTTCCTGAACTTCGTACTCAATCATCCGAGCGACCTCGCCAGCGTAAGCGACATTTGGCTGAAATATGACAAGGTGGCCGACGAATGGCAACCTGTGTTCCCGGACAACATCAATGCTGACGACACACCTTCAGAAGTGGAACGCAAGATGCAGGACTTCGAGGACAAGATGAAAGAGCTTGCCGAGCAAGACCCTGACCTGTACAAACACGGCAAAGACACGGTGAACATACCCTACCGGGTAGTGGAGAAACGCGACCTGCGCCAGCACCAAGTTGTCGTGAAACGTGGAGGAAGGGATTACGTCATCACGATAAACGGCAATCCGAGGGCAGCACAGGCACTCAACGGACAGACCAACCCCGACAACGATATGTCAGGCGCAGTGGGCGCGATACTGAAAGCCGGTGAAAGGATTAACCGTGAGTTGAGTGCGCTCTATACCACACGCAACCCCGACTTCGTGGTGTCGAACTTCATCCGTGATATGCTGTATTCAAACAGTATGATGTGGATAAAGGAAAGTCCGAATTATGCCCTGCGTTTCCATCGGAACTTTGCTAAGGTGAACCCTGTCAGGATGAAGATGCTGCTTGCGAAGTATCGCAAAAATGAACTCGACATGAGCAACGACACCGAACGAATGTTCCACCAGTTCATGATGAACGGAGGCGAAACAGGATACTCCAACATGCGTGACATCGAGAAGCATAAGAACGACATCCGCAGGGAAATACGCAAGGCCGGTGGCCAACTGCCCATCCGTAAAGCATGGGATTTGCTGGCTGAACGGCTTGACGAGGTGAACCGTGGCGTGGAAAACTGCGCACGCTTTGCCGCCTTCATGACCTCGCGCGAAATGGGCAGGACAATAGACCGGTCCATCTACGATGCAAAGGAGATAAGCGTGAACTTCAACAAGAAAGGGAGCGGTGCAAAATTCATGGGAGCCACCGGGCAGACCAAGTTAGGCAATGCCAGTGCGTTCATGTCAGGACTCGGAAGAAGCGGCTTTGTATTTTGGAACGCTGCCATACAAGGCACGGCAAACTTCGGACGGCAAGCAAAGCGTCATCCTGCAAAAGCACTTACCAGTGTAGCCGCGATGTTCCTGCTCGGTGCAATCGTAGCTTCACTTGGTTATGGTGATGACGATGAGGACGACAAGAACAGCTACTGGAACTTGCCCGAATACGTAAGGAGAAGCAACCTGTTGTTCCGTGCAGGTGACCAATGGATAAGCATACCGTTGCCTGTGGAATACAGAGCCGTGTACGGACTTGGCGAGCTTATGACCAGCACGTTGAGCGGAAAGGAACACTTTACGGACGGAGAGCTTGCAGGCAAGATAGCCGGACAGGTAAGCCAGCTGTTACCGCTTGACTTCATGGAGGGAGGCGGAGGCTTCAAGGCATTCATTCCGAGTTCCATTAAGCCGTTTGCCGAGGCTTACGGCTACAAAAAGAGTTGGACAGGGCTTCCCTTGTATAAGGATACTCCTTATAACAAGGATATGCCCGAATGGACAAAAGCCTACAAGAGTGCGAACAAATACCTCGTGGACTTGTCGGAAACACTCAATGAAATGTCCGGCGGCGACCAATACACGAAAGGTGCGGTTGACTTTAACCCGGCACAGGTGGAATACGTGCTGAACGGCTATTTCGGCGGCATTGCTAATACGATAGACCGCATGACCAAAATGGGTGAAACCCTTATTGGCCAACGTGAGTATGACCCAAACAGTTTCCTTGTGCTTAACCGCATCCTGAAGAACGGTGATGAACGAACGGAATACAAGGCCGTCAACAACGAGTATTTCAGGCTGAAGGATGAGCATGACAAGTTGAGAACACGGTTAAGGAATTACGAACGAGACACCGACAACGGTGTATTCGACTATGCGGAGAAGATAGATTTCCTCTATAACTCGCCCGAATATGCGAGGTACGAGATATTCGAGAACTACCGCCCCGACATAGACGGCCTTTACGATATGCTCAAAGAAGCCAATACATACGGTGACAAGGAAGCGGTGAAGGACATTGAAGCCCAACTCAACGAATTGAAGAAGATGATGATAAACGATATGAACAAGACCCGTAAATAGTTAAACAGCACTTGATACTTGGAATGGCTACTTTTGCATCAGGCGAGAGCCACTTCCAAGTATCATAAAAAATGGAACGATATGCAGCATACGAATAAGAATACAAGACTGTTCCCGATGAGCCGCATCATGCCGAAACGTGACGATACGGAGATAGACACCGTGGCGTTCTCGGAAAAACATTTCGGCGACCGCAGGGCGTTCGACGTGCTTATGGAAGCGCAGCATTACTGGAACCAAATGGACGATTTTCGTCATGATCGGGAGCGCAACAAGCGGTACACCTACGGCAAGCAGTGGGATGACGTGATATGCGTGGACGGCAAGAGCATGACGGAGGAGGACTATATCAAGACGCAGGGAAGCGTGCCGTTGAAAAACAATCTCATACGCCGCCTTGTCCGTAATGTCCTCGGCGTTTACCGCAGCCAAATGAAAGAACCCACTTGTACCGCCCGTGACCGTGACGAACAGAAGTTAGGCGAAACGATGAGCACCATTCTGCAATGCAACATGCAACTTAACCGCATGAACGAGGTAAACGCCCGAAGTATGGAGGAATTCCTGATTTCAGGTTTCATCGTACACCGGAAAAGCTACGGTTGGCGTAACAATAAGGAAGATTGCTGGACGGACTATGTTCAGCCTAACAATTTCTTCATTGACAACAATATGCGCGACTTCCGAGGCTGGGATGTCACTTGTCTTGGCGAAGTGCATGACATCAGTTTCGGGCAGTTGTGTGAACAGTTCGCCCATACGCCAGAGGACTACCGCAGACTAAGGGACATTTACAAATGGGCCGCACGCAGGGAGTATATTGCCAGCTATGCCGAACGGTTCGGCTACAGCCGCTTGGAAAACTACGATTTCCTGTTGACCAACGAGCCGGGAAGATGCAGGGTGATAGAAGTGTGGCGAAAGGAACAGAAGCCCCGTTACCGTTGCCATGACTACCAAAACGGCGACATCTTCAAGATAGACGTTGAAGACTACGAGACAGAAGTCGGGCAAGTGAACCGCGAACGTATGCAGATGGCCAAGTCCGCAGGAATGCCTGATGAGGAAGTTCCGCTGATAAAAGCCACATGGTTTGTGGATGATTACTGGTACTTCTACTACCTCTCTCCGTTCGGCGACATCCTGAAAGAAGGTGAAACGCCCTACGAACACGGAAGCCACCCCTACGTGTTCAAGGCGTATCCGTTCATTGACGGCGAGATTCATTCGTTCGTATCAGACGTGATAGACCAACAGCGGTACACCAACCGGCTGATTACGCTATACGACTGGATTATGCGGGCATCGGCCAAAGGCGTGTTGCTGATGCCTGAAGACTGCCTTCCCGACGGTGTGAGCATGGATGACATTGCCGACGAGTGGGCCCGCTTCAACGGCATTATTGTGTACAAGCCCTCGACGAGCCGTCAGGTTCCGCAGCAGGTGGCCAATAACTCCACGAACATCGGCATTTCGGAGTTGCTGAACCTGCAACTGAAATTCTTCGAGGACATCAGCGGAGTGAACGGTGCGCTGCAAGGGAAGCCCGGCTTTTCCGGCCAGAGTGCGTCAATGTACAACCAGCAGGTGCAGAACTCTACCATGTCTTTGCTTGATATGCTGGAATGTTTCAGTCAGTTCACGATAGACGGAGCGTATAAGGATGTGAAGAACATGCAGCAGTTCTACGACACCAAGCGCGTGTTCAACATCGCAGGCAAGAGCGGCGCACAAATTGAATACGACCCGAAGAAGATACGCGACGTGGAATTTGACCTTTCCATCACCGAAAGCACTTCGACGCCTGCCTACCGCCAGCTTGCCAACGACATATTGATGCAGCTGTTCCAGTCACAGGCTATCAATGTGGAGCAACTCTTGGAATTCGGCGATTTCCCGTTTGCGGACGAACTGTTGCAGAGCATCAAGGCGCAACGTGAGCAAATAGAACGTGGAGGCACCCCCGACGGCATATCGCCCCAACTGATGCAACAGGCGCAGCAAGGCGCGAATATGGATGCCGTGAACAGGCTGCACAACGCTATGGTAGCATAAATGACTAACAATAAACAAGTAACGATATGGAGAAAAAGACCATTTGTATTGATTTTGACGGCGTTATCCATGATTACAGCAATGGATTTCAGGGCGAGGACGTGTTTGGCGGCATGATTCCAAACGCCAACACCGGCACATCCGTCTTGAAAGAAAAAGGTTGGACTATCATTATCTTCACCACCCGGAAGAAAACCGAGAAGCTGAAAAAATGGTTGGAGGACAACAAAATCGCCTACGACTACATCAATGAAAACCCCGAACATCCGGAAAGAACGAGCGGCAAGGTGATTGCCGACGTGTATCTTGATGACCGTGGAATCTGTTTCAACGGACGCTGGGACCAATGGCTCATCCGTGAGATTGCAGACTTCGAGCCTTGGCAGAAACGCCAGCAAAAGGAAATGGAGCAATTATCCAATTTTCGAGAGCCGGAAGACAGCATTTGGGACAGAGGCAATGAACGGAGGATTAAAGCCAGTTCCTTGTAAGCGAAAGGCGGACAGCACCATTATGGGATGCGTCCGCCTTTACTGCAATCTGTAATCAGTTACGCTTCTTTGTGTGTTTCTTGTTCGTTGTTTGTTGCTTGCCTCCACCAGCTACCTGATACGTGGCAAGAGGATCATTCGTTAAAGTCCGTATGCCCTCCAAGTTCTGTTTCCCCTTTGCCGTATACTTCATTTCTTTTTGCTTTTGGATTTCTTGATGCAAGCGTTGTACCAATCAAGGTATTGTCGGCGTTTGACACTCTCTATTTCAGAAGATATTGCGCACGAGCCGTTGCGGTAAGGGGTGAAATAGAAACATTCCCGTTCGATGTCGGCGACATACGCCTTGCGCGTGATATACCCTTTCTGTTTTAGTTTGCGGAAATTGAACCTATCCATGATGATAAGTTTGCAACCGTCTGCCGATGCAGGCATGACATAATAGCGTTCGCCTGTTTGCTGATGTGCCTCGTCAGCCTTTCTCACTGCCTCCCGTAAACGGAGGGATGCTTTTAACTTTTGAAAGATGTGCATAATGTTAAAGTATTAAATGTTTATATTGTTGCGGCTGAAACCGCTTTTTTCTTCCTTGCCCTCGTTGATAACCTATTCCGCATGATGAACTTGGGAAGTTCCATTTCATAGAAACAGACGTGCAGCCCGATAGCCCGTGTCATGAGCAAGTCATCGTGCTTGCCGACCACCGCGCCGAAAGCCCCATTCGGTTTCTTTTCGTAAACAAGATACTCGTCAAGGCAACGCCGGTCACGCTCGATGTAGGCATTCTCACGGATTACCTTCACGAGTGTGGAAATGACCATCGGCTTGGTGGCTACATTCGTGTGGAAGCCGTATTTGGTGGGCAGACCGGCCAAAATGTCCTCCTCAGACTGCTTACGTGCGTAGAGATTCGGATAAACGTTCTTAATCTGATTGAGGATGAACTGCGACTGGTCGCCATCCACGTCACGCTCCTTGTCGTGCGTTTCGAGGGTGTTGCTCTCAATGACCAGCAATGAATTGTCGTAAAAAGCCGCTATCTGTGCCGCCTTCCACGCCAGCAAGTCAATGTCGCAGTGTCCGTACCATTGGGCCACAACTACAGGCTTGCCGCCGTCGGCCATGAAAAGACGGTCGAAAACGACGATTACCGACCAGTCGGCCTTGTTGGAACGACCGCCCACATCGACTACCGTCAGGTAACGGTTGAGCACCTTTTCCGCCTCGTCCACCTCCGGCAGTTCCCATACCCAAAGCATCCCCTGCTTGTCCTCGGAGAAGCGCAGGTTCTTCAACGCATTCTTTCCCTCGTCGGCATCGGCATAGACGTCGCCCACGTAGCGAGGCTCTTTGCAACACTTGTCGAAGTCCTCTACCTTGTACTTGTCGAACACCATCGTTCCGGAATGAACGAATGCCTCAATATCGTCTGACGGATATTCGGAAGCCATGGATGCATGGTCGTTGTACTTGGCACGTTCAAGAACGTACCAATTGATGGCTTCGAGCGTAGCCCCTTTCTCCCACAACGCCCACAGATAGCGTCCGCTCTCCTCGCGGGCAGACGATACATTAGCATTCTCCCGATTGTCATACAGGTTGGCTGCAAAGGCTTTTATGTCAACTATCGGCTGTGAGTATTTCTCAATGTCGAACCAAGAGACGAACATCGCCTCAAACTGCGAGTCGCCTTTTTTAGCCGCATCGTATTCACGCTGGAAGAAATTACCTGTGCCGTTGGCCGTACTTTCATAAACAATCATCGTGTACGGTCGGTAGAGGACACCCGAACAGGCGGAACGCACGATGTCCTCCGGCTTCTTGCCCTCCGTGGCTTTCCACAAGCCCACTTCGGAAAGATGCACAAGGCTGTAGTCACCGCCACGGCAACCGTCCGGCCGTTCCGCCGTGCCAATCTTTATCTTGCAGTTGCGTTGCGGCACACGGTAGATGCTGCCCGACTTGCCCACGCCCACCAGTTTCGGCTCATTCTCCTTGTAGGCTTCTCCCAGCTTGTGGAGCATTTCGACAGGATATGCCTTGATCATGCGGTCGAACATATCCTTTATTTCGTCAGACCCCGTACCCTGATGTGCGATGATAAGCGAGTTAAGACCCACTTTGTGGATAAGTTGCAGCCACGCCATGTAAAGTTGTGAAGTTGTAGAGCCTCCCCACTGGCGAGCCTTAAGCAAGACTATACGTATAGGCTTCGCCGCCTTGCGTAACCTTTCGAGCCGTGCGACAAACCTACGCTGTGGACGTGTCAGCCGGAAAAGCACATCTTCGCCGCCGTCCTTGTTCTTGATGTAAACCTGCGTGGCCGCCCAAAACGGGAAATCGTAACGGAAGCGCAATCGGACAAACTGCTCGATGACTTTCAGGCGGTCTGCTTCGTTGTATTCAACCTCCATGCAATCCGTCAGGAACGCACGGACAGAACCGCACTCGACAAGCTGCGCCACGAGAGGCACTTTCATCATTTCTACCGGCACCCATTGCGTATGGATGGGAAAATCGTCGATTACGATTTTCTTCCGCTCCCCCACCGAACCATATCCGGTAACGGGGTCGAACTTGGCGTAGATTTCCGCATTGCGCCGTTCGTTCTCTTTGATAATCTCCTGTATGGCCTTTTCCCTTACCGTCATCGCTTTATGTGTATTGGTTTGTTGAGCAAGGCGACCACGAAGCCGCAGAGATAACAGTACAGGTGCAACCAAGCATTGGTATTGGGCATGAAAAATCCGATGCCGATGTAGAAGAGCATCCAGCACTGGTAATACCGCTTACGCAGCACCTCGAACGAGATAGAGCCGAACAGCACGTACACCACGCCCGAAAGTCCGACCGTAGGATTGTCAAAAGGCAGGAATCCCCCCAACGTATCAACAGGCACGGTCACGGCTAATAGATAAGCCACGAGCATACGCCTGAAAGAAACACCGTAGGAAAACACCACGGAGAGCAAGCACCAAGCATTGAGTGAGGCATGGAAAACGCCCGAATGGAAGAATGGGTATAAAAACCTTCCGGCCAAAGGGCAATGCGCATAGATGCCGACCGAATGCCAGCCGGCAATGTGGAAGAACGACAAGACCGTCACCAACAGCGCAATTACAACAGCCGAAGCCTTTTCAACTTTTCCTTCACCCATTTCTTACGAGCCTTACAAACCATGATTTTCGCACTTCCCGGAGTGAGATAGAATTTAGGCGCGGGTTGTGCCACGACAATGCCGCAGCAGGCACTGAGGGATAGTTCCGGCCTGTTTTGCCGCAATTCCAGCACTCGTCTGAGGATTTCCTCGAACATTTCCCTCTTCAATGGTCGCATACTCTTTAACGAAACACCCCGCATCATGGCGTAGATGACCTTGGAAGCCCTTGTATCGCTGACCCAGAAACGCCGGGACTGCATGTTGACGATGGCGTCGTAGACCTCCGGCATACGGATGTAGGGGCAGGACGACAGGTATTCATCATACGCCCGCATAAGGTCCTGTATACGCTCATCGGCGTATTCCATCATTGCTCCGTGGTGCTTCATAAGCCAATCTCTTTGTCTCAAAATTACTTATCGGTCCGTAAAAAGTTATCCCGTCGGAATGCTTAGGTGCCTCTAAATTTGCGTTGTAAGAAATTGCGAAACCATTAAGAATCAAGAATATGCCTGATAAACCAACAGTTAAGAGCAACCGCGAACAATATGCGGAACGATTGAAGGCCAAATATCCCGACCGTGAATTTGCCGATGACGAAGCCTTGTGGGGACAAGTTAACGAAGATTACGACGGTTACGACAAGGAACTGGCCGGATATAAGGAACGCGAGAAAGCGTTTTCCGACCTGTTTACGAGCGACCCCCGGAGTGCCGCGTTCCTGACGAACTGGCGCAAAGGCGGCAATCCTGCCGTAGAGCTTGTGCGCATGTTCGGCGATGATTTCGTGGAGGAGCTGAAAGACCCGGCAAAGCAGGAAGAACTGGCCAAGGCCAGCAAAGACTATGCGGAGCGCGTAGCCAAGGAAAAGGAGTTTGACGAACTGTATCAAAAGAACATATCCGAAACGCTGAGCACCCTTGAAACCATGCAGCAGAAAGACGGTGTGAGCGATGACGAGATAGACCGTGCCATGGAGTTCCTCGTAGGCATCGTAAAGGACGGCATTGTGGGCAAGTTTTCTCCTGAGAGCATACAAATGGCCTTCCGTGCCATCAACCATGATTCGGACGTGGCCGTAGCCGCAAGAGAGGGCGAGTTGAAAGGACGCAACACCCGTATTGAAGAAAAACTGCGCAAGAAGCAACGCAGCGACGGCACCGCCAACCTTGACGGAAAGAACGGAGGCGGCGGCAAAGCAAGGGATATGCCCGACTTGGGCGCATTGAACCGTTACGATGACGGAGGTCAGACCATTTGGGAGCGCGGAGGAGAGAAGCGCAGACCGGCACGATAAGTTAAGAATTAAAAGTTAAGAGTGAAGAATTTATAAACAACAATTAAAACCCCAAAAAGATGAAGACGTTAAAGAAAAGTACAAGTTTTCTGTATCACGTAATGCTGACGCTGTTGGCGATCGTGATTGGCGCATCGAGCGGTGTTACGATGGCCGCAGCGAGTGACTTGCCCGATGCCGGTAAGACCAACGCAGGTGCGGAAGGCGATGGTGGCAGCGACCCTACCGCCGGTATTGCCACCGAGACGCAAGGACGCACGGACGGTGACCCCAATTTTTACATGGCGGACGTGGACAAGCGTATTGTCAAAATCCGCCCTATGGCAAGCCCAATCGACCAAATCAGCCGTTATGCGAAATCGACCAGTTGCGACAGCTTCGAGGTGAAGTACTACAGCGTTGGCACGAGGGAAATCAAGTGTATGACGAGCGATGCCGTCACCGCCATGGCGAGCGGAGCAAGTACGAAGCTGCCCGTAAGCGACCCCAACATGTTCACGCTGGACGATACTATCCGCGTGGTAGGCGTGAAAGGCGTGACCAATCCCGACACCGGCCAAGCATACGATGCGGAGGACCCCAACACGCCCGACCTTGTTTTGTGCGTGTGCGGAAAGGATGCCACGACCAACATGCCGACCGTGTATGCCGTGAACGGCGCGATGGACTCGTCGAGCAAGCAACCGATATGGGTTCCGGCCATTCCGAAGAGCACCGTACTGGTGCGCATGGGTAAGGCGTGCGGCGAGCTTGACGTGCAGACGGGCCGCTTCAACAACATTCCGATGCCCGAAACGCAGTACTGCCAGAACTTCATGATTCAGATTGAACAGTCCACGTTCGACAAGATTGCCAAGAAAGAAGTGAACTGGAGCTTCTCGGACATCGAGGAGGACGGCATCTATGACATGCGCCTTGCGATGGAGAACACCTACCTGTTCGGCGTGAAGAACCGCATCAAGCACGTAACGAAAGACGGCATGATGACATGGTTCACCGGCGGTTTGTGGTGGATGGCCGGAAAGGACATCGAGGTCGGCGAATGGGACACGGCGAAGCAGGAAGCCGTCATCAGCGACGAGAACCTTGTGGACATCACGAAAGACCTGTTCGTAGGCACGGGCATAGGCAACAAGCGCAAGATACTGTTCTGCGGTTCGGACATGCTGGCCGCCTTCTCGAAAATCAAGAGCGAGAAGTTCCGCCTGAAGGACACCGTGGAAGTGTGGAACCTGAAGTTCAAGAGCTGGGACACCGACTTTGGCGAGGTGCTGACTATCCACCACGAACTGTTCGACATGAACGGCATGAGCGACTGCGGCTTTGCGATGGACCCGGAATACCTGTCGAAAAAGACCCACGTAAGCTGGGCACGCAATGTGCTTGACCTGCAAAAAGCCGGTATCCGCCGCACGGATGCAGTAGTCATTCAGGAAGTAAGCTGCCTGTACCTGCGCTATGCGAAGGCGCACGCCCGCATGAGACTTGCGAAAGCACCTGTTGAGGACTCGGGCGATTAATTAACCGGAGACTTGTTCAGAGAGGTGTAAGCACTCTCCCTGAACAAGTCTCCTTTCAACATGGAATCTATGAGAAAATGCTATAAGTCGAGAAGTTCCATCAGCGTGAACGTCGTGCTGAAAAGCAAGAAGAGCATGCACGTGGCGTTCACCGCGCAGTCGGACGGCAGCAGCGTGTACGTAACCGAGAATGAGGACATCCAGTATGCGCTGGAGCACCATTACAAGTATGGCAAGCTGTTCCGGCAGGAAAGCGTAGAGGAGTCCGATGAGACCAATGGGGCTAATGAGGTTGGTGGGGCCGATGAGAGTGATGAGGAGGGCGGTAAGGTGCGCACGGTAAAGGTGAGCGACCTTGCTGCGGCGAAGGACTATCTGGCCGACACGTTCGGACTGAGCCGCACGTCGCTCCGGTCGGAGAAGTCCATCCTTGAGGCCGCAAAGGCACAGGGCATCGAATTCGAAGGGTTTTAACGGCAAGACACACCATGATTGTACAGGCAGAGAAAATGGCGAGGGACGTGCGCATCGCGGTCGACATGAACCGCGAGAGTACGCCATTGCTTCTGGACGGCGATACGGAAACGACCAGCTTTGACGACATTATCTACGCCAAACTGACGGACGCTGTACGCATGGTGGAGATGGAAGCCCCGCTGAACCTTCTGGAACAAGGTCACCAGTTTGGTGACAACGTGGTATGGGGCGAGGACGGAAAGGGCTGGATACTGCTTCCTGACGACTTCATGCGTCTTGTCGTATTCAAGATGAGCGATTGGCGGCACAGCGTGTCGGAAGCCATCACGCAGGACGACCCGAAGTATTCCCGGCAATGGTCGAGGTGGAAAGGCATCTGTGGCAATCCCGAAAAGCCGGTAGTGGCCATAGTGAACCGGGCGGAAGGAAACGTGTTGGAGTTTTTCTCCTGCCACGACGACACCGCCACCGTGGAACAGGCCGTTTACGTACCCCTGCCCCGGATAGACCTCGACGGCGGCATTGACGTGAGCGAGAAATGTTACAAGGCAGCTGTGTATCGTGCCGCCGCGCTGGCGCTGGCAAGCATCGGAGACCAGTTGTCCACGACCATGGTAGAACTCAGCAAGTCATTGCTGGATTAAAAAGAACGTAACAATGAGCAGCATTTATAACGAATCCCTGCAAGGCAACCTGTCCGTCAGTCGCGATATCACGGCGGGCGGGCACCTGAAAGTGCGCGGGAACTCCCTATTCGACCACAACGTAGTCATAAAGGGTTGGCTCGACGCGAAGAACATCAAGGGACCGTGCAAGGGTCTGTATGCCTCGTTGGACGCCTTGAAAGCCGCCTATCCGCGGCCCATGCCGGGCTGGTATGCCTTGGTGGGCGACACGCTTCCCGCTGCGGTGTACCGCACGGAGGGCGACGAATGGGTGGCGACCGGCGAACAGGGCGGCGAGGTAAACCTATATCTCGACCAGCTTGAAAACGACGTGGCTGACCTTGACGACGCGGTAAAGGACATCCAAGAGCTTATCGGGGGCGGATTGCTGGTGGCGGACAGCGTGCAGTTTGACGCCACGGCTACGGCGGTGACGCTGACCTACAAACTGCGCAAACCGGACGGGACGGAAACGCCGTACAACGTGACCGTTCCCATTGTCACTGCGGAGAAGGCCGGTATGATGAGTGCGGCGGACAAGAAAGCCTTGACGCAGGCCGGGACGGACATCACGGAACTTCAGGGCGCGGTATGGCCACTGGAGGCGACGTTCGGTGCGAGTCCGGCGCTGGCGGAGTACACGGGGGCGGCACAGACGGTGGCGCTGCTGTGGACAGTGCGACGTCGGGGCAAGACGGCATCGGTGACCTCGTTGACGGTGAAACGCGGCTCGGAGACGGTGTACTCGGGTACAGAGAATCCGGGTTCACTTACTTCATCGGTGACGGCTGAGGGCGTGACGACGTTCACGCTGGAGGCTGCGGCGGAGGGCCTGACGGTGTCGGCGAGCTCACAGGTTCGGCTGGTGAGGGCGATATATTTCGGCTTTGCGGCTGCGGAGTCGGCTTCGGGACTGGAGGTGACCTCACTCGTGAAGCAGGCTATCAAGACGGGCCCGGCGGGCATGTACACGCTGACGAACGGGACGGACGGTAACTACATGTGGCTGTGCGTTCCGGAGGGCATGGTTATCCGGAGAGTGACGCTGAACGGGTTTGACGTGCCGATGGAGGCGGCTGAGACGGTGGAGACGACGAATGGGAAGTACTTGTGTTACCGGAGCAGCAATGCACTGGTGGCGCAGGAGTTCACGATTGTGGTGGAAGGTTGACTTTGGGGACGATGAGGCCTTTGAGTAATTGATTTTGGACTTATGAGCGGAAAGAAGATAGACGTAGCAGGCGAGCTTTGGGCGGCGACGACTGAAGGTATCGTGGCAGACGCCAAGCAGGTGAGGCTGGGCACTGACGCCGTGGTGGAGGACCTGGGTACGTTTGAGGAGAACGACGAGTTCCTACACGTGATTACGGACGCGGAGGGCCGCGTACTGTACGGCATGAGGCGGGACGGACGTCCCTTGTTCCCACGGAATGAGATGTACGAGGTGACGGAGAACCCGGAGTGGCTGAAGGTCGTTGTGGACGCGAAGGGGCACGTGCTCTTCGGTGTCCGGCGTGACGGTGAGCTTGTGGAGGCGCGTGTGCCGCTGCAAACGCGGGCGGCGCTGGAGGCGCTGCGTGCTGACACGGAGAAATCTGTCGGCGCGCTGCGCGACGAACTGCGCCGCAATGTGCTGGCGGTGGAGATGGACCGGGAGACGGGGCAGATTGTCGGGTTTACGGGCACGGACAGCCGGATTACGGGCTGCGTGCAGGACCGGGTGACCGGGGAGATTGTGATCAGACAGGCGGTGGAATGAGGATTGACAGTTGACAATTGACAGTTGAGAATTGAAAATAAGAATAAGGATATATGGCTGAGAATCGGTTGATAATTGGGAGCTTGCCGGTGATGCGGGGGGCTTACGACGCGGGAGTGAGTTACTACCGCGACAACCAAGTGACGATGTACGGGAGTACGTTCCAAAGCCTTACGGACGGCAACATGGGGTTTCCCCCGGCTGAGCTGCGGGCGGACGGTAAGGTGTACGCCATCAACACGGACAAGTGGATTATCACGGCGAACGCCATCGAGGCGTACAACGCCGGGGAACGGGTGGCTGCGCTGGAGGAAACGTTCCGGCAGACGGAGAACCCGGAGCTGGTGTACGCGGTGACGGACGCTTCGGACCGCGTGTTGCTGGGCCTGACGGCGGAGGGACGGCCTTACTTCCCGAAGAACGAGACTTACCGCGTGGAGAGCAACGCGGAGTGGCTGGCGGCGTGGCTGGACGCGACGGGGCACGTGCTCTTCGGCGTGAGGGCTGACGGGAGTACGTATGTGGCGAAGTCGGACTTCCTGGGCACGCTTGCGCGGATTGAGTCGCTGCTGACGGAGAGCGGCGTGGACGGTACGGACCTGAAGGCGGCGATTGCGGCGCTGGAGGCTGAGATGAAGCCGCTGGCGGAGACGTTCAACTTTATCAGCAATGAGGAGTGGGCACACGCTGTCGTGGACGCCGAGAACCGCTTATTGTTCGGTATCAAGGCGGACACAGGCGAGGTGGTCATGCCACAGCAGGAGACTTACCACGTGGAGAGCAATGCGGAGTGGCTGGCGGCGTGGCTGGACACTGCCGGGCATGTACTCTTCGGCGTGAAGGCTGACGGCACCTTTTACGCGGCGAAGCATGCGTTCGGCGGCGCAGACGTGGAGGCCGAGATTGAGGCCCTCAACGCGACGCTGTCGACCCTGCAGGACGCGCTCACCTCCCTGACGGCCCAAGTGTCGGAACTGGAAAGCTCCGTGGGCCAGCTGCAGCAGGGCGGCGAGGCGCTGGAGATGCTGCAGGTGATGGAGGACCCGGAGGGGCGGACGGAGATGACGACGGACGCGGAGGGAAGAATACTTTCGTACCGCGACCAGAGCGGCGTGAAGCATGAGGAGAAACTGGCCCTGAACGAAGTGTATGACCGGGAGGGGAAGGAGATGGAACTTGTCACCAAAGAGGGCCTTACGGAACTTAACCTCTCCGAACTGGAGGGCGTAAGCAATCACGACACGCCCAACCTGCTCATCCCGTCGCAGATGCAGAAGACGTTCAACGACGGCGTGAACAGCTTTACGCCGCCCAATGACGGCTACGAGATGTCGAACCGCATAGCCTGCAGGGCCGGCGACTGGTTTACCCGCACGGGGACGGCCACGGGCATGGTCGTGGTGACCGACAAGAACGACAAGAACGGCACCCGCCTGCTGAACAGCGACGGCAGTACGCTGGACAATACCTTTCAGATACCAGAGAGCATGACATGGGTTCGCTATATCCGCATGGCGGCGGATGTAAGTCGGGCACAGACGGGTGACGTTGTTATCTGTAGGGGCAAGGTGGCCTATACCCAAGAAGAAAAGGGGGATTTCGTGACGATAGACAAACTCAGGGTACAAAGAAAGAACATGCCCAGAGACATACTCTATGCCAGTTCTGAAAATGGTGAGAAATACTATCAGCTATATGTGGACGCAGAGGGACAAGTCAAAGCGAGAGAGATAGACCCGGAAATCATTCCTGAAAGTGAATACCCGGAGAATTGGATACCGTTCTCATTGAGTGGAGACTTCTCGGGTTATTACGATTACGAGCTCCTGATGAACGAACGGTTCCTTATCGTCCTCAAATCGGGCGGCCCGGTGAAGATACACAGCATCCCCAGCAACAGAAGTGCGGAATGGGGCGAGTTTTCCCATTATCTGTCAAAAAGCGGCGAGGGAAGATTTGTCGCTCCGTCGAAGCTGGAAGGGACAAGCGGCATAGGCGTCACTATTTATGACGAGGATTTTAACATCATCGACGACAATATCGGTGTCGGCGGCGACAGGAACAGCGGCTCCATTGACAATCATGATATCATTTACATCGACGATGACCACCTGATTGTATATGGCAGCAATCCGAGCAAGACGCGCCTAATCATTCCGGGAGGCGGGGAAATAGAGCTACAAGGCGACTTGATAAACGAGATTAAGAAGATAGACGGGAAATGGAGAATCGTCGGCACTTTTACCTATACGGATTACCCGGAACTGTGCACGGACTGCTTTGGCGAACTGGGGGACGTTATCGGCGCCCATGTGAACACCATCACCCTGGACTATGACGGGAACCTGATATACAACAACCGAAACTGGGAAAGCTGGGTGAAGATAAGACGCGTGGAGAATGGAGACGGCACGGTCACGTTAGGTTCGTCGACGAAGAACTACGAAGAAGCGATAATAGGTAGGGTAGGCGGAAGACACAATTCCGCTTACATAAACAGCAAGCGCGTATTGAGCCCGGGCTTCGAGTTTACCGACGTGCCAGCGTCGCTAAACGTCGTTTCCGACGATGAGTGGGAGGAATGGCAGTGGTTCCATTGTCACGACGTGAAATTCTGGGGCATGAAGAAAATAGACAACGTAGACTACCCGACCTATACGCTTTTTGACAACAACTACTGGACAGAAAACGAGCCTTCCATCTCCACGACCACTACGGCTTACAACAGCCTTAACAAACGGAATAATTCGGACAACAACCCGAACAATGAGAATAACATCTCACGCATCGTGCAGGTAACGATAGACTGGCAAAATCATCTTGTGAAGGACTACAAGATATATTGCATTCCCAATAAATACAGTCGTGAACAGTGTGGGGCGACCATGTATGACGAGGGCGTCATCAGCATCGCCTATTCCTACTCGGGAGAATTTGGACTGTGGGACTTTAACACGGAAGAGACGGAAGTGCAAGGAAAAGTCTATACGGGTGCCAAGCAGCTGTTTTTCGGCAAATACAGCAATTATAGAGTATGCTATCGTTCTAATACATACAATAAAGAAGTTTAACTTAAAAAGACAGAAACAATGGGACAATGTTTAATCACAAAGTTGAAGGGAGTTGTTAATGACGACTCCATCAGGCGTATTGGCGAACTCAGGATTAAGGTCAGCAGGCGTGACAGTCCTTCGTCAAAGTCTCAAAGCCTCAATGTGCAGTTCAGCAAGGAGGTAACTCTGGAGATAATCGGAGACGGTTACTTCACCGACAGCGCGCTGAGCGAGAATCAGGGAAAGACAAAAACCATTCCCGCCCAATCGGCGTCGGAATCCACCAATCTGTATTACAGTAACGGCGATTATGAGATTTCCATCTCCGACAAGTATGCTCTCGGGAAGCTGACCTTCTACAGCAACACGGAAAACACTGTAACCGTTCAGGACATGTCGAACAAGTCGTTTGACATTGGAGAGCTGGCCTATTCAAACGACATCACTTCCGTGAATATGGCCAGCACCGGAGTATCCGGCGACATTTCGGCATTGAAGGGAAAGAGAGCCCTTAATGCGGTGAATCTGACGCAGAGTGGCGTAACGGGGGATATATCCGCCTTTTCGGAAAGCAACATGTCATCCCTTACGCTCTCCTATACGGAAGTTACCGGTGATTTTTCTGCTCTTGCAAATCTCACTGGATTAGCTCTTATAAGCCTATCAGAGAGTAAAGTCAGAGGAAATCTTTATTCTTTTTCAACACTCGTGAATCTGAGTTCGCTGTATGTCAGCGGTTGTGTCGGAGAACTCTCTTCGCTGTACGGGCTGAATAAGCTGGGGGTTTGCTCCTTGCGCTACAGTTCAGTGACAGGTGATTTGGCCCTACTTCCCGACAGTTGCTATTATGCCAGTTTCATCGGATATACGGGTTCGGGGCTTTCGTGGACGGAGAGAAAAACCAGTGCTTACATAATGGCCATAGAGGGCGGAGTCAAGATTAACAATGTTGACAAAATGCTTCAGGACCAGGCCAATTGCACGAAGGCTCCGCAAGCCACGTCAAGTACCTATCTGCTTATTTCTGTCACGGGTACAAGAACATCCGCTTCAGACACCGCGATTTCGACGCTTCAAGGCAAAGGGTTTACCGTGATTGTCCCGGAAGCGACGGACGCTTCGTCGGTTATGACGATGGCTGCGCGTGGCGGTGCGGAGAACTTCGGGATTGCCTACCAAGGCAAGGAGCTGATAGTCGAACCTGTGGACCTGTCGAAGCAGAAGATTTACCCGGCACCGGACGTGACGGTCGAAACGTTCGCCACGAAAGAAGAGGCGGAGCGCTTTATCAAGGAGAAGGGGTTGGAGTATGAGGCCAATGGGGCTTCTGAGTAATTTCGCATTGAGACCTTTGAGATGATGTGAGGGAAAGGCGGGGCATCAAATCCCCGCCTTTTTCTGTGAGAATGGTAACGAGTATTTTCTACACATGAGTCATGTTGAATTGAAAAAATGCTAATAGTATTTTGTAATTTGACTTAAAAATGGTACATTTGCAATGTGAAAGAGCATCTCTGTAGTTGTCGATGTAATTTCCTGCTCTCTTGGATTTGCTGCATCTTCTTATTTTGATAAGTTCGCTCTTGCAAGTGGACTATATCTATCCACAAAAACTGAAAATAATAATGGAGAAAGGAGGTCTACGATGAAAAGAAAAAACATATGCACGGTGGCAGTTGCAATCATGGGCGGTGCTGGATCATGGGGCAGGTAGTCGAAACTCTCGATGATAGATTGCAACTTATTAGGGGTTCGATTCCCCTCCCGTCCACAAAATCCTCGATTAATTAAATTAATAGAGGCGTATCCAAATTAAGGGCACTTTCAAGTTTCTTCTTGGGAGTGCCTTTGAAGTTTATTACAAATCGCTTTTAATCAGCTTGTCAAATTTTTCACTTTTTATATATCCCTTTTTTATTTTATTCAAATAGATTTCGGAAAGTAGTCCCATATTGACCAATTTTATGATGTCGCTTTTAGCTGTTGTGGGGGTAATACCGAATTTTACCTGAACGTCTTTCACTGTAAGCATTGTTTCCGGAGCATCAAAATAAGTCTGTATGATTTCGGCCTGTCTTTCATTGATATTTCCAATACGTAAGAATTGGCTGGACTTTCTTTTTATCGCATTCTTTCGACTGATATATTGTTGTAACTCTTTGAATGCTAACTCTAATACGCGTAGGTTGTAGGCAACAAAGTAGCCCATATCATTTCCATCTGCTTCGGTATACAGAAACGTTTTCTCATATGTGTTTTTTGAGCGGACGATGATTCTTGATATGGAAAGGTATTCGGTCAGCCAATATCCCTTTTTCAGCATGTACCAATAGAACAACGCCCGTGCCGTACGTCCGTTTCCATCTATGAATGGATGCATATAGGCCAACATGAAATGAATGATGATACCTCGTATGATTGGGTGTATGAACATCCGATCTCCACCTGTTTCATTGAAAAATGCGCAGAGATGAGTAATAAATTCGGGTATATCCAAATGAGTCGGAGGAACATGAACAACTTCATTCGTAATGCCATTTGCGACGACGACGTTATCGTTTGAACGAAAACGACCTGCGTCGTCAGCATTTTCCAAAGTTCCTTCTGTCATCAGCGCATGAACTGATAAAAGCAGCTCTTGAGTTAACGGTTTATTCTTGTTGTCTACAATAAATTGTATGGTCTGATAATTATTATATATCATCTGTTGGGATTTATCCTTAGGTGTCATTCTTTTCCGCAACATTTCCTTGGCTACTTTTCGAGTAGTAGCGGCACCTTCCATTTGACTGGAGGATATAGCTTCTTCCATCAAAGAACTGACAAGATATTGATTCTTGCTTTCTACGGGAAATAATGAATTACTGCCCCAGGAACCACCGAAATTCATATCCAATTCATGACAAATTCGCTGCATTTTATTGGTTAAGCATAAATGGATTCCGTATCTGGGCCATACTCCAATACGATTGTTTAATCTTGAGGCTTTTACAAGCGTCCAAAGTTCTTGCGCTGGAATTTCAAGTGGCCTTGTTTTATATTTTAATGAATTCCAATATTCATAATTATCATTGAATCGGTCTATCCATGCAGAAAGTCCATTACTCATCCGTTCCGATGAGGTCAGACGCATATAGGCATCCATCAATTTACTTTCAGAAATGAAAGGAGGCTTCTCTATCATAATAATCGGTACTACAATTTCTGTGGGTGCAAATATAGCAATTCTTTCCAATGTTTGAAAGATTGGAAAGAATTGGATGGAAAGTTTTTGATACAGATGGGACGAATGGGGCTTCTGAGGAATTGACAGTTGTCATTTGACAATTGACAATTTTTAATGAGGGCTCAGGTTGGGTGTTGGTTGTTAAAAGATATACCGGTGATGATTGGTTGACGGCGTATTTTTGCGTGGAAGAAGGTGTAGAAATACGATGTTTACGTTATTGGACGAGCAGGGGTCGATGGGCAGCGGGACGCGTGCGGTTTCGCTGATATTAATGGGTAATGAGCTGTCAACGATTATCTATGACTCACGATGGCTGATGCTGGTGATCGCCTTATGCGTGGTGGCGGATTTCCGTTACGGCTGGGGAGAGAGCTGCAAGCGTTACGAGCGTGCGAAGCGCAAGGGCGACAAGGTGGTGATGGCGCAGTACCGTTGGCGGACATCCCGGGCAGTACGCAGGACGATGAACAAGCTGATAGACTACCTGATGTGGGTGAGTCTGGGTGTGTTTACGGGCGTGGCCGTACTGAAACCTGTGGGCATAGACTACATGATGGGCGGCGTGGCGGCGACAGCGATAGCGATAGGTTGCGAGGCGAAGTCGTTTTTCGG
The DNA here is from genome assembly GCA_944322325.1 of uncultured Alloprevotella sp. Lineage (GTDB taxonomy): Bacteria > Bacteroidota > Bacteroidia > Bacteroidales > Bacteroidaceae > Alloprevotella. Next base: position 250,185 of record CALUOQ010000003.1, read on the forward strand.
ACACTTCTTTTATCTGCACGGCATCCGTGTGGAGGAGAAAACGGTGAAAGGATTCCTACGGGCGTTTGTGGTGGCTTTTGCGAAGCGCAAGAACTCGGACGTGGGGAAGGCGTTGGAGGACGCTTTGGAGGGGAAGGAGGCAGATGGGACTAATGAGTAATTGACAATTGATAGTTGATAATTGATAAGAGATGGAAGCGAGTGAAGTGCTGATTGAGAAGATAAAGGAGTTTGAGGGTTTTGTACCCTTGGCTTACCGCTGTCCGGCGGGTGTGTGGACGGTGGGGTACGGACACACGCGTGGCGTGTATGAGGGTCGCAGGATAGATGAAGAGGAAGCGGAGGAGTTACTCCGTGAGGACCTCGTTCCGTGTGAGCATTTTGTCGAAAAGCTGGGCGTGACACGCACGCAGGGGCAGTTTGATGCGCTGGTGGACTTTGTGTTTAACTTGGGCACGGAACGTTTGCAGGATTCTACGCTGCTCAGGAAGATACGCGAAGGCGCTCCGACGGCGGAGATACAGGACGAGTTCGGCCGCTGGGTGTACGGCGGCGGAGAGGTATTGCCGGGACTGGTACGGCGAAGGAAGTGGGAGGCTGAGCGATGGGCGGAAGTTTGATGGGACTAATGAGGCTAATGAGGCCTCTGAGTAGCGGGAGAGTATTGGGTGCCATGAGAGTAATGGGTTTGATGAGTATTGGTTTGTTGCTGGTATCTTGTCGGACGGCGGAGCGGGTGACGGAAGATGTGCGCTCGATGCGCGACACGGTGTATGTGTCCCGACAGGCGAGCGATACGGTTCGTACGGCAGACACGGTGCGCCTGCTGGTGAGGGAGCGCGGGGACACGGTATGGATGGCCCGGGAGACGGTGCGCTGGCGCGACCGCTCGCAAGTGCGACATGATACGCTTTGGCGCGAGCGGGCGGACACGGTGACACGGGTGGAACGCATAGAGGTGGAACGTCCGCGGAAAATGGGCGACTGGGCATGGCCGATGGCGGCGGGAGCGATGGGTGGCGCGGCTGCTATGGCATTGCTGCTGGGAAGAAGGTCTTAATGGAGCTAATGGGACTAATGAGGCTTCTGAGGAATTGACGAAAACGACATATTTTATGGTAGAGTACGAATTGAGAGTAAACAAGGAGCGCGTATATAACGAAGTGGCCAAGACCACTTCGTACACGGGAGCCAAGATGGACGACGATGCGGCCTACGAGCGCATTTTCACCACGGCGGAGGACAAGGCGATGCTGGAGAGGTTTTGGGACGAAAGCAAGAACCTGCTGGCCGGGAGCATGAAAGAGCTTCTCGTGGAGGAGATCGAAACGGACGGGGTATATACGCTTCGTCTGCGGTTGTCCTCTTCCTTCAACGAAGGCTTATTGGAGAGTATGGAACGCAGTATGCAGAGTTTCTTCGTGATGAACATCACGGCGAAGTGGTACACGTTCACCAACAAGGAGGAGGCAACGGGTTACGCAGCGGAGGCTGCCTCGAATGTAGACGATATCCGGCGTAAGGCTTTCTTCAAGAAGAAACCCGTCAGGCCGACGTACGAGCGACAATTGACAGTTGATAATTGACAATTGACAGTTGATAATGGGGCCAATGGGACTAATGGTACCTCTGAGGAATTAACGCTATTCACAAATAAAATCATAATCGTTATGGCAGAAAACAAGAAAACACTAACCGTCACTCAAGAAGTGAAGGAACTGATGTTCGACATTATGAACAAAGCCTATCTGACGGGTGAGGCCCGTCGGTTTGAGGGTGCGAAGCCCTATGAGGCCAGTTCGAACATGCAGGCTTCTGAGGACAACGAGAACAGTTACCAGCTCAGGCGCAGTCTGGCCAATGCCTTTTCGAGCCTGAAGAGTCTGCTTGGGGAGTATCTGGACGAGACTCAGACGACCTCAAACGACCTTATACCGAAAGCAATCGACAATGACGGACAATTGGTATTGGCATTCAAGCTACCCTCGAACTATAACAGTGCATCGGCAGACAGCCTCGGCAACGGCATTCATGCCTACTTGGTAGACATGGCCCTGTATGAATGGTTCACGATTACGAACAAGGCCGACGCAGGAGACTACCTGACCCACTCCACGGCAAGCCTTGAAACGGTGAAACGGGCGTTGTACAAACGAAGCCGCCCGACAAGACCGACGTACGAGTGACAATTGACAGTTGATAATTGACAATTGACAGTTGATAATGGGACTAATGGGACTAATGGGGCGAATGAGTGATTGAACATGAATGGGTTGTATTGTAACAGTTGCGGTTTTCCGGAACGGAAGAAGTCGGCCTGCCTGAGATTCAGGCGGGCGGAGTTGATATATGATGCGAGCAACTACTCGTATGTGGAGGCGGACATCATGCCGGAGGGTGACGAATGCAGACGGCATCAAGTGTTTGACATCGGGCAAGACGGCAATGTGGACCGCGTAACGCGAGTGCTGAACACCGCCCATGCGGAATGCGTGGAAATGCTTTACCCTTATACCAAGCAGGAAATACCCGACGAACAGGAAGCATTGGACGACGTGCTGAAAGAGCCTGAAACTTACGAAATCAAGCTGACCTTGCCGGAAACATTCTCACTGACCACCCTACGGTTGCTGGAAGAGCTGATACACGAATACTTGGTGTGCAGGGTGCTGGCCGACTGGATGAGCATCACCAACTCGGAGAGTGAAGCGAACTGGGAGAAGAAATTCACGACACTGCGGAACAAGATACGGACTGCGCTTGTATCGAGAACCGGGAAAATAAGGCGGAAGTTGAAGCCGTTCTAAAAGCAAGAGCCGAGGTGCATCACGCATCCCGGCTCTCTCGTTGATAAAACAAACCTAACCTATGAACACAAATTATCTTGGCTTATTGGTGAGACGCGGCGTGAGCTGCACCGTGCAGCCGTCGATGCACTCCTCCTTGTCGAGCTGACAGATGAGCGCGATGCGGAAGTATTTGTACGGCGAGCCACGGAAACCACGCAGATACTTGTCCGTGCTGCTCCAAACGATATGCCAGTTGAAGAGGTCGCGCGAACCGTAGAGGACTTGTGCCACGTGTGCGGTCTGAAAATATCCACGCTGTATGACGGTGTCGATTGTTTTCAGTACATCTGGATAGCCGAGTTTGAGGGGGCGTGTAACGACAAGCGCCGTAATTCCAGTAGCGTCAGACTGTGAGAAATTGGCCAACGAGTTATCCGACAACATCGCCATTGCATCCGGGTAAGCGTTCACGTTATCCGTAATGGTGCTGTGTATCATACCCCATAACTTTGATTTCAGGGAATAAACATAAGCATAGTTGACGGACGGATTATAAACAATAATGCGCTGGTTGGTGTAGTCGTATATCATCTTACAAGCCGAAAGAAAATCGCGGAACGGAAGTAGTGCGACTTTATCGAGCGTTATTTGCTCGTCATCAGCGGCACGTTCATTGTAAAGCTCAACGAGCTTTTCCGCCTTTGGAAGTTCGGCAATCGTAAAGAAGTCTCGGCTGTTGATACTTTCAGAAAGGCAAATCGTTTCAGAACCGCTGATGAGCATAATGCCGCGGTCGGTTGCGAAAAGCACGGCACTGTCAATCTGCGTAATGCTGTCAGGATTGATGCAGACATCGCGCGTGATAGGCTGTTTGGCGGAATAAGTTCCGGTGCTGGAAACCTCCAATGCCCAAACTCCGTCCGTAGAGAAAGCATAAAGCGGGAACTGTCCGAACTGGCCCTGAGAGAGAGCCTTTGCGGCAGAGCATATACCGAGGATGGTGCCGGTGCCAATGGTATTTATGCCCAGTACAGGGAAATAGAACGGATTGTTGACTTCGGACGTATATATTTTGTTGGGTACATCAATAGAACGGTCAGAAGAAATCGTAGGTGAATTAGCAATCTTGTTGGTTTCCACATTCAATCCGTCCCAACCTCCGAAATAGAAAGCACCATTGAGCGTGGGATGAGGTTCGAGGGGCACTTCATAGAAATAAGAGGACGTGTAATTGACGATTTCCAGTACAGCCTTGTAGGCATTGGTGTTCGGGTAGAACAGCCAAAGGTAAGGCGTATCCAAGCCAAAACTGCCGTATCCACTCTTTACGACAATTTCCCGTCCATCTTGCTTAATAAAATAGTACACACCCACGGATACCTTCGTATCCATATAAGTAGGTTCTTCATCGCTGTAATCGTGTACGTTTCCATCTGTGAAAGGAAACGTCGCAGCCGTATTGAATCCTGCAAACAATTGCTTCTGGAGGTTGGAAATGTTGAAACGCGAGTTATAGTTGTAGGAATACCTCGGAATGAGTGTGTCATGGCTGTCATAATCGTCCGTCATTACTTCACGGGTGACCAGCGATTGCAGATACTCCTTGTCAACAGGAATAATGGTTCTACTTGTTTTCAGGTCTGTGACATTGATAGACTTCAGGAGGTAAAACAGATGATTGTCTGTGATGTCACCTTTGATGGCGTCACCTTCCCGTTGAGGCAGCATCAACCGCCACGTAGGATGGGTCAATTCGGTAGGCTCGAATGTGAGTGCATACAATTCCGAGAATTTAGACTTTTGATAGCGTATGGGAAACTTGGATGTGCTGGCTTTTTGACCGATGTTCTTACAAATGGCAAAACAGTCGGAATAGTCCGTAAAAAGGAATTTAGTGCATTCTCCATTCTGGTCATACGTGTAGATGGGCGCGGAAACGAAAATGTCCACAGACTTAATGATGTCGTTCCAATTTTTCAGCTCGTTGATGCTTCCTTGTCCTATCACCGCATAATCCAACTGATGGAACATTCCGCAGAGCCTCAACGTAGCTTGATTGATAGCTACAGCTGTATCATTGCCATGCAGGTTGGTGACGAAGCATTGTGGCGCAAGGTCTGATGAACAAACCATAAGCACCGGTGCGGAGTGCATGGTCAACGAACCGTCATACAATCGGTAAGCGTAACGCACGAAGAACGGGAACATGAATTTGCCAGCATACGTGGAATTGTCGGCAATAAACTTGTTGACCTTGGCAAGCACCTGTTCTGTGATGCGCGTCTTGTTGTTATCTGTTAAATCTTTCCATACATCCCCTTCAAAAAAATTGATGTTATCAAAATAGATAGTGAATTCGTCATCGCGTATCATCTGTCCTTGCAGACCAAAAGAAATGGGACACTCCGGCAGATGCGTGCCCAAATGAAGATACCCTTCGGATAAACTTTTCCATAAGAAGTAACGGACACCCTCCGAAGTAAGAACCACCAATGTGTTGCCTATGGCGTTGAAGCTGTATATCGTTACCGTTTCTGTGAATGAATACATCCATTTCAACGTTTGGTCGCTTTCCGGGTCCGCATTCTTGTAGTAGATAGCATTGTTGGGGCTATTATAGATGATATAGTACTTGAACGCAGCAGTTTCGTGAATGAACACGACCTTTTGGTTGTTGCCGAGTTTGAGCAATTCTTTTGGCGGAAGGACAGGTTTCAACGCGCCGTCCTCGGGCAGCATTCCGATGGAGAGGGCGAGTTGTCCGTCAGCGCATTCGTAGTCGGAGGGGTTGGCGGAGACGCCACCGTACTTAATTTCTTGTATCATCGTTGTTGAGGATGTGTCGGTAAATAATGGGCAGTGCGGTGCCGACGCCAGGCAGTTGGACAGGCTCGCCCACGCCCAGTTCCAACTTGTCGAGCGACGAGTCGCTGGCCCGTATGATGTATTGGCACAATTTCTTCGACCACGCCCGGAAATGGCGGGCAGGAAAATGCGAGGGGAAGCAGGCGGCCTTGTGGCGCCCGACCGAGGGCGCTTTCAGCTTGACGTAGAGATAGAGTTCGCCTATGCCGTGGTGGTCAGCCATGACGTCGATGACGTCGCCCTTTTGAATGGCCAGCATATTGGCCACGCGGGCGGTGATGTCGATCTGTCCGTTGAGGCGAAAGGTGAGGTCTGTTTTGCGGGTATTGCCGAGGATACTTTGCATGACATTTGAGATTTTTTGATGGGGCTAACGAGTTTTACATTTTTCCAAGAGTTTGCGGGTGGGCTGTGTGAGCTGGTAGTAGGTCTTGCCTTGCGGCGTTTTCCTGACTTCTACGGACAGCTTGACCGGGCGAAGCGCAGGAAGTCCGTATTCGTAGAAGATGCGCCCGACAGAGGGGCAAAGCGTCTCGAACCCGACACAGCGGTACTTGGCGTTGTACTGGATTTGGCAAAGCTGGGTCGGCTCGGCGATGCCGTGATTGAGCATGAAGCCAAACGTACCATGATGTGGTATGCGAAACACGAACACGGACGCATCGTCACCTGCCTCTTTCCGAATGTGGGCGAAAAGGCGCTTAGACAACGTAACGGAGTTGTCGGCAGGGTCGGCTATCACGTAGTAGCGAAGCGACCGCCATTTGCGTATGAGGTTTGAGAATATCATCATCATGCGAAAATAGTTTATTTAACGGGAGTCGGAGGTTTATGTTTTAACGACCGGCCATGCGTCCCGGTTGTGAATAGTCTTTCCGTGAGCGGAACGATATTGTTTCGATGTAACGGAATGACAAAGTGGTCATCAGTTCGTCACGGTGTTTGTCCGCTTGCTCCTTTGTCAGGAATATGAACGAGCATAGCTGCATTTCGGCAGTGCCTTTCGTTCCTACGATGTTGGCGTAGTATTTACGGCCAAAGAGAAAGGCAATGATTTCTTTCCATACTGTTGTTTGCATAGTTACTTTATTTTGAAATTTCCAAATTCAATAAGCATATTTTTAGTGAAGTAGTCACAGGTACAATTTATTTTCCGGTTTCCGTCAGGACGTATTGTTTCGCATCGAGACTTGCATTCCTTAAAATCCTTTACGTAGTAAGGGCAGCTTTCAGGCGGTTGTATATCAGTATTAGGGATGCGGTCCAGCGAATAGAACACCTGTTTGTCGTAGATTTCGGCAGCGGCGTTTTCAAGACGGCATCCTTTTGAGGTACGCCAATTTTCCATGAATAGGACGGCATCGCATTCCAGCAATGCTTCGATGTCGTTTCCCATGTGTTCTGAGTAAGTAGCATCCGGATCGGGCGACACGTCAAGCGGCGACACAGGTGTGTGGCCTTTGGCTTGGATTACTCCGGAGGCGTATATGCAACTGGCTTCGACTTCTTCGATGTCGTGGCCGGTGATTGGGAGGCTGATATATATATTCATAATTGGTATTACTTTACAAGTTCAAAATCGTAGACGAACACGTAGGGGTTACTTTCCCATGTGCCTTTCCCCGATATACTGTTTATCAAATCAGCATAAGCCATTTGAGGTAAGTCGAAGCCACCATACCCGCTATTTTCGTAGTTGTAGAAATAATGAGGCATAAATGCGTCATCCCCTCCATCTTCATAAACTCCCTCTTTCAAGCAATCTTCGTCCGAAATATCTTGAAGACGCTCTACTCTTACATCGGTTATGCGGATTTGATGGGGCATAAGTTCCGATTTAACGAACATCTTATTATCCCATCCAGCATTTGTCGGACCGACCGTTTGAGATATGACATCCCATCTTGGTACTCCAGCTTCATTTACTCCTCCACAATCACGATAGCTTTGCGCCACCGCAACCACTTCGCCGACTTTGTATAGAGCATACTTGCTGTTCCTAACGTCGATAAAATCGCCCATACTGTTTTCATACCACAATGTGCCGTTTTTTTCG
>CALUOQ010000004.1 GCA_944322325.1 uncultured Alloprevotella sp.
TGATGGCATACATGTCTTTACTGTCTTGATGGTTGGAAACGAAGACACCCCGCAAGGATGCCTTACGGGGTGCCGGAATATTTTTTTCATGAATCAGTCTTCCTGGAGCGTGATTTCGTCCAGCCGCAGCCGCCTGTAGCAGTTCCCTGCGGTCTGGCTGTCCTTGAAGCGGATGTCGATGCGTCCGTTCTTGTAGAACTTGATCTGCTCGGCGTTGGACAGGGTGAGGTCGTACCATTGTGAAATGTCCACGTCATGACTGTCGAAGCCCATGATTATTTTGGAACTGCCGTTGAGTATGTCGTCGGCTCCATAAGCGATTCCTTCACAGATGTTTTCCAGATTTCCGTCGTAACTGTAACAGAGATGGTATTGCTGGCAATGCTGGATGTAGAAGTCGTCGAACCGGAGTATGTTCGGCAGGATAATCCTGTCATTTTTCAGTTCCGGCTTGACCTTGCTCCAGCGGGAAGGCCGTACCGTCTTCAGGAAACGGGCCAGCAGTTCTTCCTCCGCCGTTTTCCGGAAACTCTTGCCTCCGAGATGTTCAATGACGGCATCTACATAGGTCTCATAGACGGGGCGGAAGCCCATGCGTAGCGTTTTCCCGTCAATCTCCGGTACGGGAACCGCCACATTGTAGGTCTTGTTGAAGTAGGAGACGATGCGGTTGGCGAAATTGGCGTTGGCATTACAGTTGCTGTTCACAAGCTCGTTGATGATGTCGAACGGTTTGAACTCATTGTGGGTGTAATCCTCTTTTTCGTTGTAGTTGAAATGGAAGTTCCGTATGGAAATCTTGCCGTTGTCCTCATAGGTGAATTTCTTCTCTTCACGGTATCGTTCCGCGTCTTCCCTGAAGATGGCGTACCACTTGTCTATCTGGTCGAGCGTCTTGTAGAGCAGTTCCTGCTGCCGTTGGCAGTACCGTCTGTCTTGTTCCGTGATTTTTTCCTCGTTCCTTATCTGCACGTTAAGGATTCCTGTGAGCAGGTCAGTCTGGCTGCCTGCTGTCATTGCTGTCGTTGTCTGCATGATTGTATGTTTTAGAGATTATTATTTTCGGGCTTGAGCCGGTAACAATAGGTGATGTGGCTGTCCATGTCCTTGACCAGTTTCACCTGTTCGGGAAAGAAATTGAGCCGGCGTTCCACGGCGGGGGCATCTATCTTGTTCCACTCGTGCCGTGTCAGGAACCGGTTTTCATGGCGGAAGCACCAAAGCACGACCTGGTTTTCCCAGTTGCCCTTGAACACGGTTCCTTCGTAGTCCTTCAGGAATTGTTGGAACTCGGATTCGTTACGGAAAGCGATATCAAAGCCTTGATAGAGATTGCCTTTCTCCGATTCCTTCCTTTTGTTCAGGTAAAACTTCCGATAGGTTTCGGTAGTGAATTCTCCATACCTGGGATTGGGTTCGGCATAGAACCATAACGGCACTTTCGCCAGGAATGTCACCGTGCCGTTGGCGCATCCTCCGCAATGGCCCCAGTTTTTGAATGCGCCTTCCGTCCATTTCAGAAATTTCATGTCTCCCGGATTTACGGAGTGGAATGCGCCCCCGCTGACACTCAGGCGGATATTCCCGTCTTCTTCCCATACGAAAGGCACATAAGGTTCTTCACAAACGGAGAAATATCCTTCTTTTGCGTGCCTGTCATCAATAAGGGCATGCCCGTAATAATCCCCGTGTTCGGTTACATATACCAGTCTGTCACCGATTTTGGGGGTAAGCTCCGAACGGGTCTGCTCGATGAGTTCCACATAGTTGTTGACCATATCCACGTCCTGCTGAGTCAGCCAGTGTTCGTGATCGTACAGAACGTTCAGTGGCTTGAGCGTTTCCACCGTGTATTTTTTCTTTTCTTTCTGTAACATGAGATTGATTTTTTTGTTAGTCCGGCTTTTCGGGGCCGGAGTTCCCATAACTACAGGCTTAAAAAGGTCGTGTTCCGTACATGCAAGGCTTCGGGAAAAAATACCGCAAGCCCTCCGGGCGAGGATGATTTTTTCCACGAACCCGAAGGGCTTGGCCTTGCTTGTACGAAAGGAACACGAACTACCTTTGCCTGTGGTTATGGGGACTCGGCTACGGTATGCCTTGCACTTCCCGATATGTTTATTCTATGAGATTGCGGACTTTTTATGAGGCTCTTTCAAAAAGAAATATTACCTTTGCAAACAAGATAAAGCGTTATTTGAAAGCATGAGAAATATGGCGCTTCCGAACAGTCCGGCATTTTCTTATCCGTTGCCCGTTCTCGTGCGAGTTTCTTATAAAAAGTTGATAGTCAAATGAGTTATTCAGGACTAGAACAAATATACACAAAAACCGCGACACCACCAAACAGGCCCCTCGAAGTGTTAAAATCCGGAGCCACCGCCGCGCGGGGTGCCGACACCTTTTTTCCGGAAAAAGTTGTCCGCGTCGCGGAAAAGGCGTACCTTAGCCCTGAATTAACCCGAAGAAACAATGGCAAACCGACGAAACCTGAAAAAAGACATCCGAAATATCTGCGACCTGCTGCTCGACGAATGCATCGCCGTCATGCTCATCCGTAAGGAAGTGGACGAGGCCGCCCTCGACGCCGTCATGACGCGCATCCTCAACGTGAAGCACGACTACCTCTGCCGCGTGAGCCACACCGAGCCGGGACAGGCACGCGCCTTCTACCGACAGCTGCACACAAGCCTTACGGCCGAAATCAGCGCCATAGCGGCCGACCTGCAAAAGCTGGCCTGACCGGACCATTCCCGCCGACATGCTGCGCACACTCTGCCGGAAAATCCTGTTCGACGCGCTGGGATGGCGCACCGAAGTCACCGTCCCGCACCGCGACAAGTGTATTATATGTGTCGCGCCGCACACCAGTAACCTCGACTTCTTCGTCGCGGAGCTCTACTACCTGAGTATAGGGCGCCGGGCGGACTTCCTGATGAAACGCGAATGGTTCTTCTGGCCGCTGGGGCCCTTATTGCGGCGCATCGGCGGCGTGCCCGTCGTGCGCGACAAGGCCAGCAGCCTCACCGACCGGCTGGCCGAAAAGGCACGCGCAGCCACGCACTTCGAGCTCGCCGTGACGCCCGAAGGCACCCGCTCGCGCAACAGCGACTGGAGGCGGGGATTTTACTTCATCGCCCTGAAAGCCGGCCTGCCCATACAGCTTTACGCCATCGACTACCCCCGCCGTCTCATCCACTGCACCCGCGAGCTGACGCCCAGCGGCGACGTGGAGCGCGACATGGCGACCATCAAACAGTACTACCGGGGATTCACCGGCCGCCACCCCGAACGTTTCACCACCGGCGACGCTTCCTCATGACCCGACGCCTGCTTGCGCTGCTTTGCAGCCTGACCCTGACGCTCACCGCCGTGGCCCAACGCACGCGGTCGGCCGCCGTGGAGTCGGCCCTTAAGGCCTACTTCGCGGAGTACGCCGTGCCCGGCTACCGCTCCACCGACCCGATGCAGATGAACCGCTGCCGCATCGACCGCGACAGGCGCACGCTCACCGTCGTGGCCAACGACGCCTTCACCTCGCAACCCTTCACGCCCGCCTCGGTGCGCGCCATCTACGACGCACTGCGCGACCGCCTGCCCGCGCCTTACAAGAAATACCGCATCGCCGTGGTCAGCCGCAGCGGCAAAGCCATCGAGGAGCTCATCCCCAACCAGCTGCGCGGCCGCGACGCCGACGAGGAACGCCTGTGGGGCCGCGTGCGCTACGAGGGCAACGCCTGGGTCACCAACACGTCGCGCCCCTACGTGCCCGACCGGGGCCTCGAGGGCTGCCACCTGGCCTTGTGGGCCAGCCATGGCCGATACTACAACGGCGAGGAGTGGGAATGGCAACGCCCGTACCTGTTCGGCACGACGGAGGACCTCTTCACGCAGACCATCGTCGTCCCCTTTCTCATTCCCATGCTCGAAAACGCCGGCGCCGTCGTCTTCACGCCCCGCGAACGCGACTGGCAGACGGCTGAAGCCGTCGTCGACAACGACATCCGCAGCGAAGAGGGCACCTACCTGGAGACTGCGCCCGCCGGCGAGGGATGGCAGCCCACGCCGCGCTCCGGCTTCGCCCCCGTCCGCTCCGTCTGGCTCGACAGCGAGAACCCCTTCATGCAGGGAACGTCGCGACAAATCAGCGCCACACGGCGCAAGGACCGCCTGGCCACGGCCACGTGGACGCCGCGTCTGCCCCGCTGCGGGCGCTACGCCGTCTACGTGTCGTACACCACACTGCCTGCGAGCGTGAGCGACGCCCATTACGTCGTCTACCACCGCGGCGGACAGACGCACTTCCGCGTCAACCAACGCATGGGCGGCGGCACGTGGGTCTACCTCGGCACGTTCGACTTCGGCGAGGGCGAAAGCCGGCAAAACCGCGTCGTCCTGACCAACGAGAGCGACGACGAGGGCGTCGTCACCGCCGACGGCGTGCGCTTCGGCGGCGGCATGGGCTGCATTGTCCGCGGCCAGAGCACCAGCGGCCTGCCCCGTGCCCTCGAAGGCGCCCGCTACTGGGCGCAGTGGGCCGGCATGGCGCCCTACCTCTACGACACGCGCGACAAGCCCTCGGACTATCCCGACGACATCAACGTCCGCCCGCTCATGGTCAACTACCTGGCCGGCGGGAGCCCTTACCGCCCCGGCGGCGAGGGACTCGGCGTCCCCCTGGAGCTCGCGCTGGCCGTGCACAGCGACGCCGGCAGTCAGCCCGACGGCAGCCCGCACGGTACTCTGGCCATCTGTACCACGCAAGGCAACGACGACGCCACCTACTTTCCCTCACAGGTTTCACGCGGAGCGTCCTTCGACTTCGCCCACGAGCTGCAAAGCACCCTTTGCGCCGACCTGACCGCCCTCACCGGGCAGACGTGGCCGCGCCGCGAGCTGTGGGACCGCAACTACAGCGAGACGCGCAACCCGGAAGTACCCTCCGCCATCATCGAGATGCTGTCGCACCAGAACTTCACCGACATGGTGTACGGCCACGACCCGAACGCAAAATTCGTCATTGCCCGCGCCATCTACAAGGCCGTACTCAAATACATCCACTACGCCCACGGCGAAAAGCACTACAGCGTGCAGCCGCTGCCCGTGCGCCACTTTTCGGCCACCCTCACCGACGACGGGCGCGGTGTGCGCCTCGCTTGGGAGCCGACGCCCGACCCCACCGCGCCCGACGCCGCCCCGACGGGATACATCGTCTACACGCGCGCCGGCGACGGCAGTTTCGACAACGGCATATATATAAAGGAGAAGACCAGCGTAGTGGTGCCCGTCGAGCCCGGCGTGCTCTACAGTTTCCGCGTAGCGGCCGTCAACCGCGGCGGGGCGAGCTTCCCTTCGGAGACACTCGCGGCCTGCTCCATGCCCGACGCCCGCGCCACGGTGCTCGTCGTCAACGGATTCCACCGCCTCAGTCCGCCCGCCGTGGTGCGCTCGGCGGACCGCCAGGGCTTCGACCTGAACGCCGACATCGGCGTGGCCTACGAACGGACGGCGGGCTTTGCCGGCGCACAGCTGGACTTCGACCCCGCGACGGCAGGCGGCGAAGGCCCCGGCACACTGGGATTTTCGGGCAACGAACTGGAAGGGAAAATCATCGCCGGCAACACGTTCGACTACCCCTACGTCCATGGCCGCTCCATCTGCCGCACGGGCCAATACTCGCTGGCTTCGTGCAGCCGGGGAGCACTCGAACAGGGTACGGTCCGGCTGAACGACTACGCCGCCGTCGACCTCATCCTCGGTGCCGAGAAGGCTACGAATTACGGCGTGCGACGTTATAAAACGTTCGACGCCGCCCTGCGTGACCGGCTCACCGACTATTGTCACCGCGGAGGCCGCCTGATGGTCAGCGGCGCCTACATCGGGTCCGACATGCAGTCGGCGGAGGAACAGGCGTTTACCCGCGACGTACTGAAGTACTGCTACACCGGTTCGGCGCGCCAGGACACGACCTCGACGGTGCGCGGACTGAACCTCGACATACCGATTTACCGCACGCCCGGCGAGGAACACTACGCCGTCCAGGCGCCCGACTGCATCAGCCCTACGGGAAGCGCTTTCTGCGCCTTCGTCTACGGCGGCGGCAGCTCGGCCGGCATCGCCTACCGCGGCGAGGACTACCGCGTGCTGGCCCTCGGTTTCCCCTTCGAGTGCATCCGCTCGGAGCAGGTGCGCGACCAGACCATGGGGGCACTGCTTCGCTTCTTGTTCGAATAACCACACAAATACACAAGTCTATGTACAAAATTCAACTCAACGCCTCAGGCACGCGTTTCCTTGACGTCGACGAACGGCACTTAGCCACCATCGAGCGCTTCGGCCTGTTCCGCGACCTCATCGCCAGCAACGGATACGTCGACGAGGACACGCTCGAAAAACTCCGGCTCACCGTACGTTCGCTCATACTGTCGCAATGCGAGGACAGTGAGGCGCTCTTCGATTTCTGCGTCGACGTGCTTTACAACGAGCGAATGAAAAGTTTCGGGCTCCACCAGCTGATTCTGGCCTATATCGACTGGGCCAACGGCCAAAGCGACGCGCATTGAGAACGTACCGACCGACCGACTGGCTGCCGACCACACGCAAAGAGATGGAGCAGCGCGGATGGAGCGAAGCCGACGTCGTCCTCTTCAGCGCCGACGCCTACGTCGACCACCCGTCGTTCGGCGCGGCGGTCATAGGGCGCGTGCTCGAGGACGCCGGCTGGCGCGTGGCCATCGTGCCGCAACCCGACTGGCACGGCGACTTCCGCGATTTTCGCAAGCTGGGCCGGCCTCGCCTCTTCTTCGGCGTGGCGCCGGGGTGTATGGACTCGATGGTCAACAAGTACACCGCGAACAAGCGGCTCCGCTCGGAGGACGCCTACAGCCCCGACGGACGCCACGACCTGCGCCCGGAGTATCCCACAGTGGTGTACACGCAAATCCTGAAGCAGCTCTTCCCCGACGTGCCCGTCGTGCTCGGCGGTATCGAGGCGTCGATGCGACGCCTCACGCACTACGACTATTGGCAGAACCGCCTACGCCGCAGCATCCTGTGCGACAGTGGGGCGGACTTGCTCATCTACGGGATGGGCGAGCTCCCCGTCACGGACCTCTGTCGCCTGCTCGATCACAAATTGCTGCACGGTCGCGACGAGGCCCGCGTCGACGCGGCCGACTTCCGGCAACTCTTGCGCAAATACCCGCTGCGCCAGACCGTCACGCTCGAGCGGGAAGCGGACATACACGGCGGCATCGGTCCGACGGACATTGTACTACACTCCCACGAAGCCGCCCTTGCCGACCCCAAGCTCCACGCTGCGAATTTCCGCCACATCGAGGAGGAGAGCAACCGCCTCGAGCCGCAGCGCATCCTCCAAGCCGTGGGCGACAAGTACGCCGTCGTCAATCCCCCCTACCCTCCGATGACGACCGCGCAGATAGACCATTCGTTCGACCTCCCCTATACGCGTTTACCGCACCCTAAATATAAAGGCAAACGCATTCCCGCGTTCGAGATGATACGCTTCTCGGTCAACCTGCACCGTGGCTGTTTCGGCGGGTGCGCCTTCTGCACCATCTCGGCCCACCAGGGGAAATTCATCATGAGCCGCAGCAAGGAGAGCATCCTACGCGAGGTGAAGGCCATCACCGAGATGCCCGACTTCAAGGGCTACCTGTCTGACCTCGGGGGGCCTTCGGCCAACATGTACCGGATGCACGGACGCGACGCGGAGCGCTGCTGCCGCTGCCGGCGCCCCTCGTGCATCCATCCCGCCGTGTGCCCCAATCTCGACACCGACCACCGTCCGCTGCTCGACGTCTACCGCGCCGTCGACGCCCTGCCCGGCATCAAGAAGAGCTTCGTCGGAAGCGGCGTACGCTACGACCTGCTGCTGCACGACAGCGGCGACAAAGCCCTGAACGACGCCGCGCGCCGCTACACGCAGGAGTTGATCACCCGCCATGTATCGGGCCGCCTAAAGGTCGCCCCGGAACACACGTCGGACGCCGTGCTGCGCCTCATGCGCAAGCCGTCGTTCGCCCTCTTCTACGACTTCAAGCGCATCTTCGACCGCGTCAACCGCGACGCGGGCCTCCACCAGCAACTCATCCCCTACTTCATCAGCTCCCACCCCGGCTGCACGGAGGAGGACATGGCCGAGCTGGCCGTCCTGACGCGCGAGCTGGACTTCCGGCTGGAGCAGGTGCAGGACTTTACCCCGACGCCCATGACTGTGAGCACCGAGATGTGGTACACGGGCTACCACCCCTACACGCTCGAGCCAGTGTTCAGTGCCCGCACGCCCGCCGAAAAATTGCGCCAGCGCATGTTCTTTTTCTGGTACAAACCCGAGGAGCGCGCCCGCATCACCGCCGAGCTCCGCCGCATGGGGCGTCCCGACCTCGTCGCCCGGCTCTACGGCCACGCGCCGGCGTCCCCGAAACCACGGCCGCCCCGTCCCGCCAAGGGAGGACGCCGACGCTCCTGACAATCCTACCGACACATTTTAACAACTCACTCTATCATTCATCAACCTTTACCACAATGAAGAAAAAATGGCTTTCACTCATGCTGTCGCTGCTATTCGCCCTTCCGGCCGTAGCGGCACACGACTTCCGTATCGCCGACGGGAAGTTCCTGCTTGACGGTAAACCTTTCCAGTTCATTTGCGGTGAAATGCACTACCCCCGCATTCCGCAGGAGTACTGGCGCGACCGCATCCGTCGCGCCAAGGCGATGGGCATCAACACCGTCTCGGCTTACGTGTTCTGGAACTTTCACGAGCGCCAGCCGGGTCAGTTCGACTTCGAGGGCCAGGCCGACATCGCCAAGTTCGTCCGTACCGCGCAAGAGGAAGGTATGTACGTCGTGCTGCGCCCCGGGCCGTACGTCTGCGCCGAGTGGGACTTCGGCGGCTACCCCTACTGGCTCATGAAGAATAAAAAAATGATCTGGCGCAGCGACGACGAAGATTTTCTCGCCGCCTGCCGCCGCTACATCAACCGCTTGGGCAAGGAGCTGGCTCCGCTGACTGTCACCAACGGCGGCCCGATTCTCCTGGTCCAGGTCGAGAACGAGTATGGCTCCTACAGCAACGACAAGGTCTACCTCGGCAAACTTCGCGACATGATTAAGGAGGCCGGGTTCAACGTCCCGCTCATCACGTGCGACGGTGCGGGCCAGATGCCTAACGGTACGGTCGACGGCGCACTGCCCACAGTCAACGGAGCGGTGGGCGAGGACATCATCACCACTATCGACAAGCATCACCCGGGCGGCCCCTATTTCGTCGCGGAGTTCTATCCGGCGTGGTTCGACGTCTGGGGAAAACGTCACTCGCGGCGCCAGTTCGAAGGACCGGCGAAGCAGCTCGACTGGATGCTGAGCCACGACGTATCGGTCAGCATGTACATGTTTCACGGCGGTACGAACTTCGCCTATACCAACGGCGCCAATGTCGCCCCGGTCTACGAGCCGCAGCCCACGAGCTACGACTACGACGCGCCCCTCGGCGAGTACGGCAACGCCACGCCCAAGTATTACGCCTTCCGCGACGTCATCCAGAAGCACCTGCCCGCCGGCCAGAAGCTGCCCGACGTCCCGGCCCCCAACCCCGTCACGTCGTTTGCCTCCGTCACCCTCACGGAGTGCGCCCCGCTCAGCAGCGCTTTCGGTCGCCGCGTCAAGTCCGACCGCCCGCTGACCATGGAGGACGTAGACCAGGACTTCGGCTACATCCACTACCAGACCGTCGTGCCCCGCGCCATGAAGGGCGTCCTCGCCGTTAAGGAACTGCGCGACTACGCCGTGGTGCTCGTCAACGGCAAGCAGGTAGGCAGCCTCGACCGCCGGCTGCGCCTCGACCGCATGGAGGTCGACATCCCCGCCGGCGCCACGCTCGAAATCCTCGTCGAGAACGTCGGTCGTGTCAACTACGGCGCAGCCCTGCTCGACAACCACAAGGGCATCACCGACCGCGTCACGATTGGCGGCACCGAGCTCCGCGGCTGGACGGTCACTCCCCTGCCCCTCTACCGCGCCGTCGTCTCGCGCCTCGACTGGCATAAGGGCGACATTCAGGGCCAGCCGGCCTTCTTCCGCGGCACTTTCCACCTCGACAAGGCTGCCGACACCTTCCTCGACACCCGCGGTTGGGGCAAGGGCGCCGTCTGGGTCAACGGACGCTCCGTGGGCAAGTACTGGAACATAGGCCCGCAACAGACGCTCTACCTGCCCGGACCGTGGCTCAAGGAGGGCGAAAACGAGGTCGTCGTCTTCGCCATGGAGAACACCGGACAGCGCACCCTCGCCGGCCTCTCCGAGCCCATCCTCGACGAACTCGGTAAGGACCCCAACGCCGGCAAGCGCGTCGGACGCGCCGCTCAGGGCGACCCCATCATCGAGGAGGGCGACAAAATCCTTTCCGGAACAATGAAGCGGGCCGACAGTGAGCAGTACTTCCCCTTCACGTCGACGCGCACGCTTCGCCATCTTTGCATTGAGGTCACTTCGGGCTACGACGGCAAGCATTCGTGTCTCAGCGAGGTAAGTTTAATCGGCGCCGACGGCAAGCCGCTCCCCAAAGACGGCTGGACCATCGTCTACGCCAACTCCGAGGAACCCGTTGAGGGCGATGCCGAGCTCATCTGCGACGGCGACAGCCGCACCTACTGGCACTCGAAGTGGAGGGACAACCCCACGCCCTTCCCCCACCGCGTCATCATCGACCTCGGCGAGATTCAGACCGTCAAGGGCATCGAGCTGCGCCAGCGCGACGCCACTCAGCCCGCCTGCGTCAAGGACTTCAACATCTACGGTCGGCCGCAGTTCTTCCTCTACAAGTAACCGGCTGACGCAGCGCCCCTCTGCCCATCAGCGGCGCCGTTCCGGTCACCACCCGGAGCGGCGCCGCTGTCGGTTTTAAGCTATTTTTTGTGGTCGAAAGCGCCGCTTCGGTTTTTTCTTGCTTCCTTTGTACGCACGAAAAAAGCAACCGTCATGAACAAACGCCTCCTGCTTTGCCTCTCCGCGACACTCATCGCCCTCCTCGCACCCGCACAAAGTTTCAACAAGCTCTGGAAACAATACGACGCAGCCCGCCGGGCCGACCGTCCGCGGACAGCCCTCACCGTCGCCCGCGAAGTGGCGCGCAAGGCGCTCGACGAAGGCAACAACGGCCAGCTCGTCAAGGCCCTCTTCGCCGAGCGTCAGCAGCTCGGCACCCTTTCGCCCGACAGTCTCAGCGCCGCCACGGCCCGCCTTGAGCGCCTCGCAGCCGCCGAGCAGCGCCCGACGCTCCGCGCGGTGTTCCACTCGTTGCTGGCGGAGCTCTGCCGCGACCGCGCGTGGACCGACACGGCGCGCGCCCGCCGGGCGGCGGACCACTACCGCGCCTCCGTCGCCCCCTTCGCCGAGCTGGCCGCCGCCAGCGCCGAGGACTTCGTGCCCGCCGCCGTGACGGGCAAGGACAGCCGTTACTTCCGTCACGACCTGCTCAGCCTTCTCGGCCGCCGGGCCGCCGACGGATTCCACGTCCTCCAGCTCCCGGACGAAAGCCGTGCCCTCTCGGCCCGCCTCGTCCGTCACTACGCCGACGCCGGGCTGCGCGAGGCCGTCCTGCTCCTTACGCTCGACTCCATCGGCCGCGAACCCATAGGCGGCAACAACCTGCCGCTCACGCAGCGACCTGCCTTCAACGCCCTCAACCGGCTGGCCGAACAGTACGAAGACCTTGACCTGAACGTCGAAACCTACATCGCGCTCACCAATCTGCCCGCCCGCGACGAGCGCGACGACTCCCTGCGCCTTGCCCTCGCCCGCCGCGGCCTCGACCTCTATGGCCGCACGAAGCGGGCCGACGAGTTGCGCAACGTCATCGCCGCCATCGAGCGGACCACGGCAACGATAGAATTTCCCGTCGCAGCGACAGAAAAAACAAGTACTACGATAGAAAATTCTATCGCTGCGACAGGAATTTCTATCGCAGCGACAGGAAAAACGGGGACTACACTTGTATCGACGCCCTCCGGCGACGGACTCGGACTGCGCGGCGCGGCTTACGCCTACCCCGGTCAGCCCTTTGCCGTAACCCTGCGCCACAAGAACCTGGCGTCGGCCCGCATCCGCTTCTATCGCCTGCCCGACGCGCGCCCGGGGGTCTACCGCAACCGCGAACCGTTCGAACTGCTCATCAAGGGGCTCGCGCCCGTGCTGACCTGCGACTTGCGGCCCACGCCCGGCCCCGCATGGCAAACGCGCACTGACACCCTCGTCCTCAGCCTCGACCGGCCGGGCCGCTACGTAGTGGCGCTCGAAATCGACAAGGACCACACGACGTACGACAGGCTGACGCTGAGCCGCTACCAGCTGCTCAGCCTACAGACGTCCGTCCCGGGCACGCGCCTCGCCGTGGTCGACCGCCGCAGCGGGCGCCCCGTCCCCGGCGTCGCGCTCTACCGCTATGCCGACGGGCACTTCACGCACATCACGGACAGCGTCCTGACGGACCACATCGGCACCGCCCAGTTCCCCGACCGCAAGGAGGGCGGCGTGGTCTGCCTCGCCACGCCCGAGGGCAACTACGCCACGTGCTACGTAGGCCGGTCGCAGAACTACTCGGCATCCTCATCCCTGCGCCAGACTACGCTCGTCTACACCGACCGTGCCGTCTATCGTCCCGGACAGGACGTCCGCTTCAGCCTCGTGCGCTACGCCCAGCGCGGTGACAGCCTCCGCACCGTCTGCGGCGACCGCGTAGTCGTGCGCCTCGTCGACACGAACCAGCGCACCCTCGCCACCGACACCCTCGTCACCGACGCGTTCGGTATGGCCGCCGACACGATGCGCCTGCCCGCCGCCTGCCTGCCGGGCCGCTTTGCCCTCGTGGCCGGGGAGCAGCGCCAGTCGTTCCGCGTGGAGGAGTACAAGCGACCGACGTTTACCGCCGAGCTCGCCGTGCCCGACACAGCCTACGGCCCCGGCGAAAGCGTCGTGCTCCGCGGCACGGCCCTCACGTACAACGGCGTCCCCGTGGCCGACGCCACGGTGCGCTTCACCATCAACGCACTGCCCAACTACTGGATCAGGCGCTCCGTCATTCCCACCGGCGCCCCCCCCGCCCCCGTCACCGACTCCACCACGACCGACGCTCAGGGCCGCTTCGCCATCGGGCTGCACGCCACGCTGCCCCCCAGCGACAACCCCGACGCCCAGCGCGGTTACCGCTACTCGGTCAGCGCCACCGTCACCGCCCCCAACGGCGAAAGTGCCGAGGCCAGCGCCCACCTCGTCGTCAACCGCTACGCCAGCACGCTGTCCGCCGTCTGGCCCGCCACCCTGTGCGCCGAAACACTGCCGCAGCTTACTTTTTATCAGTACAACGCCAACCGCCAGAACCTCACGGCGCGCGGCGAATACGTCGTGCTGCGCCAGGGCCGCGAAGTGGCGCGCGACACGTTCCTGACGGGCCGTCCCTTCCACCCCGACGCGCTGGCCGCCCTGACGTCCGGCCCGTATAAGGTCGTCAGCCGCCTCGTCGGCACCACGTCGCCCGTCCTGACCGACACCGCCGACGTATTCCTTTTCAACAACACCGACCCGCGCCTGCCCGACGGGGTGCCCTATCGCTTCCACGCCGCACAAAGCGAGCGCCGCGACAGCGCCACACTCTACCTGAGCCTGCCCGACTCGGCCCACGTCTACGTCGACGTCGTCACCAGCAGCGGCGAGGTCACCCACAGCTTGCTTGCCGCGCCGTCCAACGTACTCCGTATTCCTTTCAACTACCGACCGGAATACGGCGACGGCGCCACGATTTCCCTGGCCTTCGTCAGTGAGGGCAAGGTCTACACCCACTCGCACTGCATCTATAAGCCCGAACCCCGGAAGCAGTTGCGCCTCCGCTGGACGACGTTCCGCAGCCGCCTGCGTCCGGGCCAGGACGAAGAGTGGCGCCTGCGCGTGACGCATCCCGACGGCCGGCCCGCCACGGCGGCCCTGACGGCCACGCTCTACGACGCCTCGCTCGACCGCTTCGCCTCGCTCTTCTGGCCGGCCAGCCTGTCGTTCACGCGCAACGTGCCCTTTGCCTGGTGGTCGGGCGACGGTTGGTCGTTCTCGCTCTCCGCCATGCGTCAGGCCGACTACCTCAACGTCGACCGGCTCCGTTTCGACCATTTCGACACCAGCCTGACGGGCCCCTATCGCCTCGTTACGGCCCGACAGCGCGCCGGGAGCGACAGCGGCGCGCCGACCCTGCTATACGCCGCAGCCAGCGGCCGCGCCAACATGGCGCTGGCTGAATCCTCCATTGCCCCCAAGGGTCGCGCCCTCACGGCGAAGCAGGTGGGCGGCGTGGCGGACATGGCGGCCGACGAGGCGATGGAAGCCGGCACGACGCCGACACTGCGCACGGACTTTGCCGAAACGGCCTACTTCGCCCCTGCGCTACGCACGGACGCCGACGGCGAGGTGACGCTCAGCTTCACCCTGCCCCAGAGCCTTACGCGATGGAACTTCCGCGCCGTGGCCCACACGGCGGCCATGGATATCGGCGTGCTCGACACGACGGTCGTCGCCACGAAGGACTTCACCGTGACGCCCAACCTGCCGCGCTTCCTGCGCAGCGGCGACGCCACGACCTTGCCCGTCACGCTGCGCAACCTCACCGACGCCCCGGCCAGCGGTACGGTGCGACTCGTCCTGGCCGACGCCGCGAGCGGCCGCACCGTCAGCACCGCCACGCGCCCCTTCAGCCTCGCGGCCGGCGCGCAAGGAAGCGTCACGTTCGACTGCCGCGCCGACGCGACCCACCCCCTGCTCGTCTGTCGCGTCGTAGCCGAGAGTGAGCGATTCAGCGACGGCGAAGAACACTACCTGCCGGTGCTTTCGAACGACGTGATGCTGACGAACAGCGTACCGTTCACTGCCGAACGAGCCGGCACCACGACGTTCGACCTCTCGGCCCTTGCGATGGGCAAAAACCGCCGCCCGCTGGACCACACGCTGACGGTAGAAATGACGGCGCGCCCGGAGTGGGCCGCCGTGGCCGCCCTGCCCGCCCTCGCGGAGCCGGGGCGCGACGACGCGTTCTCGCTGGCCGCCTCGTACTACGCCCTGACGCTCGGTGCGGACCTTGCGCGGACCAATCCTAAAGTCAGCGAGGCGCTGCTCAAGTGGCGCGACGCCGACAACCGGATGGCCGACAGCGAATCGCCCCTCCGCCGCAACGCCGACCTGCGGCAGCTCGTCGTCGAAGAGACGCCGTGGCTGGCCGTCGCCGACGAGGAGCGCGAAAACCGCCGTCACCTGGCCGACCTGCTCGACACGGCACTCGTCGACCTCCATCGCTACAGTGCGCTCGACCGACTCGGCGACTTGCAAAACGCCGACGGCTCGTGGTCGTGGTTCAAAGGCATGACGGGCTCGACGGGCGTAACGCTTGACGTCACCACCATGCTGGCACGCCTTCAGGCCCTTGCCGGTGACCCGCGCGCCGCCACCCTCGTCCAGCGCGCGGCCGCCTTCCTCGACCGCCGCATGGCCGACGAGGTCAAGCAGCTGCGCGATGCGAAAGACCCGCGCCTCTCCAGCCACGCCATACGCTACCTCTACCTCAACGCCCTCACCGGCCGTAAACTCGAAGGCGACGCGGCCGACAACGCCGACTACCTCCTGAAACTGCTGCGGCAGCCCGGCACGGGCGCCTCGCTGACCGACAAGGCCCTGACGGCGACGACGCTCAGCCTGCTCGGCGACTACGACGCCGCACGGGAACGCCTCGCCAGCCTGGAGGAATACCTCGTCGAACAACCGGGCATGGGCTGTACCTTCGACGCGGCGCGCGGACCGTGGACCCGCACCTCCGACCTGCTCAGCGCCCACACGGCTTACCTCGAGGCCGCCCTGCGCACGGCGCCGACTGCCTCGACGAAATTCATCGACGGCGTGCGGAAATGGATGGTACTGACGCGACAAACGACCTACTGGGACGACCCGCGCCAAGCCGCCGATGCGGTTTACGCCCTCTTCTGCCAGTCGCCCCTGAGCAGCCGTCGCCTTTACCTCGGCAGCACCAACCGCCTGCCCTCGTTGCGCCTCGAAACCGCCGACGGCCGCCGGCACGACGTGAACGTGACGGCCGAAACAGCCAGCGCCGTGATGGGCTATGCGCGGTTCGACGTCCGCCTCGACAAGGACGACGCCCTGCCCGTCCGCCTCACCGTGGAGCAGGCCGACAGCGGCCTCACCTGCGGCGCGGTCTACGCCCGCTATGTCGTGCCGGCTGCCGAGGCCGACGAGGCCGCCACGGGCATCGCCGTAGAGCGTTTTCTCGAAGTGTGGCGCGACGGCCGCTGGACCTCGGCCGACGGCATGCGCATCCAGACCGGCGAACGCCTGCGCACCCGCTACGTCCTGACGGCCGACCGCGACTTCGATTTCGTCTGCCTCAAGGCCACGCGACCCGCCTGCCTCGAACCGCGCCGTCCGCTCAGCGGCTACACGGCCCAGGGCGGCACGGCCTGCTACCGCGCCTGCCTCGACGCCTCGACGCGTTACTACTTCGACCACTTGGGCAAGGGCCGTCACGAGCTGACCGACGAGTTCACCGCCGACCGCCCCGGCACGTACTCCTGCGGCCTCGCCGAGGTTCGCAGCTGCTACGCCCCGGAGTTCGGAGGCCGCACCAGCGAACAAATTCTCCTTTGCGAATAATCTCAAAACTACTTTCATACATGTTACGTAAACGAACGTTCTTATTCTCGCTGGCCTTGACGGCCACACTCGCCGCGACGGCCCAGCAGGCCGTAGAGCTGAAGCAGGAAAAGCTTTCGAAATGGGACATCGGTACTGCCAACTACAGCGGCATCGCCCCGGTCGGCGACGGCCGCTACCTGCTGGTCAGCGACAAGGAGCCGTCCGACGGATTTTTCATTTTCACTATCAAACAGGACCCGACGACAGGCGAGATCACCGACGTCGTCATGAACGGCTGGAAGGGCAATGCGACGCCCGAGGTCGACGCCTACGGCTTCACCGTGCGCGACTGTGAAGGCATCGCCTACGTCCCGTCGACGCAAACCGCCTACATCAGCGGCGAGGGCGACCAGGCGATTCTCGAGTACAGCATGGAGGGCCAGCCCACGGGCCGACGGCTCAACGTACCGGGCATCTTCGGCCGCGACAAGATAGTGTTCAACATGGGCTTCGAGGCGCTGAGCTACTCGCCCGCGACGCACCGCTTCTGGACCACTACCGAAAGCTCGCTCAAGGCCGACGCCGACGTAGCCGGTCCCGACGCCCCGACGGCGCAGAACCTGCTCCGTATCCAGTCGTTCGACGACAATCTGCAGCCCGTCGCCCAGTATGCCTACCGCATGGACCGCGGACGCAGCGAGGACTTCGGCAAGTACTACACCCTCGGCGTTCCCGACGTCACCGCGCTGCCCAGCGGACGCCTGCTGGTGCTCGAGCGCGAACTGAACGTAACGAACGGCTACATGGGCTCGGAGGTCGTGTGCAAACTCTTCCTCGTAGATCCGACGCAGTCCTGGCAAATCGACAGCTCGGTAAACCTGGCGTCGCTCGACCCTAACAAATACATGATCAAGAAGCTGCTGCTTCGCTTCACCACCCAGATCAATCCCTTCCGTCAAAGCTACGCGAACTACGAGGGCATGTGTCTGGGCGCGAAGCTCGCCGACGGGCGTCAGACGCTGCTCATGGTGAGCGACTCGCAAGGCGGTTACAGAAAAGGGCCAGTGCAGTTGAAGGACTGGATCAAGGTGGTCATCCTCCCGGACGAGGCGTAGACCGCACGCCCCGCAGCGACATGCGTCCCAAACAAAGTGCGGGCGCCGGCTCTGTCAACGACAGGACCGGCGCCCGCACTTTTCAGGCAAGGCCAGGACGGCGCTACAAGCGAATCTCGGTGAGCAGGTTGACGCCATAGCGGCCGTCGGCCGACGTCCACCAAGGCACGTCGCCGTTGGCGCAGCGGATAGCAAAACGCGGGTTGAACTTCAGGCGATCCGCCCCGTCGGGCAACCAAAGGCCCAGCCGGTACGTGCCGCGCGGAAGCCCGCCGGGCAGGACGAAGTCGGCCGTCACCTTGTGCTCCAACGGCGTGCGCAGGGTGTCGTCCGGCGCGTAGGGCTGCCAGGTGCGTACGTCGGCCGACGTGGGCTGCACGGCGCACACGCAGCCCGCCTCGTCGAGGAGCACGAAGCAAACTTCGTGGTCGTTGAACAGCGTCGAGAAACCGCGGTTCACCAAGGCGAGCTCCACGCGGTGACAGGCGCCGCGCCGCCACTTCCGCGGCAACGAGAGACGCTGCAACTCAATGCGATAACCCAAGTGGTCGCGGATATACTCGAAGACGTTGCGCCGGGCGGGCGTACCGTCGGCGTTCCGGAAATAACCGTCGGACAGGGGCATCCGCCGTGCGCGGAGCGAGTCGGGCAGCACGGGCGTCTCCTTCCAGTACTGCATCGAGAACTTGTCGTCGGATTTGCCCTCCTTGTAGTTATGGATGGCGCTCAGCGAGGTGAAGTGGAGACGGCAGAGGCGCTGCGCCGTTGCCCAACCGTCGATGAGCCATCCCGCCTCGGGGTTGTCGGGATCGCGGTTGGCGCTCCAGGTGCCCCAGGGCAGCTCGCCGTCCATCGGAAGCCAGGGCGACTCGGCCTCCATCTGCCGATAGGCGGGCGTACCGACGGACAAGCCGCCATCCCATACGTGGGGCTTGATGATAATGAAGTCGTCGTGAAACGAAACGCGGCCGTAGTCGCGCGAAGCAGCGCCGAGCAGGTTCTTATAGGCCGGCACGCGCACCTGCACGTAGCGCCCGGCGGGCGTCATGCGGCACACGGCCTCCAGCACGGCACGCTTCACCGAATCGGTCCGCTCCAGCCCGTGCACGGAGCTGTGCCACTCGCCCCAGGCGCCTATCATGCCGGCCTGCACCACGGCAATGACGTCGCGGTTGGCAGCGAGAAATGGCGCCAGCTGGCGGGCATGGTTCGCCACGTCGCCGTACGTCGGCCCCACCGGGGCACGGCCCATAAATTCCGTCTCGTAGGCAAAACGCAGCACCGCCTTTTTGCCCAGCGCACGCAGCCGGTCGAAGAACGTCTGCATCGTCCGGAAATCCTCGTCGCCCAAATCGCGGCCCACAAGGCCCGTCAGGTAAAAATAGGTCTGCACCAGCGAAACACTGTCGGAACGGTACTTCACCGCCTGGCTGTCCAGATAGGACGTCACGTCGGGATAGCCCTCAGGGTCCCAGACGTAGTTGCGCGCAGCGACGTCGAGCGCCACCTCAAGGCGGAAGCCGCGCTCCGGGTTGTAGAGCCCCTCGCGCCCGCAGGGGTCGTCGGCGTAAATGCCGCGGTACTCCACCGTCCGCACGTCGCCGGCGCGGGCAGCCAGGGCGACCATACCGACGCCCAGCAGCCATGTTTTCAGTCTCATCTTAGTCATGCGATTGTATTTAGGTAATTACAGTGAACGCGCAAAGGTACGCAGAAAAAACAAGTGCCGCGATAGCTTCACACAAGTACTACGATAGAAATTTCTATCGCTGCGACAGGAAAAACTATCGTAGTACTTGTTTTTGCGAGGGGGCAGAGGGGGAAAATAATGGGGCTGATGGGAGAAATGAGGCCAATGGGACTGATGAGTGGCGGGCGATTCCTCATTCGCCTCATTGGCCTCATTCCCCCCGTTCGCGCCCCGGCCTTCCCTTTCGGCTCCCTGCCCGCTCAGCGGCGGCCGCCGGCATCGCCGAGCACGGCGACGCTGATGCGCACCCCGGGCTGGCGGGCCAGTTCGGCCCCGCACGAGGCGAGGGTGGCCCCGGTGGTAGCCACGTCGTCGACGAGCAGGATGTGGCGGCCGGCGACGGCACGGGGACGGACGACGCGGAAAATGCCCTCGACGTTCTCCGCGCGACGGTGGGCAGCGTACTTCGTTTGCGACGGGTTGTTCACCGTGCGGCGCACGGCGCGCGTCTCGACGGGCAGGCCGGCCACGTCGCCCAGGCCGCGGGCGATGGCCACGCTCTGGTTGTAGCCGCGGACAAACTGCCGGACACGGGCCAGCGGCACCGGGACGATGACGTCGATGTCGCTGAAGAAGTCGGTCGTCAGCAACTGGCGCGCCAACTGCCGCCCCATCTGATAGCCCAGGTCGGGGCGATGGGCGTACTTCAGGCGCAGCACGGGGGCCGCACTGTCGCTGCCGCCATGATAGCGGAAGAGGGCGGCCGCACGCACGACCGGCATCTTGCCCCAGAAACGGCGCTCCAGCTGACTGCCGGGCACATAGGGCGGACGGGCGTAGGGAAACGACAACTGACACGCCGCGCAGAGCAGGCCGCCCTCGGCGGGCGTCAGCCGCCGACCGCAGACGGCACACGTGCGCGGGAAGAAGAACTGAAACAGGTCAGCGAGGAAAGCCATCGGTCAGGCTTCGAGGCGGAACGCGTCGGCGTCGGACAGGACGGGAAACTTCGTCCGGAACCGCGCCAGGCGCGCCAAGTCGAGTTCGACGGTGAGCACCGCCTCGCGGTCGGCGCGCCCGGCGTCGGCCAAGGTGTGGCCGTAAGCGTCGACGCACAGCGTGCCGCCCACGTAGGAGCAGAGCGGATCGCGGCCCGCGCGGTTGACGGCCGCCACAAAGCACTGGTTCTCGAGGGCGCGGGCCCGCGTAAGCGTTTCCCAGACGAGCTGACGGCTCTCGGGCCAGTTGGCCACGTAGAGGGCCAGGTCGTAGTCGCCGTGGCTGCGCGCGAAAACGGGGAAACGCAGGTCGTAGCAAACCTGAAGCAGGATGCGCGCACCGGCCCAGCTGACGACAACACGGTCGGCGCCCGGGGCGTAATGGAGGTGCTCGCCGCCGTACGTAAAGAGGTGGTGTTTGTCGTAATAACGGACCTCGTCGGGCGTGACGAAGTAGAGGCGGTTGCGCAGGCTGCCGCCCTCGTCCACGGCCAGGCTGCCGGCCACGGCACAACGGCGCTCGGCGGCCGTACGCCGCATCCAGTCGAGCGCCGGCGCGGCGGCCGCGAGGGTGCGGGCCATGGGCGCGGTGACGAACCCGGTGGCCCACATTTCGGGCAGTACGTAAAGGTCGGCGCCCGGGTTGGCCGTCACGAGGCGGTCGGCGACGGCGATGTTGGCCTCGGCGTCGTCCCACACGATGTCAGTTTGCAGAAGTGTAAGTATCATGGTTCAATGGATAGATAGGTGCGGTCGTCAAACGAAAGGTTGCCCTCGGCGAGCCCCTTGGTGGCCGGATTGAGCCGGTAGCAGAGCGGGTCGTCGCGCAACAGGGCGGCCAGCCGGTCCTCGGTAGCGGCCAGCGTGTCCAACAGGTCGGGATAACCGTCGGAGGCAAGGACCAGACGCCGCGCCGCACCGAGCGGCAACACGGGCACGGCGGCCGGGTCGACAGGTGTGCCGTCAAGCACCGGGTAACGGTACGGGTTGAACGCGTTCGTGTCGTTCTGGAAATTCGTCTGCTCCCGCAGCGCGTCGAGGATGGCGGCCCGGCCCAGGTCGCGGCGCCGCAGTTCGTCCTCGGTGTGCCCGTGGGCCAGGAGATAGGCGATGACGTCGCAGCGGATGCGCGTCAGGACGGCATCGACCGCCTTCGGGTGGGTGTAAGTACGCCCGCCGAAACGGCACTGACAGTCGCCGACCATCCAGACCTCGCGGCGCGCGGCACTGTAGACGACGGCACTGCACGTCAGGCGGCGCTCGGCCCGCTCGAGGGCGCCGGGCGGCATCTCGCGGCGCAACGCGGCGGTGAGCAGGGACAGGGCCTCGTCCTTCGTGGCCTGCGGCGGCAGGCGGCGGATGGCTTCGAGCGTGATTTCCATGGCCTGGCGCCCGCCCGACTTCGGACGCTGGGCTGCCTCGGCCGGCGGGAGCTTCGACGTACTGCCGTCGACGACGGCCGCGTAGGCGTCCGTGACGACCCAGCCGTCCTCGCAGCGGTCCGCCCGTCCCTGTTTGCCCAGCACGAAACTTTCAATGATTTTCATCGCTCACCGATAAACTTTACGTCCATAACTTCCGGAAGTCCTGAAACGGACTTTGCCGCGCCCGCCCCGGTCGGGGACAGACGCGGCAAAGTTACCGGTTTCTTTCGGAAAACGCGTGCAGCGTGCGGAGTTATGGCACCCACTCGTAGAACTTCACCCAGTCGATGCGCATCTCCGTGGGTAAATCGCGAGGCTCAATGCGCCCCACCCAATTGCCGCCGAGCTGCATGTCGACGAGCAGGTAGTAAGGCGTGCCAAAGGGATACTGCCCCGGCTTGTCGGTCTCGATGCGCGGATAGCTGAAGGTGCGCCGCCCGTTGATAGAGAAGACCAGACTGTCGGGGAGAATCTCGACCGCATAGACGTTGAAGTCGTCGGGGTCGATGCGTCCGGTGCTGCCATGGGGCGGGTTGTCCTCAATGCCAAGGGTGTAGGTATAATGGGAGTGCACCGTCTGATAAGCAATGCTGTCGTGGTTAAGCCGCTCCATAATGTCGATTTCTCCGCCGTCCGGCCACGAACCCTCGTTAGGCAGCAGCCATAAAGCCGGCCAGGCACCGCGGGCACCCTGTAGGTACGCGCGGATTTCCACCTTGCCGTATCGGAGCGTCACCTTGTCCTTCGTGTAAAGCCCGCCGGTGAGGTAAGGCGCCGTATCGTTGGGACAGAGTCCGTCGTTAGCCACCCCGCGCAGAATGAGGCAGCCGTCGTCCACCGCGTAGAGGCTCGGCTCGTCGGACATGTTGCGGTTCCACGGCGAAGTGCCGCGGGGAATCTTGCTCCAATACTTTTCGTTGAACGACTTGCCGCGGAAGTTGTCCTTCCATACGAGACGGTAACGCGGCTTGCCGGCCTGCACGACCGCGGCGAGCAGGAAGCAACCCAAGAGGCAGAACAATTTTTGATAAGTACGCATATCGGGGTATTTTAGGTAAATCCATGCAGAAGCCGGTCGGCTCCCGGCGGCAAAGGTACGCTTTTTCGCGTGACTGACTGCGCAGCTCGTTTTTTTTCTGTACTTTTGGCCGGTCGCCGGGCAGTCCGAGGGGCGCGCGGCGGCGAATCTGTGACTAAAAAGACTAGGACAATGAGACATTTCCAGCATGTGAGCGATCTGGGCGACCTGCGCGCCGCGCTCGACGAAGCCCGCGCCGTCAAGGCCGACCGGTTCCGATTTGAAAGCTTAGGGCGGCATCGCACGGCCCTGCTCATATTTTTCAATAACAGCCTGCGCACACGCCTCAGCACCCAGAAAGCCGCACGCAACCTCGGCATGGATGTTATCGTGCTCGACGTCAATCAAGGCGCCTGGAAGCTTGAGACGGAGCGGGGCGTCGTCATGGACGGCGACAAGAGCGAGCATCTGCTCGAGGCCGTACCCGTGATGGCGCAGTACTGCGACGTCATCGGCGTGCGCACCTTCGCGCGCTTCGAAAACCGCGCGGACGACTACCAAGAGAAGATCCTGAACCAATTTATCCAGTACAGCGGACGCCCGGTGTTCTCGATGGAAAGCGCCACGGTGCACCCGCTCCAGGCGTTCGCCGACCTGATTACCATTGAGGAGTACAAGGAAAAAGCGCGGCCTAAGGTCGTGCTGACGTGGGCGCCCCACCCGCGCTCGCTGCCGCAGGCCGTGCCCAACAGCTTTGCCGAATGGATGATGGCCGCCGACGTGGACTTCGTCGTGACGCACCCCGAGGGCTACGAGCTCGACCCGCGCTTCGTCGAGGGCGCCCACGTGGAGTACGACCAGTGGAAGGCGCTCGAGGGAGCCGACTTCGTATACGCCAAGAACTGGAGCTGTCCGGGCGTGACGCGCCCCGAGGCTTACGGGCAGATACTCTCGAAGGACATGGGCTGGACTATCGACGCCGCGCACATGGCCGTGACGAACAATGCCTACTTCATGCACTGCCTGCCGGTGCGCCGCGGCATGATAGTGACGGACGACGTCATCGAGTCGCCGCGCTCGATTGTCATTCCCGAAGCGGCCAACCGAGAAATCTCGGCCACCGTCGTGCTGAAACGCATTCTCGAATCGCTCTGAACCGCGCGGCGGTAAACTGCGTCGCACGCTGTATACACGAACAGGCCCACCGTCCTGCCAATGGCAAGGCGGTGGGCCTGTTCATATACGTGAGTCCTGACGGGGACTTAGGCGATGGTTAGCAGGACGGTACCCTCCATCACAGAGTCGCCGGCAGCGACGCAGATGCCGGTCACGGTTCCGTCGGCCTCGGCGTTGATGTTGTTTTCCATCTTCATGGCCTCGAGCACCAGCACGGTCTCGCCTTTCTTGACTGCCTGGCCTACTTTTACCTTAATGGCCGTCACGACGCCCGGCAGCGGCGCTTTGATGCCCTTGCCGGCACCGGGACCTGCGGCAGCAGGCGCT
Organism: uncultured Alloprevotella sp.; assembly: GCA_944322325.1. Lineage (GTDB taxonomy): Bacteria > Bacteroidota > Bacteroidia > Bacteroidales > Bacteroidaceae > Alloprevotella. The sequence goes on from CALUOQ010000004.1 coordinate 24,447, forward strand.
GCGGCGGGAGCCTCGGCCGGAGCCGGAGCGGCAGCCGGTGCGGGAGCGGCGACAGCGTCGGCCACGGCGCCCTCAGGCAAATTCTCGTCGGTCAGCGAAGTGCCCTGCATTTCCACTTCGAAGGGAATGCCGTTGACTTCGACCTGGGCTTTGTTGCCCGCGATGCCGTTGATGGTCACATCGTAAGCGGCACCGTTCACTTTGTAGGAATATCTTTTCATTGTCTTTTTCGTGTTTAACGGAGTATGAGGATTATTGTTGAGCCAGCCGGCTTGCCAGGTCGCCCCAGTTTGAGGGGTGCGACGCAAGGGTGATGACGTCGGTCTCCTCGTCGTGCACGATCTCTACTTCGCGCTCGAGGAGGGCCAGCGCGATCACCGCGGCGTAGGCCGGCATCTCGGCTTCGGGCACGGCGGGATGTGCGCCGTCAAGCAGGATGTCGGCCACGGCGCCCTGCTTCTCGTCGATGCGGATGGCGAGCTGCTGTCCGTTGAGGGTATAGTTGTACGTTTTCATGCTTTGAGAAAATCTTTAAGGTGCCCGCTGCGCGCTGCGGCCACAGACCGTGACGCGCCGGCGGGACCGAAAGTTTTACAGGGGTTCGTTGCCGTGCTTCTTGGCAGGGCGAGCCTCACGCTTATTCTCGAGCTGAGCCAGCGCGCGGCAGATGCGGAAACGCGTGTTGCGCGGCTCGATAACATCATCGATGTAGCCGTATTCCGCAGCCTTATAGGGATTCGTAAAGAGCTGGTTGTATTCTTTTTCCTTCTCGGCGAGGAAAGCTTTCGGGTCTGCCTGCTCCTTGGCTTCCTTGCCGTTGAGCACGGCCACGGCACCGCTGGCACCCATGACGGCAATCTCAGCCGACGGCCAGGCGTAGTTCAGGTCGGCCTTGAGCTGCTTGCAGCCCATCACGATGTGCGATCCGCCGTAGCTCTTGCGCAGTGTGACGGTCACCTTCGGCACTGTGGCCTCGCCATAGGCGTAGAGCAACTTCGCACCGTGGCTGATGACGGCATTATATTCCTGCCCCGTTCCCGGAAGGAAGCCCGGCACGTCGACAAGGGAGACTATGGGAATGTTGAAAGCGTCGCAGAAACGCACGAAGCGCGCCCCCTTGCGGCTGGCGTTGCAGTCGAGCACACCGGCGTAGACGCTGGGCTGGTTGGCGACGATGCCGACGCTCTGGCCGTTGAACCGCGCGAAACCAATGATGAGGTTGCGCGCAAAGTTACGCTGCACCTCGAGAAACTCGCCGTTGTCGACCACCGAAGCGATGACCTTGTACATGTCGTAAGCCATGTTGGCGTTGTCGGGGATGATTTCGTTCAGGCTGTCGTCCTTGCGGTCGATGGGGTCGGTGCAGGCGATGCGCGGAGCGCGCTCCAGGTTGTTCTGGGGCAGGTACTCGAGCAGCTTGCGGATAAGGCTGGCAAATTCTTCCTCAGTCTTGGCTGTGAAATGGCATACGCCGCTGCGCGACGAGTGTACGCCGGCGCCGCCGAGGTCTTCCTGCGTCACGTCCTCGCCAGTGACGGTCTTCACGACCTTCGGACCCGTGAGGAACATGTAGCTCACTCCTTCGAGCATGACGATGAAGTCGGTCAGCGCGGGGGAGTAGACGGCACCACCGGCGCAGGGACCGCAGATGCCGGAGATTTGGGGAATGACGCCGCTGGCTTCGATGTTGCGCTGGAAGATATTGCCGAAACCGGCCAGCGCGTTGATGCCTTCCTGGATGCGGGCGCCGCCCGAGTCGTTCAGCCCAATGCAGGGTGCGCCCATCTTGAGCGCCTGGTCCTGAACTTTGCAGATTTTCTCGGCCATAGTCTCGGAGAGCGAGCCGCCGTTGACCGTAAAGTCTTGAGCGAACACGTAAACGAGGCGTCCGTTGATCGTGCCGCTTCCGGCTACGACACCATCGCCCAGGTACTGCTTCTTTTCCATGCCGAAGTTATGGCAGCGATGAAGCTTGAACATGTCCATCTCCTCGAAACTGCCCTTGTCGAGCAGAAGGTCGATGCGCTCGCGCGCAGTGAGCTTTCCCTTGGCGTGTTGCTTCTCGATGGCTTTCTCGCCGCCGCCCAGGCGGGCCTTGGCGCGCAGCTCAACGAGTTCTTTGATTTTCTTCAGTTGTTCACTCATTGTATGGAATGTTTAGTAGGGTTGTCGTGATAAAAACGCGGACTACGTTGTAGCCGCGACAAAAGTACGCAAAAAATGTGGAACGGGGAAATCTGCCGCCGTTGTTCCGACCTGCTTCGCATCGGAGCTGCACCACTGGACCGCTGAAGCGCAAAAAATGCCGCCAACGGGCAACCCGTGGCGGCAGACAGGGGATTAAGGCATCCGGCGTCAGTCGTGACAGCCATGGTGCCGGTGCCGACGGGGACGGTCGGCGGGCCGGCGGGTGTCGTCACAGCAGATGTGCTCGTAATATCCGCGACAGTGTTCGTAGGCACAACGCCCCGGCCGGCAATCGTCGTGGCAGGGATGCCAGACGCAGCGGATCTCGCCGCGTCCGCCGCGTGCGTAGCGGCGCCCGCGGCGGCGGTCATCACGATCGTAGCGACCGCCACAACAAGTACTACGATAGGAAAAACAAGTACTACGATAGAATTTTCTATCGCTGCGTTCGTTTTCACGGGCGTAGCGATCGTTTTTACCCTCGTCGTAACGGTAGGGACAGTCGTCCAGACAGCAACGTCCGGCGGGCCGTCCGTCGTCCCGGCGGTCGGGAGGGGCGGCGGCAAAAGCCACACACGCAAGGGCAAGCAAGGCGCCCGTCAGCCATTTCTTCATAGTCGGTCGTATTTGTCGGTTCGCCCGTCGTCGTAGCCGGCGACGGGATTAGGGCAAAGGTAGGACTTTATTTCCAAACCGTTACTTCCCGCGACATGAAAACTGCCCGGCTACGCCTCAGGGGCCCGAAATTCGGCACAAGCCCAACGGTCCTGCTCGCGCACGTGGTCGAAGACGAGGCCCAGCCGCTCAGCTTCGGCGCGTATCAGGCCGGTGTCCTCCACGTAGAAGCCGCTCATCAGCAGGCTCGCACCGGGCGCCATGCAGGCCACGTAGCTGTGCATGTCTTCCAGCAGGATGTTGCGGTTGATGTTGGCGAGAATCAGGTCGAACGGCCCCTTGCCTGCAAGCGCGGCAGCGTCGCCCAGCTCCACGTCGATGCCGTCGAGGCTGTTGAGGGCGATATTTTCGAGCGAGTTAGTCACGCACCATTCGTCGTTGTCGATAGCCGTCACCCTCGCAGCACCGCGCATACGGGCCAGTATGGCCAGGATGCTCGTGCCGCAACCCATGTCGAGCACGGCTTTGCCCGCCACGTCGTGGGCCAGGATTTCGCTGATCATCTGGCTCGTGGTGGCGTGGTGGCCCGTGCCGAACGACATACGCGGGTCGATGGTGATGTCGTACTCGGCCGCAGGCACATTTTTATGGAACGTACAGTGTACGACACAGCGGCCGTCGACAACGAGCGGCTCGAAAAAATTTCGTTCCCACTCTTCGTTCCAGTCTTTGTCTTCGGCCTCGGCGCTGTCGTAACTGATGGTCGTCTCCGGCAGGGGGAAAGCGGCGAGGGCCTCGCTGAGCGCCTCGGGCCGGTAGGCGTCGCGACGGATGTAGGCTTTGATGGGGTCGGCCTCGTCGTCGGGCCGCACGAAACTGTCGAAGCCGGCGTCGGCCAGCAGGGCCACCAGTACGTCGCCGGCAGTCTCGTCGGCCGGCGTCAGGCGGAATGTAAACTCAAGGTACTTCATCGGATATATTGGGGTTTGGGTGAATCGACGGGGAGCACCACTTCGGGCGCCGCGTCGGGGCCGTAGGTGCTGCGTATGCGCCACTCGGGCGGATAGAGGTTGTTGGCGCGCGTACCGAGGTGGTTGACAAAACCTAAGGCGCGGCCCTGGTAGGCCACAACGGTGTAGCCACGCCCCGCGACGGGCGGCACGACGGCTTCGCGGCGCAGGTAGGCCACAGCTTCGGCGTAGCTGAGTTCTGCCACGGGGAAGGCGTCGGCTCGGCGCGCGGCGCTCAGGGCCAGCGCGTGGGCGGGCTGCAATTTGGGACCACGCATCTCGCCGACGGACACGCCGTTCACGAGGGTCGGGACCGCCCCGGCCACACGCTCCATGTCGTCGGCCAAGGCTGCGGGCAGCGCCGCAAAACCGTCGGGCCGCGCCACGAAACGGTAGTCGCCCGTCAGCCAGTCGCGGCAGGCCTTCGGGACGGGCTGCCCGGCACGGTGCGGCGTACGGATGCGCCGGCGCGAAGGGGCAGGAGTGTCGGCCGTCTTACGGAGCAAGGCCAGGAAGAAGCCTTCGCCGCGCGTGCGGTGAGGAAAGAAGTGATAAACCGGCAGGTCGCCGCCCGTAGTGTCGCCGGCAATGCCCCACGCGGAATCGACGGCGAGGGGTACAGGCTCGGCACCGAGTTCGCGGATGATCCATCGGACGTTGTCCTCGTCCTCCAGGCGGTTGAACGTACAGGTGCTGTACACGAGATAACCGCCCGTACGCAACGCGGGCCATACGTCGGCGACGATGGAACGCTGCCGCGTGGCACAGAGGGCCGGGCTCTCCGCCTGCCATTCGCCGACGGCGCCCGGATCCTTGCGGAACATGCCTTCGCCCGAACAGGGTACGTCGGCGGCGACCACGTCGAAGAAGTCCGTCAGCGGAGCGAAGTCGGCCGGATAGGCGGCAGTAACGCACACGGCCGGATGGCCCCACTTCTGCATATTCTCGGCCAGCACAGCGGCTCGGGGGCGGAGCGGTTCGTTGGCCACGAGCAGACTGTCGTCCGGCAGGAGCGAGCGCCACAACGTACTCTTGCCCCCGGGCGCCGCACAGAGGTCGAGCACGCGGCGGGGCACTCCGTCCATGGCACGCAGGGCTTGCTCCACAAACATGGAGGCTGCCTCCTGCACGTAGTACGCCCCGGCGTGGAGCAGCGGGTCGAACGTAAACGCCGGCCGCCCGGCGAGATAATATCCGGCCGACGACCAGGGCACGGGCTGCGCCGCCCCTGCCGGTACCACGTTCCTCAGCGGATTGAGGCGGACACTGACGGGCGCGTCTTCGGCCAGGGCGGTCACGAGGCGCTCCGCCTCGGCGTCGCCCAACGTGGCTCGCATCGTTTCCAGAAAAGATTCAGGCAGATTCATCGTTGTCGAAAACAGCCCCGACGGGACTTTCGCCTGCAAAGGTAGTGCAACCGGCGCACTCGGCCGGCCCTCCAGCGACCTTTTTCACCGGAGAAAAGCGAATTGATGGAGTAATGGGGCAAACAAAATCAATGAGGAAAATGAGTTTTCGCCCGCTTTTCTCCCTGCCCGTCACGCCCGTTCATCCCGTCACTTCCTTCGTCTTTTTTCCCTCTCCTCAAAAGCGATAGGCCAGGCGGAAAAGCAAATCGGCCTTTACGGGGGCGTCGATTTGCTGGGTTCCGGAACTGATGGTTGAGCGGTTGAAATATCCGGTCAGGCTGGCCCTGACACCTATGGCCCACCTTCGCACAGGCTCCCACTGCGCCAGAAGGGCACCGGCCGCCCCATGATAGTAACAGCGCAGGAAGCCGTAACTGTCGGCAAAGCTGGGCTGATACGCGGACAAGGCCGTAGCGTAATCATCGGTGAAGAAAAACGCTCCCATGGCGGCCAGGCGCCAACGGTCGGGGCGCCACGTGACGCGCCCGCTGCCCATGATGCCCCGCGACACGGCGCCCGTCTGCCGCCGCTCTATGGCTCCGTCGACCGCGGCGGTCCACTGCCAGCGCTGCGCACCGCCCGCCACGGCCATGCGCAGCCGGTGCGTGGTCACGAACTCCATCAGGTTGTCGTAGCCCGCCACGTCGCGTTGCTTCGTCTTCATGCGGTAACGCAGGGTCCACGTCCGGCTGCGCCCCTGTTGCCAGGCAAACTCGCCCGACAGTTCCATGCCTTTCGACGGCTGCGACGCCCGGTACGTGGCCCAAGGGAAACGGAACCAGTCGGCGTAGACCGTGGCTTCCACGCCGCCGGGCAAACGGAAACTCGAACCGACGAGCACGCCTTCCTCGTTGGCCGTACGGCTGCCCTCCTGCAACGTCTGTCCGGCCGGCGACGCGAAACGCACGGGCAGCTTGCGCCCCTCGACGCCCAGCGTCCAGTCCGGCAGCAGGCGGCACGTGGCGGTTCCGGCCAGCGCCACGTGACCGTCCTTGTCCGTCGCCGCTTCGCCACGGGCAGTCCATCGTCCCCACCGGCCGCCGAAATAGGCCGACGCGCCGCCGGTCCATCGGCCGCGGAAATAGTAACGCGAATAAAGGGCGTCGCGCGGACAGAACGTGCGGTCGTAGGCCACGCCCGCCGCAGCCAGCCCCACGCGCCAGTCGGGGCGCACGTACTCCACCGCCGCCCCACCCGCGCCCGCACCGAGGTTGCGGCGTTTCGTACGTTCGAGCGGCGTTCGATGGTAACCGTCGGTCTTGAGCGAAGTGACGCGCCCCTCGTCGTCGAGGTTGGCATCCATGCGCCGCCAGGAGCCGAAAACCGTCAGGCGCCAGCGCCGGAGGCTCCATGTCGTCGCTACGCCTTGAAACAGCTGGCTGCCGCTGGTGGAGAGCGTCGGGCTGAGGCGGGCGGACGGCGGGCGGAACGTGGTGACCGCGGCGGCCTTGTCCACCAGAAAGCGGTTACCAAGCAACAACCCCTCCCCCACGTCGACGCGAAAGTTACCCGCAATCAGGTCCTGGCAGCGCCGACCGGGACGGAAGCGCACGTAGTAGGCCCACTCGTCGTACGGGTAATTGCCATGGGAGGCAAAAGGCTCGCCGGCGTCCTTGTCGAGTTTCAGCCCGTAGTTCACCTCATCGCCGTAGCTGTACGTGAGGCGCAGGGAGTGGTTGAGCGCGTCGCCTACGTACTGGCGGTTGGGATAGCGGTCAAGCTCCTCAGCGCTATGGCTGCGCTGGCCGGCCCGGCGGTAAAGGGGCACGCCGAGCAAGCCGCTCATGTCCCACCGCCCGGCGACGAGCCGGCGCGCGAGAGGAGGCCGCTTGGTTTCGGGACTGCCGCAATACACAAAAAGGGCGAGCCAGCGACGCGTACGGTAGTCCAACCGCGGCACGAGCTGGAGCTCGCCGAGCGAATAGTAGCCACCGACCCGCTCGCGGTAGGCCACGAGCGAGTCGGCCGTTGCGTCGTCGAGGAAAGGCAGGCGGGCCAGCGACGCGGCATCCGCCCGGTTCAGGTCCATCGGGGCGAGGTGCATCATGTAAAGCTGCTCCAGTTGGTCGTCTACAGCACTTTCGCCAAGCCCGGACGCGGCAGCGTCGAACGCATACTGCGCGGCAAACTCGTCCCACGTCGCCCCGTCCTGCGCCCGCAGCCCTCCGCCCGTCCAAGTCCCCGCCGCAAACAGGAAAGCCAGCATCAGCACAGCCCGAACCGCGCGACGGACAAACACAACGAAAAAGGCCGCACGCCCAAGGCGCACGGCCGGAATACGGAGGTATGGGTCCGGACGGTTCACAACTGCCGCACGAGTTCCATGCCCTTAAGTATGGCTTTCTCGTTCAGCGGCAGCAAGTCGTGATGGCGCTCGGGCAATGTCTTGCGCAGCGCCTGCATCACGTTGTCCACCGACACGATGGGGTGTATCCGCAGTAGCGCGCCCAAGACAAACATGTTGAAACACTTCATCATCTTCAGTTCCGCCGCGGCGTCCATTGCGTCGATGCGCCAGCACGACACATCGGTGCGGGTGGGCGGTTCGCTGATGCCGAAACCGTCGAAAATAATCGTACCGCCGGGTTTGACTTTCGGCTCGAACTTGTCGAGTGAAGGCTGGTTGAGCAAGATGGCCGTGTCGTAGCGGCTCAGGATAGGCGACGAGATGGGCGCGTCGCTGACGATAACCGTGACGTTGGCCGTGCCGCCACGCTGTTCCGGGCCGTAGGCAGGCATCCAGGTGACTTCCTTGTTTTCCATGAGCCCCGCATAGGCAAGGATTTTTCCCATAGAGAGCACGCCTTGTCCGCCAAAGCCCGATATGATAATCTCTTCTTTCATGATTCGCAGGGTTAAGGATTACACGTCTTTCAGGTCGCCCGTGGGATAGTACGGGAACATGTGTTCCTCCATCCAGGCGTTGGCTTTTTCGGGCGACAGTTTCCAGCCCGAGGAGCAGGTCGACACGATTTCGACGAGGTTCGATCCGCGTCCCTGCATGGAGTTCTCGAAAGCGTGGCGTATGGCTTTCTTCGCCTTGCGGATGGCTGCGACGTTATGGACGCTTTGCCGCGTGACGTAGGCTGTGCCCTCGAGAGTCGCGGCGATGTCGGTGATGTGCAGGGGGTAGCCGTGCAAGTGCGCATCGCGGCCGTAGGGACACGTAGCGGTTTTCATGCCCATCAGGGTGGTAGGCGCCATCTGTCCGCCGGTCATGCCGTAAATCGCGTTGTTGATGAAAATAATCGTAATGTTCTCCCCGCGGTTCAGGGCGTGGATGGTCTCGCACGTACCGATGCAGGCCAGGTCGCCGTCGCCCTGATACGTGAACACGAGGCGGTCGGGCCAAAGGCGCTTGCAGGCCGTGGCGAGCGCGGGAGCGCGTCCGTGGGCCGCTTCCTGCCAGTCGATGTCAATATATCGGTAGGCAAAAACGGCACAGCCTACGGGGCTGATGCCGATGGTGCGCTCGGTCATGTCCATCTCCTCGATGACCTCGGCAATGAGCTTATGTACGACGCCGTGCGAGCAGCCCGGGCAATAGTGCATGCCTACGTCGTTCATCAGCGTCGGTTTCCGGTAGACCAGGTTCTCCGGTTGTATGATTTCTTCACGTGTCATTTTTCGTGCAGGTTGGTTTCAGTCTTCGTCGTCGCCGTACCTGCGCCGCGGCTGTCGGTTGCGGGTATAGTCGAGGGTACGGATGACGACTTCTATCATTTTGATGGCCACGGCCAGCATACCCATGCCGATGAACCACAAGCGGTTTTCCTCGCCGGGCAGGGCGTAGTAGAGCACTATCGTGGCGAGCGTGGCCACCATGAACGCCGAGTTGAGCCAGTTGCGCAACACCCGGTGTTCGGGGTCGCGGTATCGGCGGCGGGGCGGTTCCGTCGGGCCGGACGGGCGGGCCGGTTCGTTGTGCAGGTCCAGCATCAGGCGTTGACGAGTTTAGCGTTAAGGGCTTCGACGATTTCGTCCGGATCGGGCACGATGCCGCCCAGTCGGCCGAAGTGGGCCACGGGGACGCGCCCGTTAACGGCCAGACGTACGTCATAGACCATCTGTCCGGCATTGATTTCGACCACGAGCAGCCCCTTTACCTTCGTGGCCAGTTCGGCAAGCTCACGCTCGGGGAACGGCCAGAGCGTGATGGGCCGGAAAAGCCCCACTTTCAGCCCGTCGGCGCGGGCCATCTCCATGGCTTTCTGCGAAATGCGCGCGGCCGACCCGAAAGCCACGATGGCATAGTCGGCATCGTCGAGGTCGACAGTCTGATAGCGCACCTCGCGTTCCCGGATCTCGCGGTACTTGGCCTGGAGGTGCAGGTTCTTCTGTTCCATGACGGAGGACTCCAGTTCGAGCGACGTGATGACGTTCGGACGCCGCGAGCGCAGTCCGTGACCGTTGGCGGCCCAGGGACACTCAGCCGCAATCTGCTCCTCAGTACGCCGGGGCTTGGCCGGCGGCAGCACGACGCGCTCCATCATCTGCCCGATGACGCCGTCGGAGAGAATCATGGCGGGGTTGCGGTAACGGAAAGCCAGCTCGAAAGCCAGGTCGACAAAGTCGGCCATCTCCTGTACGGAGGCGGGCGCCAGGACAATGACGTTGTAGTCGCCGTTGCCGCCACCGCGCGTCGCCTGGTTGTAGTCGCTCTGACTGGGCTGTATGGTGCCCAGTCCCGGGCCGCCGCGCTGCACGTTGACGATTAGGCCCGGAATCTCGGCTCCTGCCATGTAGCTGATGCCCTCCTGCATGAGGGCCACGCCGGGGCTCGACGACGAGGTCATGACGCGCTTGCCCGAGCCGCCCCCGCCGTAAAGCATGTTGATGGCTGCCACCTCGCTCTCGGCCTGGAGCACTACCATGCCGGTCGTCTCCCACGGCTTGAGCAGGGCCAGCGTCTCGAGCACTTCGGACTGCGGCGTGATGGGATAACCGAAATAGCCGTCGCAACCGCATCGGATGGCGGCGCGGGCTATCGCTTCGTTGCCCTTGAGCAACTGTACTTCGCTTGTTTCTGCCATGGTTAGTCTTCTTTTTTACGGTAAACGGTGATGCACCCGTCGGGGCACACGATGGCGCACGAGGCACAGCCGATACAGGCATCGGCGCCCGGCTGCTCCATGTAGGGGTAGCCCTTGTGGTTGACCGCGCGGGCGGACAACGCCAACACGCCACACGGACACGCCAAGGCGCACAAGTTGCACCCCTTGCAGCGATCGGTGTCGATGACGACGGCTCCTCTCATCTTACTCATTATCGCAGTGTGATTACTGGTTATACATATCTTTATTATAGAAAGCGAAGATGTCGTTCAACATGGCGCGCGCCTCGGCGGCCGGGCTTTCGGGGTCGAGGGCTTCAGCAGCCAGATAGCTGTTCACGGCGTCGGCCCACCGTCCCTGCTTGCGCAGCGCGTTGCCCCGCAGGTAATGGAGTTCGGCGTCGGCATTCGCCGTGGCCAGCGCGCAGTCAAGTTTGGCGAGCGCCTCGTCCGTGCGCCCGGCCGCTATGTCAAGACGGATTTCCCGGTACTTCTTGCACATACACCTCACTTTGTGCATGCAAAGTTAGTACTCTCGTTTTTCCGACCACAAAAAACGAAAGAATTAACAAGGATTTAAGCTAAAAAATGATAACCTAAAGCACAACTAACGCCCATATCTCGCTTATTTTCAAAGTCTTGACAATCCACAGCGTGGTGGTTGCAAATAGAACTATTTCGATAGCAATTTTGAACGCGCCGACGCGATTTTTACACAAAGTTTTCCGCCCGTGTGCAATTCCGCCTCAACAGTCCGGGGGCGCGACCGGAGAAACGAAACCGGGCGCGACACGCAGCCGGACAGCGCCTCTCAAATCGGATAACGGCGGCAATGCCCATCGGACTACGCCTGAAAAAAAACAAGTGTAGTCCCCGTTTTTCCTATCGCAGCGATAGGAATTTCTATCGTAGTACTTGTAAAAACTATCGTAGTACTTGTTTTTCCGGTCGCTGCACCCGATTTCCGGCCCGTAACGGCCTCCGTTCCGGAAGTTGACGCAGAAAATCGCTCCAGCCTTTGTCCGTACGGCAAAAACTGCCTATCTTTGTCCGAAAAGCGACAATTAATTAACCGAAATAAAGCGACAGAAAACTATGTTTGACGTGAAAGCATGCCTCGCCGCCTGCGAGGAAAGAATGGAAATGAGCGTGATGCACCTCGAAGACGTACTGGCCACCATCCGTGCCGGCAAAGCCAACGTCCATATCCTCGACGCCATCCGCGTCGACTCGTACGGTTCGATGGTCCCCATCAACAACGTGGCCGCCGTGACCACACCCGACGCCCGCACCATCGCCATCAAGCCTTGGGACAAATCGATGTTCCGCGTTATCGAAAAAGCCATCATCGACTCGGAAGTCGGCATCATGCCCGAGAACAACGGCGAAATCATCCGCCTCAACATTCCGCCCCTCACCGAGGAGCGCCGCCGCCAGCTCTCCAAGCAGTGCGGCAAGGAAGGCGAAGAGGCCAAAGTCAGCGTACGCACCGCCCGCCGCGACGGCATCGACAAGCTCAAGAAAGCCATTAAGGACGGCCTGAGCGAGGACCTCGAGAAGGACGCCGAGGCTGACCTCCAGAAGCTGCACGACAAAATGATAAAGAAGATCGACGAAATCCTGGCCGCCAAGGACAAGGAAATCATGACCGTCTGAGTCGAAACGGAAGGAGCGATGCACGGCACGGTCATACGCAACACGGGCAGCTGGCTCGTCGTCCGCACGGACGACGGCCGCCTCGTGGAGTGCAAGGTCAAGGGCAATTTCCGCCTGCGCGGCATCCGGTCGACCAATCCCGTCGCCGTGGGCGACGGCGTGAGCCTGACGGAAAGCGACGGCAGCCCCGCCTTCATCACCGACATCGACGACCGGCGCAACTACATCGTGCGCAAGGCCTCCAACCTGTCGAAGCAAAGCCACATACTGGCCGCCAACGTCGACCTGGCCCTGCTCGTCGTCACAGTGGCGCGGCCCGAAACGTCGCTCACCTTCATCGACCGCTTTCTGGCCTCGGCCGAAGCCTACCGCGTACCGGCCGCCCTCGCGTTCAACAAGATGGACGACCTCGACGCCGCCGAGCGCCAGACAGCCGCCGACGAAATGGCCCTCTACGCCGCCATCGGCTACCCGTGCTTCGCCCTGTCGGCCCTCACCGGCGAGGGCACCGGGGCGCTCACGGACCTGCTGCGCGACAAGACGACGCTCCTCGCAGGCCACTCGGGCGTGGGCAAATCGACCCTGCTCAACCTGCTCGTGCCCGACGCCGACGCCCGCACGGCCGCCATCTCGGAGGCGCACCAGACCGGTATGCACACCACCACGTTCAGCGCCCTTTACGACCTGCCCGGCGGCGGGGCGCTCATCGACATTCCCGGCATCAAGGGCTTCGGCACCTTCGACATGGAACGCGGCGAAGTGGCCCACTACTTCCGTGACCTGTTCGCCCTGTCGGCCGACTGCCGGTTCTACAACTGCACGCATACACACGAACCGGGCTGCGCCGTGCTCCGGGCACTCGACGAGGGACGCCTGGCGCCGTCGCGCTACCAATCGTATCTGAGTATGCTCGAAGACAAGGACGAGGCGAAATACCGCCCCGCCTTCTGACCCTGAATCCCTGCCTCATGGAAACACTTACCCTTATCCTGCTGCTGGGCGTCGTGACGCTGGTCCTCTTTGCCGTCGAGGCCTTCCTGACACCCGGCGTCGGCGTGGCCGGCGTCGGCGGTGCCCTCTGCGCCGTAGCGGCCAACGTGCTCACGTTCGTACATTACGGCAACACGACGGGCCTCATCGTACTGCTGGCCACGGCGGCCGTCGTCGTGGGCCTGCTGTTCCTCATGGGCCACTCGCCCGTCGTCGACCGCGCCGCCCTGCGCAGCACCATCGACTCGACCGCCGCCACGCCCGAACAGCTCAGCGTGAAACCGGGCGATGAGGGCAAGGCCCTGACACGGCTGGCCCTCATCGGCAACGCCCTCATCGACGGCAAGACCGTCGAGGTGAAGTCGGCCGACGGCTTCATCGACGAAGGCACGCCCGTCGTCGTCACCCGCGTCGACGAAGCCCTGATTCTCGTCCGCCGCAAAACGGACACCACTCGCTAACCCCTAAAAATCCCGAACTATGAATCCCATCTTTGCCATTATCGTGGCCGTCGCCGTCATTGCGGTGCTGTCCATCTTCTTCCACTTTGTGCCCTTCTTCCTCTGGCTTTCGGCCAAGGTGTCCGGCGTCAAGGTTTCGCTCGTCCAGCTTTTTCTGATGCGCATCCGTAACGTGCCGCCCGGCATCATCGTTCCGAGTCTCATCGAGGCCCATAAGGCCGGCTTGGACTACATCAGCCGCGACAAGCTCGAAGCCCACTACATGACAGGAGGGCACGTGCAACGCGTAGTGCACGCCCTGGTGTCGGCATCAAAGGCCAACATCGACCTGTCGTTTGAGAAAGCCACCGCAATCGACCTGGCTGGGCGCGACGTCTTTGAGGCCGTGCAGACGTCGGTCAATCCCAAAGTCATCGACACGCCGCCCGTGGCCGCCGTGGCCAAGAACGGCATACAGCTCATCGCCAAGGCGCGCGTCACGGTGCGCGCCAACATTCACCAGCTCGTCGGCGGAGCCGGCGAGGACACCATCCTGGCCCGCGTGGGCGAAGGTATCGTTTCGAGCATCGGTTCGGCAAACTCGCACGAGGAGGTGCTCGAAAACCCGGACTCCATCTCGAAACTCGTGCTCCGCAAGGGACTCGACGCCGGCACCGCCTACGAAATCCTCTCCATCGACATTGCCGACATCGACGTCGGTAAGAACATCGGTGCCACCCTCCAGATGGACCAAGCCAACGCCGACAAGAACATCGCCCAAGCCAAAGCCGAGGAGCGCCGCGCCATGGCCGTAGCGAAGGAGCAGGAGATGAAAGCCCTCGCCGAACAGGCTCGCGCCGAAGTGATACAGGCCGAAGCCGAAGTGCCCAAAGCGCTGGCACAGGCCCTGCGCGACGGAAACATGGGCTTCATGGACTTCTACCGCCTACAGAACCTGAAGGGCGACACGGCGATGCGCGAAAATTTCTCCAAGCTCGGAAAGGACGACATCACCGATATCCTGAAATAACGCTTACACATTATATAATATATGCAGTCTATGAAATTACTCCGACTACTCTGCCCCGCCCTGCTGGGCCTGACCGCGTTCACGCACGCGACGGCCGACGTACCGTTCCGCACGACGACACTCGCCGACGGAGCTTTCGCCCCGACCACGTGCTGGTACACCATGGCCATCGGGTCGGGCGGCCTTGTCATCAGCGACAACGGCGACGGCGAATACATCGCTCTGAACCGCAACCGTACCGAGCTCGACGACGCTGACCTTTGGTGCTTCACCGGAAGCGAAGCCGACGGTTTCACCCTCTACAACAAACAGGCCGGACCGGAGCGCGTGCTCGCCTCGCCCGCTACGATGAGCGGACAAAACGGCGGCACCGCCTACGTGACGCTTAAGGACGCGGCGACCGTCACCGACGCTGACCGCACGCTCTGGAGCTTCAGCGCTTCCGACGACCTCGGTGCTGGCGTCGAGGCCTACTACATGAACCAGACGGGCTACGCCGCCAACAAGGTGAACAACCGCAGCAACCGCCTGGCCTTCTGGACGACAGGCGCCGACCACGGTTCGAGCATCGTCATCGAACTGGCGAAAGCCAATGTCGCCGTCGACCTCACGCATGGCGCTTTCACGGCATGGAACGCCGCCAAGACGTACGCCAGCCGCTGGGAGTCGGGCGTCGTGCCCGGCCTCAGCCTTTCGGCCGGAGTCAACAACATGGCCGCCGACAACGAGGGCATCCGCCTGTACAGCAACAGCGGCGGCAAGACCTACACCCTGACGGCGCCGGCCGGCTACGTCGTGACGGGATACAGCTTCACGGCCGTCAATCACGGCGGGCAGAACATGGGCATCACGACGGACGACGGCGACACGGACACCTTCGCCGACGGCGCCACGCTGAGCGTCGGGCTCAACGGGCTGAACGAACAGACCGTCACGTTCACCGTGGACCGCACCGACGCCGCCAGCAATGCCTACATTACGGCGACCAACTTCACCGTTAGCATCGCACGCAGCCAGACTCCCGCCGAACCGAGCGTAGAGCTTTTCCAAACGTTCAGCGGACAAGTACCCTACCGTATCCCGGCCATCGCCCGTACGCACAACGGCGACGTCATCGCCATCGCTGACTACCGCTATTGCGGTGCCGACATCGGTTACGGCCACATCGACCTGCACGCGCGCATCAGTACGGACAACGGCGCTACGTGGGGACAGGAATTCACCATCGCCGACGGAAACGGCATCAAGGGTGACGCGGCTTGCGGCTACGGCGACGCGGCGCTCGTGGCCGACAGCGAGAGCGACACGGTGCTCGTCATCTGCGCGGCCGGAAACGTCACCTACGGCGGCTCGAACCGTCAGAATCCCATCCGCGTAACCCGGCTCTACAGCTACGACAACGGCCGGACATGGACGCGCCCCGTCGACATCACCGAACACATCTACGGCCTTTTCGACCAGCGCCAGAGCGGTGCCGTCCAGAGTCTCTTTTTCGGCTCGGGCCGCATCTGCCAGAGCCGCATCGTCAAGACGGGCCGCTTCTACCGCCTCTACGCCGCCTTGTGCGCCCGCGGCGGCAACCTGGTCATCTACTCGGACGACTTCGGTCAGACATGGAGCCCCTTGGGCGGTGCAAACAGCGCGCCGGCGCCGTCCGGCGACGAGCCCAAGTGCGAAGAGCTGCCCGACGGCACCGTCGTGCTGAGCAGCCGCAAGGGTGGCGGACGCTACTACAACCACTTCACCTACTCCGACATAGAAAAGGCTGAAGGAAGCTGGGCTACGGCCGTGGCCACCGACGCCTGCGAGGACGGCATCAAGGTGCTGAACAACTCGACCAACGGCGAAATTCTCATCGTGCCCGCCCGCCGCAACAGCGACGGCAAACCGGTTTACCTCGCCTTACAATCTATCCCCTTCGGCAGCGGACGGACCAACGTAGGCATCTATTACAAAGCGCTCGACAGCTACGAAGACTTCAATACGCCTACGAATTTTGCCAGCCATTGGGAGGGCCGCTACCAAAGCAGCCGCATGGGGTCGGCCTACTCCACCATGACCCTCCAGGCCAACGACTCCATCGGTTTCCTCTACGAGGAGTCGACCTATGGCGCCGACTACACCATCGTCTACAAGCAGTACAGCATCGAGCGCATCACTGGCGGTACGTACAGCTACGACAGCAACACCGACCGCGCCGACCTGACGCTGGGCATCATCGACGAAAAACTGGAAAGCACCGGTACGGGGACAGGCTACGTCGGTACCATCGATCCAGCGCGGCAGGGCGACATCGACGCCGCCAAGGCTGACTTCCGCACCGCGCCCACGGCACCGCGCCTCTATGCCCTCATGCGCACCATCGAGGACGCCACCATCGGCCTCGTAGACGGCAATTGGTACAGGCTGGTCAACGCGGGCTTCACGGGCAACCGCACCCTCTCGCCCCTCAGTTCCGGCTACAACAGCCGCCCCCTCGACGAAGCCTCGGCCGACCAGCTGTTCCGCTTCTCGTTGAGCGAAAACGGCGGATGGCAACTCTACAACAGCAACTACGCCACCTACGTCGGTCCGACAAAGGCCGCCGCGTCGCGGGTGTCGTCGGCCAGAAACGTGACCGCCGCCGGCAGCTACACGCTCAACGCGCAAGGGGGTAAAACGGCGCTAGTCTGCCTCAACGCGGGCAACGGTGCCACGCCCTGCCTTAGCCTGAGCGCCTCACAGACTGTCGTGGCGGGTTCCGCGGACGACGCCGGTGCCCGCTGGTACATCGCGCCGGCCACGACGCTCGACGTCGCCGTTGGCGAACTGGGCTACGCCGCCGTTTACCTGCCCTTCGGCATCAGCCTGCCCGCCGACGCCACGGCCTATGCCCTGGCCGAAACGGGAAACGGCTACGCCACATTGAAAGCCCTGGGGAGCTCTGTCCCCGCTGGCAGCCCTTTTGTCCTCAAGTCCGAGGCTGATACCGTGCACCTTGGACTTGAAAACGACAACTCGGCGGAATCCATCGAAACAGGACTGACCGGTACATTTCAATCGGTGGGAGTAAGCGGAAACATCTACCTGCTCGGTGAACAGGACGGTACGCCGGGACTGCTCCGCCGTGCTGAGACCACCGGCCGCGTCTCGGCCAATACGGCCTACCTGCTCGACGAGGCGCTGACGGACAACTTCCTGGCCTTCCGGACCGACGCCTCAGTGGGCATCGACCACGTCCCGACGACCGACGGCTCCGCCACATACTACGACCTCGGCGGCCGCCCCGCCGGAAAGGACGCCCGCGGCATCGTCGTCGACACCCAGGGCGGGAAACACCTCCGCAAGTAAACGCAGGACAGGCAAACAAAACGAATGCCGCCCCGTCCGTTTGGACGGGGCGGCATTCGTTTTATACAAAGACTGTGTTCCGCGAACCGGGAACTACCGCATTACTTGATATTACCTACGCGGATAAGATATTCGGCAATCTGCACCGCATTGAGCGCAGCGCCTTTCTTAATCTGGTCACTGACAATCCAGAACGTCAGGCCGTTCGGATTGGCCAGGTCCTTGCGGATGCGGCCTACGTATACAGGGTCTTTTCCGGCCAGGAAGAGTGGCATCGGGTACTCCTTCTTTGCGGGGTCGTCCATCAGCACCAGGCCCTCGCCCTGCTCCACTGCGGCACGCGCCTCGTCGACCGAGATGGGGCGCTCGGTCTCAATCCAAATACTCTCGGAGTGCGAACGAAGCGAAGGAACGCGCACGCACATGGCACTCGTAGCGATGTCGCTGTGCATGATTTTGCGCGTTTCGTTGAACATTTTCATTTCTTCTTTCGTGTAACCGTTGTCCTGAAAAACATCAATTTGCGGAATTACGTTGAAAGCGAGCTGATAGGGAAACTTTTCGACCGTGACGGGCTCGTCTGCCAGCACTTGGCGGTACTGCTCGTAAAGTTCGTCCATCGCGGCCTGGCCGGCTCCGCTCGCTGCCTGGTACGAAGCGACATGTACGCGCTTGATGTGGCTCAGCTTCTCGAAAGCCTTCAACGCTACGACCATCATGATTGTCGTACAGTTCGGGTTGGCGATGATGCCGCGCGGACGGTCGAGGGCATCTTCCGCGTTGCACTCGGGCACCACCAAGGGCACGTCCTCGTCCATGCGGAACGCGCTCGAGTTGTCAATCATCACTGCGCCGTGCTTCGTGATGTCAGCGGCAAACTCCTTGGACACACCGGCACCGGCCGAAACAAAAGCCACGTCGATCCCCTTGAAGTCGTCGCCGTGCTGAAGCAACTGGACGGTATATTCCTTACCCTTGAAAGTGTACTTGCGGCCTGCACTGCGGCTCGAGCCGAAAAGGGTAAGCTGATCGATGGGAAAATTACGCTCGGCCAGGACACGAAGGAACTCCTGACCCACGGCGCCGCTGGCGCCCACAATGGCAACGTTCATCTCTTTTTCTCTAAAACTTAGTGATAATCGAGTGCAAAAGTAGAACTTTTTCGTGGCAGTGCGGACGTAAAAACAAAGTTTTTCTTTCCTTTGCATGAAATAAGCACGCTCATGTTCACATTTGCCGACCTCAGCAGCCAGTTACCGATAGAAACGCCGACCTGGATATTTTTCATTGTGCTGGCCATCATTCTGTTTGCGCCGATAGTGATGAACAAGCTGCGCATTCCCCACATCGTCGGCATGGTGCTGGCGGGAGCCCTCATCGGGCCCCACGGTTTCAACGTCCTTGCGGCCGACAGTTCGTTCGAGCTGTTCGGCAAGGTCGGGCTCTACTATATCATGTTCCTGGCCGGCCTCGAGATGAACCTGCACAACCTTCAGCGCAACCGGGTGCCGACCGTCACGCACGGCATACTGGCCTTCGTCATCCCGATGGGCATCGGTTTCGTCGTGAATATCTGGTTGCTCGGCTACACGCCGCTGACGTCGGTTCTGCTGGCGAGCATGTATGCCTCGCATACGCTGATGGCTTACCCCATCATTATGCGCTACCGTCTGGCCCAGGAGCGCAGCGTGACCATCGCCGTGGGGGCCACGGTCGTCACCGACACGCTTACGCTGCTCGTGCTGGCCGTCGTGGGCGGCATGTTCCGCGAGGAAATTTCCGGTATGTTCTGGGTGCTGCTGGCCGTGAAGTTCGCCCTTGTCTCTACGGTCATCCTTTTTATCTTCCCGCGGCTGGCGCGTCTCTTCTTCTACCATTACGAGGACGGTATCACGCAATTTATTTTCGTACTGGGCATCACGTTTCTCGGTGCGGGGCTCATGGAACTCATCGACATGGAGGGTCTGCTCGGCGCATTCCTGACGGGCCTCGCCGTCAACCGCTACGTGCCCAATACGTCGCTGCTCATGAAGCACCTGGAGTTTGTGGGCAACGCCCTGTTCATTCCCTATTTCCTTATCAGCGTAGGCATGATGGTCGACATCCGCCTGCTCGTCGCCAGCACGTCGACGCTCATGGTAGCCGCCGTGATGATTGTCATTGCCCTGTCGAGCAAATGGATTGCCTCGCTCGCCACGCAGAAAATCTTCGGCATGAAATCCTTGGAGCGCGAAATGATTTTCGGCCTGAGCAACGCACAGGCCGGAGCCACGCTGGCGGCCGTCCTTGTGGGATACAACCTCATCACGCCGAGCGGCGAACGCCTCCTTAACGACGACGTGCTGGGCGGTACGATTCTGCTCATTCTCGTCACGTGCATATTCAGTTCGATTACCACTGAACATGCCGCCGCGCGCATTGCCCTCTCGGCGGCCAACGACCGTCCGTCGACCGACGACGACAGCAAGCAGAAAATCATGGTGGCGCTCTCCAACCCCGGCAGTGTGCACTCGCTCGTGGGCCTCAGCCTCCTCGAACGCGACGCCCGCCAGTCGGCCCCGCTGGCCTTCGTTGCCGTGACGCTCGACGACAAGGACAGCGAGCGCTCGCGCGCCGACGGCGACCGCAAACTGGGCGAAGCGGCAGGCATCGCCTCGTCCGTAGGCGTACAGGTAGAAACGCAAAACCGCTGGGCCGTCAATGTGGCCAGCGGCCTGATGCACGCCATGAAGGAGTTCCGCGCCACGGAGCTGGTCATCGGCCTCCACCAGCGCCAGCACCTGACGGACGCCTACTACGGCAAGGTGGCCCAGACGCTCATCACGGGCATCGACCGCCAGATTTCCATTTTCCGCAGCACCACTCCGCTCAACACCCTGCGCCGCATCCACGTCCTCGTCCCCTCGAAGGCGCAGTTCGAGGCGGGATTTGCGCGCTGGGTCGGTTGTCTGGCACGCATGGCCGGACAGCTGGAGAGCCGCATCACTTTCTACGCCCACCCGCGCACCCTCGGCTGCATCGCCCAGCTCATGGACGAATGCCACCGCAACTGCCCCTACACGTGCAAGGAGTTTACGGACTGGAACCACCTGGCCAGCATCGCCAGCCAGGTAGCGCCGGACCACCTCGTGGCCGTTGTCACGGCGCGCCGCAGCACCCTGTCCTACAAACCGCGCCTCGACACGCTCCCCGACCTGCTCGAGCGCTACTTCTCCAGCCGCAGCCTGCTCATTGTCTACCCCGACCAGCTCGGTTCCGCCGAGACGGCCTCGCCCACCTTTACCGCGACTTCGAGTGTGGGCGCCAAAAACAGCTAATCCCCCTCCGCTCATGCACACTCCCTGGCAAGAACGAACCCGCCTGCTCCTGGGCGAAAGCCGTGCCGACCGCCTGGCCCGTGCCTCGGTGCTCGTCGTCGGTACGGGCGGCGTGGGCGCCTACGCCGCCGAACTGCTCTGCCGCGCCGGCGTGGGGCGCCTCGTGCTCGTCGACGCCGACACCGTGTCCGCGTCGAACATCAACCGCCAGCTCCCGGCGCTTCACTCCACCGTAGGCCTGCCCAAGGTCGACGTACTGGCCCGCAGATTCCGCGACATCAACCCCGCCCTCGACCTCGACGTCCGCCGCGTCTTCCTCAACCCCGAGGACATGGCCCCGCTGCTCGAGTCCGAAGCGTTCGACTTCATCGTCGACGCCATCGACAGCGTAGCGTCGAAGTGCGCCCTGCTGGCCGCGGCGCTCCGGCGGGGCGTGCGCATCGTGTCGTCGATGGGCGCCGGTGCCAAGACCGACGTCACGCAGGTGCGGCTGGCCGACCTGTGGAAGACGTACCACTGCCCGCTGGCCAAAGCCGTACGCCAGCGCCTGTCGCACGACGGACTGCGCGGCCACCGCCTGCCCGTGGTGTTCTCGGCCCAACCGCCCGACCGCCACGCCGTCGTCCCCGTGGAGGGCGAGGCCGGCAAACGCACCACCACCGGCACAGTCAGCTACATGCCTGCTACGTTCGGCTGCTTCCTCGCCGGCTATGTCGTCGAGCACCTCTGACATGCCCTAGGGCGCCCCAGCAACGCCCCGCCCGACTGCCGTCCACACAAGTACTACGACAGAAAAAACAAGTGTAGTCCCAGAAATTCCTATCGTAGCGATAGAATTTTCTGGGACTACACTTGTAAAAACGGGGACTGCACGCCCACTGTCGGGCGCCGTGCGACGCTTAAATCCCGGCGAGTTCGACGACGCGATCGACGGCTTGCTGCAGACCGTCGGCATTGCGACCGCCGGCCGTAGCGAAGTGGGCTGCACCACCACCACCGCCACCGATGAGCACGGCGGCCTCGCGCACCAGCCGGCCGGCGTTGAGACCGCGGCTCTCGACGAGGTTCTTGCTGATCATCACGGTGAGCAGCGGTTTTTCGGCATGGATGCTACCGAGCACGCAGAGCATGTTTTCAGGCAGCTGACCCGAAATCTGGAACGCAAGGTCCTTGACGGCGTCGGGCGCGATGGGCGACGGCAATACGCAGCTGACGAGCTTCACGCCGCCGACCGTCTTGGCGGCCGCGACGAGACGGTCGCGCCGGGCCTGAATCTGCTCGTGTACGAAAGCCTCCACCTGATGTTTCAGCTCGCTGTTGTCGTCTATGGTTTTCTTGATGGCCACCGTCAGGTCCTTGGCGCCGGTGAAGAGGGCACGCAGACTGGCCAGCAGGTCATCCTGCGCGTAAATCATTTCCTCTGCCGCGCGGCCCGTTACGGCCTCGATGCGACGCACACCGGCGGCGACGCTGCTCTCGGAGATGATGCGCACCATGCCAAGGCGGCCCGTGCTGCGGGCGTGGCAACCGCCGCAGAACTCGACGCTGCTGCCGAACTGCACGACGCGCACGCGGTCGCCGTACTTCTCGCCGAAGAGGGCGATGGCGCCCAGATTCTTGGCCTCCTCGATAGGCAGGTCGCGGTACTCCTGCAGGGGGATGTCCTGGCGGATGCGTTCGTTGACGATGCGCTCCACGCTGCGCAACTCCTCCGCCGTCACTTTCTGGAAGTGCGAGAAGTCGAAACGCAAGTAGGCCGGCGTGACGAGCGAGCCTTTCTGCTCCACATGGTCGCCGAGCACTTCGCGCAGGGCTTGGTCGAGCAGGTGAGTGGCGGTGTGGTTGGCCTCGCTGGCGGTGCGGGCGTCGGTGTCGACACAGGCCATAAACTCAGCTTCGGGGTGAGCGGGCAGCTGGCGGACGATGTGGATAGGCAGACCGTTCTCGCGGCGCGTGTCGACGACGTCGATGGTTTCGGCCTCGTTGCAGAGCACACCCCGGTCGCCCACCTGACCGCCCATCTCGGCGTAGAAAGGCGAATAGTCGAGCACCAGCTCGAAGAAAGTCTGCTTCTTCTGCTGTACCTCGCGGTAGCGCAGGATGTGGCAGGTGTACTCCGTGTAATCCCATCCGACAAACTCTGTCTCGCCGGGCATGAGCTCCACCCAGTCGCCGGCCATGACGGCTGCGGCGCCACGGGCACGCTCCTTCTGCTTCTGCATCTCGGCGTCGAACACGGCGGTGTCGACCGTCATGCCTGCTTCCTGGCAGATAAGCTCGGTCAGGTCGAGCGGGAAGCCGTACGTGTCAAAAAGAGTGAAAGCCTTCGTGCCGTCGATGACAGTCTTTCCCTCGCGGCGCGTTTCGTCGATGACACCGTCGAGCAGGTTGATGCCCGTGGCCAAAGTGCGCAGGAATGCGTCCTCTTCCTCTTTCATCACACGGGTTATGAGGGTCTGCTGCGCGGGCAGTTCGGGATAGGCGCCGCCCATCTCCTCGACGAGCGTGGGC
The DNA here is from genome assembly GCA_944322325.1 of uncultured Alloprevotella sp. GTDB lineage: Bacteria > Bacteroidota > Bacteroidia > Bacteroidales > Bacteroidaceae > Alloprevotella. Next base: position 47,995 of record CALUOQ010000004.1, read on the forward strand.
ACCAGCCGGTACATGAAAGCCTCCTTCTGACCGAGGAAAGTGTAGGCATAGCGCACGGCACGGCGCAGGATGCGGCGAATGACGTAGCCGGCCTTGGCGTTGGAGGGCAGCTGGCCGTCAGCAATGGAGAAAGCAACAGCACGCAGGTGGTCCGCCACGACGCGCATGGCGACGTCCTGTTTCTCGTCGGTGCCGTAGGTGAGCCCGGACAGTTCGCCGATTTTCTTGATGATAGGCTGAAACACGTCGGTGTCGTAGTTGGACTTTTTTCTCTGCATGACCATGCAAAGCCGCTCAAAGCCCATACCGGTGTCGATTACCTTGTGGGGCAACGGCTCCAGCGAACCGTCGGCCTTGCGGTTATACTGCATGAAGACGAGGTTCCATATTTCGATCACCAGCGGATTGTCTTTGTTCACGAGCTGCGCTCCGGGCACCTTGGCTTTCTCCTCGTCGGAGCGGAGGTCGATGTGGATTTCCGAACAGGGACCACAGGGACCCGTATCGCCCATTTCCCAGAAATTGTCGTGCTTGTTGCCGTTGATGATGTGGTCCAGGGGGAAATACTCGGCCCAATAGCCGGCCGCCTCGTCGTCGCGGCCCAGTCCGTCGTCGGCCGAGCCTTCGAACACGGTGACGTAGAGGTTGGCGGGGTCAATCTTGAGCACATTGACGAGGTAGTCGTACGCCCAGTGTATCTCTTCCTTCTTAAAGAAGTCGCCAAAGCTCCAGTTGCCGAGCATCTCGAACATCGTGTGGTGGTACGTGTCGTGACCGACTTCCTCCAAATCGTTGTGCTTGCCGCTCACGCGAAGACACTTCTGGGAGTCGGTCTGTCTGCGGCACTTGGGCTCACGATTGCCGAGGATAATGTCCTTGAATTGGTTCATGCCGGCGTTCGTGAACATAAGGGTCGGGTCGTCCTTGACTACCATCGGCGCCGACGGCACTACGAGGTGGCCCTGCGACTCAAAGTATCGGAGAAACGAGTCGCGTATTTCGTTTGCTGTCATCATTGTTGGTTATGTTTCTTCCTATTCTTTTGCAAAGTTACGACCTTTTCGTTATTTTTGCAAGTGATAGGAAATAAAAGGTCGGTGAAACAGGTACGCGTATGGCACTGAACACGAACAAAGACTTAAAGCTGTACTACTCCATCAAGGAAGTAGCGGAGACCATCGGCGTGACCGAAACGCTCCTGCGCTACTGGGAACGCGAGTTTCCCCAGATTTCGCCGCACAAGACCAGCCGCCAGATTCGCCAGTACACCAAGAAAGACATCGAAACGATACGCCAGATCTACCTGCTGGTGAAGGTGCGCGGCCTGAAACTGTCCGCCGCGCGCGAAGCGCTGCGCCAGGAACAGGACAAAGTGGCGCGCGACGCCGAAGTGCTGCGTCGGCTCACGGCCGTCAAGGCCGAGCTCGACCTGTTGCGCCGCCAGCTGGGCGACATGGCCTGACACATCTTGCTTATACGCCGACCGTTTCCCCGACCGCATCGATGAAAAATTCCGGATTTACACTCAGAAAACGCTTGCGCAGTTTCCGCTTTGCCGCGGCAGGTATCCGAGGCCTCCTGCGGGAGGACAACGCCCGTATCCATGCCGTGGCAGCCGTCGCGGTCACAGCGGCGGGTCTGTGGCTGGAACTCACGGCCACTGAGTGGGCCGCCGTCGTGCTGTGCATCGGCATGGTGCTAGCCGCCGAGGCCGTCAATACGGCCATCGAGAGCATCTGCGACCTCGTCTCGCCCGGTTACAGCGAATACGTCCGCCGCGCCAAGGACCTCGCCGCAGGGGCGGTGCTGCTCCTCGCAGCGGCCTCCGTCTGCGTAGGCCTGCTCATATTCCTTCCTAAACTGATAGACCGTTTTTCTTAAGTATTCCCCATGCGACGTCTGCTCCCTCTCGTACTCAGCCTGCTGTTCGCACTGTCACTCAACGCCCAGCGCCTCGAAGTGACAGGCAGCCGCAAGGCCGCGCGCACAGCGGGCGACGTGCTTCTCTTTGCCGCCCCGGCAGCTGGCATTGCCACCACGTTGGCACTCAAAGACTGGCAAGGGCTGAAGCAAGGCGCACTGACTGCCGTCACGACGGTGGGCACGACCTACGCCCTGAAATATCTCATCAGCAAAGACCGCCCCGACCACAGCGACGACCACTCCATGCCTTCCATGCACACCGCCATCACGTTCACGGCGGCCACGTACATCGGCCGCCGCTACGGCTGGAAATGGAGTATCCCGGCCTACGCCGTCTCAGCCTACGTGGCGTGGTCGCGCGTCTACGGCAAAAAGCACGACTGGTGGGATGTGGCCGCGGGCGCCGCCATCGGCACCGCCTCGGCCCTGGTTTTCACCCGTCCCCGGACACGTGGACCACAGCTCACCCTGTCGCCAACGCCACTGCCCGACGGCGCTTTCGGATTCTACGCCACAATGACTTTCTGAACCGGAAACCACGCCGGCCGCTTTGCCCGATACGATACGAACGGAAAAAGTCGAAACGCTCACGGCGCTCCGACTTTACACATATATTATAATAGGAACTGTATCCCTACTCGACTTCGAGAACGAGGCCCTTGAGGTATTCGCCTTCGGGATGGTAAATGTTGACGGGGTGGTCAGCGGGCTGATGAAGCTGATGGAGTATGCGGACGTGGCGCCCGGTCTGGGCAGCGGCAGTGAAAACGGCGAGGCGGAACTGCTCGGCACTGACGGCCTGGGAGCAGCTGAACGTGAAGACTACGCCGCCCGGACGGATCTTGCGGAGAGCGAGCGTGTTAAGGCGGGTATATCCACGCAAGGCGCCGCGCAGCACGTCACGGTGCTTGGCAAAAGCCGGCGGGTCAAGGACGACGAGGTCGTAGTCGCCCGTTCCCATGTGGTCGAGGTAACGGAAGGCATCATCGGCAAAAGCCTCGTGACGTTCAGCTATGGCAGGAGGAAAGTTGAGGGCGACGTTGGCACACGTCAGGTCGATGGCCTTGTGACTGCTGTCTACGGAATGAACGAGCTCGGCACCGCCACGCAGGGCGTAGACGGAGAACGCACCGGTGTAACAGCACATGTTGAGCACGCGGCGGCCCGAGGCGTAACGCTCGAGTAGACGACGGTTTTCGCGCTGGTCGACAAAGAAGCCCGTCTTCTGCCCGCGAAGCCAGTCGATATGGAAACGCAAACCGCTTTCGGTGGCCACGTCGTCCGCATCGGCAGGGGGCGTGGCGGTCAGGAAGCCGTCCTCCTGTCCCAAGCCTGCCTTGTATGGAAGCGTCGACTCGGATTTATAGTAGACATGGCTGACCGTGCCCTCTGTCGCCTCGATAAGCGCGTCGGCTATTAGCTGACGTTGACGGTGCATACCGACGGAATGCGCCTGAAGTACAGCCGTGGAACCGTAGACGTCGACTACGAGGCCCGGCAGACGGTCTCCCTCGCCATGAACGAGGCGATATATCGTAGTATCGGCACTGCCGGCCAGTCCTATGGCCCTGCGCATACGGTAGGCCTCGGCGAGGCGGCCGAGCCAGAAAGCGCGGTCGAGCGGTTCGTCGCGGAAAGAGAGGACGCGCACGGCGATGGAACCCACTTGCCAGTGACCCACAGCCAGGAAATTGCCGTTCTCGTCGAGCACACGCACCGTGTCGCCCTCCTCAAGACCGGGATCACGCCGAGCAATGGCGCCCGAGAAAATCCAAGGGTGAAACCGCTTCAGGCTCTCGGCCTTGCCGCGACGCAGCACGACAGTCTTATGCAATTGACAATCAGCGGTTGACAATTGAGATTCTTTCATTGATAATATCAGGTGATTGATAGTTGATAGCTTCGCTGTTACACTAAAGTGGGCAGCAGTTATACGATATATTTCAACTGCCCGCCGTCAATTGAACTGTTCTCCAATTCCCACTCTCCCTGAGGCGGGTGATTTCGTCGTAGAGGCGGAGACACGCCCAAGCGTCAATGGCGGCATACTGTTTCTGACGGTCGGTAAGCACGTCGGCTTCCCAATTCGTAAGACGCTGGGACTTGCTGATGCGTTGCCCGAAAAAATTAGCGTAGAGCTTCTGGAGACTCAGATCCTTAACGCCGAGAGGCTGGACGTACTCCTGCAAGTCGATGAAACCGCGGCAAGGACTCTCGGACCGCTCGCGCAACATAAGGAAATCATCCTTCAGGGAAAGGCCCACTTTACCCACATTATCGTCAGCAAGGAAATCGGCCACAACCGGCGGCATTCCGATCATATTGAGGCGGAAGAGGAAGCAAAGGTCGGCTGTTGAAATTTGCATCAAGGCTACTTTGTGGGCATGACCACGGCGAAACGATGGGCGCGTCTCGGTGTCGAAACCCACCCGCGCCTGGCGGCTAAGCACGGCAACTGCGCGCTCGGCTTCGACGGCAGACTGCACGACGACGATGCGGCCGGGAAACTCCACTACGGGCATCTCCTGAACGAGCGCCTTGTCGATGCGTTCAAAAAGTTGCTTACATTCGTCCATCGGAAGTACTGATCATTGGCAACAGATAAGCGTTCATCGTCAATTGTCCGCTGAGGAATTATTCATGGTCCACGTTTCGTGGAGCGTGCGCAGCGCGCCCAGCAAGCGCTGCCCCCATCCGAGGGCGAACTGCTCCAGCACTTCAGAGAGGGCCACCGTCATGGCGTCGTCGAAACCTTGCCGGTAAACCTCGACAAAGTCGCGCAAGGCTTGATAGACGTCAGCCAAATCCTCACTGACCTGCCGGCGGATAGGCACGTCGGAGTACTTGAAGTCCTCAAGGAACACGTCGAGATAGTCGTCGTCCTCCTGCATCACCGCCGCCACCGACGAAGCCACATAGTTATAGTCCTCCTCCGTCACGGGGTGCTCGACGTATCCATCGGCTGCGACGGGCCGCTCTGCCATTGCGGCTTTCAGATAAAGCATGGGCAGGAGTTTACGCATCACGTCGACAAACTCGCTGCGCCCGGTGCCGGCACACTGCTCGACGTACTTGCAGTACTCCGCGGACACCGTGACGAAGTCGATAACGCTGGGCGAATAAATCGTATTTATGGGTTTATCCATACGGTAAAAGTGCTGTGCAAAAGTACAAAAAAAAGACTTACCGCCGGAGTTATTGCCATAATTCGCGTAATTTTGCAAGGCAAATTCGGCACTATGCCCAGAAAAAAAGTTCAAGAGAAAAAGACTGACCTCAAGGCCACGCTGCGTTCCGGCGGCCTCAAGGAAATCATGCAAGGCGAGACGCTGCGCTTCATCTGCGGCCTCGTCCTGCTCATCGTGGCGTTGTTCATGTTGCTGGCTTTCAGTTCCAACTTCGTCAGCGGCCCACAGGACCAGAGCGGCGTCGAGGCGGGCGACCTGGACTCCGCAGCCAATTACGGCGGCCGAATCGGTGCCTACCTGGCCTACTACTTCATGCACGAGTGCTTCGGCGTAGCGGCCTACTTCATCCCTGTGTTCCTCCTGTTGTGCAGCATGAAGCTCATGAGTGCCTACCGCGTAAGGCTATGGAAGTGGTTTCTCAATTTCACAGTGCTCATGGTGTGGCTTTCCGTCACGCTCGCTTTCAGCATCCCCGAGTCCTGGCTGACGCACTTTGCCTTCCTGCCCGGCGGCGGGCACGGCGACTTCATCTGCCGTACGCTGACCGAACAAATCGGTTCGGTGGGACTCTTTATCCTTATTATAGGTACCGCCGTGTGCTACCTGGCCTACCTCAGCAGTGAGACCATACAATTTATCCGGAGACTGCTCAATCCGAAAGACTACCTGCGCAGCCGGCGCGAGGCCCGCGAGGAAAAAGTCCCCGACGCGGCGACCACGGACACGCCGGACGAACCGACCGAAACCGCCCCCATAGCCGGCGACAGCTCCGACACCGTCAGCCTCGACCTGAGCAAGGACATCGAAGACGAGCGACAGCCGGCCCTCATCCTCGACACCGCCGCGACCAAAGCCGACACCGCGGGGCTCACGGCGCCGAAGCCCGCCGAGGCCGTACTGACCATCGACAAGACCTTAAAGGAAAAGGAAGCTACCGCCAAGACCGTGGCCGACGTCGCTGCCCTCGAGCCCTACGACCCTAAGAAAGATCTCGAGCACTACCACTACCCCACGCTCGACCTCCTTAAGAAATACGCCGACAGCACTCCCGCCATCGACATGGGTGAACAAAATGCCAACAAAGACCGCATCATCAACAGCCTGCGTAACTTCGGCGTCGAAATATCGAGCATCAAGGCCACCATCGGCCCTACGATTACCCTTTACGAAATTACTCCCGCGCAGGGAGTCCGCATCAGCAAAATCCGTAACCTTGAGGACGACATCGCGCTCAGCCTGAGCGCACTGGGCATCCGTATCATCGCTCCCATTCCCGGAAAGGGGACAATCGGCATCGAAGTCCCCAACAAGAACCCGCAAATCGTTTCGATGGAGAGCATCCTCAACAGCCGAAAGTTTCAGGAGACTACGTACGACTTGCCCATCGCCTTGGGAAAGACCATCACCAATGAGGTTTTCATGGTGGACCTCGCGAAAATGCCCCATCTGCTTGTAGCTGGCGCCACGGGGCAGGGAAAGTCCGTCGGACTGAACGCCATCATCACCTCGCTGCTCTACAAGAAACATCCCGCCGAGCTGAAATTCGTCATGGTCGACCCCAAAAAGGTGGAGTTCAGCATCTACGCCCCCATTGAGCACCACTTTCTGGCCAAGCTCCCCGAAGAGGAAGACCCCATCATCACTGACGTGACGCGCGTCGTACAGACGCTCAAGAGTCTCTGCCAGCTGATGGACCACCGTTACGACCTGCTCAAGAAAGCCAAGGTGCGTAACATTAAGGAGTACAACGCCAAATTCAAGGCCCGCCTTCTCAATCCCGAGAACGGCCACGAGTTCATGCCCTACATCGTCGTCATCATCGACGAGTTCGGCGACCTCATCATGACGGCGGGCAAGGAAGTCGAACTGCCCATCGCGCGCATCGCCCAGCTGGCCCGCGCCGTCGGCATACACATGGTCATCGCCACGCAGCGCCCGACGACAAACATCATCACCGGTACCATTAAGGCCAACTTCCCCGCCCGCATGGCGTTCAAGGTATTCTCGGGCACCGACAGCAAGACCATCCTCGACCGCACCGGTGCCAACCAGCTCGTCGGCAAGGGCGACATGCTCTTCCTCAGCGGCAACGACCCCGTCCGCGTACAGTGTGCCTTCGTCGACACCCCCGAGGTGGAGCGCATCAACAGTTACATTACCTCACAGCAGGGCTACCTCTCCGCCTATGCCCTGCCCGAAGTCACCGCCGACGCCGACGGCGATACAATAGGTGGAGGCGAGGCCCTCGACGCCGGCCACCTCGACCCGATGTTCGAGGAAGCCGCGCGCCTCATTGTCATCCATCAGCAGGGCTCTACCTCGCTCATTCAGCGCAAGTTCGCCATCGGCTACAACCGCGCCGGCCGCCTCATGGACCAGCTCGAGAAGGCCGGCATCGTCGGCCCCACGCAGGGCAGCAAGCCCCGCGACGTGCTCTGCGCCGACGAGTTGGAACTCGAAAACAAACTGTCAAACTTACGATAAAGGAGAACCCTATGAGAAAAGCACTCCTGCTCCTCGCCGCCCTCACGCTGGCGCTGACCACGGCCGGCGCGCAAACGGCCCGTTCCGTCCTCGACCAGACCGCCGCCAAGCTAAAGGCTGCCGGCGGCGTCAAGGCCACGTTTCAAGCCACCACCTTCGACGGCGCCGAAGCCGGCGGATCGGAGAGCGGCACCATTTATATCAAGGGCCGCATGTTCCACATCGACTCGCCCCGCCTCCTGACCTGGTTCGACGGCACCACGCAGTGGAGCTATCTCGAAGGGAGCGGCGAGGTCAACGTCAGCCATCCCACCGAGGCCGAACTGCAAAGCATGAACCCCTACACGTTCGTAGACCTCTACAAGCAGGGCTACCGCTCCAGCCTCAAGTCCGCCACACTGCGCGGAAAGGACTGCTACGAAGTGAGCCTCGTGGCCACTGACAGCCGGAAAGCCATCCGCCAGATGGTCCTGACCCTCGAAAAAGGCAGCCTTGCCCCGCTCTGCGTCCGCCTGCGACAGGGCGACGACCGTTGGACGCGCATCAGCATCTACGACTACACTCCCGGTCAAAGCTGGAAAGACGATTTCTTCCGCTTTCCGCAGCAGGACTACCCCCAAGCTGAAATCATCGACTTACGATAACCCCAAAAACATTATCCCTATGGAAACGATCCGTTGCCTGATACTCGGTTCCGGCCCTGCCGGATATACCGCCGCCATCTACGCCGCCCGCGCCGGCCTGTCGCCCGTTCTTTACGAAGGACTGCAACCCGGCGGCCAGCTCACCACGACGACTGAGGTAGAGAACTTTCCCGGTTACCCGGAGGGCGTCGACGGCAACCAGATGATGGACGACATGCGCGCCCAGGCCCAGCGCTTCGGCGCCGAAATGCGCTCCGCCATCGCCGTGAAGGCCGACCTCTCGGCCGCCCCTTATGCCGTCACCTTCGACGACGGCAGCGAGGTACGCTGCCACACGCTCGTCATCGCCACCGGCGCTACGGCCAAGTACCTCGGTCTGCCCGACGAGGAGAAATACCGCGGTCAGGGCGTCAGCGCCTGTGCCACGTGTGACGGCTTCTTCTACCGCAAGAAGAACGTCGCCGTAGTCGGCGGCGGCGACACCGCCTGCGAGGAGGCCACCTATCTGGCCGGGCTCGCCGCCAAGGTCTACCTCATCGTGCGCAAGCCTTTCCTGCGGGCCAGCAAGGCCATGCAGCAGAAAGTCATGGAAAATCCGAAGATTGAGATACTCTTCGAGACCAATACCGTTGGCCTTTTCGGCACCGACGGCGTCGAGGGAGCCCACCTCGTCCGCCGCAAGGGCGAGCCCGACGAGACGCCCTTCGATATCGCCATCGACGGCTTCTTCCTTGCCATCGGCCACCACCCCAACAGCGAGCTTTTCACGCCCTGGGTCAAAACCGACGAAGCCGGCTACATCATCACCGAGGGCGCCACACCGCGCACCGGCGTGCCCGGTGTGTTTGCCGCGGGCGACGTGGCCGACCCTCTCTACCGCCAGGCCATCACCGCCGCCGCCTCGGGCTGCAAGGCAGCCATAGAGGCCGAACGCTACCTCACGGCCCACGGCCTATGAACCGCCCCTTCCGTCGTTCCGCCCGCCGACGGTCATGGCCGCGCCTGCTGCCGGCGCTCGCCCTGCTCCTGCTGCTGACCTCGTGCTCCAGCACGCGACGCATTGCCGACATCGACTTCGCCCAGCTCGTCCGCGCCAGCCAGCGCCTCGGGTTCGACATCGAGTACAAGGACGACCACCCCCTCTACGTCGAGTCCGCCAGCTGGATAGGCACGCCCTACCGCTACGGCGGCAACGACCGCCACGGCGTGGACTGCTCCGGACTCTCGCGCCACATCTACCGCGTCTGCTACCGCACCGACATTCCCCGCCAGAGCCAGCAGCAATACGACGATTGCGACCGCCACGTGCGCAAACGGCGCCTCCGTCCCGGCGACCTCGTCTTCTTCCGGCAGGAGGGTACGCGCCGCATCCGCCGCAAGGTGAACCACGTCGGCATCTACATGAAGGACGGCCTTTTCCTCCACGCCAGCAGTTCGCGCGGCGTCATGGTCAGCCGTCTCGACAATCCCTACTGGAGGAAACTCTGGCTCCGCGGCGGCCGCTACCGCAAATAGTCCGCTCCCGACGGGCGGCAGAGGCTGAAAAAACAAGTGCTGCGACAGAATTTCCTAACGTAGTCTTAGGATTTTCTGTCGCAGCACTTGTTTTTCCTATCGTAGTCCCAGAAATTTCTATCGTAGTCCCAGGATTTTCTGGGACTACACTTGTCGTTGCGGCGGCTTTGCCTGCCGTTTCGGGCGGGAGGGACAGCCCGCCCGTCCGGAGCGTTGAGACTTCGTCGTTTTGCCTTGTTTTTTCGATTGGTGCCGGAGCGACTTTTGCGCATTGACCGAATTTACGTAACTTTGCGGAAAAATTTTTCTCTCACTTTTTGAGCCCAAACGAAAGATGGAATACGAACGTACGAATATCGAGGGGGTATGGATAGTGACGCCGCGCGTGTTCGACGACGCACGGGGATACTTCATGGAGACTTACCGGAAAGAAGAGTTCGACGCGCACGTAGGCAGGGAGGTAAACTTCGTGCAGGACAACGAGTCGCGCTCGACGCGGGGCGTGCTGCGGGGACTGCATTATCAGCGGGGCGCAGCGGCTCAGGCTAAGCTGGTGCGCGTGGTCAAAGGCCACGTGGTGGACGTGGCGGTGGACCTGCGGCGCGACTCCCCCACGCTGGGCCGCTTCGTCATGGTGGAACTGAGCGGCGAAAACCGCCGGCAGCTGTTCGTGCCGCGGGGCTTTGCCCACGGGTTCCAGGTGCTGTCGAACGAAGCCGTGTTTGCCTATAAGGTGGACAACCGCTACGCACCCGAAGCCGAAGCGGCCATCCGCTACGACGACCCCGAACTGGACATCCCTTGGCCCATCACCCTCGAGGCGGACGGGCTGCTCCTCTCGGCAAAGGATATGGAGCGTGCCGTACCGTTCAGAGAGGCTGAGCTGTTCTGAGAACCGGCCACGGCGAAGCCCTCAACCGGCCATCCCCAATTATCATTTTTTAATCACCGACGAATGAATCACATACGCAACTTTTGCATCATAGCGCACATCGACCACGGAAAAAGTACGCTGGCGGACCGACTGCTGGAGCGCACGGGTACGCTCAAGGTAACGGAAGGCCAGATGCTCGACGACATGGACCTGGAGCGCGAGCGAGGCATCACCATCAAGAGCCACGCCATACAGATGGCCTACACCCATCCGGCCGACGGTCAGGTATACACCCTGAACCTCATCGACACCCCGGGCCACGTGGACTTCGCCTATGAGGTGAGCCGCAGTATCGCGGCCTGCGAGGGCTGCCTGCTGGTGGTCGACGCGACGCAGGGCGTGCAGGCACAGACCATCTCGAACCTGTACATGGCTATCGAGCACGACCTGGAGATAGTGCCTGTGCTGAACAAGTGCGACGTAGCGAGCGCCATGCCCGAGGAAGTGGAAGACGAGATAATCGAGCTGCTCGGTTGCCGCCGCGAAGAAATCATCCGCGCTTCGGGCAAAACAGGCATGGGCGTGGACGAAGTCCTCGCCGCAGTGGTAGAGCGCATCCCGGCGCCGACCGGCGACGAGACCGCCCCCTTGCAGGCGCTCATCTTCGACAGTGTGTTCAACCCCTTCCGGGGAATTATCGCCTACTTCAAGATTGTGAACGGCTCCATCCGCCGCGGTGACGAGGTGAAGTTCTGGGCGACAGAGAAGCGCTACACTGCGGACGAAATCGGGGTGCTGGGCATGGACCTGCTGCCGCGCGAGGAACTGCACTGCGGCGACGTGGGCTACATCGTGAGCGGCATCAAGGCGGCCACGGAAGTGAAAGTGGGCGACACCATTACCCACGTGGCGCGTCCCAGCGCGGAAGCCATCGCGGGCTTCGAGGAAGTGAAGCCGATGGTCTTCGCCGGTGTTTACCCCATCGAGACGGAGGATTTCGAAAACCTGCGCGCCAGCCTCGAAAAACTACAGCTCAACGACGCCTCGCTGACCTTCCAGCCCGAGTCGTCGGTAGCGCTGGGCTTCGGCTTCCGTTGCGGTTTCCTCGGACTGCTGCACATGGAAATCATCCAGGAGCGGCTGGACCGCGAGTTCGACATGAACGTCATCACGACCGTGCCCAACGTGAGCTACCACGTCTACGACAAACACGGCGACATGAAAGAAGTGCACAACCCTGCCGGGATGCCCGACGCCGCCGAGATCGACCATATCGAAGAGCCCTATATCCGCGCCTCCATCATCACCCTGACGGACTACATCGGCCCTATCATGACGCTGTGCCTCGGTAAGCGCGGCGAACTGGTGAAGCAGGAATACGTGTCGGGCGGACGAGTGGAGATATACTACGACATGCCGCTGGCCGAAATAGTCATCGACTTCTACGACAAGCTGAAATCCATCTCGAAGGGCTACGCCTCGTTCGACTACCACCCCCTGGAGTTTCGCCCGTCGAAGCTCGTGAAACTCGACATCCTGCTCAACGGCGAACCGGTCGACGCCCTCTCGACCCTGACGCACGTGGACAACTCCGTCAGCTTTGGCCGCCGCATGTGCGAGAAACTGAAAGAACTGCTGCCCCGCCAGCAATTCGACATTGCCATACAGGCCGCCATCGGCGCCAAAATCATCGCACGCGAGACGGTAAAGCAAGTGCGCAAGGACGTTACGGCCAAGTGCTACGGCGGCGACGTAAGCCGCAAGCGCAAGCTGCTGGAGAAACAGAAGCGCGGCAAGAAGCGCATGAAAGAAATCGGTAACGTACAAGTACCGCAGAAAGCCTTCCTCGCCGTGCTGAAGCTGGATTAAGCCCCGGTGCGACGGACGACGCCGACGGTAAGCCCATCCCCCGGTCCGTTGCTTAAAAAGATAGTCTCCGGCAAGTATGACAAACCGCAGTCCCATCCCTAAAATTTTCCAATAATGCTGCCCTCTACATCCCACCCCCAACACACGGCAACCGCAGTGCTCGTATTTTCTATCGCTGCGTCCGTCTTTCCTGCCGCCGCGACAGGAAAGACGGACGCAGCACTTGTTTCGCTCACCCCGGCACCGTCCCGCCCGGCCGCGCCCAACCTCGTGTTCATCATGGCCGACCAGTGGCGCGGCACGGCACTGGGCTGCCTGGGCATGGAGCCCGTCCGTACGCCCCATCTGGACCGTCTGGCCAGCGAGGGACTCCATTTTACGGACGCGGTCAGCAGCTATCCGGTGTCGTCGCCGGCACGCGGCATGTTGATGACCGGGCGTTACCCGCTGGGCAGCCGTGTGACGGGAAACTGCAACTCGGACACGGCGCCCTACGGTGTGGAACTCCCGACGGAGTCCAGGTGCTGGTCCGACGTGCTGAGCGAACACGGCTACGAGCTGGGCTACATCGGCAAGTGGCACCTCGACGCGCCCCGCCGCCCCTACGTCGACACGCGCAACAACCGCGGCCGCGTGGCCTGGAACGAATGGTGTCCGCCCGAGCGCCGTCACGGGTTCGGCTACTGGCTGGCTTACGGCACGTACGACGACCACCTGCGCCCCATGTACTGGACGACCGACGCACCGCGCGACAGTTTCCACTACGTCGACCAGTGGGGCCCCGAGTTCGAGACCGACCGCGCCGTCGACTACATCCGCAACGAGGGCGGCCGCCTGCGCGACCCGCAGAAGCCCTTCGCCCTCGTCGTGTCGATGAACCCGCCCCACACGGGGTACGAGCTCGTACCCCAGCGGTACAAGGACCTCTACCGCGACCTGGATGTCGAGGCGCTCTGCGCGGCGCCCGCCGTACCGCCGCGGGGCACCAGGAACGGCGACTACTTCCGTCGCAGCGTGCGCGACTACTATGCCTGCATGACGGGCGTCGACGAACAGGTGGGGCGCATCGTGGCCGAACTCGAGCGCGCCGGGCTGACGGAGCAGACCCTTGTCGTTTTCACCTCTGACCACGGCGACTGCATGGGGATGCATGATCATGTCGGCAAGAACATTTATTATGACGAGGCCATGCGCGTCCCGATGATACTGCGCTGGCCTGGTACGATCGAGGCTCGGCGCGACACGACCGCCATGCCCGCTTTTGCCGATCTGGGGCCGACGATGCTCTCGCTCATGGGGCTCGAAGCGTACATTCCGGCCGAGGCCGAGACGTACGACTGGGCCCGCTACGTCATGAAGCCCGGGACAGCCGCCCCCACCACGCAGCAACCCTATTACTTCGTGCAGCCCGCCCGGCCCGAAACCGGGATGCGGGGCTGGCGCACGCCGCGCTATACGTTTGCCGTACGCGCCGACGGCAAGAGTGCGCCCGCATACATCCTTTTCGACCGACAAACCGACCCCTGGCAGCTCCGCCACGTCGCCGCCGACTGCCCCGACGTGGTTCACACGCTGGTGCAGCAACTCAAGGACTGGCTTCGGCGTACGGACGACCCTTTCGTCCGTTGGTTGGAAGCGGAAGAAAATTGACCCACGCTACGCTTATTTTTCCGGGTGTAGCTATCCGCTCCGTTTGCACTTTGCGGGCGTGCCTTACGACTGCCGTACATTGCTTCCGGTCTGAGGCCGTTTTTACACGTACTACGACGGGAAAAACAAGTACTACGACAGTTTTTACAAGTACTACGATAGAAATTTCTATCGCTACGACAGGATTTTCGGGGACTACACTTGTTTTTCCCGCCACGCCCCCGCGGGTCACGCCGCACGTACCGCGCTTTTCGTCCGCGCTCCTGAAAGTTAAAAGACCTGCCGTGCGCGGCTGGCACGGAGAATTTGCGTATTTTTGCCCCTGTTTCGAGAAAAAGAAGACCTGTTGAAAGCTAAGATACTCCTTCTTCTTTCGGTTTTTGCTCTGCTGTGCTACGCCTCACGTCGCCCCTCGTTCCATGGCCCGACGGCCTTGGCGGGCGCGAGCGCGACGTCGTTGCCGGCATCGGCTTTCGACAGCCTTTCCCCCGCTTCCGTCCCCGACAGCGCCCGTGCGGACAGCGCGCCTGCCGCGGTGCGCGCAGCCCTTGGCGACTCGCTGCTTCCCCTGCCCGACTCGCTCCGGACGCATTCCGACTCGTTGCGCCTACCCCTCGACTCGCTGCGGGCAATGGTCGACACGCTGGCCGCCGACAGCCTGCTGGCCGACTCCCTGACCGCCGACAGTGCCACTGAGAAAAGCTCCGGCATTACCGACCCCATTCACTACGAGGCGCAGGACTCCCTCGTCTACGACGCCGGGACCGGATTGGCCTGGCTCTACGGTAGCAGCAAGGTGGACTATCAGGACATGAAGCTCGACGCCGCCCAGATTGCCATCGACCTCGACAGCAGTCTGGTTCACGCGCAGGGCGTGGCCGACACGGCGGGCGTACTCGACGGAAAGCCCGTTTACGTGCAAGGCAGCGACACCTACGAGAGCGAGAAGATGAGCTTCAACTTCAAGACCAAGAAGGGATACATCAACAACGTGGCCACCACTCAGGGCAACGGCTACCTGCAGAGCGAGGACTCGAAGCGCACCTCGGACGGCACCCTCTACCTGCGTCATGCCAAGTACACCACCTGCGACGCCGAGCATCCCCACTTCTATCTCGCCCTGTCGAGCGCGAAAGTCTATCCAGGCAAGGAGGTCATCTTCGGTCCGGCCCACCTGGTCGTGCAGGACGTCCCCTTGCCGCTGGCCATACCGTACGGATTCTTCCCCTTTAGCAAGAAGTATTCCAGCGGTATCGTCATGCCCAAGTACGGCGACGAGACGTCGCGCGGATTCTACCTGCGCGACGGCGGCTACTATTTTGCCCTGAGCGACTACTTCGACCTGACCCTTTTGGGCGAGATTTACACCAAGGGCTCCTGGGGCGTGAGCGCCGAGACCAACTACAACAAGCGGTATCGCTTCTCGGGCAACTTCTACTTCAGCTACCTCAACACGGTGGTCGGCGAACGCAACATGCCGGACTACTCCGTGACGAAGAGCATGAAGATTCAGTGGACGCACCGGCAGGACGCCAAGGCGCTGCCCAACTCCTCGTTCTCGGCCCGCGTCAATTTCGCCTCCGAGAGCTACGAGCGAAACAATCTGGAGAGCATGTACAACCCCCTCTCCTACACCCAGAGCACCCGCGCCAGTTCCGTGAGCTACTCGCGCACCTTCCCCAACATCGGGCTCACCATCGCCGCCTCGGGTAACCTGTCGCAGAACATGCGCAACAGCTCCGTGGCCGTCACCCTGCCCGACCTGAGCATCTCGCTCAGCCGCTTTTACCCCTTCAAGCGCCGCAAGGCCGCCGGCCGCGAACGCTGGTACGAGAAGATTGCCGTCTCGTACACCGGACAGCTCACCAACAGCATCACGACCAAGGAGAGCGAACTTTTCCACTCCAACCTGATTCGCGACTGGCGCAACGGTATGCAGCACAACATTCCTATCAGCGCCAACTTCACCATCCTGAAGTACATCAACCTCACTCCGAGCTTCACGTTCAACGACTATATGTACACCAACAAGGTCATGCAGTCGTGGGACGACGAGCGCCAGCAGGTAAAGCGCGACACGGTTTACGGCTTCTACAACCTGTACGACTGGCGCGCCAGCCTGGCGGCCAACACCACCCTTTACGGTTTCTACACCCCCTCGCCGAAACTCTTCGGCGGCAAGATCATCGCCGTGCGCCACGTCCTGAAACCCAGCGTCTCCTTCAACTATTCGCCGGACTTCACCTCCTCGCGCTACGGCTACGTGGACAGCTACGTGCGCACCGACCCCGACGGTACGGTCAGCACCGTCAGCTATTCGCCCTACCAGAACGCCGTCTTCGGTTACCCCAGCAGCACACTGTCGGGCAGCGTGACGATGTCACTGTCGAACAACGTCGAGATGAAGGTAAGGAGCGATCGCGACTCGACCGGCGAGCGGAAAATCAGCCTCATCGACGAACTATCGGGAAGCCTTTCCTACAACTTCGCGGACAAGGTCCGCCCATGGAGCGACCTCAATATGAACGTCCGGCTCAAGCTCTCGAAGAGCTACACCTTCTCCCTGAACGCCCGCTTCGCCACTTATGCCTACGAGTTCGACGAAAAGGGCAACGTCGTCACCGGCAACCGCACGGAGTGGAGCTACGGACGGTTCGGCCGCTTCCAGGGCATGTCGCAGAACCTCTCCTATACGTTCAACAACGAGACTTTCCGCAAACTCTTCAGCAAAAAGGAGCGCCAGTCCGACGAGGAGGACGAGGAGAGCACCGACGCGGAAACCGATCTCGAAGACGCCAACGTCGACCCCGACCTGCGCGAAAGCCAGAAAGGCGACACCTCGAAAGAGGCGGCTACGGTCGACGACGACGGCTACCTGAAGTTCACCATGCCCTGGGCCCTGACCGTTTCCTACGGTATCTCGATGCGCGAGGACCAGAGTCGGAAAATCAACCCCAAGCGTATGCGTTACCCGTACTCCTTCACGCAGTCGCTCAACTTCTCGGGTTATCTGCGCATCGCCGAGGGATGGAACATCACCTTCTCTTCGGGTTACGACTTCAACTATCATGAACTCTCGATGACCACGGCTTCGCTCCAGCGCGACCTCCACTGTTTCTCGATGTCGTGTTCCGTTGTGCTGCGCCCCTACTCTTCGTTCAACTTCACTTTCCAGGCCAAGGCCTCCGAGCTTGCCGACGCCCTGAAGTGGGACAAGCGCAGCTCATACAGCTCCAACATCGAGTGGTACTGACCCAAACATTCACCTCAAAGATATCGCAATGATGAAGACACGGTTTCCCGGCGTGGCCAGCGCCCTGCTTCTGGCCCTGAGTTTTGCCGCCTGCGACGACGCCGGCTACGAGCGCCACGGCACTAATTTCGTGGACGTTTCTCCCTACGGTATGCATTTTTATGCCGACCAGACGGCCGATTCCTGTGGTCTCGAGTCCTACGACTCCTGGACTGCTGAAAGCTCGGCGCCCGATTGGCTTTCGCTCTCGCCTGCCAGTCTTGACGTACCGGCCGGATATGTATCGACGGACTGGGTCTATGTACACGCTACGCCCAACACGACAGGCCAGTACCGCGAGGGGCTCATCACGGTCAGGGGGTATCACGAGGCCAGCCTCCATGTGCAGCAGGAGGCCTACCTGAATATCGCCCGTCCCATGAGTACGACGACCGAAGGCACTTCCATTCCCGCCTTCCGCCTTGAGCTGAAGCCCGAAGCCGCAGCCGACAGCGTCATCTTCACCGTATATTCCGACGACGTCACCCTCAGCAGTTCCGAAGACTGGGTAACGCCCAAGGACAGCAGTTTCACGGCCGGCCAACACATCGTTTACCTCGACTTCTCGCCCAACTTGGGCCCCGACGTCCGCCGGGCCACGCTGACCCTGACTTCGGCCGGCGTCACGACGCCTATCGAACTTTCGCAGGAAGTAAAGGTCGACGAAGAGTAAATCCCTGAACCTACTCCGGCTCACTGCTCCCGTCCTTTTCATGAGCTTGACGGGAGCAGTGAGCCGGAATACAATATGGAGTCCCCAGGCTCCGATGATGGCCAACGCAATGTCCTACGTCCGTCCCCGCCAACCCGAGCTCGATTTCATAAAGGGCGTCATGATTGTCCTTGTCGTGGTGTTCCACCTCGGCTACATCGGCGACCTTTATCCTACGGCCAAGGCTCTCGTCTATACGTTCCACATGCCTACGTTCCTGCTGCTTTCGGGTTACCTGCTCCACACACAGCGCCCCGCAGCGGCATTCGGACGCAAGTTGCTGTGGATTTTTGTGCCCTACGCCGTTATGGAGTCGGCCTACGTGGTGGCTTCGGCCATCATGCCGGTGCGCGAACGGGTCGACAACCTTTCGCTCCTTCTGCTCGTCGACAAGAATTTGCTCCACCCCCTTGGCCCTTACTGGTACCTCCATACGCTGATGCTCTGTAGTCTGACGTGCTACGTGGCGGAGCGCCTGCCGCGGCGCGGACCGGGTTTCTCGGCCGGTGGCCGGCTGGTGGTAGCCGGGCTGCTGCTTTGGGAACTCTCGCGGCTGGGTCTGGTCAATGCGGCCAATGCGTTCTGGTTTCTGGGAGGGGCGGCAGTCCGGATGGGCGGCTTGCGGCTCTCCGATACCTTTTTCCCCGCGTGGCTGGCGATTGTTCCCGTGGCGCTGATGGCTACGGAACCCGCTTTCTTTGACCGGGCCACACTGCCCGGCGTAGTGCTGACACTTTGCGTGCTTTCGTTCCTGACGGCGCTGTGGCGGCGCTGGGGCAGCCGGGCGCCGTGGCGCGGTGTCAGCTACTTGGGGCGCAATACGCTCGTCGTCTTTCTGTTTTCGCCCATATTCACCATGGCCATGAAGCAACTGCTGCCTCTTTTCCGCTTTGACGCCACAGGGCTGGCCTATCTGGTCTGCGCCACTGCCGTAGCCGTGGCCGGCAGCCTCGGCGTGGCCGCAGCGATGGACCGCACCGGCCTGTCACGCTACCTCTTTGGCCGACAGCGCGTGCTCAACGGCTGAGCTTTCTGTAACCGGAAGCCTGTTTCCCGAATCTTACCTTGTGAAAAAAAGGACCGCTCAGCGCTTCGCTTTGACCGTGAGGCGTACGAGCACGATGCTCGCCTCATAAAGCAGCCAGATGGGCAGCGCCACGAGCGTCAGGGTCAGCACGTCCGACGTCGGGGTGATGATGGCTGCCACTACGAGAATGACGACCACGGCGTGCTTGCGGTAACGCTGCATCTTGGCCGCCGTGAGCACACCTACGCGCGCCAGCAGCCAGCAAACCACGGGCACTTCAAACACTGCCCCCATGGCCAGGGACATAGACAACAAGGTGTCCATGTACGACGACAAGCTGATGAGGTTCTCCACTTCCTGGCTCACCTGGTAGGTGCCGAGAAAGCGGAACGTCAGGGGAAAAATAAGAAAGTAGTTCACGGCGATGCCTACGAGGAACAAGGCGTACCCGCTGCCGACCACGCCGACCGTATATTTGCGTTCCTCGGCGTAAAGTGCCGGCGCCACGAAACGGAAGAGCAGATAAATGACATAAGGCGAAGCGGCCAGCAGCCCGGCCCAAAGCGCCGTGCGCACGTGGACGGAGAACTGCGTCGCCAGGCCGGTGTTCACCAGCCTTACCGTAAGGTCGGGGACACCCTCGCCGCCGACCAGCGCACTGGCCTCAGCCAGCAGCCGATAGGTGACAAAGCCGCTCTTGCTCGGCGCCAGGACCGCGTCGAACAGGGCTTCCTTAAAGAGGAAAGCCACGACGGCACAAGCCGCCGTGGCAATGAGCATCCGCACAATCGAGCCGCGCAGCACGTCCAAGTGCTCCCAGAACGTCATGTCCGCCGCCTGCGGTTCGCCGTGCGTAGGGTCAGTGTTTTTCCCCATCGGTCGGGGTTTTCTTGACATCGCTGTCCTTGTCGTCGTCCGTACCGTTCATGCCGTCCTTGAAGCTGCGCACACCTTTACCCAGCCCCTTCATGAGTTCCGGAATCTTCTTTCCTCCGAAGAAGAGCAGCACGACGAGCGCGATGAGCAGGATTTCCTGCATACCAATACCGAACATGGCTCAACGGACGATGAGGTGACGAATAAACCAGTAGCCTCCGACAACCTGAAGTGCCATGCCGGGCAATCCGACGCGGAAATCCTGAGCCGCAGCGTAGAACGAGCCGGTCAGGGCCCACTCGCCGAACGTGCCGACCACCTGATACGTGAGCACAACGGCCAGCATGAGCGGCAGCGTCACCGTCCTGAAACGACGGGCGGCAAATCCGGCAGCGGCGGCCAGCACGACAGACTTCATCAGGATGGCCGGGAGCACCTGCGGAGCCGGCATTCCGAACAGCCAAGAGTTGAGCAACGGCGAAGCGACGGCGGTCAACAGCCCCACACGCCAGCCGTACTTGTACGCACCGATGAGGGTGAAGAAATAAATAGGCAGCCACGTCACACCGCCCTGCGGGATAAGGTGAGCCAGCTGCGGCAGCACAATGTTGCCCACGACGAAAAGGGCTGCTGCCAAGTAGGTACGCAATTCGCGGTAACCGAAAGCGTAAAGTTTGACGGTAGTTTGCATGATGTATGTAAGTTAAAAAAGTTCTTCAGGGGCTACGGGCGGGTGCATCCCGGCTCGCAGTTCGGCCACGAAGCGGTCCACCTCTGCCACGAGGCGGTCCAGGTCGTCGATGTCGCGGCAACGCGATTCGAGGGGACAGAACCCCGTGTTCGTCCGGTTGCGTATGGCCGAGACGACTTGGTCGCAGTCCGTCGCGACGCCGTGCGCCTCAAGCAGCGCCAGGGCCGGGCGGCTCAGGGTGTCGGCGTAGACCGACGCGACGCCGCCCGCCACGAGCAGGGCGGCGGCTCCCTTGCCGACCACCTTGTCGGCGACGCGGGCACCGCGCAGGAAGTCGGGCGCCTCGTGCAGCAGGTCGTAGAGGTCGGCCACGCCGCGTTGCCAACAGGTGCGCACGTCGTCGCCCTTGGCCACGACGCACGAACAGCCCTTGCGGTGGAGCAGGTCGATGAGCGCCTTCATGTCAGAGGGTCTCCTGTTTGAGTTGTTCGACGTAGCGGTCGATGCGGTGCAGTTCGGCGGGAATGTCGATAGACTGCGGACAGTGGGGCACGCACTGCCGACAGCCGATGCAGTGGCTGGCCTGACGCAGCTTGGGCACGCTGCGGTCGTAGCCCACCAGGTAGGCCCGCCGCGCACGGCGGTAGCCCGGGTCCTGCGAGCTGGTGGGGATGTTGCCCTCGTTGAGGCACTTGTTGTAATGAAGCAGGATGGCGGGAATGTCAATGCCGTAAGGACACGGCATACAGTACTTGCAGTCGTTGCAGGGTATGGTGTCGAACTGCATCATCAGGCGGGCCGTCTGTTGCAGAAAGGCAAATTCCTCCTCCGTCAGGGGGCGCAGGGGCGAATAGGTCAGCAGGTTGTCCTCGAGGTGCTCCATGCGCGTCATGCCGCTCAGCACCGTCAGCACGTCGGGGAACGAGCCGGCAAAGCGGAAGGCCCACGAGGCCACGCTGCGCTCCGGGTCGCGCTGCTTGAGCTGCGCCATAACGTTGTCGGGCACGTTCGAGAGGCGCCCGCCGAGCAGGGGCTCCATGATGACGGCGGGAATGCCGCGCTTGTGAAGCTCGCCGTAAAGATACTCGGCGTTCGTGTTGCTCGGATTAATGTCCTTGGCAAACTGCCAGTCGAGGTAGTTGAGCTGGATTTGGACAAAATCCCACTTGTACTTGTCGTGGTTCGCCAGCAGGTAGTCGAACACCTCAATGTCGCCGTGGTACGAAAAGCCGAGGTTGCGTATGCGCCCCGCGCGGCGCTCCTCGAGCAGGAAGTCGAGCATCCCGTTGTCCAGATAGCGGTCGTGGAGGTTCTGCATACCGCCCCCGCCGACCGAGTGGAGGAGGTAGTAGTCGATGTAGTCGACCTGAAGTTCCTTGAATGACTGGCGGTACATCTCCATGGAGGCTTCGCGCGAGTAGTTACCGAAGTTCGACAGCTTCGTAGCCACATAGTAACTCTCGCGGGGATAGCGGCTCAGGGCGATGCCGGTGGCGGCCTCCGAGCGTCCGCGACAGTAGGCCGGCGAGGTGTCGAAGTAGTTCACGCCGTGCTTCATGGCATGGTCCACCATTTGGTTCACCAGTTCCTGGTCTATCTCGTCGTTGCCTTCGTCAGCGCCGCTGTCCTTTTTCGACGGCAGGCGCATCATGCCGAAGCCGAGGAGCGACACGCGGTCGCCCGTCGTCGGACTGGTGCGGTAGGTCATCCGGCCCGCCGGTTCGCCAGCGGCGGCTTGGGCGGTGTCGCCCTGTCCGGCGTTCCGTCCCGTACATGCAGCCAGCCCCGTCAGGGCAGCACCTGCTGCGCCGGCCACCTTAAGGAAGTCGCGGCGCGTAATCGGCTTTTTCGTATTCTGTTCCATGGCTGTTTTGCTTTATTCAGACGGCGCGGTGAAGTTCGATTCCCTCGACGTAGATGGCGCTGAAAGGGCGGGCGGGACACAAGTTCTCGCACGCGCCGCACCCGATGCAGCGCTCCTCGTTGACGACGGGTATTTTCACGGACGACGGGTCGCCCGCCACGGACGGCACCATCTGGATGGCGCCCGTCGGGCAGTGACGCGCACAGTTGCCGCACTCCACCCCGTCGGTCAGGGGCACACAGTTTTTCCTTATCCACACGGCGCGGCCAATCTTGACGGCGGTTTTGTCCGCCACGGTCAGCGGGCGGATGGCCCCGGTGGGGCAGACGTCGCCACACTTCGTACACTCCGGACGGCAGTAGCCCCGCTCGTAACTCATTTCGGGCTGCATGAGACGCACGACGTTGCCCGACGGGCGCAGCACGCCGTTGGGGCACACCGAGACGCACAGCTGGCAAGCCGTACAGTGCTGATAGAAGTGGCGCTGGCCGACCGAGCCGGGAGGCGTCAGCGACGTGCGACGCGCGGGGGGCTGTTTGTCCACGATAGTCGCCAGTCCGCCGTCCAGTTTCTTCTGCTGCGCGTGGAGCAGGGCGGTGCCGGCCACGACGGCCGTTGTCGTCAGAAACTGGCGGCGCGACGTGTCGACGCCTTTCGGAGCCGAGGCCGTGGCCGGCACAGCCGCCGTTTCCGCGGGCGCAGCGTCCGCAAATCCTGTCGTAGTACTTGTTTTTCCTATCGTAGTCTTAGGATTTTCTGTCGTAGTACTTGTTTTTCCTGTCGTAGTACTTGTGATTTCGCCCTTTGCGCCCGGGCTGTGCCGATGTTTCAGACGGCTTTCGTAGCGTATCGCTCCTTCGCGGCAATTGTCGAGACAGTCCATGCAGACGACGCAACGCGAATAATCGATGCGGTGCGCCTTGGCATCGATGCACGAGGCCTTGCAACGGCGGGCGCAGAGCGTGCAGCCGGTGCACTTGCTCGTATCTATCACCGGGCGCATCAGGGCGTAGCGCGACAGCAGGCCGAGCACCGTCCCAACGGGGCAGATGGTGTTGCAGTACGTGCGTCCGTTGCGCCACGCCAGCACGACGAGCACCACCACCGTCGCGACGGCCACGAGCAGCGTGGACAGGCTCTTGAGCCAGACGTCGGTCTCATAGAAAGCGTAGCTGTCCATCCGTTCGGCCAGGTAGGCCAGCGCATTGTTGCCCCAAGCCCACAGCGGAGCCAGCAGCGACGACGCGATGCGCCCGTAGGCGCTGTAGGGAGCCAGCAGGGCGGCCAGCGAACCGACGCCGGCCACTAGAGCCGCCACAAAGAGGACCAGCACGGCGTAGCGCAACCACGTCAGAGCCGGGGAGTAGCGAAAGCGGCTTTTCTTGCCGCGACGGCGACCGCTGAGCCACGACACGACGTCCTGGAAAATGCCCAGCGGGCAGACAACGGAACAATACACGCGGCCAAAGAGCAGCGTAAGCACGACGAGGGCTACCACAATCTCTACGTGGAGCGCCAGCACGGCCGGCAGAAACTGGATGCGGGCCAGCCAGCTGAACCACGCGTGCACCGTTCCCGTGAAGTCGAGGAAGAGCAGCGTGACGAGTGTCAGCGAGAGGACCGCCAAGGTCAGTCTGATTTTTCGTAACATAGTTTTTTCTTGTTCTGAGGGGTTAGGTCACATGTTCGGGCGTCGGGCTGCGCAGTCGCATCCCTCCCACCACTTGCAAAAATAGGGAATTCCTCCCATCTTTTTGCTACCAAAATTACAGAAATCACTACCAAAAGAACTCCCCGCGGCGTCATCGCAACGCCTCGGGGAGCATTCAGGGCTCGGATAAGCGTAAACAGAGCTACTCGTCACCCTCGCCCCGGCCGGCAACGCGGAGCAAAAATCCACAACCACCTCCTGCATTGCCGGACTTTACCTGTTTGATTATATGTCTATACTGACGCCGCCCATGAACGTCGCCTTGGGCATGGGAAAGCCCGCGTTGATTTCATAACGCTGGGCCAGCAGGTTTTCGGCCTTTACCCAAAGTTGCAGCCACGGCGTGGCGCGATAGGCAGCGTCGGCGTTCCAAAGGACAAAGTGCTCCGTACGCGTCTGGCCCTGCCCCGCCACGGGTACGTCGGTGTACAGTCCGGCCACGTACTGCACCCCCGTGGAGGCCTGCCAGCGTCCGCGGCGGTAGGCGCCGCCGGCGTAGAGTTTGTGCTCGGGCGAGGCCAGCACCGGTTGCTCCATGTGGAGCCAGCTGTAGTTGGCCACGAGTTGCCAGGCCGGCGCGGGACGCCACTTCAGGCTGGCCTCGGCGCCCCAGTTCTCTATGCGGCCCGTATTGACGTTGAGCTGGCGCCCGTCGACGGGGATGCGCATGATGAGGTTGTCGCCATTGATGTAATAGCCCGCCACTTCGTAGGAAATGCGTCCCTCGGCCAGGCGCTGGGCGTAGCTCAGCTCGTAGCTCCACAGGCGCTCAGGGAGCAGGTCGGGGTTGGCGGGGCGGAACATGTAGAGCTCGCGCAGCGTAGGGTTGCGGAAGCCCTTGCTGGCACGGAGCTTCAGGTCGGCCCGGCGCGGCAGGCACAGGCTGACGCCGGCCTGCGGCACCCACTCGGTGCCCGTGCGGGTATGGTGGTCTACGCGGACGCCGAGGTCCACGGTGAGCACTTCGGCCAAGTCCTGCCTGAGTTCGACGTATCCGGCCACTTCGTTTTCGGAGCGGTCCACCTGCGTTTCGCGCGAGCCGTCGTCCATCGCGTTCCACGACTCTCCGCCAAATCGGAAGAAGTCCACGCCGGCCGTAAGGCGGTTGCCCGCAAAGAGCCCGGCGCTCTGCCAGAGCGAGACGCCCATCATGTCGTCGCGCGAGTTGAAGCGGTAGTCAAGGGGGCTGTCGCCGGGCGCATAACCGTCGTTGATGCGGTGGCGCCCCCAGTTGTAGAAAAGGCTCAGTCCGCCCTCGGTGCGCGCATAGCGGTTGCTGAGGGCCAGCGAGGCGGCGCCGCGCGTGATGCGCTGGTCGTTGTCGATAATCGGGTCGGCGACGGAGCCCGGATTCGAAGCGTTGAAGTGCGTCACATTGACGTCGGCGTAAGCCTCCCAGTGCGCGGAGAAATCGTAGCCCAGCTTGGCGTATCCGCCCATCTGCTCGAAGCCCATGTCGGGGCGGTGGCCATCGGTGCGGCCGTAGCTGGCGCTGGCCACGCTGTAGAACTTGCCGCGCCGCACGCGGTTGGTGGCCTCGGCCTGCACCGTGCCGTACGAGCCGGCGCCGACGTTGGCCTGCGTGTGCACGCCGTCCGTCGCCATGCGCCGCGTCACGATGTTGACGACGCCGCCCATGGCGTTCGAGCCATACAGCACTGAGGCCGGCCCGCGCACCACTTCGACGCGCTCGGCCAGCATCGACTGGGCCGCGTCGGCGATGGGGTGACCGAAAAGGCCCATGTACTGCGGATGACCGTCGACCAGGACGAGCATTCCCGTAGTGGGTACGCCGGCCTGCGCCGGACCGCCGATGCCGCGCAGCGACATCTGTCCCGCCGCGCCGTCCGACACGCCGTAGCCCAGCAGGCCACGGCTCGTAGAGAAGAAGCCCGGGACCTGCTCAGTCAGCAGGGGCAGGAGCGAAGTCTCGCGGTTCTCTTCGATAGTGCCGCGCCCGACGGTCGTGACGGTCATGGGAAGGTGGCGCACGTCGGCCGCGCCGCGCGTACCGGTGACGACGGCTTCGCCCACGCTGAGGTCGGGACGGCCTTTCAGGGTGTCGGTCGGAAGGATGGCTGCCGCGTGGAGCGACACCATACTCACCGTGCATAGCAGGGCTACAGATTTTGGATTCATCGCAGTGTTTCTGTTCCGTTTCGCGCCGCTCCGGGAGCCCGGGCCGGCGCATGTGCTTTTTTTACGGTGCAAAAATACTCCTTTCCGCTTTCTTCGTTTTTACCTGAATTACGGAATGAGTAACCTATATTACTCATTCCCCTTTCGCGGGCACCGCCTGCCCACCCCGACCGGCCGACTGTTTGACCGGGAATTGCTACTTTTGCACGTATTCCGGCGCCGGTGGTGCCGAGTACTACCTTAACCCACAGGAATATGGAGCAAATCACACAAGGTCCGGCAGTCGCACTGCCGACGACACCCGAAGAATGGCGCAACCTCACCGAGGCCGTCTGCCAAGTGGCCCGTTCGACGGGCGCCTACCTGCGCGAGGCACGCCGCGACTTCCGTCCGGAGCGCGTGGAGCAGAAGCACGCGCGCGACTTTGTATCCTACGTCGACCGCGAGGCCGAGCGGCGCGTCGTGACCGGCCTGCGCGACCTGTTGCCCGGTGCGGGCTTCTTGACGGAGGAGCAGACCGTCGCATACGGTGCCGAGCGCGTCTGCTGGGTTGTCGACCCGCTCGACGGCACGACAAACTTCATTCACGACGTGGCGCCGTACGCCGTGTCCATCGCCCTGCGCGTGGAGCGGCAGGTCGTGCTCGGCGTGGTCTGCGAGGCCTGTCGCGACGAGTGTTTCTACGCCTGGCAGGGCGGGGGCGCCTGGCTCGACGGGCGTCGCCTCGCCGTGGCCGCCGACGGCCCCGAGGAGCGCGCCCTGATCGGCGTGGAACTGCCCTATCAGGCCGCGGACTACGCCCCCGTGGCGCGTCGGCTCATCGACCGCTTTTATGGCCGCGCGGCGGGCCTGCGCATGAACGGCTCGGCCGCCGTCTCGCTCTGCTACGTGGCGGCGGGACGCTTTGCCGCCTGGGCCGAGAAGTACATCCGTCCTTGGGATTTCTCGGCGGGCTGGCTCCTGGTGACCGAGGCCGGCGGCGCGGTGGCCGGATTCGGCGGCGGGTCCTGCGACCCCGACGGCGACAACATCGTGGCCGCCGCCACGCCGGACCTGCTACGCGAACTGCTTGCGGCCATCGGCTGAGCAGAGAGCGAAACGCGGCGGTCCGCCTCCGGGACGTAACGGGCGGCGGACCGCTATGTCGTAACCGCCGGTCGCGGGTCAGGGATGGCCGATGACGGCATACTTGCGGATCAGCTGGCGGGCCACCTCGACACCGTCGGCGGCGGGCTGCGCCGGAGGCAGGGTGCCATGGTCGGCCCAGTCGGCCTCGAAGTCGAGCACGCGTTCCCGGAAAGCCTGCTCGTCGAAGTCCTTGCCCTGCCCGACAGCACGACAGGCCTCGTCGGCGAACATGCGCCAGCGCCGGGCGTAGTAACCGGCCGTCAGTCCCGCCCACGAGCGGTTGGCGTAGTCGTTGAGCGACTGTCCGCGCTCGCCCCAGGTGGTCACGAGGGTGCGGGCGTTGCGACGGTAGTAGTCCTTCTCGGCCTCGTCGGTGCCGAAGGCGGCTGCGTCCTCTATCCAGCGGTACATCGAGAACGCCCGGTGGCACGACAGCAGTCGCTCCAGGTCGTCGAGCAGCTCCGTCATGCGGGCGGCCGCGGCCTGCATGGCTTTCAGGTCGCGGCGCTCGCAGGCCCGGGCGAAGCTGTCGCGCAGCGTGTGGAAGTAGTTGGACAGCACTTGCCGCCCGAGGTTCACGACGTCATATATATAGGTGTCGCGGCGGGGCGACGGTTCGACCTCCGCCATCTGACGCCAAATGGCGTAAAGCACGCGGTTGTCGTAACTAATGTACGGATTGGTGGTCCAGTTGCCGTTCCCCGTGAGCCCCGGGCGGGCGTTGGTCAGCGCGCCCTGCCCCAGCTCGGCATGGCGTGTATAGACCGTGTCGGCCAGCCGGGCCCAGGCGTCGCGATAGGCTGCGTCGGCACGGCCCAGCCGGCGGTCGGCCAAGGCGCGCAGCCACTCGTCGTCGGGCAGGGGCTGGCTCCAGGCTTTCTCGAACACGTATTCGTACATGAAGGGGTTCGTGTCGAACGACTCGAGCGTCGACCCGATGCCCCAACAGTTGTCCCCGCCGTGGCGAAGCACGTTCTCGATGCGCCGCCCCGTCTCGCGGAAATTGCCGGCAAGCATCGTGTTGCCGCCGAAGTTGCCCAGGTAACACCAGAGGTAGGGCTGGCCGTAATAGCCCTCGGTGCGCTTCCACAGCTCGACGTTCTCGGCAAAATAGTCGAGCAGTATCATCTTCCCGCGGGGGACGCCGTTGACAAAAGCGTCGATGCGCGGCCCCGTCCAGTGGCGGCTGTCGAAATAGAACAGCCAGGTCATTTGCAGCCACTGCGCCTCAGGGTCGACCTCGCGCATCGTGCCGTAGATGGTACGGGCCACTGTGGCCAGGTAGTCGGGCTCCCAGCTGGGCGACTCAATCTCGTTGAAAGGGTCGGCGCCGTATATGTGGTCCGTGCCGTAAAGGCGCGTCTGCTCCTCGAGGAAGGCGTGCTGAATGACGCCGAAGAGCGAATCCAGCGGGTCGAGGAAGTAACTGCGGTAGTCGTTGCGGAAACCGCCCCAACTGCTCATACGCGTGATTTTCGCTTTGGGGTAGAACCGCACCAGCGCCTCGGGCACGTGTCCGGCAAAGGCGGGCAGCACGGGCGTCATGCCCAGTTCGCGCTCGCGCGCCACAATCTGTTTCTGAAGCTGCTCCTGGTGGTTGAGATAGGAGTCGGGCAAGGGGCCTTGGAAGTGGTCGAAGTTCGTCATGCGGTGCCAAGGCAGATGGGCGGGGCCGGTGAAGTAGGCGCGCACCGTGTCCGCTGGCAGTCCCAGCCGGGTCCAGACGCGCAGCCATACGGACTCCTGTCCGGTGATAGCGAGGGGCATGTTCACCCCGTTGAGCGCCATCCAGTCGATAAGCCTTTCCCAGTCGCGCCACTGCCACCAGGGCATCGTATAGCCGAACGTGCAGTAGTTGAGGAAGAACCGATGTTCGGCACGCGACGTGCGGCGCACCTTGCCGGGCACGCGGGGCAGCTCGGCGGGCAGTTCGACGGGGTCGTCGGCATACCAGGAAACCGAGGTGCGGCAGTAGTACTTCAGATAGTGGTTGAGGCCCACGGCCATGGCGTTGGCCGAGTTGCCGCGCACGGCGACGCGGTCGTGCTCCATTTCGATTTCGAACACGTCGTGACCGGCACTGTCGCCGATGAGGGCGAACCGGAAGCGGTCGGCCACTTGGGGCACGATGCGCTCGGCCAGGCTGCGGGCGGCTCGGGTAGCCTTCGCGCCCGGGGCGGCGAGGGCGGGCAGCGTCAGACTGAGAAACAACAATCCGACAGTCAAAATTCTTCGTTGCATAGCAGTTGATGTAGGGTTCGTTATAGAAATTCTTACGGTCGCTCCCACCCCGCTCAAGGGTGGGGCTGCGCAAATTTACGGAGAAAGTCCGAGAAAGTTTTCCGCGGCACGTGGAAAATTTCGAGTCCACCAGCCGTCGGCCGGTGCGCCACCCTACGCGCCCCGCGGAGACGGCCGCAGGCCGGGCGTCCTGTCCCCGTAAAAACCGCCGCAGCGACAGGCAAAAACAAGTACTACGACAGTTTTTCCTAAGACTACGATAGAAAATTCTGTCGTAGCACTTGTTTTTCCGGGGACTACACTTGTTTTTCGGGACGCCGCCCCCGCCATGCGCGCCGCGGCGCCCGGTGCCCTCCACGGGGACGAAGCGCGAGGCAAAACCGCCCCCGCACAGCCTCCACCGCCAAAAAGGTTTGGCCGGCAGGCAATAAAGCCGTACTTTTGCCGTTCGTGAAAATAGGTTCGCCCTGTTCAAGTACGCACACGACAATGATAGAATACATCCGCGGCACCATCGCCGAACTCACCCCGACACAGGCCGTCATCGACTGCGGCGGCGTGGGCTACGGCCTCAGCATTTCGCTCAACACCTACTCCGCCATACAAGGCCAGCGCGAGGCGCGGCTTTACGTCTACGAGTCCATCCGCGAGGATGCCTACCAGCTGTTCGGCTTCGCCAGCCGGCAGGAGCGCGAGCTCTTCCTGCTGCTCATCAGCGTGGCGAGTATCGGCGGCCAGACGGCGCGCACGGTGCTCTCCGCCTTTACCCCGGCCGAACTGGCCGCCGCCATCCGCTCGGAGAACGAACGGATGCTGCGCAGCGTGAAAGGCATCGGCCCCAAGGCCGCACAGCGCATCATCGTGGAGCTTAAGGACAAAATTCCCCTCGCCCTGGGCGAAACGACCGACGCCGCGCCGGCCTCGACGGCCGCAGTGGCCAACAAAGAAATCGTCGAGGAGGCCGTGGCCGCCCTTACGATGCTGGGCTTCCCCCCGGCGCCGTCGCAAAAGACCGTGCTGGCCATCGTCAAGGACAGCCCCACCCTCGCCGTGGAGCAAATCATCAAGCAAGCGCTCAAAATGCTTTAGCCTCCGCCCGCCGCTGCCGATGAAACGTACCTCCCGTCCCTTCCTCCGCCACGCGCTGCTGCTCCTTGTCGGCGCCTACGTCGTCGCCTACCTGTCGGCCACACCGCTGCTGCCCCTGCTGGCACAGCCCGCCACAGCGCCGGCGGGGACGACTGCGACTGCCGCGCCACCCGACTCGACCGACACACCGCCGGCGCGCGTAAGGCACACCGTGGCGCGCACGGAGGACGACATGAACACCCGCCTGCCCGACCTCAAGGACCCGGAGAACCTGAAGACGGAAGTGTACTACGACGAAACGACCGGCACGTACAAGATGGGCACCAAGCTAGGCGAATCCTTTCTCGAAGCCCCCTTCCACCTGAGCGAGGAGGAATATCAGCAGTGGAGTATGCGCCGCTCGATGCAGGCCTACTACCGGCAAAAGAATCAGGAAGAGTACAACAACGCCAAAAGCAAGGACAAGTTCGACTTCACCGACATGCAGTTCGACCTCGGTCCGGCGGAAAAGATATTCGGCCCCGGCGGCGTACAAATCAAGACGCAGGGCTCCGCCGAACTGAAAATCGGCGCCAACATGCGCAAGGTGGACAACCCCTCGCTGACCGAGCGAAACCGGAAAGTGTTCGGATTCGACTTCGACGAAAAGGTAAATCTCAGCGTCACCGGCAAAGTGGGCGACAAGGTCAACCTTAACTTCAACTACAACACCGAGTCGACCTTCGACTTCGACGCCCAGAGCCTCAAACTGCAGTACGAGGGAAAAGAAGACGAGATCATCAAACTCGTGGAGGTGGGCAACGTATCGATGCCGACCAACTCGTCGCTCATACGCGGCGCCTCGTCGCTGTTCGGCGTAAGGACCGACATGCAGTTCGGCAAGCTCAAACTGCAGGCCGTCGCCTCGCAGAAAAAGTCGAGCACGCAAAGCGTCTCGTCGAAAGGCGGCGTGCAGGTCACCAGCTACGAGTTCTCGGCCGACGACTACGAGGAGAACCGCCACTTCTTCCTGGCGCACTACTTCCGCGACCACTACGACGAGAGCATGGCCCAGCTGCCCACCGTCATGTCGGGCGTGAACATCAACCGCATCGAGGTGTGGGTCACGAACAAGACCGGGACGTCCACCAACACCCGCAACGTCGTCGCCTTCACCGACCTGGGCGAAGCCTCGCACATCAGCAATCCGCTGTGGGCAGGGACAGGCGGGACGGGCATACCGACGAACTCGGCCAACTCGCTCTACGCCACGCTGACCTCGGCCTACGACGCTGCCCGCGACATTACTCAGACCAACGTCATCCTCGACGGGGCCGGACTGGCCGGCGGGACGGACTACGAGAAACTGGGCAACGCACGCCTGCTGTCGAGCTCGGAGTACACAGTGAACCGCGCGCTCGGTTTCATCTCGCTGAAAACAACGCTCCAGCCCGACCAAGTGCTCGCCGTGGCTTTCGAATACACTTACCGCGGGCAGAACTATCAGGTGGGCGAGCTGTCAAGCGACCAAAAGGACAACACCCGGGCGCTCTACGTCAAGGCCCTGAAAAACACGTCCAACTCCCCGCACATGGGCAACTGGGACCTGATGATGAAGAACGTCTACTCGCTCGGCGCCTACTCCGTGCAGAAGGACAAGTTCCGCCTCGACATCAAGTACCTCAGCGACACGACCGGCGTATTCCTGTCCTACCTGCCCGACCCGTCGCTCAAGGACCGCAAGATCCTTGCCCTCGTCGGGGCCGACCGGCTGGACAATAACAATAAGCCCAACCCCAACAGCTACTTCGACTTCGTGCCGGGGTACACCATCAACGACACCGTGGGCCGCGTCTACCTCCCGATGGCCGAACCCTTCGGCAGCGGTTTGCGCCGCGCCATCGGCAACGACGTCGTCGCCGACAAGTACGTATTCCAGGAGCTCTACGACTCGACAAAGACTGTGGCCAAACAAATTGCCGAGAAGGACAAATTCACCATCACGGGTCAATACCAGGCGTCGAGCGTGGGCGAAATACAGCTCGGCGCCACCAACGTGCCCGAAGGCTCCGTCGTCGTCACGGCCGGCGGACAGGTGCTCACCGAGAACGTCGACTACACCGTCGACTACAGCATGGGAACGGTGAAAGTCATCAACCAGAGCATCATCGACGCCGGCACGCCCATCAACGTCAGCCTCGAGAGCAACACCGACTACGGCATGCAGCGCAAAACCATGTTCGGACTCAACTGGCAGTACGACTTTACGAAGAACTTCCAAATCGGTGGCACTTTCATGCACCTCAGCGAACGCCCCCTCACCACCAAGGTGGCCATGGGCAGCGAACCCCTCAACAACACGCTGTGGGGCTTCAACGTGTCGTGGAAGCAGCAAAGCCAGTGGCTGACCAACCTGCTCGACAAACTGCCCCTGCTCCACTGTACCGCTCCGTCGACCATCAACTTCACCGGCGAAGTGGCCCAGCTCATTGCCGGAAAAAGCCGCGGCGCACAGGGCAACGCCTCCTACATCGACGACTTCGAAAACACGAGCAGCGAAATCGACGTGTCCAACCCCCTCGAGTGGACCTTGAGCTCCTGCCCTTCGCTCTTCCCCGAGTCCGGTCTGACCAACGACGTACGCTACGGTTACAACCGCTCCCTCATGGCGTGGTACAACATCGACCCGCTCTTCACCCGCCGCTCCTCGTCGCTGACGCCGGCTCACATCAAAAGCGACCTCAACCAGCTGTCCGACCCCTACGTCCGCGAAGTCTACAAACGGGAGATTTATCCGAACAAGGACCTCAACTATCAGGAGGCCTCCACCATGAATGTGCTCAACGTCGCCTTCTATCCCTCGGAGCGCGGCCCTTATAACCTCGACCCCAACCTCGACGCCGACGGCCGCCTCGGCAATCCGCAGAGTCGCTGGGGCGGCATGATGCGCCGCATCGAGACGAGCGATTTCCAGACTGCAAATATCGAGTACATCGAGTTCTGGCTGATGGACCCCTTTATCCATTCGCGCGAAAGCGGCGTCGACAACACCGGCGACCTCTACCTGAACCTCGGCGAGATAAGTGAGGACGTGCTCAAGGACGGTAAGATGTTCTACGAAAGCGGCCTGCCCATCGACGGCGACCCGGCTTACTACACCGAAACCGTCTGGGGACGCGTGCCTAACCAGAGCACCGTCACCTACGCCTTCAATACCTCCAGCGGCTCCCGCCAGCGACAGGACGTCGGCTACAACGGACTCAGCAGCGACGAGGAAACCCGCCACGAAACTTACCTGAACTACCTCAACCAGATTAAGGGACGCGTGCGCAGCGAGGTGTACGACTCCATCTACGCCAATCCCTCGGGCGACCGCTATCACTACTTCCGAGGGTCGGACTACGACGCACAGGAGCGCTCCATCCTCGACCGATACAAGTACATCAACAACCCCAACGGTAACTCCGTCGACTCCGACCACTCCCCCGAGAGCTACAGCACTACCTACAAGACCACGCCCGACGTCGAGGACATCAACCAGGACTACACCCTCAACGAGTACGAGAAATACTATCAGTACCGCGTCCACCTCTCGCCCGAGAACCTCGTCGTCGGTCAGAATTTCATCGTCGACAAGCGCACCAACAACGTCGAGCTGCGCAACGACTCCACCCGCGAAATCAACTGGTACCTCTTCCGCATTCCCGTGGACCAGTACGAATCCCGCGAAGGCAACATCAACGACTTCACGAGCATCCGCTTCATGCGCCTGTTCCTGACCAATTTCCGCAACCCGGTGGTCCTGCGTTTCGCTACACTGAGCCTCGTACGCGGCGAGTGGCGCAGCTACGAGCAGGCGCTCTACACGGGTCAGGCTCCCGATGTGAGCGGAACGATGGAGGTATCGTCCGTCAACTTTGAGGAAAACACCGACAAAACGCCCGTCAACTACGTCATTCCGCCCGGTATAAGCCGCGTCGTCGATCCCGGTCAGAGCCAGATTTTGCAGGAAAACGAGCAGGCCCTCGCGCTGACCGTGAAGGAACTGGCGTCGGGCGACGCCCGTGCCGTGTACAAGAACACATCGCTCGACCTGCGCCGCTACAAACACCTGCAGATGTTCGTCCATGCCAACGCGCTGAGCGACGACGCCACCCTTGAGAACGGACAGACCAGCCTCTTCATCCGTCTCGGCTCGGACTACAAGAGCAATTTCTATGAGTACGAAATTCCCCTCACACTGACGCCCGCCGGCAGCTACTCGCAGTCCACCACCGGCGCGCAGGCCGTCTGGCCCGAAGCCAACATGCTCGACATCGACCTGTCGCTGCTCACAGACGCCAAGAAGAACCGCAACGTGCAAAAGTCGCTGGGTCTCGCCTCCTACGGCCAGCTCTACTCCGAATACGACGCCGACAAGCCCAACAACAAGATAAGCGTCATGGGCAACCCGACACTGGGCGAAGTGCGTACCATCATGATCGGCGTGCGCAACAACTCGCGCGCCGTCAAGAGCGTCGAGGTCTGGGCCAACGAGCTCCGCCTCCAGGAGTTCTCGAACAGCGGCGGATGGGCTGCACAGGGCAACCTCAACATCCAACTCTCCGACTTCGCTTCCCTCAACCTGACCGGCCACCTCGAAACAGCCGGCTTCGGCGGACTGGAAGAGAGCGTCACGCAACGGCGGCAGGACAACCTCTACGAATACAGCGTGACGACAAACGTGGAACTGGGCCGCTTCTTCCCCGAAAAGGCCAAGGTGCAACTACCGATATACTACTCGTACAGCAAGGAGCGCACCGTGCCGAAATACAACCCGCTCGACAGCGACATGGAAATGTCCGACGCCCTCGACGCACTGGCCACCGACCGCGAGCGCGACTCCCTGCGCGCCATCACCGACCGCGTCGTCGTCAACAAGAACTTCAGCATCAGCAACGCCCGCGTCGACATCGCTACCAAGCGCCACCCCATGCCCTACGACCCCGCCAACTTCTCCTTCAGCTACGCCCACAGCCACCAGCAGACCACCGGCGAAACCACCGTCTGGGAAAAGGACGACAGCTGGCGATGGGGGCTCAACTACAACTACACCCCCAACTACGAGCCGCTCACTCCGTTCAAGAAGGTAATCAAGAGCAAAAGCCCCTGGCTTAAAATCTTCAAGGAGCAGGACCTCAATTACCTGCCCCAGAACGTCGGGTTCAACTCCGACATCTCGCGCAACTACTACGAGCTCAAGGAGCGCGACCTGGAGAACCTCGAGGACAACTCCCTGCCCCTCACGTGGGCCAGCGACTTCCTCTGGAACCGCAGCTTCACCCTTCGTTGGGACTTGACCAAGAACCTGCACGTCAACTTCAACTCCGCGACCAACGCCGAGGTCGAGCAGCCCTACACGGCCGTCAACAAGGATCTCTACCCCGACCGCTACACCGCCTGGAAGGACTCCGTGTGGAACAGCATCAAGAGTCTGGGCACGCCGCTCGACTATCAGCAGACGTTCGACGCCTCCTGGCGTCCGCCCCTCAACCGCATTCCCGCCTTCGAGTGGATTACGGCCGACGTCAGCTACAGCGCCACCTACAACTGGACACGCGGCGCCGAGCTCAACGACGGTAGCACCCCCGGCGGCAACACCATCGCCAACTCGCGCACCGTCAACGGCAACGGGCGCTTCAATCTCGAAAGGCTCTATAACTTTGTGCCCTTCCTCAAGGAGACCAACCGGAAATTCTCAGCCTCCTCCACCAGCAGCTCGGCGAAGAAGAAAGACGAACCGAAGAACTTCCAAAAGGAAATCCAGCTGCGCCCCGATACAACCACTGTCGTGACGCACAACCAGAAGTCGAAAAAACCGCGCGTCGTCGCCCTGCGCCAGGACGGCCGCCGCTACGCCATTAAATATAAGGTGGCCGACGGCAACAACATCGTCATCCTGACGCGCGACACGGTGAAACTCAAGCTCACCGTCACCCCCGGCCCGCGCCCCGAGGACCAGTTCTGGTACAAGGCCCTGCAATACACCGCCCGCGCCGCCATGATGGTGCGCAACGTAAGCATCTCCTACCGCAACGCTTTCAACATGTCGCTCCCCGGCTTCATCCCCACCATCGGCGACGTCTTCGGCCAGCGCAGCGCCGGCGGCCTGCAGCCCGGCCTCGACTTCGCTTTCGGCTTCGTCGACGAGAGCTACATCACCAAGGCGGCCGAGCGCGGCTGGCTCGTTCACAACGACAGCATCCTCACCCCCGCCACCACCAACCTCAACGAGGACCTCCAGATTCGCGCCACCCTTGAACCCCTCCGCGACCTCAAGATAGACCTCAACGCCAGCCGTACCACCAATCGGGCACGCAGCATCCAGTACATGTACGAGGGTATGCCCACCCAGCAGACCGGCAGCTTCAGCATGACCGTCGTGAGCATCGGGTCCGCCTTCGAGAGCATGGGCAACGCCGACAACGGCTACCAGAGCGCCACGTTCGACAAGTTCGTCGGCTCGCTCGAGGGCTTCCGCAGCCGCGTCGAGGCGCAGTACGCCGGAGCCGTCTACCCCGAGGGCACCTCGCTGGCCGGCAAGCCCTTCGACCCCGCCAACGGCACCGTCAACACCTACTCGCCCGAAGTCATGATTCCCGCCTTCCTCTCGGCCTACGCCGGGGGCGGCAGCTCGCTCGACATCTTCCCCTCCCTGAAGCGCCTCCTGCCCAACTGGTCCGTCACGTACAGCGGTCTGGCCAAGCTGCCCGGCATGAAGAAAGTCTTCAAGAGCTTCAACATCAATCACTCCTACCGCAGCGTCTACGCCGTCGGCTCCTACAACACTTACTCCACCTACATGGAGTACATGAACGGACTCGGCTTCACGCAGGACGTCGCCAGCGGCAACCCCATCCCCAGCGGGCCCTACGACGTCAGCACCGTCTCCATCAACGAGCAATTCTCGCCCCTCGTCGGCGTCGACATGACGTTCCTCAACAACCTCACGGCCAAGGTCGAGTACCGCAAGGCGCGCGTCCTCACCCTCAGCATGACCTCGCAGCAGCTCACGGAAACACGCTCCAACGACCTCGTCATCGGCATGGGCTACAAGATCAACAACCTCAAGCTCTTCGCCCCCCGCCGCAAGACCTCGCGCCGCCGGCGCCGCACCAATCAGGACCAGCAAAGCCAGCAAACCGCCTCGACCGGCTTCAGCAACGACCTCAACCTGCGCTTCGACATCACCTTCCGCGACCAGAGCGCCGTCAACCGCGACATCCTCTCCCTCCTCAGCCAGGCCACCAGCGGCAACCGCGCCGTCCAGGTCTCCTTCACCGCCGACTACGCCCTCAGCCGCCTGCTCACCCTCAGCGCCTACTACGACCGCCAGATGAACAAGCCCCTGCTCACCTCCAGCTCCTACCCCACTACGACGCAGGACTTCGGCATCAGCCTCAAGTTCTCCCTCACGCGCTAAAGCGAGCCACGCCGGGAGGCCGCCGCCCGACCGCGTTTGAACAAGTACTACGACAGAAAATCCTAAGACTACGATAGGAATTTCTATCGTAGTACTTGTTCAAACCATCGTAGTACTTGTTTTTACACTCCCGGCGGTGGCCTCCCACTCGACTGCACCCGTAGCCGCAGATACCGCCTCTGCCATTTCTCCCCAAACGGAGGGAAACAGAGGGCCTGAAAAAAAATAATCGTCAATTTTCCCGCTTTCCTTTGTCAGTTCAAAAGAAACGCCTACTTTTGCCCTGAAAGAAACAAACAGATGCAGCAATTGAAGAACAACTTCTGGTGGTGGCGCAACTCAAGGATTCCCATTCGTGAGTTAGCCATGCCGTGCGTCTGAGTCCAGTACCGCTTATTCGTATATCCCTGACGAGGCCTGTCTTGCTTGCGAGACAGGCCTCTTTTCGTATATCCCAAAATTTCAACCATTATGTCCAGTTTCACCCCCGACGCCCGCGGCTTCTACGGCCCCTACGGCGGTTCCTTCGTTCCCGAGATCCTGCACGCCTGCGTCAGCCGGCTGCAGGCCAGCTACGCCGACGTGCTCTCCAGTCCCGACTTTCAGCGCGAGTACCGCGCCCTGCTGCGCGACTACGTCGGCCGCCCGTCCCCCCTCTACTACGCCCGCCGCCTCAGCGAGCACGTCGGCACCCACGTCTACCTGAAGCGTGAAGACCTGAACCACACCGGCGCACACAAAATCAACAACGCCATCGGCCAAGTGCTGCTGGCGCGCCACCTCGGCAAGCGCCGCATCATCGCCGAAACCGGCGCCGGGCAGCACGGCGTAGCCACGGCCACCGTGTGCGCCCTGATGGGCCTGCCCTGCCGCGTCTACATGGGCGCCCTCGACGTCCGCCGTCAGCGGCCCAACGTCGAGCGCATGCGTATGCTCGGCGCCGAGGTCGTCCCCGTCGCCTCCGGCAACCAGACCCTCAAGGACGCCGTCAACGAAGCCATCCGCGACTGGACCTGCCACCCCGACGACACGTACTACCTCATCGGCTCGACCATGGGGCCGCACCCCTATCCCGACCTCGTCGCCCGCCTGCAAAGCGTCATCAGCGAGGAGATGAAGGCCCAGCTCGCCAGCCAGACCGGGCGCGACCACCCCGACTACCTCGTCGCCTGCATCGGCGGCGGGTCCAACGCCGCCGGCACCTTCTACCACTACGCCGACGACGGGCGCGTACGCCTTGTCCTCGCCGAGGCCGGCGGCGCCGGCGCCCATACGCCCCAGACAGCCGCCACGCTGACAGCCGGCACGCCCGGCGTGCTCCACGGCAGCCGCACCCTTGTCCTTCAGGACGCCGACGGCCAGGTCTGCGAAGCCTACAGCCTGTCCGCCGGGCTTGACTACCCCGGTGTGGGCCCCATGCACGCCGACCTCGTGCGCCGCGGCCGCGCCACGGTCTACGCCGTCACCGACGACGAAGCTCTCCGCGCCGCTTTCGAGCTCACCCGCCTTGAGGGCATCATCCCCGCCCTCGAGTCGGCCCACGCCCTTGCCGTCCTGTCCCGCCTCGGCGCCGGTCCCGACGACGTCGTCGCCCTCACGCTCAGCGGACGCGGCGACAAGGACCTCGACACCTACATGCATTCAAGTTTAATGACGGACAACGAATTTACGCGCAAGGAAAAGAAAGCCGACCGCTGAGGACCGACAACGCACTACTGCCCCTCATCCATTGTCCACTGTAAATTGTCAATTTTCCATTTAATCAGTCATCCCATGTCCTGTTTTCATTTCACCCTGCGCCGACGCCGCCTTTTGGCCGACCTCCATACGCCGGTCCACGTCTACCTCAACGTCCGCGACCTCTACACCCAGAGCGTCCTGATGGAGAGCACCGACGCCCAAAGCCGGGAGAACAGCCGTTCGTTCATTGCCTTCGACCCGCTGGCCAGTGTGGCCGTCAGCCGCGGCGACGTCACACTGAAGTTTCCCGACGGCAGCCGCCGCTCCGGTCGCATCGACGCCGACCACTCGCTGGCCGACACGCTGACCGGCTTCCTCCGCGCGTTTCACGTCGAGGGCGACCCCGCCGAGGGCTGCGGCCTCTACGGCTACACGAGCTTCGACGCCGTGCGCTACCTCGAACCTATCGACGTGCGGAGCGTCGATGCCGGTCCGTACGACGCCCCCGACGTCTGCTACGTCCTGTTCCGCTACGTCGTGGTCTTCCATCCGTTCGACCAGTCGCTCGACCTCATCGAGCTGCTGGCCGACGGCGAGGAGTCGCACCTCGACGACGTGGCCCAGGCCATCGCCCGCCCCAACGTGGCGCTCTACCGTTTCCGCCCCGTCGGCCCCACGCACAGCCCGCTCACCGACGACGACCACCGCCGCAACATCCGCCGCTCCATCGAGCACTGCCTGCGCGGCGACGTCTTCCAGATTGTCGTCAGCCGCCGCTTCATACAATCCTACGAAGGCGACGACTTCACCCTCTACCGCGCCCTGCGCACCGTCAACCCCTCGCCTTACCTCTTCTACTTCGACATGGGCGGCTTCCGCATCTTCGGTTCTTCGCCCGAAACCCACTGCCGCATCCATGGCGACGTGGCCTGCATCGACCCCATCGCCGGCACCACGCGGCGCACCGGCCGCGACGACGAGGACGAAGCCGCGGCACGCGCCCTCAGCGCCGACCCCAAGGAAAACGCCGAACACGTCATGCTGGTCGACCTGGCGCGCAACGACCTCAGCCGCCACTGCCGCCACGTACGCGTCGAGACGTTCAAGGAGCTGCGCCGCTACAGCCACGTCATCCACCTCGTCAGCCGCGTCGCCGGCCAGCTGCCGCCCGGCGCCGACCCCGTGCGCACGTTCCTGGACACCTTTCCGGCCGGCACCCTCTCCGGAGCGCCCAAGGTAAAGGCCATGCAGCTCATCAGCGAGCTCGAGCCCCACAGCCGCGGAGCCTACGGCGGCTGCATAGGTTTCATCGGGCTGGACGGCGACCTCAACCAAGCCATCATTATCCGCTCGTTCGTCAGCCGCGCGGGCGAACTCTGGCTCCAGGCCGGCGGCGGCATCACCGCCCTGAGCGACGTGGAGAACGAACTGCAAGAAGTAAACAACAAACTCGGCGCACTGCGCAAGGCCATTGCCGTCGCCACAACCCTTTGACTTATGCACCTCATCCTCATCGACAATTACGACTCCTTCACCTACAATCTCGTCCAGCTCTTCGAGGAGCTCGGCGCCCGCGTCGACGTGCGGCGCAACGACCGTTTCGCCCTCGACGAACTGGCCGCGGCCGACGCCCTCGTCCTCTCGCCGGGCCCCGGCATCCCCTCCGAGGCGGGCCTGCTGCTCGACACCGTCCGCCACTACGCCGGCCGGCTGCCCATCCTCGGCGTCTGCCTGGGCCATCAGGCCATCGGCGAAGTCTTCGGTGCCCGACTTGAAAACCTGGCGCACGTCTACCACGGCGTGCAGACCCCCATCCGCACCGTGACCGCCGACCCGCTCTTCGCCGGCCTGCCGCCGACACTGCCCGTCGGGCGCTACCACTCGTGGGTCGTCGCCCGCGAGGGCCTGCCCGACTGCCTCGAAGTGACGGCCGTCAGCGCCGAGGGCCACATCATGGCCCTGCGCCACCGCCGGTACGACGTGCGCGGCGTGCAGTTCCA
Organism: uncultured Alloprevotella sp.; assembly: GCA_944322325.1. GTDB lineage: Bacteria > Bacteroidota > Bacteroidia > Bacteroidales > Bacteroidaceae > Alloprevotella. The sequence continues at coordinate 90,033 of CALUOQ010000004.1, forward strand.
CCCCGAGTCGGTCCTGACGCCCGACGGACGCACGATGCTCGCCAACTGGATGTCTCACCTCAACGATACACACAAGCCATGAACACTTACTTACAACGCCTCGTCGGTCAGGAACGCCTCTCGCGGCAGGACGCCTGCGACCTGCTGACCGGCATCGTCGGCGGTGCCTGCAACGACATTGAGACGGGCGCCATGCTCGCCGCCATGCAACTGCGCGGCGTCACGGTCGACGAACTTCTCGGTTTCCGCGACGGCCTGCTCGCCACAGGCGTACACGCTGACCTCTCGGACTACGCCCCGCTGGACATTGTCGGTACGGGCGGCGACGGCAAGAATACGTTCAACATCTCCACCTGCGCCTGCTTCGTCGTGGCGGCAGCGGGACAACCCGTCGCCAAGCACGGCAACTACGCGGCCACGTCGAGCTCGGGCGCCAGCGACGTCCTCGAACAGCACGGCGTGCGCTTCACGGCCGACCCCGACCGCCTGCGCCGCTCGCTGGACGGCTGCGGCATCGCCTACCTCCACGCCCCGCTCTTCGCCCTCGGCATGAAGGCCGTCGCCCCGGTGCGCAAGGCGCTCGGCATACGCACCGTGTTCAACCTGCTGGGCCCCCTCGTCAACCCCGCCCTGCCGCGCTACCAGCTGCTCGGCGTGGCCCGGCTCGGCCAGCTTCGCCTCTACGACGGCGCCCTGCGCCGGCTCGGCACGGGGTACGGCCTCGTCAACAGCGCCGACGGCTACGACGAAGTGTCGCTGACCGGGCGGTTCAAGCTGCTGACGCGCGACAGCGAAGTGCTGCTCGAACCGGCCGATCTGGGCTTCGAACCCGTCGCGCCGCAGTGCCTCTCGGGCGGAACGAGCCGCGCCGAGGCCCGGGCGGTGTTCGACGCCGTGCTCGACGGCTCCGCGCCGCGCCCGCAGAGGGACGTCGTGGCGGCCAACGCCGGACTGGCCCTCTCACTCACCCGGCCGAACCTGAGTCTGGCCGACTGCATCGCCACGGCCCGCGAGGCGCTCGAGAGCGGCGCCGCGCTGCGCACCTTCCGCCGCTTTGTCGAACTTAACTCCTGAAACGATGGAAAACCTGCTCACCCCCATTCTCACGAACAAGGGCCGCGAAGTGGCGGCCCGCAAAGCCCTGCGCCCCGCCGGCGAAGTGCGCGCCGCGGCCCTCGAAGCCGTCAGTCTACAGCCCCGCCGCCCCTTTGCCGCCACCCTTGCGGCCTCGCCGACGGGCATTATCGCCGAGTTCAAGCGCAAGTCGCCCTCGCTCGGCTGGATAAGGCCCGAAGCGCGCGTCGAGGACGTCGTCACAGCCTACGAGCGGGCCGGCGCCACGGCCCTGTCGGTGCTGGCCGACGAGACTTACTTCGGCGGCTGCCTCGGCTTCATCCGCCGTGCCCGGGCTGCGTCGGCGCTGCCGGTGCTCTGCAAGGAATTTATCGTCGACGACTACCAGATTTTCGAAGCAGCCGAAGCCGGGGCCGACGCCGTACTGCTCATTGCCGCCTGCCTCGCTCCGGACGCCTGCCGCCACCTGACAGCGACGGCCCGCAGCCTGGGGCTTGACGTCCTGCTCGAGGTGCACGACGAAGAGGAACTGCGCCATATCAGCCCGGGCGTCAGTGCCGTCGGGGTCAACAACCGCGACCTGCACACGTTTCGCACGGACATAGCCACGTCGCTCCGCCTGGCGCCGCGGCTGCCCGACGCCGTACGCGTCAGCGAGAGCGGCCTGCGCAGTCCGTCCGACGTGGCGCGACTGCGCAGGGCCGGATTCCGGGGCTTCCTGATGGGCGAACGCTGGATGACGGCGGAGCGGCCCGAGCAGGAGTTGCACGACTTTATCGCCCAATTGCCATGCTCGTGAAAGTCTGCGGCCTCCGCGACGCCGCCAACATCCGCGCCGTCGAAGCGCTGGGCGCGGACTGGGCGGGCTTCGTATTCTACCCCCGCTCGCCGCGCTACGTCAGCGCGCCTCCGGCCTACCTGCCCCGCCGCTGCCGCCGCGTCGGCGTCTTTGTCAACGCGCAGCCGGACGACGTGGCGGACCACGTGCGCCGCTACGGGCTGGGCGCCGTGCAGCTCCACGGCGACGAACCGCCCCGCTACTGCCACCGCCTCCGCCGCCTGCTCCCTCCCGGCTGCCTGTTGCTGAAGGCCGTCGGCATCGGCTCGGCGGCCGACGTCGACCGCGCCACCGCCTACGGCCCCGACGCCTGCGATTACCTGCTCTTCGACACCGCCTGTGCCGGCCGCGGCGGCTGCGGGCGCACTTTCGACTGGGACCTGCTGGCCCGCTACCCGGACCGCGGCTTCCCGCCGTTCCTGCTGAGCGGCGGCATCGGGCCCGACGCGCTGCCTGCCCTCGCCCGCTTCGCCCATCCGCGCTGGGCCGGCGTCGACCTGAACAGCCGTTTCGAGGCGGCGCCGGGCCTGAAGCGCACGGACCTGCTTGCCAGCTTTATCGAAAAATTCAGAAAACTTACGTCAAACCCTCTTACCTCACCGAATCCATGAACCGAATCGACGAACTCTTTGCCCGGAAACCCTCGGGCATCCTCTCCCTGTACTTCTGCGCCGGCCACCCGTCGCCCGACAGCACCGCCGACGTCGTCCGCGCCGCCGCCCGTGCCGGCATCGACCTGCTCGAAGTAGGCATCCCCTTCAGCGACCCTATGGCCGACGGCCCCGTCATACAGGACGCAGCCACCCGCGCCCTGCGCGGCGGCATGACGCTCGGCCGGCTACTCGACCAGCTGGCCGCGGTGCGCGCCGAGGTCAGCCTGCCGCTGATGCTCATGGGCTACCTGAACCCCATCCTGCACTACGGCTTCGAGGCCTTCTGCCGCCGCTGCCGCGACTGCGGCGTCGACGGACTCGTCATCCCCGACCTGCCTTTCGAGGTCTACGTCGAGGAGTTCCAGGCCACGGCCCGACGCTACGGCCTCAGCGTGGCGATGTTCATCACGCCCCAGACGAGCGACGAGCGCATCCGCCGTATCGACCAAGCCACCGACGGCTTCATTTATATGGTATCGACAGCCGCCACGACCGGCGCGCGCCAAGCCTTCGACCGCTCCACGACGGACTACTTCCGCCACGTAGCCTCGCTCGGGCTGCGCAATCCCTGCCTCGCGGGCTTCGGCATCTCGAACCGGGCCACCCTCGACGCCGCGCGGCAGCACGCGGCGGGCGCCATCGTCGGCAGCCAGTTCGTCGCGCTGCTCGACTCCGAACCCACACCCCAGGCGGCCGTCGAGGCCCTGCTCCGGAAACTCCGGGAATAAACCCGGGAAAACAGGCCACCGGACCGGCAAAAAACAAGTACTACGATAGAAATTCCTGTCGCTGCGACAGGAATTTCTATCGTAGTACTTGTCGCGCACGGGCGCAGCACTTGTGCGCGGCGGGTCGACGCGCGGCACACGGCGGTCTGCTTTTCGCGGCATTATTTCGGGAGTTGTCATTTTTTGCGTACCTTTGCGGAGAATAATCAGTGAAACAAAACAAGCCCAAATAACCATGAAATTTGTTCTCTCAAGCACCGAACTTTACGCCCGGCTGCAACTGCTGGGCCGCGTTATCGTGTCGAAAAACAACCTGCCCATTCTGGACAGCATCCTCTTTGAGACGGGCTCCGGACGCCTGACGCTGACGGCCTCGGACAACGAGACGACCGTCACGGCCGACGTGGAGCTGACGGAGTGCGACGCCGATTTCCGCTTCGTCGTCAACGCGAAAACCATTCAGGACGCCATGAAGGAAATACCAGAGCAGCCGTTGACTTTTTTCGTGAACGAGCACACGTTCGAAGTGACGGTGGAATACCAGAACGGCCGCTACAGCCTCGTGGGGCAGGCGGCCGACGAATATCCGGCCCCACCGGTCCTCGAGGAAGGCGCCCCGGGACTGACCATCGACTCGCCCCTGCTGTTGGCGGGCATCGGCCGGGCCCTCTTCGCAGCGGCCGACGACGAGTTCCGCCCCATCATGACGGGCGTCTACTTCGACATGACGGACCACGACCTGACGCTTGTGGCCAGCGACGGCCACAAGCTCGTCTGCGACCGGATGGGGAACGTGGCGCACGTCGAGCCGGGCTCCTTCATCCTGCCCAAAAAACCGGCCCAGTTGCTCAAGTACGCCCTGGCCAAGGTGCAGGGCCCCACGACGCTGCACTACGGCTCGCGCGGCGCCGTCATTGAAGCGGCGGGGACGCGCATCACATGCCGCCTCATCGAGGGACGCTATCCCAACTATAACAGTGTCATCCCCCAGGACAACCCCAACCGCGCCACCCTCAACCGCGCGGCCGTGCTGAGCGCCCTGAAGCGCGTGCTGGTCTTCTCGAGCGCCAACAGCGCCCTCGTCAAGCTGGCCTTCGCGCCGGGCCGGCTCACCCTGTCGAGCCAGGACATTGACTTCTCGATGTCGGCCGAGGAAGCCCTGCTCTGCGACTACGAAGGGGCGCCCCTGTGCATCGGCTTCAAGGGGACCTTCCTGCTCGAACTGCTGAACAACCTGGAAGGAGAGGAGTTCGTCATGCAACTTTCCGACCCGAGCAGGCCGGGCATCATAGTGCCCGCCGAACAGGGGGCAGACGAGAGCGTGCTGATGCTGCTGATGCCCATGATGTTGAGCGACTGACGGGAGGCACACAGGCATGGAACTGAAACTCGAAAGGCCCCTCGTATTTTTCGACATAGAGGCCACAGGACTCGACACGGCGCGCGACCGCATCGTCGAGCTGTCGTACATCAAGGTGTGGCCCGACGGGCGCGAGGAGTCGCTCACCCAGCGCTTCAACCCCACCATCCCCATCTCGGCCGAGGCGACCGCCGTCAACGGCATCAGCGACGCCGACGTGGCGGACTGCCCCACGTTTGCGGAACGGGCGGCCGACATCGCGACGGTCTTTGCTGGCAGCGACCTGGCGGGATATAATTCAAACCACTTCGACGTGCCGATGCTCGTCGAGGAGTTTATTCGCGCCGGAGTGGACTTCGACGTGACGCAGTGCTGCCTGCTCGACGTGCAGGGCATCTACCACAAAATGGAGCCGCGCACCCTGTCGGCGGCCTACCGCTTCTATTGCCACGGGGAGCTCGAGGACGCCCACACGGCCTTGGCCGACACGCGCGCCACCTACGACGTGCTGCGCGCCCAGCTCGCGCACTACGGCGACCGCCTGCCCCACGACGTGGCGCACCTTGCCGAGTTCGCGCGCTTCAACCGCAACATCGACCTGGCCGGCCGCTTCGTCTACGACGACAAGGGTACGCCCGTCTTCAACTTCAGCAAGCACAAGGGGCGCAGCGTCGAATGGGTCGTCAAGAACGACCCGGGCTTCATCAGCTGGATGCAGCAGGCCGACTTCACCCAGAATACGAAGCAAATCCTCGCCAAGCTGTACCTGCGCTACAAATCATAACACAGACACTGCCATGATGAAAGGGAAACATATCGTCGTCGGCATCACGGGAAGCATCGCCGCGTACAAGACTTGCACGCTCATCCGCGAGTTTATCAAGCGCGGGGCGGAGGTGCAGGTGGTCATCACGCCGGCAGGCAAGGAATTCATCACCCCGATTACGCTGTCGGCCCTGACGTCGAAGCCCGTCGTCAGCGAGTTCTTCAGCGGCCGCGACGGCACGTGGAACAGCCACGTCGACCTGGGCCTGTGGGCCGACGCCATGGTCGTCGCGCCGGCCACAGCCTCGACGCTCGCCAAAATGGCGCACGGCATCGCGGACAATATGCTCGTGACGACGTACCTGTCGATGCGCGCGCCGGTCTTTGTCGCGCCGGCCATGGACCTCGACATGTTTGCCCACCCCACTACGCAGGAAAACCTCGAAACGCTACGGCGCCACGGCGTCCGCGTCATCGAGCCGGCCGAAGGCGAGCTGGCCAGCCACCTCGTCGGTAAAGGACGCATGGAGGAGCCCCTCGCCATTGCCGACCGGGTGGAAGCCTTCCTCGGCAGCCGGCAGGACCTGGCGGGCCGTACCGTGCTCATCACGGCCGGCCCGACGTACGAACGCATCGACCCCGTGCGGTTCATCGGCAACTACTCCAGCGGCAAGATGGGCTTCGCCCTGGCCGAAGAGTGCGCCGCCCGCGGGGCGCAGGTCGTATTGGTGGCCGGTCCGGTCAGCCTCACGGCGCACCACCCCGCCATCCGGCGCATCGACGTGGAGAGTGCGGCCGAGATGCACCGCGCCGCGACGGAAGCCTTCCCCTCCGCCGACGCCGCCATCCTCTGCGCGGCCGTGGCGGACTTCACCCCCGCCGACGTGGCCACCGGGAAAATCAAGCGCGAGGCGGGAGGACAAACCCTCACGCTGCGCCCCACCGAGGACATCGCGGCGGCCCTCGGCCGGATGAAGCGGCCGGAACAGCGCCTCGTCGGCTTCGCCCTCGAGACGGACCACGAGCTGGAAAACGCGCGGGGCAAGCTCGCACGCAAGGGCCTCGACTTCATCGTCCTCAACTCCCTGCGCGACGCGGGAGCCGGCTTCCGCCACGACACGAACAAAGTCACTATCCTCTCGCCCGACGACGAGCGCCACTTCCCGCTCAAACCGAAAACCGAAGTGGCCCGGGACATTATCGACACGCTATGCCAATCGCTCGGAAACTGCTGACCCTCCTTGCCCTCACGCTGGCCGCCCTGCCCGCCGCAGCCCAGGAACTGCGCGCCAAGGTGAGCATCAACCACAGCCAGGTGCAGGGAACGAGTTCCAGCATCTTCGAAAATCTGGAAACCGCGCTCACGCAACTGATGAACGAACGCCGCTGGACCAACCAGCAGTATGCCGTGAACGAGCGCATCGACTGCACCTTCAACCTCACCATCAGCAAATACACCGAGGGCGAGAACACATTCGAAGGTACACTGACGGTGCAAAGCTCGCGGCCCGTGTTCAACTCAACCTATACCACCACGGTGTTCAACTTCCGCGACGCGACGTGCACCTTCACTTTTCAGGAATTCGACCGCCTCGAATTCCGCCTCGACCAGATAGACAACGAACTCACGGCGCTGATGGCGTACTACGCCTATTTAATCATCGGATGGGACATGGACACGATGGCGCCGCTCGGCGGTACCGAGGCGCTCCGCAACGCGCAGACCATCGTCAACGGCGCGCAGAGCTTCACGTCGAAAGGCTGGAAAGCCTTCGAAAGCTCCAAGAACCGATACACCATCATTAACGACTATCTCGACGGAGGCATGGAACCGTTGCGCCAACTGCAGTACCAGTATTACCGCAACGGCATGGACGAAATGGCCACGAACTCCGAGCGCGCACGGGCCAGCATCACCGAAGCCCTGCAACTGCTCCAGACGGCCAAGGAGAACAAGCCGATGAGCTCGCTGCCCCAACTCTTCACCGAAATAAAGCGCGACGAGCTCGTCAATATATACCACGGAAAAGGCACGGCAAACGACAAAGAAAAACTCTACGACATGCTCATGAGTATCAACCCGTCGTACAGTACTTACTGGCACAAACTCAGACAATGAAGTGATGTTGACACACCTGCACATACAGAACTACGCCCTCATCGACGCGCTGGACATCGACCTCGCAGCGGGTTTTTCCGTCATCACCGGCGAGACGGGCGCTGGAAAGAGCATCCTGCTCGGCGCCCTCGGACTGCTGCTCGGCCAGCGCGCCGACAGCAAGGCCATCAAGCCCGGCGCGGCCAAGTGCTGCGTCGAGGCCACTTTCGACATCAACACACTCGACCTGGCCGGCTACTTCGAGGAAAACGACCTCGACTATGACCCCGCGGCGTGCACCGTCCGCCGCGAAGTGCTGGCCAGCGGAAAAAGCCGCAGCTTCGTCAACGACACGCCCGTCAACCTCCAGCAACTCCGCGCACTGACCTCGCGACTCGTCGACATACACTCGCAACACAAGAACCTGCTCATCAACGAAGAAAAGTTCCTGCTCGACCTGCTCGACGGAGCCGCCGCCAACACCACCCTGCTGACCCGCTACGCCGAAGCCTACCACGACTTCACCCGCACCAAACGCGAAATCAGCCAGCTCAACCTCCAGCTCCAGCAAGCCCGCGACGAGCAGGACTACCTCAGCTTTCAGGCCTCGCAGCTCGACGAAGCGAACCTCACCGAGGGCGAACAGGAAGAACTCGAGGCCGAACAGCAGATACTCACGCACGCCGAGGAAATCAAAAGCCGGCTCTACCAGGTGGTCACGCTGCTACAGGAAGGCGAAGTCAACGCCCTCGAAGCCCTCCGAGCCAGCCAGCAACACCTCGACGCACTGGGCAACGTGTTTGCCGACGCCGCCCCCCTGGCCGACCGCCTGCAAAGCACCTGCATCGAAGTGAGCGACATCTGCGCCGAGGCCGAGCGCCACTCCGAGCGCGTCGAGTTCGACCCCGAACGCCTCGCCTACGTCACCGACCGCCTCAACCTCATCTACACCCTCGAACAAAAACACCGCGTCGACAGCGTCGGCGAGCTGCTCCGCATAGGCCGCGAACTCAACGAGCGGCTTCAGGCCATCCAGACCAGCGACGAACGGCTGGCCAAGCTGAACCGCCAGCTCGACGAGGCGCGCTCAGCCCTCGACGCCGCCGCCGGCGAACTCACCGCCCGACGCCGCGAGGCCGGGCTGCAGCTGGCCGACGACCTGACCCGCCGCCTGGCGGACCTCGGGATGCCCAGCGCACGGCTCGACTTTGCCCTCGAAGCGCTCGACGCCCCCACACCGCTCGGCACCGACCACGTCGTCCTCCTCTTCAGCGCCAACCGAAACATGCCCATGCAGGACGTGTCGGACATCGCCTCGGGCGGCGAAATAGCCCGCCTGATGTTGGCCCTCAAAGCCAGTACAGCCCGCCACGCGGCGCTGCCCACCATCATCTTCGACGAGATAGACACCGGCGTATCGGGCCGCATGGCCGAAAAAATGGCGAACACGATGGAGGAAATGGCGGCGCACGAACAAATCATCAGTATCACCCACCTGCCCCAGATAGCGGCCCGCGGCCGCGCACACTACCGCGTGTTCAAGGAGGAAGACGAACGTGGCACCACCAGCCACATCGTACGCCTCACCGACGAGGAACGCGTCGAGGAAATAGCCCGGATGCTCAGCGGCGAAGCCCTCACCGACGCCGCCATACGCAACGCGAAAGAGCTCCTCGCCGCCCGTAAACCGTAAACACAATGTCAGCCTATATGCACAGCAGAATACACTCACTCATCGCCGGCCTCGCCCTCTGGATGGGGTGTGCCCTCATGGCCCAGGCCGCCGGCGACGACGCGCGCAAAAGCGTCATCAACATCACCACCTACGACGCCGACGGCAAGCTCCTCAAGTCGGGCAACGGCTTCTACGTGGGCGAACGCGGCGAAGCCGTGGCCCTCTACGACCTCTTCGACGGCGCCAGCAAGGCCGTCGCCATCGACGCCAACGGCAAACGCCACGACGTCAGCCGCATCATCGGCGCCAGCGACACCTACGACGTGGTGCGCTTCCGCGTCGATACGGAGAAGAACGACTACCTCACTCCCGCCCCCTCGCAGGGCGCGGAGGGCGCCGCCGTAGAGGTCGTCCCCTACTCCGTCGAGAAAAAAAGCCGGCCCGTAGCCGCCCGAATCAGCAGCGTCACGACGTTTGAATCCTACAGTTACTACACGCTCGACACGGCAAACGAAGACCAGTACGCCGGTTGCCCCGTGACCGACGCCGCCGGCCAGGTCGTCGGCATCGCCCAGAAAAACGTCACGAAGGACGCCGCCGGGCTCTGCGCCATCGACGTCCGCGCCGCCACGACACTCAGCGCCGGCACGCTCGGCTACATCAGCCGCGACCTCAAGGCCATACACATCCCCACCGCCCTGCCCGCCAACGAGACCGACGCCCTCAACTACATCTACATGCTCGGCATGACGCGCCAGGACTCCATGACCCACGTCACGGCCTACGCCGACTTCATCGCCGCCTACCCCGCAAACGCCGACATCTACCTCGAGCGCGCCAAGTTCTACGCCTCGCGCCACGACTACGCCCGCAGCGAGGCCGACATCGCCCACGTCGTCGACGAGTTCCCCGACAAAGCCGCCGAGGCGCACTACGTCCTCGGCCGAATCATATACGAGAAAATGACCACCGCCCCGCAGCCGCCCTACGCCGACTGGTCGCTCGAAAAGGCCCTCGCCGAAAGCCAGGCTGCCAGCCAGGCCGACAACCAGCCCCTCTACGTCATGCAGGCGGGCGAGTGCCAGTTTGCCCTCAAACAGTACGACAAGGCCTACGAGAGCTTCCTTGCCGTGACGCGCACGCCGCTGGCCTCGAGCCAGGTGTTCTACTACGCTGCACGCGCGCTCGAGCTGGCCGGCGGCGACAGCCTGCAAATCCTGGCCCTCGCCGACAGCGCCGTGGCCCGCTGCGCCAAGCCCTACCAGCACGCGGCGGCCCCTTACCTCTTCGCCCGGGCCAGCTACCGCGTCAGGTACGGCCTCTACCGCGAGGCAGTGACCGACTACAACGACTACGCCGACATCATGGGCACCAGCAACCTCAACGCCCACTTCCACTACCTGCGCGAACAGGCCGAGCTTAAGGGCCACCTCTACCAGCAGGCCCTCGACGACATCGACGCCGCCATTGAGAAACAGCCTGGCGAAGCGCTCTACCACATGGAACGCGCCGTCATCCAGGTCCTCGTGGCCAACTACGAGGAGGGCCTCGCCTCCGCCCGCGAGGCCATGCGCCTTGCCCCCAAGGACCCCGAAGGCTACCGCCTCGCCGGACTGGCCGAGGGCGAGCTCGGCCGCAAGGCCCAGGCCCGCGAACTGCTCCAGAAAGCCAAGGAGCTGGGCTCCGCGAGCGCCGAGACCCTGATACAGCGCTACGCCGAATAAACCCGCCGCAACCGGCCGGCAAACAAGTACTACGACAGTTTTTACGGGGACTACGACAGAAATTTCTATCGTAGTCCCCGTTTTTTCCAGGTATATACCCCGTTTCCGCCACATATACACACCGCATCACCGGCCGCACACGCACGCCCGCGCCTCGCCACGCCAGCCCGGCCCGACGCGGCCCCACAGCCGCCGGCGGGCGCAAAGCGCAGATTTATCACCACTTTACGCGCGCGGAGGGCCGCGTTTCCGTTTTTATTTACTACTTTTGCGGAGGCTATAACTAACTTATGGAAAAAACTATCAAGATTCGTAAAGGCTTAGACCTGAACTTGGCCGGCGAAGCCCAGCGGCAGACGCGCCCCGAGGCCCCCGCCAAGCTGTACGCGCTGGTCCCCGACGACTTCCACGGCGTGAAACCGCGCCCCGTGGTGAAGGAGGGCGACAAAGTCGAGGCCGGCAGTCCGCTCTTCGTCGCCAAGCACGACGAGCGCATACGCTTCGTGTCGCCCGTGAGCGGCACGGTATCGGCCATCGTGCGGGGCGAACGCCGCAAGATACTGAGCATACAAGTCATCCCCGACGGCCAAAACGCCAGCCGCAGTTTCACCATCCCCGAAGGCAAGGCCCTGACAGCCGAGTCGCTCAAGGCGCTGCTGCTCGAAAGCGGACTGTTCGCCTACCTGCGCAGCCGTCCGTACGACGTCGTCGCCTCGCCCGACGACCAGCCCAAGGGCATCTTCATCTCCACTTTCTCGAAAATGCCGCTGGCAGCTGACTTCAGCTACGTCCTCGACGGACAGGAGGCCGACTTCCAACGCGCCGTCAGCGCGCTGGCCCTGCTGGCACCGGTGTACCTGGGCATCGCCCCGGAGCAGGTGGACCGGCTCGGAAACACGACGGACGCCACCGTCTACTGCTTCGACGGGCCCAACCCCTCGGGCAACGTAGGCGTGCACATCAACCACGTGTCGCCTATTAATAAAGGTGAGACCGTATGGACGCTCGGTGCCGAGGAGGCCCTCTTCGTCGGTCGCCTGCTGCGCACCGGACACGTGGACCTGACGCGGCGCATCGCCATAGCGGGAAGCGACATCCGCCAGCCGCAATACGCCGAGGCCAAGGTGGGCGCACAGCTGGCCAGCCTTGTCGACGGACAAATCGACGCCACCCACCACGTACGTCTCATCAACGGCAACCCCCTCGTGGGCCGCAAGGCCGCGGCGGACGACTTCCTCGGCGCCCACGTGACGGAGGTCTGCGCCATCCCCGAGGGCGACGACCGCGACGAGGTGCTGGGCTGGATCACGCCGCGCCTGAACGACTTCTCGACCAACCGCAGCTACTTCAGCTGGCTGCAGGGCAAGGCCCGCCGCTACACGCTGGACTGCCGCATCAAGGGCAGCCAACGCCACATGATCATGAGCGGCGAGTACGACCGCGTCTTCCCCATGGACATCTACGCCGGTTACCTCGTCAAGGCCATCATCACCGGAAACATCGACCGGCAGGAAGAGCTGGGCATCTACGAGGTCGCTCCGGAAGACTTCGCCGTAGCCGAGTTTGTCGACTCCTCCAAGCTCGAACTCCAGCGCATCGTCCGCGAAGGCCTCGACCTGCTCCGCAAAGAGAACAGCTAAGGCCGGAGCCTCCCACATCCTTTCAGAAAACATTACGAATATGATAAAGAAGTTTTTCGATAAAATAAGACCCAACTTCGAAGCGGGAGGCAAGTGGCACAGCCTGCACTCCCTGTTCGAAGGCATGGAAAGTTTTCTGCTCGTGCCCAACCGCACCTCGGCCGTAGGCGTCAGCGTGCACGACGCCATCGACTCGAAGCGCATCATGTCATTCGTAGTCATCGCCCTGCTGCCCGCCCTGCTTTTCGGCATGTACAACGTGGGCTACCAGCACTACCGCGCCGCCGGACTCGACGGAACGTTCCTCGAACTGTTCGGCTACGGATTCCTGGCTGTACTGCCCAAAATCATTGTCTCCTACGTCGTCGGACTCGGCATAGAGTTCGCCGTGGCCCAGTGGAAGGGTGAGGAAATCCAGGAGGGCTATCTCGTCACCGGACTGCTGGTCCCGCTGATTGTCCCGGTGAGCTGCCCGCTGTGGATGCTTGCCCTCGCCGTGGCGTTCTCGGTGATATTCGTCAAGGAAATCTTCGGCGGAACGGGCATGAATATCTTCAATCCCGCCATCGTAGCGCGCGCCTTCCTCTTCTTCTCCTATCCGAACCAGATGAGCGGCGAGAACGTGTGGGTGAGCAAGGAGAGTATCCTCGGGCTCGGCAAGGATCTGCCCGACACCTTTACCATGGCCACGCCCCTCGGCACCGCCAGCGCCGGCCACTACGTGGCTCCGCCCCTTGACGACATGATCATCGGCCTCATGCCGGGCTCCATCGGCGAAACGAGCGTCATCGCCATCGCCATCGGCGCCGTCATCCTGCTCTGGACGCGCATTGCCTCGTGGCGCACCATGGTGAGCGTCTTTGTCGGCGGTGCACTTACGGCAGCCCTTTTCCACAGCTTGGGCGCCACGCCGCTCATGTGGTACGAGCACCTGTTCCTCGGCGGTTTCTGCTTCGGCGCCGTCTTCATGGCTACCGACCCCGTGACCAGCGCCCGGACCGAGCAGGGCAAGTATATCTACGGTTTCCTCATCGGTGTGGTGGCCATCCTGGTCCGCGTCGCCAACCCCGGTTACCCCGAGGGCATGATGCTCGCCATCCTGCTGATGAACGCCCTGGCACCGCTCATCGACTACTGCTTCGTACAACGCAACATCAGCAAGCGAGCCAAGCGCGCTGCCCATAAATAAACGCACGACCATGAAACTGAATACCAACAGCAACACCTACACCATCATCTACGCCGCCGTCGTAGTCGTCGTGGTGGCTTTTCTCCTTGCTTTCGTGTCCGAAGTGCTGAAAGCGCCCTCGGAGGCCAACGAACGCATCGACAAGAAAAAACAAATCCTCGCCTCGCTCAACATCCGCGACGTCGACAACCAGCAGGTCGAGAGCGAGTACGACAAGGTCATCGTAGCCGACTGCGTCATTGACAGCCAGGGCGAAGTCGTGGACGCCGGTACCGACAAGGACCAGACCGGATTCCTGATGGGCAGCAAGGACATCACGCCCGACCGCCTGCCCCTCTACGTCTGCAACGTCGACGGCGCGAAAAAATATGTCATTCCCCTCTTCGGCAAGGGCCTTTGGGGCGCCATCTGGGGCTACCTCGCGCTGAACGACGACTGCAACACCGTCTATGGCGCCTACTTCGGCCACCAGAGCGAGACCGCCGGTCTGGGCGCCCGCATCACCGACCTCGACTTCCAGGAACAGTTCAAGGACAAGTCGGTGATGAACGCCGACGGGACGGTGGGCCTGAAGGTCGTAAAGAAAGGCCAGGTGAAGGACGACGCCCACGAGTGCGACGGCATCTCGGGAGCCACGCTGACCATGGACGGCGTGAGCGCCATGTTCAGCGAGAGCATTGCCCCCTACCGCGCCTATCTGGAGGCTAACAACTGACATCCGTAAAACGTTAAGCTATGAACAAGTTATTCTCTAAGGAAAATAAAGCCGTATTCCTGGCTCCGCTCAACATAGACAACCCGATACTCGTTCAGATACTGGGTATCTGCTCCGCGCTCGCCGTGACGTCGCAGCTGGAGCCGGCCATCGTCATGGGCCTCTCGGTCACCGTCATCACGGGCTTCAGCAACGTCATCATTTCCCTTATCCGGAAAACCATCCCCAACCGCATCCGCATCATCATCCAGCTGGTGGTCGTGGCGGCCTTGGTGACCATCGTCAGCATGTTGCTCAAAGCCTTTGCGTACGACGTCAGCGTGCAGCTGAGCGTCTACGTCGGCCTCATCATCACCAACTGCATCCTCATGGGTCGCCTCGAGGCATTCGCCATGATGAACGGTCCGTGGGAGAGCTTCCTCGACGGTATCGGCAACGGCTTAGGCTACGCTTTCATCCTCGTCATTGTGGGCGCCGTGAGGGAGTTGCTGGGCTCCGGCTCGCTGCTGGGCTTCAAGCTCATCCCGGACAGCTTATACGCCAACGGTTACTCCGACAACGGCATGATGACCATGCCCGCCATGGCCCTTATCATCGTCGGTTGCGTCATTTGGGTACACCGCTCGCTCAATAAGGAAGAAAAAAAATAACAACTGCTTCAACACACTGCAAGCATGGAACACGCAATAAGCCTTTTCATCCGGTCTATCTTCGTAGACAACATGATATTTGCCTCATTCCTCGGAATGTGCTCATACCTTGCTGTAAGTAAGAACGTAAAGACCGCATTCGGACTCGGCGTCGCCGTCACGTTCGTCCTGCTCATCACCGTCCCCATCAACTACCTGTTGCAAACCAAGGTACTCAGCGCCGACGGTATCTTCCACACCGATTTGACTTACCTTTCGTTCATCCTGTTCATCGCCGTGATAGCCGGTATCGTGCAGCTGGTCGAAATGGTGGTCGAGCGCTTCTCGCCCTCGCTCTATGCGGCACTGGGCATTTTCCTTCCCCTCATCGCCGTGAACTGCGCCATCATGGGAGCCTGCCTGTTCATGCAGCAACGCATCGATATGGACCCGGCCACCAGCTCGCAGGCCATATCGGGCATCGGCGACGCCGTCGTCTACGCCCTTGGCGCCGGACTGGGCTGGCTGCTGGCCATCGTGGCCCTCGCTGCCGTCAACGAAAAGATGGCCTACACCAACGTGCCCAAGCCCCTTCAGGGACTCGGCATCACGTTCATCACCGTCGGCCTCATGGCGATGGCCTTCATGTGCTTCTCGGGACTGAGCATTTAATCCGTCACAGACAAAACCAAAGTATATGGCACAATTCATATTGTACAGCATAATCGTCTTTCTGGTAACCATCCTCGCGCTGGTGGCTATCCTGCTTTTTGCCAAACGTTACCTGACGCCGAGCGGCAAAGTGACCATCACCCTCAACGGCAAGGAGAAAATCTCCGTCGACCAAGGGGCGAGCCTGCTCTCCACCCTCTCCGAAAACGGTGTCTACCTCTCGTCGGCCTGCGGCGGCAAGGGCTCCTGCGGCCAGTGCAAATGCCAGGTACCGGAAGGCGGCGGCGAAATCCTCGACGTCGAGAAGGGCCACTTCACGCGCAAACAGATAAAAGAACACTACCGCCTGGGCTGCCAATGCAAGGTGAAAGGCGACCTCTCCGTAACGGTACCCGAATCCGTACTCGGCGTCAAGGAATGGGAGTGCGAAGTCATTTCGAACAAAAACGTCGCCACGTTCATCAAGGAGTTCATCGTCAAGCTCCCCGAGGGCGAGCACATGGACTTCATCCCCGGCTCGTACGCGCAAATCAAGATTCCGACATTCTCCATCGACTACGACAAGGACATCGACAAGGCTTCGATTGGCGAAGAGTACCTCCCCGCCTGGCAGAAGTTCGGTCTCTTCGACCTGAAGTGCCAGAACACGGAAGAGACGGTGCGCGCCTACTCCATGGCGAACTACCCGGCCGAAGGCGACCGCATCATGCTCACCGTGCGCATAGCGACGCCGCCGTTCAAGCCAAAACCCGCCGTCGGTTTCCAGGACGTCATGCCGGGCATCGCTTCGTCGTACATCTTCACCCTTAAGCCCGGCGACAAGGTCACGATGAGCGGCCCCTACGGCGACTTCCACCCGATTTTCAACTCCAAGAAGGAGATGATCTGGGTCGGCGGCGGCGCCGGCATGGCGCCCCTCCGCGCACAAATCATGCACATGACGAAAACACTGCATACGACCGACCGCAAAATGTCATACTTCTACGGCGCACGCGCGCTGAACGAGGTGTTCTATCTCCAGGACTTCCTCGAGCTGGAGAAGGAATTCCCCAACTTCAAGTTCCACCTCGCGCTCGACCGGCCCGACCCCGCGGCCGACGCCGCCGGCGTGAAGTACACTGCGGGCTTCGTCCATCAGGTCATGTACGAGACTTACCTCAAGGACCACGACGCCCCTGAGGACATCGAGTACTACATGTGCGGCCCCGGTCCGATGAGCGCCGCCGTAGTGCGGATGCTGACCGACCTCGGCGTCGAGGAAGAATCCATCCTGTACGACAATTTCGGCGGCTAAACTGCCCCGGAAATCATTATCCCTGCTTCAGCCGGCCACGACACTGCCCGTGGCCGGCTGAAGCTTTACCCCGCACTCATCGGGCAAAGCCTGCATTTTTACACAAAGTATCTCCACACGTCCGCAAAGCCCGCCGCAGGAAACACACGCAGGTACAGTTTTTCGTATCTTTGCACCCGAAAAATCAAAAACTACGTCAATGGCTATCATCAAATGTCCTGAATGCGGCCACACCGTCTCCGACAATGCACAGTTCTGCCCCGGTTGTGGCATCAAAATCGCTAATAACATCAAGCGGTGTCCCGAGTGCGGCTGCGTCAGCCTCGCCTCCGCCGAGAGTTGCCCCGAGTGCGGCCACTCCTACGCCGACCACACCGAAATGCCCACCGCCGAAACTCCGGAACCGACGAAAGCAAGCACCGAAACCGAGGAAACCCTCGCATTCACCCAGCCCCAAAGCAATCCGCCCCAGAAAAAAAGCCACACCGCGCTTATCGTCACGCTCGTCGTCGTACTCCTCCTCGCCGCAGGAGCCGGCACGTTCTTCTATTTCCTTCAGAGCCAGAAACAGGCCAACGAGGAGATGGAAGCCGCCTACGCCGCCCTTCAGCAGAACAGCGAACCGGGCGACTACGAGGCCTTCGCCACCCAGTACCCCAAGAGCCCGTACCTTCAGGATGTAAAGAGACGCCTGGCCCGCCTTACCGCTGAAAAGGACGCCTGGGTGACCATCAGCCTTTCCAGCTCGAAAAACGATTTCATCCAGTTCATGAACCGCTTCCCGGGCAGCAAGTACGAACAGGGCTGCCTCGACAAAATCGACTCCCTCGACTGGGTCGACGCCCAGAACGTCGCCACGCCCGACGCCATCCAGCGCTACCTGCTCGAACACCCCGAGGGGCGTTACGTAGCCGAGGCCAAAATTCTCGCGGACAACATCGAGACCCTCGCCGTGCAGCCCGAGGAACGCACGCTCATAGCGAGCATTTGCAGCACCTTCTTCACCGCCCTTGCCCACAACGACCAAGGCGGTGTCTGCTCGGTGATAACGCCCGAAATGACTACGTTCCTCACCAAGCCCAACGCGACGAAAGCCGACGTCATTGCCACCATGGAAGCCATGCACCCCGCAACCATCACGTCCATGAGCTTCACGGTGAACGACGACTACGTCATCACCAAGAAAATCGTCGGTGAGGGACAAATCGGCTACAACGTGAATTATTCCGTCGACCAGCACATCGAGCGGACCGACGAGGGAAAGACTTTCGCCTCCTACAAGGTCAACATGGAGGTCAATCCGCAGTTCAAGATAAGCACCATACAAATCAGCGAGGTGTCCAGCTACTAAGCCCGCCACCGCCCCTGTAACAAACCGGCGCGTACGGAGTCCTCATCACTCCGTACGCGCCGGTTTGCCTTGCCCGCCCTACGCCCGTCAGTGCAGCAGCAGTTCGCAGTCCACCACGTCGAGCCACCGGCCGAACTTCCGCCCCACCTCGCGGAAGCGGGACACCGGCTCAAAGCCCAGTTTGCGGTGCATGGCTATGCTGGCCTCGTTCTCCGCGGTGATGCAGGCTATCAGCGCCCGGCACTCGCACAAGCGGCAGGAGTCAATGAGCCGCTCCATCAGCTGCCGGCCGATGCCACGGCCGACGTAGTCCTCCGCCACGTAGACCGTCGTCTCGTACGTGCAGCGATAGGCCGGCCGCTCTTTCCACTCGTGGGCATAGCAGTAGCCGACGACCCGGCCTCCGGCCTCGTACACCCAATAAGGATAGTGCGCCGAAATCTGCTCGATGCGCTGCCGCATACTGTCCACGCCGACAGGCTCCACCTCGAACGACGCCGTGCTCCGCGTCACGTACACATTATATATATTGGCTATCTCGGCCGCGTCCTCCGCGGCCACTCTCCGTATGATGCCCCCGACGGGCTCGCGCTTGTCCATGTTCGTTTATGATATGTCTACTTCTTCCAGATTCACCAGTTTGTTCACGATGGCGTAGATAGTCAGCCCCGCCACGGAGCGTATCTGCAACTTTCGCGCGATATTCTTGCGATGCGTCAGCACGGTGTTCAGCGAGATGAAGAGCCTGTCCGCCACCTCCTTGTTCGTCATGCCTTTCACGACGCAGGCCAGCACTTCCTTCTCGCGGTCGCTCAGTTCCTCCTGCTCGGCGGAGCGATCGTCCACGGGCTTATGCGACCTCTCCGCCATCACCCGCTGCTCCAGCAGCTGCACCGCCGGCACGAACAGCAGGTTCTCCACCTCGCAGTGGGCGAAGAGGTCCTGCTCGCAATTGAAGATGTCGAACAGCACGGCGTTGAGCAAGTTCGTATCACCCTGGGGCACGTAGTACTTGATGATGATGTTCTTCAGCTCCTGGAGCTTCTTGTTGATGCTGTCGTGGTTGCGCGCAAACTGGGCAATCTCGTAGTTGTCCGGCTTGTCGCCCTCGAGCAGGCGGTCGACGTAGGTGAAAATTTTGCGGTTCTCGAGCTCCATGTGCTTGCGCACCTCGTTCATATAGGCGTCGTAGAACTTCAGGATAAGGAAAGCCACCTCGTCCTTCTGCGAGCAGTCCAGCGCTTCGAGCAGCTTGCGGCGGATGGCGGGCAGCTCGAATCCCAGGAAGTAGTCGTGCGCTTGCCGCAAGTAGGACATCAGTGAGGCCACCGAAACGCGGTCGGCCTGCAACGAGACCTTCTCGTCGCCGCTCTTGATGTAGTTGGCAACGACCAGAAACGTAGCGCAGTCCACGCCGGCCTCGTCGCAAACTTCCTTAATCGTCTTTTCGCCAAATCCTAACGATATACCGAAGCGGCTCAACATCTGCAACAGGTGGAACTCGTCGCTGATGACGTCGCTCATGCGGTCGGTTTCCTTGTAATTATTCTGCGTCATAGTGTATCTGCTGGCTAAATCGTACAAAGGAAGCACTTTTCGGCGAAACACACAATCACCACATGTGGGTATTCTGCGGCCGGCAGCGTAGGCCGCCCGCCGCGCCACGCGTCCCGCGCTCCCGATTTCACATTTTTTGGGTATTGTCCGAAATCCGCAGCTCCGGTACTTTTGCACCGTCATTTAACCATACAACGCATGAAGATTTCTACACTCACCCTCGGCTGCCTCCTCGCAGCCGCCAGTCCGGCCCTCGTGAACGCACAGACGCAGGACGAGGAGACCCGCGCCACCCGTTCGCGCTTCCAGGTCGGCGGTTATGCCGAAGTGGCCTTTACGCGCAACTTCTACACCGACAATATCTACAAGAACCAGCCCAACAGTGTCAACAACCACGGCAAGAGCCACGGCCGCTTCGACATTCCGCACGCCGTCGTCTACCTCTCGTACGACTTCGGCAAGGGGTGGAAAATGTCCAGCGAGATTGAGTTCGAGCACGGCGGCGCCGGCGGTGCCTACGAAAAGGAGACCGACGAAGGCGGGGAGTGGGAACAGGAAACCGAAAAGGGCGGCGAAGTCGAACTGGAGCAGTTCTGGATTCAGAAGACGTTCCTGCCCGAACTCAACCTTAAGGTGGGCCACATTGTCGTGCCCGTCGGCCTGACCAACACGCACCACGAGCCCACGGAGTACTTCACCGTCTACCGCCCCGAGGGCGAAAGCACCATCCTGCCCTGCACCTGGCACCAGACGGGCGTCAGCCTGTGGGGTCGCCACGGCGACTGGCGCTACGAGGCGCAGTTCCTGCCGGGGCTCGACGCCCTCATGTTCTCGCAAGAGGGCTGGATCAAGGACGGCGCCAAGTCGCCCTATGAGTTCGACGTCGCCAACAAGTACGCCGTCGCCGCCCGCGTGGACAATTACTCCGTGCCTGGCCTGCGCCTCGGCCTGAGCGCCTACTACGGCCACAGCATCAACAACACCTACGAGACCATGACGGGCTCGCACTACCAGGTGAAGGGCGCCGTCGTCATCGGCTCGTTCGACTTCCACTACGCCGGCCACAACTGGATTGTCCGTGGCAACTTCGACTACGGTACCCTCTCCGACGCCGGCCACCTGAACGCCGTCACCGTCAACCTGCCCAACAACTCGCCCTATGCCCACACCCACGTCGGCGACCGCGCCATGGCCGGCGGCGTCGAGGCGGGCTACGACCTCTTCTCGCAGGTCAAGAAGCTGCGCCAGAAAGGCCAGCGCCTCTACCTCTTCGGCCGTTACGAGTACTACGACAGCTACCACCCCGCCGACGGGGCCATCGACTACCCCTACACCGAGAAGCACCGCCTCGCCGCCGGCCTCAACTACTACCCCATCCCCGAAGTGGTCATCAAGGGCGAGTACTCCCACCGCTTCCTCAAGAGCCAGTACGACGACGAGCCCTCCGTATCGCTCGGAGTGGCCTACGCCGGCTTCTTCACGAAATAAGTGTCTAACCCAAATTCATTCTTAAAACTACCCAGACTTATGAACAAAGTATTCAAGACCTCGTTGCTCGCTGTCTTTGCAGCCACCCTGACGCTGGGCGTGGCCTCGTGCAGCGACGACGAAAACACGACAACCACCACCCCGACCGGCCTCACCGCGGACGAGCAGGAAATCAAGGCGTTCGCCCAGCAGTACCTCGACGGCACGCTCTATCCCACCTACCGCATGCTGGCCGACAGCACGGCCATCCTGGCCGACCGCCTCGCCGCCATGCGCGACAAGGTACTCGCCGGCGGCAGTGTCACCCAGGACGAAATCGACGCCGCCTGCACCGTATTCCTCCAGGCCCGCGCCAACTACGAGACGAGCGAAGCCTTCCTCTTCGGCGCCGCCACCGACTTCGGCATCGACCCGCACATCGACACCTGGCCCCTCGACCTCGACATGCTCCGCACCGCGCTGACCAACGAAAGCCAAATCAACGCCATGGCCAGCGAATCGGGCGACGAGTACGCCGGCGTCAACCTCGGTCCGGCCCTCCTCGGCTTCCACGGCATCGAGTACATCCTCTTCCGCAACGGCCAGAACCGCACGGCCGCCAGCCTCAACGGCCCCGACACCGAGCTCAACAACCTCACGGCCCGCGAGGAGCTCATCTACGCCGCCGCCGTGGCCGGCGACCTGCGCAACAAGTGCTTCCAGATGGAGGTGGCGTGGAACGTCGACGCCCCTGCCGAGCACATCGCCAAGGTCGGAGCCCTCGAGTGGCCCTACCAGATGACCAACGGCCTCTCCTACGGCGAGAACATGATGCTTGCGGGCCAGGCCGGCAGCACCTACATCTCCTGGCGGCGCGTCAGCGACGCCATCATCCTGAGCGGATGCATCAACATCTGCGACGAGGTGGGCGAAGTCAAGATGGGCACACCCCACGGCGGCGTCGAGGGTGTGGCGCAGGACCCCAACTACATCGAGTCGCCCTATAGCTGGAACTCCATCACCGACTTCTACGACAACCTCTGCAGTATCGAAAACAGCCTCATGGGCGGACGCCCCGAAAGCCGCGACCAGTCGAAGTCCATCTACGCCTACGTCAACAAGCGCAACCCCGATCTGGCCGCACGGCTACTGGCCGACGTCAACGACGCCAAGGCGAAGATCAAGGCCATGAAGTATCCCTTCGTGCACAACTACACGGACGCCTCGGTCGCCACGGCGATGCAGGCCTGCATGAAGCTGTCCGACACGCTCAGCGAGGTGAACAGCTACATCCTCAACAATTAATGTCCACCCGGCGGCCCGGGCAACCAACCGCCCGGGCCGTTTTCCTGTCGCAGCGACAGAAAATCCTGGGACTACGACAGAAAATTCTGGGACTACGATAGGATTTTCTAGGACTACACTTGCCCCACCAGGGCGCAACCACGTAGGGACACGCCGTCAGGCACGCCCGTAACCCCGCCTCTCCGCGACAGGCTGGACGCAACGATACGCAATGCGCGAACCTGCATACGCTAACCCTGCGCCTCGCGGGCGTGCCTGACGGCGCGCCCCTACGTTTAACCGGACAAGCGTGCGGCGGCGACAAGGGGACTTTCCCCACCGTGCTGCCGACACAACATTTACTCACTCACTAAAAACAAGGAACCATGAAACGATTCATTCCCTTCGCACTGCTGACCCTGGGTCTGGCCGCCTGCCACGACGACAACGTCAGCACGTCCGACCCCACACCCACTGACGACTACGCCTACGTCGGGCAGGCCGTCGGCAACTTCACTGCCGCCGAGTGGTACCCCGGCGGCGAACTGGGCACGACCGACAACGTGGGCCACTCCTCCTACGAGGACGAGACGCCCGCCGTCACCCAGCAGGGACTGGGCGAGACCTTCAAGTTCGGCGAAGCCTTCTTCGAACGCAACTACAACGAGAACACGCCGCCCTTCAACGGCCTCGGCCCCGCCTGGATACGCTACTCGTGCCAGGCCTGCCACCCCGGCTACGGCCACGGCAAGCGCCAGACGCAGTACAGCGCCAATACCTTCGGCAACGGCTACCTCCTCGTCGTTTACGACCGCGACACGAAAGCCTACGTCCCCGAACTGACCGGTATGCCGCAGACCCAGGCCTCCAGCCCGTTCCTGCCGCCCATCGACGAAGCCGGCATACGCATCGAGTGGCCCGAGGTGGCCTCGGGCGAAAGCGCCCTGCCCAGCCCGTTCCCCGACGGCGAGACGTTCAGCCTTATCTACCCCGTCGTGACCATCGACCCCGCCTTCATCAACACCGACCCCAAACCCACGAACTACGAGGTGCGCCTCGAGTCGACCATCGGCATCTACGGCACCGGCCTGCTCGACGCCATCAGCGAGGACGCCCTGCGCGAGCAATACCTCGCCGAGGCCGCCAAGGGGCTGCCGCTCAACCCCGCCATGTGGGACTCGACGGCCAACGACTGGGCCTCGACGGCCTGGTACACCGGCTATCCCGCCAACGCCACCGACCGCACGCCCCACATCAAGCGCTACACCTACGCCCTCAGCCGCGCCACCTTGCAGGACGGACCCGGCGCCAACGCCATCTGGAACATCACCAACGTGTCGCGCTCCGACCGACCCTACCTCTACACCACTGAGGCCTGGGCCAACGCCATGGCCACGAACGAGAGCGTCATCGACGCCATACAGGCCGACCCCGCCTCGCGCTACTACGCCGACGGCACCCGCGAAGGCATCGCCCAGAGCGTGCGCACCCTCCTGTCGCCCTCGACCAACCAGTTCGAACACGGCGCCACCCCCGAGATGGACGACCGCAGCTACTACGAACTCATGGTCTGGCACCGCGGCCTGGCCGTGCCCCGCGCCCGCGACCTGAACAACGCCGAAGTACAGCGCGGCAAGGAGGTGTTCTACGCCATCGGCTGCACCACGTGCCACCGCCCCTCCTGGACCACCGGCACGGACGACTACTGGGCCGACGAGGTCGTCAAGAGCCAGGGCCGCCTGCCCAAGTACGCCGGACAGACCATCTGGCCCTACTCCGACCTGGTGCAGCACCGCCTGTACATGCGCAACGACATTCGCGGTGACTGGTGCCGCACCACACCGCTCTGGGGCCGCGGCCTCTCGCTGCAGAACACCGGCGCCGAGGACCGCCTGCACGACTGCCGGGCGCGCAACGAAATCGAAGCCATCATGTGGCACGGATACAGCCGGCAGAGCGAAGCCTTCGAAAGCGCCGAGAAATTCTACAACCTGCCCAAGGCCGACCGCGACGCTGTCGTAGCCTTCCTCCGGGCTATCTGACCCCACCTGCACAGCGGGCGAGAGTTTGCCCCTACCACGGTAGGCAGACTTTCGCCCGTTTTTCGTAATTTTGCATCGACTATGCAGCGACCCTCATTTACGTTACCTGCGGTGGCCAAACGCATTGCATTTTCTCTCACCTACGTGCTCGTCGCCGTCATGGCGGCAGCTACCTTCATCGAAAAGCCGCTCGGCCATGCCGCCCTCGCCGACCATGTCTACGGAGCGTGGTGGTTCGCCGTCCTTTGGGCCGCGCTGGCCGTCAGTGCGCTGCTTTTCTTCCTGAGCCGGCGGCGTCCGCTCCACTCCGTGGTGCTCCACCTCTCCTTCGTCGTCATCCTGCTGGGCGCCCTCACCACGTCGCTCACCGCCACCCGGGGCCAGCTCCACCTGCGCGTGGGGCAGTCGGCTCGCAGCTTCCAGCTCGACGGGCCCGGTGCGCCGCGCTACGCCGCGCTCCCGGCCACGGTGGAACTCACTGACTTCGACGTGGTGCGCCACGCCGGCACGCAGGCCCCGGCCGACTACGTCAGCCACCTCACCGTCCGCTACGCCGACGGCCGCGCCGAGCGTGCCGCCGTCTCCATGAACAAGGTCTACCGCTGCGGCCCGGCCCGCCTGTACCAGATGTCGTACGACGCCGACGGCCGCGGCAGCTACCTGCAAGTGGGCGTCGACCGCTGGGGCCGGCCCCTCACGTACGCCGGCTACGCCCTGCTCCTCGTCGGTCTGGTCTGGATGCTCCTTGCCCCGCGCGGCAAGTTCCGCACCCTGCTGCGCCATCCTCTGCTGCGGCGCGGCCTGCCGGGCCTCGCCCTGCTGCTCACGGGCACCGCCACGACGCTGGCCGCCCCCACCCTGCCCGCCGGCGAGGCCGAGCGGTTCGGCCGCCTGCTCGTCGTCTACGGCGACCGTGTGTGCCCCGTCCAGACGCTGGCGCGCGACTTCACGGCCAAACTCCACGGCGGTCCCCGCTACGCCGGCTACTCGGCCGAACAGGTGCTGCTGGGCTGGCTGTTCTGGGACAGCGAGTGGAGCCACGAACCTTTCGTCCGGGTGAAGAGTGCCGAACTGCGGCGCGCGTTGCAGCTTCCGGCCTACGCGGCGTTCAGCGACTTTTTTTCGCCGACGGCGGGCTACCGCCTCGCCCCCTACGTCGAGGCGTACTGGCAGGGACGCCGCGACGCCCTGACCAAGGCCGCGGCCGACCTCGACGACCGGCTGCAACTGCTCGTCGGCCTGCGCCAGGGCCTGACGCTGCGCATGTTCCCCCTGACCGATGCGGACGGCATCCTCCACTGGTACGCCCCAACCGAGTCGCTGCCCGCCACGGCGGACACGCTGCACCGCGCCTTCGTCGGCCGCGTCTTCAACGAGCTCTACGCCAGCGCCTTGTCCGGCGACCACGGCCGCACGGACCGGCTGCTGGCCGCCATTGACACCTTCCAGCAACGGGGCGGCGGCGCCTCGTTGCCCACGCCGCGCGCCTTACGGGCCGAGCGGACATACAACGCCCTACAGCTGCCCGTCTGGCTGTCGCGCACGAACCTGACGCTGGGCCTGCTCTCACTCGGCGCGCTCGTCGTCGCCCTGGTGCGGCGGCGCGGCCTGCCCCACGGCCGGGCAGTCCACCGCACCGGCGTGGCGTTGCAGGCCGCGGGCTTCGCAGCCCTCACGTTCTACCTCGCCCTGCGCATGGAGGTCAGTGGGCGCATCCCCTTGGGCAACGGCTACGAAACGATGCTCGCCCTGGCGTGGCTCACGCTGCTGTTCGCCCTGCTGCTGGTGCGGCGGTTGCGGCTGCTGATGCCCTTCGGCTTCCTGCTGTCGGGCTTTTTCCTGCTCGTCTCGTCGCTGAGCCAGATGAACCCGCAGATCACGCCGCTCGTACCGGTGCTCAGTTCGCCGCTGCTCAGCGTCCACGTGTCGCTCGTCATGGCGGCCTACGCGCTGCTGGCGTTCACGTTCCTCACGGCCGTCACGGCCCTGACGCTCGTGGCGGCACGGGGCGGCACGCGGGCTCTCGGCGTCGCCGACCAGACGGAGGCCCTCAGGCGCGTGTCCCAGCTGTTCCTGCTGCCGGGGCTGGCCTTTCTGGGCGCGGGCATCTTCGTCGGCGCCGTCTGGGCGGACCAGTCGTGGGGCCGCTACTGGGGCTGGGACCCCAAGGAAGTCTGGGCGCTCATCTCCTTCCTCATCTACGCCGTCGCCGCGCACGACGGCTCGCTGCGCCCCCTCAGGCGTCCCGTCGTCTACCACGCTTACATGATACTGGCTTTCCTCAGCGTCGTCATGACGTACTGGGGCGTCAACTACTTCCTGGGCGGGCTGCACAGCTACGCCTGACCCTCTCACCCTAACGAACCAACAATCCCAATGCGACTATCAGAACTCAAAACCGGCGAACGCGGAGTCATCGCCAAGGTACACGGCCACGGAGGCTTCCGCCAGCGCATCGTAGAGATGGGCTTCATCAAGGGCAAGACCGTGAGCGTCGTGCTCAACGCCCCGCTCAAGGACCCCATCGAGTACGAAATCATCGGCTACAAAATCTCGCTTCGCCGCGAGGAAGCCAACCTCGTCGACGTCATTAGCGAACGCGAGGCGCAGGAGGCGGCAGCCGCCACCGGCGCCGAGCAGCTACAGGCCCTCCGCCCCGACGAGAACGACAAACGCGAGGCGCAGCAACACCTCGAGGCCGCCATGGCGCACATGGCCGCCGAGCGGAGCCGCACCATCAACGTGGCGCTCGTGGGCAACCCCAACTGCGGCAAGACGTCGCTCTTCAACATCGCCTCGGGCAGCCACGAACACGTGGGCAACTACAGCGGCGTCACCGTCGACGCCCGCGAGGGCCACTTCAGCTTCGGCGGCTACGAGTTCCGCCTCGTCGACCTGCCCGGCACCTATTCCCTCTCGGCCTACAGCCCCGAGGAGCGCTACGTGCGCCGGCAGCTCATCGAGGAGACGCCCGACGTGGTGCTCAACGTCATCGACACGTCGAACCTGGAGCGCAACCTCTACCTCACGACGCAGCTCATCGACATGAATCTGCCGATGGTCGTGGCGCTGAACATGTATGACGAAGTCGAAAAGCGCGGAGACCGGCTCGACTACGCTACGCTCGGCAAACTGCTCGGCACGACGATGGTCCCCACCGTGTCGCGCAGCGGCAAGGGCATAGACCAGCTCTTCGAGACGATTATCGGCGTCTACGAGAACCGCTCGCCCGAGCTGGCCCGCCATATCCACGTGAACCACGGCGCCGAGCTCGAGCAGAGCATCGACCGCGTGAAGCTGGCATTCCAGAAGAACAGTCACATCCGCTACAAGTACTCGACGCGCTACCTGGCCATCAAGTTTCTCGAGAACGACAAGGAGATCGAGGCCATCGTCGACGAGCTACCCAACCGCGACGAGCTCATCGCCACGCGCTACGCCGAGCAGCAGCGCATCAGGGACGTATTCCACGAAGGCTGCGAGTCGGCCCTCGTTGACGCCAAATACGGCTTCATACAGGGCGCCCTGAAGGAGACGTACGTGCCCCACGTCGCGCCGGCGGGCAAGAAGAACGCCACGGCGCGCATCGACGCCGTCGTGACGCACCGCTGGCTGGGTTTCCCGCTGTTTTTCGTGTTGCTCTACCTGATGTTCGAGGGTACGTTCATCCTGGGCGACTACCCCATGCAGGGCATCGAGTGGCTCGTGGAGCAGCTGGGCGCCTTCGTGGCCACCAACATGGCCGACGGGCCGCTGAAAGACATGATTGTCGACGGCATCATCGGCGGCGTGGGCAGCGTCATCGTTTTCCTGCCCAACATCCTGATACTCTACCTGTTCATCTCGCTGCTCGAGGACTCCGGCTACATGGCCCGGGCCGCCTTCATCATGGACAAGGTGATGCACAAGATGGGGCTGCACGGCAAGTCGTTCATCCCGATGATAATGGGCTTCGGCTGCAACGTGCCCGCCGTCATGGCCACGCGCACCATCGAGAACCCCAAGAGCCGTCTGGTCACGATGCTCGTCACGCCGCTCATGTCGTGCTCGGCGCGCCTGCCCATCTACATCATCTTCATCGGCGCCTTCTTCCCCGACCACGCGAGCCTCGTCATGCTCGGCCTCTACGCCCTCGGCATCGTGCTGGCCGTGGTCATGGCCAGCCTGTTCAGCCGTTTCATCATGAAGGGCCAGGACTTGCCTTTCGTCATGGAGCTGCCCCCCTACCGGGTGCCGACGGCCAAGTCCGTCGCCCGCCACACCTGGGAGAAAGGCCGCCAGTACCTCCGCAAGATGGGAGGCATCATCCTGGTCTGCTCCATCATCATCTGGTTCCTCGGTTACTACCCCGACCACGACAGCTACGCCACCCGCGCCCAGCAGCAGGAACAGTCGTACATCGGCCACGTAGGCCGCGCCATCGAGCCCGTCGTCCGTCCGCTCGGCTTCGACTGGAAAATGAGCATAGGCATCGTGGCGGGCGTCGGGGCCAAGGAGCTGGTCGTCAGCACCCTCGGCGTCATCTACAGCGGCGACGACTACGACGAGGGCAACACCGAGGAGGAGACACGCCTGCAGCAGGCCCTGGCCCAGAGCACACCGCCCGCCGCGGCGCTGGCCTACATGGTGTTCTGCCTCGTCTACTTCCCCTGCATCGCCACTATCGCCGCCATCAAGAACGAGAGCGGCCGATGGCGCTGGGCCCTGTTCGCGGCCGGCTACACGACGGCGCTGGCCTGGGTCGTGGCCTTCGCCACGTACCGCGTCGCCCTGCTCCTCCTCTGAGCCGACAAGGCGCCGCACCCCGCGTCAGCCACGCCGCAGAGGCACGGCGACAGAAAACACAAGTACTACGACAGAAATTCCTGGGACTACGACAGGATTTTCTGTCGTAGTACTTGTATGCGGGCAGTCGGCGCCGACGCCGACGCCGGGTTTGTAACCGTTTTGTAACCGTTTTGCAACAGTTCCCACACGTTATTGGCGGAACTTTGCAGGCAAAATAAAACGTAACTCTTACTTAACAACTCTCTCCCATGGAAATGCTTTATCTGGGCATCGTCGTGTTCCTCTTCATGCTGGCCGTGTTCGACCTGCTTGTCGGTGTGAGCAACGATGCGGTCAACTTTCTCAACTCGGCCGTCGGGGCCAAGGTGGCGACGTTCCGCACGATTGTCATTGTGGCGTCGCTGGGCGTGTTCGCCGGCGCAACGATGAGCAACGGCATGATGGACATCGCGCGTCACGGCATATTCCAGCCGACGTATTTCAGCTTCTACGAACTGATGTGCATCTTCCTGGCCGTGATGGTGACGGACGTCATCCTGCTCGACATTTTCAACACGCTGGGTATGCCTACGTCGACGACGGTTTCCATGGTGTTCGAACTGCTGGGCGGTACGTTCATCCTGGCCGTCCTTAAGATAGCGGCCGACGAGACCGGGCTGCTGGGCTTCGGCACGCTGCTGAACACGGACAAGGCGCTGTCCGTCATACTGGGCATCTTCCTGTCGGTGGCCATCGCGTTCATCGTCGGTACGGTCGTACAGTACATCTCGCGCCTCGTCTTCACGTTCAACTACACCCGCCACCTGAAGTGGACCATCGGCATCTTCGGCGGCATCGCCACGACGTCGCTCGCTTACTTCATCCTCATCAAGGGCGTGGAGAGCGCGCCCTTCATTCAGCCGGAGCAGATTGCCTGGGTGCACGCGCACACCGAGTGGCTCGTGCTGGCCTGTTTCGTGGGCTTCACACTGCTGATGCAGGTGCTCCACTGGTGCGGCGTCAATGTGTTCAAGGTCATCGTGCTGCTCGGCACGTTCGCCCTGGCGCTGGCCTTTGCGGGCAACGACCTGGTGAACTTCATCGGCGTGCCCCTCGCCGGCTACTCGTCGTACCTCGACTTCACGGCCCACGCCGGCGGTGCGGACCCGAAATCGTTCATGATGGCCTCGCTCGAGGCCCCTGCCCGGACGCCGTTCGTCTTCCTGCTGCTGGCCGGCCTCATCATGGTCTACGCGCTGGCCACGTCGAAGAAGGCACACAACGTCATCAAGACGTCCGTCGACCTGTCGCGACAGGAAGAGGGCGAGGAGATGTTCGGCTCGTCGGCCATGGCACGCCTCATCGTGCGCCACGCCACGAACGTCGGCGAGTGGGTCGTGCGCTACACGCCCAAGTCGTGGCTGCGCTGGATCGACACGCGCTTCAACAAGGACGACCTCATCATGGCCGACGGCGCCGCCTTCGACCTGGTGCGCGCCTCGGTGAACCTCGTGCTGGCCGGCCTGCTCATCATCTTCGGCACAAGCATGAAGCTGCCGCTATCGACAACGTACATCACCTTTATCGTGGCGATGGGTACGTCGCTGGCCGACCGCGCCTGGAGCCGTGAAAGTGCCGTTTACCGCATCACGGGCGTCCTCTCCGTCATCGGCGGATGGTTCATCACGGCTTTCGTCGCCTTCATCGTCTGCGCCCTTGTCACGCTCGCCATGTACCTGTTCGGCGCCGTAGCCATGGTGCTGCTCACCGTCCTGGCCGTCGTGCTGCTGGTGCGCAGCAACCTCTCCTACAGCAAGAAACTGAAGGAGGAAAAGAAGGACTCGCTCTTCCACCGCATCGTCACGACCAAGGACAAGGCCGAGGTATGGACCCTGCTCAAGCAACACGTCACCGCCAACCAGGTGAAGCAGCTCGAGGAAAGCATGACCGAATACGACGGGATAGTGGACGGCATCGTCGGGCAGAACCTGCGCCTGCTGCGCCGCACGCTCAAACAAATCGGCCGGCAGAAAGAGGACATCCGCAAGAACCGCCAGCTCGAAATGGTCGGCCTCAGGCGCATCGACCACGCCGTGGCCATCGAGCACAACACCTGGTTCCACCTCTCGACCAACGCCGCGCAGCAAATCATGTACTGCCTGCGACGCATGGCCGACCCCTGCAAGGAGCACGTCGACAACAACTTCACGCCCCTGCCGCCCGAATACTGCCACTCGCTACAGATTGTCCGCGCCCAAGTCGACGCCTACCTGCGCCGCGCCGAGACCCTCATCCGCCAGCAACGCTTCGACGACGTCGAGCTCTACCTCAGCGAGGTGGAGGACTACAAAGGCACCCTCTCCGCCCTGCGCAAGGAGCTGTTCGACCAGATGCAGGACGAACAGACCAACCTGCGGACCTCGCTCGTGTACCTCAACATACTTCAGGAGTCGCAGGAAATGCTCA
This sequence comes from uncultured Alloprevotella sp., assembly GCA_944322325.1. Taxonomy (GTDB): domain Bacteria; phylum Bacteroidota; class Bacteroidia; order Bacteroidales; family Bacteroidaceae; genus Alloprevotella. Next base: position 122,021 of record CALUOQ010000004.1, read on the forward strand.
GCAGCCTGCGCCACCTGGTACGCGGTTCCTACAAATTTGTCCATTAACCCCCGATTCCCGCATGAAACGAACGCTCACACTGCTCACCGCCGCCCTCCTCGCCGGAGCCGGACACGCAGCCGACAGCACAGCGCTCCGGAAAATCAAGGAATACCTGCCCGAAATCCACGGCACCATCCGCGGCAAGTACGAGTACCAGCCCCAAATCAACGCCGGCCGCTTCCAGGTACGCAACGCACGCTTCAGCCTCTCGGGCAACGTGACCCGCTATACCGAGTACAAGGCCGAGATTGACCTCTCGGAGGAAGGGAAAATCAAAATGAAGGATGCCTTTGCCCGGCTCAAGCCCGTGGACTGGGGCTCCATTACGATGGGACAGATGCGCGTGCCCTTCACCATCGACGCCCACCGGTCGCCTCACTCCCAGTATTTCGCCAACCGTTCGTTCATTGCCAAGCAAGTAGGCGACGTGCGCGATGTCGGTGCCACCCTTGCCTACACACCGAAAAATCTGCCCCTCGTCGTCGAAGCGGGCATATTCAACGGCTCAGGACTCGCCGAACAGCAGTCTTGGCACAAGGAGGTGAACTACTCGGCCAAGGTGCAGGTATTCCCCCTCAAGGTGTGGAACATCACGCTCAGCGTACAGAAAATCAAACCCGCCGGCACGACCACCCACATGTTCGACATCGGGAGCTACGTGGAGTGGGGACGCTGGCACATCGAGGCCGAATACCTCTACAAGCACTACGCCCGCGACGCCTTCAGCGACGTCAACGCCTTCAACGCGTTCGTCAACTACGACATCCCCACCCGCGGCTTCTTCCACAAGGTATCGCTCCTGGCGCGCTACGACATGATGGACGACCACTGGGATGGTCTGACCCTCGACGACAACGGTCGCGCCGTCACGACGGACTACGCCCGCCAGCGCATCACCGGCGGCGTCACCCTCAGCATCGACAAACCCTTCCTATCGGACATCCGCCTGAACTACGAGAAGTACTTTTACCGCGACGGCGGCGTCCCCCTCGAGAGCGAGCAGGACAAGCTCTGCCTCGAACTGATGGTGCGCTTCTGACCGCCCCGCCACTCACCCCTTAACGCACATCCCGCCGCCTCCCGACTCCCTCAGCAGTCCGGGAGGCGGCGGCCGCGTTTGAAGAAAAGGACATCGATATTTATTGCTATATTAAAAATAGGAACATCTGGTATATTATTCCCTAAAAGAAAGCTACCTTTTGCCCGATTCCCCGTCTTTCGCTATATTTGCAACACTAATTCTATCTACTTTTGTCCAAAAAGGAAAAAGTATTGCTGCGTGCAAGTGCGATTGACGGGGATATGACAGAGTACCACTTCTCTATCGAGTTCTACATATTCCGGGAGGGGGAATTGTATATCGCCTATTGCCCGTCGCTGGACATTTCCACATGCGCCGAAACTTATAATGACGCCATCAGCAGCTTCTACGAGGCCTTCCAGCTATACATCGAATGCTGCGTGGAAAGCGGCACCCTGCACGACGACCTTGCGGAACATGGGTGGAAGTTCCAGAAAAAGAATCTCACCCCGCCGAAGTTCTCGGCATTGATGAAATCAGCAAACAGGACTTCCTTGCTGAGTTAGAAAGCCTATAAAGCGCACTTCATAGAACGACTGCTTATACGACTCAGTAACTATTATATAAAGGGAATGTAGCTACTCTTTCAGTATGTTTCATCTTCGTTACGCGTAACAGAAAGGACTGGCAAATATGCGTACGAAATGCCCTATCCTAACAGTCACTTACGCGTACGGTTTACACCTCATGATATTCATGTTGGCCTGCCATCTGACAGTATGGAAGATGTGCCTGCATCTTTACCCACAGGTTATTGGTCCGAAGATGGCTGGAAAGCACTCAAGTGGATGCCCCATAATAATAAATTTTTCTTCGAGGATGAAACGGAATCATTCGAGAAGTACCGTGACGACTTGGTGGAACAGCTACGCAAGTTCGTCGAAGATGTTCAGGGGGAATTAGGACTCAGTAAGGTCTGATTAAACAAGCTCGTACGATGAACTTAACATGAAAGAAGGCGCACCGTCAAGGTGCGCCTTCTTTTTTCCTTCTCCTTCCACCAGCCTCATCGCATTTTCTGGGTCCGCATGAGCTGTTCTATCTCTTCGAACTGTTCGCCCATGTTGAGGCTGAAGTAGATGCGGTAGAGCAAGGGGGCCCAGCGTGCCGACTCGTCGGGCGCGAGGCGGCGGAACGTTTCGAGATAGGGGCGCGCCTTGGCGTAGTAGTCGCGTATCTGCGCGTGGGTTTTCCGGTAGAGTTCCATGTCGACGTGGTCGGGACGCACCATGCGGACGGCAAGGTTGTAGTAGCAGACACCGACGACGTAGTAAGCCTCGGCAAGGTCCTCGTCGAACTCGAGGGCCTGCTTGGCGGCTTCGATGCTTTCGGCGTAATGTTCGGCGGACATGAGCGCCAAGCTCTTGCCGTACAGGTAAAGCGGCGAGTCGGGCTTCGTGCGGAGCATGGAATCGGTCAGGGCCAGGGCCACGTCGGTCTTGCCTTCCTTCAGGTAAAAGTCGGTCAGGTTCGTAAAGAAGAAAGGCGACCCGGGAGCGAGCGTCAGTCCGGCGCGGAGAAAACGCTCGTAATCGCCGTCATTGCCCTTGATGCGGCTGGTCAGCGCCATGTAGTAGAGCGTCGAGCCACGGTGCAGACTGTCCTGAAGGGCCAGTTCGGCGTAGCGCAGCACGTCGTCATAGCGCTTCACACGGTAGCAGCTTTTCAGGCTGAGGTAGCCGATGTAGGGCATCCAGGGGTCGAGCCGTGCCCAGTCCGTCCCGGCCAACAAGGGCGAAGACGCGGCCTTTACGTACATTTCGAGATAGGGCAACGCCGTGGTGTAGTCGCGCTTCCGGTAATAATAGCGCCCGGCTATGCGGAGGTTGGGGTAATGGCTTAAAAGCAATTCCCGGTTGCGGTTGCGAAAGCGGAAACGGCCCTTCTCGATCTCTTTCTCATCGCACTTAAGGGCGTAGTCGAACATGCTCTTGACACTGTTGAAAAACCGGGCTGTGTCGTAGGCTTGTTTCAGATAGATTTTTTCGTTTTCCACGTCGCTGATGCCCCGGTAGGCGTCAACGGCATAGTTGTACAGCTTGGGAATGCTGTTCAACGTACTGTCCTGCGCACACTGGTCTACCTGCTTGATGGCTTCGTCGTACTGGGCACTTTTCAGGGCCTGACGAATTTTCCGAAACGCCTTCTGGGCCGGAGCGTCGACAGCGAACACACTGGCCAGAAGAACGAAAAACAATACTTTTTTACCTATGCGCATAACTCTTTCAATTGACAATTGATAATTGACAATTGACGACTCCTTATCGGATAGTTGACAATTGATAATTGACTACGGGCAGGCCTCCACGGCGCACGCCTCATTGTCAACTATCAATTGTCAATTATCAATTAGAAAGGCGTTCTTACTTCGCAGAGCTCGACTGACCGAGGAGAGCCTTTACTTCCTCGGCTTTGTCCTTCATTTCGAGGTTGGTGTAGGCGTTTTGCAAGGCCGGTCCCCACTCGCGTACTTTTTCGGGAGCCAACATGCGGGCTTTTTCGAAGAAGGGAAGTGCGTTCTTGTAGAATACGCGCATTTTCTCGATGCTCTCGTTGAACTCCTTGACCTTCGTGCGGTCCGTGCAGAACTCGCCCTTGTCGCGGCGTGCGATGACCTCGTTGACGTAGGTGACGCCGGTGTTCATGTTGGCCTCGTAGTGGTTCGGATCGATGGCCAGCGTCTTCTGAAAGTCGGCCCGGGCCGTCTCAAAGTCCTTCACGAGGTTCAGGTCGACGCATCCCTTCATGTACCAGGCGTTCTTGTTGTCCGGATTGTCGGCCACCATCTTGGCAGCCATGTCCTGCGCTTCCTTCACCTGGTTTTTCTCCACATAGTAGTAGAGCAGCGACTGGGCGATGGAGGCACCGTCCTCGAGATCGGCCACGGCGTTCTGCGCGCAGAGCACCCAGTTGGCCGTATCCTTGGTCTGGAGGAGCGCCTGCATCTTCATGACGTAGGCGTCGTGCATGTAGGCCGAGTCAGCCAGCACCTGGTCGACCACGGCGAGGACGTCCTTCCAGCGCTTCTGGTCGAAGCGAATCATGGCGACGTTGTTGGCTGCCTGAGCGTAGTCGCGGGCGTTGGCCTTACGGATGGAGTCCGCCTGCTCCTTACTGAAGATGGGGTTGTCGGGCATCGCGATGTACTTGGTAAACATTTCAGCGGCGCCGTCGAGGTTCTTGTTCATGTAGAGGAACTGCGCGGAGTAGTTGTAGTAAGGCAACATGTCGCGAATCATCTTGAAGTTGTTGGCCTGGAACTTCGGCTTCACACGGCCCTTCTTGTCGGGCTTCACGTCGTTCTCGTGGCTCTTCGTGTAGTAGGAGATGGCCTTGTCCACACCCGATACGAACATGGCAGTATCGAAGGGCTGACCTTGCGAGGCCTTGAGCAGTTCGGGGGCCAGCAGGTGGGCCTGCGAGTTGGCACCGATGTTGTAACCGCGTGCAAGCTCGGTGGTTTTGGGGTTAGTCACGGCCAGATCAACCTTGGCGAGCGCCTCGGCGTACTTTCCTTCCTCGTAATTTTCCTCTGCTTTCCAGATGTTGCTGTTCTGTGCGAACGTCACGCAGGCAGTTCCGAAAAGCGCCAATGTGACAAAATACTTTTTCATGACTACTGTTTTTTAATCGTTATTCTTCTCTATGGTTCGTTTCTTCGGTTTCCGTATCGGTGGGGACGTCCTGCGGAGCTTCTGCCACGGCGTCGGCTTCGTCTTCGTCCTCGGTGGCGGTGCTCACCTGGCAGACGCTGCTGATGATGTCGTTTCGGCGTTCGAGGTTGATGAGGCGCACGCCCTGCGTGGCGCGCCCCATAACGCGCACGTCGGCCATGCGCAACCGGATGGTCACGCCGCTCTTGTTGATAATCATCAGGTCGTTGTCGTCCGTCACTACCTTGATGGCCACGAGGTGGCCGGTCTTGTCCGTGATGCTCATGGTCTTCACGCCCTTGCCGCCACGGTTGGTCTTGCGGTAGTCCTCGACGGCGCTGCGCTTGCCGTAGCCTTTCTCGCTGACCACGACGATGCTCTCGCTGGTGAAGTCGTTCACGCAGACCATGCCCACAACTTCGTCGCTGCCGTCCTCGTCGAGAATCATGCCGCGCACGCCGGTTGCCGTGCGGCCCATGGTGCGGACGGCGTCCTCACTGAATCGTATGGCCCGCCCGTTGCGGTTGGCCAGGATGATTTCGTTTTCGCCGTTGGTCAGGCATACGCTCACCACGCGGTCGTCCTCGCGGATGGTGATGGCGTTCACACCGTTGGCGCGGGGCCGGGAGTACTCGCTGAGGCAGGTCTTCTTGATGACGCCGTTCTTCGTGCAGAAGATCACGTAGTGCGAATTGCAGAAGTCGGGATTGTTGAGTTTGCGGATATGCAGGCAGGCATTGATGGCGTCGTCGCTGTCGATGTTGAGCATGTTCTGGATGGCGCGTCCCTTGGCGTTCTTTGCGCCCTCGGGGATTTCGTACACCTTCAGCCAGAAGCAGCGTCCCTTGGCGGTGAAGAAGAGCATCGTGTTGTGCATCGTGGCGGGATAGATGTACTCGATGAAGTCCTTGTCGCGGGTGCTGCCGCCCTTGCTGCCGACGCCGCCGCGCGCCTGGGCGTGGAACTCGGCCAGCGGCGTGCGCTTGATGTAGCCCAGGTGGCTGATGGTGATGACCACCTCCTCGTCGGCATAGAAGTCTTCGGGGTTGAACTCCTCGCTCGACAGGAGGATTTCCGTGCGGCGGGGGTCGCCGTATTTCTCCTTCACTTCGATGAGCTCGTCCTTAATCACCTTCTTGCACAGTTCGTCGTCCTGGAGAATCTGTTCGTAGTAGGCGATTTTACGCTGCAAGTCGTCGTACTCTTCGTGAAGCTGTTCCTGCAACAGGTTGGTGAGCTGGCGCAGACGCATCTCGACAATGGCTTTCGCTTGTACCTCGTCGAGTTCAAAACGGCTCATCAGGCCCTCGACGGCGGCCTGCGGGTTCTGCGCCGCGCGGATGATGCGCACCACCTCGTCGATGTTGTCGCTCGCCACGATAAGGCCCTCGAGGATGTGGGCGCGCTCCTGTGCCTTGCGCAGGTCGTAGCGCGTACGGCGGATGACCACGTCGTGGCGGTGCTCGATGAAGTACTGGATACACTGCTTCAGGTTGAGCAGTTTGGGGCGCCCGTGCACCAGGGCGATACAATTGACGGCAAAGCTGGTCTGGAGCGCCGTCATTTTGAAGAGTTTGTTGAGCACGACGTTGGCGTTGGCGTCGCGCTTGACGTCCACGACGATGCGCAGGCCCTCACGGTCGCTCTCGTCGTTGACGTTGCTGATTCCGTCTATCTTCTTTTCGTTTACAAGGTCGGCGATGTTCCTTATCAGGTCGGCCTTGTTCACGCCGTAGGGTATTTCGGTGACAATGATTTTGTCGTGTGCGTCGCCGGCCTCTATCTCGGTCTTGGCGCGCATGACGATGCGTCCGCGCCCCGTTTCGTAGGCACTGCGCACGCCCTGCGAGCCGAGGATGTACCCGCCCGTAGGGAAATCGGGCCCGGGGATGTAGTGCATCAGCTCGTCGACCGTGATGTCCGGATTGTCCACGTAGGCCACGCAGCCGTCGATGACCTCACAGAGGTTGTGCGTCGGGACGTTCGTGGCCATGCCCACGGCGATGCCGCTGGCGCCGTTGACCAGGAAGTTGGGGATGCGCGTCGGCATGACGGTGGGTTCGAGCAGGGTGTCGTCGAAGTTGTTCGTCATGTCGACGGTTTCCTTGTCGATGTCCTGCATCATGGCCTCGCCTATCAGGCTGAGCTTGGCCTCGGTGTAACGCATGGCGGCTGCCGAGTCGCCGTCCATCGAGCCGAAGTTGCCTTGTCCCGAAACAAGCGGACACCTCATCGACCAGTCCTGCGCCATGCGCACCAGCGCGCCGTAGACCGAGCTGTCGCCGTGGGGGTGGTACTTACCGAGCACGTCGCCGACGATACGCGCCGACTTGCGGGTGGGTTTGTCGTGAGTGAGGTTGAGGCCCATCATGCCGTAGAGGATACGGCGGTGTACCGGCTTGAAGCCGTCGCGCACGTCGGGGAGGGCGCGCGCCACAATGACGGACATGGAGTAGTCAATGTAGGAGGATTTCATTTCCTCCTCTATGTTGACCTGGATAATTCTGTCTTCTGCCATAACTGTTTTCTAAATCCCCACAAAGGTAGGCATTCCCGCTCAAACGGCAGGCCCCGCGCGGGGAGAAATCATCGTCTGCGCCCCGTTTAAGGCCATTTTCAGCCCCGCTGCGCCATTTTACCCTTTCGTTTCGATACTGAAATTTCAGAGCCGGCACCGGGCGGCCGCGGTGTACACGGGGCTTATTTCGCGGCCTGCATTTTCTCCTGAAGCTGCGAGAAGCTCTTGGCCAGGCCGCCTTCGCTCGTCTCGCGGTAGAGCGAGGGCAGGTCGTGCCCGGTCTGCTTCATCACCTCGATGACCTTGTCGTACGGGATGCGGTGTATGCCGTCGGCAAAGGTGGCGTAGATGTTGGCATCGAGGGCACGGGCCGCAGCGTGGGCGTTGCGCTCGATGCAGGGTATCTGCACGAGACCGCAAATGGGGTCGCACGTCATGCCGAGGTGGTGTTCAAGACCCATTTCGGCGGCATACTCTATCTCGCCCGGGCTGCCGCCGAACAGGTAGCTGGCGGCCGCGGCGGCCATGGCGCAGGCCACGCCGACCTCGGCCTGACAACCGGCCTCGGCGCCCGATATCGACGCGCGCGACTTGGCGATGTTGCCCACCAGACCGGCCGTGGCCAACGCGCGGTAGATGCGCATGTCGCTCAGCTTGCGGCTTTTCCAGATATGGTACAGTACGGCGGGCACGACGCCGCTGGCTCCGCACGTCGGGGCGGTGACGATCTGGCCTCCGGAGGCGTTTTCCTCGCTCACGGCCAGGGCGTACGAGAATACCAGGGCGCGCGATTGCAGGTTGGGCCCGTAGCCCGTGGCCTTGATGTAGTAGATGGGGGCTTTACGGCGCAGGTTGAGCGGACCGGGCAGGATGCCTTCGTGCTCCAGTCCGCGCTCCACGGCCGCGCGCATGGCGGTCCAGATTTCGCCGAAGAAGTCCCAGATGCCCTGGCCCTCACACTCCTCCACGTATTCCCAGTAGGACTTACCCGTCTTGTCGCACCAGGCCTGAATGTCGCTCAGGTGGTCCATGTCGTAGATGTCGGGCGACTCCAGGCGTTGCTTGCCCTCCTCGGCCAAGGCGCCGCCACCCACGCTGAACACGCGCCACGCGGGGCTCTCGTGCCCCTCGGCGTCGATGGCGGTGAAGTCCATGCCGTTGGGGTGGAAGTCGAGCACCACTTCGGGGTGCCACACGATTTCGGTCCGCTCGCGGCCCAGCACTTCGTAGATGGCCCAGTCCGTAAGGTGGCCCCGCCCGGTCGCGGCCAGACTGCCGTAGAGCGTCACGCGGAACTTGCTGGCACCGGGGTTGCGCTTCAGGAACCGTTCGGCCGCAAAGCGCGGTCCCATCGTGTGACTGCTCGACGGGCCATACCCGATGCGATAGAGTTCTCGGAGTGTTTTCATCTTCTATTGGAGCTTTTGATGTTTCTGGGGGCAAAAATACGAAAATCGTACGTCGTATTTCGTATTTTTGCACGCAAGATTTTCATCTCGTGCCCTATGCGCCTTTCTTTGCTCGTTTTTAGCTTTCTTTTACTCGTCGGGCGGGCCTGGACGCAGCCTGCGCCGTGTCCGGACGGGGCGGTGTTGCACTGCTCGGCGGCCGACTCGGCCGAAGTGGTGCGCCTGCTCCGCCTGGCCGCCGCGCTGCCCGACTCCGTCTGCCGTCCGCTTTTCTTTGCCCGCCAGTTTGTGGGCCGCCCCTATGTCGGCGGCACGCTCGACCGGCCGGGACGTGAGCGTCTGGTTGTCCGCCTGCAAGGGTTCGACTGCACGACGCTCGTCGAAACGGTCGCGGCCCTCACGCTGGCCGACCGCTACGGCCAGCGCTCCCTGGCCGGTTTTGCCGAACAGCTGCGCCGCCTGCGCTACGAGGAAGGGCGCGTCGACTACGTGGCCCGGCAGCACTACTTCAGCTGGTGGATTGACGGGAATGCCCGCCGCGGCGTGATCGAGGAGATAGCCCCGCCCGACTGCTTCACCGGGCGCCAGAGGCTGCACCTTGACTACATGAGCCGACACCCCGGGCAATACGCGGCCCTGCGTCACAACCCCGGGCGCACCGACAGCATCCGCCGGCGCGAAGTGCCCTGGCGCGGCCGCACGGTCCGTTTCCTGCCCTCGGCGGCCCTGGCGGCCGACTCGTTGTTGCGGGGCACAGTGCGCGACGGCGACATCCTGGCCACCGTCAGCCGCCGCCCCGGGCTCGACGTCAACCACGTCGGCCTGGCCGTATGGGGACGCGACGGCCGCCTGCACCTGCTCAACGCCTCAAGCCTGCGGCACCGCGTGGTCGAGGAGCGCTGGACGCTGGCCGAATACCTGCGCCGCCAGAAGTCCGTCGCCGGGCTGCGCGTCGTGCGCCTACGGTGACGGTGCGTCCGTCTACCCGTTGCGGTATTCCTTCGGTGTCAGTCCGGTGGCGTGGTGGAAGTATTTCCCGAAGGACGACTGCGACGAGAAATTCATTTCCTGGGCGATTTGCTTGATGGAGTAGTCCGTATTGCGCAGGAGCGACTTGATTTCTATCAGCACGAAGGCCATCAGCCATTGCCGGGCGGTGCGCCCGCTGGCCTGCTTGACGATTTCGGACAAATACTTGGGCGTCAGACAGAGCCGGTCGCTGTACCACTTCACGCTGCGCTCGTGCTTGTAGTTCTTCTGCACAAGGTCCAGGAACTGCTCAAACAGGTGGTAGCTGCGTGAAGAGACTTCGAGCCTCGTCCCTACCCGCTCGTGCAGCCAGTGACAGATGTCGAAGAAGAAAATGCGCAGACAAGCGGTCAGCGCCTCGCGGTAGAAAGCGTGGTCGCGCCAGCCGATACGTTCGTTGATGAGCCGGTAGAAACGGGCGAACCACTGCTGCCCGGCGGGGCTGAGGGTGTACACCGGATGTTGGAACAGTTCGTACAGATAGAGCCACATTTTCTGCATGCCGTAGAGGCTCTCCTGCGCAAGGCGGCGTGAGAGGACCACTCCCCTCCCCTCGAAATCGTCGCTGACGCGCGGCCCGGTCATGAGTTGCTGGTCGACGCGCACGACGAGGTCGCCGGCCTTCACGGTGACGGGCCTGCCGTCGATGATCACGTCGGCCTCGCCCCGTTCGCACTGGTAGAACACCATGAAGTCGATGCGGTACACCCGGTCGGTGCTCTCGATGTTGTGGAGGTCGGAAAAGGTGAATATCTCGGGGCTCGCGTTCTCCGTGCGCGGGGCCAGCTTGCTCCGCACGTCACTGATGCTGAGCTCTTGTATCTCGTTGTTTTTCATTAGCGTGCTTGTGTAGGGTTCACAGGGTCACGACCCGGTCGCCAAGGGCGCGGGCCAGTTCGCGCTCCACGCCCGCAAGGTCCATGTAGCGCTTCATCAGGCGGGTGCAGGCGTCGGGGTCGGCGGCCGTCTCGGGGCTGCGCATCCGGCGGAGCAGCCCGGCCAGCTCGTCCTTCACCACGGCGTACTTGAAGTCCATCAGCAGGCGGGGCGCCAGCTCGCCGAGGCGGTTGCGGTCGTTCAGGGGGCTTTCCTCCATCAGCTGCTCCACGGGCAGTTCGGGCCCCGCCGCGCGCTGGCGGAAGTGGTAACGGCTCAGCTGGTAGCGGTCGGTGGCCAGCGCGGCGGCCATGCGGCTCACCTCGGCGTCGGGGTGCTGCATGAAGTAGTCCATCGCGCGGAAGCCCGGTTCGCCGAGGTGTTGCACGGCCTCGGCGAGCATCCGGGCAAACAGGGGCGTGCGCAGCGTGAGTTCCTCGGCGGCCAGGTCGGAGGCGATGTATTCGATGACCGATACGGGGCGTTCGCCGCCCTCGCCGTCGTCCACCGTGCCGGCCGTCAGCTCGCCGTAGCGCACGACCAGTTGCATCAGCAGGCGCTCCTCCGCGCCTATCGTGGTGGCCGCGGTCGTCGCGCTGCTTACCGTCTCGGCCACGGCGGCAGGCGGTGCCTCGTCCGTCTCGGCCGACGGCGCCGGTTCTGTCTTGGCCTCCGCCTGGCGTTGACGGGCCTTGTCCTGCGCCTCGCGCTCGGCCCGCTGCTGTTTGGCCACGGCGTCGACGACAAGGCGCTCGTCGACAGCCATCATGGCGGCGCACTCGCGCACGTACATCTGGCGCACGATGGCGTCGGGGATGGCGGCGATGCTCCTGACGATGTCCGTGATGAGCCCGGCGCGCTTCACAGGGTCGTCGCCGCAGTCAGCAAGCAGCAGGTTTGTCTTGAAGCGGATGAAGTCCGTCTGGTGCTGGTCGATGTATTGCTGGAACTCCTCGGCCGTGTGCTTGCGGGCGAAGCTGTCGGGGTCGTCGCCGTCGGGCAGCAGCAGCACCTTGACGTTCATGCCCTCGCGCAGCAACATGTCAATGCCGCGCAGGCTGGCCTTGATGCCCGCCATGTCGCCGTCGTAGAGCACCGTGATGTGCTCCGTGAAGCGGTGAATGAGGCGTATCTGTCCCTCCGTGAGCGACGTGCCCGACGAGGCCACGACGTTCTCCACACCGCTCTGGTGCATCGAAATGACGTCCGTGTATCCCTCGACCAGGAAACAGCGGCCCTGCTTGACGATGGCGTGCTTAGCCAGATAAAGGCCGTAAAGCTCGTTGCTCTTGTGGTAGATCTCGGACTCGGGCGAGTTGACGTACTTGGCGACCTTGGCACCCGTGTTCATCACGCGGCCGCCGAAAGCCACGACCTTGCCCGACACCGTGTGTACGGGAAAGATGACACGGCCGTGGTAGCGGTCGAGCAGGCGGCCGTCCTCCGTTTCGTAGCATAGCCCCGTCTTCACCAGGTATTCCCGCCGGTAGCCCTTGGCCAGCGCGGCGCGGGCCAGGGCGTCGCGCGCCGGGAGCGAGTAGCCGAGCTGGAACTTGCGGATGGTGTCGTCGCGAAAACCGCGCTGGCGGAAGTAGGCCATGCCGACGGCCTGCCCGTCGGGGTGGTGCAGCAGGGTGTCGGTGAAGTAGTCGCGCGCCCATTCGTTGAGAATGAAGAGGCTCTCGCGCTCGCTCTCGGCCATGCGCTCCTCGGCGGTCAGCTCGCGCTCCTTCACCTCGATGCCGTAGCGGCGCGCCAGCCATTTCAGCGCTTCCGGGTAGGTCATTTGCTCATGCTCCATGATGAAGTGTACGACGTTACCCCCCTTGCCGCAACTGAAGCACTTGCAGAACTGCTTCGACGGCGAGACCACAAAACTCGGCGTCCGCTCGTTGTGGAACGGACACAGCCCCTTATAGTTGACGCCGGCCTTGCGGAGCGTGACGAACTCACTCACGACGTCGACGATGTCGGCGGCGTCAAGGATGCGACGGATGGTTTCGCGGTCTATCATTCGGATTCAAGCAGCAAACTCCGCAAAGTTAAGACTTTCGCCGGAAAGCGGAAGAATGCACCCCGCCTTTTTTCTCCCACCGCTGCCAATCGACGATGGATGACCGACAAAGAGCCATTGGCCGTAGGCACATCGCGCGAAAAAACGCGGAACGCACCGACAGGCACGTTCCGCGTTTTTCTTCGTCAGTTTATCCACTGCCGACGGACATCCCACTCGTCGCCGGGGCGTTTCTTGGGCTTCACGTTCAGGCGGTAGACGAGGTGCACCATCGCGTAGCGCGGCAGCGCCTTGCGGAACGTCTCCGTGCGGCCCTGGCCGTTGAGCACGTGCGTCACGTTCGACAGCTGGCCCAGGATGTCGAAGCCGTCCACCATCACCGTCAGGCGGTTCTTCCACAACGACTTGCTCAGCCGCGCGTTCCACACCAGCTCGTTCGTGTTCATCTCGCTGGCGTCGTAACCCCGCCGGCTGTACATCGTCAGGTCCGTGTACAGCTGGAAGCCGGCCGGCAGCTCCACCTGCGCCGTCAGGCCGTAGTTGAAGTCCACCGCGCTCACCCGCTCGAAGTCCGGCCGGTCGCTCTGTGCCCCACGCCAGGCCGCCGACGCCTTCGCCCCCAGCTTCAGCCAGTCGTAGCGGTAGTCCAGCTTCAGCGTCTCGCCCAGCCACAGCGTGCGCACCGTGCTCCGCTCCGGCGAGGCGTAGGCCGCCGTGCCGTCCGTCTCCACCCCGATGAGGTCCACGTTGTGGTAGAACGACGCGTCCGTGTTCGTCGACAGCGTCAGCCGTTTCTGGCGGTCCAGCGGCGTCTGGTAGTTCACCCCGCCCGTCAGCGAGTAGTTGCCGTTCACGTTGTCCATGCGGTATGTCCGCACGCCCGTCGCCCGGTTGTACACGTAGCCCATCGCCTGCTGGTCCTCCGTGACGGTGTAGCCCGCACTCACGTTGAGGAAGCGCTGCTTGCCCGAATTGCGGTTGCCGTAGGTCAGGCTCAGCGAGTTGTTGTAGCTGTCGCGCAGACCCGGGTTACCCAAGGTGATGTTCAGCGGGTCGTCGTCCGAGCGGATGGGCAGCAGACTCGTCGTGTTCACTAAGTTGCCCTTGCGCCGGTACGTGAATTCCAAGCTGTTTGTTCTATTACGCCAATAGTGCTCAATGTTAAAGGAGGGTTCGAAGAGCACCGCCGTGCGGCTGAAGGCCGTGTCAAGCGCCGCGCGCCGGTAGTCCAGGTGGTGCGTCGGGATGCGCACAGGGAGCTCTACAAACACTTTCGTATAGCCTTGTCCACGATTACCGGTTTTTCCTTCCCAGGTCATGTTGAGGGCCGGGGTATGCTCGCTCTCGTCGAGGCGACGGCGGTAGCTGTTGTTGGCGTCGTACGTGTCGTCCATCCAGTCCGTCACCGAGGGCAGCACGCCCAGCGGAGCGTCCTCGCCCCAGCCCGCGCCCAGCTCGTCGAGGCGGAACAGGCCGTAGTCGTGGCGACGGTTCGCCCCGTAGTAGCGGTACGACGGGAAGATGCACATGTTGAACGGAAACCAGTAGCGGTAGTACGCCGTCAGTTCGTATTCCCAGTTCTGGTTGGGGCGGTCGCGGTAGTAGCGGTTGCGGAAGTCGCGCGTCGAAGCGTAGTCGGCGCTGTTGGGGTAGTCCACCGCATAGTGGTCGTAGCGGTCCATGCGCGAGTCCTGGTACTTCACGTTCCCCGAGAGCTGCAACACGTCGTCGCTGCGATTGAAGTTCTGGAACAGGTGGAACGGCAACGAAGCCGACCAGTTCTGCCCGTCCACCTGGTACTCCGTGCGGCTGCGGTTCACGGCCATGCGCCGCAGCAGCCCCCCGACCTCCGGCCGCAGGATGCTGTCCATGAGGCCCGCGATGTCCGACGGGTCCGCGTCGAACGTCGCCGAGGCCGACTGGCTCCAGTTCCGGTACTCCCCGTAGCGGAAATAGGGATAGACCGTGAGCATCGTCCGCTTCCAGTTGAACTTCCACGAGTGGCTGGTCGTCACCGTCGTGTTGCAGCTCAGTATCTGCGACATCCGCTCGCTCCACGTGTCGCCGCCCTCCAGAAAGTTCGTCTGCGACGTGCGGCTGTAGTTGTCACGGTCCAGATGCGTGGCCTGCGCGTTGCCGCTCAGCTCGTAGCGCCGGCGTTTGTCCTTCACCATGTAGTCCACGCCCCCCGTCTTCGTCGCGTCCAGCCCCACCGGCATGTTCGACGGGCTCCACTGCCCCGACGTGCCCGGCTTGCGCGACTCGTTCACGTTGTTCAGGTTGCCGTACACCGACAGCCGCGACTGCGGCGTGAACCGCAGGGCGAAAAGGCGGCCCAGGTAGCGGTCCGCCGTGCCCATGCCGCCCTCCACGTTGCCTATCCAACCCACGGAGTACTGACGCTTCAGCCGCACGTCCATCACGTACTCCTCGTCGCCCGTCACCTTCCGGCCCATGAACTCGCTCAGGTCGCCCGACTTGTCGTACACCTTCACGTCCTTCACCATGTAGGCCGGCAGGTTCTCCAGCATCACCGTGTTGTCCCCGCGGAAGAAGTCCTCGCCGTTGAGCAGCAGGCTCTCCACGAACTTCCCGTTCACGAAGATGCGCCCGTCGTCCTTCAGCTCCACGCCCGGCAGCTGGCGCACCAGTGCGTCGAGCATCGAGCCTTCGGCCAGCTGGAAGGCATCCGCGTTGTACACCAGCGTGTCCTCCTTCATGTAGAACTTCACCTTTGTCGCACGAACCGTCGCCTCGCCCAGTTTTTTCTCCTTACGGGCACGGCGCAGCTTGACGATGCCGAAATCATAGTTCCTCTTCCGTCCGCTCGGACGGAAGCGCACAGGCAGGTACTTCGTCTCATAGCCCTCGCAGGAGAACTTCACGACGTACTGCGCATCCTGCCGAGGCACATAGAAGCACCAAGGGTCAATCGTTTCGACGATTTTGTTCCAGCTTCCGCCGGACTTCATGCGGCCCAGGCTGATGCCGTCGGCGTTCTGTAGCTCCACGTCGACGCCCTTCTTCACTTCATCCGTGACGAAGTCGCGCACCTGACCGTACAGCAGGGGATTGAGGGTATTGTTGAACTGCACGACCTCAAGGGGGCGCTCCGCCGTCGAGGCAGCCTTCCCTCCCGTGCGCGACAGAGGCAGCGTGCCGTAGAACTGGAAAAAGGGGCCGGTCTGCATAGGTTTGAAACGAATGGAGAGATATTCTGTCTCGTAACCCTTACAGGATATCTGCACGATGTAGTCGCACGCCTTGCAGGGCACATTGAAACGCCATGGGTTCGCATAGCCTTCATCCATGCTCCGCTCGCCCGTCCGCATGGCCGCTATGGGCTTGCGGTCGGTAGCCTTCATCAGCACGACGTGTGCCCCGACCAACGAGGCTTTCGTTTCCTTGTCGTACACATTGCCCATTACGACGGCCTCATCGGTTGGCCCTACCAATGCGGCATGGGTCACAGCAGCCTTCCCTGCCGGGCGCGTTCCTTCGGCGTAAAGCGTCGTCGTGCCGTAGTTATAATACGGGGAATTCCCCAATTTGAAATCAATCGCAAGATACTCCGTTTCATAACCCGGACACGAGAGCTGCACGACGTACGACCGCTCTTCGCGGGGCACGCTGAAATACCACGCGTTCAGGCTCATCACCGCTTGCCCCCCCACTGTCGTCCACATCGTGTCGAGGGGCACGCGTTCCGCCGTCATCAGTACGGCCTCCACGCCGCCCTTCAATTCTTTCGTCGCAAAGTCACGCGCGTTGCCGTAAAGGAAAACGTTATCCTGTGCTGCCGCCGGACAGCAGAAAGCGAAAGCGGCACAAAATAAAGTCGCGTACAGTAGAAATACTCTCATCATATGTCGAATCGCAAAATTGTTCGCCAACCTTTTTTAGGCTGGCGAACAGAACTTAAAAGACTAAGGAAAAACCAAACATCGCACCCCCGGCTTCCGTCGGATTCGTGCTTTCGGGGTCACTACAGTCTGGCCCTGTACATTCAGGGTCTGTCGTAAGACATCCACACTGTCCTTTGCACGAATTTTGATTGCAGGACGGCTGACAAACCCCATTGTCATTAGGGCATACACCGTCGCATGAATTTTGGCTGCATCCCGATTGGCAAGAACCATTAGTACCCAATAACCCCATTCCTATCGTGGAAATGGTACAGAAGCCGCCTTTCAGCAGGCCTTCCTTGTCCTTACTCAACGCCGGCACTTCCAGTGACAGCGTAGCCAACGAATTTAGTTCTTGATGTAACTTCATCGCTAAATAATTTAAGTTTGATTTGACTTATCGGGCTTAGTAACACAGTCCGCCACACCAGACGTCGACCTTGGGGTGGGCCTCCATGTACTTGAACTGGCAGCGCAGCCGACCGGGCATCATCAGGTCGTCGGCATCCATGCGGCAGATGTAGCGGCCGCGCACCTCGGCGAGCATACGGTTGAGCGTGCCGATGTAGTCGTGGGGCAACTCGAGCAGGCGGATGCGCGCATCGGCGAAAGAGCGGACGATAGCGCGACTCTCGTCGGTGGAGCCGTCGTCGGCCACGATGAACTCAAAATCCGTAAAGTCCTGACTGAGTATGCTTTCCAAGCACTCGCGCAGCCAGCGGGCGGCGTTGTACACCGGCATGACAACCGACAAGGCGGGCTCGAGGTTTGAGGTCGTTAGGTTCATGTTTCCCAAGTCTAAATTTTAGTTAGTACGCCGCAAGTATAAAGAAAAAAATAGCCCCGCAAAATTTTTGTCCGATTTTCTTATTTTTCCCAAACGCCGCCAAGAGGCTGAAAAAAAATCCCCGTCCGAAGGCCGAAAATCCTCCTGCCCTGACCGCCGCGGCACGCACCGCCAACGACCGCCGCGACCGAAAAAACGGGCGCACCGCCCGCAGGCCGCGGCGCAGCGACAGTAAACCTCCACCGCCCGGATGAATACCGAATAGTAACATTTCTGCAAATTCGCTTGGAAGTCGCACGAAAAAGTATTACCTTTGCCATCTCGTTGTATGTCCCGGCTCGTAAACTGAGGTGCGACGCTCTGTTTCGGATTTTTACTGGCGCACACCGGAAGCCGCTCGGTTGAACAGGTCGTTTGGTAGCTACAAAGTCGGTAGCCGTTCAAAAAATCCGGTTCGTTCCTTGACACCGCTGCGATATTTTTGACAACAGACAGTTGATAATCGACCATTGAACGGGTCAGCCGTTTTACGCCGGGGAACACCTCGGGGAACACTTCCAGCCCTTTGTGGCCGGGCGCTGGCGAAGATTGGCGGAACACTTGCGGGAACACTTGCGCACCCCGCGGCACAGTTGTGGAAAGGAAAGAAAAGTAACAAAAGAAAGCAAAGTAAAGAAGAAAAAGAAACCTCCCTCAAGAGGGAGGAAAAGAAAGACGGGAAGGCAGTTGACAATTGGCAGTTGACAGTTGACAGTGGGGCGCGGTTTGCGCGGAGCGGCAATGCACGCAAGGCCACGATTACAGTTAACCGTCAATGAGACAGAACGTTACGACAGCAAGAAACGTAGGGGCGCGCCAAAGGCACGCCCGGAGGACCGCCTGGAACTGCGACAGACGCTCCGACTCCCCACGGACGGAAACGGCGTCGCGGGCGTGCCTTTCGGCGCGCCCCTACAAGGCCACGCTTACAGTTAACCGTCAATGAGACAATTCCTTACGATTCTCATCGCCCGACAGGCTGGCCGCGCGCCGGGTAACGGCTCAGAACGGCGCGGGGCTGCGCAGTTCGACGCGGCGCCCGGTCACGGGATGGTCGAACGACAGGGCTTCGGCATGGAGATACAGCCGGTCCGCCGGGTGGCCGTACAGGCGGTCGCCACGGATGGGCGCATTCAGGCCCTGGGCATGGGCGGCATGGACGCGGAGCTGATGGGTACGCCCGGTGAGGGGCTGGAAACAGACGCGCGCCCAGCCGTCGCCGCGCGCCGCGACGCGATAGTCCGTCAGGGCCGGTTTGCCGCGGACGGGGTCGACGAGCTGGCGCGGACGGTCGGCCTCGTCGGGCCGCAGCGGCAGGGCGATGCGCCCAGCGTCCGCAGCCACACTGCCGTCGACGAGGGCCACGTACTGCTTGCTCACCTGGCGACTGGCAAACTGCGCCTGAAGCCGGCGGTAGGCTCCGGCTTCCTTGGCCACGAGCAGCAGGCCCGACGTGTCCTGGTCAAGCCGGTGGACGGCAAAGAAGACCGGCGCCCCGGGCCGCGCCTTGCGCAGCAGAGAAAGGACGGAGGGCTGCCCCGACGTACCGTCGACGGAGAGCAGGCCCGCCGGCTTGTCCACCGCCACGAGCCACTCATCCTCATAGACGACGCGCAGCGGTTCCGTCCAGCGGCGCGCCGCTTCGAGAGGATTGGGCATGACGTCGAGGCCCTCGAGCATGAAGCCGAGGATGGGCTCGCACTTGCTCTTGCACGAGGGGTAGAAACGGCCGTGGTGGCGCACCTCGCCCTGCGGCGACGCGCCCCACCAGAACTCGGCCATCGCCAAGGGCTGCAAACCGTGCCGATAGGCGTACTGCAACAGTTTGGGAGCGGCGCACTCGCCCGACCCGCCGGGCGGCACGCGCCCCACGCGGCGGAACACCTCGGCCATGGTGCGCTCCTCGCCGCGGGCGTTCAGCAGCCGGTAACTGGCGAACAGACGCTCCTGAAGGGCGGCGGACCGGCGACGGCGCTCGGCGCACAGGGCCTGCAACGGTGCCTCGGCTTCCGCAAGACGGGCCGCGGCCGTGTCCACCCGCTGGCGGAGCCGCTGCCTGAGCCGGTGCAGCTCGGCCTTGGCGTACTGGGCCTCACGCTCCAGCCGCCGCAACTCGTCGGTGCCGGCCCCGGCGCGCCGTGCCTGGCGCCGGCGGCGCCCGTCCTGCCACTGCGCGCGGGCCGCAGCCAGCTGTGCCTCGGCCTCGCCGCGGGCTGTGGCCAGGTCCTCGCGCAGCGACAGCAGAGCGGGAGACGCTTCGCCGGAGGCTATCCGGCGGTTGAGCGCGTCGATGGCCTGCTCCTCGCGGCGGAAATAGCCGTCGGGGCGCAACAGGTCGTAGACGGGCGGCACGAAGAAATCGTGGAGGTTGGTGCCGGCCAACAGTCCCGAGAAGGCGGCGAGAAAACCGACATGGTCCGCCGCCGTGCGGACCACGAGGACGCCGAACATCTTGCCGCGCGCCAGCTCGTCGGCCCAGTCCGTCCGGCCGCGCAGGTAGTCGCCCACCGCACGTGCCGCCTCGCGACACAGCGGGTGGGGCTCGTAGCAGAACGGGCAGTTGAACCGCACGGGCCACTCGGCGGGCGCCACGTCGCGCCCGAACGCATGGAAGCAGGCACTCATCGGACTAAAACGGCGAAAGGCAACCGGCGCGCACCGATTGCCTTTCGCTGATAAGCGGTACTCGGCATCACTCCTCGACCTCGATTTCCTGAATGACCTTGCGCTTCTGGATGGCACCGGTGGCGCGGGCCGCGCCGCGGAATATCTCGTCCTTGCGGTCGATGGTGAAACGGCGGAAGCGCCCCGGCACGCGCAGCAGCTTCTTGCCGTCCTTCGACAGAGCCTCCTCGTCGGTAATCCACTCCTCGGCCGTGAAGGAATAGGGCTCGTCGCCCCTCGACCCTTCGTCGTAGAGGTAATGAATGCGGCGCATCTCGACGGTGAACTGCCCGTCGCCGACGGTGAAGATGAGTTCGTAGAACAGGCGCGTGCTGTGCGTCACCCACGCCGTCTTGCGGAAATAGAGGGTCTCCTCCATGCGCAAGGCCAAGAGACCCTGCACGCTGTCGTCCTCGACAATGCGCGACTGCTGCAGGCTGTTCTCGCCCTTGACGAGGGTTTCGGCGTAGGCCTTCAGGTCGCGGAACAGTTCGGACTTCGACTTACCGGAAACCTTGTAAGTCTTGTCGAAAATGACAAAGCCGTTTTTCAGGGGCACGGCACCGGCCAGGTACTTCGGGTCGTTCTTGTCCTGGGCGGGCAGGGCGGTCGCCAGGGGCAGGAGCAACATCATCACGATGAAAAGTCTCTTAATCATAGCTCAAGCTGTTATTGAAAATCACGAAGGCAAAGATACGGATTTCCGCCGGGCCCGGACCGCTTAGCAATCCATAATTAAACCGTCGTATCCTAAATATATGTTTTCGGGAAGCCGGGCTTCGACGTCGCGGTGCAGCCCGATGCCGTGGGACATGTGCGTCAGGACGGCCCGGCGAGGACGCAGCCGCTCCACCAGGGCGAGGGCCTCGGCCAGCGACTGGTGGGAGGGATGGGGCTCAAGGCGCAGGGCGTTCACCACGAGGCAGTCGAGCCCTTCGAGGCGGGACACTTCCTCCTCGGGCAGGGTGGAAAGGTCCGTCAGGTAGGCGAAGCGGCCCACGCGGTAACCGACGATGGGCAGCCGCCCGTGCATGACGCGCACCGGCACGACCTCCGTCCCGCCCACCGCCACGGGCTCGTGGAGGCGGACGTCGTGAAGGGCGATTTGCGGCACGCCGGGGTACTTGTGCTCGACGAAACAATAGGGCAGGCGCTCCCGCAGATGGGCGGC
This sequence comes from uncultured Alloprevotella sp., assembly GCA_944322325.1. GTDB lineage: Bacteria > Bacteroidota > Bacteroidia > Bacteroidales > Bacteroidaceae > Alloprevotella. The sequence continues at coordinate 143,209 of CALUOQ010000004.1, forward strand.
GCAGGGCGCCTCGGCGTAGACGTCGACCTGCCCGAACACGCTGAAGGGGCGTAGGTCGTCGAGACCGCCGATGTGGTCGTAGTGCTCGTGCGTGATGAACACGGCGTCGATGGGGCGGAAGTCCGTGGCGAGCATCTGCGCGCGGAAGTCGGGGCCGCAGTCGAAGAGCAGGCGCTGCCCGCCGTCGGTGTCGACCAAGGCCGAACAGCGCAGACGCCGGTCGCGCGCGTCGGCCGAGCGGCACACCTTGCAGCCGCAACCGACCTGGGGCACGCCGGTGCTGGTGCCGGTTCCGAGCAGCGTCAGCCTCATACGAACATCACTTCGGGTTGGAGCCACACGCCGAACTGCCGGCAGACGTCGGTCTGTATGGCGCGGCTCAGGGCGACGATGTCAGCCCCCGTAGCGCCGCCCTCGTTGACCAGAACCAGCGCCTGGCGGTCGTACACGCCGGCCGGACCGAGCCGCCGCCCCCGCCAGCCGCACTGTTCCACCAGCCATCCGGCCGGTATCTTGACCTCCTGGCCCGCGTCGTAGCTGGGCATTTCGGGGTGGTGCTGCCAGATGTCCACGAAGCGGTCGCGGCTCACGATGGGGTTGACGAAAAAGGAGCCGGCGTTGCCCTTGACCTCGGGGTCGGGCAGTTTCTGCCGGCGCACTTCGATGACGATGCGGCGCACGTCGGCCGCCGTCAAGTCGACCGGGTCGATGCCGCGCGCCTCGACCTCGCGGCGCAGGCCGCCGTACGTCAGGTTGGGCGTGAAACGCTGCGCGAGGCGGTAGGTCACGCTGAGGATGATGTACCGGCCGGCATCCTTCGTCTTGAACCGGCTGGTGCGGTAGCCGTAGCCGCACTCGGCCACGGGGATATGCACGACCTCGCCCGTGGCGACGTCGATGGCCTCGACACTGTCGATGATGTCCTTGGCCTCGGCGCCGTAGGCCCCGATGTTCTGCACGGCACTGGCGCCGACCTCGCCGGGGATGAGCGACAGGTTCTCGGCGCCGTACAGGTCCATCGCTACGGTCCAGGCCACGAAGTCGTCCCAGCGCTCGCCGGCTCCGGCCCGCACGTAAACGGCGTCGCCGTCGGTGCGCACGATGTCGAAATCGAGTATGCCCGAGTGCAGGACGAGGCCGTCGAAGTCGGCCCGGAACAGGAGATTGCTCCCCCCGCCGATGTGCAGCAGCCGGCGCACGGGGCACTCGCGCAACTCGGCCAGCAGGCCGCGCAGTTCCTCGACCGAGCCGTACTCCGCAAAACGCATACAGCGCACGTCGAGACCGAACGTGTTGTGGCGGCGCAAAGAATAATCGTTAGTATCCCACATAAAAAATAGTGTTCCCGTTAATTTTGAAAGGCGACCAGGCGCCACGTCTTGCCCCAACGCTTGAACGTAAGGTTGCAGGACAGGCTGCTCGAGAGGCCGTTGATGACGACGATGCGGCAGTCGCTGCCCGCATAGGGCTGCCCGTAGCGCAGGTTGGTGATGACGTCGCGCGGCAGGTCGGGACGGAAGGCGAACCACTGGTCCACGTCGACGACGCCGCTGATTTCCTCGAACGTCTCGCTGTCGTACGTGCGGAACTCGACCGGATCGGCCACATGGCTGCGCTGATAGAGGGAGTCGGTGGCGAAGCGCTGGTAAAAGGCCAGGAAGTCGCCGTTCTCGTTCGCCGCGAGCGGCGTCTCGCCCACGGCCATCAGCATCCATCCGGCCTTCCCGCGCTCGAAGAAGTACGAGCGCACGCGCCCCTGGGACAGCTCGCACCACTCGAGCACGACGCTGTCGACCGCCGTGGATTTAGGCATCTGCATGTCCTCCTCGCGGCTGAAAATGACGGTGTACGTCTCGTGCTCGGCAAAGAGCGGATTGAAACGCCACTCGGCGGCAGTCAGCATCCGGCGGTGCCCCCCCGCGTCGAAAGGCAGGGGAAACTGTACACGCGACTTCTGGAACCGGCGGTTCGTCATGAAGCCGTAGATGAAATCATCGAAGAGCTCGTCGGCGCTTTTCGGCGGGGCGACCTCCTCGGTCTCGGGCTCGAGCGTGTCGGCCACGGTTTCCACCGTGTCGCGCACGACGGCGGGCTCCACAGGCGGAGCAGCTTCCTTTTTCCCGTCGCAGGCTGCAAGCACTGCCACCAAGGAAAGACTCCACAACAACCTTTTCATCGTTTCGTTCGTTAGGCGAAGCAAAAGTACGGCTTTTCCCGATAAATCAAAGAACAGCTCCTAAAAATTCTTTATCTTTGCCGGGAATTTCGAGGCTTACTTTAAGAAACGCTATGATAGAGAAAATCGAAACGCTGCTCGGCGAAATCCGCTCGCTGACAGCCAACGACGAAAAAGAGATTGAGGCACTACGCATCAAATACCTGAGCAAGAAAGGTTTGATAAACGACCTCATGACGGACTTCCGCACCGTGCCGGCCGAAGCCAAGCGCGAAATCGGCATGAAGCTGAACGAGCTGAAGACCGCCGCCCAGGAAAAGATCAACGCCCTGCGCGAAGAGCTCGCCGCCCACCACGAGTCGGGCGACGAACTGGACCTGACGCGTACGCCCTACCCCGTCCGCCTGGGCACGCGCCACCCGCTGTCCATCGTCAAGCAGGAAATCATCGACATCTTCGCCCGCCTGGGCTTCACGCTGGCCGACGGTCCGGAGATTGAGGACGACTGGCACGTGTTCAGCTCGATGAACTTCGCACCCGACCATCCGGCCCGCGACATGCAGGACACCTTCTTCGTCGAGCAGCACCCCGACATCGTGCTGCGCACGCACACCAGCTCGGTGCAGAGCCGCGTGATGGAATCGACGCAGCCACCCATCCGCGTGATATGCCCCGGCCGCGTGTACCGCAACGAGGCCATCAGCGCCCGCGCCCACTGCTTCTTCCACCAGGTTGAGGGCCTCTACGTGGACCGCCACGTCTCGTTCACGGACCTGAAGCAGGTCCTGCTGCTCTTTGCCCAGGAAATGTTCGGCAAGGACACGAAAATCCGTCTGCGCCCCTCATACTTCCCCTTCACCGAGCCGTCCGCCGAAATGGACATCAGCTGCAACATCTGCGGCGGCAAGGGCTGCTCCTTCTGCAAGGGGACCGGCTGGGTGGAGATTCTGGGCTGCGGCATGGTGGACCCCGCCGTGCTCGACGCCAACGGCATCGACAGCACGCAGTACCAGGGATACGCCTTCGGCATGGGCGTCGAGCGCATCACCAACCTGAAGTACCAGGTCAAGGACCTGCGCATGTTCTCCGAAAACGACACCCGTTTCCTCGAGGAGTTCATGGCGGCCAACTAAGCCCGCGGGAAAGGCACATCGCCCGAGCGACGATGTGCCTTTCTTGTCTGGCATCCCGCGCCCGGAGCGGCCCGCTCCGACCGGGCGCACGTCGTTCCCACACATACTGCTACGTTCATGAAAGACCGGCTTTTCACGCCGAGCTACTTCTGTATGCTCTCGGCCAACTTTCTGCTTTACTTCGGGTTCTGGCTGCTGGTGCCCGTGCTCCCCTTCTACCTGAAGGAATACTTCGCCTGCGAGGAGGGCATCATCGGCATCGTCCTGAGCTGCTACACCGTGTCGGCCCTGCTGATACGCCCTTTCTCGGGCTACCTGCTCGACGCCTTTGCGCGCAAGCCGCTGTACCTGCTGGCGTACTTCGTGTTCACCTCCATCTTTGCGGGCTACATCATCGGCGGCACGCTGACGTTCTTCATCCTGCTGCGCGTCGTCCACGGCCTGGCCTTCGGCACCGTCACGGTCGGGGGCAACACGGTGGTCGTCGACATCATGCCGGCCTCGCGCCGCGGCGAGGGTCTGGGCTACTACGGTCTGGCCAACAACACGGCCATGAGCATCGGCCCGATGGTGGGCCTGTTCCTGCACGACTTCCTCTCGTTCGACTGGATTTTCACGTGCGCCCTGCTGTCGTGCGTGCTGGGCTTCTGCATGGCCTCGATGGTGCGCGTCAAGCCGCGCGAGAAGGTGCGGCGCCCGCCCGTCTCGCTCGACCGGTTTATCCTCTTGAAAGGCATCCCGGCCAGCATCTCGCTGCTGCTGCTGTCCATCCCCTACGGCGCGACGACCAACTTCGTGGCCATGTACGTCCGGGAAATCGGGCTCGACATTGCGCCGGGCTTCTTCTTCACCGTGCTGGCCGTCGGCATGGGCGTTTCGCGCATCTTCGCCGGCAAGTTCGTCGACCGCGGCTACGTGACGGAGTGCATCCACTACGGCTTCTTCCTCGTGTTCGCCGCGTTTTTCCTGTTGGCCGGCTGCTCGCAGATTGTCCACGTCGACGAGACGCTGTGCAAGGTCTGCTTCCTCGCCGTCCCCTTCATGCAGGGCCTGGGCTTCGGCACGATGTTCCCGGCCTACAACTCGCTCTACATCAACCTGGCGCCCAACAACCAGCGCGCCACGGCAACGAGCACGTACCTCACCTCGTGGGACGTGGGCATCGGCATCGGCATCCTCTCGGCCGGATTCATCGCCGAGCACTTCTCCTTTGCCCTCGTCTACGCCATCGGCGGCGTGCTGAGCATCATCTCGATGATGTACTTCTCGGCCGTCGTGACGCCCCACTACCGGCGCAACCGCCTGCGCGTCTCGTCGAACGACCATAAGCCCCTGCGCGAAAGCGCCGACCAGCCCCTGAGCGGGAACGGCGTGCCGCGCGCCTGAGACCAAGTGCTGCGACAGGAAATCCCGTCGTAGTCGCAGGAAATCCTGTCGCAGCGCCCGTCCTTCACTCCACGCCGGCCCGCCGGTCTCACTCCGTCCCACCCCTCTCATCGCTCTGCCCATGAACACGCTGAAATCGTTTTTCCCCCACCTCGACATGGCCTCCGAAGCGGCCCTGCTGCTGCCCCTTGTGGGCGGCCTGCTCCTCCTGCTGCTGGCGGCATGGCTGAGCGGCGCCGTGTTCCGCCGCGTCGTCACGCCCCTCATCCTCAAGGTCGTCGCCCGCACCCACGCCGTGTGGGACGACTACATCTTCAACCGCCACGTGCTGGGCAGCGCCAGCCACGTGGTGCCGGGATGCGTGTTCTACCTGTTCCTTCCCTTCGTCTTCGGCGACGAGCAGGCGCTCAGTTTCCCCGACTTCCACGAACTGCTGCTGCGCGGCACGCGCGTCTACATCACGGTGACGGTAGTGCGGCTGTTCTGCGCGTTTTTCAGCAACGTAGGCCGCCTCACGAGCCAGGAGGAAGACTTCAACAGCCGGCACTACCTCGTGGGCATCATGCAGTTCCTGAAACTGACGGTCATCGCCATCGGCCTCGTAGCCGGCGTGTCGTACGCCTTCGGGCAGTCGCCCCTGAGCCTTATCGCCGGACTGGGCGCCGTGGCCACGGTGTTCGCCTTCATCTTCAAGGACACGCTGCTGGGGCTGGTGGCCGGCATCCAGCTCTCGGCCAACAAGATGGTCAAACCGGGCGACTGGATCACGATGCCCAAGTACGACGTCAACGGCATCGTCGAGGAGGTGTCGCTCGTCACCGTGAAAATCCGTAACTTCGACAACACCATCTCGACCCTCCCGCCCTATACGCTGGTCAGCGACTCGTTCCGCAACTGGAAAGGCATGGCCGACGGGGGCGGACGCCGCGTGAAGCGCGCCCTCTACGTCGACATCAATTCCGTCCGCCCCGTGACGGCCGAGCAGGCCGGACGCTACGTGGACAGCGGCCGCCTGCCCGCCGACACCCCGCGCCAGGCCACGACCAACCTCACCCTGTTCCGCCGCTACGTGGAGCACTACCTCCACAGCCACCCCGAGGTCAACACCGGCCGCTGGCTCATGGCGCGCCAGCTCGACCCCACGCCCCACGGCCTGCCCGTCGAGGTGTACTTCTACTTCAGTGAGCGCGAGTTCGTCCGCTACGAGCACCTGGCCGCCGAGTGCATGGAGCACTTCATCGCCACCCTGCCCGAGTTCGGCCTGCGCGCCTACCAGGCCCCCACCAGCTACGACCTTAACCAACTCAAGCCCTGACCCCATGACCCCCACCGACTACCTCCCCGCCGCCGGCCGCTACGACGGCACCATGCCCTACCGCCGCTCAGGGCAGAGCGGCATCCTGCTGCCCGCCCTCGCGCTCGGACTGTGGAAAAACTTCGGCCACGCGGCGCCCTACGCCACGAGCCGCGCCCTCGTGCACTACGCCTTCGACCACGGCGTGACCCACCTCGACCTGGCCAACAACTACGGCCCGCCGCCGGGCAGCGCCGAGGAGACGCTCGGCCGCATCCTCGACGACTCGTTGCGCCCCTACCGCGACGAGCTGTTCATCTCGACCAAGGCGGGCTACGAGATGTGGCCCGGCCCCTACGGCAACTGGGGCTCGCGCAAGAGCCTCATCGCCAGCCTCAACCAGAGCCTCCGCCGCATGAGGCTGGACTACGTCGACCTCTTCTACACGCACCGCTACGACCCCGCCACGCCGCTCGACGAGACCTTGCAGGCCCTCGTCGACATCGTGCGCGCCGGCAAGGCCCTCTACGTCGGCATCTCGCGCTGGCCCCTCGAGGCCACCCGCCACGCCCTCGACTACCTGCGCCGCCACGACACGCCGTGCCTCATCTATCAGGGCCGCCTCAACCTCCTCGACCGCGCCCCGCAACGCGAGGGCATCACGCAGCTGCTCCAGACGGAGGGCGTGGGATTCATCTCCTTCTCGCCCCTGGCGCAAGGCCTGCTCACGGCGCGCTACCTCGACGGCATACCCGCCGACTCGCGGATGCGCCACGAGGCCTCGCTCCGCCCCGACGCCCTGACGCCCGACCTGCTCTCCCGCCTCAGCCGCCTACAGGCCCTCGCCGCCGACAGCGGCCGCACCGTGGCCCAGACCGCCCTGCAATGGGTGCTGGCCCAGGGCGCCACCTCCGTCCTCGTCGGCGCCAGCCGCACGGAGCAGCTCGCCGAGGACATCGCCACCCTGCAACTCCCTCCGCTCACCCCCGAAGAGCTGCAAGCCATTGAGGAAATCATGGGGTAAGCCATGCTCGACCAGCTCGCGCGCCAGCTGCCGGGCGTGGAACTGCGCGACGGCGGGCGCATCTACGTCAACGGACGCTACGCCAACAGTGTAGACTTCGTCTCAGAGGCCGGCGCCAACGGGCAACGCAGCAGCGTACGCCGCACCCTGACGGCACAAGGCCGCACCGAAACGTGGTACAACACCGTGCCGAGCTACTTCATGGTCCGCCTGATGTATCGCATACACGTACTTCCCAAGCGGGACCGGAAAGCAGATTGACAAGGGAAATTAAGCCACAAAAAGATTCCGCAACGTACAGACCTCACCGAAAATTCCCTCCACACGCTTTGCCGGTACGAAAGAATGTCGTAATTTTGCCGCGTTAAATCCGCAGGGGCTCGGTTAAGCGGCTTCGCGACGAAGCCCGCCTCACGGAATCACCGTTTACAATCATAAAAATAATGTACGCAATCGTAGAGATTAACGGTCAGCAGTTCAAGGTTGAGGAAGGCAAGAAAATCTTCGTCCACCACATCCGCGAAGCTGCCAACGGTCAGACGGTAGAGTTTGACAAAGTGTTGCTCGTCGACAACGACGGCGACGTCAAGGTAGGCGCCCCCACGGTAGAAGGGGCCAAGGTGGTTTGCGAGGTTATCTCGCCGCTCGTGAAGGGCGAAAAGGTGCTCGTGTTCCACAAGAAGCGCCGCAAAGGTTACCGCAAGCTGAACGGCCACCGTCAGCAGTTCTCCGAAGTAACCATCAAACAAGTCATTGCTTAACCCCAGTAAAACCTAAAAGAAAATGGCACACAAAAAAGGTGTAGGTAGTTCAAAGAACGGCCGCGAGTCACATTCCAAAAGATTAGGTGTGAAGATTTGGGGCGGCCAGGCATGTATCGCCGGCAACATCATCGTCCGCCAGCGCGGCACGGTGCACTATCCGGGCAAGAACGTAGGCATGGGCAGCGACCACACGCTGTACGCCCTCGTTGACGGAACGGTCAGCTTCCATCGCGGCAACCGCGACCGCAGCTACGTTTCGGTAGAGCCCAAAGCCGAGGCTTGACAAGACAAACCCACGCGGAGTCCGGACGGCGGATTCCGAGGGTAACACGCTAACGGGAGACGTTCTCAGCGGAACGCCTCCCGTTTTTTATGCCCCGTCCGTCGGGAAAAACTACGGTCGCAGTGCCACGACAAACCCCGCCGCACACGCACGCGATTACGAAATATAAACGTACGTCCACGCAAAAAAGCGAAAAACCGGCACGGGCCGATGCAGGAGCAACCGGAAATCCGTATCTTTGCCCCAAACGACCGACCAGCCATGCACTACAGCACCGCCCTACTGACCCTCGCCCTGCTGGCAGGGAGCTACGCGTTCGCCTCGTGCGGAGACGGACACGAAGCCATCCGCCCGCAAGCCGCGACGGACACGACGGCGTGGCTCGTGATGCAGGTGAACCGCTGCTCGCGGCTCTACACGGCTGAAATGCAGATACACAAGCTCGTGACGCACAGCGACGACGTACGCCTGAAGGGGCGCCTGCTCTCGTCGGACTACGACATGCGCCTGCCGGTGGGCGACCGCAAGGCGGTCGTGCCCATCGACGTGACGCTCAAGGCCTACGTGGACCTCGGCCGTTTCGACTCCACCTGCGTGGCGCGGCAAGGGCGGCGCATCGTCCTGACCCTGCCCGACCCCGTGGTCATCGTCACGGCGTCGAAAGTGGACCACCGCGGCGTGCGCCAGTATGTCGACCCGCTCCGCTCGCGCTACACGGACGCCGAGCTGAGCGACATGGCCCGGCAGGGCGTGGACACCATCGTCAGCCACATCGGCCGCTACGGCCTGACCGAGGCGGCACGACAGTCGGCCACCCGCACGCTCGTCCCCCTGCTGACGCGCATGGGCTACGACGAGGCAGACATCACCGTGCGCTTCCGCCCGGACCTGACGGCCGACGACCTGAGGCGGAGCGTGGAACTGCGCGACGGAAACACCCGTAACCTGAAGCCATGACGCACCGCGAGACATCCCGACACCGCTGGAAACCGGGGCGCGCCCTCCTGTGGCTGGCCACCCACTGGCAACTGCTCGTCGCGGCAGCCCTGGTGGTCGCAGCGCTGTGGGCCTACCGGCAGTGCCGCACGGGGCAAACGAGCATCGGCGTGGTGCCGGGCCGCGCCATCGACACCACGCCCGAGGAAATCCGCGCCCTGCGCGACATTGGGCAGTGGGAAACGCTCACGGTCAGCACCGAGGAACTCGTCGACACCTTCGCCACCGACTGGCGGGGCACCCGCCAGCTCGTACGCATCTACGCCGGTACGCTCAGGCTGGGCGTGGACCTCGGCGAGGCGGCGGACGACTGGTTCCACGCGGCGGGCGACACGGCCTACGTGCGCCTGCCACGCGTCAAGCTGCTCGACGACCGCTTCATCGACGAGGCCCGCTCGCGCTCGTTCTACGAACGGGGGCGCTGGGACGCCGACACGCGCGAACAGCTCTACGAACGCGCCCGCCGGGCCATGGTGCGCCGCTGCCTGACGCCGGCCAACCTGAAAGCCGCGGAACAAAGCGCCCGCGAACAGTTCAGCGCCCTGATGCGCGGACTGGGCTACACAACCACACTTATTACGTTTGAAAACCATTGACTTATGTTTACAAGATACCTCACCCTCCTGACCCTCTGTCTCGGCTTGGCCGTGACCTCGTGCACCACCGAAGGCACCGAAACTCCGCCCTCCACTCCGCCCACGCCCGACACCTCGCAGAAACCCCTCGACAAGGGCCGGCGCACGGTGCTCGTCTACGTCAACGCGCAAAACTCGCTGGGCTACCAGCGCTTCCAGGACCTCGACTCGCTCGAAATGGCAAAAGGCGCGGACTACATCGACGACAACGACCGCTACCTCGTCTACCTCGACGACGACGAACATCCCCGCATCCTCCGCTTCCAGAAGGGGCAGAAAGGCGGCGAAATTGTCAAGCGCTTCAACGAGGAGCGCTGCTCGTCGGACCCCGAAACACTGCGGGAGGTGCTCAACTGGACGCGCCTCTACTTCCCCGCCGAGGAGTACGGCCTCGTACTCTGGTCGCACGCAGACGGCTGGCTACCCTCGCCGAACAAGGACTACCGCACCTCGCGCTCGTTCGGCATCGACGTGGGTGACGACGGCAACATGGCGACCGACTACGACGCCAACGGGAACATCGGTGCCGGCATGGACATCGACGACATGGCCGACGCCATCAGCCGCACGGGCCTGAAGCTGAAATACATCTTCTTCGACGCCTGCCTGATGCAGTGCATCGAGACAAGCTACGCCCTGCGCGACGTGGCGGACTACGTCATCGGTTCGCCCCTCCCGACGCCGGCCTACGGCTCGCACTACACCAACGAGATACGCCGCGGCTTCTTCAGCGACGACGTGACCGACATCGCCAAGACGTACTACAACGACATCATGTCCGACACATACGCCGACATGTACAGCGACTACGGCTGCGCCACCTCCGTCGTACAGACCGACCAGCTCGACTCGCTGGCCCTCATCACCAGGGAACTGCTGCCCCAATACATCGAGGGACAAAACCAGGCCGACATGACCGACGTGATGCAGTACCTGACGTACAGCTCGCGCTACTTCTACCGCCCCGAGTTCTTCGACGCCGGCAGCGCCATGCGCCACGTGCTCAGCGACGAAGACTACACCCGCTGGCGCACCTACCTTGACCGCGCCGTCATCTACAAGCAAGTCTCGACCCGCTACTGGATAGGCCCGGGCAACTACACCTACGGCTACCGCGACAACGACTACGCCGGCCTCTCGATGTTCGTCCCGCAATGGAAGTACAGCAACAACGCGGACTACTGCCTCTACGGTGACCTCAACGCCGCCTTCCGCGAGACGGCCTGGTACGCCGCCGCCGGCTGGAGCGCCACCGGGTGGTGAGCCGTCGGCAAGAAATACAGACATCCCCGTACGTAATTATTACGAGACGACGCGTAGCCCCATAAACTTTCAATGCAGCTGCCTGCCAAGCTCATGACGTTTGTACATACAGCCTGCACTCCCCCAATCTTTTCCCGCAAAACAAGGGTTATCTCGGAGAATTGGCGTATTTTTGCAAACCGTTACAGTACGGTCTATTGCCGATTATCGTTAGAATGAGACAACGCCTCCGCTTTCTGTGGGTCCTTTTCGGTCTAAGCGTCGCGTCGCTGGTACGGGCTGCCGTGCCGGCGGGTGACTCTTTGCGCGTCAGTCTCCTCACGTGCGGCCCCGGCGAGGAGGCCTATTCCGTCTACGGACACACGGCCATACGCGTACAGGACCAGCGCACCGGCGAGGACTGGGTGTTCAACTACGGCGTGTTCGACTTCGACCGGCCCCACTTCATCTGGCGCTTCGTCCTGGGCCAGACCGACTACCAGCTGGGCGTAATGCCTTTCGAGCCTTTCGTGACGTCCTACGCGCACGAGGGCCGCAGCGTCGAGGAGGACGTGCTCGACCTCAGTGCGGCCGAGAAAGAGCGCCTCTACCTGTTGCTTCTGGACAATTTCCGCCCGCAGAACCGCGTTTACCGCTACAACTTCTTCACCAAGAACTGCACGACGCAGGCCCGCGATATCATCGAGCAGGCTACCGGCGGGCAGTTTGTCTACCCGGCAGAAGAACCGCTGACCTACCGCAACGTACTCCATCGCTACACGGCCCGCCAGCCGTGGCTGCGCTTCGGGCAAGACCTGCTGGTGGGCGCAGAGGCCGACCGCCAGCTCGACACGCGCGGCCAGGACTTCGTCCCCCTGCTCTACCAACGCGACCTCAAGCGCGCCGCCATCCGCCAGCCTGACGGCAGCCAGCGGCCCGCCGTCAGCAAGACCGTCCGCTGGGCGGAGCAGCGCGCCGGCGGCGACGCGCCGACCCTCCTCACGCCGATGGCCGTGCTGGGCTCGGCGTTCGTGCTGGCCGTCGTCGTGACGCTCGTGCAAATTCTCCTGCGCCGCAACTGGTGGTGGGTCGACGCCCCCTTTCTGGCCGTACAGGGCCTTGCCGGCTGCCTGGTAGCCTTTCTTTTTTTCTTCTCCGAACATCCCGGGGTGGACAGCAACTGGCTCCTGGCCGTGCTCAATCCGCTCCCCTTACTCTATCTTCCCCGCGAGATGCAGCGTGCCCGCCGTCGCGCCCGCGACCTCTACCATCCCGTCGCGCTGGCCGTCATCTGGGGCTTCACCCTGCTCCACCCCCTTACGGGACAAGCTGTCCCCACGGAGGCCCTTTTGTTCCTCAACGGCGTGGCAGCCCTGTCTGTGGCACGCATCTTGCTGGCTTACCTGAACAACAAGCATGAATAAGAACCGCTTACTCTCCTCGCTCATCGCCGTCATGGCCGTGCTTGCCGCCGACGCGCAAAACCCGGCCGCACCGAAACTCGTGGTCGGCATCCTCATCGACCAGCTGCGCTCGGACTACTTGCAGGCATTCATGCCGCTCTACGGCGAAGGCGGATTCAAGCGCCTCATGACCCAAGGCCGCGTCTACACCCAGGGCGAATACCCCCTGACATCGGTCGACCGCGCCTCGGCCGCCGCCACCCTGTCAACCGGCAGCACGCCTTTCTACCACGGCATTGTCGGCCAACAGTGGTTCGAGCGCGCCACCCTGCGCCGCATCGACTGCGTCGAAGACGCCGACTGCAAGGGCGTAGCCACCGACCACGGCGCCTCGCCCCAGTTCCTGGCCGTGTCGACCATCGGCGACGAGCTCAAGGTGGCCTCCGACGGCAAGTCGCTCGTCTACGCCATCGCCCCCTTCCGCGACGCCGCCGTGCTCACCGCCGGCCACGCCGCCGACGCTGCCGTCTGGATAGACGACGAAACGGGCAACTGGTGCACGTCGGCCTACTACGGTTCACTGCCCGACTGGGCCAACTCGCGCGACCTCTACCATCCCCTCGAGAAGCAACTCAAGCGCTACACGTGGGAACCCTTCTACGAGCGCAACGGCGACTACAGCTACTACCTCTCCGACGGCACGACCGAACCCTTCGAGCACGAGTTCAAGGGCCAGGGCCGCTACCGCGCCTTCAAGACCAGCGCCCCCGTCAACGAGGAGGTGGCCACCCTTGCCGGCGACTGCCTGCGCACTACGGGCATTGGCAACGACTCCTTCACCGACTACCTGGCCCTCACCTTCTACGCCGGCAACTACAAGCACCTCCCGGCCAGCAAGGCCCCCATGGAGTTACAGGACACCTACGTGCGCCTCGACAAGGCCCTCAGCGACATCATCGAAGCCGTCGACCGCAAGGTGGGCCTGGCCAATGCCCTGTTCGTCGTCACTTCGACCGGTTACTGCGACGAGCAGCCCGCCGACCTCCAGAAATTCCGCATCCCCACGGGCACTTTCGACATCAAGCGTGCCGCCGCCCTGCTCAACATGTACCTCATGGCCGTCTATGGACAGGGCAACTACGTCGAGGCCTGCTTCGGCCCCGAAATTTACCTGAACAAGAAGCTGATCGAGGAAAAGCAGCTCTACCTCACCGAGGTGATGAACCGCACGCAAGACTTCCTCATCCAGCTCAGCGGCGTAAAGGACGTCTACAGCTCACAGCGCATCCTGCTGGGCACCTGGACGCCCGACCTCAGCCGGCTGCGCAACTCCTACAACTCGCAGACCTCGGGCGACATCCTCGTGCAGGTGGCGCCCGGTTGGCGCTTTGTCAACGAGGACACGGGCGAAGACCACCTCGTCGGCAACGACTACATCCCCTTCCCCATCATCTTCTACGGCTACAACACCAAAGCCGAGACCGTCACGACGCCCACCGGCGTCGACTACATCGCCCCGACCCTCTCGAAGGCGATGCGCATCCGCGCTCCGAACGCCTGCCTCGCCACTCCGCTGTCGGGATTCTGACGGCGGAGCGGGAACCCGCCGCCAGCGCCCACATGCGGCAGGCGCAGGCCCTCCCCGGACAGACTGACCGCACCAAGCCGCAGCCTAACTTTTCCTAACGTCAAAACAAAACAATACCTAATGGATATCAACAAATTCCTCAGCAAGCTCTTCGGCAACAAGTCGACGCGCGACATGAAACTCATCCAGCCTTGGGTCGAGAAGGTGAAAGCCGCCTACCCCGCCATCCAGGCCCTCGACCACAACCAGCTGCGCGCCAAGACCAAGGAGCTGCAAGAAAAAGTACAAACGTCGGCCAACGACCTGAAAGAAAAAATCGCCGAACTCAAGACCAAGGTCGAACAGACCCCCATTGAGGACCGCGAAGTGCTCTTCAACCAAATCGACAAGCTCGAGAAGGAAGTCCTCGACCGCTACGAGGTAGCCCTCAACGAAATCCTGCCCGACGCCTTCGCCATCGTCAAGGAAACGGCCCGCCGCTTCGCCGAGAACGACGAAATCAGCGTCGACGCCACCGACTTCGACCGCGAACTGGCCGCCACGCACGACTTCGTGCGCATCGAGGGCGACCAGGCCATCTACCAGAACCACTGGGTGGCCGGCGGCAACGACCTCAAGTGGAACATGGTCCACTACGACGTGCAGCTCTTCGGCGGCGTCGTGCTCCACCAGGGCAAAATCGCCGAGATGGCCACCGGCGAGGGTAAGACCCTCGTCGCCACCCTTCCCGTATTCCTCAACGCCCTTACGGGCAACGGCGTGCACGTCGTCACCGTCAACGACTACCTCGCCAAGCGCGACTCCGAGTGGATGGGCCCCCTCTACATGTTCCACGGCCTCAGCGTCGACTGCATCGACAAGCACCAGCCCAACTCCGAAGCCCGTCGCCGCGCCTACCAGGCCGACATCACCTTCGGTACGAACAACGAGTTCGGCTTCGACTACCTCCGCGACAACATGGCCATGAGCCCCAAGGACCTCGTACAGCGCAGCCACAACTACGCCATCGTCGACGAGGTCGACTCCGTGCTCATCGACGACGCCCGTACGCCCCTCATCATCTCCGGTCCCGTGCCCAAGGGCGACGACCAGCTCTACGAGCAGTACCAGCCCCTCGTCGAGCGACTCTACGAGACGCAGCGCAAGCTCGCCACGCAGCTCCTCGCCACCGCCAAGCAACTTATCGCCAGCGACGACAAGAAACAGCAGGAGGAAGGCTTCCTCGCCCTCTTCCGCAGCCACAAGGCCCTGCCCAAGAACCGCCCCCTCATCAAGTACCTCTCCGAGCAGGGCATCAAGGCCGGTATGCTCAAGACCGAGGAAATCTACATGGAGAACAACAACAAGCGAATGCCCGAGGCCGTCGAGCCCCTCTACTTCGTCGTCGAGGAGAAGCTCAACTCCGTCGACCTCACCGACAAGGGCAACGAGTGGCTGGCCAACGCCGTGAGCGACCCCACCCTCTTCGTCCTGCCCGACATCACCTCCGAAATCTCCATGCTCGAGGCCGACAAGAGCCTCACCGACGAGGAGCGCCTCCAACGCAAGGACGCCCTCCTGGCCGACTACGCCGTCAAGAGCGAGCGCGTACACACCATCCTGCAGCTGCTCAAGGCCTACGCCATGTTCAACAAAGACGAGGAGTACGTCGTCATGGACGGACAGGTCAAGATTGTCGACGAGCAGACCGGCCGCATCATGGAGGGGCGCCGCTGGAGCGACGGACTCCACCAGGCCGTCGAGGCCAAGGAGCACGTGAAAATCGAGGCCGCCACGCAGACCTTCGCCACCATCACGCTCCAGAACTACTTCCGCATGTACCACAAACTCTCCGGTATGACCGGTACGGCCATCACCGAAGCCGGCGAGTTCTGGAACATCTATAAGCTCGACGTCATCGAGATACCCACCAACCGCCCCGTCATCCGCAAGGACCTCAACGACCGCGTCTACAAGACCAAGCGCGAGAAGTACGCCGCCGTCATCGACGAAATCGTCAAGATGCGCAACGAAGGCCGCCCCACCCTCGTCGGCACCACCAGCGTCGACGTCTCCGAGCTGCTCAGCCGTATGCTACAGCTCCGCCACATCCCCCACAACGTCCTCAACGCCAAGCTCCACCAGAAGGAAGCCGACATCGTGGCCCAGGCCGGACAGAGCAAACCCGGCAAGGTCACCATCACCGACGCCGACGGCAACCGCCACGAAGAGGAGCGCCTGCTCGGCGCCGTGACCATCGCCACCAACATGGCCGGACGCGGTACCGACATCAAGCTCAGCGACGACGTCAAGGCCGCAGGCGGACTCGCCATCATCGGCACCGAGCGCCACGAGAGCCGACGCGTCGACCGCCAGCTCCGCGGACGTGCCGGACGTCAGGGCGACCCGGGCTCCTCCGTGTTCTTCGTCTCGCTCGAGGACAACCTCATGCGACTCTTCGCCAGCGAACGCATCGCCCGCGTCATGGACAAACTCGGATTCAAGGAAGGCGAGATGATCGAAGCGCCCATGATTAACTCCAGCATCGAGCGCGCACAGAAAAAAGTCGAGGAAAACAACTTCGGCATCCGCAAGCGCCTGCTCGAGTACGACGACGTCATGAACAAGCAGCGCACCGTCATCTACGAAAAGCGCCGCCACGCACTCATGGGCGAACGCATCGACATCGACATCACCAACATGATTTGGGACCGCACCGTCAACATCATCGAGAACAACGACTTCGACGGATGCCGCGACCAGTTCCTCGAAGTGATGGCCATGGAGGTGCCCTTCAGCGAGGAAGAGTTCAACGCCAAGCGCCGCGAGGACCTCTTCGAACAGTCCTTCCAGGCCGCCATGGCCAACTTCAAGCGCAAGGTCGACCGCCTCGCCGCCGTGGCCATGCCCGTCATCAAGAGCGTCTACGAAAACCAAGGCTCCATGTACGAGAACATCCTCGTGCCCATCACCGACGGCAAGCTCGTCTACAACATACGCTGCAACCTCAAGCGGGCCTACGAGAGCGAGTGCCAGGTCGTCGTACAGGAATTCGAGAAAGCCATCCTCCTGCACAACATCGACGACGCATGGAAGGAAAACCTCCGCGAGCTCGACGAACTCAAGAAGTCCGTACAAAACGCCAGCTACGAGCAGAAAGACCCCCTGCTCATCTTCAAGCTCGAGAGTGTCACCCTCTTCGACAACATGGTCAACAAAATCAACAACACCACCGTGGCCACCCTCATGCGCGGACAAATCCCCATGCAGGCCCCCGAAGACGTGCGCGAAGCTGCTCCCGAACCGACCCGCCAGCAACCTCAGTACACCGAGAGCCGCGAGGACCTCAGCGACGAAGCCGCCGCACAGGCCGCCGCACGCGACACCCGCGAACACCGCCAGGAACCCATCGTCAAGGAGAAAATGCCGGGACGCAACGACCCCTGCCCTTGCGGTAGCGGCAAGAAGTTCAAGAACTGCCACGGCCAAGGCCTCGTCTGACACACCCCGCACCGGCGGCTCCACACGAGCTGAAACATAGGCCTGCCCCCGGACGCCTGAACGGACGTCCGGGGGCAGTTTTTTTCCGGCCCGGCCCCGCAGCCGGGCACATCACGCCCGAGAGGCCGGCTGAACAGCCCGGACGGACGTCCCCACCCGCAAAGCGTCGCCCGTCCGGAACACACATTCCGTCACCGGACAAGAACAAGGCGGGCGGACTCCACACACCGCGAAATCCGCCCGCACCGAGGCCCTATGCCGTAATGGCAAGGTCAATACGTAAACTCCCACTCCGTAAATTCGTTCTTATCCTTGTCGTAGTAGGCCGAACGCGACTTGCAGACCGTCGTAGCCTTTCCGTTGAAAAAGTCTTTCACCTGGTCGGCCGCAATGGTGATGTCGTTTTCGTCAGGATTCGCTACCGATCCCTCCAGCTCACTCGTCTTGCCCTGGCTGTCCCGCTGGTACGAGAGGTAATGGTACCCCGACCCCAATGTGTAGCGATCCTTCGTCAGCAGCGAGTCGATGCCCGCCTTGGGCGCTGCCGTCACCTTGAAGCCCACCTTCTGCGAGCTGGTCGGCGTGAACGTCAGCTCCCACTCTCCGGTGGTCAGCGTGTCGGTAGCCTCCACGCCGCCCACGTTCATGTACGTCACCACCAAGTCGGCCACAGCCAGCACGTCGTCCGTCACGCTGAAACCATACTCCACCACGGGAGTCGTAACCTTGGTGACAGGGTCGTCACCCGTGAAATTCTCCCCGTCGTCACTACAGGCCACAAACGCCGTTGCGCACGCACTGAGCGCGCACACCGCGAAAAATTTTGAAAACTGTTTCATCTTTTGTTTGTTTGAATATATAAAAATCAGGCGCGAAGATAGTAAAAAAATCCTAAACTGAACCCACGGGATGCGGGATATCACCACGAAGACCACCGTTCCCGTCACGACACCCCTTCGCCCACCTCGTGCGGGCAAGGGGAAACCGGCCGAGGAGAAAACAGCCCCCCCCCCGGCATCCAGTTCCCGTTCCGACAAACGCTACGTCCGTTCTTACGGGCGCAGCGCCAGGCGCGACCAGCGGGCGGTTTGTTCTCCGAGCCTCCCAGCCCGTTTGCCGGCCTCTTCCAGCCCGGCGTCTGTCAAACTACACGGACAGGTTCCTGCGAAAACATCTCGAAAATAAACTCCGTCAAACCCAAAGCCCGGCTCTTTCCTCGCACGCGGGAGGGGGGCCTTTCTTCTTCTCCCCCTCTCTTTTCTCTTTTTCTGGTTGCCGTGGGACCGGACCTAATGGTTAACATTGACTGGGATAAAGCAGAAGCTGTTTTCTTTTCTTCGACGCCATACCCTCTAACCTTTGCACATTACACCGACAAATATGGCGGATGGTGCATTTCTCCATACTACAATACGTACTTGGGAAGGTTTGGAGAATGCTTAAATAAACTCAATGACGACTCAAAGATTAATTACTGGAAAGATAGTAAAGCCGCCGGCGACGAAGGTTCTGTCGTAGAATTCACAGACCTCAAAACCGCTTACGCCAATCTCGTCGAGAGCTACAAGGAGCGCATCAACGAGGACAACTGCGTAGGCGGCTATTCGCAAGAGGTGTTCGACGCCTCAGGCTTGGCCAGCGCGACCACGCCTGAGGAATATGCGGAAGCCTTCACCTACCTGAACGAGCACACAACACGCCTCGCAGACGACGGACTCTACCGCATCAAATGCGCCCCCCTACGCGGAAGCTACAATTTGAGTTTCGACGCAGATGCCGCTCGCCGGCGCAGCCTTCAGCCTGAAACTCGACAACACCCCCACCGGCATCGACAACACCACTATCCACCCACAAAGCAACGGACAACTCTACGACCTCAACGGACGCCCCGTGCTCTACCCCACCACTGGCGTCTACATCCAAAACGGCAAAACCGTGTTCATCAAAAAATAACATAAACATTTCAACCCCAATCAATCACTTATCATTATGAACAAAAAAGCGTATATCACCCCGGACTTCGAAGTCATCGACATGCAAACCGAAAACCTCATCGCCGCCAGCAACATCACCATAGACAAAGGTGACGGCGATGCCCCCGGTTTTGGAGCCTTCAGCAAGAAGAGCGTCTGGGACAGCAGCAACTGGATGGAAGAATAGACTCTATACACACCTATCCTTAGACACAGTCATCCGCCCGCGGGGATTCCCACGGGCGGATTTTCTCTTTGCCGAAAGGTAAGGGCGAAATGTAAAAACGCAGGGACTGCGACTTCAAAATATACACGAGTTCAGGAATAAGTTATAATTAGAAGGGCGTCATTTGCGTAATGCTTTCAACTTGTACGGGAACGCATCGGGTTTATTGTCGAAAACGCAAGCGCCCCGGGCGGCGGACAGACTTCTGCAATCAGTGCGCCTCGGGCACGAATCCGGTCTTGTCGCGCTCGGTGATCGGCCTCAGCACGCGGCAGGGATTACCCGCAGCCACCACGCCGGCCGGAATGTCGCGCGTCACGACGCTACCCGCGCCGATGACCGCTTCGTCACCGATACTCACGCCCGCCAAAATGGTGGTTCCGCCACCTATCCACACCCGACGGCCCACACGGATTTCCTTGGGAATCAGTCCGCCCGCAATCCGCTCGTCGGCGTCGAGCACATGATTGGCCGAATACATGCTCACGTTGGGCCCTATCAGGGTGTGCTCGCCAATGGTCACCTGACCACAGTCCAAAATCGTGCAGCCGAAGTTGACGTAGACGTCGTCGCCCAGCGTGATGTTCTTGCCAAATTCACAGCAGAAATCCGGCTCTACCCAGACACGCTCGCCGACCTTCCTGAAAAGCTGCCGCATCAGAGCCTGACGCCGCTCGACCTCGTCGTCGCCCGTACGGTTGAACTCCCTGAACAGCATCTTCGCCGCCACCCGGCGGTCGAACAAATCGGCATCAAAGTCGTTGTACATCAAGCCTGCTTGCATTTTCTCCCACTCTGTCATAACGATACTCTTAGTTATATATATGTTCTACACTCGCCGGAGCGAAGCCTCGCCCTCCTCCCGGGACAGCCCGACAGGCCTTTGGCTCACAGCATAGGGCAAAGATAGGCTTTTTTTACTACGCGGAAGTCCCACCACGGTAATTTCTTGCCTCTACCGAAGAGTAACGCCCAAAAACCATGCGAATATAAATCCGTTTTCGTAACTTTGCCCGCAGAAGGCGCCTCCTGCCCACCACGGGACACAGACCAGGCAGACAGCGCCCACAAAGGCGTAACGCCACAACCCAACAACAATAAACCCAAAACTCCGCCTCATCGCCATGCACACTTTTTCCAAAATCGTGGGCGTCGCCGCACTGGCCGCCCTCACCGCCTGCTCGCCCGACCCCGACCGCGCGCTGGCCAAGCAAATCATGGACGACGCCACGCTGGCCACCGTGGACAGCATGGGCCGCGCCATCCTGTCGCAAGGACTCAATGCCGGAAGCGGCTACTCGCAAGTCTGGGCCCGCGACATGAACACCTTCGTCGAAACGGCCCTCGACACCGTGCCGCCACAGGACATCCGGGGCGCCATCCTGATGTTCTTCGCCCTACAACAACCCAACGGCGAAATGGTGGACGGATACGTGCTGAAGGAGGACTTCACCTGGTACGACCCCGTGGGCTACTACTCCGACGCCGCACCGCGCCATGTCGGCTTCAAGAACACCGTCGAGACGGACCAGGAGACTTCGCTCATACAGATTGTGGGAAAGTACGTCCGCAAGACGGGCGACAAGTCCATCCTTCAGGAGCGGGTAGCCGGACGCACGGTGTATCAGCGCATCGAGGACATGATTGGCTACCTGATGCGCGAGAAGTACGACGCGCGCTACGGCCTGCTGACCGGCGCCCTGACCGCCGACTGGGGCGACGTGCAGCCCGACTCGCTCTCGCCGTGCGACATCACTGAAAACTCCGTCACCACCATCGATGCCTACGACAACGCCATGCTGGTCATCGCCCTGGACGACCTCGCCGCCATGACCGGGGGAACGGAGGCCAAGCGCTGGAAACGGATGGCCGGCGAATTCCGTACCCGCATCCGCAAGCACCTGTGGGACGACACGCGAAACAAAATCATACCCCATCTCTACCCAAACGGAGGCCAACCTGACCTCGGCGGACTGGACGAGAACCAAATCCACTACCACGGCGGCACGGCCGTGGCCATCGAGGCGGGCGTGCTGGAGCACGACGAAATCGACATCGTCAACGACCAGATGCTGGAAAACGTGCGCCTCTCCGGCATGCCCAGCATCGGACTGACCCTCTACCCGACCTACCCCGAGGGCTTCTTCCCGGGAGGCATGGCCAATGCCTACAACTACCAGAACGGCGGCGACTGGACCTGGTTCGGCGGCCGCATGATTCAGCAACTCATGGCCCACGGCTACGTGGCCGAAGCCTACGCCGAAATCCGCCCCATGACAGACCGCGTCGTCAAGAACAAAGGCTTTTACGAATGGTACGGGCCTGGCGGCGTGCCCAGCGGGTCGGGCCACTTCAAAGGCTCGGCAGGCACGCTGTGCAAGGCCATCGCGATGCTGCGCGCGTGGGCAGAACAGCACAGCCGCTGACCATTAGTATTCCTTTCTCAGAATATAGAAACAGCTGCTGCTTAGAAAATTTCTCAGGAAACGTACGTCCGAAACGAACGTGGACAACCTGCAGGGGCGTAAGCCAAACTTCACTTTATAGTGCGGATTCACGAGCCAAAGCTGCCTGTCCGCGATTTCAAGGCCAGCCGGATGCAGCAGGTCCTCGAAGCGCTCTATCGTCACGCGGGTCTGGCGGATGGAAAGCAACTCCTCGAGACAGTTTTCGTCTTCGCCGAAAAGCCTTATCACCATGCAATACAAGGCGGCAGGCAACAAATGGACAAAAGGCAAACAGGACAGGACCTTGCTCCTACAGATTTGCTGGTGACCTCCAAATGCCATCTGCCACGCGGGGAATGCCATAAATACCACGCCGTCCGGCGCCAAGAATCTCCCCATGGCGGACAGAAACTGCGGCTTGGCCGCGATATGCTCAAAGACGTCATGACAGACGATGACGTCAAAGCCTCGGTCCAATCCCTTCACGCTGAAAATATCCTCGGTGATGAACACTCCGTCCGCACCAGCTCTGTCAAAGTTTCGCCGGGCCACGTCTATGAGGCACGCCGCCCGGTCTACCCCAAGCGTGCAACACCCTCTGCGAGCAAAAGGCAACAGATTGCCACCCTCGCCACAACCTATCTCCAACACGCTGGTCCCCGCCCCGAGCGTATGCCACGTCTCGATGTACGGCACGAAATACTCCTCACAGGTCTTGGCCAATTCCCGGAAATAGGCATCCCTGTCCTTATGTCGCTTTTGCATATAGCTCCTTCGTTTTCTTTCTACATATAAGAGTCGGCACACTGCAAAAGACTGCACGGGACGGCGGACCTATCACCACGAAAACCGTAAGCCGACAGGCAGCACGACCCGGAATGGACGGTCCGTACGGACGGTCCTGATCCCGTCACCGGGATTGAAGTAATAATACAGATTGGGCTCCGCAAACAAGCCGACGGTCGGAGTAATTGCGTACTGGAATCCCACGCCCACACTGACCGACCACTGCCACGAGGGCTTCAATCCGTACCGTTCCTGCTTCACGGTCAAGCCATCCACAGACAAGGCCTCCTCGGCTGTGGCCTTGACGGGTATGTCCAGCGAAACTCCCGCTGAGGCATAAATGGAACCCCGGCCCTTGCCCCACACGTGAAATGTACCCCTTATCGGAATGCCCACATAATGCAACCGCTGCACCCGCTCGGTGCGGACCTTGCTGACGGAGGTAAAATCCGTGCGCAGGAAGGTATATTGCACCCCGGTCTCTACGCCCCAACGCTCATTTATCCTCTTGCGGGCCAATAGTGAGAAGGCAACCGGAGAATGATGATGCGACACATACGTGACCTGCCCGGGCTCCCCGGAAGTTATGCTACCCGGAATTTTCGACGCCCGGACGTGGGTTCGATTGGCTCCGCCTGAATATGCGAAAGACAACGCCCACGCGCTACGAGCTTCACCTGGCAGCATGGGAAACGACAAGGCGCCGTAATGCTTCCTCACCGCACCGCTATGCGGCTTCTCGTCCTGCTCCTCTTCAGGCGGCAAACCGTTGTCCACCGCCAGAACCGTGCTGTCCGGCCGCGTGACATCCGGACCGACCGCCATGTGCGCCACAGATTCAGGACGTCGCCGTAAGGAAACGGCGGTGCGGCGCCCGTCCGTCCCCACCATGCCCGCTACGGGGGAGGAGGGGGGGGGAGGAGCTGTGCCCGGCATTTCCTCCTTGTCCCCGTCTACGCATACTCTCGTACACGCCTTGTCCCCTGTCCGGTAGAGCTGATAACGATACACACAAACAGAGATGGCGGACAACAGCAGCACCAGTCCTCTCACCCGATACTGGGAAATAAGCCTGCGCAACACCTTTTTGGCCCGCGCCAGCTGCGAGGACGAAGAATGAGGCGCGATATGCAGCAAAAGACCGATTTCCTTATGCGACAGCCCTTCGAGGACCGACAACCTGAATATCCGGCCATAGCCCTCCGGCAATTTCTCAATCAGATTGAGCATCTCGGCATAAGTGGGGAATACGTCCGCCTCGTCGGACTCCGCCGGCTGCTCGTCTTCACTGATTTCTTCCAGTGAAACCGGTGCTGACAGTCCACGTTGCCGCACGTACTGTAGGGAAAGGTTGCGCATAATCGTACCCATCCAAACCTCCAACATGTCAGGAAGCCGTAACGTGTGGATGGAGGAAAAAATGATGATAAAACCGTCGTGCAGCAGATCTTGAGCTATTTGCCAGTCCGCCACATAGTGTAAACATATCTTCCTCATTCGGTCCGCATAGGTCTTATAAAGCCAGTCCAAAGCCTGCCTGTCGCCCTCCCTGCACAACTCTACGACCTCCTTGCGAGTCATCTGTTTCCGATGCGTACTTTCCATACATAAGTAAGATAGTAAAAAAGGGCACAGACTGCACACCCCTCCGCAAATTTAACATAACTCGCCTCCCGCCACAACCGCCGAAACGGCCGGACAGATGCGATACGCTCTCCGTGCAGGGGGACGGCCGTCGCCTTGATGTCCATCCTCCCACCGGATGGCCGACACACACGGGCCGCCCGGCAACTTCCGGCTTCCGATAGTTTTTCGTAACTTTACGGCGCAAAACAACGTCTGTATAAATCTATGATGAGAAAACTCATGCTCCTCGTGCTCGTCGGCCTCGGGCTGACCTGCCTGCCGCTGATGGCCCAGCCCGGAGGCGACGTACGTATCATTCCGCGCCCGCAACAGGCGGCGCTCACCTCCACCTCCTCGCACGCCCTCACCGAGGGGCACGCCATTCACGCCCCCGCCGCGCTCGCGGCCGAGGCCGACTACCTCGCCGAAGAACTCGCCGCACGCGGCCTCAACCTCAAGGTACGGCACAGGGGACGCGCGGCCATAGGCGTGGTACTCAAGCTGTGCGACACGCTCGCCTCGCCCGAAGCCTACCGCCTCGACATCGGGTCTCACCGCGTCACGATAGCGGGCAGCACACCGGCCGGCGTGTTCTACGGCATACAGAGCCTCCTGCAACTCCTCGACAACGCGCCCCAGGCCGGCGCCACGCTCCCCGTGGGCACCCTGACGGACGCGCCGCGCTACGCCTGGCGCGGCTTCATGCTCGACGAGGCCCGCCACTTCTTCGGCCGCGAAAAGGTCCTGCAACTTCTCGACCTCATGGCCCGCTACAAGCTCAACCGCCTGCACTGGCACCTGACCGACGAGCAGGGCTGGCGCATCGAGATACGGCGCTACCCCCGCCTGGCCGCCGAGGGCGGACGGGGCGACTGGAGCCACATGGGCCAAGGTCCGGCCCGCTACTACACGCAGGACGACATTCGTGACATCGTGGCCTACGCCGCCCGGCGCCACATCGAAATCATCCCCGAAATCGACATGCCCGGCCACGCCACCGCTGCCAACCGCGCCTACCCCGAATACTCGGGCGGCGGCACCAAAGCCCACCCCGAGTTCACCTTCAACGTG
Source organism: uncultured Alloprevotella sp. (assembly GCA_944322325.1). Lineage (GTDB taxonomy): Bacteria > Bacteroidota > Bacteroidia > Bacteroidales > Bacteroidaceae > Alloprevotella. The sequence goes on from CALUOQ010000004.1 coordinate 168,742, forward strand.
GGCAAGGACTCCACCTACACGTACCTCACCGACATTCTGCGCGAGGTGGGCGGGCTCTTCCCCTCGCGCTACCTCCACCTGGGCGGCGACGAGGTGGCCTACGGCATCGACGCCTGGCGCACCGACCCCCACGTGCAGGCGCTCATTGAGCGCGAGGGGCTCGCGGACGTGAAGCAGGCCGAAGCCTACTTCATGCACCGCATGACCGACTCCGTGCGCACCCTGGACAAGACGATGGCCGGCTGGGACGAACTGCTCGACCACCGGCCCGACACGGCCTCGACGCTCATCTTCTGGTGGCGTCACGACCGCACGGCACAGCTGCGCAAATCCCTGGCCGGCGGCTACCGGACCGTGCTCTGCCCGCGCCGCCCCCTGTACTTCGACTTCATCCAGCACGCCAGCCACAAATGGGGCCGCGTGTGGAGCGGCTTCTGCCCCGTGGAGGACGTCTACGCCTTCCCCGACCCGCTGCTTGACAAATGCGGCTTCAGCGACGCCGAGCGCAGCCACATCGTCGGACTACAGGCCAACCTGTGGACCGAACGCGTGCAGAACGCCGAGCGTCTCGACTTCATGACGTGGCCGCGCCTCTGCGCCCTGGCCGAGGCCGCCTGGACCCAGCCCGGGCGCAAGGACTTCGCCGACTTCAGCCGCCGCCTCGACGACGCCTACCGCCTGTTCGACAGGCTGGGCGTCTACTACTTCGACACCCGCGACCCGCAGCGCCATCCCGAACCGCGCGGTGCCGAGCAGGCGGGCAAGGACACCCCCATGGACTTCCGCGACTGACCCGCAGCGGGCGAATATCTCCCGCAGGGCAACCCGGCGTGACGCATTTTTTTGTACTTTTGCAGGCATAAATTCAAGAACCGCAAAACCCCTATGTTCGACAACCTGAGCGAGAGACTCGAACGGTCTTTCAAAATCCTGAAAGGTGAAGGAAAAATCACCGAAATCAACGTCGCCGAAACCCTGAAAGACGTGCGCCGCGCCCTGCTCGACGCCGACGTCAACTATAAGGTAGCCAAAACGTTCACCGACTCCGTCAAGGCCAAAGCCATGGGCCAGAACGTGCTTACGGCCGTGAAACCCGGACAGCTGCTGGTGAAAATCGTGCACGACGAGCTGGCCCAGCTCATGGGCGGACAGGCCGCCGAGCTCAACCTCAAGGGTCACCCCGCCGTCGTACTGATGGCGGGACTGCAAGGCTCGGGCAAGACGACCATGTCGGGCAAGCTGGCCCTGTGGCAGAAGAGCAAAAAAGGACGGAAGCCCCTGCTCGTGGCCTGCGACGTCTATCGTCCCGCCGCCATCGACCAGCTCAAGGTGCTCGGCGAGCAGGTGGGTGTGCCCGTATATAGCGAACCCGACAGCAAGGACCCCGTCAGCATCGCCCAGAACGCTATCCGCGAAGCCCGCGCCAAGGGCTACGACCTGGTCATCGTCGACACGGCCGGCCGCCTGGCTGTTGACGAGCAGATGATGAACGAAATCGCCGCCATCAAGGCCGGCATCGACCCTGACGAAATCCTCTTCGTCGTCGACGCCATGACGGGACAGGACGCCGTCAACACGGCCAAGGAATTCAACGACCGCCTCGACTTCGACGGCGTCGTCCTCACGAAGCTCGACGGCGACACCCGTGGCGGTGCAGCCCTGTCCATACGCACCGTCGTCACCAAGCCCATCAAGCTCGTCGGTACGGGCGAAAAGCTTGAAGCCCTCGACGTGTTCCACCCCGAACGCATGGCCGACCGCATACTGGGCATGGGCGACATCGTCTCCCTCGTCGAGCGCGCACAGGAACAGTTCGACGAAGAAGAGGCCCGCAAGCTCCAGCGCAAGATACAGAAGAACCAGTTCGACTTCAACGACTTCCTCAACCAGATTCACCAAATCAAGAAGATGGGTAACCTCAAGGACCTTGCCTCCATGATACCCGGCGTGGGCAAGGCCCTGAAGGACGTCGACATCGACGACAACGCCTTCAAGGGCATCGAGGCCATCATCCTGTCCATGACGCCCAAGGAACGCAGCCACCCCGAAATCCTCAACACCAGCCGCCGGCAGCGCATCGCGCGCGGCTCGGGCACCAACATACAGGAAGTCAACCGCCTCATCAAGCAGTTCGACCAGACGCGCAAGATGATGAAAATGGTCACTGGCAGCAAGATGGGGCGCATGATGAAAGGCATGCCGCCCATGCCTGGAATACCGGGTATGCCGAAACTCAAATAAATCACCGGAATCATACGGCAGGGCGACCGCACAGCGGCGCCCTGTTTGCTTTCCCCACCCATAAAAAACTACGCTCATGCAACTCATCGACGGAAAGGCCACGGCAGCCACCATCAAAAAGGAAATCGCCGAAGAAGTGGAACGCATCGTCGCCGCGGGCGGAAAACGCCCCCATCTGGCCGCTGTGCTCGTAGGACACGACGGCGGCAGCGAAACCTACGTGCGCAACAAAGTCAAGGCATGCGAGGAGTGCGGCTTCACCTCCACCCTCGTCCGATACGAAGCCGACGTCACCGAAACCGAGCTTCTGGCCTGCATCGACCGCCTCAACCGCGATGCCGACGTCGACGGCTTCATCGTACAGCTCCCCCTGCCCCCCCACATCGACGAGCAGCGCATCATCGAAGCCATCGACTACCGCAAGGACGTCGACGGCTTCCATCCCGTCAATGTAGGCCGCATGGCCATCGGCCTGCCCTGCTACGTCTCCGCCACACCCAAGGGCATCTACGAACTGCTGCGCCGCTACGCCATCCCCACGTCGGGCAAAAAGTGCGTCATCCTGGGCCGCAGCAACATCGTCGGCAAACCCATGGCCCAGCTCATGATGCAAAAATCACTCGGCGACGCCACCGTCACCGTCTGCCACAGCCACAGCACCACGCTCAAGGAAGAATGCCGCACGGCCGACATCCTCATCGCAGCCATCGGCCGCCCCGGCTTCGTCACAGCCGACATGGTCAAGGAGGGCGCCACCGTCATCGACGTCGGCACCACCCGCGTCCCCGACGCCACGCGCAAAAGCGGCTTCCGCCTCTGCGGCGACGTGCGCTTCGACGAAGTCAACCCCAAGTGCAGCTACATCACGCCCGTGCCCGGCGGCGTAGGCCCCATGACCATCTGCATGCTCATGCTCAACACCCTGGCCGCAGGCAAAAAGGAATACTACCGCTGAGTCCGCCGCGCTCCGACAACCGCAACGCCCCCGCACAAGCTCCCCCACTGCCAATCGGAACCGAACAGATGCCCTTGCCGCCGCGATATCACAAAAATTAGGCAGCCAGGCCAAAGAGGAGCGATAATCTCTGCGACGGAATCGTCCGCTAACCTATAAACACGGAAAAGAGGCTGTTCCAAATACTTTTTGAGACAGCCTCTTTTCCTTTACTTTCCATTCGACAAGAGTGGCACTACGTCACAAAATGCCGAATGCAGCCTCGAATCTCGTCCTACCTATTTCACTAGGAGCTTCGTCCGCTTATTCCCGACATCAACATAGGTACCGCTCTGAACGTTTACCCGTCCGTCACCATCTTTGTATAACATGACTCCATCGAGCAAATACACACGCGCTTCCACTCCTGCGGCCAAGTTAGAGGTATGGACAGTTCTCAGCGCGGTGGAAAGTCAACAATCACCGACAACCGCGTCTGAAATAGCCGTCGTTCGAGATACAATCGTCACTGATTTAGAGATTCTCTCAGACGGGTAGTAATTCTTGTTTCCCGCTTGATAAACCTCTATCGTCCATATACCAACCTTTGCACAAAACTGACGAACAGACCAAGCCTATTATACATATCGCCATACTCACAATCAGGAATATAGGTTACCTCCAAAACGGAAGAAGATTTTGCTTCAAGGCCAATATAACGACCAACTGTTACCAGCGAGAATTTTCCTCCCAAGTCAATGTCTGAAAAAAACGGCGTATAAAACAAATCATCCCCATTATAAACAAATTTGTAATTGTCTTTCTTTTCGCCGCTGATAATAGCGCTATACTCACCTACATCTGATGTTTTTGGTAGCCGTAAGATTTAGCATTGGTATTTGTTATTCGCTAACGATTTTTTCAACCTTTCCTCCCGGGCTTGCTGTAGTTTGTTAAATTCTTCTTTCACAGTATTGTGGGCTATAAAGAATGCGCTCAACATAGCTTCGAGATAATACTTCCTATCATGGATGTCGTGAATAAATACAATCTTAGTGTAGCAAAACACGATGATATAATGTTTCTCTTCGTTTGTCTTATAAATCGATGTGATGATGCTTCCAAAATTTGCCTCGTTGACGGCTTGTTTCAAAAGATCTGCATCGGGGTCGTCCATATCAATACATGTCCACGCACTACCAACGATATTAATATATGGACTCTCATTGTTCGCATAGAAATCAAAGGCTTCGCCCTGATATTTGACTTGGATAACGTCGTTTTCATCCACACTGCACTGGCATCCGATTTCTTCCAACGTATTCAACAGCAAGTTGCGCGGTTTCTCATCTTCTCCGTCGATCGCGGCATCAATAGCTTTGTCCGCATCTTCGTAATCAGATTTTGCTCTTTTGTCACGTCCGATGGCGTAACCAATTTTTCCTGCAAGGAAAATGCAAACGAGAATGAATAAAACAATTAAAGCCGACATAATGGTTTAAGGTTTTTCTTCTTTATTTGAGTTCCGGTACACTTCTTCTATAATTTCCACTCTTTTCAAATTTTCCTCATGTGGCGGATGGTTATGTATCCCCTTTTCTGTCGCTTTCTTGAACACGCTGTCTTTTCTAACGGATTAATTACCTTTTTAAGTTTGACAGTTGCGATTACCGATAAAGCTTTCGCTGGATGCTTAAAACTTCCATCTATGTATTCAGCTACAGAATTGAATACATAGATGGAAGTTCTTACTCTTACATCCTATCTTGATGGTCACTTATGAAACGGTATTCGACGCCAAGATCATCTCTAAATACCGATAGTCTCTTGATTGTACCATTGTCGGGCCAGCATTCGAGGACAAAGCGGTAATCAGGGTCTTCACCCTGATAATACAAAGTAAATCCTTCTTGGCGGACAAGCCACGCACGTTTAGGCGATAACGTCGGAATGATGGATATGACAACGTTGTTCCCCGTGCTGTCATATTCAAAGTTCGCCCTGCGCGGAAGAAAAGCATCCGTAGCGACCACACATCCGTTCTGAATGCGTTGGTGACTTTTGAAAACATGAGTTACCAGTGACATAGTCGTTAGTTTTTTATAGTTATGGTTTGATGATATTTAAATTAAAAATGAGTAAGCGAAGATTATGTGGCGGAAATTTTTGCTGCCAATTCGCACATTCCGTCTTGTTGCACGTACTTTATCCCCCAATCATACTCCTTTATGATTGTACCGATAGCCATGCACAGGCAATATAGTATTTCGTCGTTACGTTCCGTCGCATGCAGATATTGTGTTTTTCCCAAATTCGCTAACTTTTCGACGACCGTCATATTAAGTCGGCAGTCTTTGATGTCACCTAATTCGGTTGGGGTAAGCATGGGAATAATTACCCGTTGTATCGCTGACTTAAACGCTATCATTACAGGTAAATACTTACCCATGTTCCCCACGACTTTTGCTTGCGTAGATAGGTAGTTGCTAGAACTTAACATGATCTCAGATTAAGAGGGTTGATTCTTTATTTGTGTATGTTCACTCTTGAGAAAATCTTTCGAGCCTCTATTTTGCTTTGAGTCTAGAAAATATAACGGCATTTACTGCAACGAATCACGTACTCACCTACCAAAATTTCCATTACAATATCCTTAGTGGACGTCATATCAATAGCTGTTAGCTTTATTGACGTGATTGAATCATTTTCAACTTGCAAAAGAGTAAGAGGATTGTCGCTTTTGACCTTCCAATTGGCAAAAAAGTCATAATGTCCATAACTAAAGCCCCTCATTGCTCCGTATTTTTGAATTTCCTCTATTGCGTAACTATAATTTAAGACTGTCATAATACCGCCAAAAGGGCCACCTTGACGAATATAGACAGTTTCGTCAATTGTTGCAATGATTTTATTCTGCTTAATAACTTTCGCGACTTCAAATTCAAGGTTGTAGTTTCCAAGTAATACTTCGGATAATTTTTCTCCTGCTGTCATTTTTATTCAAGTTTAAGATTATAATACCGCAGTTAGTAAGTGATATTTTCAATGACGTGATTTTCTATGGCAGATAGTGCAAAATTATTTCCGTATCTGCGCATGGCGTCCTCTGTCAGTTGAAAAAGTTGTTGTAAGAACTCTTGCGTCAGGTTTATTCCTCGCATCCCTTTTGCGATCGACGCAATCATCGTATTTATTTTTACGAGAGCATTGTTGTCTCTTGGCATCAAGTAGTATCGGGCGACCGTCATTTGTACGAGGAGGCGAATGTTTTGTTCCCGCCCGTATCCGGCCGGAGTTTTAATGAGTTTATCGTGGAGACTTCTACCTGACAGTATTTGTGTGAAATCGTCATCGTTGACAAGGTAACGTTCTCGGAGCAGGTTAAGATAATTATGCTCATCATAAGTGAGCACGTCATTACATATGTATTCAGCAGCTTGCTGTAAAGAAAGACTATCTGCGTATCTAATGCACTGTACCATTGTCGTCTGGTCGTAATACAGTCTATAATAGATCATTTCGTGAAATACCACATTGAGGTGTCTTCTCTTGTCGAATTGGGAGTCACAGCTTCCGTATCCAAAAAAATCTTCAAGTGCCATCTTTTTTTGATTTTTTACATTATTACTTTTTGCTGCCTTCTTGGGCAACTAGTGTTTTCCGTAAGTCCGAAAACTTGAAGTATAAACAATAAAAAAACGTGGACTTATCACTTCGTCTACGCTTTCTGTTGGTATTGGGGATAACCTTGCACACATATCCGAGTAAAAGCCCACGCCATTTGGCGTGAGCATCAACTTTTACTCTTGTGTGCTTCGTCAAATTCCCCAATTTTCAGAAAGCAAGAATAAAGCTAACGCTTCTTTATCTTTATGTCTGAGATTGCGATGTTACATAGGCTTCCACTTTTTGTTTTACGCTACAAAATTACTCAAAGCATTCGTAACCGCAATGGATCGGGCGAGTAAAATGAAAATAAACTGGTGCAAATTACAACAATGGCAGGAAACGCCTAGGCTAACGGCCACCTGGATATTCTGGTCAACGTACGCACCTACGCCACTCGCAGGAACTGAAAGAGGCGGATAGCTGCCGCCTAAAAGGTAATCAGGCACGCCACAACCTCAGAACGCCCGTGCCCGGCGGCGTAGGCCCCATGACCATCTGCATGCTCATGCTCAACACCCTGGCCGCAGGCAAAAAGGAATACTACCGCTGAGTCCGCCGCGCGCAAGGCCAGAACCCGGCAACATCCCCCGCCAACCGGAACGAAAGAAGCAGAAAAAGGAAAGCTAACCCGCGCCCCGATTGGCGGGGAATTCGTAACTTCGCCCGCACACACCCCCTCAAGACCTCACCGCATGAAAAAACTGCTCACCCAAACCGCGACTCTCATCGCCCTCCTGCTCTGCATGGTCACCACGTCAGCCTGCTTCGACGACGAAGAAGACGCGCGCGACCCCCAAGCCGAAAACTACCTCGTAGGCGTATGGCAAGGCCACAGCACCGCCTTGGGCGAATGGAGAATCGAGTTCCGCAAGGACCGGACCGCAAGAGTCACCCAATACGCGCTCAACTTCGGAGACACCGACATCTTCATCGTCCAAGACCTCTTTTACAACGACTGGGGAGCCAACAATAACGAGTTCTACATCGGCAACTACTACGAAGGCAAAATACAGCCGGACGGCTCCATCACGCTGAACACAAGGCTCGTGGGCACCGACGGAGAGGTCATATACGTCACCCTTCGTAAAACCACCGTCGACAACTTTCCCGACCTCATCGAACACCAGAACACAGTGTACACACTCACGGGCAACTGGGAAGGCCTGAGCGACGACGGCCCTACGCCCGCCGGCTCGAACTGGAAAGGGACAACGGCGTCCTGACGGGAAAAGGCGCCACCTACTACGCCTCAGGGACAAAGAACATTTCGACCTACTGGGAGGTAGCGCACGACACCGTCACCTTCACCAACCAATACTTCTCCTTCGTATTCAACACGCAAGACTACGAACTCCCCGACGAAGAGGACATGCAAGTCCAGAAAGAACAGGGAACCCTCCTCAACGACAGCACCCTTCGTCTGCCGGGCGTGACACTGAAAAAGCTGCCCGACCCCGTCGTCAACCTCACGCAGACCGTGCAAAAGGCCATCGGGACCTGGGTCGACGCCGAGGGCAACCGCATGACACTCAACGAAGACATGACCGCCAGCCACAGCCTGTACAACCCATACGGAAACGCCACATGGCAAACCACAGGCGAGGGCGAAGTACAAGTTCCTCACCACCGGAAGGGAGTACCTCGAGCAAGTGCGGCGCTTCATCTTCGTCGGCGACGACCTCGTCTGCTACCCCGCCCTCCCCGACAGCCCGAAGTACGTAAAGCAAAATTGACGGAACGGCTTCCCTCCCAGCGCCCGACAGCATCCCCACCCCACGCCTCGGCCGTCAACGGCCGCGCAAGAATAGGAAATACGCACAGACGCTCAAAAAAAGCGCCGGAAAGTTTGGCACGTGCGAAATTTTCACTACCTTTGCACTCGCTTTCGGGAGCGAAAGCAAAACAAAACACGGTGGCTGTAGTTCAGTTGGTTAGAGCGTCAGATTGTGGTTCTGAATGTCGTGGGTTCGAATCCCATCTGCCACCCCAAGAAATGAATCGCTAAGTTCTTAAAAACAAAGAATTTAGCGATTTTTCTTTTTAGGCAAGAATCCTATCTATGCACTTCTGCATACCTTCTAATCTAATGCACTTTCGCTAATTGTTGACTAATTGTTGACTAATTAATTATTGGCGTAAAATGTTGACTATCAAAGCTGAAATTAAGAAAAATGAGCAAAAAGCGGACGGAACTTACAACATTAAGTTACGCTTTACACTCAATCGTAAAGTAAAGAGGCTATCCACGAGCCTATTCATCAAGCCAACAGACCTGGAAAAGCCACGCGACTTTGACCCTTTTGGCCAAGCAGGATTTGCCCACCTTTGGCTACAATATGATTGACCCTT
>CALUOQ010000005.1 GCA_944322325.1 uncultured Alloprevotella sp.
CTTTGCAGCGTTGACCCAAGGCCCGCCAGCCCCTGTGAATTTCTCATTCTTATATAGAATGGACACGGGCCTTTTCCTGGAAATTTTCCCTGACTTTTTCTTAATTATTATGGGGCTGATGAGGCTAATAGGAGTAATGGGACGAATGAGGGAATAAGGGAGAAAGAGGGCTTGGGGCTTTCTACTAATGTTGGGAATTGCGCATGATTTTCGACCTTTTGCTTCAGAAAGTGCGGGCGGGGAGCTTGCAGTTTGGAGATTTATCCTTTTCTTTGCGGGCGCTATTTTAACAAGATTCACTTTTACCTCCTTTGAAACAATGAAGAAACTACTCATGCTGGCGGTAGTGCTCGCGGCCGCCATCGTAAAATCCGCCGCACAGACGTCCCTGCCCGTTCCCGCTCCACGACAGCTGAAATGGCACGAGGCAGAGATGGGCGTGGTGTTCCACTATGACCTGCATGTGTTTGACGGCAAGGCATACAGCCAGGGCGCCAACCGCATCACCCCGATCGACGACTACAACATTTTCAACCCCGAACGGCTCGACACCGACCAATGGATACGCGCCGCACGGGCCGCCGGAGCAAAATTTGCCGTACTCACGGCGACGCACGAAACGGGTTTCGGTCTTTGGCAAAGCGATGTGAACCCCTACTGCCTGAAGGCGGTGAAGTGGCGCGACGGCCGGGGCGACCTCGTCGCCGACTTTGTGGCCTCGTGCCGCAAGTATGGCGTGCAGCCCGGCCTCTACGTAGGCATTCGCTGGAACTCGCTGCTGGGCATCCATAACTTCCGCGCCGAGGGAGAGGGCGAGTTTGCCCGCCGTCGGCAGGAGTGGTACCGGCGGCTGTGCGAGCGAATGGTGACGGAGCTGTGCACACGTTACGGCGACCTGTTCCTGATTTGGTTCGACGGCGGTGCGGACGACCCGCGCGGCATGGGGCCCGACGTGGAGCCCATCGTCAATCGCTACCAGCCTGACTGTCTGTTTTACCACAACGTCGACCGCGCCGACTTCCGCTGGGGCGGTTCGGAGAGCGGCACCGTGGGCTACCCCTGCTGGTCCACTTTCCCCTATCCCTACAGCCATAACCGTCACAGCGAATCGGCCGAGGCTCACAACCGTCTGCTGGCCCACGGTGACCCCGACGGCACCTACTGGGTGCCGGCCATGGCCGACACGCCGCTGCGCGGGGCCAACGGACGCCACGAATGGTTTTGGGAACCGGGCGACGAGGAGGCTGTCTATCCCCTCCGCGACCTGATGGAGAAGTACGAGAAATCCGTAGGGCGCGGCGCGACGCTCATTGTCGGCCTGACGCCCGACCCCGACGGCCTGCTACCCGCCACCGACGTAGCGCGGCTCGAGGAATGGGGGCGTGAGATAAAACGCCAGTTCGGCGCCCCGCTGGCCCAGACGGCGGGCAAGGGCGACCGACTGACGCTCAAGCTCCCCAAGCGCACCACCGCCGACTGCTGCATCATTCAGGAGGACATCGCTCAGGGCGAACGCATCCGCGCCTACCGCGTCGAAGCCCGCACGGGTGGCCGATGGCGCGAAGTATGTCGCGGCACGTCGGTCGGGCATAAGCGGATAGCCCGTTTCGACGCTCCGGTGACGGCCTCGGCCTTCCGCCTCGTGATTGAGGAAAGCCGCGCCACGCCCCAGGTGCGCACCTTCAGCGTTCACCACACGGCGGCCGGCGCCGACGAGTAGCCCAACCCGGCCAGCCGGCCCTGCGCGGACACGAGGAAGGACGGGTCGGCAAAAAATTCGTACCTTTGCCGGCCAATATCCATCCTACAAACAAAAAACGCTTATGGTCAAAGAAAACAGGGGCGAAGTGCTCCACGGCGTTCTGCTTATCGTACTCTTCTCGTGCTCGGCATTCTACATCGCCGGCTTTGAGTTTGTCAAACGCCTCTCACTGAGTCCGCTCATCGTGGGCATCATCCTCGGTATGCTCTACGCCAACAGCCTGCGCAACCGCCTGCCCGAAACGTGGGTGCCAGGCATCAAACTTTGCTCCAAGCAGATACTGCGTCTCGGCGTTGTGCTCTACGGTTTCCGCCTGACGTTCCAGCAAGTCGTGGCCATCGGTCTGCCGGCCATCGCGGCGGACTGCCTCATCGTGGCCGGCACGCTGGGCCTGGGCCTGCTCTTCGGCCGCCTGCTGGGGCTGGACCGCGACACAACCCTAATGACCTCAACGGGCAGCGCCATTTGCGGTGCGGCCGCCGTGCTGGGCGCCGAGCCGGTCGTACGGTGCGAACCGCACAAGACGGCCGTCGCCGTGTCCACCGTAGTCATCTTCGGCACGCTCTCCATGTTCCTTTATCCGGCCCTTTGGCGCGCCGGCCTGCTCGGGCTGGATGACCAACAGATGGCCGTCTTCACCGGCTCGACCCTCCACGAAGTGGCCCACGTCGTAGGTGCCGCCGGAGCCATGGACGCCGCCGGAGGCCACGTCGCCGACGCCGCCACCATCACCAAGATGATACGCGTCGTGCTCCTTGCCCCCACGCTGCTCATCATGAGTTGGGCGCTGGCCCGGAGCGCCGCCCGCCGCACCGCCGGCAGTCCGGGCGGACGCACCATCACCGTCCCCTGGTTCGCCTTCTGGTTCCTGGCCGTCATTGCGCTCAACTCCTTGCTCCAAAGCCTGCCCTTCCTGCCGGCTGAAGGCCTGAAAACCGTCACGGACGGCATCAACGACATCGACACGTTCCTGCTGACCATGGCCATGACGGCGCTCGGTGCCGAAACGAGTATCGACAAGTTCAAGCAGGCCGGCGCCAAGCCCTTCATTCTGGCTGCCTTTATCTACGTCTGGCTCTTCTTTGGCGGCTACGCCATCGCGCGTTACCTCGTCTGAAGCCACGGCCGCCCGCCCCGCGGCGCACTGTAAGAACAAGTGTAGTCCCAGAAAATCCTGTCGTAGTCTTAGGATTTTCTGGGACTACACTTGTAAAAACGGGGACTACACCCGTTTCTTATGAACAAAACCTCCGAAAGCCCCGGCGCCGGTTCTCCGTTTCTCCACGCTGCGGTCGTCACGAACAAGTACTACGACAGTTTTTCCTGTCGCAGCGATAGAAATTTCTGTCGTAGTACTTGTTGGGAACGGGGACTACACTTGTCCGCGCCCGACGTCACACCATCTTCAACCCCACGACGGAGGCGATGAGCGTCGTGACGAAAAACAGGCACGGCAGGGTGGCCGGTTCGTGCAGGAAGGCGATACCCAGCACAACCGTACCTACGGCGCCAATGCCCGTCCACACGGGATAGGCCGTCCCTATAGGCAGCGTCTGCACCGCCTTGGCCAGCAACACCATACTCAGCATCAGGCTCAGCAGAAAGCCTGCGCCCCATCCGTACCACGCCGCGCCATCGGCGTCCTTCAGCTTCCCCAGACAGAAAGCAAAGCCCGCCTCGAACAGGCCGGCTACGATCAAAATCAACCAGTGCATCACATATACTATAATTAAGCGAACCGAAAAACTCCGGCAAAGATACGACCAACGACCGGAGCGAGCAAACCCCGCGCGGGCGAACTGCCGTCCACCCGCGCCCCCGGCGGCTCAACCCCCGCCGGAAACATTTTCCCGAAAAAAGCCCGACGCAGCTCGTATGGTGCGCAGATTCTTCGTACCTTTACGCCCGATAACTCTTAATAAGCCGAACAGACGACAAAAGAAAACCATGAAACGAAGAAACCTCATCAGCGGCACCGCCGCCCTGCTCCTGCTCACCGCCTGCGCCGGCGGACGCGCCACCCTCGCCGAGACCCCCTCGCCGAGCGACCTGCATTTTGACCGACTCGCCGCCTCGTGGGACGAGGGCCTCCCGCTGGGCAACGCCACCGTAGGCCAGCTCGTCTGGCAACGCGACTCCACACTGCGCTTCTCGCTGGACCGCGTGGACCTCTGGGACCTGCGGCCCATGGACAGCCTGTCCGGACCCAACTACCGCTTTGCCTGGGTGCGCGAGCAAGCCGAGAAGAACGACTACCTGCCCGTCCAGAAAAAATTCGACCACCCCTACGACGCCCAAGCCGCACCCGCCAAGATACCCGGCGCGGCGCTGGAGTTCAGCCCCCGCCTGGGCCGGGCCGTCGCCACACATTTATATATTAACGACGCGCTGGCCGAAGTGAAGTGGGAAAGCGGTGCGACGCTCCGCACCTTTGTCCACGCCACCGAACCGGTGGGCTGGTTCGTATTCGACCACCTTCCCGACTCGGTCGACCCGGCCCCGGTCATCGTCGCGCCGCAGTACGCGCTACCCGAAGGCACTCCCGAAGGACAGTCCGTACCCGGCAACTCGCTGGTGCGCCTGGGCTATCCGCAGGGCACCGTGCGGCGCACGGCCAACGAAGCCGTCTACCACCAGGAAGGCTGGGGCGGATTCTCGTACGACGTTGCCGTCCGCTGGGAACGTACGGGCGACCGCCTCGTCGGCGTATGGAGCATCACGTCGTCTACCAGCCCGGACCGCGCCGAGGCGGAAACGGCCGACGCCCTCAGCCGCGGCATGGAGGAGGACTACGACTCGCATCAAGACTTCTGGGACAATTACTGGGCGCAGTCGTCCGTCACACTGCCCGACTCCATCCTGCAAAAGCAGTACGACAACGAGATGTACAAGTTCGGCGCCGCCGCACGCGAACACTCCTACCCCATCTCGCTACAGGCCGTCTGGACAGCCGACAACGGCCTGCTGCCGCCCTGGAAAGGCGACTACCACCACGACCTCAACACCGAACTGAGCTATTGGCCCGCCTATACGGGCAACCACCTGACCGAGGGCCTCGGCTACCTTAACACGCTCTGGGCCCAGCGCGACACGTACAAGCGCTACACCCGCCAATACTTCGGCACCGACGGCATGAATGTCCCCGGCGTATGTACGCTGACGGGCGAGCCCATGGGCGGCTGGATACAATATGCCATGTCGCCCACGGTCGGCGCCTGGCTGGCCCACCACTTCTACCTGCACTGGAAATACTCCGCCGACCCTGAGTTCTTGCGCGACAGGGCCTACCCCTTCCTTAAGGACGTGGCCGTCTACCTCGAACAGATTTCCTACGTCAGCGACGGCGTGCGCCGACTGCCGCTCAGCTCAAGCCCCGAGATGTTCGACAATTCGCGGAAAGCCTGGTTCGACGACCTGACGAACTTCGACCTGGCCCAGATGCGCTTTGCCTTCAGCGCCGCGGCGGAGATGGCCTCTGCACTGGGCCGCAGCGACGAAGCCTCCCACTGGCGCACCGTCGGCGCGCAACTGCCCGACCTCGACACCGACGCCGACGGCGCCCTGACCATTGCCCCGGGATTTCCCTACGCCGCCTCACACCGCCACTTCTCGCACGCCGTGGCCATCCATCCGCTGGGCCTGCTCGACTGGAGCCAGGGCGAGGCGGCACAGCGCACCATCCGCGCCACCGTGAAGAAGCTGAAGGACAACGGACCCGCCTGGTGGTGCGGATACTCGTACAGCTGGTTCGCCTGCCTGGCAGCGCGCGCCTTCGACGGCGATGCGGCCGCACAGGCGCTGCGCACCTTTGCCGAATGTTTCTGCCTGCCCAACACGTTCCACGCCAACGGTGACCAGACCGCAAGCGGCAAGTCGAACTTCACCTACCGGCCCTTTACGCTCGAGGGCAACTTCGCTTTCGCCGCCGGCGTGCAGGAGATGCTGCTGCAAAGCCACACGGGCGTGGTACACGTGTTCCCGGCCATCCCCGCCGGCTGGACCGACGTCGCCTTCCGCAACCTGCGCGCACAGGGTGCCTTCCTCGTGTCCGCCACGAAGTCGGGCGGCCGGCTGACGCAGGTGCAGGTGCGCCCCGAGCAGGGCGGCACGTTGCGCCTCGCCCTACCCGCCGGCAGCAAGGTAAAGGAAATCAGCGGTGCGACAGCCACGGACACTGCCGACGCCGACATCCTGACCCTACAGACCGAGAAAGGCAAAACCGTCACCCTCACCTTCGAATAAGGCGCAGCGGGACAACGCGCCTCGAAGCGGATTCCTGTCGCGGAGATACCGGCTGGCACACCTACACTGGTTATCAGCCGATTAAACGCCACGTTCGCAACTTTTAACGGCGCGAGCCTTGCCAGTAAGGCAGAAATACCGAACTTTGCACGCGGTTAACATGCCGGGAGGCAGGCTCCCGTTCCCGCCCATCGCTTGTCCGGGCGTGTTGTGGACAACTCTTGGGAACACCCGCAGCCTGCACATCCATTCAGTCGGTGCGCTTGCATCGCTCGCGACCCCCGGCGCAAAATTGATCTGAATGAGAATCAATAAATTGATTTTGGCGCTGACCGCTATCGTAGCCTTTGCCCATCACGGGATTAGCCTGGCTCAGGACGTGGGCGACGCCACTTATTACTCCAACCGCCTTCATGGCCGCCACACCAGCGACGGTTCGCGCTACCACCGAGACAGCCTGACGTGCGCCCACAAGACGTATCCGCTGGGCTCCTACCTGAAAGTGCGCAATGCCGAGAATGGCCAGGAAGTCGTCGTCAAGGTGACCGACCGCGGCCCCTATCGTCCCGGAGCCATCGTTGACCTTTCGTATGCCGCCGCCAAGGAAATCGGTATGCTGCGGGCGGGCGTAGTTCCCGTAGAGGTCGTACAGGTCGACGCGCCGAGCAGCCCCCTGGCAGCGCCCGACGGCAGTATGCTCCGCCTGCCCGAGTTGCGCGTACGCGACGCCGCCACGGGCCAGTACTACACCGTGTCGGAATGGAACCGCCGCAACGAGGAGGAAAAGGCACGTGCCCGCGAGGCTGAGGAAGCCCGTCAACGCGCACGCTACACCGCGCAAGCCCAAAAGGAGAAACGCTGGCGCGTGCTCAACGACCAGATGACGGCCAAAAGCGACCTGAACGCCGCAGCCACCGCCGAACTGTTCCGCCACGACGACAAGGCGCACACAAAGTAACCCGCGCGGGCACAGCCCGCACCCCGCCGCGCCGCCCTCCGCCTGCGAAGCGGCCGCACGGCTTACTCACACCCACGGACAGCCATCCGGTTTCACGACACGCACAAGCCGAACCGGACGGCTGTCCGCTCCTTTTTGCCCCGACTACACCAGCAAACATCACCACTAACTTAATACCCACTATGAGCCAGAAACCCAAACCCGGAACCCTCTGCGTGCAGGCCGGCTGGACGCCCAAGAACGGCGAGCCCCGCGTGCTGCCCATCTATCAGAGCACAACTTTCAAATACGACAGCACCGAACAGATGGCCCGCCTGTTCGACCTCGAAGAATCGGGCTACTTCTACACCCGACTGCAGAACCCGACCAACGACGCCGTAGCTTCGAAAATCGCCCAGCTTGAGGGCGGCGTGGCGGCCATGCTGACCGCAAGCGGCCAGGCAGCGAACTTCTACGCGGTCTTTAACCTCTGCGAAGCGGGCGACCACTTCATCAGCGCAAGCACTATCTACGGCGGCACGTTCAACCTCTTCGGCGTCACGATGAAGAAGATGGGCATCGATTGCACTTTCATCGACCCCGACTGGACTGACGAAGAAATCGAGAAGGCTTTCCGCCCGAACACGAAGTGCGTCTTCGGCGAAACCATCTCGAACCCCGGCGGCCACGTCTTCGACATCGAACGTTTCGCCCGCCTGGCACACGGCCACGGCGTACCCCTCATCGTCGACAACACGTTCGCCACGCCTATCCACTGCCGGCCCTTTGAGTGGGGCGCCGACATCGTGACGCACTCCACTACGAAATACATGGACGGCCACGCCACCGCGGTGGGCGGCTGCATCGTCGACAGCGGCAACTTCGACTGGATGGCCCACGCTGACCGCTTCCCCGGCCTCTGCCAGCCCGACGAGAGCTACCACGGCCTGACTTACGCCAAGGCCTTCGGCAAGGGAGCCTACATCACCAAAGCCACGGCGCAGCTGATGCGCGACTTGGGCTCCATTCAAAGCCCCGAGAACGCCTTCCTGCTCAACCTGGGCCTCGAAACGCTCCACCTGCGTATGCAGCGTCACTGCGAGAACGCACAACGGGTGGCCGAGTTCCTGCAAGCCGACCCGCGCGTAGCCTGGGTGAACTACGCCGGACTGCCGGGCGACAAGTACTACGAACTGGGCCAGAAGTACCTGCCCCAAGGTGGCTGCGGCGTCATCGCGTTCGGCCTGAAAGGCACACGCCAGGACACCATCCGCTTCATGGACAGCCTGAAAATGATCGCCATCGTCACCCACGTAGCCGACGCCCGTACCTGTGTGCTCCACCCCGCCAGCCATACGCACCGCCAGCTCAGCGACGAGCAGCTCGTCGAGGCCGGCGTGCGCCCCGACCTCATTCGTCTGTCGGTGGGCATCGAAGATATTGACGACATCCTCGCCGACCTGAGCCAGGCTCTCGGCACTTTGGCCTAATCCCACTGCCGACAGCCCCGTTTGCGCGGAGCGGAAAAACGGCCACGCCCCACCCGGGCAAACAAGCGCCGCGAGCGTACGAAACAAGTGTAGTCCCAGAAATTTCTATCGCAGCGATAGAAATTTCTGGGACTACACTTGTAAAAACGGGGACTACACTTGTTTTTCCTGGAGCAGAACCGGCTAAAACAGGCGCCGCCGCAGGACGCGCTGCTCCAGTTCGAGCAGATAGCGCTTCGCCGCCAGCCCGCCGCCAAAGCCCGTCAGCGAGCCGTCAGCCCCCACCACGCGGTGGCAAGGGAGGAACAGCGAAATCGCATTGGCCCCATTGGCGTTGGCCACGGCGCGGACGGCCATAGGACAACCGAGCCGACGGGCCATCTCGCCGTACGAGAGGGTCGCACCGTAGGGTATGTCGCGCAACAGGTCCCACACGCGCATCTGGAAGTCCGACCCCGCGCAGAGCAGGGGCAGACTGAACGCCGTAAGCTCGCCGGCAAAATAAGCGTCGAGTTGTCGCGCTGCCTCGCGCGTCGTGTCCGTCGCACCGTCCGCGAACTCCGCTTCGAGCCGCTCCCTCAAACGGCGGTCCACCCGCCCGGGATGTTTCTCCACCAACCAATTACACAGGCACAATTGCTCGCCCAGCGAACCGAGGAGCAGCTCACCGCAGGGCGAGACGCAGTGTTGTACAAAAATTTTACGCTTCATCGTTTCACACTCTCACTGCCCGTTTTTGCCGGCCTTACGTCGGGCAACCACACCGCCACGATACCCAGCAGCGGCAGCCACGTGCTGATTTGAAACACAACTCCTATACTCGTCAGGTCGGCGAGCCAACCGAAAAAGGCCGACCCTATGCCGCCGAGCCCGAACATCAGGCCAAAGAACACACCCGAAATCATCCCGACCTTGCCGGGCATCAGGTCGATGGCGTACACCAGAATGGCCGAGAAAGCCGACGCGATGACCAGCCCGCTCACCACAGCCATGGCCACCGTCCCCGCCAGCCCCAGGTAAGGCATGGCCAGCGTGAACGGCGCCGCGCCGAGAATAGAGAAAAGGATGACATATTTGCGCCCGTACCTGTCGCCGAGGAAGCCACCGAGCAGCGTGCCCGCGGCAAAGGCAGCCAGATAGGCGAACAGACACAGTTGCGACTGCTGCACCGACACGCCGAATTTCTCCATCAGGAAAAACGTGAAGTAGCTCGTCACGCACGCGTTGAAGAAGTATTTGGAAAACACCATCAGCACCAGGATGACCATGGCGCGGCGCACTGCGGACCCGGACAAGGCGACCGTCGCGACACGCGCCGCGCCCGACGACGCCCGCACCCGCGCCAGCATCAGGCTGTACCAGCTGCCCACACGCACCAGCAGTGCCGCAGCCAGCAACGCCGCCACGGCAAACCAGCCCACGGCGTGCTGGCCGTAGGGGATAACGACAAGCGCCGCCAGCAAAGGGCCCACAGCGCTGCCCCCGTTACCGCCCACCTGAAAGATAGACTGCGCCAGACTTTTGCGCCCGCCCGACGCCAGCTGCGCCACGCGCGACGCCTCGGGATGGAACACCGACGAACCGCCCCCTATGACCGCCACCGACAGCAGTATCACACCGAAACTGGGCGCAAAGGCCAGCATCAGCAAGCCGACGAGCGACAGGCACATGCCTGCCGCCAGCGAATAGGGCTGGGGTCGGCGGTCGGCCAGCTGCCCCACAACGGGCTGAAACACGGAGGACGTCAACTGAAAGACAAAGGTGATAAGTCCGATCTGCGCGAACGTGAACCCGAATCGGTCCTTCAGGAGCGGATAAATCGCCGGAATGATGGACTGAATCATATCGTTCAGCAAGTGACAGACTCCCATCGTAAACAGTATGGCATAGGCCGTCGTTTCCCGGACTTGGGGATGGCCCTTCACCGCCGCCCACACACTTCGCACATTCAAGGTTTTCATTTCCGTCAGTAACCTGATAAAGCGGAGGCCGCCGTCGGCCCACCACACGTTAGCGCCGGCAAAGTTACGGAGAAGCCGCAAAAATACGCGCAGCACACAGACAAATCGTATCGCTCCGCTACTTAGGACAGGATGCCTGCACGGAACGGGCCCCTCAGCCCGAATACCAGCCGCCGTTACAGCACCCGCTTCCCCCGCCGCCCCTTCTATTTCGTGCGCGGCACGTCAATTTCGGCGGGCGGCAGTTGGCCTGTCCGGCCTTTCTCCGTAACTTTGCGGAGCTATTCGCCGAAGGGGCCAAGGCAACGCCGCCGCTTCGCGCATTAACCCATCTAAAAACAATGTCTAAGGAAAAAGTCATTCTTACCGGCGACCGGCCCACCGGTTGCCTCCATATCGGTCACTACGTCGGTTCGCTGCGCCGCCGTGTCGAGTTGCAGAACGCCGGCGACTACCGCCAGATGTTCGTCTTCATCGCCGACGCGCAGGCCCTCACCGACAACATGGACAACCCCGAGAAGGTGCGCCAGAATGTCGTCGAGGTGGCGCTCGACTACTTGGCTTGCGGACTCGACCCCAGCCGTGTGACCCTCTTCATCCAGTCACAGATACCCGAACTGTGCGAGTTGTCGTTCTACTATATGGACCTCGTGACGGTGTCCCGCCTGCAACGTAATCCCACCGTTAAGACTGAGATTCAGATGCGCGGCTTCGAGTCGAGCATACCGGTGGGCTTCTTCACCTACCCGGTGAGCCAGGCGGCCGACATCACAGCGTTCCGCGCGACGACCGTCCCTGCCGGCGAGGACCAGAAGCCGATGATCGAACAGGCCACCGAGATTGTGCGCCGCTTCAACTACATTTATGGCGAGACGCTCGTCGAGCCGGCCATCCTGCTGCCCGACAATGCCGCCTGCCTGCGCCTGCCCGGTACCGACGGCAAGGCCAAGATGAGCAAGTCGCTGGGCAACTGCATCTACCTCAGCGAGTCGGCCGACGAGGTCCAGAAAAAAGTGATGAGCATGTACACTGATCCCACCCACATCCACGTCCAGGATCCCGGGCACATCGAGGGGAACACCGTGTTCACTTATCTCGACGCCTTCTGCCGGCCGGAGCACTTCGAGCGCTACCTGCCCGACTATCCCAACCTCGACGAACTCAAGGCCCACTACCGCCGCGGCGGCTTGGGCGACATGAAGGTGAAGCGCTTCCTCAATGCGATTTTGCAGGAGGAACTTGAGCCCATCCGCCAGCGCCGCCGTGAGTTCCAGAAGGACATCCCGGCCGTCTACGACATGCTTCGTCGCGGCTGCGAGGAAGCCCGCAACGTGGCGGCCAGCACCTTGGACGACGTGCGCCGCGCCATGAAAATCAACTACTTCGACGACGCCGAACTCATCGCCGAACAGGCTCGCCGTTTCGCCGAGCGATAAGGCCCGACGCGCATTCCCCGCATAGCCGACCGGCGGGACGGAACCTGACGGTACGTCCCGCCGGTCGTTTGTCTACGTCCGCCACAATTAGGGAAGTTTTCAACCTCTTGTTCTATGTATAAACGTATTCTCGTCATTCTTCTTTTTTTCAGCAGCGTAGTCGCATGGGCCGGCAGCCGGCGCGAAGTCACGCCGTTCGACACCGGTTGGCGCTTTGCCCGCTACGGCCTGCAGCCCGACGGCAGCCGCCGGGCGGAACCCTCCTTTCCCCAGCGTCCCGACTTCGACGACTCGGCATGGCGGCAGCTCGACCTGCCCCACGACTGGGGCATCGAGGGGCCCTTCCGCCCCGAACTCGACGGCTACACCGGCAAGCTGCCTTGGCAGGGCATCGGTTGGTACCGCAAGTCGTTCACTGTCGGCGACGCGGACGGCGACGCACGTTTCTACCTCGACTTCGACGGCGCCATGGCCTACGCCGAAGTGTGGCTCAACGGCATTAAGGTCGGCGGATGGCCCTACGGTTACACGTCCTTCCGCGTTGACCTGACGCCCTGCCTCAGACGGAATGGGCGCAACGTCGTTGCAGTGCGCCTGAACACCGAGAATCTCGGCTCGCGCTGGTATCCGGGCGGCGGCATCTACCGACACGTACGCCTGACGCGCACGTCGCCCGTCCACGTGGGGCAATGGGGCGTGTTCGTGACTACGCCCGAAGTGACGAACGAGGCGGCCACCGTTTCGGTCCGCATCCGCATCGAGAACCACCGCGATGCGGCAACCGACTGTCGCTACGAAGTGGCGCTCCACGAGCTGTCGCCGGACGACGAGGCGGGGCGTTGCGTCAGCCGGAGCGGCAAACAGGCCCTCCAGCTGCCGGCCGCAGGCGCCGCCTCGGACAGTCTGCGTCTCCGAGTGCCGTCGCCCAAACGCTGGGATATAGATGCGCCCAACCGCTACCTGGCTCGCGTTTCGGTCTACGAGGGCCGCCGCTGCGTCGATGTCTACGACGTGCCTTTCGGCATCCGGACCATTCAGTTCACGCACGACCGCGGTTTACTGCTCAACGGACGCCGCGTCCCCATTCAGGGCACCTGCAATCACAGCGACCTCGGCGCGCTCGGCATGGCGGTGAGCAAGGCTGCCCTGCGGCGGCAGCTGGCCCTGCTGAAGGAGCTGGGTTGCAACGCGATCCGCACCTCGCACAACACGCCTGCCCCCGAACTGCTCGACCTCGCCGACAAGATGGGTTTCCTCATTATGGACGAGGCCTTCGACTGCTGGCGCCATGGCAAGAAAGCCGGTGACTACGCCTCGCTCTTCGACCGCTGGCACGTGCGCGACCTCGAAGCGCTCGTCTGTCGCGACCGCAACCATCCCTCCGTCATTCTCTGGAGCACCGGCAACGAAGTGGCGGAACAGTACGACCCCGACTGCGGTACGACGCGCCACCTGACCGAAGTCGTCCATCGCTTCGACACGACGCGCCCGGTTACCTTCGGTGCCTCATATCCGCTGAAATCTGCCATGAACGGTACGGAACTGCAAGTCGACGTGCACGGTATGAATTACGCGGCCGGCGTCTACGGCGGCCCCGACTTCTACGGCGACTTTCTGAATAAGCCCGGGCACGAGCATCTGGCCGGTTATTCCAGCGAAAGTGCATCTACGCTCAGTTCGCGCGGCGAGTATTTCCCGCGCCGCTTCCATGTGTCGTCCTACGACCTCCAGGAGCCGGGCTGGGGCGCCTTGCCGGACCAAGAGTTCGCCGCGCTCGACCGCTACCCGGCCATCTGTGGCGAATTCGTCTGGACCGGTTTCGACTACCTGGGCGAGCCGACGCCGTTCAACAGCGATGCGAGCGTCCTGCTCAACCATGCCACTGCCATGACCGCCGAGCAGCTGGAGCAGCAGCGACGCGAACTGGAGCGCATCGACCGCGAGCGCCCCACGTCGCGCAGCAGTTACTTCGGCATCTTCGATCTGGCCGGCTTCCCCAAAGACCGTTTTTACCTCTACCAGTCCCGTTGGCGCCCCGACTACCCGATGGCCCACATCCTGCCCCATTGGAACTTCCCGGACCGCGTGGGGAAGGTCACGCCCGTTTTCGTGTACACCTCGGGCGACGAGGCGGAACTTTTCCTGAACGGCCGCTCGTTGGGACGGAAGCAGAAGGGAGCCTACGAATACCGATTGAAATGGGAGGACGTCGTCTACGAACCCGGCACGCTGCGCGCAGTGGCCTACAGGCAAGGAGAGAAGTGGGCGGAAACCGAGGTGCGGACGACGGGTGCCCCCGTGCGCCTGAAGCTGACACCGGACAAGACCGTGATGCACTCCGACGGTGACGACTTGGTCTTCGTCCGTGTCTCGTTCCTCGACGCCGAGGGGCGCGAAGTCCCCACGGCCGAAAACGTCATCACCTGCGAGGTCGAGGGACCGGGTCGGGTGGTGGCGACGGACAACGGCGACCCCACCTGCCTCATCGCTTTTCACGAGACGGAGCGCCCGGCGTTCAACGGCCTTTACCTGGCCATTGTCAAGGCGGAGCGGGAGCAGAAAGGTACGCTCCGCTTCGTGGCCCGCTCGCCGGGACTGGAATCCGCGGAACTGGAGATAAAGGTAGTCCGATAAGGGCAGTCTGCTTTGTCCGCCTTCCTCGTGCCCGAGGCGTAGCGCGGCGAAACACAAGTGTAGTCCCAGAAATTCCTAAGACTACGATAGGAATTTCTGGGACTACACTTGTTCGTATGGGGACTGCATGGGTTGGAGCGGGCGGCCGGGTAATGAAGCGGCCTTCGGTCGTGGTGGCGAGCGGGGCGGACATAAAAGAACTTCCCACTACGGCCATGCCGCAGCGGGAAGTCGGAAAAATGAGGATGAAGTTTTAAAAAAACTCTTCGACTTAGGCCTCCTTCACGCGGTTTACGTACGAACCGTCGCGCGTATCGATTTCGATGATTTCGCCCTCGTTGATGAAGAGGGGGACGCGGACCGTAGCGCCCGTCTCGACGGTAGCCGGCTTGGTCGTATTGGTAGCCGTGTCGCCCTTAAGGCCCGGTTCGGTGTAGGTAACCTTCAGGCGCGTTTTCACTGGCATCTCGGCGTAGAGGATAGTGTCCGTCGAGGCGTCGATAACGACGTCGACCACGTCGCCTTCCTTCATGAAGTCCACGCCCGTGATGAGGTCGTGCGCGATAGTCACGTCGTCCCACGTCTCCTGGTTCAGGAAGTGGTAGTCGTTACCCTCGGCGTACGAGTACTGGAACTGGCGACGCTCCACGCGGACGTCCTCGATGGCCTCGCCGATGTTGAAACGCTTCTCAATGACGCGGCCCGTCACGACGTTCTTCAGCTTCGTACGCATGATGGTGTTGCCTTTACCGGGCTTGACGTGGAGAAACTCAACGCAGAAGTAGAGCTGTCCATCCATACGGATGCACGTTCCGTTCTTAATGTCTTGCGATTTGATCATATTGATGGTTTTGTGTGATATTGTGCTACATATCGGGGCGACTGCCCGACGACGGCCGCAAAGTTACGAATTTTTCCCGAATACGCCGTTGCGCCTGTCAGTTTGTGCGTTTCTTGGGCGCGATGCTGAACTTGTAAATCACGTGGAAGAGCACGTAGCGCGGCAGTATGTCGTAGTACGTCTCGGTGCGGCCCTGCGCGTTGATTTCGCTGTCGGCGTAGATTTTTTTAGCCAGGAGGTTGACGCCTTCCACTGCGAAGGCCAGTTTGTTCTTCAGCAGGCTTTTGTCCAACCGGGCATTCAGTGTCCACAAGTGGTTACCTGCGTCGGTGTCGCCGTAGCCGTAGCGCCGCAGGAAGCTAAAGTCAGCGTTCAGGCTGAAGTCTGCCGGCAGCTTGACGTTGCCTTCGAGTTTACACTCCAGGTCGAGGGCGCGCACGGCGGTGAAGTCCTTGCGGTCGCCGGTGGCCCGCGTACGGCGAACGCTGACCTGCCCTTTCAGGCGTCCGCGTCCGCTGGGCATCCAGGTGAGGGCCGCCTGCTGCTCGGTGCGCACGGTATGCACCACGTTGAGGGCCGACGTCTCGGCACCGCTAACGAAAGTCAGGTCGCGGCTGTGGTCGTAACTGAGGTAGTTGTACAGCCATAGGACGAACTTCTGCTCGCGATCGAAGGGGATGTTAAGGCTCGTCGTGCTGCTGAGGTTATAGTTGCCGTCGACGTTGACGGGCTGGGTGGTGCTCACGCCCGTCGCACGGTCGTAGACCTGCTTCATGGCGACGGCATTCTTGACGCGCCCGTAGCTCAGTTGCGTGTCGAAGCTGACGGAGCGCTTCGGCCAGGTGCGCGCGAACTGCGCACTGACCTGATGGGTGTACGTGTTGGCCAGGCCGGCGTTGCCCAGCGATACATGGAGCGGGTCGGAGTCGTCGCGTACGTCAACGAGGTAGAGCGCCGAGGGTTGCGCGCCGCTGAGGGCGTAGTTCAGGCTCAGCTTCATGATTGCGCCGTACTGATCGCCTGGCAGCGGATACCACTGCAGGCCTGCCTGTGGCTCCACGAAGAAGTCACCGCGGTCGACGTGGTAGGGCGCGTCGCCGCGTTCGTAGTCCATGCGCAGCCGCTGGTGGCGCAGGGGCAGGCGGGCCGACAGCGTAAGCCAGCCGTGGCGGCGCAGGGGTTGCTTGTGGAGGAAGTGGAGGCCGCCCTGATGGGTGAGCGTGCGTAGCGTGCTGAACCACGAGTTCTGCGCGTCGATGCAGCGCTGCAGGGAGTCGCGCGTCGAGGGCAGCTGGCCCAGCGGGCGGTCGGCCTCCACGCCCCAGCCGGGCAGGGCGTCGAGGCGGTAGAGGGGGTTCTGCTCCGAGCTGTAGGCATAGTCGAAGCGGTAGTAGGGCTGCACGTGACCGTACACGCTGTCGTTCTCCACGTAGCGGAAGAAGTAGCGCGCCTCGGCGTAACCCTTGCGGTCGTCCGCCGGCTTGTCGTAGTAGCGGTTGCGGAAGTCGACGGCCGGGGCGTCGCCGGCGGGGTAGTCCAGCCGGTAGTGGTCGAAGCGCTCGTCGTGGTGGTGCCGCTGGTCGAAGCCGGCGCTGACCTCGAGCAGGTCGGGCGCGAAAGCAAAGTGTGCCGTGGCCTTTGCCGAGTGCTTCATGTCGTAACCCGTGAGCAGCCCCGTCTGCTCGGTGCGGCTGGTCACGGCGCGGCGGAAGCGCTCCGACATCGGGCGGGCCAAGGCGCTGTCGAGGGCGTCGGGGCCCAAGGCGTCGGGGGCGGTGTTGAAGTTGGCCAGCGCGTCGGTCGAGGCTTGACGGCGGTGGCTGTAGTTTGCACTGTAGTTGAGATTGAGGTAGCGGCCGTCGCGCGGACGCCACTTGAGGCCGAGGTTCCCCTCGGCCTCGTCGTCGCTGCGCCGGTTGAAGTGGCGCGAGCGGCTGTAGGCGTTGCCCCCGGCGAGGTAAGTCTCGGTGTGGGTGCGGTGAGCAGCGTCCCAGCTGGTATGGCGATACCTGAGCGAGGTGTAGAAACTCAAGGGGTCGCCCGGCTCGTAGTTGTAGTTCAGCACGGCCTGCTTTGCGGCCATACGGCCGCTGAGGTAATTGGCCGCACCGCTGTAGTTGCCTCCCTGTTCGCGCACGGTGTTGAGATTGTTCACGTCGGTCGAGAGCAGGATGCCCTGCCGCCGGTCCATGTACATGCCGAACAGGGGCGCCGAGTAGCGCTTCTCGGTGCCGTAGGCCAGGTCGGCGTTGCCCGTCCAGCTACCTTGGTAGTCCGGCTTCAGCTGCACGTCCATCACGTAGCTACGGTCGCCCATGTCGCGTCCCATGGTCTTGCTCCGCTCGCCCTCCTTCTCGTACACTTTCACTTTGCCCACCACGTAGGCCGGCAGGTTCTGCAAGGCCAGCTCGGCGTTGCCGTTGAAGAAGTCCTTCCCCTCGAGCAGGATGTTCTCCACATAGCGTCCGTTGACGTAGATGCGCCCGTTCTCAAGGCGGGCGCCGGGCAACCGCTCGATGAGGTCGTCGAGCATGGAGCCGTCCGGCAGGTCGAAGGCGTCGGCGTTGTAAATGAGCGTGTCGCCGCGATAGACCATTTTGATTTTCGTAGCCTTCACCGTCGCCTCGCCCAGCTGACGTGCCAAGCGCTTCAGGGCGAGCTCGCCCGCCTCGAAGTAGCGGTTGCGCCCCCGAAAACTCACCTCGATGCGCTTCCAAAGCGTCGTGTAGCCCGTCATCGAGACGCGCAGCAGGTACGCGCCCGGCTGAGGCACCGACAGGGTGAACCGGGCGGGCTGATGGTCCTGGTAAGTCAGGAGGGAGCCGCGGCTGAAAGCCTCCGCGCGGTCCACAACCGAACTGTCCGGCCGCAGGAGCTCGACACTGGCGGCGTCGACACCCTGGCCCGTCAGCACGTCGACCACCGTACCCCGCACGTAGCCACCCTGGGCGTGCGCGGACAGGGACGTCAGGAGAGCAAGGACAGCGAACAGGAAACCGAGGACGCGGGGCGCGACAAGCGACCTATATAATAAATGTGTGTGCATCTTCTTTTCAGTTTGCGGACGCAATTTAAGGAAAAATCACGAAAGTTCAAAATAAAATTTTCAGTACACCGAAAAAAAATAGTTGAACCGCCGTTCGTTTCCCGCGACGGGACACGAACGGCCGACGCGGCGCGGTCCGCAAGTGACAGGCTGCGCGCGAACAGCACACCGGCGACAGCACACGCAGACGCCACGTCCGGAAAAACAAATGTAGTCCTCGCTCCCAACAAGTACTACGACAGAAATTTCTATCGCTGCGACAGGAAAAACTGTCGTAGTACTTGTTTTTCCCTGTCGCAGCACCTGGTGTTTCGGGGTCACGGTCTGTTTTTTTCCGCCACTCCGCATGTCCGCTCCGGCACAGCGTTGACAAGACGGGAAGCGGCGCGGCTATTTGCCGGAAAAAGCGTAACTTTGTCGGCCGGAACAACAGTGCGCATGACGACAACCCCGATAAGTTTCCGCCCCCTTGCGCTGACGGACAGGCCTGCCCTGCAACGCCTCGCCGCCGGCAGCCCCAGCCGTCACTGCGGCCTCAACTTCATCAACCTTGCGGGTTGGAGCTTCCTCTTCGGCACCGAAGTGGCCGAGGTGGGCGGCGCGATGGTCTTCCGCCTGCACGAGGCCGACGCTGTAAGCTATCAGGCCGTCGAAGCCCGCGGGGCTTGGGACGCCGTGCTCGACCGGCTCGGCGCCGACGCCCACACGCTGGGGCAACCGCTGCGCCTGATGGGGCTCGAACGCCACGACGTGACCGAAATCAAAGCCCTCGCCCCCGGCCGGTTCGGCTTCCATGCGGAGCGCGACTACTGCGACTACCTGTACCGCCGCGAGGCGCTCGCCACGCTGGCCGGCAAAGCCTTGCAACCCAAGCGTAACCACGCGAACCGCTTTGCCCGCCTTTATCCGGATTATCGCGTCGCGCCGCTCGGTACGGCCGACATCGCGGACTGCCGCGACCTGACCGCCCGCTGGGCGGAAACACACGAGGCGGGCAAGGGCCCCTTCGACCCGGGGAGCGAGCGCCGCGCCATGGACTACGTGTTCGACCACTGGGACGCCCTCGCCCCAGTCGGTGCCACCCTGCGCGTGGACGGCCGCCTCGTGGCCTTCACCTACGGCGGACCGACGAACGCCGACACGTTCGACGTCTGCGTCGAAAAGGCCGACACCCGCTACGAGGGCGCCTACGCCGTCATCAACCGCGACTTCGTGCGCAGCCTGCCGGAGCGTTTCGCCTACGTGAACCGCGAGGAGGACCTCGGCCTGCCGGGCCTGCGCCGCGCCAAACTGTCCTACCAACCCGTCGAGCTGCTCGAAAAGGTGGCTGCGACCGAACTTTAACATACGACCGATGAGCTTACTGACTCCTGACGAAACCCTGCGCCAGACGCGTGAGCTGTGGCGCACCTGCTTCAGCGACTCCGAAGCATTCATGGACTTGTATTTCTCGCGCAAGTACACCGCTGAGTCCAACGTGTTCATCACTCGGGGCGACCAAGTGGTGGCCGCGCTCCAAGCTTTTGTATATCCCATGAATTTCTACGGCACGGTGGTGCGCGCGGGCTACCTCTCGGGCGTGGCCGTGCACCCCGACCATCGCGGCAAGGGGCTGGCCAGCCGCCTCATCGACGAGGCCAATCGCCGCCTGCACCGCGCCGGGGCCGTGATGAGCTGGGTGATTCCGGCCGAGGAGGGGCTCTACGACTTCTATGAGCGCCACGGCGGCTACCAGACGGCGGCCTACCGCATGGACGTGCGCCCCGACGACGAGACCGAGCCACCCGCCGCCGACTGCATCGTCGAAGAGCCCGATGACGAGGCCGGCGAAATCTACGTGTGCTACCGCGACATCCGGCGGCGCACGGACCTGGCCCTCTGCCACAGCCGCGAGTCCTTCTACACCGCCCTGGCGGACTGGCGTCTCGGCGGTCACCTGTTCTGCACCGTACGCCGCCGCAGCCGACTCACCGGCATGTGCTTCGCCCGCAAGGACAAGGACGGCACTGCGCGCATCTACGAAATCCTGGCGCGCGACGACCAGTCGCTCGACGCCCTTGTGCACCACGTGCGCCAGACCTACGCCGACGCACCGCTATACGCCAAACTCAGCGTCGGCGGCAACACAATCGGTGCCGAGCCCTACGCCATGGCCCGCGTGCTCGACGCCCAGCGCTTCCTGCGCGCCGTGCTTCACGCCAACCCCACCCTGACCGTCGACGTCGGCGTCGGGGCCGACCGCGTCTTGCCCGACAACAATGCCTACTACCACCTGGCCGACGGACGCCTGAGCCTGACCGACGTGCGCCCCGCTACGCTCACCACAAGCGGCGGGCTGGCGCGCATGTTCCTCGCCGCACAGGCCGTGCAGCTCAAGCTGATGATGGACGACTGAGACAGGAAACCCCGGCCGCTGCGTGGGCAACGGCCGGGGCGGACACGAAAAAACGCTGCGCCCGCCGGGGAGACTTTCCCGGCGGGCGCAACGCGTCAGTATCAGGGCCGGGTTTCGCCCTCGATGTAGTTTTCCAGAAAAAGGTGCTCGCCGTCGTACACGGCATAAGTGAAACGCGAAATCCAGTCGCCGAGAATCAGCAGCCGCGTTTCGCGCGTCAGCATCAGGTCAAGCTCAATGTGACGGTGGCCAAAGAGAAAATAATTGATGTCGGGATGCGTGTGCAGATAGTCCTTGGCAAAAGCGACAAGTTCCTCCCTCTCCTCGCCCATGTACTCCGGTTCGCCGTGCTCCATGTGCTTCAGACGGCTGTGCCTGGCCCACGCGCGCCCCAAAGCCACCCCCCAGCGCGGGTGGACGGCGGCAAAGAGACGCTGGCACGTCGGGTTGTGGAACAGGCGGCGCAACATGCGGTACTTGCGGTCCGACGAACCCAGCCCGTCGCCGTGGGCCAGATAGAAGATGTTGCCGTAGATTTCCGTCGTGCAGCTGTCGCGATGCAGCGTGACGCCACACTCCCGCTCGAGGTAGTCGCCGACCCACAGGTCGTGGTTTCCGGTGAAAAAATGTACCTCGACACCACGGTCGGTCAGCTCGCTCACTTTTCCCAAAAAGCGGGTGAAGCCCTTCGGGACCACCGTCCGATACTCGTGCCAGAAGTCGAACATGTCGCCGAGCAGGTACACGGCTGCCGCATTCTGCTTGATGCAATCCAAAAAGCGCACCAGACGGCGCTCGTGCATACGCCGGTGGCTGATGGCGAGGCACCCCAAATGCGCGTCGGAGAGGAAATAAACCTTTTTCATAGCGTCAGGAGTTTGCAGGTTAGAGGAAGCCGAGCTCGAGCTTGGCCTCGTCGCTCATCATGTCCTTGTCCCATTCCGGCTCAAAGACCAAATTGACGCGGGCGTCGGTCACGCCGTCGATGGCAGCGAGCTTCAGGCGTACGTCCTCGACAATGAAATCGGCCGCAGGGCAGTTGGGCGCCGTGAGCGTCATGTCGACCTCGAGGACGCCGTCGTCGTGCAGGTCAATGCGGTAGATGAGGCCCAGATTGTAGATGTCGACGGGAATCTCGGGGTCGTAGACCGTCTTGAGTACGTCGATGATGCGTTCTTCTTTCTTGAGTTTTTCTTCAGGAGTCATATCGGGGAAATGTTTGGCAGTGGAATGGGAGTCAGGGCAGGCGACCCTCGTCGGCATAGCTGAAGTAGGCGCCGTCGGCCAGGACGACGTGGTCGACAAACTGGAGGTCGAGCGTCCGGGCGGCGCCGGCCACGCGCTCAGTGAGGCGATCGTCGTCGCGGCTGGGCGAGGGATTGCCGGAAGGGTGGTTGTGGCAAAGCGCCAGCGCCGTGGCCCGGGCACTGATGGCCGCGTGCATGACGCAGCGCACGTCGACCAGCGTGGCGCTCAGGCCGCCCCGCCCCACGCAACGGCTGTCGATGAGCCGCAACTGCTGGTTCAGCAGCATCACGTGGCACTCCTCGACAGGCAAGTCCTGCATCAGGGGCAGGAAGTAGGCATAAATGTCACGGCTCGACCGGACTTGCAGGCGCTGTTGCTCGGGCTCGGCGGCACGCCGGCGACCCAGCTCGCACGCGGCCAGCAGGGTGACGGCCTTAGCCGGCCCGATGCCTTTGTAGGTGCAGAGGTCGGTAAGCGTGGCCTTGCCCAACCGTCGCAAACTGCCGCCAGAACCGGCCAGTACGCGGCGCATCAGGTCGACAGCACTCTCGTCCGCCGAACCGGAACCAATGAGTATGGCCAGCAGCTCGGCGTTCGACAACGCCTGCGCGCCGAGCGTCTCGAGCTTCTCGCGCGGACGGTCGGCCTTGTCCCACTGTGCTATACTCAACTTCTCCATCTGTCCGTACGGGCTTACTTGTAGAAATTCTTACGGAAGGCCTCGAACTCGCCACGGCCGCGCACGCAGCAATGCCACCAGGCGCGCAGAAAACCGGAACCGTAGCCGACGAGCTGCACAAAGGAGGCGACAATGGCGCGTAAGCCCACGCCGAGACTGCGGTTGCGCACGGTGGCGTCAAGACCGATGATCAGGGAAAAAAGCAGCAACGGGAGCAACCCGACCAGCAGACATGCCTTTCCGGCCGTACGGGCTGCCTCGCCCGAAGCGACGCCCCACGTCACCGCACCGACGATGATAAGCAGAAGGAGCAGGGCGCAGCCCACGGTGAATACGGCAGGCAAAAGGTGAACCAGCTTCAGCGTACCGGGATGGCGGCGGGTGAGGTGAATGCGCGCGATTCCGGAATTGTGGACCTGCTTGAAAAACTTGCGGAGGTCCGTCCGGCGTTTGTGCCATACCCAGGCGTCGGGCAAAAGGCGGCAGGTGTGGC
Organism: uncultured Alloprevotella sp.; assembly: GCA_944322325.1. GTDB lineage: Bacteria > Bacteroidota > Bacteroidia > Bacteroidales > Bacteroidaceae > Alloprevotella. The sequence continues at coordinate 23,165 of CALUOQ010000005.1, forward strand.
CACTGCGGAAGAGGCGCGTGCTCAAGTCGATGTCCTCGCCGAAACGCATGTCGGAGAAGCCGCCCAGCTCGCGGTAGACGTCGGCACGCATACCCATGTTGAACGAACGGGGGTAGAACTTGTCCAGCTTTTTCTTCCCGCCGCGGATGCCACCGGTGGTGAAGAACGACGTCATGGCGTAGTTGATGGCTTTCTGAGTTGGCGAGAAAGAGGGATGGGCACGGTCGGGACCTCCGAAAGCGTCGCAGGCCTCGCGGCTCAAGTCGGCGTCGACTGCGGCAAGGAAGCCGGGCGGCAGAACGACGTCCGAGTCCAATATAATAAGGTATTCGCCGTGAGCATGGCCGGCCGCGTAATTACGGGTCTGCCCGGGCCCGGAATTGGGCTTGGCATAGTAATGCACATTAAGGTCGCAGTCATAACGGCTCACGACGTCGGCACACGGCACGCTCGAGCCGTCGTCGACAACGATGACCTCAAAATCCGTCATGGCCTGACGCGTAAGGCTCTCAAGCAGTTCGTCAACCTCGTCAGGCCGGTTGTAAACAGGAATGAGCAGGGAGTACTTCATGCGGCTGAACTTTTTCGCAATTGCTGGCTTTCGTGCAAAAGTAAGGAAAAATTACAGTCCAGCCGCACCCCGGTTGCAAAAATGACCACGGCCACCGTCTCGCACGCGACTACAGACCACGCAACGGGCACTGCACACGCCCCCACCGGAGTCCCGCACGAGGCCATGATTGGTTAGCACGTGAATTGTTTCAGCCGAAACTTTTTCTTGTTTTCAGTCCAAATTAGAATTAAAAGCACTACCTTTGCAGCCGAAACAGATATAGCATCCACCAACTAACTGATTTATGGAATTGACAAAGCGATTCAAAGACGGACTTTGGAGCAAAGAAATCAACGTGACTGACTTCGTTTCGACGAACATTACGCCCTACGAAGGCGACGCCTCGTTCCTGCAAGGCCCCACGGAGCGGACCAAACACATCTGGGACCTCTGTCTGAAAGCCTTGGAGGAAGAACGCAACAACGGCGGTGTCCGCGCGATCGACCCGAACGTCGTGTCGACCATCACTTCGCACAAAGCCGGCTACATAGACCGCGAAAACGAGCTCATAGTGGGACTACAGACCGACGAGCTCCTGAAACGCGCCATCAAGCCCTTCGGCGGCATCAGGGTAGTGGAAAAAGCTTGCCAGGAGAATGGCGTCGAAGTCAGCCCTAAGGTAAAGGACATCTTCACGCACTATCGCAAGACGCACAACGACGGTGTGTTCGACGTCTACACCGACGAAATCCGCAAGTTCCGCTCGCTGGGTTTCCTGACCGGACTGCCCGACAACTATGCCCGCGGCCGCATCATCGGCGACTACCGCCGCCTCGCCCTCTACGGCCTTGACCGCCTCATCGAAGCCAAGACGGCCGACCTGAAGTCGCTGGTCAGCCCCATGACCGACGACCGCATCCGGCTGCGCGAGGAAGTGGCCGAGCAAATCAAGGCGCTCAAGGAAATGAAGATAATGGGCCAGTACTACGACCTCGACCTCAGTCGCCCCGCCACGACGGCACAGGAAGCCGTGCAGTGGGTTTACATGGCCTACCTCGCCGCCGTGAAGGAACAGGACGGCGCCGCCATGTCGCTGGGCAACGTCTCGTCGTTCCTCGACATTTATATTCAGTACGACCTCGACCACGGCCTTATCGACGAAAGCTTTGCGCAAGAGCTCATCGACCAGTTTGTCATCAAGCTCCGCATGGTGCGTCACTTGCGTATGCAGTCGTACAACGAGATCTTCGCCGGCGACCCCACGTGGATAACTGAGTCGCTCGGCGGCCGCTTCAATGACGGCCGGACCAAGGTTACGAAGACCTCCTTCCGCTTCCTGCAGACGCTCTACAACCTCGGTCCTTCGCCCGAGCCCAACATGACCGTGCTGTGGAGTCCCGAGCTGCCCGAGGGCTTCAAGGAGTTCTGCGCCAAGGTGTCCGTCGACACCTCGTCGATACAGTACGAAAACGATACCCTTATGCGCGAAGTCCGCGGCTCGGACGACTATGGCATCGCCTGCTGCGTGTCGTATCAGGACATCGGTCGCCAGATTCAGTTCTTCGGCGCGCGCTGCAATCTGGCCAAGGCCCTGCTGCTCGCCATCAACGGCGGCCGTTGCGAGAACACCGGTACGGTGATGGTAGAGGACATCCCGGTACTCATCGGGGAGCGTCTGACGTTCGAGGAGGTACTCTCGAACTACAAGAAGGTACTGTCGCAAATCGCCCGTGTATACAACGACGCGATGAACATTATACATTACATGCACGACAAGTACTACTACGAAAAAGCGCAGATGGCTTTCGTCGACACGAATCCGCGCATCAACATCGCTTACGGTGTGGCCGGACTTTCCATCGCGCTCGACTCGCTCTCTGCCATTAAGTACGCCAAAGTCACCGCCCACCGCAACGACATCGGCCTCACCGACCGCTTCGACATCGAGGGCGAATATCCCTGCTTCGGCAACAACGACGACCGCGTCGACCACCTTGGCGTCGACCTCGTCTACTTCTTTACCGAGGAGCTCAAGAAGCATCGCGTCTACAAGAACGCCCGTCCGACGTTGTCGCTCCTTACGATTACCTCGAACGTCATGTACGGCAAGAAGACCGGCGCCACGCCCGACGGCCGCCCCGCCGGTGTGGCCTTTGCGCCGGGCGCCAACCCCATGCATGGCCGCGACAAGAGCGGCGCGATTGCCTCGCTGAGTTCTGTCGCCAAGCTGCGTTACCGCGACTCGCAGGACGGTATCTCGAACACGTTCAGTATCATGCCCAAGTCGCTCGGCCCCACGCCCGAGGAGCGGGTGGACAACCTCGTCACCCTGATGGACGGATATTTCACCAAGGGCGCACATCACCTCAACGTGAACGTGCTCAACCGCGAAATGCTCATGGACGCCATGGAGCACCCCGAGAAATATCCGCAACTGACCATCCGCGTTTCCGGTTATGCCGTAAACTTTGTCAAGCTGAGCCGCGAACACCAGCTTGAGGTCATCTCGCGTTCGTTCCACGAGCGCATGTGATTCGCTACGACAACCTATTCACAAGGGGCAGGTTGACCGGCCGGTCGCCCTGCCCCTTTTTATACACACCGACATGGAAAAGCTCAGAGTACATTCCTATGAAAGTATGGGCACGTTCGACGGTCCCGGCGTGCGCTACGTCGTTTTCCTCCAAGGCTGCCCGTTCCGCTGCCTCTACTGCGCCAACCCCGACACCATCGACGCCGTGGGCGAAAGCACCCCGACCAGCCCCGACTACATCGTCGAGCAAGCCGTATCGATGAAACCGTTTTTCGGCAAGCGCGGCGGCGTCACGTTCAGCGGTGGCGAACCCACCGTGCAGGCTGCGGCCCTCGTCCCGCTCGTCGAGCGGCTCAAGGCTGCCGGCATCCACGTGTGCCTCGACTCCAACGGCGCCGTCTGGAATGCCGACGTCGAGCGCCTGCTCAGCCTCGCCGACCTCGTCCTGCTCGACGTCAAGCAGTTCAACCCCGAGCGCCACCGCCGCCTGACGGGGCGCGACAACACGCAGACACTGCGCACGGCCCAATGGCTGGAGCAGCACGGCAGCCCCTTCTGGCTGCGCTACGTCCTGGTGCCGGGCTGGAGCGACGACGAGGCGGACATACGCGCCCTCGGGGAACACTTCAAGGCCTACACCCAGCTACAGCGCGTCGAAATCCTGCCCTACCACACCCTCGGCGTACACAAGTACGAGGCCATGGGCTGGGAATATCCGTTGCGCGGTGTCAAGGAAAACACGCCCGCACAGCTCGACCGCGCCAAGGCCCTCTTCGACGAGTATTTCCCCCTCGTCGTCGTCAACTGACCGGCGCACGCGCAAGACCGCAGCCGAGGCCGCTCAAACAAGTGTAGTCCCGGAAAATCCTATCGTAGTCCCAGAAATTTCTATCGTAGTCCTAGGAATTTCTGGGACTACACTTGTTTTTTCGGGGACTGCGTCAGGATTTCCGCCCGGGGCCGCCCGGCAATTCAGGGCAGGTCGGCCAGGAAACGAAAGAGGAGACGATAAGCTTCGTCGCGCGCCGGACGAGGCGAAAGGATGAGGTCGTGCACGCCGCCACGGACTGCGAGACACGTCACGCGCGGTCCCAGACGCGCGGCATAACGGCGGATGTCCTCCACGGAGAGGACAATGTCCGCCCGCAGGTAGTCGTCGCGCCACTCGGCGGTCTCGACCATCGACGTGTCGGACATGAGAACCAGCACGGGGCAGCCGATACGCCCCCGGCGCACGCGCTGCTGCGCCTTGCGGATGGCGCGTATCCATCCCGCCCGCTTGGGCCACCCGCGAGGCTTTTTCCATGCCGTGTCGAAGTCCCATTCTCCCCGCTCGCTGCGCAACAGACTCCGCGCATAAGTGTCCACGCCCTCGCCCTGCACCTTCCACCGGGGGAAGAGACGGCCCAGTCCGCTCACCGTCGGGATGACCACGCGCTCCAGCAGCGGACCGAAATTCCAGTCCAGGAAGGGGCTGTTCAGCACCAGCGCCGCAAGCCCGGCACGCGGACCGCGTTCCTGCGCATAGTCGGCCACGATGAGTCCGCCGGTGGAGTGCCCCATGAGGACAATGCGTCCGTAACCCTCGCCGCGTACCTCGGCCAGCGCCGAGTCGAGGTCGGCGTGGTAGTCGCGCAGGTCCGCCGCGTAAAAGGGGTCGCGCCCCCGGCGGATGGAGCGCCCGTAGTCATGCAGGTCGATAGCGTAAAAGGCGTAACCGTGGGCTGCCGCGCTGTCACCGAGGGCCGACTGGAAGAAGTAGTCGTTGTACCCGTGCACGTAGAGCAGCGCCGTCGTGGCGCCGGCCGGCGCTTGCCGACGGACGAGGGTGCACACCGGAGGGGTGTCCTCGCCGTCAGGCGCAAGGACAAACGTACGGCTCTCGTAAGGCGGACCGAGCACATCGGGCCGGTAAGCCTGTGCCGACAGGCTGGCAGACAGAGGCAGCAGCAGGCTGAGGAGAAATAAAGCGGATTTCGTCATAAGGAGTGCGGTTTGCAGCGTACAGCAGCCGACGGTTGTCCCGTCCGGCGCGCGCCGCCGTAAAGTTACGTCCTTTCGGGCGAAACGCCGGACCGGTTGCCGAATCTTTTGCACCGAGGCGACGATTCGCAGCCTCACCCGGCGCGAAACGTCCGCACTTTCGCGGCTGTTCGGCACGGTTGTCGTATCTTTGCGGACAGAAATCCGAAATTCCTTCATATTGCGAAACGCCATGAAACAACTCTTCACCCTCTGTCTGTCGGTCGGACTGCTGACTGCGACTCCACTTGCCACGGTTGCCGCACCGTCACACCCGGTCCGGCAGGCCACTGCCGACGACGGGCTCGTCGCCTATTTCACCCATCGCCTGGAGGGGGACGCTACCCCCTACGCCAGCAAGGCTAAACTGGACCTTTCCGAAATCCGTCAGGCCCGCGAAAGGGTCTGGCAGGCCTGGTGCGAGGCCAACCGCCGGCTTGACGAAGAGAAACTGGCCACCCCCGGCGAACTGACGGAGGCCTCGGCGGCCTCGTGGCAACTGCCCGACTCGCTGGAACCGAACGCCGTGATGCCCTATTACTGGGGCACGAAAGGGGCCGCCCGCCCCGAGCGCGGCTATCCCTTGTTCCTCTACCTGCACGGCTCGGGACCGAAGGCACGGGAGTGGGCCACGGGGCTGGCTATATGCCGCGGCTTCGACGACGCCCCGTCGCTCTATTTCATCCCGCAGATTCCCAACGAAGGGGGCTACTACCGCTGGTGGCAGCGCGCCAAGCTGTTCGCTTGGGACCGCCTGCTGCGCCAGTCGCTGGCTGCCGGTTGGGTCGACCCCGACCGTGTGTACTTCTTCGGCATCTCCGAGGGCGGCTACGGCAGCCAGCGCCTGGCCTCGTTCTACGCGGACTACCTGGCCGCCGCCGGACCGATGGCCGGCGGGGAGCCCCTGAAAAACGCACCTGCCGAGAACTGCCGGAACATCGGCTTCATGCTCCGCACTGGGGCGGACGACAACGGCTTCTACCGCAACCGCCTGACGGGCTACGTGGCCGACGCGCTCGACAGCCTGCGCCGCCTGCACCCCGCGGGCTACGTGCACCGCGTCGAACTCATCCCCTGCACGGGCCACGGCATCGACTACCGCCCCACCACGCCGTGGCTGAAACAATTTGTCCGCAATCCCTGGCCGCGCCAGGTGAGCTGGGAGGACTACGACCTGGACGGCGTGCGCCGCGCGGGCTTCTACAACCTCGCCGTGCCGCCCCGCACAGGTGACCCCGCCGCCCGCACTTATTACGAAATGACCATCGAGGACAACCAGGTAGACCTCAGCGTGTCGGACGTAGCCTACACGACGACAGAGCGCGACCCGCACTGGGGCATCGAACTGAAATTCGCCCGCAGGCTGACGCCGGCCGCCTCCGGACGGCTGACGCTCTACCTGAACGATGCGCTGGTCGACCTCAGCCGCGAGGTGACCGTCACGGTCAACGGCCGCCGCGTGTTCCGCGGACGGGTACGCCCCACGCTGGCCGCCATGGTGAACAGCTGCGCCACCTTCTTCGACCCGCGCCGCGTCTTCCCCGCTGCCGTCGAAGTGGAATGGTAAATGTGGATAACCCTTGCCTTTTCTCCCAGCATGACAGACATGACGACATCCTTCCTTGAACTTTCGGCCAGCCGCCAGCGCCGGGCGTGGGCCCTTGTCCGGCAGCTCGACATAACGGGCGCCTGGCGGGCCGTAGGCGCCGAAGCCCACCTCGTCGGCTCGCTGCGCATGGGGCTGCTCATGAAGCACCGCGACATCGACTTCCACGTGTATTCCTCCCCGCTCCGGCTGACTGACAGCTTCGCCGCCGTGGCGCGGCTGGCGGAGCGTCCGGGCGTGGAGGGCATCACGTTCCGCAACCTCCTTCATACGGACGAGGCCTGCGTCGAGTGGCACATGGACTGCCGCGACGCGGAGGGCGACGTCTGGCAAATCGACATGATTCACCTCGTCCGCGGCTCGCGCTACGACGGTTACTTCGAGCGCATGGCCGAACGCATCCGCGCCGTGCTGACTCTGGAAACACGCGCAACGATACTGTACCTGAAAAACGCAACACCCGACGACATGAAGGTCATGGGCGTGGAGTACTACCAGGCGGTACTGCGCGACGGCGTCCGTACCTGGGACGATTTCCTGGCGTGGCGGCGCGACCATCCGCAGCGGGGCATCGTCGAGTGGATGCCCTGACACTTGTAAAAAGCGCGTTCGGCGCGCCACCCCGCAGTGGGAGTGGCGCGCCGAACGCGTATAAAAGTCCTTGTCACGGCGCGGCCTCAGCGCACCAAGGTCCACGTTTTTTCTCCTTCGCCAAACGTGTTTACGCGCAGCCGGATGGTGTCGCCCAAGGTCAGCACCCCGTCGAACGCAGACAGCGGCATGGACAGGTAGGCCGTGCGGGAAAACGAAACGGGGTCGCCGCTCTGGTCGTGATAAAGCTGCACGCTGGCCGTAGTGCGCCCGTCGGGCCAGCTGACGAGGCCGCGGTCGATGAAGCCGAAGTACTGCGCACCCTCAAGACGCGTTTTGACAATAAGGCGCAGGTTGAGGAATCCGCCGCCCAGCCACACGCTGCTGACGTCCAGCGGGTCCGTCTTTTCTTCCTTGTAGGCGTGGGGTACGGCCACCATGACCGTACTCACGCCCGTTATGACCGCCGCGCCGTTCTCCGTCCGGTAGGTCGCCACGACGCGGTACGTGCTGTCGGGCGCCAAGCCCGCCGGACCGGAACCGACGCGCAGCGCCTCCCGGCCGTCAGGCAGGAACGTCGCGGCGCGCCCTTCGGACGAGGTGGTCAGCAGGCCGAGGTCTGCCCGCATCGGAGGCCACGTCTCGGTGTCGTCCGCGCACGCCGCCAGCAGCGTAACAAACAAGAGGAGGCATACCCGTGCTACGAAAGTCATTGGGCAGCGTACCAGTTACGGGCCGGGTTGGCATACATGGTGAGCAGGCGCTCGCGCAGGAAGTCCTCGTCCTTGCCCGGTAAGTCGATTTTTGCCAGCTGTCCGTCGAGGTAATCGTCGAAACGGCGCACGTCGTCCGCCGTGTAGCGGCCGGCAAAACGGGCGTTGCCGTCGAGGCGGTCGGCTGCGATACAGTGTGTCGGATAGAGGCGGTAGTTGCTGTGGATGGCGCGGTCGATGCGCTTGGCCACAGCGTCGAAGAAGGCGGCCTTAGGCAGGACGGCACATTCGTCAATCCACGTGTTTACGGGCGCTGCGGCCTGATAGTGCACGTGCCCCTTGCGGCCGTTGATGCCGGTCTGCATGTTGAGCAGGTCGTCTTCGCGCGTCTTGCGGTACGACGGGTCGTCGCGCTTCTGCTGGAATTCCTTGGCCTTAAGGTAGTCACAGGGGTCGTACTCGTAGGAGATGGCCAGCGGCACAAGGTTGAGGCTGCGCAGGCGGTCGGCGGGCGTACCCTCGCCGCCCATGGCCATCATTTTCAGCAGGGCGTCCTGCGTGCGATCGTCGGAGTCCTTGGCGCGTCCCTCCCTTTGGGCAATCCAGATGTTTTCCTTTTTTTCGGCAACGGCAAAGTGCATGTACCGGCTCAGCCGGCTGCTGCTCTCCAACATCTGCCGCATACCGACCGAACGCTGCACGATGAACGATTTGTTCACCCGCACGAGCTTCTTGATCCAGGGATAGACGAGCAGGTTGTCGCCAATGGCTATCTCGACGGTAGTGGGGAAACCCTTGTCGAGGAGCAGGACGCTGAGAAAGGCCGAGTCGAGCACGATGTCGCGGTGGTTGGAAATGAAGGTGTAGTTGGCGACGGGCAGCCCGTTGGTCTCGAAGTCAAGGGCCGTACAGGTCTTTCCGGCAAGCTGGCGGACAAGGGGATAGAACAGGCGACGCTGCACGTCGAGGTTCGTGGGACAAAGGGCCAGCTGGGCCCGGAGCTGTTCGCGCGTCGCTCCGGGGAAAAACGAAAGCGCAATGGGCAGGAACTGCGGGTCGGCCAGCAATTCGTCGAACACGGCCGGCAATTCCTCGGGGGTATACGGACGGATTTCGTCGAACTCTGCGGGAATCTTCATGGCGACGTGTTTTAAGATTCAGTACGACGGAGTTTTCCCTCGATGATGTCCGAAAGCACGTCTTTAATGTCAAGGCCGGCGGCCCTTACCTGCTGTGGGATGAAGCTGGTGCCCGTCATGCCTGGCGTCGTGTTGATTTCGAGCAGGTTCACCGTCTCGTGGCCCGGTTCGCCGGACAGGATGTAGTCGACGCGGATGATGCCGTAACACCCCAGCAGGTCGTAGATGCGGGCGGTGATTTCGGTGACGCGGCGGGCCGTCTCGGGGGCAATGCGGGCCGGCGTGATTTCGCTGACCTTGCCGTTGTACTTCGCGTCGTAGTCAAAGAATTCCTCGTCGGTGACCACCTCCGTAATGGGGAAGGCCGTGAACGCACCGGCGCCGCGATAACAGCCACAAGTTATCTCCGTGCCCGTCAGGAGTCCCTCAATCATGGCCTCCTCGCTCTCGTGGAGCGCCTTGTCGAGGGCCGGCTGCAGGGCATCGGCGGTCTTCACTTTCGTCACGCCGAAACTGCTGCCGCCGGCGTTGGGTTTGACAAAACAGGGTAAACCCAGGCGCGCCACGACGGCGTCCGTGGCCGGACGCGGGCATCCCCGGCGCACCAGCACGGAGTCGGCGATGCGGAAGTCGTCGCCCGCCAGCGGACGAAGGAAGTTGTTGAGCACGTACTTGTTGAACGTGAGCGACTCGACGAGGACGCCGCTCGTCGAGTATGGCAGACCGATGAGGTCGAAGTAGCCCTGGAGGATGCCGTTCTCCCCCGGTGTGCCGTGAATGGTGATGTAGGCAAAGTCGAAACGGTGACGGCCGTCGGCGGCGGTGAAGCTGAAATCGCTGCGGTCGATGGGGTAACGGCTGTCGCCGTAGTCGACGTGCCAGTCAGCGCCTTGTATCTCGACGACGTAGCAGTCGTATTTGTCGTGGTCCATGAACGAAAGCAGTCCCGCTGCGCTGTGCATCGAGACGTCGTGCTCGGAGGAATCGCCCCCGGCGACGATGGCAATAATAGGTTTCATAGGAAGTTGTGTATCTGTCTGCAAAAAGAGTATATCTGACATTAGGAATGCGCACGGGCGGCATAGAAGTTACGCCAGCGCTCGACGAGAGCCGCCATGTCGGGCGGCAGGGGCACCTCAAAGTCCATCTCCTGCCCCGTACGCGGATGTCGGAAACCGAGGGTGCGGGCGTGGAGCGCCTGACGGGGACAGAGGGCCATGCATCCCTTGACGAACTGCCGGTAACTGCCCGACAGGTTGCCGCGCAGGATTTGGTCGCCTCCGTAACGGGCATCTGCGAAAAGGGGATAACCGATGTGCTTCATGTGGGCGCGAATCTGGTGCGTGCGGCCGGTTTCGAGCACACACTCGACGAGGGTGACGAAACCGAAGCGCTCCAGGACGTGCCAGTGGGTGACGGCCGGCTTGCCCACGCCGGAGTCGGGCGGAAAAACGGCCATCTGCATCCGGTCCTTGGGGTGGCGCGCGATGTTCCCCTCGACGCGGCCGGCGTCGTCGGCGGGGTTGCCCCACACGAGGGCATTGTAGCGCCGGCGCGTCGTTTTGTTGAAAAACTGTAGCCCGAGCTTCGTTTTGGCGTCCGGTGTCTTGGCGGCGACTATAAGCCCCGACGTGTCCTTGTCAATGCGGTGCACGAGCCCCACGGCGGGGTCGTTGGGGTCGTAGCCAGGGCACTCGCGCAGGTGCCAGGCCAAGGCGTTGACCAGCGTGCCGGTGTAGTTGCCGCAACCGGGGTGGACCACCAGCCCGGCCGGTTTGTTGATGACAATGACGTCGGCATCCTCGTACACCACGTCAAGGGGAATGTCCTCGGGCGCAATGGTGTTGTCGTAACGCGGGCGGTCGAGCAGCAGGGTGACTACGTCGGCCGGCTTCACGCGGTAGTTGCTCTTCACGGGCTGGCCGTTCACGTGGACGAACCCCTGCCGTGCGGCCGTCTGTATGCGGTTGCGCGACGTGTCGGGCAGGTGGTCGATCAGGAACTTGTCCACCCGCAGAAGCTGCTGGCCGCGGTCGGCCACGACGCGGAAGTGCTCGTAGAGCTGTGCGCCGTCCTCGTCTTCAGGTTCGTCGTCGGCGGCCGGCGCGACAGGCATGTCCGTCAGCCGTTCGTCGTCACTGTATGGGGTAGGTGTATCCGTCATTGTAAGTCGGAGTGGATTCCTCGTCGGTGTCGCTGCTTTCTTCGGTCGCTACGCCGTCCGCGCCGACAATCTCGCCGTTCTCGTCGGTAAGGAAGTCGTCCGTGTAGTCCGTACTGTCGACGAAGAGCATTTCTTCCTCGGTGACGCCGTTGCCCACGACGAGCACAATGGGCGTGTCCACCGAGATGCGCGTACCGGCACTGACGACGCGGCCGCCGGCCTTTACGCCGTAGACCCACTCGCGCTCCCCGTCGACATACTCGGTCGGTCCCAGCCGGAACCCGATGGCCAGCAGGCGCGACTCGGCCTCGCGCAGCGAACTGTTGTCGGCGAGGTCGGGCAGGGCGATGGTAGGCTGGCTCACGGCGTTGAGCGTGAGGTAAATGGTGCGGCCGGGCTTCACTTCGCCGCCGGCTTTGACCGACTGGCCCAACACGGCGCGCGGTGCCATCGTACGGACAAAGCCCGAGTCGGCCACCTCGACACGAAGCCCTAACCGCTCGAGGGCGAGCTTGGCCTCGGCCTCCGAGTAGCCGCGCAGCTCCGGTACGACGATTTTCTCGCCGTGGCGGGTGTAGCGGTCGAGGCCATAGAGCGCGCCGAACACGACGCCGACAGCCAGCAGCGCCATAGCCAGAAAATTGCCCCACAGGATGGGACTGCCCAGTTTCTTGAAAAATTCGCGTAGTGTCATCGATGGTCGTCTTACGGAGGGTGGTGATGGCAACAGGAGGGGACACCGGCCCCGCTCCGCCTGCCGAGCAAAGTTACGACAAAATGACGAGAGAAGCAGAGGGCCCCGACGGAAAAACCTCTACTTCTCTCGTAAGCTGATAGCGGAGCGCGGTTTAGCGCTTGCCGTGTACTTCGTCGGAAACCGTCAGTTTCTTGCGGCCCTTGGCGCGGCGGGCGGCCAGCACGCGGCGGCCGGTAGCCGTCTGCATACGGCGGCGGAAACCATGCTTGTTGTTTCTCTTTCTGTTGTGGGGTTGAAATGTTCTCTTCATACTATGCTGATTTTATTGTTTGTTGCGTCACGCATTTGGGCTGCAAATTTAGAAAGTTTTTTCGGAATCCGCAAAATTCCCACGGCTTATTTACGCACGCGCCGCCCGGCCCGAAGCGGAAGCGACAAAGCGGAACGACCGGACCGCACAGCGCCGGACCATTCGCACCCGGCCCGGCGTTTTCCGGCGACCGCCCCTGCCGTAACAAGTACTATGGCAGGAAAAACAAGTACTACGACAGAAAATCCTATCGCTGCGACAGAAGAAACGGGGACTACACTTGTTTTCCCTGTCGCGACCGCAAGGACCGCACCGTCGGCATGCCCGCAAGGACGGACTTTGGGAATTGACAATTGACAGTTTACAATTGATAATGGACAGCGGAGAATTGTCCATTGTCAACTATCAATTGTCCATTATCAACCGTTGTCTTACTTCTTCCTGGGCTTGACGTTCAGGCGGTAGATGGCGTGGAGCATGGCGTAGCGCGGGATGGTGTTGTACCACGTCTCGGTGCGTCCCTGCCCGTTGAGCGTGCGGCGTATGGTGGAGAGCTGGCCGAGCAGGTCGAACCCGTCGATCATCACGCTGAGCTTCCCTTTCAGGAAGCGCTTGGCCAGGCGGGCGTTCCACACGACGTCGGTCGTGTTCATCTCCGGGTCCTCATAGCCGCGGCGCGAGTAGACGGTCAGGTCCGTGCTCAACTGAAAGTCGGCGGGCAAGTCGAGCTTGGCCGTGACGCCGTAGCTGAAGTCGGCGGCGTTGATGGTACGGAAGTCCTCGCGGCGGCTCGTGGCGTGCGTCCAGGTGGCGTTGGCCTTGGCGCCGAACTGGTACTTGTCAATGCGGTAGTCCAGGCGCAGGCCCTGCGTCAGGTAGAGGTTGTGCACCGTGCTGCGCCGGGCGGCATATTCGCCCTCGATGCCGATGTAGTCCACGTTCTGGTTAAACGAGGCGCTGGTGTTCCCGCTGAGTGTCAGGTGGCGGGGCTTGTCCAGGGGCGTGCTGAAGTTCATGCCGCCGCTGGCGTACCAGTTCCCGTTGACGTTTTCGGGGCGGTAGGTGCGGCCGCCCGTGGTGCGGTCGTAGACGTAGCCCATGGTGACGGCGTTCTGCGTGATGCCGTAGGCGGCGTTGAGGCCCACGAGGTGCTGCGTGCCGGGCCGGCTCCACTGGTACCAGGTATTGGCCGCGTGCTGCCAGGTCTGGCGCAGGCCGGGGTTGCCCAACGTGACGGCCAGCGGGTTGCTGTCGTCCACGACGTCGATGTCGTACGACTGCACCGGGGCGTCGCTCTTCAGCGTATATTTAAGCCCCCAGCGGTGCATGGCGACGACCTCGCCATCCTTGTCCTTGACGTACCAGGAATTTTTGAGGTCGAACGTGGGGCGGAAGTGGACCACATGGCGCGTCAGGGCGGTGTCCACCACGGCAGGACGCTCGTAGGCCAGCCGGTTGCGCTCGAAGGTGAGCGGCAGGTTGACCGAGTAACTCCAGAAACTATTCCCCATAGGACTCTTGTGCAGCTGGAGGCCCACGGAATGCCCGTCGACGCGCTCGGTGGTGTAAAGGCTGTTGCGCCCGTCGAGGGTTTGCTGCGCCCAGTCGGCCACGGAGGGCAGCACACCGGGCGCGTGCGCCGTACCGGCGCCCCACTCGTCGCCGAGCCAGTCGAGGCGCATCAGGCCGTTACGGTTGCGCGAACGCGTATTGCCATACTGGTAGTAAGGTTCTATCCACGCGTTCGCATGAGGGAAGGCGTACAGATAGCTGACCGCAGCCTCATAGCTGTAAGCGCGGCGCTTGGTCGGGGCATACTCGTTGCGGAAGTCGGTCGAGGCCGTGGCGTCCACAGGGTAGTCGTAGAGCTGATGGGTAAAGCGGCGATGATTTTCTTCGTCGTATCCACCACTGCCCCGGACGGTAATTTTCTCGAACGAGGAGCCGGGCACGTCAATGACGGCATAGGCATCGAACCTCGTGTTCAGCGTGTGGCCGCCGTAGCGCTGGTCCGAGCGGTAGCGGTTGAGCGTGGCGGCCAGTACGCGGCTGTCCAGCCCCGGACGGAACAGGCTGTCAAGTACCTCACTGCCCATATATTCGCCGGGATCGGTGGCGAAGGTGCCGCTCAGCTGCCCCTCCGTCTGCCGCGTCTTTATATAGGTGAGCCACGGCCGCAGCGAAAGTTTCCATTTCGCCCGGTTGACGTCCCACGTATGGAAGGTGATGAACGACACGTTGTGCGTGTGGTTGCGGTAGCTCGAGCGGCCGTACGTGTCGCCGCCGCTGAGGAAGTTGACGCTCGTCAAACGCTGGTCGTAGGCGTCGTCGCTGTGGCGCACCTCGGCGTCACCTTGCAGTTTGAAGCGCTTGTTGCGGTCGTCGACGAGGTAGTTCAGGCCGGCATGGCGCGTGGTGGTCAGGCCGTTGCCCACCGAAGGCGTCCATTCGCTGCCTTCGCCGGGCCTCACGTACTCATTGACGTTGTTCACCGCGCCGAAGAAGGACAGGCGCGAGTGGTTCGTGAAGCGCAGGGCGAAGAGTCGGGCCAAGTAGCGCTCCTCCGTGCCGCCGGCCGCCTCGGCGTTAGTTATCCAGCCGATGGAGTACTGTTTTTTCAGCCTGACGTCCATCACCAGTTCTTTGTCGCCCATGTCGTGTCCGACCATCTCGCTGAGCTTGCCCGCCTTGTCGTAAACCTGCACGGTCTTCACCATGTACGTCGGCAGGTTGTCGAGCAGGATGGAGCGGTCGTTCCGGAAGAAGTCCTCCCCGTTGAGCAGCAGGCTCTCCACCTGGCGTCCGTTCACGAGGATGCGTCCGTCGTCCTTCAGCTCCGCGCCCGGCAGCTGGCGGATGAGGGCGTCGAGCATGGAGCCCTCCTGCAGCTGAAAGGCATCGGCGTTGTACACCAGCGTGTCGCCCCGGTTGTAAAACTTGATTTTCGTCGCCTTGACCACGGCTTCGCTCAAATTCTGCACCTTGGGGGCACGCGTCAGGTAGACGGGCGGAATCAGGATGGCCGGCATCCGTCGCGACAGCTTCTTCACCGTGACGGGGACGACTTTCGTCCGATACCCCTCCTTTGTGAAACGCAAGAGAAACGTTCCGGGCCGGGGCACGCCCAGCCACCAGGCATTCCGCACCTCGGCGATGTTGTTGTCCAGCTCCGACACGTGCGTACCCAGCACGACACTGTCCGTGTCCATGAGTTCAATCCTGACGTCGGCAAGCGCCTCGTGCGTAACGTGGTCGCCCACCGTACCGTAAATGAAGTATTCGGGAATCGTCTTCTCCTGCCCCCAAACCGCCAGAAAGGCCCACAGGCATCCGCAAAGCAGCAGTCGTTTCATGCTACGTAGTTTGTTTTTTATGGTCAGCATTTCTTTGTGTCCAGACGGAGCGTTCCGCACGTCGGACGCTCTGACAAGGAGGGTTCTACATAGAGAGACACGAGACTTCGGCTTTTGTAACACACATCGAGCCTAAAAATTTTATCCACCGTTCCCCCGACGCAAAACGGGGGTGCCGCCCGGCTCTTCACCAGGAGCACCCCCGCCGCGTCGGGTCGATGCGAATATGCGAGCGGTCAACCGCCCACTGTCAATTGTCCATTATCAATTGTCCATTTCCCTCACTTCCACCAATTGTCGGAGTTGTAGCCCACGCTTTGGAACTCGGTGTCATAGGGATTGTCGTCCGGCTGGAAGGTTTCGCCGCCACCGGCCGAACCACACAGGATTTGTTGGGTTTCCAGCTCAATCACCGTGAGGGCTGGAGCGATATACTGCTTTTTCATACTTTACTTTACGATTACTTTTTGGTTATTGATGATATAAATGCCGGCGGGCAGGCCGTCGAGCGCGCGACTACGGGCCACCTGACGGCGGATACAGATGCCGCTGAGGGTATAGACGTCCACCGGCGTGGCGGACGAGCCGTCCACTACGTCGCCGATGACCGTCGCGTCGTCGTCCTCGCCGAAATGCAGCCGCAGGGCAAAGGCCCGGTCGACGCCCGAAAGGTCGAACAGCGCCTTAAAGCCGCGGACCGTGGCCGACTCGCTGCCTACCGCGATGCGGGCGTCATTCGTGACGCCGTAGTAACCCGTGGCCGAAACGTGGCCCGCATAGTTTCCGAAGAAGCGGGCCGCGCCGTCGGTCACCTCGGGCTCGGCGGAGAGGGCCGGCAGCGTGACGCCGGAAAAGGCGTACGTCCCGTCGGCACTGGCGGTCGGGTGACGCAACAGGTAGGGCGTGTGGGCCTCGCCGGCCTCGGTCGGCTGGAAGTGGAGCAGGCCGTCGCGCATCCCGTCGAAACGGTACAGGGCAACGTCGGGCCCGAAGGCCCCAGTCAGCTGCCCGGCCGTAAGGGCAAAAGGCAGGCACAGCGAGTTCCAGTCCGCGGAAACGGTTGAGCGCTTGAGGGTCAGCGACTCGGCCGCCACCGTGTGCGAGAGGGCGAAGGGATAGTCCTCGTCGAGCGTCAGATGCGTACTGGTGTAGTCCGTGCCGTCGGTGCGGACCACGTTGAGCGGCGCACTCTCGGCGGCGTCCTGCCACTGGCAGCCGGTGTTGACATAACACATCGTGTTGGGATTGGGCAGCGTCAGGGCGGCGCCCATCGCGGTGACACCCGTCAGGTCGAGTTCCGTCAGCCGGTCGTTAGCCTTCAGTTCTTCGCCCATCGTCCCCACGACCCACGACGGCAAGTAGCCCGTCAGGGCCGAGAGGTCGGGCGCGGCCTCAGTGGCCAAGGGCGACTCACCGATGCTGACGTACGACGACGAGATGTCGGGGCGGATGTCCGACGAACCGGTGATGACCAGAATCTCGCCGCGCACCTTGATGGGGTAAAGCCCCGGCTTCATGTCGGGCGACGTCAGGATATACACTTTCATCACCTCGCCCTCCGTGCCCTCGATGCGGGTGGCGTCGTTGGGGCTGACAATGACGCGGTACCAGCCGTCGGGCTGCTGTTTCCAGGCGATGCCGTGCTTGTACGTGATCACGCCGCCGCGCGACGAGTGGGGGAAGCGGTCGGGGTTCAGCTCGAAGGGGTTCAGTCCGCCGGTGTCGTCCAGCGTCATGCCCTCGGGCAGCAGGAAGTCCAGCTGGTAGGCCCAGATGGGCTCGGTGTTGTTCATCCGCACGCTGAAGCAGAAGGCGTCGTCCGTGGTCAGACCCGGTTCGGCCCGGAAGGGCACGGCCTGGATGATGTCCTCGGCGCGCGCGGTCGCTGCACTGACGAGGCAGAGCAGCACGAATAGGAATTTCTTCATTTGCGCTTGATTTTAGGGTTCTTGGGTGGTGGTGGCTTCGCCTTCCAGCGCGATTTCGATCACGCCCATGGCGTCCGTCACGTCGAACTGGTCGTCGCGGTTCACGTCCGACACTTCGGGGATGAACACGTCCGTCTCCTCACCGAGGGTGTACGAGATGAGGTTCATCTTGTCCGACACGTCCACCGAGCCGTCGCCGTTGGTGTCGCCGTTGGCAAAGACGTAAATGCGTCCGTTGCGCGTCGAGGCGGTCAGGTGATTGCCGTCGGGTTCGGTCACCGACACTTGGTTGATTTTCACCAGGCGCGACTGCGCCGTGGGGAACGTCTCGGGGATAGCCACGCGGAAGCGGAACAACAGGGCGTTGCCCGGCTGCAGGCGACCTTCGGTCAGGGTGAACACGTACGACGTGTCCGAAGTGGCCACGGCCGACACTTTGTAACCCTCGGCCTTGTCCGACATCTCGACCGACGTCATGTCGGGCACGAGTTCCTGCGGAAAGGTCAGCTGGAAGGTCATGTCGCACAGCTCGTCGAGCGTCGTCATGTAGACGGGGAAGTCCACCATCTCGCCCGGGATGCCGACGGCCGACATCAGGTAGAAGGCATACTTCAGGCCCTCGGGCGTCGACGGCTCGGAGGGGCTGTCGGGATTGTAGACGAACTCCGCCCGGAACGTCACGTCGGCGGTCTCCATCGTGTACGAGAACGAGGGCAGCTCCGTGTAGGGCTCGCCGTCCTTCAGCCAACGCACGAACTTGTAGCCCGTGTTGGCCGAGGCGCTCACATGGGTACTCTCGCCCTCGCGCAGCCGGGTGGCGCCGCTGACGGTGCCGCCCTCCGTGGCCTCGTAGTAGAGATTGTGCGAAAGCACGGGGACAGAGGGCTCCGACGGGTTGCTGGGATTGAAGCGGAACTGCGCCGTGAGCGTCTCGGACCGCGGCCGGGTGGTGTAGTCGAAGCTCGGCTGCGTGGACACCACCGCGCCCTCGGCGTCGACCCACGCCACAAACTCGAAGTTCTGCTGGCACGAAGCCGAGAGGCACACCGACTTGCCGGCCTGGTAGCGCCCGCCGCCGCTCACCGAGCCTCCCGTACCGGCCTGCACGGTCAGCGTGAAGTACTGGATCAGCGACGGTTCGTCGGGCTCGGCCGGATTGCCGGGCTCGAAGCGGAAGTGGGCCACCAGCGTGTCGGGCGCCGAGCCTTTCGTAAAGTCAAACGAGGCGGACTGGGAGACGGGCTGGCCCTTCGTGTCGGTCCACTGCGTGAACACGAAACCACTGTTGGACGTCGCGCCGACCCGCACCTTGGTGCCGGGCACGTGGCGCCCCGCCCCGCTCAGCCGGCCGCCGTCGGCGGGCGAAGCCTGTAGTACCAGCGGTACGGGAGGCACGCCCGGCTCGGCCGGATTCGCGGGGTCGAACCCGTCCTGTCCGCGGGCCGTCAGGGCGCACAGCAGCCCGACCAGCCACAAAGACAAGATTCTTAAACATCGCATAAGCTCACGGTTTTAGTCAGTCCACGCGTACTTTGACGGTCTGGCCGCCGGCTTTCACAAGGTAAAGTCCGGCAGGCAGGGCCACACGGCAGCTGCCACCCTCGGCAAGGGCCTCACCGGCCAGGCGGCCGTCCGTCGTGTAGACCTTGACGGCGCCCGTGACGCCCGTCAGCAGGAGGCCGTCCGCCGTGACGGTGACAGCGAGCGTCCCGTCGGCGCTGCCGGCGGAGCCGATGCCCGTCGTCTCGCCGCCCTCAAGGCGCAGCTCGAAGCGCTTGTCGGTCTGTCCGGCCCGGGCGGTGAAATTGTATTCGCCGGCGGTCAGGTCGGTCTCGGCGCCCGTCTCGCGGTCGAAGAGGTACACCTTGGCGCCCTCCTGGCGCGTCAGGGCCAGCGTATAGGCGCCGTCAGCGGGCAGGTAGAGACCCAGGCTGACGCGGCCGTCGCCCTCGGGGCGCTCATTGATGGCATAGGCGGTGCCGTCGGTGCCGAGGGTGTAGAGCTGGGGCACCGAGGCGTCCAGGCTCATGAACTTCGAGGCGTCGGCGTTCAGGTCGTAGCCCTCGGTGGCGGCTTCGTTGAGGACGACGCGTGTGCGGTCGGACGCGTCGCCGGCCGAGAGGGTCAGGTCGATGAGCTGACGGCGGGCTACAAGGCCGCGCATATGGGGCTTGCGCTTGGCCTGCGCGCTGACGATTTCGGGCGAGGTCTGGCGACCTTCGAGGGGGAAGGCGATGGAGGCCACTTCCTCGGGACACTGCACGAAGAAGGCCTGATTGGGCGTGAGGACAAACTCGTCGTCGATGATGGAGTAGGCGTCGTAGCGGCGGGCTCTGACGTTCCACACCGTGATGGGGGCGGTGAAGTTGATGTGGCTGATGTTGTAGAACGTCTGGTACGGGTTGCCCACAAGGTTCCAGCCGCCGTCGGCCGCCGTGGCGGACGGATTTTCGGCCAGCGCCTTGGCAAACTCCTTGTAAGCCACGACGTACTGCTTCGTCTCGCCCTCGAGGGCCGGGAAGTACAGCCAGCCGCCCTTGTTGGTCTGCAGGATGAAGCCCGTGCCGGCCGTGATGACGTCGTCCTCGGCGTAGTTCTTCCAACTGTTGCCGGCTCCGTTGGCGGCGCGCTGCGCCCCGTCGTAGTAGCGGACGGCCTTCTGCGCCCCGGCGGGCAGCTCGATGTCGGAGACGCGGACGTCGAACGGCAGGCTGACGAAGTACCAGGTGTTGCCCTGGACATAGTAGCCGTGGCGGTACGTGCCCTGGATGGAGAGGTTCTCGCAATTGCTCAGCAGACTGGTGGTATAGTCCAGGTCGTTCACGTTCGTCTCCGTATAGAGGTTGTGAAAGGTCATGGCGGCCTCGCCGTTCACCTTTAGGCTGCCTCCGCCGCGAAGGGACATGTCCGGCGTTCCCTCGAAGCGGTCGCGCGCACCGAGCACCAAGGGTTTGTAGATGGTCCAGGAGTCGAGCTCGCCGGTGTCGAAACCTTTAATCTCCTTGGCGTTGTACCAGTAATCATCCAGCTTGTAGGTGTTGACCAAATAGGAAGGAACGACCAAAGTCAACCCTTCGATTGCTGCACCGAAATAACGAGACTTATTATATTCATAATCAGTATCCAACATTGTCGGTGACTTAATTACAACCGTATTCAGGCTCGTTCCGCCGAAATGGTTATCACCGTTACCACAATCGTGGAGCGTACTGGGCAACTCGACATAAACCAAGTTTTTACTATTCACAAATGAGCCACCTCCAAGCTCTGTTATTCCTTCCGGCAAGAACAAAGAGTCGATAGCACAACCTTGGAACGCGTTCACCCCTATCGTCCGTAAAGAAGCCGGGAAACGGGGATTAATGGGAACAAAGTTAAATGCACCACTCTCAATCGTAGTCAACGTTTCCGGAAACTCGATTTCCGTCATAGGTGTCCGGTAAAAGCAACCATTACGAATAATTTGTAAATTCTTGGGCAGGGTGACGTGTTGCAGGAAGTTACATTCCCGGAATATGGAACCGCCCAAATCGGTTATTCCCTCAGGGACGACGACCTCCTTCGGATAGGTATGGCGGAAAGCATTCGGACCTATACCCGTAACCGTAGAGGGGAGAACCACCTCGTCGAGGAACGAATTATAGAAGGCTGCATCGCCGATGGTCAGCAGTCCTTCCGGCAGTTGCACCTCGTGGAAAAACGATTCCTTTATATGACCTCTACGATGGAACTGGTCATCGGGAATAGCAGTAATCTCCGCTTCGCTCAGGTCGACGGCGTACAGATTGAGCATCATCTTCAGTTTGGCCCAATCGTCGTCGTTCATGGGACCGGCAATCTTCAGGCGACGCACGTCGTTCAGGCTGTTCACATTGTAAAGGACCTCCGTACCCAAACTACCGGGCTCAAGCAGATCGACGGAAATGGTAGGCGTTCTCTCAATACCGATATCATAAAGACTGGTCTCTTTCGTTGTGGTCTCCCACTCTATCACATGGGTACCGGGAGTGAGCTTTTCGAAATACTTATTATCATTACTACCAGCCTGCTCGGAACGCCACAGGCGGCGCACCTGCTTGCCGTCGATGGTGACAGTCAGATTATCCATAATGCCCGGCCGATAACTCAGCGTAGCCTCTCCGTCGATAACAACGGTAGCCGTCAGCTTGCGCCCGTTGTAAAAATTATCACTTCCTACAGTCCACGGGTGGTCCAAATCATTTTCGAAGAAGATAGGGTAATCGGACCATGCGGGAGGCTCCACAGCATTGGTCAGCTCAAGACCGGACGTAAGCGTGGCGGCGGCATTGGCCAGTTCCTCGGTCGTGCTGCTGGCGTCGCTGTAGATTTCCTCGAACTTGCCGAACTCATAGCCGTATGCATCGCTGGCCTGCAAAGCATTGTAGAGGGACAGCTTGGCACAATAATAACCACCGGCCTCGCCGTCGATAAGCAACCAAGTGCTGCCTTCAGCGGTGAGGTCAACGTGGGGTAACAATCCGATGCTTTCGCCTCCACTCCATCCAAGCCCCGTACTGGAGTCATAATACGAATCGCCTTCCGGAGTCTGAATAAAATAAGCATTGTCGTCGGACATAGTGAATGTCCAATCGTACGCATTATTATTCGTTGCAACCTGATCCGCCCCCCAACGATACAAATAGTTTGACGACGACGGGAACTGAATCGTATAGCCGTTTTCCCGTTGGGTGATGAGGACCTTGTCTTCAGTTTCGGCCACAGCTGTAATCTTTGCGTCATGGGTAAGGAACTTCCCGGCGTCGACGTTGTAGAGATAATACTCATGGCCGGAGGTCAGCGTGGCGGGCTCGGGAAAGGTGGGCGCCACGCGGTCGGCGGCCGCGACATGCGCTGCCCCTGCGCTCAGGGCGAGGGTCAGCGCGAGGTGTTTGAAGGTTTTCATGTTTTTCTTTTTTAAGCGTGAATAGGTAATTTACTTGGCGGTTTGAAGTGGGATAAAAAAGAAAGGCGGGAACTGCCGTCGTACTCATTAGCCACTCCGGGAACCGCCAAGTAACCCTCACACTGTAATAAGCGCCGACAGTCCACGCCCTGTGGGCGTGAACACCTCATTGCTTATTCTCCAGTATTGAAATTGGCGGTTTCGGAATGACGAGAATAAGAAACTAATGTTCCGTATGTTGTTCGTTAGCTTCCGTTAGCGACGGACGGCCTCCCCTTTCCCGCAGACGGCGACGGCCTGGCCGTGGACGCCCGCTTAAGGAGGTTTCGTCGTTCGTTTCTGTTTCTTGCTGAATCGTTTTTAGTTCGACACTCGGAGGGGCCGTCCGGCCTCGCTCCATGGATTCTCTCTCAGGGCCGCGGCGAACCGCGCCCTGGACCTCCCGCCGCGAACATACGCTGCCGCAAAAAGCGGGTAGTCTACGGCAAAGGAAGCGTTTTTTACCGAAATACCCGCACTTTCCCCGCACTTTTTCTCATTCCGCGGAAAAAACATGTCCGGCAACAACACGCGGGCACGGGGGTACAGCCCCATCCGTAGCTACCGCGCGAACGAAAAAACGGGGCGCCCCGAAAGGCACACCCGCGAAGCCTGCCTCGTCCGCAGGGAATCGGTACGTGTGGCGCGGTACCAAGCGGTTATCCGGGCGTGCCTTACGGCGCGCCCCTACGTTTCCTGCTGTCGTGACGATTTGTTTCATTGACGATTAACGGTTGGCGTAGCTCAGTAGGGGCGCGCCGAAAGGCATGCCCGCGAAGCCTGCCTCGTCCGCAGGGAATCCGCGAAGGGGGACTGCGTCCGCGTAAAAGCGAAAACGGGCGGACAATCCTTACATTGTCCGCCCGCTTTCGCTAACTCGTAAACAAAGAAATTATTTCTTGGCTTTCTTAGCCTCTTTGGCTTTCTGCTTGTCGTACTTCTTCCAAGCCTTTTCGGCACCAGCCTTCAGTTCCTCAGTGAACTTCTCGGCGGCAGCCTCGGCGGCTGCTTCCTGCTCGGGCGTAGCATAAGCGTGCTTGTAACCTTTCTGCTCGTTCCAGTGACCACGGGTAAAGTCAGGGAAAGCCACCGGTGCACAGCCGTTGTCCATGGAGAGGGCGCCGAGTTCGGCCAAGCTACACCACTCGGCGAGGTCGTACACGTCCATGTCGAGGGGGAGACCATTCTGGAGACAGTAAACGAGGCGGGCATCCATGATGAAGTCCATACCGCCGTGGCCGCCGACTTCCTTGGCCATCTCGCCGTACTTCTTCAGGATGGGGTGCTGGTACTTGGCGACAAGCGCATCCATCTCGGACTTGGGCATGAAGCCATGGGAGCTGAGGTCATCGACCTTGGGCGTCACGCCGGAAGCGGCCATCTGCTTCTTGTCAAGGGCATAGCCTTCGGAGGGGTACTTGTTGGCGAAGCCCTTGGTTCCGGTGAGCTGGTAGAGGCGGTTGTAGGGCTGGGGATTCATTACGTCGTGCTGAATCTCAATGACCTTGCCGTTCTCGGTACGGATGAGGGTGGTGGTGTGGTCGCCATTCTTGAAATCATTGCAGGGCTGTCCGGTCACACGCTCTACGTACTCCTTGCCATGAACGGACTTGGTGTCCATAGCGACGAGGGTCACCATGCGGTCGCCGCGGTGGATGTCGAGCGCCTGAGCGACAGGACCGAGGCCGTGGGTAGCGTAGACGTCGCCACGATGGTCCTTGTTGTAACGCATACGCCAGCCGAGCTTGTCGTCCTTACCGCTCTTCCAATATGCGCCCCAGAAGTCGTCCAAGTTGTGGATATAGGCACCCTGCGCGCGAAGCACTTCGCCGAAGACGCCGTTCTGGGCCATGTTGAGGGTGTTCATCTCGAACCAGTCATAGCAGCAGTTCTCGAGGATCATGCAGTGCTTGCGCGTCTTCTCGCTGAGGTTGATGAGGTCCCAGCACTCCTGGAGGTTCATGGCGGAGGGTACTTCGATGGCGGCATGTTTGCCGTTCTCGAGGGCGCACTTGGCTACGGGGAAGTGGTGTTTCCAGTCGGTGGCGATATAAACGATGTCGATGTCCTCACGCTTGCAGAGTTCTTCGTAACCCTTCTCGCCGTAATAGACCTCGGCAGGGGGCATCCCGGCCTTGCGTAGAATGTTCTGGCAAGCCTCGGCACGCTTCTGCTCGTAGTCGCAAAGGGCCACAATCTGCACACCGGGAATATAGCACCAACGCTCAACGGCACCGGGGCCACGCATACCCAAACCGACGAAGCCGACACGTACGACCTCGAGCTTAGGCGTGACGAGGTTTAACACGTCCTCCTGACCGGCCGGACGCTCGGGCACATCGGTAACAATGGTATGACCTTGCCATTTCCATGGCCAATTGAACTGAGCTTGTGCCGGTTGGGCGGCCCAAGCCATCAGGAACGCACAGACTCCTAAAAGAATTCGGCTTAACTTTTTCATTACTACTGAGTTTAATATGGTTTCTAATTAACAGCGATTGAACAGATTCAAAACACTCGGCAAAGGTAATTATAAATAAGAAGATAACAGAACGATTAAGCGAAAAAAATTTTACGCGACTTTTCAGCGGACGCGCGGGTCACAATCGTGCTCCACATAACAAGTTGCCCGCACGCGAAACGCGTACGGGCAACTCAGAGATTCAATTGGAGAAGTCGGGGTGATGCTTACTGTAAGCTGGCTTTGGCCTTGAAGTAAGCCTTAATCTGCGTAGCCATCTGGTTGGTGGGATCGATAGCCAGGATTTCGTCGCAATACTTGGTCGCGTTGGCTTCGTCGTCCTTCTGGAGGGCATACCAAGCGTGATAGTTGAGCGCCTCAGCCTTGGTGCTGGGGTCGTCCTTACCTTCAAGGCGCTTCAGGGTCTCGCCATAGTAAGCGAGGACGGAGTCGTTGGGCGTAGTGGCGTTGAGCACATTGTTGATACGGGCGCGCCACAACGGACCGAGCGTGCTGGTCGGAGCGTCGGCCATGATTTTGGCAAAGACCTTATCGCCCTCGGCCAGATAGCCGACCTTCTTCACAGAGTCAGTGCCTTGGGTGATGGCGTTATAATAAGCGCGACCCAAGCCAAAGAGCTCGACCAAATCGCAACGCGAACCGAGCGAATCGACATAGGTCTTATAACTCGTCACGGACTCGTCGTACATACCCATCTTGCCATAGATGCTGGAGAGACTCTTGTAAACAGCCACTGCACCGGGATTGAGCTTGATGGCCTTATTATAAGCTTCGAGCGCACCGCCATAGTCTTTCGTCTGCTCAAGCGTCAAACCGCGATAGTTGTAGTCGCGATAATTGTAGAGCGTGTCGGGATACTCGCCGGCATTGAAATAATCCATGGCAGCGGCTGCACCCTGATAGTCCTTCGTTTCGTAGAGATTGTAGAACTTCATGCGGCGCATGTTGATATCCTTGGGCTCCTTAGCCAGAACGATATTGGCAATCTCAAGCGCCTTGGGGAAATCCTGCGTGGCATAGAGCGAGAGCGCATAGTTCTTCACGGCGTTAATGTCGGGCTCCTGCGTTTTGGCATAGTAGGAGCCATAAGCTGCAACGGCGTCCTTGTACTCGTCCATACTGTAGCTGATATCTCCCAACTGGCGGTCGGCTTCGACATTGGAGGGGTCCATGCGTTTCAGGCGCTGGAGCATTTCCTTGGCGTAGATGGGGTTGATGTTCTTGTAGACCTGCACATTCTTAAGGATGGGCTCCGTCAAAGTCGAGTCGACCATAAGGGCTTCGTCGAATTTCTGACCGGCAGAGCCCCAGTCCTTACGCATGATGCAGACGTCACCAGCGAGCATCAGACCCGGCACATACTGCGCATCGAGCTCATAAACTTTGTCCGCGCACAACTTGGCGTAAGGATAAACACCTTTTTCGAGGAACAGGCGGCCCATGGCGGTAATTCCCTCCTTGTCACGCGAACGGCGAACCATCTTCATGACATTTTCGTCGGCCTCCTCAGGGTCGGTTTTCATCAATTCGCAAATGTTCAACACTTGCTGCTCGTCTTCAGGGTCGAGAGTCGGATACTCAATCTGATGACTCTGGGCCATTACCGGCAGGACGCCGAAGGCCATGACTATCAACAAGACGGCACTGGTTAGAAAATTTTTCTTCATCACTTTAACTGCTGATTTTATTGTTATTTCTGTGTTACTTGATTGCTTTCCGGGACTCCCGGAAACAACGACACGACCATATGCGGACTGTCGTGGTTGGTCTTGCAAAAATACTGGATTTTTGGATATACACCAACGACAAGAAGAAAAAACTATTTGATTTTGGCAAAGACCGTGAAGAGGGCTTCAGAAAAAATAAAAATATAATGACAAATTGCCCTCGAAACTATTGATTCCGGCCTAAGCGCTACAAACTGGTGCCCGCAAGGCGCCACACCGCAGGCAAAGCACGCCGGACGTGACAAAACCAATGCGCATATCCCGTACCGAATCATACGGGACACGCGCATCGTAAAACTTTATCGGCTTTAGTCCCTCCTCTCAATCGGGAACAGTCACGCTCTTCACCTGCACGGGCATGTGGGGCAGCAACTGCGAGGACTTACAGATGATGAGCTGCCCGCTCTGTCCGGTCAGGAAGAAATAGAAGTTCTTCACCATCGAGCTGACGCGCGGGTCGGTCGTCACGACATAGACCGAGCGCAGCAATGGATACTCGCCGGTAGCGATATAATACTGATAAGGACGGACGAACAGCTCGTTAGGGGCTGAAAAACGACTGACTTTCATCACGCGGACGTCCAAACCGGCAAAAGAGCTTAAGGCCGAATCGCTCGGCTCTTTCAACCAATTGGCGCCGACGACTCCAATCACGTTGGGGTCGTTCTTCACCGCCTCGAGCACAGCTTCGTTGGAACCTTGGGCGTACAGGTTTCCCTTGAATTCCTCGCCCCGGCAGATGGAGTCGACCATAAACCGGACTGTGCTGGAACCCGGGTCGTCGAAAACGAGCTTCAACTCACCTTTTCGGCTGGAATGAGCCAACTGTTCCCACTTGGTAATGCGCCCGGTCACGATGCCCTTCACCTCGTCAACGGTTATCAAACTGTCCGGCGCTTCCTTGCTGACAATCAAGGCCAACGCATCAGTCGCCACGAGCGATTCGCGCGCCGTAAGCGTATGGGCGGAAAGCATCTTCTTATCGGCGGCAGACAAAGGCCGCGTTGTCAAAGCGATTCGCAAGCTATCGTTAACCAAAAGACGAAGGGCCTCGTTCTCGCTACAGAAAACGGGCTTCATGCCCGCTTCGGGATACTTGACCGAAAAGACTTTCATTTCCTCCTCCATAATGGGGCGGAACGTTTCATCTACCGCTATATGCACATCATCGGAAGTCAGCCAATCTGCTGACTTCCGATGATTCCCACACGAAGTGGTTAGCGCGATGCACATAACGGCTACGGATAGCCTAAGTGCTCTCATGTTCTGAAGTTTTTACGTACACAGAATCTTAACGAATCTCGAATCGAACAGGAAGGGTGTACCAAACAGCGACGGGCTTACCCTGCTGCTTACCGGGGGTGAAGCGGGGAAGCGACTTCACCACGCGCACAGCTTCGCGGTCGCACTCAGGATCGAGACCCTGAACGACGAACACATCTCCTACAGCACCAGTCGGCGTCACCACGAAACGAATCGTTACCACACCCTGGATTTCCTGTTCCAAAGCGATGGAAGGATACTTGGTGTGCTCGGAAACATAACGCAGCAGCGCGGCTTCACCACCGGGGAAGATCGGCATCTGCTCAGCGACGGTAAAGACATCAGTCTCTATTTCCTGACCGGCCGTACCACCGACTGTCTGATTTTCCTTAAGGTCGTCGATGTTCACCGTACCGCCTTCGTCGCCCTTATACGTAGTGGCGGCAATTGCGGCCTTGGCGTTCATCAACTCATCCATATTCTTCAGCTCGGCCTCCTTATTGACATCTTGGTCTTCCTTAATGACCGGGGCCGTCATCTGAATAGAAGCCTTTACGGCTACTTTCTCAATGGGCTTCTGATACTTTACTTCGATCTTTTCCTCTTTCTTCTCTTCCTTCTTCTCCTGCTTCAACTGAGCCATCTTCATGACTTCCGAGTAATTATCCTCGGCCGCCGTATCGCTCTTGGTGACTTGGAGAATGACAGGAATCAAAGCAATGACAGCAATGAAGATTAGGACTGCAACCAACGCGTTGCGCTGACGCCGACCGGCCTGCGAACGTAACTTATAAGCTCCATAGCTCTTATTGCGTCCTTCGAAGACAAGATCACACCATTGCTGTGATATCAAATCGATTTTAGACATAAACTTATTTCGCTTATAAATTATTTAGCAGGGTTGGCTTCGTATTCCTTAATCTTGGCTACGTCGCCGTCTGCAATCTTATCAATCACATACTTACCGATCCAGCAAATCTGCATCTCGTCCAGAACGTCAATCAGGTTCTTATAAGTAGAATTGTCGGTGGCTTTGATAATGACGTTAGGCACATCTTCGCCATTCTTAATCTTGTTGACTTTCTCCTTATACTCTTCCTGATTTTTTGCTGCCACCTGCGGGTTCGAGCTTTGCTTCAACGCATACTCGCGCTTGAGCGTTTCGATTTTCACTCTGGCCACGCCATTAAGCGAGAGGAGAGCGGCACGAATACCGTCCTGACCATAAGTTGTTTCCTTGAGCTTGGCGGTATCGGGAAGCCCAGTGTAATAATACAACTTATCTTTCTCGTCAATCAATATAGTGATAGCTTTCGATGCTGCTACTTGGCTCTTCTGGTCGTCAGTCAAATCTTCCTTATTCGACGGCATTACGATTTCCATCGTCTGAGGCTTGATAAGAGACGTACAGAGCATGAAGAACGTCACGAGCAACATGATCATGTCCACCATCGGCGTAAAGTCGACGCGGGCATTCATTTTCTTTTGCTTACTGCCAGTTTTCTTTGCCATAACACTTTAATCTTTATTCCTTATCGCCGGCTTTCAGCGAGGTAATCAGATTGTATCTGTTCTCGTTGAGGTCGCGCAAGGAGTCCATTACTTTTTTAATTACCGAGTATGGTGTGTTCTGGTCAGCTTTGATAGCAACGCGCATTTCAGGAACAGCTTCGCGAGCTGCCTTCACCCAAATCTTAAACTCGTTGTTGATACTGTCGCAAGGGATACCTTCATTGCCTGCATTCAATAGGATGTCGTTGCGTTCAGCGTCACCCCGGGCGAGCCAGCCGTTTACCATTTCCAGCGGAGTACCAAACGTTGGAGATTTCTTGAATACCTCAATTTCCTGAGCGCTCAGATTTAAACTCCCGTTCTCATTCATCTTGGCTGCTAACTTTCCGAGATTGTCCGGTGAGTCCATCGTCATGAAGACCTTGCCGTTTCTCTCAACGAAAATTGTGAGCAGATTGCGCTCGGGAATTTTAATTTCTGATACGGAGCCTGGTGTATTGACTTTGACGGGTTCGTCTTTAACGAATGTGGCGGTAAGCATAAAGAAGGTAAGCAGCAGGACCATGACGTCGCTCATAGGCGTCATGTCTATGAACGTGTCTTGTTTTTTAATCTTAAATCGTCCCATGACTTAATACCTTATTTATGTTTAGTGAGTAGCCGAGAAGGTCTGTACGATAGAGAAACCTACTTCGTCAAGGCTGAAGGTCAAACGGTCAATTTTGTTCGTGTAATAGTTGTAAGAAATAACGGAGAGAGCACCCGTTGCGATACCGGAAGCCGTGTTAACAAGGGCCTCGGAGATACCGGTCGAAAGAGCGGCGGAGTCAGCACCACCTTCACCGGATGCCATAGCCGAGAACGAACGGATCATACCCAACACCGTACCGAGAAGACCCATCAACGTACCGAGTGTAATAATGGTACCCAAGACCGGAAGGTTTTCCTGAAGCATAGGCATTTCGAGGGCAGTAGCCTCTTCCAGCTCCTTCTGGATGGCAAGAATCTTCTGCTCCTTCGTCAGACGGTCCGTCTGGTCCATTTCCTGGTACTTCTTCAGTGTAGCGCGAACCACGTTGGCCACGGAACCACACTGAGCGTCGCAAAGCTGTACAGCCTTGTTGAAGTCGTTTGCCTGAAGCGCTTTCTTGATATTCTCAACGAACTTCGTCAGGCTGGTACGACCATAAGCGGTACGGATGGCGAAGAAGCGTTCAATACTCAAAGCGAGCACAGTGAAGAACATCGTCCAGATGATAGGCACGATAAATCCACCTTTGTAGACCGTACCCATCAAGTTGGCAGGCTCAAGACCCACATCGCCGCTCGTCAGGAACGAGAAAGGGACTCCGGTATCCTCTCCGCCTCTAAAGTTGGAGATGTTACCGAAAACAAAGAGATAAATGGCCAAGGCAATGACTAAACAGCCGACCATTACCGAAAAGGCCGATTTAATACCGGTAAAACCCTGAGATTGTTTCTTAGGTGCGCTCTTGGAGGCACTTGCATTTGTTGTTGCCATTTTTGATTTGATTAAAAGATTATTAGATTAAACTTCGATTAGCTTCTTCACTTCGGCATCTGATTTAAGGTTAACCCCCAATGCGATACATTCTTGCTTCCAGTCTCGTTGGAAAGTCTTGGTCGCCGGAACACCTTGCACAAGCCTTATTCTTTGTTCTCATCGGGGAATCGGTCTTCTCGCCAAGCCCTTTCCGATCTTTACGGACAGAAGCCATCACGACATACGACCAACGCCTGATTTTTACCGCAAAAATAAAGAGAGAAAGCGAAGTAGCCAAGTTTTCTCCCTCTTTTTTGAAAGACTTCAACATTTTGTAGCAACTTTCTTCGATTGTCGCTGCGTTTCGTTCCGTTGCCGGACGGATTCCAACGGCTTCGTCAACGGAAAAAGCCTTGGCCCGCCGACTTTATACAATAATTATATGTACCTTTGCCGGGAATTAAAAAAGAACAGACAAACTTCAAATAAAATGGAAAATATCGATTGGAGCCATTTGTCCTTTGGCTATATGCCCACGGACTACAACGTCCGCTGCTACTACCGCGACGGGAAATGGGGAGAGATAGAGGTAAGCTCTTCCGAAACTATCAACATTCACATGGCCGCTACGTGCCTCCACTACGGTCAGGAAGCGTTTGAAGGCCAAAAGGCTTTCCGTTGCCCGGACGGTAAAATCCGCATTTTCCGCATCGAGGACAATGCAGCCCGCCTGCAGAGCACGTGCCGCGGCATACTGATGCCCGAAGTACCGACGGAGCTTTTTGTCGAAATGACCAAAAAGGTCATCAAGCTCAACGAGCGTTTCGTACCTCCCTATGAAAGCGGCGCCGCTCTCTACATCCGCCCGCTGCTTATCGGAACCGGAGCCCAAGTCGGTGTCCACCCCGCTGACGAATACTTGTTCCTTATTTTCGTCACCCCCGTAGGCCCGTACTTCAAGGGAGGCTTTGCCACCAACGACTACGTCATCATCCGCGAGTTCGACCGCGCCGCCCCGCTCGGCACCGGAACATACAAGGTCGGCGGAAACTACGCCGCCAGCCTGCGCGCCAATAAAATTGCCCACGACGCCGGCTACTCTTGCGAGTTCTACCTCGATGCCAAAGAGAAAAAGTACATCGACGAGTGCGGAGCCGCCAACTTCTTCGGCATCAAGAACAACACGTACATCACACCGAAGTCCACCTCCATCCTGCCGTCCATTACAAACCGCAGCCTCCAGCAGCTGGCCCTCGACTTGGGCATGAAGGTAGAATGCCGCCAGATTCCGGAAGAAGAGCTCGCTACATTCGAAGAGGCAGGCGCCTGCGGTACGGCTGCTGTCATTAGCCCCATCGCCCGCATCGACGACATGGAGAACCACAAGAGCTACGTCATTTCCAAGGACGGCAAGCCCGGTCCCATCAGCGAAAAGCTCTACACCAAGCTGCGCAACATCCAGTACGGCATCGAGCCCGACACGCACAATTGGATCACCGTCATCGACTGACTGTCGCTACGTCGGCACACACATTAATTAATATATAAGGAATGGTGACTAATACCGCATTGCGTACTCAAGCCCGCGAAGCCCTGCGCGGGCAATGGGGGACGGGCGTCGCCGCCACGCTGATATTTTGGCTTATCGCCTTTGTGGCCCAAACGCCGAACTACCTCTCCGACTTCATGGAGTATGTTCTCTACGCCAGCGCCGATACGCTACTCACGCTGCGCTACGTGTCGCTGTGCCTGCTGTTGCTCATTCTCCCATTGTCGTGGGGATATGCCACACTGTTCTTGCGCAACCTGCGGGGTGAGCCTGTCGGCGTCGAGAACCTGTTCGACGGCTACCGAAGCTTCAGTCGCATTTTCACCACCTACCTGCTCCAGTGCATCTATGTCATGTTGTGGTCGCTCCTGCTCATCGTGCCGGGCATCGTCAAGGCGCTGTCCTACGCCATGACGCCGTTCGTTCTGCTCGACGAGCCCACGCTCTCAAAGAATGCGGCCATCGAGCGGAGCATGGCCATGATGCAGGGCTACAAGGCTAAACTTTTCGTGCTTTACCTGAGTTTCATCGGCTGGGGGCTTCTCTGCATCCTCACCTGCGGCATAGGCACACTCTGGCTCTATCCTTATATGTATACCGCCCAAGCGGCGTTTTACGAGGACGTTCGCCGCGACTACGAGCAGCGTCAGCTTACCGCTCAGGACTAAATTCCACACGCCAACTATTATGCAAAAAAAAGAAACCATCATCATTGCCATCGCTGCCGTGCTCATCGTCCTGTTGGGCGTCGGCGTGTTCTATTTCTATCGCCAACACGAAGAACAGAAACAGCGTAACGCCGACCTTGAGGAACTGGCCCGGCTCGACAAAAAGGAGATGGAGAACGAGTACACGCAGTTCGCCCTGCAATATGACGAACTGAAAAAATCCATCAAGGACGACTCGCTCATGCAGCAACTCGACCGCGAACAGCGTCGCACGGAGGAACTTCTCGAGGAGCTCCGCCGCGTAAAAAGCAACGACGCGGCCGAGATTGCCCGCCTTAAGAAGGAACTCGCCACCGTGCGGGCCGTGCTGCGCACCTATATCTATCAGGTCGACTCGCTCCAACGCCTGAATCAGGACCTCACCGCTGAGCGCGACGAAGCCCGTGCCCGCTACAGCGCGGCCACCACGCAGATTTCATCGCTCAACACCGAGCGCCAGAACCTCAGCGAGAAAGTGGCCATCGCCTCCCAACTGAACGCCACAGGAGTGAGCATTGCACCGCAAAAGAAGAACGGGAAAAACGCACGGCGCAGCAAGGACATCCGCCGCTTTACCGTCTCGTTCACCATCACGCGCAACGTTACGGCCGAGACAGGCAACCGTTACGTCTACGTACGGCTGACCAAACCGAGCAATGAGGTCATCAACGCTTCCGGCACGTTCAATTACGAAAACCGCGCCCTCGAGTATTCCGCCTCCAAGGTCATCGAATACACCGGGCAGGAACTCGGCGTCACGGTGTACATTCCTGCTGACGAGTTCCTGAGCAAGGGCCAATACACAGCCTATATTTTCTGTGACGGACAGATGATCGGTTCTGGAAGCACAGAAATCAAAAGGTGATCACGCCGAATACGCTATTCCATCCCTGTCTTGCCCCGGATTTCTCCCGACAAGACAGGGATTTTTGTTGTCCTGGCAAAGTCCATAAGCGTAACAAGACGACAGGAGCGCCCACAAACAACTGCTCTTACGAAATAAAAAACTTGCCGGGAAGTACCCCAATGCAGCTACTTCCCGGCAAATTAATGCCACTACGATGACCGGACAAACCGATCGTCAAATGCTCAACGTATTGTAAGCTGCGTCGTCGCCGACTGTAAGCCTGGCGCACTGACTGTCACCGTGCAACTGCCCTGTTGCGCTTCTTTGGCCGCTATGATGGCTAAACACAAGCCATTGAAGGCCGGTCGGTCGGCGCTACTGAAAGGGACGAACGAGGTTGGATCTCCGTTGTCCGTCGCCCTGAGTCTACCTTTCCCTTTCACGTCGATATGTACGACAGAATTTGCTTCAGGCACCAGAATGCCCTCGCGGTCCACCACAGAAATCCGCAAAAACGCCAACTCCCCATCGCTTATCGAATTGCGATCCGCGTCAATGCGAAGGGCATAAGGTTTTCCGGCCGTTTTGACAGAGTCCGTCGCCCAGAATTTTCCATCCCGATAAGCGACAACCTTCAAAGTGCCCGGCCGATAAGTCACCGAGTCCCATTCGAGCCTGAAATCATCTCCCGGACGCTTCGCCTTTCGCCCACAACTCTTGCCGTTCACAAACACTTCAGCCTCATCGCCCGACGTATAAACCTGTACACGCACACCTTTCCCTTCGCGTCCCGGCCACGTCCAATGCGGCATAACATGCGCCATGGGAAGTTCCGATCGCCACTGGGACTGATAAAGATAATAGCGGTCTTTAGGAAACCCAGCCAAATCTACAATTCCGAAATAGCTGCTCCGCGAAGGAGGCTGTGTATCGCGCAATTTCTGAAGCTCGGACTCCAGTTCGGCGCGTTTCGAAGGGTCATTGCGGAAATTAAGCAAATTCGTGTCATCCGAGTTAAAGGGAGTCGGCTCGCCCAGATAGTCAAACCCCGTCCACACGTACTCTCCCAACAAATGAGGATAAGTGGCCAACGTCCGGAACTGCGTATCGGGCGTGCATCCCCAACCGGGGAAATTCTCGTCATACGCGCTTAACTGCCATTCCTGCTGGGGACCGTCCTTCTGCGGGTAATAGCCGCGAGTGCTCACACAAGACGAGGTTTCTGTTCCCATCGTTGGCATATTTTGGTAACGCGGATCGGCATCCCATTGGGCCTGCTGACCAAAAAAGTAATTGATTCCCATAAGGTCCAGATTCTGCGCTGCTCCCGAAGCGCGCCCGCCGTCAGGATCATTGTAACCAGCCGTGACAGGACGGGGCGGGTCCAACCGGTGTACGATATCCACCAAATGACGCGTAAGGACGCTGTCGCGCTGCTCCATCACCTCATTTCCGATGGACCAGAACACGACAGACGGATGATTGCGATCGCGACGAACCATTGCCTCAAGGTCGCGTTCATGCCATTCATCGAAAAGTTTGTTGTAGTCCCACTCTCGCTTGCCACGCCGCCAAGCATCGAAAGCCTCGTCCATCACGAGAAATCCCATTTTGTCAGCAAGCGTAAGCAGTTCGGGCGCCGGTGGATTGTGTGCACACCGGATGGAGTTGCACCCCATTTCTCTCAAGATGTCGAATTGACGCTTCAGGGCCGAAAGGTTGAACGCTGCACCAAGAGCCCCCAAGTCATGATGATTGCAAACGCCCTTGATTTCCACCCGGCGCCCGTTCAGAAAGAATCCTTCCCGAGAAAGTCTGGTCTCGCGGAAACCGAAAGAAGCGAAATACACATCGGGTTCACCGTCCGGTGTATCCACCGTCACGCGGGCCACATAACGCTCCGGGGTATCCACGTCCCACAATCGGAAACCTGACATACGCCGTTCGAAGTGGACGCTCTGCTTGCTGCCACCGTTTATGCTGATTTGCTGAGGTTCAAGACTGGCAATACGCCTGCCCGGACAGTCCAACGAATCGAGCTCGAAAACATCGACTTGCACTTGGGCTTCGGTGGCCTGCGTGCCGTCGTTGCACACCGTAGCCTCAACCCGCAACTCTGCGGAAGGCTGCTTCAGGTCATAGTCCTTTGTGGTCACGTAGACTCCGTTGTAGTCGACATGCACCGGCTCGGTCACGCTGAGCCATACATTGCGATAGATTCCCGCACCCGGATACCAACGCGACTCCCAGTGTTCCGTATCAGTGCGTACGGCTATGACGTTGGCTTGGCCGATTTTGAGATACGGCGTCAGGTCTATGCGAAACGAGCTGTACCCATAGGGCCATCCACCGGCAAGTTGTCCATTAACCCACACCTTGGAGTTGGCCATCACACCGTCAAAATCCAAGAAGAAGCGCTTGCCGTCGTCCTTAGCTGAGGGCGTGAATGTTTTACGGTACCAGCCCAATCCCCGATAGGGCAGGCGCCCTGTGTTGCCAGCCACATCCATGCGAAACGGGCCAGCTATGGCAAAATCATGCGGTAGCTCTATCGGTTGCCAGTCCGCGTCGCTCGTAGCCGGGGCTTCGAGAGCGGTCGGCTCTTCACGTCGCGTGCCGTCGGCCTGTAGTCCGTAACGGGCGAATTTCCACTCGCTGTTAAACGAGGTGCGACGCATCGCACCCTCCGCAATTAGTCCCGGGCCTGCATCCCGCGAACAAGACTGAAGAGAGAAGCCTACCGCAAGTCCCAACAGCCAATGAGTCAGTCTGTAAGTGTTGATCGACATGATACAAATTACTTAAGGTCCTTATAGTCCTATTGTCCGGATTGTCCCAGATTCTCGTAGCGCTTCCCTTCAGTTTGTCTACGTTCGCCAGGCGCTTCGTATTCCTGCGCCAGTTTACGGTATTTTTGAAACATGCGGCGAGTGGTTTCCACTTCGTCGCCCTCCGTAATGGGGGTACGCACCTTGCCTGTCGTAGCCACATATTGCAGTTCCCAATCAGCCAAACTGTTGTAGAAGTCGTTGGCTCGGAAAGCCTCGCGTCCGTGCGTCAACGGCAAGCCTTCCTCCTGGTAAGATTCTCCGCTGTCCAAGTGATCTTCTAACATGGCGTAGAACTGCTTCCAACGAGGTAAATAATACCCGTCGATGAGTCCGGCCCACTCTTTCCAGCCATAGTCAAATATAAGAGGGTCGCCGTCACCACCCCATATCGTGAAAAGTGCCGTGGCGTCGCGCTCGAACAAGTTTTGCTCTTCCGGCGTGGTTCCCCATCGGCGTGCCTCGGCCAGCCAACGGTCGAAGTTGAACTCCGGTCGGGTACGCAAGAGTACATCGACGTCGTAAAGCATATTCAGGAAGCGGCGGCTATGCAGCTGGAATGCCGCCTTGTCCCCACGGAGGAAAGCGTCCGCCGCCTGTCGGTGTATGCGCTGTCCCAAGTTGGACATCACTTGACGCTGCACGTCGACGATATCAAACCGATAGGGAGAGGAGGCGCCCAGCTTGTCGGCGTCTTGAAGCAGGAGTTCTTCGGCACGGATCAGTTCCTCAGGGTCATACGGAATAGCGAATCCGGCATTCGGTCCCGATTTCTTCACCCGAAGGGCTGGCCGTGCGGCAATGATAGAGCTGTTCTCCGTTCCGTTCGTTCCCCGCGAGTAAGCCGTACGGAGCAAAATCTTCCACGCCTCGAAAGCGCTCTCCGAGGCTACCCCGTAACGGCGGCGGGCATAGTGCTTCAACCAGTCGACGACGTCAATACTGTCGGCATGGAGGGGCATCTCGAAAGCCAAATCGTAATAAACGGGGTTCTGGCCGATAGCCTCCATGAAGAGGCCCGACCCGCATACGTTGGGCGCCCGACGGACAGCCCGGGCATACTGGTTGGAAGCCAGCAGCGGAAGGTCGCCGTGCAGGTTGATGCGACCGCCGAAGTTATGCAGGTTTCCCGCCACGACAGGATAACCCCAACAGTAGTCGTTCGACGCATTACATTTACTGCCGTCCAGGTCAAGGATGAGCAAATCCGACTTGGGGACGGCCTTGACGATAGGCTCGCGCAGGCTCCAAGCCTGCATGGCCCACACGGCGTCAGGGTCGAAGTTCCGGAAAAGCCGATGGATAGACTGCCCCACGCTGGTCAGGTACTCCGGCGTATTGATGGGAGGCGCGCTTTCGTGGAACGGGTCGGCCGCATAAACACCGTGCGCGCCGCCGTAAAGCCGCTTCTGCTCCTCCAGGAAGTCGCGGCCTATGACCTGAAACAGCGTATCGGTGGGGTCGAGCTGGGCGACTCCCCTGAAACCGCACCACGAAGGCTGCGTCCGGATGCTGGCACGGGGATATTTTGCCTTCAGCTCGCGCGGCACGTAGCCCGAGAAGCCCTGCTGGATGGGCTGCATACCCAGCTCCAGCTCACGGTCGATTATCTTTTTCCCCAGCTCGGCGTGGCGGTCTATCCACGACTTGGACAAGGGGCCTCCGTAGCTTTGCAAATTCTGCATCCACTGCCATGCGGCATGAGCCGGTCCGGCCAGAAAACCGCGGGCCTCTCCGTCCGTGAACCCGTGCTTAACCAGCGTGTTGTACCACACAGCTTCCAGCCCCACCACGGACAGCGGCATATTGACGGAGTTCATCGCCATGTAGTCTATCTCGCGCTGCCAGCGCTCCCAGTTCCACCAGGCCGCCGTGTAGCTCACCGTGCAATAGTTCATGTAGACGCGATAGCGCCCGCGGATGGTATCGCGCCGCGTCGAGGCAGGCAGCGGCAGTCTGGCAGGCAAGTCCAGCTGGTCGCCCAGCCAGGAGACGTGCGCATTGCAGTCGTACTTCAGATACTGATTGTAAGCCGTAGCCAGCGCCACGGGGTTGTTGCCGCGCAGCAGGACTTTCCCCCGCTTGCTCCCGACTTCGTAGACGTCGACGCTGTCTCCCGTAGCCATCAGCTCCAGGCGGAACTGATCGCCGTAGCCCGGCGTCACGCGCTCTATCAGGTCGTAAACCGCCCGCACCTGCGGGGCGTGTGTGGCGCACGCCGAGAAGGCTAGCACCATAGGCGCGACAAACAGCGCACGCCACAATGTCGAAAATTTCAGGCTCTTTCTCATCGTTTTATTATAGTTAGAGAGGTTTTACTGCCGTCGGGGGCTTCGCGGTCTCCGCTCCACCCGTTTACACTGAAAGCCGACCGCGACGTCAGCCCGTCGCTTGCAAAATAAGCAAGTTTTTCGCAAACACTGCGCAACGATACCCACAAAAAACGCACGTTCCTCCAAACATCGCGCAAAAGCCACCCCACGGATGAGATGGCCGTGCCTTGCACGCACATGGGGGCGGCCATGACGACGCGCCCCGCGTGCACGCCCCCGACTGCCGTAGATGAAGCCGGCCAAACTACGGCAGGGAGAACAAGTGTAGTCCCCGTTTTTACAAGTACTACGATAGAAAATTCTATCGTAGTACTTGTAAAAACTGTCGTAGTACTTGTTTCGCCCCAGTCTGCCATAGACTTGCGAAGGCGCACCGCCAAGAAAAATGAAGACGGTCTCCCCTACGCCTTACGCCGTTAAATTCTGAAAAATCAGCGCGTTCGTCTTCATTTTTTCGCACTTTTGCGGCCGGACAGGGGCCTTAGTGTTCCGCTCGAGTTCTTTCACAATGAAACGAAGCCTGCTTTTTTTCCTGCTCAGCCTCCTCGCGTTTCTCCCCGCCACCGCCGGCCCTCGCGACAGCCTGTACCTCCACATGGTCGAGCTGGCCATGGAGGGCAACCTGCGCGCCCTGCGCCCGCTCTACGCCCAGTATCGCGACTCGCTGCCCCCGATGTACCGTCTGGCCTGCGACCTGACCGTGGCCGACGACGACTGCGACGACGCCCGCTTCGTGGAGTGCATCGACAGCCTCGACCATTTTTACAGTCACCACATCCCGGCGGCCAACCGTGCCGTCTGGGCCGTACAAAAGGCAGCCGCCCTCTGCCGGCTCGGCCGTTACCCGGACGCCGCCGCCTACTGCGAACGCGAGCTGAAGCGTCTGGACCACGACCCGCAACCGTCCGTGCAAGCCAAACAGCTGGTCTACTATCGCGACAAGGGGCTGCGCTACGCCGATACCCTCTCCGTTCGGGGCCGGATACTGGGACTGACGGACCGCGGCGACATCGAAGGCCTGCTCCGCCTTTGCGCGGAAGCGGACACCTCCCTGCTCGACGCCTACCCGGCCCAACGCCTGCGCCTCACCTTGGGCGAAGCGCTTAACCGCCCGGACGATGTGCTCGGCGCGACGCGACTGCTGCTTACCGCCCTGACCGACTCGCTCGACACCGACGGTGCCCGGTCCGCGTTCACCGCTTCGGCCCGCGTACTGGCCTACCGGGGCGAGTGGGACCGCCTCGGCAGGCTCTGCGCCACCTATGCCGAACGTTTCGACAGCACGGACTATGCCGTGCGGCGCTATGCCTATCTCGCACAGGCGCTGGCCGGCTGTCCGCCCAGCCAAGTGACGCGCCCTGCGGGCGACTCGTTCGTCATGACGTCGTACGACTGGCCCCTCACCACCACCCTGCGCGTCAACGGCCGCCTGCTCCCCGACGTCATCGTCGATACGGGTTCGCCGTTCACCCTCCTCACGCGGAGTGACGCCGAGACCTGCGGCGTCCGCCTGCTCGCCGACACGGTGGAAACCGGCTCAGCCTTCGGACCCGTCATGGCGTGCACCGGTTACGCTGACGAAGTGATCCTCGGCGAGGTGCGCCTGCAACACATCGTCGTACTCGTCCGCCTGGACGACGCCTCCCGGCCCGGACAGACTCCGGTCAGCCTGCTGGGACTTAACGACCTGCGCCGCATCGGGCGGGTGGAGTTCCACGCCGACCGGCTCGTCTTTCCCCGTCCCGGCACTGCCGGACAGGAGGCTTCCCCCAATTTCTACTTCCACGCTCAAGGCATCCGCTTGCCCGCCACCCACGAAGGCCGACACTGCACGTTCAGCTTCGACACCGGCGCTGCGGCCCAGGTACTCTCCGCGGCAACTTTCCGGCCCGCCGCCACCGACACGGCCCGCTTTGTCCTCCATGCGGCCGGCGCCGACACGCGCCTGCCTTTCGTCGTCCTGGCCGACGGGCGCGCCCCCGACTACGACGGTATGCTCGGTATGGGCTTCGTACGCTGCTTCCGCCGGTTCGTGCTCGACTTCACGACCATGCGAATCACCGGCACCGAACCCGTCAGCCATACCCGCCAACACCGCACCGCCGCCTACTGGATCAACCGCGGCGACTGGTTTGGCCTCGAGCGCAACGCGGCCTCACTGTCGCGCACCCAAAACCACGAGGGGCGCAACCTGACGCGCCTGTTCGTTGCCTTCGGGAAAAACCGGCCCGACTCCGTCGTCGCGCAGGCCGAGCGGCAACTGCGCTACCCCGGTTACGACACCGCCACGCGCACCACCTTTATGCTGCAAAAGGAGCACGCGCTCGAGGAACTGGGGCACTACGCCGAAGCCGCTGCACTGCTCGACAGCGTGACTCCGCTCAAGGAAACCGCCACGATGTCGGAAAAGAACCTGACTGCGCGGCGCGCCATTCTCCGGTCGCTGAGCCACGAAGCGCCTCCCGCCATGGAACTCGCCCAAACGACAGCCATCAGGCACGATGCCGACGGGCTCTACCCGGTCAGCGTCAACGGCCGGACAGGCCAAGCGCTGATAGACCTGAACAGTTACCGCACCACGATGCCCCGGCGGCTGGCCCGCCGCATGAAAGTGCGCATCGTCACAAGGCACCCCCACCTCGACGACGGAACGGCGCAAATCGGCGTCATCGACAGCCTGCGCATCGGGCACGCCGTGTTCCGAAACCTTGTGGTCAACCTCGTCAAGGACAAAAAAGCGCCCATCACGCTGGGCCTTGACCTGCTGCGCCACACCGGGCAGGTACGGCTTACCCGCGACAGCCTCGCCCTTACGCCCAAAGGCACAGCCCTCCCGAAGCGACCGACACTGCCCCTGCGCATGGCTGGCGGACGTCTTTGGCTCCCCGCCGCCAACGAGGTCCACGCACCCTACGACGACGTGACGCTGCGAACCAGCCAGGACAGTCCCTCGCTGACCGGTTTTCTCAGGAAACAAAAAAGCCTCACACTCGACTTCGAGCACATGCGTGCCTGGTGAAACGGCTTTGCCCTGCTTTTGTGCCCCCTATTACCGCACAAATCGGCCACGAACCAACGTCCGTCGATTATTTCTCCCTATATTTGCTGAGCAATTACTACGAACCTCATCAAAACACGCACTATGAAACTGCTTAGAACAACGGCTCTGCTGGGCATCGCCCTCCTGACAGTCTCCGGCGCTTCGGCCTACGATCCTCCCACTATGGGCTGGAGCTCGTGGAACACCTACCGCGTCAACATCAACGAAGACCTGATTAAGAAACAAGCCAAGGCCATGGCCGACCAGGGCCTTAAGGAAGTCGGGTACAAGTTCATCAACATCGACGACGGCGCCTACGAAGGCCGCGACGCCGACGGCAACCTCAAGCCCCACTCCACCCGCTTCCCGAACGGACTGAAACCCGTGGTGGACTACATCCATAGTCTCGGGTTTAAGGCCGGCACCTACTCCGACGCCGGACATAACACCTGCGGCAACTATTGGGACAACGACCCCGGTGGCGTAGGCATCGGCCTTTACGAGCACGACCAGCAGGATGCCGACTTTCTGTTCAAAGAGTTAGGTTTCGACTTCATCAAGGTGGACTTCTGCGGCGGCGACCCGGGCCAGAACACAGAAAAGCTGGACCTCGACGAACGCACGCGCTACACGGCCATCCATGAAGCTATCCTCGGCATGGGGCGCACCGACGTGCGCATGAACGTCTGCCGCTGGGCCTATCCGGGCAGCTGGGTACACGACGTGGCCAGCTCGTGGCGCATCTCGGGCGACATCACCAACAGCTGGAGCTCCGTGAAAGGCATCATCGACAAGAACCTTTTCCTTTCGGCCTATGCCACCGAAGGCCACTTCAACGACATGGACATGCTCGAAGTAGGCCGCGGCATGACCGTCAACGAGGACCGCACGCACTTCGGCATGTGGTGTATCATGAGCTCGCCGCTGCTCATCGGTTGCGACATGACCACTATCGACGAGACTACGCTCGCCCTGCTCAAGAACGAGGAACTCATCGCGCTCAACCAGGATCCACTTGCCTTGCAGGCTTACCCGGTTCAGGAAAGCAACGACTGCTACGTGCTCGTCAAGGATATTAAAGAGCGGCACGGCAACACGCGCGCCGTGGCTTTCTATAACCCGACCGACGGCAACCGTACTGTCCGCATCGACCTCGACAAACTGAGCCTGTCGGGGACCATCAAGGTGCGCGACGCACTGGGCCAGCGCGACGTCGCCGACATCACCAACACGTTCTACTCCACCATGGTACCGGCCCACGGCGTC
Source organism: uncultured Alloprevotella sp. (assembly GCA_944322325.1). GTDB lineage: Bacteria > Bacteroidota > Bacteroidia > Bacteroidales > Bacteroidaceae > Alloprevotella. The sequence goes on from CALUOQ010000005.1 coordinate 66,795, forward strand.
CGCATCTACGTCATGCAGGGCGAACGCATCGAACAGGAGCGCTACGAGGCCGAAAACGCCTGGCTCGAACAATACTCAGCCATTGCCGAAGGTGACTTCGCGCGGGTGCAGTATGCCGGCAACCTGTCGTGCGGCAGCAAGGTAGGCTATCTGGGCGACGGCGAGCTGAAAGACAATTTCCTCGAGTGGCGCGACGTGTACAGCAAAGAAGGCGGCGACTACACGATTGACATTGCTTACATCAGCGGTGAGGACCGCTCGATGACCGTAACCGTCAACGACGAAGAGCCGGTCACGCTCGAAAATCTCAATTCGGGCAACTGGGTGAAAGTTGCCACCACCTCGCTCAACGTCAAGCTGAAACCCGGCTCCAATACCATCCGGCTGTCCAACGCCAAGGGATGGGCGCCTGACGTCGACTACATCGACGTGAAGAAGGCCGTGCCCGACGGCATCGCCCAAGCTCCTACCACACAGACCGACGCCGAATCCGCAGCCTACTACGGCATCGACGGCCGCCAGCTCGAGAAAAGCCCGGAAAAGGGTCTCTACATTCACGACCACCAAGTCAAGGTGAAATAAAGCCCCCGCCCCCGCATCAGACGAAGACATGAAACAATCAACCCCTGCGGCAGGCCTTAAAACCAAGGCGCCACAGGGGTTGATTACGTCTATAAGGGTTTGCTCCTGCACGGTGGGTCACTCCACGTATGGCCTCAGGGCTTTCGCCAACCGTCGGTAACCGTCGTGGTTCGGATGCAGCCCGTCGGAAAACAGTTTCTCGTCGATTTTCCCGTCTCGCTGCAACAAGACCTTCCCCACGTCGATGACCTCGACCTGCGGGGTGTCCTTCAAAGCCTGCTCCAGCATGGTGTTCAGCCGCCTGAGTCGTTCCTCAGCACCGCGCCGCGGCAAAATCTTCACCACGTACACTTGCGCCCGGGGCTGCTTCGCCCGCACGATACGCACCAGGTCCTGCACGCCCGCCACGATGGCCGAGTCCGTGTCAAGCTCCAGATTGTTCGTCCCGGCCATCATCAACACGCGGTCGGCCGTGAATCCATCCAGTTCACCATGCAACAGGCGCCAGCCTATGTTCTCAATGCGGTCCCAGCCGAAACCTAAATTTACGGCAGTCCGCCCCTTGAACAAGCGGCGCCATACGTCGTCGGCCTCCCGCTTTCGCTCGTAAGGCAAACCACCCCAGTAATGCGTAATGGAGTTGCCAATCATCACCACGTCGGGTTGGTTAGCCGCATTGTAAGCCAGAATTTCCTCATGCCGGCTCAACCAGTTATAAGTGCCGCCATCCCGCTCCTGACGGCAGGGCACGAAACTGAGGGGGCTGACACCGGGATAAAGAATGGCGTCGAGAGCCTTCACGTAAGCGTCGGCATATTGTTGCATCCCTAAGTCCGACGCATGTATGCCGTCCACCTGACTGTCCATACTCAGTCCCAGTTCTTCCTGCGTCAGGTAAAACAATGGCGCAGCCTCCGTCCGCATTTTCTCATACACCGCCCGCAATTGCTCATTGGGTTCGCGGAATTCCTTTTCTTTCGGTTGCGAAGCGCGATAGCCCATGTATCCGTCGTGCTCTACCAACAGGATAGGCGCCCGGCTCTTGCTACGCAACAAGCGGAGTCCGGCCTCGAGTCGCGACTGTATCAGTCCGACCCGGTCGCCTGTCATGTTGGGCATACAGTCGATGACGTAAACCGCGGCGTCGACCTCAGCCAACAGACGAAAGACCTCCTCGTCCAGTTGTCCGTTGCCGGAAAAGCCAAGGTTTACCACCGGACAGTCCAGCCGCCGTTGCAGGATGTTGGTCCAGGCCATGCCAGGCCGCGAGGCACAGGCCCCTTGCGCTATCGAAGTGCCGTAAACCACCACGGGCTTCTCCGTCGACGGACGGACAAAGTCAAAACGGCTCCCGGCTGGCACTCCGATTTGCAAGAAGCTGACTCCGTTGTACAGCGGCAGATAGAGGGTGTACTCACTGCCGCGTTTGTGCGTGTTACGATAAGTCAGATTGTCGTAGACGTAGCGCACCGTGTCGCCAAAGCTGTAACGGCCCGCACACCAGTGCTGCTGCCCGTCGCAATCCGTTACATAAAGATCCACGCCGCTTACCCCCGTAGCCGGCATGTGGGGCATGGAAAAACCGCCCGTCACTTTGTATTTCACTTCTACCGACGGTGCGTTGGTAAGAAACTTCACATACAGTCCGGCGCACTGCCGCGAGAGGTCCCAGACCGGTTTCCGCACAACGGTTTCAGCCCTCGGCGGCAAGCGCTGGTAGCGCAGACCGATTTCATGGTTCCACCACCTGCCCTGCACGACGGACATGGTGTCCGCCACAGGGTTATACCACACGGTTTGTCCCCAAGCGGAAAACAACGGCACACCGGCCAGCAAAAGCAGGACGGCCAATCTCAGACAGGAATAAACGGTTCTCATTTTCAGATTTACACATTATATAATATAGAACTGATGCGCGCAGCACAACCTGCGAAACCGTAAGTCGCCGGACTCCGCCGCGCACTTTGATGTCCGAAGTTACGCTTTCTTCGGCTATGCCGAGCTGTTTTTCCCGCGATTTAACATTTGCGGTCCTTGCTTTTCCTGCTTTTCGGACTTCCGCCGTATGCTCACGCCGAGCGCCGCAGCCTACGGCCACGGCGGAACAATGGCGTATGTTTTTTTTCGCTATCTTTGCCCCTAAAAACATCATGAAACGAAAAGTCCTGGTCGGCATGTCCGGCGGCACTGACAGTTCGGCGGCTTGCCTGCTGTTACAGGACGCAGGTTTTGAAATAACCGGCGTCACGATGCGCGTATGGGACCTGCCCCGGCAATTTGACCCGGGCAGCGACCAACCACGCTTCATTGCCGAGGCGCGCGCGCTGGCCGATCGTCTGGGAGTCCGCCACTACGTGGCCGACGAACGCGAGGCATTCCGACAGACTGTAGTGCGCGACTTTATCGACGAATACTGCGCCGGACGTACGCCCAACCCCTGCGTCATGTGCAATCCGCTCTTCAAGTTCCGCGTACTCACCGAATGGGCCGACCGTCTGAGCTGTGAATACATCGCCACAGGGCACTACGTCAGGACCGAGACAGCGGAAGGACGGACTTACCTCCTCATGGGCGACGATCTCCGCAAGGATCAGTCCTATTTCCTCTGGCGTCTGTCGCAGTCCACCTTGCGCCGTTGTCTCTTTCCGCTCGGCACGATGACCAAACCCGACGTCCGTGCCTACCTGTCCCGACGGGGCTTCGACGTGCAGGCCCGGCAGGAAGAATCAATGGAGGTTTGCTTTGTCGAAAGAGACTACCGCGATTTCCTGCGGGAACAAGCCCCCGACCTGGCCCGACGCGTAGCCGGCGGATGGTTTGTCGACACGGCAGGACATAAGCTGGGCGAACACGCCGGAGTGCCCTTCTACACCGTGGGCCAGCGCAAGGGACTGGGCATCGCCCTCGGCCAGCCGGCTTACGTACTGCGCCTCAACGCTGAGAAGAACACCGTCGTGCTCGGCTCGGAGGAGGACTTGCTCACGACAGCCTTTTTCGTAGAGCGCTGGCAGGCTGTCGACACGGACGCGCTGTTCGGTGAAAACAACCTCAGCGTCAGGATTCGCTATCGCAGCGCCCGTCAATCCTGTCGCTGCGTTCGTTTGGACGACGGCCGTCTCCTGGTCCGGCTGGAGTGTCCGGCCTCGGCCGTCACGCCCGGCCAAAGCGCTGTATTCTACGTCGGACCGCGCCTCGTCGGCGGCGGATATATCGCCTCACAGCGCGGCATCGGACAATATCTGTAACCCACAAATCCTTTCATAATGAAACTTTCCACACTCGTCACCACCCTGACCCTCAGCCTTGCCCTCATGACAACGGCAAAACTTCGGGCCACGGATTTCATCCACTTCGACACGCCACTCTATAAGTACCGCGTGTACCTGACCGACAAAAAAGGCACGCCCTACTCCGTCAAGCGCCCCGAACAGTTTCTCTCGCAAAAATCCATTGAGCGGCGCAAACGACTGAAACTGAAAGTAGACAAACACGACCTGCCCCTGACGCCCGCCTATGTCGACGGCATCCGCGCCAAAGGGCTGCGCGTGGTGAACAAAAGCAAGTGGAACAACACACTCGTCGTCGAAACCACCGACAGCACCCTGGCACAGTCGCTCACCACCCTGCCTTACGTCAAGAGCGTACGCCGCGTCTACACACGCCCTGACTCCATCGCAGCTCCCGACACGACAGACCGTCACAGCCGCCTGACCGGCAAGCTCGACTCGACCGCCAACTACTACGGTCACGGCTACGGACAAATCGAGATGCTCAACGGCCTGCGCCTGCACGACGCCGGACTGCGCGGACAAGGCATGACAATAGCCGTCATCGACGGTGGTTTCTACAACGCCGACATCCTGCCCGGCTTGAAGGGAACCCGCATTCTCGGCACGCGTAACTTCGTTAACGACGACCCCGACGTCTATGCCGCCCACTGGCACGGAATGGCGGTGCTCTCCTGCATCGGTGCCCGGGCGCCCTATTCGCTCGTCGGGACAGCCCCCGAGGCTTCTTTCTACCTGCTCATGAGCGAAGACACGCCGACCGAGCACATGGTGGAAGAGGACAACTGGTGCGCAGCCGTCGAATACGCCGACAGCCTCGGTGTGGACATCATTACCAGCTCGCTCGGCTATTACACCTACGACGACCCGGCTGAAAGCCACACCTATCGTGAACTCGACGGCCGTACCGCCCTCAACAGCTGCACGGCTTCGCTCGCCGCCAGCCGCGGCATCCTGGTGCTCAACAGCGCCGGCAATGCAGGCAACGACCGATGGAAAAAGATCAGCGTGCCAGCCGACGCGACCGACATCCTCACCGTAGGCGCTGTCGACAGCCTGCGTCGCAACACCCTCTTCTCCTCACTCGGCAACACGGCCGACGGCCGCATCAAACCCGACGTCATGGCCCTCGGCGAGGGCGCCGCGGCATTCGAAGTCGACGGTTCCATCACCCGCGTCAACGGCACGTCGTTCTCCACCCCTATCCTGTGCGGCATGGTGGCTTGCCTGTGGCAGGCCTTCCCCGACCGTCGCCCCGAGGAGGTCATCGACGCCGTCCGGCGCTCGGCTGACAACGCCAATCACCCGGACAACGTCTACGGATACGGCATCCCCGACATGTGGAAGGCTTACCAGATACTCAAAGAGGACTGACCCGCGAATGGAAGCCCTTAGCCTTTACGAGCTCAACAACCTGGTGCGCAGCCTCATCGACGCTACGTTCACGCAGACTTACTGGCTGAAAGCGGAACTGAGCGAGGTGCGCGAAAGCGAGGCTGGCCATTGCTACCTGACCTTTGTCGAAAAGGACGGGCGCAGCGACCAACCCGTGGCATTGGCCGAAGGGCGCATCTGGAAAAGCACGTACAACGTGTTACGCCCTTACTTTGAACGCGAAACCGGCCAGCGCCTCACCCCGGGCATGACGGTGCTTGTCGAGGTCAGCATCCATTTCCACGAACGCTATGGCTATTCGCTCTACGTCGAAGACATCGACCCGACCTACACTTTGGGCGACCAGAGCCGGCACCGCCGAGAGATCGTGGCCCGGCTCGAACGTGAAGGTGTGGCGGCCCTAAACCGCGAACTGCCTTGGCCACGACCGGCCAACCGTATCGCCATCATTTCGAGCGCTACGGCAGCCGGACTGGGCGACTTCTGCCACCAGCTGGAGGCTTCACCCTACCGTTTCACCGCCCGGCTGTTCCAAGCCGTCATGCAGGGCGAACAAACCGAAAGCAGCATTATCCACGCCTTGGACCGCATCGCGGAGGAACGCGACCAGTGGGACATTGTGGTCATCATACGGGGCGGAGGCGCTGTGAGCGACCTGAGCGGTTTCGACACGTACGACCTGGCCGACAACGTGGCGCAATTTCCCCTGCCGGTGCTGAGCGGCATCGGACACGAACGCGACGAAACGGTCATCGACCTCGTCGCTTACGAGCGCCTTAAGACCCCGACCGCCGTCGCCGCCTATCTTATCGACCGCATGGCTGCCGAAGCTGACGCCCTCAACAACCTGACCTCACGCATCAACCGTGCTGTCACGTCCCGCATGTATTGCGAAAAAATACGCTTTGACCACACGGCCAACCACTTGCTCTCCGCTTTCTCGCACTACGCCTCGTTTGAAAGCTACCGCGCCGATACCAAACTCCGCCGGCTGGCCATGGCCATAGAGCGACGCTCAATACGCGCCCATACGGATTTGCAACAGCTGCGAAGCCGACTCGCGGCGGCAGCGTTGCGTCTACTCACCGACCAGCGCCACCACGTAGACCTCATCGGGCAACGTCTCGAAGCGACCGACCCCGACCGCATTCTGCGCCTGGGATACAGCATCACGCTGAGTGAAGGAAAGCTCGTCACCTCTACGGACAAAGTGCGCCCCGGCGACCGCCTCACCACCCGTCTGGCTGATGGCACCATCGAAAGCGTCGTCCAATAACCCCAAGTACACCGAAACTTATGGCAAAGAAAGAGAAACTGACTTACGAACAAGCGATGCAACGTCTCGAAAGCATCGTCCGACAGGTGGAAAACAACGAAATCGGCATCGACCGCCTCACCGAGACTCTCAAAGAGGCCCGCACGCTGGTCAAGCAGTGCAAAACACAGCTCTACGCCGTCGACAAGGACATCCGCACCATCCTGCAAGAAGACGAAGACGAGGCTTCCACCGCTCAGGAGTAAGCCGAACCGGCTTTTTTCCGTACCTTTGCGGACGACAGCTGCGAGATGATACTACCATCCGGACGTCAGCATCCACCACAAGGGACTCGCTACCGCTGATGCCGGACCGACCTCTCACAACGACTACGCACATGGCAAAAAACAAACTGGCAAAATTTGCGGACATGGCCTCGTATCCCCACGTGGTCGAAGCTCCGTTTGACGCCCTCGACGACCGGCCTTTCCCGCTCCGGGGCCATTGGCACGAGGACTTCTTCCATAACGACCGGCCCATCGTGCTCGAACTCGGATGCGGTCGCGGGGAATACACGGTCGGCCTTGGCCGCCTCTTTCCGGACAAGAATTTCATCGGAGTCGACATCAAAGGAGCCCGCATGTGGAGCGGAGCGACCGAATCGCTGCGCGAAGGCATGACGAACGTCGGTTTCCTGCGTACGCGCATCGAATTCATCGACCGTTTCTTTGCGCCGGACGAGGTGAGCGAACTGTGGCTCACGTTCAGCGACCCGCAAATGAAAAAAGCGACCAAGCGGCTCACGTCGACTTACTTCCTCGAACGTTACCGCCGCTTTCTTGTCGATGGCGGCCTCGTTCACGTGAAAACGGACAGCCCCTTCCTGTTTACCTACACCAACTACATGATTGAAGCCAACCGCCTGCCGGTGGATTTCCGCAGCGACGACCTCTACCATACCGTCTTGGCCACCGGCAATGACGACGAGGTGAAACGCATTCTCGGCATCCAGACATACTATGAGCAGCAGTGGCTGGCCCGGGGACTGACCATCAAATACCTGAAGTTCCGCCTGCCGCAAACGGGCGCACTCGTGGAACCCGATGTCGAGATAGAACTCGACTCCTACCGCAGCTACAACCGTAGCAAACGCTCCAGCCTGACCACCTCAAAGTAACTCCAAAATCACGAACATGACGATATACCCCCAACTCATCACCGACGCCCTGCGCCAAGTGCGCTATCCGGGCAACGGAAAGAACCTCGTCGAGGCCGGCATGGTCGAGGACGACCTCCGCATCGACGGCATGGACGTCAGCTTCTCCCTCATCTTTGACAAACCCACCGACCCGTTCATCAAGTCGGTCGTCAAGTCGGCCGAAGCCGCCATTCACACCTACGTGGACAAGGCCGTGCGTGTCGACATACGCGTCAAGACCATCCAACAAGCCCGCCCCGAGCCCGGAAAGATGCTGCCTGGCGTAAAAAACATCATCGCCGTCAGCTCGGGCAAAGGTGGCGTAGGCAAGAGCACCGTGGCCGCCAACTTGGCCGTCGCCCTGGCCCGTCTCGACTATAAGGTCGGTCTTCTCGATGCCGACATTTTCGGCCCCTCAGTGCCCAAGATGTTCCACCTCGAGCAGACCCAGATTTTCGGCGAGATGCGCGACGGCCGACAGGTGATTATCCCGGCCGAAAAGTACGGCGTACGCATCCTTTCGATCGGTTTCTTCGTCAACCCCGACACAGCGACCCTGTGGCGCGGCGGTATGGCTTCGAACGCGCTCAAACAGCTCATCGGCGATGCCGCTTGGGACGAACTGGACTACCTTATCCTTGACACGCCTCCCGGTACGAGCGACATTCACCTCACCCTGCTGCAAACGCTGGCTATCACGGGCGCAGTCATCGTCTCCACCCCGCAGGCCGTCGCCTTGGCCGACGCGCGCAAGGGCATCGACATGTACCGCAACGAGAAAGTGAACGTGCCCATCCTCGGGCTGGTCGAGAACATGGCGTGGTTCACCCCGGCCGAACTGCCGCAGAACCGCTATTACCTATTCGGCCGCGAAGGCGTCAAGCGCCTGGCCGAGGAAATGCAGGTGCCCCTGCTGGCCCAAATCCCCATTGTGCAGAGCATCTGCGAGAGCGGCGACGAGGGCGAGCCCGCCGCCATCCACGACGATACCATGACGGGCATCGCTTTCCGCCAGCTGGCAGAAGCCGTCGTCCGCGAGACCGAAAAGCGCAACGCCGAACTTCCCCCCACGCAGATAGTCGAAATGAAAAAGTAAACCTGAAGAAGTTGCAAAAATCACAACAGATAAAGAAACCGTCACCAAACTCCGAACCGCTTCTTCACTCAAATAAAAATTTTACACCCCATCGGCCAAGAACAAGGCCGATGGGGCTTTTCGCAACCCAATCCTACCCCATGCCTCCGCTATCGGACTCCTCCATGAAGTCCAGCAAATCTCGCTCAGCGAGCTTATCAAAATCCGAACGGAACGACTTGTCTTGCAACAGACGGTATTTCTCAAACTCACTCTCGGCATACGATTTTGCCTGCTCAGCCGAAATCATTCCCCCGTCAGTCAAGACAGGTCGGTCATCATTCTCCAGAAACTTGTCTATACGGGTTGCCCAGTCCTCCATGGTCATCGGAATATGGCGCTTAGCCCTGTCCTCGGCCAAGTCTAAGAAAGCACTGACTATGCGCCCCATTGATTCCAGCTCCTCCTGAGTCAGATAATTTTTCGCCACGACCACATCCGTTTTCACTATCTTGCCATCTGGGGCATTCTCCCACGTGGTCAGTCCCATATGCTCTCTTTCTGCGCAAGCCCTTTCGCGAATCAGTTCGGCAGCCGTATGCCCATGAATGGCAAAGTGCATCTTATTTTGCATTTTCTTAAAAAACATACGGGTAGTCGGGGCGTCCCGATTGTAGTCGATGCTGGTGGCGTAGATATCGGTCAGTTTCTGGTAAAAGCGTCGCTCGCTTAACCGGATCTCCCGGATTTCGGCCAGCAGATGCTCAAAGTAATCTTCACTAAGGAATGTGCCATTCTCCATGCGCTTTCGGTCAACGACATAACCCCGAATAGCGAATTGCCGCAAGACGGACGTACACCATTGTCGGAACTGAGTCGCCCGGACCGAGTTGGCGCGGTAACCGACCGATATCACAGCGTCAAGATTGTAGTACTTCGTCGCATAAGTTTTCCCGTCCGCGGCAGTTCGTCGGAATTTCCGACAAACTGAAGCCTCCTGCAATTCCTGACTCAGGAATACATTCCGTAGATGTTCGGCTATTGTCGAGCGGCTCTTGTCGAACAAAACAGCAATAGCATCCTGCGTAAGCCAAAGCGTTTCGTCCTGATACAGGACTTCTATGCCCTGTTCTTTGCTCTCAATCTGAAAAATAAGAAATTCTACAGTACTGTTATGTATTTGAAGCTTTCTGTTCATCATCCTTTCGATTAGAAACACGGCCTTTGCCCAACGGCGCAATAAAATTACGACACCTTCACCCAATCACCAAGCCTTTAATCACATTTCTCCTACAAAATCCCATACTCGGCACGTTATCAACCGCTAAAGCAGGAGAACATTCCCATCCCCGAAGTGGGCGTATTGAATACTTGCCCCACAAGAAATCGCCTTGCGGCCGGGAGAAAATCCTCCCCGGCTGCAAGGCGATGGATAAAGGGCCTCCTCTGTCGAGGCTCAGAACTTCCTGAAGTAGAGCGTCGCCACGTCGGAGCGGAGCGTCAGGTGGTCATCGTCCACCGCCACGACGTGCAGCACGTTATCGGTAGCAAACAGGCCGAAAGGCTGTAGCTCGTCCGTCGTGGCCAGCCGCCCTTCGTCGCCTCGGGGACGCAGTTCGCGGATAACCACCTCCGCGCGCCCCTCATCGTAGGCAAAGCGTCCGATGTAGGTGCCATAACCCTCGCCGCCCTTATCGGCCAACTCGACGACCTGGAGCTGAATACTGTAATACAGCCGGCGGCAATCGCGCACCTCGCCGTCCGTCGTTTCGTAGCGGAGCAGTTGCCACTGCCCGTCGAGCGCGCCGTTCATCGGCGCCTTCGCGCAGCCCGCCAGCGTCAGGCAAAGGAGAAACAAGTACAGAAGTCTATTCATCGTAAAGCCTTTTTCGCGCGACGTCCCAGCCAGCCGTCCTTGCGCACGGTCAGCTGGACGCCCGTGTTGTCGCCCAGATAGCTACCGCGGTCCACCCCCAGCGCCGCGGCGGCCGACCATCCCTGCCACCGGCGGGGCCGCCAACGCACCTCCCACAGCGAGTGGACCTCGCGCTGCACGTTGTCAAGCGGATCACGATACCGTCCCCAGTGGCGGACGTAGCTCACGAGCACGCGCCACGACCAGTCCCGCGCCGGCTCGCCGCGAAGACCCACATGATGGGCCAACACGCGGTTGCTGCGAAAGCGGATAACATGGTCAGCGTTGTAGAGCGGTCCCGGCAGCAAGGGATTGCCCATCCCCATACCCCAGTGCTGCCATCCGAGGTAGAGACCGTTGTTATAGTAGTCATCGTTGGCGCTCACCTGATACTCGGGCATCGCCCCGGCGTAGCCGTCGTACAGGATGGGGCCGCTCTGGTCCTTCGTCCCGAGCCCTTCCCACACCAGCGTGCTGAGCCACCGGTTGCGGGGGAAGTCCACCTGCACGCCGATGTGCCCGTCGCGCCACCGGCCGTACTGGAAAAACATCTGCGAGTGGTCCTCGAACATGTGCTCGTAGTAAAGGCGCACGCGCCAGCCCTCCGCCGGCCAAGCCGTGAAGGCGAAGTTCCAGCTGCCGACGTGGTTGCCGTACACGTTGACCTGCTCGCCCCCCGGCGTGTCGTCGCCGCCCGCCGAGGGGATGATCATCTTGAGCGCATCGTCGATGCCCGAAGGCAGGTCGTAGACCAGGTGCGCCCGCCGGTCGGCATCGTAAGCGTAGACCTTGCCGCCGAATTGTGCCGCCATCAACAGGCCGAACTCCAGCTCCAGCGGGAAGCGTTCGCGCCGCCCAAGGCGGAAATAGATGGACTTGCTGTGGTAGAACACATCGGTCAGGTAATTCGACGCCCGCCGGGCAAAGTCGCGCTGCCAGCCGTCGTCCGTGAAACGGCCGTAGGCGATGTGCCCCTTCAGGGCCAGCCACTGCTTCGTACCGGGCACGGCCACATACTCGGGTATCTCCAGGCGCGCCTGGGGCACGGGCCGCGCGTTGCTACCCTCGACCATGGCGCCGCTGCTCAGCTCCGGGTCCTTCATCTCTGGCCAACGCTCCTTGCTGCCGAGGCTCAGGTTGCCCCAGCGCCAGCCCACGTCGGCATAGGCCTGCTGCATGACAAACGGGGCCGTCTGCCCGTAAGTTCCTGCCAAGTCCAGCCCGGCCCCGACGCGCCAACCGCGATTCAGCTCGCGCCGCCAGACCACGCCGGCGCGCAGGTAGGCGCTCCGCGTCTCCACCCCCGAGAGGCCCTGCCGGTTGGCCGTGAACCACAGTGGCGCGTAACGGCCACGCCCCGCCACGGCGCCGGCCTCGACGCGGTAGGTCAACGCCTGTCGCGCCGTGTCGGGTACCGGGACTTGTGCCTCTGCGGTCGTCGCCATCACTACCGAAAGAATCAAAAGTAATTTTCTCATTCTTCTTTATTACGTTTGTTATCACGGAAGGGGCACTTCGGAAAAACAAGTACTACGACAGATTTTACAAGTACTACGACAGTCGCGACTGTCGTAGTACTTGTTTTCGCCACCTCAGCGCCCGCCAGCCGAAACGGCACAGATTCGCCGTCTTGCCCACCCATGCCGCCCACAACTCGGCGGGCACAAACCGCGCCACCCGGCGGCTACGCCGGCAAAGCAACCGCAGCTTGCGCAGGCGGGGAAAGCGGCGCTCCCATCGGCGGACGGCGAAACCCTGCCCATAGTTACCGCTCTCCATCACAAGGTCCAGCAGAACGGCGGCCCGCCGATCGTCGCGCTGCCAGCGGTAGGGAACCTCCGTCACAGCGAGGCCCAAGCGGTCCACGGCCAGCGTCGTGACGGCGTCGGTCAGCAAGGTAAGCCGGAGTGCGCGGATCTGCCCATCGAGCCAGTCTGCGTCTATCTCGTCGCGCCGACGACGAACATACATCACAATGTCACACAGCTGGCGCAGCCCCACGCCCTCGCTGACCAAGTGGTTGGCGAAATGCACCAGCAAGTGGAGCAATCCCACGGTAGGCGGCAACGTCGCCACCTGCCGCCCGCCTACCTCCAGCCATGCGGGTGCTTCGCGTCGCAACCCTTCGGCACAGGCCGCCTGTAAGCGACGGTTGAGCCGACGGTGGTAGAATTGGGACAGGCGGAAGTGATTCTCCACACTGAAACCCCGCCAACGGAACTCGATGTGCTTCGTCACTCGCGGGTCGTAAGGCGACGCGTCCTTTCCATGAACCCTCGCCCAGCGGTCGACGCGGTCGAAATTGCAGGGAACGTAGACGTCAATGTCGCCCGACGTGCGCCATTCGGGATGAGCGTAGAGGGCGGCCACGGCATGCCCCTTGAGCAACAAGGGCGCCGCGCCCAACCCGTCGTAAACGGCAAACAGCTCCGCTACCTGCCGCCCCATCTCGACGTTCACCTCCTCAACACGCCTCGCGTAGGCGTAAAGCACCAGCACCACGTCGCGCGGCGGCCGGCTATCCGGCTCGGCCAACGTGGCGGCAGCGTACAACAGGCCCTCCACGCGCTGGCGCCGGGCCTCGGTCAAGGCCACGCGCCAATCCTCCGCCGACAACGCCGGCGGGCATTGCTCCGTGAGCGCACAGCGCAACAGGGAGAGGAGGGCGGTCGCAACCGCATGTTCGGCCAAGGCTTACAGTTTACGGAAGGCCAGCCAATAGAAATACCGGAGCAGGTGAATCTGTCGCCGGATGCGGCTGGGCTGCTTGATAAGCCGGTACAGGAATTCCAAGTTGTGATCTATCCACCAACGGGGCGCCCGCTCGACATGGCCGGTGTAGACATCGAAACTGCCGCCCAGACCCTGATAAATGGCCGGGTGACGACGCTGCATCTCCTCCATGAGCAGCTCCTGTTTGGGCGAGCCCATCGCCACGAACACCACGTCGGGCCGCCGCGCCGCCACGTCGTCCACGAGGGCGGCGCGCTCCTGGGGCGTGCGCAGGTAGCCGTTGCGATGGCCCACGATGCGGATGCCGGGAAACTCCCGCCCGAGCCGGGCCACCGTCTCGTCAATGACCTCCTGCCGACCGCCGACCAGGTAGAACGTCCGCTCGCGGTAGCACGCCGCCACTATCCGCAGCCACAGCTCGCAGCCGGGTATCTTGCACGCCTCGGGGTGACCCTTCTGCCGCAGGGCGTAGAGCGCGCCCGCCCCGTCGCAGTAGCCGATGTTCCGGTTAATGATGGCGCGCGTCTCGTCGGTGGCGTGCAGTATCTTCTCCGCGTTGATCGCCACCAGAATGCCCTTGCGCTCGGCCACAAAAGCCAGCAACTCCTCGAACGAAGCAAAGGGATACACCTTCACTCCGTTCAACTCCACTCGATTATCTTGCATTGAAATGATGGTTTTACTCTCTCTTTTTGATGAAGCGGGCCGGATTACCGGCCCAGACCTCGCCTGCCGGGATGTCCTTTGTCACGACCGAACCGGCCCCGACGATGGCGTTCTCGCCTACGGTCACAGGCTTACAGATGATCGTACGGCAGCCGATGTAGGCGTTACGCTTCAGGTGGACCCGGCCACGGGAATACGTCCCGGTTCGGGGCTCCATGAAGTGGGTGATAATCGTACACCCGATAGTCACCCGCACACCGTCCTCTATGATGATGTCCTCCGGGTAATTGGTATCGAACGTGACATCTTCGCCGATAAACACTTTTTGGGGATTCTCAATTTTTACCCCCCCCCATTTTAACAATTAAAGAGCGCCATCCGCGCGACTTCATCGGCAGATGGGACAAATGCAGAAAAACAAGTTTCCGCAAACGCGACAGTTTCATACCGTATCCGTTAACTTTTAGGATTCAATATCACTTTCCGAAAGCAGATAATAACTCAGCGCATTGAACATAAAGGCATTGCTCCAGCGCATGTAAGGTATCCTTGAACTTATGCCCGGTTTCAATTGATAGTAGAAGTAACCGCGCTTATCCTGCATGTGCCGAACGGTCCACCCAAGCACCTTTGCAGCAAGCTCGCGGTATGCCGCGAATTTGTGCAAGCGATGCAACGTCACGAAAAGCTGTCCGGGACAATGGATATCAATAGGATACTTCCGGTTATGGTAATACTTCGGACAGCCATCCTCCTCAAAAAAGTGACGGACGTAGAAGTCGAAGCCACGCTCTATCTGTTCGTGAAACGCAGTGTCGCCCGTCTGTTCTTCATAAGCCATCAAGCCATCCAGATTGTAGCCCGTGTGAAAACTGTCTATCCACGACTGCACCGGCAACATGCCGTACACCCACGAACCATCCTCAGCCTGACCGCTACAGCAAGCCACGACTGAAGCCCGAGCGGTTTCCTTATATTCTTCCTTACGCGTGTATTTATAGCAATAGGCCAAAAGTCTACTGCCCAAAAGCGAGGCGTTGAATACCGTGTCGTTGCCCTTCAACGGACTGTAGGAAAACAAGAAACCACTGCGGTAAGGCGCACGGTGCAGGTCCTTCAAGATAAAGTCCGCTGCGGACAAGGCTACATCCAAATAATGCGCATTTCCTATCACTTCGTAGGCATCCATCAACGCTGTGGCGCAAAAATTCGTCGCCACGACTGTAGGCGTAAACTTGGGAAACAAAAACAGGCGCCGCGCCTGCCAGTCGAAATTATATCCCCAACAAGCACCGCTATACCCCTTGCTTTGTAACGAGATCAACAAGTTCGCCAAATAATCGACTTTCTGAAGAAGCTCATCCTTATGTCCCAACAAAGCCTCAAGCTCAGGACGTACACTGACGACCCGAACAAGATTGCAATATCCCTGCAAAAAAAGTCCGATTCCCTTGGCATTATATTCCTTGGGCACCCACGCCAACGGACGCAGGTTCACCGGACATCGCTTGAAACCCTGAATCACAACCAAACGGCACAACGCTGACCGTTTCAGTAAAGGCAAGGCCTGAAACAACTTAGAATTTAACCCGTCATACGGGTCCCAGCCTTTATAGTCCTCTCGCTCGCAATAGTCGCGAAGCGCACAAAACGAATCAATCAACATCATTTCTTATTCTCAGTATTCGAGCCGGAACTCCCGCCACGACGGCATTGTCCGGCACGGGTTTGTTCACTACGGCATTCGCCCCGATTATCGCATTGTCTCCGACGCGAATGCCCCCATATACTATGGCTCCTTTGTAAATCATCACATGGTTTCCAATCTCGGGCAATCCGGGATACCGGGAATTACCCCTCTATTGTAACCTGCTGACCTATAGTACAATAGTCGCCGATTACGGCTTTTGAGTGTATCACCACGCCCATGCCACCGTAACCCAACTTCGTTCCACGACCTATCTTTGCCTGAAAGGGAACCTTACTGTTGTACATAAGGAAGATAAGCAACGTAATGAGCTTGGACAAAAACGGCACATGGTGCAGGTACAGCCACCGGGAAATGCGATAAAAGAAAATAGCGTTCAACATGCTTTTCAATATCTGTATCTTTTATTGCTATCGAAACTATTTACCTGAAAATATCATGTCCTTCTTGTTCTTGCGGTCTTAGTTCTCACAATAACAGAGAGAAGACAAGAATAAGCCATAGCTTTCTATTTCCATTCCCTTATATTCCTCACCACTTCTTGACTAACATCCGATTTTCTGAAATAACTACGATAGAACGCCACAACCGACTGCTCAGAATAACCTGCCTCTACCACACGACGCGGCGTATAAGAAGAATAATTTCTAATAACCTTAACAAGAGCATTTATTACTTCTTGAACACGTTCCTCTACATTGCCCGAATACCGAGCCCGTTCGCCGGAAATACCAGAACGGACAAACTCGGGGAAAGCGCAGATATCAAACGTCACAACAGGCTTTCCACAACTCATCGCTTCCAAGACAACTAAACCAAGACTTTCGCCAACACGAACTGACGATAATAATAATAATAATGATATAGAACTATAAAATTCCGGCATTTGCTTTTTAGGCATATGATGAACTACCTCCACACCCGCTCCTGTACGTCGAAAAGCTGCAATATAGGTTTCAGCTTCGCGTCCATAATCGATGACCTTAAACGATAAGTTCCGACCCACAGCCCGCTCTATTTCTGCCCTATGTTCCATCACTCCGAGCAAGACGTCAGCTCCTTTGTCTGTAGTCAATGCCCCAGAAAAGCCAATAACAAAACGACTTATACTATCTAACGTAGGACGAGGAACAAATAAATCCGTATCCACGCCTCCACTTGGCGACACGGCAATTAGTTTCTCGGGAACCCCAAGTTCCTCGACCAGCTTTCGCTTGAAGTATTCAGACGGTACAATGTGACGAAAACACATGATGCGTAGTCTAATAAAGGCTAAAACACATCGAACAAAAGGCGTCCGGGATACAAGGTCGCCACCATGCCAATGAACTACTACGTCTTTTCCACGCAACCCATGATTTACCAAAACAGGCCACACAAACGGCAGGTGATTCACATAGACCGCATCGTATTTATCTATACTTGTGAAAACTAACCGCAGCCAAAAAATCAGATATTTCCAAGCCTTGTAGACCACAGTCAGACAACGATGGTAACGAATAACTAATAAGTCTACCTCAAAACCCGCAGCCAAAAGACAACGTCGCATTGAAGCAATATAGGTAGTAACCTGCGGGTTACGCCCTGTAGGATAACCATTATTAATCAGCAAAATTCTCATAACGCAAACGCTTAAATAACAATACAGACACGGCGTACAATGGCGGTAGCATCGTATTCTTCATACCATGACCTGCAGTAAAAGAAATAAAAACAAAGGCACAAAACACAAACATCAACCCGAACCCCACATATGTACGACGACGAAAAAAGAATACGATACTCTTCGCGGCCAACATCACTACAGGCAACAAGATGAGTCCTCCGAACAAATAACCGTAACATCCAATAATTTCATACAAATCGGCCTCAATCATCCGTTGTTCTCGCCCAGCAACCACGTCCACTGCTACAGATGAGAAAAGACTGTAACAACCACGCCCGAGAACGTAGGCTCCCCCCTCAAAACTGCTAATATGACTCCTTGCACTCTCTGTCAGGACATCTCTTGCCGTCGAGATACTCTCAATGGAAAATCGATTAAGAGCATAATCATCCATCATGGAGTAAACCGAAAGAATAAAGAAATAACTGGCAATAATCAGGAACGGAACACCCAATACCAGCACAACCATCCGTCGGATGCGGCGCTTTACCCCTTGCGGACGGAATGCAACAAGAAAATAGATAAATGCACTTATGGTCACCATGGCCGCTCCGACAATACACACGCGAGTTCCCACTAGCACACAACCTACAATTATTACTGCAAAGCGTAGCAAAGAAACCATATCCATGCGACGAAACATCACAAAACTAGCATAACAAGAGGAGAACAATAAGACCATACCCAAGTCATTACCCGCCTTAAAGTAACTTTTCGTCCCGAAACCATATTCCGCATTATACGAAAAATTGCCCCAACCTGTTATAAAAGAGAATATGATACAACAGCCGATCACAAAACCGTAGTTGGCAACTGTTCGCATCAATACGGGAGTCGGATAATCTTTACTCTTAACATCGAACAGGGCTATCATCAGATACAAATAGAAGATACGAACAAAATTATCGACCTCTGTGGCATAACTAATACTTATACCTGTCCCCCAATAGACACAACCCAAAAGGAACATTATACACAGCATTGCCAAGTAGACTTTCCATGACTGGCTGTGCAGGCCGGGTAGATAGTATACAAGCATAAGGAACACTGCCCCACGGTATAGTATTCCTATAGGCAATTGAATCCCCATTTGCACCTGAGTAAATCCGTTCACAAGGTCAATTAGCAGCGACAGGGGAAAGAGTATAAACAGTAACCTCTCAGGTGTCAATAACTTCATGACGTCAATGTATCGGTATTTAATAATGTTTAATCACCCGTTTCACCCATAACAGAACGGTACGACAGACATTGAATGTCCCAAGTTGCCCTCGCCGGGCCAACAAAGCTGGAATACGCCAATAAAGAGGAAGAATTCGGGCATAACGGTTAAACTCTGCATCTAGCTCGGGATAAACATGCAAATACGCTTTCTGTTCCTCACCATGACTCCCGATAAGCGCATACAGCCAATCTTGCATCTTTTTCTGATTCAAGGCATCAGTAAGACTTTCCAAGTGATGAGCAATGAGGAAGTCTGAAATAATTTCATTAGCCCGCAACTTATTCCGTATATTCTTCTGACTGATTTTCTTAGTCAACGAAGTACCATTGGTTTGTACATAATGCCCCAATGCCTTGTCTAACTTTACTATTTTACGGGCATGGAAACATAAGGGAAGCATCACGAGCAAGTCCTCATTATAATCAACACCTTCAACATACTTTATCTCATTCTCTACATACAAAGTCTTCTTTATCAATTTATTCAAATTTGCCCGAGCGACAGTTTCCGGCATTTTACCGGTAATGAGAGCAGACAGAATACCTTCACGCGTATCTGGAATACGCAAATACTGACGTATATCTCGCTTCCCATAAGTTAAGAAATAATCCGCCACGACTATATCAGCTTCAGTCTCAACCGCGGCACGATACAATGAATCAAGCGTATCTGGCTCAATAAAATCATCACTATCCAAGTGAAAGACATAATCACCTTTAGCATATGCCATCCCAGTGTTACGTGCAGCCGCCAAACCACGATTTCGCTCATGATGAACAATATGAAAATCCACGGAAGTCTCGTTATCGGCTAAAAGCCGTTCAACCACCCCTATACTTCCGTCCGGCGAGCAATCATTCACTATGATACATTCAAACGGCTCATTAAACGTTTGAGCCATAACTGAACGTATACAACGTTCCACGTAACATTCTACGCCATAAACAGGAATAATAACACTTACTCTGATGTCCGTCATTTCAACGTCCTCCTCATATGTATAAACCATCGTACTATATCAGCCACGCGCCCCGCTATATTCTGTCCTAGCACGCGACAGCCCCATTTGTACAGTTTCTGTTGCCGACCATGCCACGACGCCGCAAAATGATGGATACACAGCGTATTCTCCGTAAGACGGATTTTCCCGTCAATATATGATTTCGGACAAAGGTAATCTTTGGGCAATAAGGTAAAGCCCCCCACAGTTTGAAATGTATTATTGGGACGAAAGCCATAACGCGAACAGACGCGAGTTATTCGAGAAACATTCGTGGTGATATCGTAACCACCATTAGGACGCACGAAGTGGATACCGTCGTACTCTTGGAGCAGCTCCCCGAACAGGGGATGCCCCTCCCGACAGGCCATTAGGCCTGTCGGGATTTGAGTTTCAGACTCAAATCCAGATACCGCCTCATACCTCAGCAGGCTGTCCAACGGCTTTATCACCTCCACGTCCGTGTCCATGTAGATGCCGCCCTCGTGGTAAAGGGCATAGAGGCGCACGACGTCTGTCACGAAAGCGAACTTCCGCGCCCCGTAAGCCTCCTTGACGTATGGGTACATCGACAGGTCGAAGTTGTCTTCGTTCCATTCCTTAATCTCGTAGTCGGGGCAGTATTTCCGCCACGACTCAATGCACTTTACGGCCAGCGGCGGCAACGGGTTCCGCCCGAACCAGCAATAATGAATCACCTTGGGTATCATTTTGATTTCATTTTTTATTAAAAGTCTATGTGAAAAGACGGCCAGAAAACAGACCAACTATAACCGCTTAATTCGCGATAGGACCGAACGTACATAACGTACGTATACCGCATACAGAAATAAGGGAATTGGACGTCCGTCACGTACAGCACGCATTCGTAATCTATCGCAAGTACTCACGAACACGTCTGGGCCGAACAACTCCGAGTGGCTTAGCACCCAATCTCGCTGAGCCTTAACGGACGAAAGTGCTACAGCTAAAGATGGAGACTGTCGAAAACGAACCACAATTTGGCCTAGAAACATATTGGCAAACATATAGTTCCATTTCGGAAACAAAGTTTCTATCCTGCTCCGTCCGACTAAGGTTTTCCTGAACGCAAGCACTTGAGCATAGTAGTATTTCAAGTTGTCGAACGGGTGACATTTTCTCGTCAGGTGTTCTCCCCCGTCTTTTACGTAATGGTACGACGTACCGGGTGTAATGAATGCGCTCTTGGCATGGACAAGATAAGAAAGAACGAATAGATGATCCTCGCCTAAAGAAATGCGTTCATCAAAGAACAAGCGACAACGTTCGATAAGGTCACGACGATATAGTTTTGCCCAAGGACTGTTCAGAATTATGGTCTCCTCCTCACGTATATAGAATGTAGCAAACGCTTTGTGGCCGATAAACAATTCCTCGGGGGCGACGCGGAACTTGCTCTCTCTATCACCGCTCACTAATACGTAGCCTTGCAAGTAGAAGTCGGACTCACGCAACACGAATCCAAAGTCTGACAGGAACGACGGACCAATAAAGTCGTCGGCATCCACCATCGTGACATACTTTCCTAATGCCACGTTCAACGCAGTATTTCGCGCCGAACTCACCCCGCCATTCTCCTTGTGAAACACACGGACTCTCGGGTCTTTCTTCGCGTATTCGTCGCATATCGCGCCGCTCCCGTCCGGACTACCGTCGTCTACCAACAACACTTCGAAGTCCTTGAACGTCTGCGCCAGAATGCTGTCCACACACTTCCGCAGGTACTTCTCCGCCTTGTACACCGGAACAATCACCGACACCTTCGGCGCGTGGGATGTGGTTTTTACTTCCTCGCTCATCTCCTTACTCTCGCTATAAATGTTTTCACTTTATTTCTCACCATTTCCCGCTCATGCATGCCCATGCCCAGCACGTACACGCACAGCGCCACCGACAGCAGGCAAACCGCCGTCATCCAGCACAATCCTGCAAAGCCGCCCGGACTGACCTGACCCGCCAGATAAGGCAGCACCCAAGCCAGCGCGCTGACCTTGCCTATCGGCCACAGCACCTTCGACACGTATTTCCGCTTCGCCAGCCCTATGCGCGGATACACTATCCATACGCGCGCCAGCTGCGTCACCACTTCAATGCAGAAATACGTCACGAACACAGCCTCCGCCGATATATGCGCGAACTTCAGCAGCACGTAGGCCACCGGTACCACCGTCAGCAGCATACTTCCCTCTATCAGCTGGAATCGTTTCAGGTCGCCCGTCGCGTGGATAGCACTAATCGTCGGGCCGCTCAGCGTGTAGTTCATCCCTACCAGTATCATGATACGTACGAAACTCACCGTATGCGCCGGTACCTGCCCCAGCCACAAGCGTAGAATGTACTCCGTCTCGAAAAGTATCGGCAGCGAGACCAGCAGCATCAGATAAAACGAATACCGGGAGCTCGACAGCACCAGCCGGTGCATATACCCCAGCTCGCCCTGCGCCCACGATTTCATGATTTGGGGTTTTACCGCCGTCTGAAAGTTCGTGAAGAACTGGTTCACCGCCGCCTGCACCTGCACCGCGATGCCCCGCGCCGCGTTCACCGCCGGACCGAAAAACAGGTTCAGCAGCACGTTCAGACCCTGCGTATAGCCGATGACCGCCAGATTGCCGTTCAGCGTCCAGCCCGCATAGACGAATATCTCCCGCGAACGCTCCCTGTCCCACGACAGACGGTAACGGCTTTCCGCAAAGTGCCGACGGCAGTACACCGTGTAGGCCAGCCGCACCAGCAACTGCACCACTACGACAAGCAGGGCATACGCTATCAGCTTGTCGAAAGGCTGCACGAACAGCAGCAGGACGATGCCCAGTTTGGCTACGGCCTCAAAAATGGAGATGTAGGCGAACGCGCCCATCCGCTCATGGGCGATAATCAGCGCGTTGAACGGCGTCGAGGCCAGCATCACCGTCATCGACACCACCGCGCTCTGGTACACCCAGAAGGCCGCCGTCATGCGTTCGGGCGGAATGACCAGCTGTGTCAGCACGAACCAGAGTCCCACCGTCTCGGCCAGCACGAATATCACGGCGGCTATCAGGTAGTGTATCGTCACCACGCAGTTGAATATCCTCCGCAACTCGTCATCGTCCCCCTTACCCAAGGCAAACGTAATGAAGCGCGAAGAGGCCCCACTGAGCGACCCGTTGATGAAACTGAACATCGTCACCACTCCGCCCACCACGTTGTAGATGCCGAAGTCCGTCACACCGAGTGCCTGTAGCACCACGCGCGACGTGTACAGCGCCACTGCCATGAGGAATATCATGCGGAAATAAAGCAGCGCCGTGTTCTTCGCTATCCGCTTGTTATTCTCGCTCGTTGTGGACATCGGGGGAGTTTCTTGCGGGAAGGGTTATTTCAGCGCCTCAACGATTCTCGGACAGGCCTGGCCGTCGCCGTAGGGGTTCACGGCCTTGCTCATCCGTTCGTAGCAGCTCGGGCTGTCCAGCAGGGCCGAGACCTCCGACACGATGCGGTGGTAGTCCGTGCCCACCAGCTTCACCGAGCCCGCCTCCAGCGCCTCCGGGCGCTCCGTCGTGTCGCGCATCACCAGCACCGGCTTGCCCAGACCCGGCGCCTCCTCCTGGATGCCACCGCTGTCCGTCAGTACAATCGTGCTCCGCTCCATCAGGTACACGAAGCTCAGGTACTCCAGCGGCTCGATGAAGTGCATGTTCCCCAAGTCGCCCAACTCCGCGCCGAAAACCTCGTGGATGGGACGCCGGACGTTGGGGTTCAGGTGCATCGGGTAGACGAAGTCCACTTCCGGATACTTCTCCGTCAGCGTCTTGATAGCCCGGCACATCGAGAGGAAGCCCTCGCCGAAATTCTCACGGCGGTGGCCCGTGATGAGCACCAGCCGGCGGCCACTGGATAGGCGGTCCGTGTCGTAGCCCGCCGTGCGCAGCTCGGTCGCCAGTCCGTCCGCCAGACGAGCGTCACCCTTGATGCGGTCCACCACCCAATAAAGGGCGTCGATGACCGTGTTGCCCGTCACGTGGATGCGCTCCGCCGGAACGTTTTCCGCCAGCAGGTTCGCCCGGCTCAGCGGAGTCGGAGCGAAATGGTACGTCGCCAGCCGACCCGTCAGCTGGCGATTCATCTCCTCGGGCCAGGGGCTGTAGATGTTGTGCGTGCGGAGACCCGCCTCGACGTGACCCACGGGAATCTGGGCGTAGAACGCCGCCAGCGCAGCCGCCGTGCTCGTCGTCGTGTCGCCGTGGACCAGCACCACATCTGGCCGCACCTTTCCGAACACCTCGCGCAGGCCCAGCAGGACCCGGGTCGTCACGTCGTAAAGGTCCTGGCCCGCCTGCATGATATTGAGGTCGAAGTCCGGACGAATGGAAAATATCTCCAGCACCTGGTCCAGCATCTGGCGGTGCTGGCCCGTCACGCACACCAACGTGCGGAACGCGTCTCCGTGCTTTTCCAGCTCCTTCACCAAAGGAGCCATCTTGATGGCCTCCGGACGAGTGCCGAAAACCAGCATCACTGTCTTCATCGTTGACACTTTAGTTAATGAAGAGTTTACTTATAAATGCCGCAGAAGTCGAGTATCACTTTGTCGTCGCGGCGGGGCAACGTCTTGAAGGGGTCATGCGCCGTCAGGAATACGACGATGTCGGCACGGTCGTAGGCTTCGGCATAAGGCGTGAGCTTGAACACATTGTGCGTAGCCACGTTGGGTTCCACGACGAGGATGTCGGCGTTATTGCAGCTCTGCATCACCTTCGTCACGATGTACTTGGCGGGACTTTCGCGCAGGTCGTCAATGTTCGGCTTAAAGGCGAGCCCCATCATGGCGACACACGGCTTGCGGTGATGCTCCAATTCGAATTTCAGCATGGCGTTTTCCACCTTCTCAGCGCACCAGAAAGCCTTGTAGTTGTTGATTTCGCGCGCCTTGGCGATAAGCTGCGACTCCACGGGAAAGTCCGCCGTGAGGAAATACGGGTCGACGGCGATGCAATGGCCGCCCACGCCGCAACCGGGCCACAGGATGTTGACGCGCGGGTGCTTGTTGGCCAGCGTGATGAGCTCCCAGACGTTGATGCCCGCTTTGTCGCAAATGAGCGACAGTTCGTTGGCAAAAGCAATCTGCACGTCACGACTGGAATTCTCGGTCAGTTTGCACATCTCGGCCGTCTTGCAGTTCGTGCGGTGCAGCTTTCCTTGCACAAACTGGCTATAGAAGGCGATAGCCTTGTCGGTCGAGGCCTCATCGCGACCGCCAATGACGCGGTCGTTGTGCACCAGCTCGTAAATCACATTACCCGGCAACACGCGCTCGGGGCAGTAGGCGATGTAAATCTCGCCTTCCAGCTCCGGGCGCTCGGTGAAAATGAGTTCGGCCATCTTGTCCGTCGTGCCCACAGGCGACGTGGACTCGATGACGTAAAGGTCACCTGCTTTCAACAGCGGCAGGACGGCACGCGTGGCTGCCTCGACGTACGAGATGTCCGGTTCGTGATTGCCTTTGAACGGAGTCGGGACAACCATGAAGTAGGCGTCGCTGACCTGCGGCGTGGTGTAGGCCTTGAGCGCACCGCTGCGCACCACTTCTTGCAACATCGCTTCCATCCCCGGTTCGATGATGTGCAGGTGGCCAGCGTTGGTCATCTCCACGACTTGCGGATTGATATCCACTCCTACGACTTCAACGCCATGCTTGGCGGCAATGATGGCTGTGGGCAGTCCGATGTAGCCCAAGCCCATGAAACAAGCTCTCATGTCTTTTCTTGTTTAGTTTATAGTTGTGTCCATACATTCAGTCTCACTATTGGGTGGTCACACCGCCACTTCCAGCGCCGCCAGCAGGGTCCGCGCCTCACGCGTCAGGGCGTCCGTGGGGAGGTGGCACAGGAGTTCTTCGGCCGCGCGGCGCCAGCGGTCGGCGTACGTCGCGGCGTGGAGGTACGCCAGGGCGAGGACCTTGCGGCTGTCGGGCGGGCACGCCTGCACCTCCCGTGCGACAATCTCGGTGAGGGAGGCGATGAGCGCCTCGTCTGCCGGGAAAGTGCTCCGCAGGGCCACCGCCGCACGGGCCAGCGCAAGGGCCTGGACGCTTGACGGCCGGGGCGCAGTTCCTCTCGCTGCGCCCGGTTTTCCTGTCGCTGCGATAGAAATTCCTGTCGCTGCGATAGGATTTTCTGTCGTAGCACTTGTTTTTCCTGTCGCGGCACTCGTTCCGCCGGGCACTGCGGCAGGCGTTTGCAGCGCCTGTCTGGCCAGCGCCTCCAGCTCCGTGCGCAGCCCGTGCAGCTCACTGAGCGCCATGTCCTCCGACGCCCGGAGCAGCCGCTCCGACGCATCGTACAGCGCGCGCCACAGGGCGCGCTGCTCCATTTCTACTTGGGGATTCACTCCGGTCTCTCCGTTTTTATTTCGTCTTCGTTTAGTTTCTCTCTCATTCCGCCGCACGGCAGTACCACTTCGGAACGTGGACCAAAACGCCCAGCGACGTCACCGTCAGCACCACGTACGAACGGTTGCGGTAGCGCACCAGCCGCCCCTCAAGCCCCGCGAACGGGCCGCGGACCACCCTGACGCGGCTGCCCCGGCGGGCCTCGGCCGTCTCGGCGTCCACGAAAAGCGTGTCCTCGTACCGCGGGTCGCTCACCGCGCGCAATTCTGCCATCTCGCGCTCCGATATCCGGCACCAGCGCCCCGACACCGTCACGTAGATCCGCGAGGCGAAGGCGCTCCGCCGCAGCGCGTCCCGCAAACGCCCCTCGCCGCCTGAGGGACAGCCCACGAACAGCAGGTTATGCACCGCCGGGACCAGGCGGCGGTGCGTCCGCCCTTCGGCATCCGCCACCTCCGACCAGCGCCGCGGCAGGAATACCTCCCAGCCCTCCGACGCCAGCTCGCCCTCCAGCCGCTCCTCGCGGCCGTGGAACACCTGAAGCGCGTACCACGCCAGCTCTCCCTCTTCCATCGGACTCCACGTTTCTGACAGCTACACTTCCCGCTCTCCCCCGGCCCCCAAAGGGGACGGAAGGCGCTTGCAAGCCGGGAAGGATGGCCCCGGATTCCGTCTGCCTCTATATAAGAATGAGAACTTTCGCCGCACCGCGCGGCGTTGCCGACGTGTCAGTACGCACACGCACAGCGCCTTACATCACGGGAAATGTAGTTGAAAAATCAATCCCTTTGACAGCCGTAAAGAGCGGGTTTCGGGAAAACACGCACGCCGACCCGCCGGAGACCCGCGCCGGGGCACAAATAAAAAAGTCCGCGGAAGTGCTTGGTATTCCGATTAATGCGTATCTTTGCAGCGTTGACCCAAGGCCCGCCAGCCCCTGTGAATTTCTCATTCTTATATAGAATGGACACGGGTCTTTTCTTAGAAATTTTCCCTGACTTCTTCTTAATTATTATGGAGCTGATGAGGCGAATGGGGCCAATGGGACTAATGAGAAAAGGAGGGGGAAAGAGGCGTTTGGGGCTTTTCGCTATTTTTTCCGACGACTTGCTTGACTGTATGAGGGCGATGAGGGCAATGAGGCTGCGATGAGGGCAATGAGGCTGCGATGAGGGCAATGAGGCTAATGGGGCGGATGCGGGAAAGAAGTTTTCAGGACAACTGGCACTGTGAGAGTGAAGATGGATTTCGCTCGAAGAAAAATGATAACTTTGCAGGGCTTGACGAGAGTGGCGGAGGACGCTACACAATAAATCCCCGGAAAGCGAGTTATTGAGAGTAGGCACATTGGGCTTATCCGACCCCGACCGTGCACGACGACCTGCAATGAAATGGAAGCATACATTTGTTCTACTGCTACTGGCGGCCCTGACGGGGACGCTGGGCGCACAAACGCGTCGCGTGCAGAACAAGCCTTACATCGACCTGCGACGCTTCCACTACGGCTTCACTATCGGCGTGCACGACCAGAGTCTTAAGCTCCAAAACAATGGATACATCGACCCGGCGACCGGTCAGCAGTGGATGGCCGAAAACGACAACCACGGACTGGGCTTCAACGTCGGAGTGCTGGGCGAGTGGCGGCTGAATCCATACTTGGCCCTGCGTGCCATACCTTCGCTCTATTTCGGCAGCAAGCACATCCAATTTGTCGAAATGGGCAGCGGCGACATCGAAACGCAAAACATGAAGTCGACGTACATCGGCATTCCTGTCGACCTGAAAATCACCGCGCCCCGCTTCAACAATTACCGCCCCTACGTCGTAGCCGGCATTGCCCCTATGTACGACCTGACGCGCAAGCGGCAGGAAAACCTGCTCACCCAGCCGTTCAACCTGTTCGTCGAGGTCGGGCTGGGCTGCGACCTTTATCTGCCTTTTTTCAAGCTGATCCCGGAGCTCAAGTTCTGCTTCGGGCTGGGCAACATCCTCGAGAAGAACCGCAACGACCTGACTGACCGCAACAAACTCATCTTCACGCAAGGCGTCGACCGCGGTACGGCAAACATGGTCGTTCTCTCGCTCTACTTCGAATAACCGCAATCCATCCCTCCCGTCATGAAGAAACTCCTGTCGCTTCCCCCCAACTTAGTGAATCACTTCCACGCCATCACCGGCGCTGCGCCTGACGAATGGTTCTGTACGTCAGACCCCATCGGACGCAAGTTGGGGTCGGGCGGAGGGACGACCTGGCTACTCGAAGCCTGCCATAGCCACGAGGCTCCCAACGCCACATTCGCCGACTGGCTCGGCCGCGAAAAGCGCATCCTCCTGCACGCCGGCGGTCAAAGCCGGCGTTTGCCTGCCTACGCTCCAAGCGGCAAGGTACTCACCCCCATTCCCATTTTCCGCTGGGCTCGCGGCCAGCAGTTCAACCAAACGCTCCTCTCCCTCCAGGTCCCGCTCTACGAACGCATTCTCGAAAAAGCGCCGCTGGGCCTTAACACCCTCATCGCAAGCGGTGACGTACTGCTGCGTACGACCGGCGAAATCGACGACCTGCCTCAGGCCGACGTAGTCTGCTACGGGCTATGGGCAGAACCCTCGCTGGCGCAAAACCACGGTGTGTTCCTCATGGACCGCCGCTCGCCCGGCACGCTCGACTATATGTTGCAAAAACCCTCGACTGCCCGGCTGGCCGAACTCGCTGCGACACACTTTTTCCTAATGGACATCGGTGTTTGGGTGCTCAGCGACCGGGCCGTCGAACTGCTCCGCCGGCGGTCGACCGAGGGCGACACGACCATCGAATACGACCTCTACGGCACGTTCGGCTGCGCCTTGGGAGCCCATCCCACCGCGCCCGACGCCGAACTGGCCGGCCTGAGCGTGGCCATCGTTTCCCTGCCCAGCGGCGAGTTCTATCATTTCGGCACCAGCCCCGAGCTGATTTCCTCGACCACCGCCCTGCAAAATTTAATCAAGGACCAGCGCCTCATCCTGCAACGGGAAATCAAGCGCCAGCCGTCCGTCTTCACGCAAAACGCCGACATCGCATTCCGCTTCGGCGACCAGCACACGGACATCTGGGTAGAAAACGCCCACCTGCCGGCCACGTGGACGCTGACCCGGCAGAACATCGTGACGGGCGTCCCGCACAACGACTGGAGCCTTACCCTGCAACCCGGCCAGTGCGTCGACATCGTCCCCGTCGGCGACACCCGGCTGGCCCTGCGCCCCTACGGATTCCGCGACAAGTTCCGCGGCGCCGTCACGTCGGCCGACACGACCTTCCTCGGCTGCCCCATTACTGCCTGGCTGACCGACCACGGCCTTACGCCCGACGACATCGGCGGCGGGGTCGACATTCAGGCCGCCCGGCTCTTCCCCCTGACCGACGACACCGCCGAGGCCGGCACGTTGCTGGCCTGGATGCTCGACGAACACCCCGTCGACAAAGGCATGGCCGCCCGCTACCGGAACGCGGAACGACTTTCGGCCGACGCCCTGTCTGACCGTGCCAACCTGGTCCGGCTCACGGAACAGCGCCACGCCTTCCGGCGCCATAACCTCGGCCAGCTGGCCGCCAACTACCGGAAAAGCGTATTCTACCAGGCCGACCTGAAACACACAGCCAGCCTATACCATCGCTACGACCTGCCCCTGCCCGCTCCACTGCCTACGGACGCCCCCCTGATGACGCAGATGCGCGACGCCATGTTCCGGGCCGAATGGCGCAAAAGCCGGGGCGAAGACGCCAGCGCCGACAACGAGCGGGCCTTTGCCCTGCTGCGCGAAGGCCTGACCGCCACTGTCAGCGCCAACGGCCAGCGGCCACACCTCGACGTCTGTCGCGACCAAATCGTCTGGGGACGCTGTCCCGTGCGCATCGACCTGGCGGGCGGCTGGACCGACACGCCGCCCTACTCGCTCACCGCCGGGGGCAACGTCGTCAACCTGGCCATCGAGCTCAACGGACAACCGCCGCTCCAAGTCTACGTCAAGCCCTCGGCGGACCGCGCCATCATTTGCAGGTCCATCGACCTTGGCGCCATGGAGCGCATCACAACCTACGAAGAGCTGACTCATTATAATAAGGTAGGCTCGCCCTTCTCCATCCCCAAGGCCGCGCTTTCGCTGGCAGGCTTTGCGCCTGCCTTCGCCGCCGAGCGCTACCCTTCGCTCGAAGCGCAGCTCGACGCGTTCGGCTGTGGCATCGAAATCACTCTGCTCTCGGCCATTCCCGCCGGCTCGGGACTGGGCACAAGCTCCATACTGGCGGCCACCGTGCTCGGCGCCGTGTCCGACTTTTGCGGCCTCGGGTGGGACCGGATGCAGATAGGTGGGCGCACCTTGGTGCTCGAACAACTCCTCACGACGGGCGGCGGCTGGCAGGACCAGTACGGCGGACTGCTCGACGGCGTGAAGCTCCTCCAGACGACGGGCGGCTTCGACCAGACGCCCATCGTGCGCTGGCTGCCGGGGACCCTGTTCACCTCGGACGACTACAAACCCTGCCACCTACTTTACTACACAGGCCTGACCCGCACGGCCAAAAACATCCTCACCGAGATTGTACGCGGCATGTTCCTCAACAGCTATTCCCACCTTGCGCTGCTCGACACGATGAAGCAACATGCCCTCGCCCTGCACGACGCCATACAAAAGGGCGACTTCCAGACGTACGGCCAGCTGGTCCGCCGTACGTGGGAACAGAACAAGCAGCTTGACAGCGGCACCAATCCGCCCGCCGTCGACCGCCTCTGCGCCCTCGTGGACGACCTTGCCTTGGGCTACAAACTGCCCGGCGCGGGCGGAGGCGGCTACCTGTACATCGTGGCCAAGGACCCCGTCGCCGCCGGGCGCATCCGCCGCCTGCTGCGCGAGCAGCCGCTGACGCCGTCGGCGCGCTTCGTCGACATGACCCTGTCCGGCACAGGCCTACAGGTGAGCCGCAGCTGACAGGGCCAGCTTCCACGTAAACGAGAATTAAGAGCAGAAGCGCCGGGCATTAGTATCCAGCGCTTCCCGTTTAACCCCTGAAAAAACAAGTGTAGTCCCAGAAAATACAAGTACTACGATAGAAAATCCTGGGACTACGATAGGAATTTCTGGGACTACACTTGTTTTTCCCGGGACTACACGCTTCCGGCGCCCCACCGCCCCGACCGAGACGACAGCACCGCCCGGTTCGGCAGATTTCGCCACGGGGAGGACGCGGGTTAGCGCAGGTTTGCGTATCTTTGCGGGAAATCATCCCGACGGCCCGTCCGCGGACCGCGACCCAGACCCAATGAAAGTTACAGACCTCATCACCGGCAACCAGCGCACGGCCTTTTCGTTCGAAGTGCTTCCCCCGCTCAAGGGAACGGGCGTAAGCGCCCTCGAACGCACCGTCGACACCTTGCGCGAGTTCGCCCCGGCTTATATCAACATCACTACGCACCGCTCGGAGTACGTCTACAAGGACTTGGGCGACGGCCTGATGCAGCGCTCGCGCCTCAGGCGCCGGCCGGGCACCGTGGCAGTCGCCGCCATGCTCCAACAGAAATACGGTATCCCCGTGGTGCCGCACATCCTGTGCAGCGGCTTCACCCGCGAAGAGACCGAGTACGTACTGCTCGACCTGCAATTTCTCGGCATCGAGAACCTGCTGCTGCTGCGCGGCGACAAGGCCCGCGAGGACACCCACTTCCGCCCCACGCCCGGCGGCTATGCCCACACCACGGAGCTTCAGGCGCAGGTGAACCGCTTCAACGAGGGCTACTTCGTCGACGGCAGCCCCATCAAGGCGCCGGGGACGGGCTTCAGCTACGGCGTGGCCTGCTACCCCGAGAAACACGAAGAAGCGCCCAACCTGGCCACGGACCTCTACTGGCTCAAGCAGAAAGTCGACGCCGGCGCCCAGTACGCCGTCACGCAGCTATTCTACGACAACGCCAAGTACTTCGCCTTCGTCCGCGCCGCCCGCGAGGCAGGCATCACCGTGCCCATCATTCCCGGCATCAAGCCCCTGACGAAACTCAGCCAGCTCACCGTTGTGCCCAAGACGTTCCACTGCGACCTGCCCGAGGCGCTGACGACGGAAGCACTCAAATGCACGACGGACGAGGAGGTGGCCGCACTCGGCGTCGAGTGGGCCACGGCGCAGTGCCGCGAACTGATGGCGGCCGGCGTGCCGAGCCTGCACTTCTACACCGTCTCGGCCGTCGACAGCATAGCCCGTATCGCACACAATATATATTAAGTCTCACACCGCGCCGCCCATGCAGTTCAGCCAAGTCATCGGTCAGAGTGAAGCCATCGGCCGCCTCAGGCAACAGGCCGACGGGGGGCGTATGCCCCATGCCTTGCTCTTCTGTGGCCCCGAGGGCTGCGGCAAACTGGCCACGGCTTGGGCCTTGGCCTGCCGCCTGCTGTGCCAGCACCCCGAGGCGGGCGACGCCTGCGGCCACTGCCCCGCCTGCAAGATGAGCCGGGCTGCCGTCCACCCCGACCTCCACTTCGCCTTCCCCGTCGTAAAACCGAAGGGCAGCAAGGGCGCCCCCGTGAGCGACCTTTACCTCGACGCCTGGCGCCAACAGCTGCGCACGACGCCCTACTTCGACCGCGCGACGTGGCTGGAGCGCATGGGAACGGAGAACCAGCAGGCGCAAATCTACGTGGAAGA
This sequence comes from uncultured Alloprevotella sp., assembly GCA_944322325.1. GTDB lineage: Bacteria > Bacteroidota > Bacteroidia > Bacteroidales > Bacteroidaceae > Alloprevotella. Next base: position 99,564 of record CALUOQ010000005.1, read on the forward strand.
AAGCAACCTCATTCTGCGGAAACTGAGCCTCAAAGCGAGCCAAGGGGGCTACAAGGTGATGATCGTCTGGCAGCCGGAGCTGATGAACGCCGCCGCGGCCAACAAACTGCTCAAACTGCTCGAGGAGCCGCCCGAGGGCACCGTTTTCGTCCTCATCAGCGAGCGGCCGGAGGCCCTGCTGGGCACCATCGTGAGCCGCACACAGCGCATCGACTTCATGCCCATAGGCGAAGACGAACTGGCCGCCGCCCTCGAGCGCCGCAATGCCCTCGACCCCGCCACAGCCCGCGCGGTGAGCCACATGGCCGGCGGCAGCTACGCCCGGGCCTTGACCCTCGTCAGCACCGACGAAGAGGCTGACCTGTTTTTCGACACCTTTGTCAGCCTCATGAGGCTGTGCTACGCCCGCAAGATAAAGGACCTCCAACTTTGGTCCGAACAAGTCGCCGCCTGGGGCCGCGAGCGGCAAAAACACTTCCTGGCTTACTGCCAACGACTCGTACGCGAGAATTTCGTGTATAACTTCCGGCAACCCGCCATGAACTACATGGGCAAACGCGAGGCAGACTTCGCCGTGCGCTTCGCCCGATTCATCAACGAGCGCAACGTCATGGGCATCACGGCCGAACTGGCCGACGCCGAACGCGACGTCGAACAAAACGTCAACCCGCGGATGGTGTTTTTCGACATGGCCCTGCGACTCATTGTGTTACTCATCCAATAAAACACCACGACGATGAACGACTTCAAGACATGCGACACGCTACGCGGGCTTTGCGCCCAAGGATGCGGACGACAGGATAAACAACTCAACACCTACGACTACATGGCCGACGTCCCCGGCAATCAGAACACGACCGACCTTGTGGAAGTGCAGTTCAAGAATACGCGCAAAGGATACTACCGCAACGACAACCGACTGCCGCTCGAGAAAGGCGACATCGTAGCCGTCGAAGCCAGCCCGGGGCACGACATCGGCGTCGTGACGCTCACGGGAAGCCTCGTCGCCCTGCAAATGAAACGCGCCAGCCAGAAAGAAAGCGCCGACGCAAAGCGCATCTATCGCAAAGCCAAACCTACGGACCTCGAGAAGTACGAGGAGGCCAAGGCACGGGAGCACGAGACCATGATCCGGTCGCGACAAATCGCCGCCGAACTGGGCCTGAACATGAAGATCGGCGACGTGGAATATCAGGGCGACGGGGGAAAAGCCATTTTCTACTACATCGCCGACGCCAGGGTAGACTTCCGCAAGCTCATCAAGGTGCTGGCCGACACATTCCACGTCCGCATCGAAATGAGACAAATCGGCGCACGCCAGGAGGCAGGGCGCATCGGAGGCATCGGCCCCTGCGGCCGCGAACTGTGCTGCGCCACATGGATGAAGAACTTCATCTCGGTATCGACCAGCGCCGCCCGCTTTCAGGACATCTCCCTCAATCCGCAAAAACTCGCCGGACAGTGTGCCAAACTGAAGTGCTGCCTGAACTACGAAGCCGATACCTACATCGAGGCGCAGCGCAAATTGCCCAGCAAGGAGATTCAGCTCGAAACACTGGACCAGACGTATTACTTCTTCAAAGCGGACATCTTGGCGGGCCTTGTCACCTACAGTACGGACAAGCGGCTGGCCGCCAACATCGTGACGCTCACCGCCGCCCGCGCTTTCGAAATCATCCGGATGAATAAGGAAGGCATCAAGCCCGAGCGGCTGAGCGAAGAAGCCACGACGGAACACAAAAAGCCCGTAGACCTGCTCGAACAGGACAGCCTGACACGCTTCGACCGCAGTAACAAGAAAAAGAAGAACAAGAAGAAACGCAACGACGGCCCTAAGGCACAAACAGCCGAACAGCCCGCCAATAACCGCCGGAACCGCGGCGACCGGCGCAAACCGAACGGCAAACCGTCCGGCGACCGTAACCAAACAGCTCGTGAAAGCAACGGGAACAAGGAACAGTAAGTCCGCACTGCGACACGCCGTGCGCCGCTTTCTTGGCACTTGGGTGGCGGGATGTATTGCCCTGTGCGCATGTACGGGCTGCGACCACGAGGCCACGAGCTACCAGTGCCGCCCGGTCGATGTCGACGGCTGGGAACAGTTCGACACGCTGATGTTCGTCGTCGACAGCCTTCCGAATAACGGAATCTACGCCCTCAACGTCGGACTCCGAACCACCAACGCCTTCCCTTACCAGACGCTGTTTCTGGAGGTAAAGCAGAAATGGGAACAGCCGTCCGCGTACCGCTGCGACACCCTGAAGTGTACACTGGCAGCCCCCAACGGCGACATCAAGGGGAGCGGCATCAGCCACTTCCAGTACGTGTTTCCACTCGGCAGCCACTCCTTGTCAGCAGGACAGCACGGCGACATCATCATCCGCCACCTGATGCGCCGCGAACTGCTCCCCGGCGTAGCGAGCGTAGGGATAGAACTTACCCGCGCTGACTGACCCCATCACACCTGTATCCGTAATTTAACAACAAAGTACGCCATAAAAGACGAAGATTCCGAATAAAACTCCTATCTTTGCCCGAAAAGTACTAACACTAAAGCTAAGAATCCTCATGGAAACGATACAAAACCCCTATCTGCGCCTGCAAGTAAGCTGTCGCGGAGCTGAGATACAGAGTCTGGTCGACCTGTCCACCAATCGCGAACTCATCTGGCAGGGAGACCCCGCCTATTGGCACCGCCACTCCCCCCTGCTGTTCCCCATCGTCGGCGGAATGTGGAACGGCCGCACCTCGTTCAGCAACAAGGAATATCGTATCCCCAAACACGGCTTCATGAACGACCGCAGCTTCAATCTGGCCGAGCACACCGACGATTGTCTGCGTTACGTCTATGCCAGCACGGAAGAGGACCGGAAGTTGTTCCCCTTTGACTTTACCCTGGAAGTAATTTATACCCTGCACGGCAAAACGCTCGATGTGCGCTACGAAGTCGAAAACTGTAGTTACGAGACGATGTACTTCCAGATTGGCGGCCACCCCGGCTTCAACCTGCCGGAATACCGCGCCACGGACCACGTCCACGGCTACGCCTCCTTCGAGGGCAACCCGCAGAGCCTGCTGCGCGCCGGCGACCAAGGCTGCACGGAGCCGGACCGCATCGAAATGCCGGAACTCGAAGAAAACCTGCTCCCGCTGCGCGACGAAATGTTTGCGCACGACGCCCTGATCTTTGACGAAGCACAAATCAACGCCGTCACCCTCTACGACAAGAAGCGCGCCCCGTTCGTCAAACTGCGGAGCGAGGCTCCGGCTTTTCTCCTTTGGCGTCCCTACGACAGCGGCGCGTCGTTCCTCTGCATCGAGCCGTGGTACGGACTGTGCGACAAGCAGCATTTCGAAGGTCCGTTCGAGCAGCGTCCCTACGTCAACAAGGCTTTGCCCGGCAAGCGCTGGAGCGGCGGCTTCACTATCGATTACCTCCGCTAATCCCGTTTTTTCCATCACCCACCCGACCGGAGTCCCGTCAGTCACGCTGCGTGCTGACGGGCTCCGGTTATATCCTGTCTGACTTTTCCGCAAAACACTATGGCTCATACCGACATCTCGACCTTAGGCGAGTTCGGCCTCATCCGACATCTTACGCAGGACATCGCCCTTACAAACTCCAGCAGTCGATACGGCATCGGCGACGACTGCGCCGTACTGCGCTACCCCGACCACGACATTCTCGTGACCAGCGACATGCTGATGGAGGGCATCCATTTTGATTTGGTCTACACTCCTCTGAAACACTTGGGCTACAAGGCGGCGATGGTCAACTTCTCCGATGTGTACGCCATGAACGGTACGCCCCGCCAGCTCACCGTCAGCGTCGCCGTCAGCAAACGTTTTTCCGTGGAGGACCTTGAGGCGCTCTACGCCGGCATCCGCCTGGCCTGCGAGCGCCACCACGTAGACCTCGTCGGCGGCGACACGACCTCCTCGCTCACCGGACTGGCCATCAGCCTGACGTGTATCGGCGAGGCCGAGCGCGACCATATCGTCTACCGCAACGGTGCACACGAGACGGACCTCGTCTGTGTCAGCGGCGACCTCGGTGCGGCCTACATGGGACTCCAGTTGCTCGAACGCGAAAAGGCTGTTTTTAACCGGAAAGTGAGTGACGAAGTCGCCGCGCAGCCCGACTTCAGCGGAAAGGAGTACCTGCTGGAACGGCAACTGAAGCCCGAAGCCCGCCGCGACGTCATCGAAGCCCTGCGCGAGGCCGGCATTCAGCCTACCGCCATGATGGACATCAGCGACGGCCTCTCCTCCGAAATGCTCCATATCTGCACGCAGAGCCACACCGGTTGCCGCATTTACGAGGAGCGCATCCCGCTTGACTACCAGACCGCCGTGACGGCCGAGGAGTTCAACATGAACGTCACCACCTGCGCCCTTAACGGCGGCGAGGACTATGAGCTGCTCTTTACCGTACCCCTGACGGACCACGACCGCGTGGCGGCGCTCAAGGACGTCAAAATCATCGGCTACATCACCAAGGAAGAGCTCGGCTGCTCCCTCATTGCCCGCGACGGACAGGAGTTTGAGCTCAAGGCGCAGGGATGGAACCCCCTGAAATAGCGCCTGCCTTGAATTTCACCACAATACGTCATCAGAAAAAAGACATGAAAACGCGTAAGTCACTCCTTATATTATATATGTCAGCCGGTCTCCTCTCCATCACAGCATGCGGCAATGGAAAAACTGCCTCACAAAACGGAGAGACCACCCCGGAGAAAGTCACCGCCAACATCGTCTACACCATCGGCGACATGGCCGACCTGCCCTCGCTGGTCGACGTCACGGCGACCTACACCGACGCCGACGGCGAACTGCAAACAGAACCCGTCACAACGCTGCCTTGGACGAAAAGCCTGACCGAAGTGGCCATGCCTGTCCAACCCATGCTCATCGTCAGCTATGCGATAAAGCCGGGCGTCATTTACGACAAGCCCTTCTACACCTTTACGCGCACCCTCAACGTCAGTGTTTCGACCACCGACGGCCGAAGCGATGCAGCCCCCAGTTCCTCAACCTTCAACGTCGATAACAGCGGCGACGAGCTGACCCAACACCTCCAGCAACTGGCAAGCAAAGCCGATACGCTCAGGCTGGAAGAACTGGAATAACGCATCATCCGTCCCCGACACCCTTCGACAATCCCGTCATAGCGCCATTCGTCCGCCCCTACCGGCCCGACGAAAGGCGCTTTGTTTTTGCCCAGCGGTTCAGGGACTTCAATCGTTCTTCCGCAACGCCACGTAAAGGTCTCTCTATATTTTTCATGCCCAAGACCGACTTGTTTGTTCCTTTTAGCGTATATTTGCAAAACGTATCCGACCCACATGGAACAATCAAGGAAGTACGAACTGCTCGAACACATAGACAGTCCCGCCGACCTACGACGGCTCCGCCCCGATTTGTTGCCACAGGTTTGCGCCGAACTGCGAGACGATATCATCGAAGAACTGGCCCACAACCCCGGACACCTGGCTTCGAGCTTAGGCACGGTCGAACTGACAGTCGCCCTCCATTACGTATATAACACGCCCGAGGACCGCATCGTGTGGGACGTCGGGCATCAGGCCTACGGCCACAAGATACTCACCGGCCGCCGCGAGGCTTTTTCCACCAACCGCAAATTTCACGGACTCGCTCCCTTTCCCACGCCGCGCGAAAGCGAGTACGACACTTTCACCTGCGGACACGCCAGCAACTCCATCAGTGCGGCCTTAGGTATGTCCGTCGCAGCCCTGCGGCAGGGAAATACAGACCGCAAGGTAGTGGCCGTCATCGGCGACGGGTCGATGAGCGGAGGCCTCGCTTTCGAAGGCCTCAACAACGCCGCGTCCACGCCCAACAACCTGCTCATCATACTCAACGACAACAACATGAGCATCGACCGCAGCGTCGGCGGCATGAAGCAGTACCTGCTTCACCTGCACACCAGCAGCACCTACAACCGGCTGCGCTACCGTATGTCCAACTGGCTCGGATCGCGCGGATGGCTCAACGACGAGAAGCGCCACCGCATACTCCGCTTCAACAACGCACTGAAGAGCCTGCTGCAAGGGCAGCAGAACGTGTTCGAAGGAATGAACATCCGCTACTTCGGACCGATTGACGGACACGACGTGGAGGGCCTCGTGCGCACCCTGCGGGAGATCAAGGACATGCAAGGGCCGAAGCTGCTCCACGTACATACCGTGAAGGGACGCGGATTCAAGCCCGCCGAACGGGCCGCCACGCTCTGGCACGCACCGGGGAAGTTCGACCCCGCACACGGCGTACGTCTCGAGGAACAGACACCGGGCCAGCCGCCACGCTTCCAAGACGTGTTCGGCGAAACGCTGCTCGAACTGGCGCAAACCAACCCCGCCATCGTCGGCGTCACGCCGGCCATGCCCACAGGCTGCTCCATGAACATCCTGATGAAAGCCCTGCCCGATCGCGCCTTCGACGTAGGCATCGCCGAAGGCCACGCCGTAACGTTCTCCGCCGGCATGGCCAAAGACGGGCTCATTCCTTTTTGCAACATATACTCCGCTTTTGCCCAGCGGGCTTACGACAACATCATCCACGACGCCGCCATTCTCAACCTGCCCGTCGTGCTGTGTCTGGACCGCGCCGGTCTGGTCGGCGAGGACGGCCCCACGCACCACGGTGTCTTCGACTTGGCCGCCCTGCGCCCCGTGCCGAATGTCACCATCGCCTCACCTTACGACGAGCACGAACTGCGCCGTCTCATGTACACTGCCCAACTGCCCGGCAAGGGACTTTTCGTCATCCGCTACCCCCGCGGCCGCGGCTACTTGGCCGACTGGCGCTGCCCGCTCACCGAAATACCCGTCGGCCGCGGCCGGCGGCTCAAGGAGGGCAAGGACCTCGCTGTCGTCACGCTCGGCCCCATCGGCCACGTCGCCGCCGAGGCCATCCAAGCCGTCGAGTCAACACTCGCCGCCCAAGGCCAGCCCGTCGCCATCGCCCACTACGACCTGCGTTTCCTTAAGCCGCTCGACACCGGACTGCTCGACGAAATCGGGAACCGCTTCCGGCGCGTCGTCACCGTCGAGGACGGCGTCCGCGCCGGCGGCATGGGCAGCGCCGTCCTCGAATACCTGAGCGACCACGGCTACGCCACGCACGTCGAGCGCATCGGGCTGCCCGACACCTTCGTCGAACATGGCGACCTGCCCTCACTTTATCATCTCGTGGGCCTCGACAAGGACGGGCTCACCGCCATATTACAAAAACAACTGCACTCATGAGAATCGTCATTGCCGGGGCCGGAGCCGTAGGTACCCACTTGGCAAAACTCCTCTCCCGCGAACGTCACGACATCGTTCTCCTCGACGAAAATCCCGGCCGGCTCGAAACCATCGGAGCCGACTTCGACCTAATGACCCTTGCCTCGTCTCCCCTGTCCATTACCGGACTGCGCGAAGCCGGCACGCCAAAAGCCGACCTCTTTATCGGCGTCACGCCCGACGAAGCGCACAATATGACCTGCTGCATGTTGGCGCACAAGCTCGGAGCGAAGCGCACCGTGGCCAGAGTGGACAGCGAAGAATACACCCTGCCCGACAACGCGGAGTTCTTCCGCAGCGTGGGCATCGACTCGATCATTTATCCTGAGATGCTGGCCGGACAGGAAATCATGTCGAACATACGCCGCAGCTGGGCGCGCCAATGGTGGGAAGTACACGGCGGAGCGCTCATCATGGTCGGCGTGAAAGTGCGTACCGGAGCCCGCGTGCTCAACATTCCGCTCCGCGAGCTTTGCACGGCCGACGCGCCCTACCACGTAGTAGCCATCAAGCGCGACGGCGACACCATCATTCCCCACGGCGACGACAGTCTGCTCCACGGCGACATGGTCTATTTCATGACCACGCCCATGTACACCCACTACATCCGCGAACAGGTCGGAAAGGCCGACTACCCCGACGTGCACAACGTCATCATCATGGGAGGCGGCGACACGACCCTGCAAGCCCTGCGCAACATGCCCGACGACCTCCACGCAAAAATCATCGAAGCCAGCGAGGAGCGCTGCCGGCAGCTCAACGACCTGCTCGGTGACCGCCGCCACATTCTCGTCATACACGGCGACGGGCGCGACGTCGACCTGCTGCGCGACGAGGGCGCGCACACTGCGCAGGCCTTTGCCGCCCTGACCGGCAGCGCCGAGACCAACATTCTGGCCTGCCTCACGGCCAAACGCCTCGGCGTACACAAGACCGTCGCCCGCATCGAGAATGCCGACTATGCCGGCATGGCCGAAAACCTCGACATCGGTTCCATCATCAACAAGCGCACCTTTGCCGCCGGCCATATCTACAAAATGATGCTCAAGGCCGACGTGACCAACGTCAAGTGCCTCACGGTGGCCAATGCCGACGTCGCCGAATTCACGGCCGCCGAGGGCTCGAAGGTGACGCGCCATCAGGTCAAGGACCTCAACCTCCCGTCCACCACGACGCTGGGCGGCCTCGTACGCGACGGCCGCGGCTACCTCATCGGCGGTGCCACGCAAATCAAGGCCGGCGACACCGTCATGGCCTTCTGCATCGACAACAGCATCAAGAAACTGGAAAAGTTCTTCAACTGACCTTTCCCCTCCGGTCATGGTAAACACTAAAATCAACGCCAGCATCCTCGCTTCGCTGCTCTACCTCGAAGCGGTTCTCATGGTTGCCTGCGTCGGCGTAGGGCTCTACTACGGCGAGCGCGACTTCTCTGCTTTCGTGCTGCCCATGTGCATCGCCGTCGTCCTGGGCAGCCTCCTGAAGTTCTACAGCCGCGGTGCCAATCGCCACATGAGCCGCCGGGACGGCTACCTCATCGTTTCGATCACCTGGGTCGTATTCACGGCCGTCGGCATGCTTCCCCTGCTCGTCGGCGGGTACGAGACGCGCGTCGCAGCCGCCTTCTTCGAAATCATGTCGGGCTTCACCACCACGGGTGCCACCGTGCTTACGAACATCGACAGCCTGCCGCCGTCCATTTTGTTCTGGCGAAGCCTGACGCACTGGATGGGCGGTATGGGCATCGTATTCTTCACCATCGCCGTCCTGCCGACCATGGGCACGGGCGACCTGAAGCTCTTCTCGGCCGAAGCCACGGGCATGAAGCTCGGCAAGCTCCATCCGCGCATCCGCACGACGGCGCAATGGCTCTGGGCCATCTACCTCACACTCACCGTGAGCTGTGCCCTCGCGCTCTGGCTGGCGGGCATGTCGCCCTTTGACGCGGTGAACCACGCCATGTCCACGGCGGCCACGGGCGGCTTCTCGACGCACCAGGACGGCATTGCCTGGTTTCAATCGAGCGCCGTAGAGTACGTCGAACTGGCTTTCATGTTTCTGGCCAGCATCAACTTCACCCTACTCTACCTGCTCCTCATCAAGGGCCGGCTGCGCAGCGTGCTGCGCGACGGCGAACTGCGCTGCTTCGTGCTGCTGTGCGTCGGTGCGTCGGCGTTCATCGCGGCCTCGCTCGTCGTCTGTCAGGGCTACCCCCTCGAACGGGCCCTGCGCGAGGCGGCCTTCCATGTCGTGTCGTGCCAGTCAACCACGGGATTCATTGCCTTCGATTTTCGCGAGTGGCCGGCGTTCACACTGCCCGTCATGCTGTTCATCATGGCCGTAGGTGCCTGTGCCGGTTCGACTACGGGCGGCTTCAAGTGCGTCCGCCTGCTCACGCTGGCCCGGCTGGCGCGCAGCGAGTTCAAGCACATCCTCCATCCACGCGCCATGTTGCCCGTCCGCATCGACGGCACCACGTTGACCAGCCAAGTAGTCCGCACGCTCACCGCTTTCACGGCGCTCTACCTCCTGCTCCACATCGTGTCCACCTTTATCCTCGTCTGGACGGGCCTGCCCTTCCTCGACGCGCTGGCGGTCAGCATTTCCTCGTTCAGCAATGTCGGTCCGGCCTTCGGCCAACTCTTCAGCCCGCTCGACGCGTGGAACAGTCTTTCCGACGTGGGATTGTGGACGTGCTCCTTCATGATGTTGGCGGGCCGCCTCGAAATTTTCTCCCTCCTGCTGCCTCTTTTCCCCAGCTTCTGGCGCGAGAATTAGCCGCACACCGTCCATAATCCCCAAACCTATGCCTACTGACAGCCGGGCGGCCACCGCCCTCCGTTTCCTTGCCGACATTGCGGCGCACAACGACCGCGAATGGTTTGCCGCCCATCGCACACGTTACGACGAAGCGCGCGCCGCTTTCGAAAGCCTCGTCGAAGAGCTCATCCCCGCCGTGGCGCAGGTAGAGCCCGCCGTGGCGCCGCTCACGGTGCGCGACTGCACCTACCGCTTCTACCGCGACACGCGCTTCTCGCCCGACAAGTCGCCCTACAAGCGCCATTTCGGCGCCTACCTCAACCCGCTGGGCAGGAAGTCGCCCCACGGCGGCTACTACTTGCACTTCGAGCCCGGCCACTGCCTCGTGGCGGGCGGTGCCTACTGCCTCGAGCCCAAGGTGTTGCGCGCCGTGCGCGAGAGCGTCGTCGACCGCATCGACGAGTTCCGCGCCATTGTCGAGGCGCCCGCTTTCCGACGCCGCTTCCCTACCCTCGGTTCGGAGTGGGTCAAGACTGTGCCCAAGGGTTTCCCCCGCGATTTTCCCTGGCCCGACTACATCCGCTGCAAGGACTACTCCGTGAGCCAGTCCCTGCCCGACGCTTTCTTCGACCGCCCCGACTGGATGGCGCAGGTCGTCGATGCGTTCGCCTGCATGAAGCCCTTTCTTGACTTCGTCAACGACACGGTCGACGACTACCTTTAGCCGCATCCCGACGGCCCCGGCGCGACGGCTCGGCGCAGTTTTCCGCCCCACGGTGCACCGCCGAGCCGAAAAAAACTGTATCTTTGTCGACAACCGCCGTTGCGGACGAAACGTCGGTCGCCCTGACCGCCCGGACAAGTGTAGTCCCAGGAAAAACGATCGCTACGATAGAAATTTCTATCGCTACGACAGGAAAAACGGGGACAGCACTTGTTAGAACCGCCCGCCGGCTAGACGTAGATACCCTAACCGAACCTGCACATGAACCGCCTGCTCATCCCCCTGCTCGCCCTGATGCTCACCGCCTGCAACGTCGGCGGCATACCCGACAAGGTGCTCGACATCGCCGAAAGCCGCATGGACACCACCGGCTACGTCGGCCGCACCATTCCCGTCGGCGCCTACCGCTCGCTCCTCGTCGACGGCTTCGCCTCAGTCCGCTACAACGCGCAGACCACCGGCGACGCACGCGTTGAGGTCCGCGTACATCCCGACTACGCCGACAGTCTGCGCGTTGAGGTGCGCGACAGCATGCTCCGCCTCGGCATGGAGGGCACCACCTCGGTGAAGCTGGACGACGCGGAGCCCCTGAAACCATACTACACAGCCACCGTCTACGGCCCGGCGCCCCGCGGCGTGACGCTGGCCGGCGCCGGCCGGCTCGAGCTCGGCCAGTGGCAGAGTCCTGCCCCGCTGACCGTCCGTCTTACCGGAGCAGCCAATGTCGAAGCGACCCTCGTCGAAGCGCCCGCCCTTACCCTCATTCTCTCGGGGACAGGGCGCATTGACCTCCCCTCAGTCGCCGTCGGCCACCTCGATGCCTCCGTCAGCGGCGTGGGTGACGTCCGCCTCGGCGGCACAGCACAGGAGGCCAGCTTCGCCGTCTCGGGCGTCGGGAACATCGACGCTGACCGCCTGAGCGTCGCCGGCCGGGTGGACCGTCAGGTATCCGGCATGGGGCGCATCCGCGCGGACAAATAAGCCTGCTCCCTCATTTTTCATAACCTAACCCTTACAAATCATGATGAAAGCCCTTATCTTCCCGCTCATAGCCGCAGCCAGCCTGCTGACCGCCTGTGGTACATCGCCCAAAGCCCAAGGACAAAAGGTCCCCGCCGGCGCCGTCACGGTCGACCCCTTCACGCATCTCGAAGTAGACGGCCGCATCTACCTCACGTTCGTACAGACTAAAGGCACTCCGCGCGTGGTTTATTCCACCGCCGTAGCCACCGCGCGCCATATTGACGTCACGTCCACCAGCCACACCCTGCGCATACGTACCGTCCGGACCGAAACGTTCGACGACGACATGCGCTTCGCCGTTACGGTCTACGCACCGGCTCCGGAAGCCATCGTGTGCAACGGCGTGAGCGACGCCCAGCTCGGCGACATCCGAACGAAAAGTCCGCTGCGCATCACCCTGAACGGCCCGGGCGACATCGAAGCCGGCCGCATCGAAGCAAGCGAATTCACCGCCGAAAACAGGTCGAGCGGTGACATGGACATCAAGGGCGTCAAGGCCGCCAACGTGCAGTACGCCACACTTGGGCCGGGCGACCTCAGAAGCGGCATCACGCGCTGCGAGAATCTGGGGAGCAGCCTGTGGGGTCCGGGCGACCTGACGTTACACGACGTCAAGGCGACCACGGCCGTCGCGCGGTTGCGCGGCTCGGGAGACTTGGCCATCGAGGACATCAAGGCCGAACGTCTCGACGCACGACTCGACGGTGCGGGCGACCTGACGCTGTCCGGCATCGACGCCGGTACACTCACCGCCCACTTGTACGGCGCAGGCGACATCACCCTGACCGGGAAAGCCGAAAAAGCCAAACTGTCCCTCAGCGGAGTCGGCACGCTCGACGCCAGCACGCTGCGGGTAAAGGAAGTCGACACCGACCACCGGAACGGACACGGCGAACTCATCCGTCCCTAAACCGTACTACGACCTATGCGCACCCTCCTGCTCGCCTCCCTCGCCCTGCTACTGCCCGCCGTCCTGACGGGCGTGGCACCCCACGGCGGTATTTCCACTCCGGTCGACGCCGTCACCGGCGCCACCGACCCCGTCGGCGACAGCGACACGCCGCGCACCGTCGAGGTCAAAACGTTCCGCCACCTCTCCGCCCGGAGCGTTGTGTCCGTCCGCCTCGTACAGCAGGCCGGCACGCCCCGCGTGGAATATACCCTACCGGCCGGCGCAAAAGACATACTCCGCGTCCTGAGCGAAGGCGATCGGCTGGTACTCACCGTAGCGCTGGACGACTACCAGGCGCTCAATCAGGACATCGAAGTCACCGTTTACACGCCCGACCCGCCCGAAGTCATCGACTTGCAGGGCACGGGTAGCCTCCAGGCCAACGACCTGCGTGCCGACCACGCCCTGACGTTCACCAGCCAGGGCACGGGCGACGTCCGCCTTGACCATGTGGCCTGCGCCGCGCTCGAAGTGCAAAACAGCGGCACCGGCGACTTCACGTGGAACAAGGCCGAGGTGCAGGACGGCGCCGTCCTCGTCTCCTCAGGCACCGGCGACATGAAGGGAAGCTACCTGCGCTGCGGCGCGCTCGACGCCACTCAACGCGGCACGGGCCGCACCTCGCTCGCCACACTGTACACAGACGTCGCAGCCACCTTTTCCGCGACCCACTCCACGCTGAACGTAACCCACGCCGAAGTGGGCGGAACGCTCAGCGCCACGGCCGCCGAGGACGGGCGTATCGAACTGCCGCGCATCGACGCCGCCGCGCTCACGGCCGAAACGCGCGACAGGGCAAGCCTTACCATCGGCGGCGGAGTGAGCGGTCCGGCCCGCTTCACGTGCGACAGCGAAAACAAACTCGACGCCCGCCGGCTAAGCATCAGCGGCGAGTGTACCACTCAGGGCAGGCACACGAAAAACCTGCTCCTCATTAAATAAATGCCCCTTTACCATAACCGTTAAAAAATCACCGATCCATGAAACCACTCCGCCTCCTTCTGTTCGCCGCGCTGGCTTGCCTGCCGGCCGCGGCTGCGCCGGTCGTCGCAAGTACGACGTCCGAAAACGTGCGCACTGCCCAGACAGTCATCAACCTGCCGAGCCTCACTGCACTCAAAGTAAACGGCCGGCTCAAAGTAGTGTTCGTGCAAAGCAAAGGGCGACCCTATATCACGTACAAAGGCGAAAATCTGTCCGTCACCCCCTTTGAGTACACCCACGCGACGGACGGAAAACTGACCCTTACGGGCAGCCGATCCGGCAACCAGTCCCAACCGACCGTCTACGTCTACGGCCCCATGCCCGCCGACATCGCCGTCTCCAACTTTGCCCAAATCAGGCTGGGCGACCTGAAAACAAACAGCGACCTTACGCTGCGCATCGCCGACCGGGGCTTTCTCAACACGGGCGACGTGGACTGCCGCAGCCTCACGCTGGAAAAGAACGGCATGAGCCGCGTCCGTATGGGGAACGTCGACGTCCGACAGGACGCCACCCTCCGCCTGCACGGCAACAACAGCACCCGGATGGGCGACCTCACCGTCGGCGGCACGTTCTGGCTCGAAAAGGACGGCACACTCAGCGTATGGTGGGGCAAGCTCACCGTCAAGGGTAACATCCGCCTACGCATTACCGACCAAGGCAACGTCGAAAGCGGTGACATCGCCACCAACGGACAGTTCCAGCTCGAGAGCCACGGCCTCGCCAACGTCCGGTGGGGCCGGCTCACCGCCAAGGACGACGTTCTCCTCCACCTCAACGACCGGGGCTGCGTCCGCAGCGGCGACATCAGCGTCGGCCGCCAGCTCGACCTGGCCATGAACAACATGGCCAGCCTTACCGCGGGCCGTATCGACGTCGCCTCCGACGCCCGCTTCGCCCTGGACCTCATAGGCGGCATCACCACGGGCGACCTCACCGTCGGTGGTCTCTTCGACCTCAGCCAGAAAAACATGCACCGCGCCAAGCTGGGACAAGTGGAATGCCAGACGTTCCGGCTCGCCAAGGAGAGCAACACTGAACTGGACATGGGCGACCTCACGGCCGACACCGACATACAACTCACTACGACGGGCATAGGCCGAATGACCACAGGCCGCCTCAGCACTAAGGGCACGCTCACCCTGAACTGCGCCCAGCAGACGGCCAGCAGCCTCGGCGACATCGCCTGCCGCGAGCTGCGTGCCGACCTCTCCGGCAAGTGCCAGCTCAAACTGCCCGCAGTGGAAGTGAAAGGCGACGTATCACTTGCCGCACGCGACGTGAGCACCATAACCTTTACCACGCTCGCAACGGACGGCGACATCAGCGTCACGCGGCAGAACATGGCCACGCTCAGCGTAGGCACGCTCGACTGCACCACCCTGACCCTGCACAGCAGCGGCGACGGCTGGCTGAATCCCGAAAGCGAAAAAACGAAGAAGGCTTTCCTGCTCGTCAGCAGGCCGGGCGGCGGCATCAACATCACGCACATGGTCAATCCCTCGCCTTACGTCATTGAGAACAAAGGCAAGAGTATGCTCGAGATCAACCCCTACAGCAACGATGGAAACGACATCCGATTCAAGGACGGCTACCACATCGTTCTTCAAAAGCCATCCCGCCAGCTCACCCAACTGCCCTAATCATCCCTAACGACCCATCCGCAAATACTTATCCACCTATATAAATAATGAAGACAAGACTTCTCACCATGATCGTAGCAGCCAGTACCCTTGCGCCCGCCGACGCGGACGACTTCAAGTACACCGACGAGCAATTCGCCGACATCCAGATGCTCCGCTACAAGGTCGAGGGATTCGAGTCGCTGTCCCTGCGCCAGAAAACGCTGATATACTACCTCTCGGAGGCAGCGCTGCAAGGCCGCGACATACTCTTCGACCAGAACGGGCGCTACAACCTGCGCATCCGCCGCCTCCTCGAGGCCGTCTACACCGACTATAAGGGCGACCGCCAAAGCGACTTCTACAAGGCGCTCACCGTCTACCTGAAGCGCGTCTGGTTCAGCAACGGCATCCACCACCACTACGGCAACGAAAAGCTCGACCCCGGCTTCAGGCCCGACGACCTGCGCGCCGCAGCGTGCCAGCTCGACCCCGCCAGGCTGCACTTGGCCGAGGGCCAGTCGGTGGACGAATTCTGCGACGAGCTGTTCCCCGTCATTTTCGACCCGGCCGTCATGCCCATGAAAGTGAACCAGACGGACGGCGACGACCTCGTACTCACGTCGGCAGTCCACTTCTACGGCGACGGCGTGACGCAAGCCGACGCCGAAGCCTTCTACACGGCCCAAAAGGACCTCAGCGACCCGCATCCCGTGATGGCCGGCCTCAACAGCCGCCTTGTCAAGCAGGACGGGCAGCTCGTCGAAAAAGTCTGGCACTCGGGCGGCCTCTACGGAGCAGCCATCGACCGCATCATTGCTGACCTCGAAAAAGCCAAGCCCTTCGCCGACACGCCCGCACAGGCTGCCGTCATCGACAAGCTCGTCGAGTACTACCGCAACGGCGACCTGCACACGTTCGACGCCTACAACATCCTGTGGCTCGCCGACACGGCCGGCACGGTCGACTTCACGAACGGCTTCATCGAGACTTATGACGACCCGCTCGGCATGAAGGCCACTTGGGAGGCCATTGTGAACTTCAAGGACCACGAGGCGACGGCCCGGACGGAGAAGCTGAGCGCCAACGCGCAGTGGTTCGAGGACCACTCGCCGGTCGACGCACGCTTCAAGAAGGAGGAATGCAAAGGCATCTCGGCGAAAGTCATCACGGCCGCCATGCTCGGCGGTGCACTCTACCCCTCCACGGCCATCGGCATCAACCTCCCGAACTCCGACTGGATACGTAAGGAGCACGGGTCCAAGAGTGTGACCATCGGAAACCTCACCGGGGCTTACAACAAGGCGGCCCACGGCAACGGCATGGACCAGGAGTTCGTCGTCGACGACGCCACGCGCGAGCTCATCAGCCTCTACGGCGACGTCTGCGACGAGCTGCACACCGACCTGCACGAGTGTCTGGGCCACGGCAGCGGCAAACTGCTGCCCGGCACCGACCCTGACACGCTGCGTGCCTACGGCTCGACCATCGAGGAGGCCCGCGCCGACCTCTTCGGACTCTACTACATCGCGGACCCGAAACTCGTCGAACTGGGACTGACGCCGAACAACGTAGCGTACAAGTCGCAATACTACTCGTACATGTTGAACGGCCTCATGACGCAGCTCGTACGCATCAAGCCGGGACTGAACATCGAGGAAGCCCACATGCGCAACCGCGCCCTCATCGCCCGTTGGGCCTACGAGCACGGCAAGGACAAGAAGGTCGTCGAACTGGTGAAGCGCGACGGCAAGACGTACGTCCAGATTAACGACTATCCCGCCCTGCGCCGCCTCTTCGGCGAGCTGCTCGCCGAAGTGCAGCGCATCAAGAGCGAAGGCGACTTCGAGGCCGCCCGCCGGCTCGTCGAGGACTACGGCGTGAAGGTCGACCCGCAGCTCCACGCGGAAATCCTCGCCCGTTACGAGAAACTGCACCTGTCGCCGTACAAAGGCTTCATAAACCCCGTCTACACGGCCGTTAAGGACAGCCAGGGCCGCATCACCGACGTGCGTGTCAGCTACGACGAGCCCTACGACCAGCAGATGCTCCGTTACAGCCGCGACTACAACACGTTGCCCGACATCAACGACTGACCCCCATGGTAGAGTCACAGATTCAAGAGATACGCCGCGCGCTCCGTTCCATGATGAGCGGGCCCGTCAGCTCATCGATGCGCGAAAAAGGCCTCGCCTACAAGCTCAACTTCGGAGTGGATGCCGTGCGCCTGCGGCAGCTGGCCGACCAGCTGCCCCACACCCATGAACTCGCCGCCGCCCTCTGGAAGGAGGACGTACGCGAGTTGCGCCTGCTGGCCGCCATGGTGCAGCCCGTGGAGTCGTTCCCGCCCGAACTGGCGGACCTCTGGGTCGAACAGATGCGGTTTCCGGAAGAGGCGGAGTACACCGTGATGAACCTCTTCGCCCGCCTGCCCTACGCGTCGGAGAAGGCGTTCGTCTGGATGGCCCGCGAAGAGTTCATGTTCCGCCTGTGCGGTTTTCTGCTCATGGCGCGGCTGCTGATGCAGGGCGCCACGCCCGCTCCGCGCGATGCCGACGAACTCCTCGACCAGGCCGAGGCTGCCCTCCACGACTGCGACACGGCCGTACGCCTCGCCGCCGCCAAGTGTCTGATAAAGTTCGAGGACACCTGCCCGCAGTATGCCGAACGCGTCGAAGCCCTCCTCGAAAGCTGAGTGCCGCACCCGTTTATCCTACGAGCGGGACTGTTCCCCAAAGAACAGCCCCGCTCGTTTTTTCTCCACCGCCACTTACGCTTGCCTCAGTCCTTGCCGGACGCGTCGGGCAAGGCCGGCTGATGTTTCTGCCGGTACTGAAGCGGCGTTCCGTCAAACACGCGCCGGAAAGCCGTGTAGAAAGCCTGACGGGAGCTGAAGCCCGACATCAGACCGATTTCCTCCACCGTATAGCAGGCATAGCGCGCCTGCGCCAGGCGCCGGCAGGCATCACGCAGGCGATAGTGATTCACAAGAGCGTTATAGTTGTTCCCCGTATGGCGGGCAATGGCCGCCGCGACGTATCGCGGCGTCGTCCGTAAGTCCGTTGCCAGCTGCCGAGCCGTGTAGTCGGGATCGCGGTAGAGCTTCTCCACCACCAGTTTCTGCAAAATTTTCACATAAAGCTCGTCCGACGTCAGGTCGCTTATCTGGCGATGATAAGCGCGCTGCGGGCGGCCCTCTCCGGTTTCTTTCTTCTCCATAACGGCAAAGTTGCACTTTTTTCCGCAAACAGCGTAGTAACTGCGGCCTTTTCCGTACATTTGTCCAAAACTCCCGTAATTATGCTCACAATTGAAGAACGCAATCGCATAACGGCCCTCGTTCGCCGGCAAGTCGTCCCGGCCATCGGCTGTACCGAACCCGTCTGCGTGGCGCTGGCCACAGCCCGCGCCGCCGAAGTGTTGCGCCGTCTCGGCGCCGAACCCGCCCGCATCGACGTGCGCCTGAGTGCCAACATCCTGAAAAACGCCATGGGCGTAGGCATTCCCGGCACGGGCATGGTAGGCCTGCCCATTGCCGTCGCTCTGGGCGCCCTCATCGGGCAGTCCGCCCTCGGGCTCGAGGTGCTGCGCGACGTCAGCCCCGAAGCCGTGGAGCGCGGCCGCCACTTCATCGACGAGGGTCGCGTCGCCATCAGCCTGAAGGAAGATACCGACGAAAAACTCTACGCCGAAGTCACCTGTAGCGGCGACGGACACACGGCCACCGCCGTCATCGCCGGCGAGCACACCCGCTTCGTGCACGTCGTCGCCGACGGCGTCGTGGAGCTCGACGCCACACCGGCTGCCCACGGCGAAGAGGGCGACACGGACGAACCGGAACTCAACCTGCGCAGGGTCTTCGATTACGCCACGACGGCCCCGCTCGACGAAATCAGCTTCATCCTCGAAGCGCGCCGCCTCAACGAGCGCGCCGCCAGCCTCTCGCTGGCCGGCAACTACGGCCACAGCCTCGGCAAGACGCTCTCCCGCCCGCTCGGACGCGGCATTCTGGGCGACACCATCTTCTCCCGCATTCTCTCGAGCACCGCCTGCGCCTGCGACGCCCGCATGGCGGGCGCCATGATCCCCGTCATGAGCAATTCGGGCAGCGGCAACCAAGGCATCTGCGCCACCAATCCCGTCGTCGTCTTTGCCCGCGAAAACCACAACACCGACGAGGAAATGACGCGCGCCCTCATGCTCAGTCACCTCACCGCCATCTACATCAAACAGCACCTCGGCACCCTCTCGGCGCTGTGCGGCTGCGTCGTGGCGTCGACCGGGTCGAGCTGCGGCATCACCCTGCTCATGGGCGGCGGTTACCGCGAAGTGACCTACGCCGTCAAAAACATGATTGCCAACCTGACCGGCATGATTTGCGACGGCGCCAAGCCCAGCTGCGCCCTGAAACTGACCAGCGGCGTAAGCACCGCCGTCCTTTCCGCCATGTTAGCCATGCAGGGAAACTGCGTCACGCCCGTCGAAGGCATCATCGACGGCGACGTCGACCGCAGTATCCGCAACCTGGCCAGCATCGGCGCCGACGCCATGAACGAGACTGACCGCTGCGTCCTCGACATCATGACACACAAAAGCCGTTGATTCTCCCCGCGCCGCCATGCGAAAACGAAGTGTAGTCCTGCTATTTTCTATCGCTGCGATAGTAAAAACTATCGCAGCGCCCA
Organism: uncultured Alloprevotella sp.; assembly: GCA_944322325.1. GTDB lineage: Bacteria > Bacteroidota > Bacteroidia > Bacteroidales > Bacteroidaceae > Alloprevotella. Next base: position 119,621 of record CALUOQ010000005.1, read on the forward strand.
TTGATTCTATCGTAGCACTTGTTCAGGCCCTCACTTTCCTGCGCACGACGCAGCCTGCCACGCGCACCCTCGCGTCCGACGACGTCCGTCCCTTCGCTGCCGGCCGGGCCGCCTATGGCTTCGCCGCCACCGACGGGCGCTTCGTCCTCGTCGCTGCGGACGACCGCCTGCCCTACGTGCTCGGCTACGGCCGGACGGGCGACACCCTGCCGCCCGCTCTCGACGGACTGCTGCGCCTCTACGAGCGCCAGCTGGCCACACCGCCCGCCGCCCGGGCTGCCGAGGCCCGCACCACGCGCCCCGTGGCCCCCTTGCTGCGCTCCGTACGCCACCAGCGCGACCCCTTCAACCGCTCCTGCCCCTACTACATCGACGACGCAGGCCAGCCCTCGGCCACGCGTTGCGTCGTGGGCTGCGTGGCCACGGCCTTGGAGCAGGTGCTGACCTACTACCGGCAGCCCGCCGTGCTGGCCGACACCGTCTTCGCCCACTCCTCGGCACACTTCACCACCACGGACGTCGCGCCCGGCACCCCCATCGACTGGCCACACATTCTCGACGTCTACGCCGAGGGGCAATACTCCGACGCCGAGGCCCGCGCCGTGGCCGACCTGTCACTCTGGTGCGGCCAGATGGCGCAGATGGACTGGGGCACGCGCGAGTCGGGCGCCTACGTGAACCGCCTGGCCGCACCCGTCAGCCGCTCGCTCGGCTACGGCTACGTTCACTACGCCGACAGTTACCAGTATCGCCCCGACGAGTGGATGGACATGCTCTTGGCGGAAATCCAGGGCGGACGCCCCGTCGTCTACGCCGGCGGCATCTACGCCCAGAGCGCCCATGCCTTCGTGCTCGACGGCGTCGACGCCGAGGGACGCTTCCATGTCAATTGGGGCTACGGCGGAGCGTACGACGGCTACTTCCGGCTGGACGTCCTCAACCCCTTCGACCCCACCGCGACGGGCGGCACGGTGGGCCAGGCGCAAGGCTTCTTCTGCAACCAGGAAGCCCTGCTGCTCCATCCCGCCGCGCTCGACGTCCGCCTGCCCGACACGCTCGGCCGTACCGGGCAGGAGCTGCGCCTGACGTCGCTACAATTCGAGCGCCGGCCCGACCTCAACGACGCCGTCGCCGTCCGTCTCGGCCTGCACAATACGTGCGACGCGCCGCTCACGACGACCCTCGCCCTCGTCACCTACGCCCCCGACGCCGCCGAGCCGCTCGAGGAGGCCGAAGTGCTCGGTTACACCGCCGTGCGCCTCGCCGCCGGACAGGACTCCGTCGCCACGGCCTACGCCCGCTTCCAGACACCGGGCCAGCGCGTCTTTGCCCTCACGGCCGACGGCGCAAGCACCTTCTACACGCAAGCCCTGCGCGTCGACTCGACGGCCGCGGCTCTCCTCACGGTGACCTCCATCACGGCCCATGCCGAGCCCGACCGCGTCCGGGCCGACATCACCTTCCACAACGCCGCCACGGCCGGATGGGCCGGCGACATGCCCACCTTCAGCCTCTTCGAGGGCGACTATTCCACCGCCGACGGCGAACCGCGCCGCTACGCCCACCTGAACCTGGCTCCCGGCGCCGACACCGTGGTCACCGTCTGTTTCGACGGGCTACGCCCCGCCACGCGCTACACCCTCTGCGTGCGCCTCGACTGGCTCCCCGACGCGCAGTACGCCTTCACTACGCCGGCCGCCACCGGCATTGCGTCCCCTCCGGCCGACGCCGGGCCTGTGCGCTGGCTCACCCCGGACGGCCGGCCCGTCGCCCGCCCCAACCGGCCCGGTGTCTACCTTCGCCAGCGCGGCCGCGAGGTGCATAAGGTGACCTGGCCCGTCCGCTGACGCCGCGCCACCTCGCCGCAGGAAAGCCCCGTCACGTTTGGGCGCAGCCGTACTTTTCCGTACCTTTGCTGCTCAAGAAGCGCTCCCTGCGCTATTCATCTTTTCATCCCTGCACATCATGTCTACCGTACTCTATCCATCCCCTATCTTCGGCCCCGTACACAGCCGCCGCCTGGGCGTCTCGCTGGGCATCAACCTCATGCCGGCCGACGGCAAGGTCTGCACGTTCGACTGCATCTACTGCGAATGCGGGTTCAACGCCGACTTCCGCCCCACGCTGCGACGCCCCACCCGCGAAGCCGTCCGCACGGCTCTCGAGGCACAGCTGATAAAAATGGCCGCCGAGGGCCCCCACCCCGACGTGCTTACCTTCGCCGGCAACGGCGAGCCGACGACCCACCCCGACTTTGCCGGCATCATCGACGACACCCTCGCGCTGCGCGACCGCTACTGCCCCGCCGCCAAGGTCAGCGTGCTGAGCAACGCCACGCTGGCCGGCCGTCCCGGCGTCCGCGAGGCACTGCTCCGGGTCGACAACAATATCCTCAAGCTCGACACTGTGGACCCCGACTACATCGCCCGCGTGGACCGGCCCGTCGGTCGCTACGACGTGGAGCAGGTCGTCGAGACGCTGGCGGGCTTCGGCGGACAAGCCATCATACAGACCATGTTCCTCAAGGGGCTGGATGCCGAGGGCCGCTCGGTGGACAACACGGGCGAACGCTACGTCGGGCCGTGGCTTGACGCCGTCCGCCGCATCGCGCCGCGCCAGGTAATGATTTACACCATCGACCGCGAGACGCCCGACCACGACCTGCGCAAGGCCTCGCCCGAAGAGCTCGACCGCATCGCCGACCGGGTGCGCCAGGCCGGCATCCCCGTCTCCGTCTCCTACTGACGACGCGCCGCTCCATGGACCCGCTCGTCAGCCAGACCGCCCTCGCTCTCCGCACCCGTTGCGCCGTCGCCGCGGACGCCCCGCTGCTCGTGGCGCTGAGCGGTGGAGCCGACTCCGTGGCGCTGCTGCACCTGCTGCGGGCAGCGGGCCATCCGGTCGAGGCCGCCCACTGCCACTTTCACCTGCGCGGCGCCGAGTCCGACCGCGACGCGGCGTTCGTCGCCGACCTCTGTCGCCGACTGGGTGTCCGCCTCCATCGCGCCGACTTCGACACCCGGGCCGAGGCGCGCCGCCGCGGCGTCAGTATTGAGACCGCCGCACGCGACCTGCGCTACGCCTGGTTCGACAGTCTGCTCGACGAGCGTGCGCTCGCCGCCGTCGCTGTGGCCCACCACCGCGACGACAACGCCGAAACCCTCCTGCTCCACCTCGTACGCGGCGCGGGGCTTCACGGCCTCAGCGGCATGGCATGGCGGCGCGGCCACGTGGTGCGTCCGCTGCTCGGCGCGAGCCGCCAGGACCTCGAAGCCTACCTCCGCCGCATCGGTCAGGACTACGTCACCGACAGTACGAACCTCATCCCCGACGTCCGGCGCAACCGCATCCGCCTTGAAGTGCTTCCCCAGCTGCGTCAGCTGAATCCCGCCATAGACCGCGTGCTGGCCGAGACAGCCCGGCGCATGGCTGAGACGGAACAGATTTTCGACCGCGCCGTGGCCGAGGCGCGCCGCCGTGTCTGCACCGAAGCGGACGGCGGACTGGACATCCGGCTCGCTGCCCTCCGCGCCGAGCCGGCACCCGCCACGCTGCTCCACGAGTGGCTTGCACCCTACGGCTACCGCCCCGAACAGACAGCCGATGCCTTGGCGCACGCCGACGACTGCGGCACGGCCCGCTACGACAGCGGCACGTGGACCCTCGTCCGCGACCGCGGTTTCCTGCGCCTGCGCCGTCGGACGGAACGCTTTGCGCCGTTTGTCCTTGACCACGAGGGCCTTTACCCCCTGCCCGGCGGACGGCAGTTGCGCCTCGCCCGCCTGTCGCGTCAGGCATTGGGCCTCATCCCGCGCGACGCGGCCACGGCCTGCCTCGACGCGGCCCTCACGGGACGCCTTGTCTGCCGCCCCGTGGAGCGCGGCGACCGTTTCCAGCCCTACGGGATGCACGGCTCGAAGCTCGTCAGCGATTACCTGACCGACCGCAAGCGCTCTCCCCTCGCCAAGGCTGCCGCCTGCGTCGTATGCAGCGACGAGGCCATAGCCTGGCTGGTGGGCGAACGCCCCGACCAGCGTTTCACCCTCACCGACCACACGCAGGACGTCATCGTCCTGACGCTCGAACGGACCGGTGAAAACGGTGCCCGGCCCCGCACAAACACCTGACGTACCCGTCGGGCCACAAAAAAACTTGCCCGTTCGTGTTACATTTACCCTCATATCGTGTTTTACTATGATAGACAAACATTTTACGACCATGAGAAAAATGCTCTTTACCCTCGTTCTCCCTTTGTTCCTGCTGGGAGGCAGCGCCGCCGCGCGACGCACGACCGTCGTGGTGGAAGTCCCCGGCACCCTGCCGCAACTCATTCCCGCCGCCGACAAGTACCGCATCGAGTCCCTGACGCTGAAAGGCCGGCTTGACGGCACCGACCTGCTCTACCTGCGCGAGATGGCTGGCAGCGACGCCCGTATGCAGCCCACGCCGGGCCGGCTGACCGACGTCGACCTGAGCGGCGCCACCTTTTCCCCCGGCGGCGCGATCTATATCTACAAGGACGCGCCCCAGCGTCCGCAAGGTCCCCACACACTGCCCAAGTTCCTCTTCCGGCTGACGCGCGTGGAGCGCGTCGTACTGCCCGCCCGCACGGACACTATCGGCGTCGGCGCGCTCGAGTATGCCCGGCTGCGCCGCGTCGTCCTCCCGTCGAACGTATACATCGGCAATTACGCCTTCAGCAACAACCCGAATCTCACGGAGGTCGTCATGCCCGAGTACATCAGCTACGTGGGCCTGTACGTCTTCGACAACTGTCCGCGCATCGCCGAACTGCGCTTCAACCACGTCGGCTACGTCGCCGCGTGGGCTTTTGCGAACATGCCGGGCATCGAGCGCATCGAGTTCCGCGGCAATCTGGGCCACATTGACGGCTACAACACGTTTCTCAACTGCCCCCGCCTGCGGAGCGTCCGCTTCGGCGGTCCCGTCCTGACGACTGGCGGCCCCTCGATGTTCGTCAATTGTCCCGCCCTCACCGACGTGACGTTCGATGGCCCCGTCATGCGCACAGCCCTCGGCCAGGCACAAGGCTGCCCGCTCCTGAAGAAATACCAAGCCAACGGCATCGTCGCTCAGGGCATCGACACGACCTGCATTGACGGTCCGGGCATCGACTTCGACGCCGAGAGCGCAGCGTGCGACGACGCCCTCGACATCCTGCTCAGCGCCTACGGCTACCTGCACGGCGCCACGCTGTCCCTGCCCGCGTTCACCCGAAACACGGCGGCGTACCTCTTCTACCGCCAGGCCACCCGCTGGGCCGCCCGTGCGCCGCAGAAGGCCCTGGCCTACCTCACGTCGGCCGTCGACGCCGGCTTCAACGACGGCGCGCGGCTGGCCGCCGACTCGGCACTGGCCCCACTGCACGCCCATCCCCAGCTTGCCGAACTGGACTCCATGATGGACGGCGGGGACAGTTACCTCGACGTGCTGCGCGCCACGCCGGCCTACGCCGGCACGATGCCCTTCACCTACGCCGCACCGACCGACTCGGGCCTGCGCCGCGTCCGCGAGTTCTTCAACCTCGACAGCATCGCCGGGCAGGGCGACGAAATCAGCCGCATCAAGCGCCTGATGTACTGGGTGCACGACCACATTCCCCACGACGGCGGCTCGTCGTGGCCCGACTGCCCCTATAACGCCGTCGACCTCTACCAGGTGGCCCAGCGCGACGACCGCGGCCTCAACTGCCGTTTCCTGGCCATGGTGCTCAACGAGATGTATCTCGCCGTCGGTTTCAAGGCGCGTTTCCTCACCTGCCAGTCGAAGCGCTACGACTCCGACCCCGACTGTCACGTCATTAATGTCGTCTGGAGCGACTCCCTGCGCAAGTGGGTCTGGATGGACCCGAGCTTCGCCGCCTACGTGACCGACGAGCGGGGACTCCTGCTCCACCCGGGCGAGGTGCGCCAGCGCCTCATCGACGGCCGGCCCCTCGTGCTCAACGACGATGCCAACTGGAACCACCGCACGAAGCAGACCAAGGCCCACTATCTGGAGGAGTACATGGCCAAGAACCTCTACCTCATCTCGGCGCACCGCCACTTCGGCTGCCAGACCGAGGGCCGCGGCGCCCGCCCCGACAACCCCGAGGTGACGCTCGTGCCGCAGGGCTTCCCTTACCGTAACAGCTACACCACAAACGACCCCGACTACTTCTGGCAGGCGCCGGAGTAGGGAGAAAAAGCGGGGCACCGCGTCAGTTTTCCGGAAAATGCAACCCGCGTGCAGCGGAGTTGCCGTACCTTTGCGGACGGTGGCTCCGCTGCATGGCATCGGAGCCATCCGAACCCGTGAAACTGAAAAGACAAAACCTATGGAACCGAACCGTAAAACCGACACTTTCCCCGTCATGGGGATGCACTGCGCCGCTTGTGCGCACAACGTCGAGCGCATGTTGCTCGGCGTCGACGGCGTGGCGGCGGCCACCGTCAACCTCGCCGCGGCCACGGTGGCCGTTGACTACGACCCTGCCCGCGCCACGCCCGAGGCGATGAAGGCCGCCGTGGGCCGCGCCGGCTTCGGCCTCATCACCGAGGACCCCGACACCGCCGAGCGCCAGAAAGCCGAAGCCGAACGACGCTACCGCCGCTCGCTGTCGCGCCGCTGCATGGTGGCATGGTGCCTCACCGCGCCGCTAATGGCCGTCATGCTGCTCGCCCACACCGCGTGGACCGACTGGCTGGCCCTCGCGCTCACCCTACCCCTGCTCGCCTATTCCACCTGGCCCTTCTTCACGGCCGCCGTGCGCGCCGCACGGGCCGGGCAGACCAACATGGACACCCTCGTCGCCGTGAGCACGGGCATTGCCTTCCTCTTCAGCCTGGCGGGCACGCTCCTGCCCGACGCCTGGACCGCACGCGGCCTCACCCCGCCCTGCTACTACGAGGCGACGGCCATGATCACGGCCTTTGTCCTGACGGGAAAAGTCATGGAGGAACGCGCCAAGCACCGCACGGGCGAAGCCATCCGCGCCCTGATGGGCCTGCAGCCCCGCACGGCGCGCGTCGTGCTGCCCGACGGCACCGAGGCCGACCGCCCGCTGGCCGTACTGGCCAAGGGCGACCGCATCCGTGTCCGCCCGGGCGAACAGGTGGCCGTCGACGGCCGCGTCCTCGACGGAACGTCCGCCGTCGACGAAAGCATGATCAGCGGTGAGCCCTTGGCCGTGGAGAAAGCCGCGGGCGACGCCGTGCTGGCCGGCACGGTCAACGGTCGCGGCACCCTGCTGGTCGAGGCGCGCGAGGTGGGCGCCACCACCGTGCTGGCCGGCATCGTCAAGGCCGTGCACGACGCCCAAGGCTCCAAGGCCCCCGTCGAGCGCATCGTGGACCGCGTCACGGCCGTGTTCGTCCCCGTCGTGCTGGGGCTGGCGCTGCTCACGTTCATCGTGTGGCTGGCCGTCGGCGGATGGGACGCCCTGCCGCGCGCTGTGCTCTCGGCGGTGTCCGTCACGGTCATTGCCTGCCCCTGCGCCCTCGGGCTGGCCACACCGACAGCCCTCATGGTGGGCATCGGCCGCGGCGCCCAAGCCCACATCTACATAAAGGACGCCGTCGCCCTCGAACAGCTGCGCCGCGTGGACACCGTGGTGCTTGACAAGACCGGCACCGTCACCGAGGGCCGGCCCGAGGTAGTAAGCCGCCACGACGAGCCCGGCCTGACGCCTGCCGACCTGGCCCTGCTGCGCGCCATGGAACAACGTTCCGAACACCCCACGGCCGAGGCCGTCGCCGCAAGCCTGACCGACGTCAGCGCCCCCGCCCCGGCCATCGAAGCCTTCGAAAGCCTCACCGGGCGGGGCATACGCGCCACGGCGGCCGGCGCCGTCTACTGGGCCGGCAACGAGCGGCTGGCCGCCGACATGGGCTGTCCCGTCGCCGTGCCCGACGCCGACGGACTCACCCACGTATTCTTCGGCCGCGGCGAGCACCTACTCGCCCGCTTTGCCATAGGCGACCGCGTGAAGCCCCACTCGGCCGAAGCCGTCGGCCGCCTGCACCGCATGGGCCGACAGGTGGTGCTGCTGACGGGCGACAACGCCGCGTCGGCGGCCGCCGTCTGCCGCGCGACGGGCATCGACCACTACGAAGCCGGCCTGCTGCCTGCCGACAAGGAGGCCGCCGTGCGACGGATGCAGGCCGAGGGCCGCGTCGTCGCCATGGCGGGCGACGGCATCAACGACTCGCAGGCCCTGGCCGCCGCCGACATCTCCGTGGCCATGGGCCGCGGTACGGACATCGCCCGCTCCGTTGCCCAGCTCACCCTCATGACGTCCGACCTGCGCCTCCTGCCACAGGCCATCCGCCTCTCGGAGCGCACCGTCGGCACCATTCGGCGCAACCTCTTCTGGGCGTGCATCTACAACGCCGTCGGTATTCCCCTGGCCGCCGGCGCGCTCTATCCCCTGTGGGGCCTGACGCTCACGCCCGCCGTCTCGGCCGCCTGCATGGCTTTCTCGTCTGTCTCGGTAGTGACCAGCAGCCTCCTACTGGCCCGCGGCCGGCTCTGAGCGCTGCCTTCGTAAAAACAAGTACTACGCCAGGAATTTCTATCGCAGCGATAGAAATTCCTGGCGTAGTACTTGTGCTGACTATCTCCTGCGACTGACATCATGACATCACCGCACGCTCTCCCCGACGCTACGCCTGTCCACGCCTGAAGCACAGGAGATAAAATTCCCGGCAGGACACCTTTTCTTCAAAAAACTTTCCATAATTTTGCCTTAGAAACAATTTGAAGCACCACTGCCAGTCTTTTCTCCCCCGCCGAAAACAGGAAACGGCGTACCGCGACAATAAACAGATTCACACACTCTGACAAATCCAAGAATACGATGATGAAACGAATGTTACTCTGTAGCCTGCTGGCCACTGCGGGCCTGACGGCCGAAGCGACCGAAATCACTTTCACCTCCGACCTCGATTTTCGCCAGCTCTACGTTTTTGCCGAAGGAGAGGCGGTCCCCGTCAGCGTAACGGAGCCTCAGACATCCTCAACGACGCTCGACCTTGCACCAGGTCGCTACTACGTGGCCGCCACGCTGGACTCGGACGACGGAAATACGTACCCCCTCGGCGCCATGAAAACCTTCACCGTAAGCGACACGCCGACCACCGTCAGCTACACTACGAGCGAAAACTACGTCCCAGTACGCTTCACCGTCACCGACGAGAACGGCCATCCGCTCAAAGGCATAGCCATCGACGCGGGTGCCGACGACTTCTCATACGTCCGCTTCGAATACAGTTTCCATGCCGAAACCGGAGACGACGGCACCGTCACGGCCTTGGCCGCGCCGGGCATGTCCTTCCTTTGCTCCACCAGCGACCCAGGCCAGCACTACACCAGCCTGCAACAGCGTTTCTCAACCGGCAGCGAGGGTATCGACGTCGCCCTGTCCTACACCGGTTATCACTGCATCAGCCTCACGGTCACGGGTTATTACGTGCCTGAATGGGACGACCCCGCCAATTTCTCGGGCAGCGCGACCCTCACAGACGGAAACCAGTTCGCGTTCAACCTGAACAACGGCGGAACAGGGCACACGCTGTGGGCCGTAGTCCCCGACGGCAGATACGACCTCCTGCTACGTAGTCAGCACGACGAAGAGGGGTACGAAGTGGTTGCAACCACACCATTGGTGGTGAACGGCGCCGACGTGGAGCAGACCGTCGACCTCTCCGGTGCCCGCAAGGTCAGCTTTGCCCCCGACGACCTCTCCGGCGACTTCACGCTCTACGCCACGAATGGCGACCGACGCGTCGCCCTGACCACCGGAACCAACCGGACATACCTCCTTCCCGGCTCGTACGAACTGGCCGGAGCGTTCTACGACATGGCGACAGAGCGCCGCTACATCTTCGGTCACCCATTTCACGTGACCGACGCAGCCCTGACCGTCAGCGTAGCTACGGACCACGCCCTCTACCACGACGTGACGCTCGACGTCTCCACCGCCCGCGGCAAGGCCGGTTACCAAGCCTACGTGAACGGCAGCGAAGTGGCCTACGCCGAGGGCTTCATTAAATCGCTCCCAGCCATCGCCGACGGCTCGTACACATACACCGTGACGAACGTCTGGGTCGACAAGACGCAATACGTGCTGCCTCTCACGCAGGAGGGCACATTCACCGTCAGCGGCGCCGACGTCACCGTACCAGTCGACCTGACGGACCACCGATTCTTTACCCTCCACTATACAAGGGACGGGAAAGACTTTGACTTCAGCAACATGAACCTCACCGACAGCGAGGGACGCACGGTGCACGTCGAGCAAGGCGGCCTGAGCGGCGTGCGCTTCGGTTTGCGGCCCGGCACCTATCGCATCAACGGCACCCTTGAGTTCGACCTGACCGGGAGCGTCAGCGGGACACTCACCGTGCCGGACGACTGTCCCGCCGAACTGACCGTCGACTTCACCGGAAAACCGACCGGCATCGCCGACGCCCACGCCGAAACGCTCACCCTCCGCGTCACGACCGACGGCCTGCAAGTCGGCGCAGCCCCGGGCACAGCCACACTCGACCTCTACGACACAACAGGCCGCCGCGTCCTTTCGAAACCAGCCACCGGCGGGGCCACCATCAGCACGACTCACCTTCCTGCAGGTGTCTACATAGCCCGCCTGCGACAGGGCGCCACCACGCGCAACCTGAAATTCGCCATACGCTAAGCGCGCCGAGCCACCGTCTCACCCATAAGGAAATCCCCTCCGGATGAAAATGTTTTTCAAACCGGAGGGGATTTCCTTAAATTTCCCTGCAAAACGCCAGATTGCGGATTCATGGGACGGGTCGCCCCGCCCGGCGTCAGCGGGACTGGATGCAGTCGGGCGTGAGCGGCGTGTAGGGCCCGTCCTTGGCTTCGAAGAGCACCGTGCCGGCGGCGAGCACTTCGAGCGAGTGCCACTGTCCGCGCGGGATGTGCACCCCGTACTGGGCGTCAGCGGGGTCGAGCACAGCCTCGTCGGTGAGGCGGCCCGCGTCGTCGTAGAACATCACGCGAAGCCTGCCCCGCAGCAGGACGTAAGTTTCCGACGTGTGCAGGTGGCGGTGGATGGGCATCTGCGTACCGGGTTCGAGGGCATTGAGCAGACGCTGCGACGGCGCGTCGAGGCTGTCATGGAAATTGTGGTTCATGCGCAGCCGCTCGTTGGCGGCTGCCCGGCGGCTGAGGTCGTCGAGCAGATTCTGGTCGATAAGGTTCATGATTTCTTTCGTTAGGATTGGGGTGAGCGGACGTCGTCTTCGAACAGACGGCAGAGGCGGTCCATGGCGCCGTCGAGGTCGAAGTGCTCGCGGCAGTAGCGCCGGCCGTTGGCGCCGAGGGCCTCGCGCTCGGCAGCGGGCATCCGCTTCAGGCGGAGCAAGGCGTCGGCCAGGCCGTGCGCGTCGCCCGCCGCGACGGACAAGCCACAACGCGCTTCGGCCACGAGGTCGCGCGTCTCGCCGTTGGCCATGGCCGCCACGGGCCGCCCGGCGGACATGTAGGCCTGTAGTTTGGCCGGTGCCGTCAGGTTGAAAATCAGTTCGTCCTTCAGGGTGACGAGCATCACGTCGGCGCGGGCGAAAAAGAGCGGCATGGCCTCGAGCGGATGGCGCCCCACGAGATGGACCGTCGCTGTGAGACCGCGGCGCGCCACTTCGGCCTCGACCCACGGCCGCTTGCGCCCGTCGCCCACGAGCACGAAATGCAGGTCCGGCTCGCCGCGCAGCAGGTCGGCCGCCGCGACGATGTGCTCGAAGTCCTGCGCCTCACCGATGTTGCCGGCGAACATCACCGTGAAACCGGCGGGCAGGGGCGGCAGGGCGTAGTCCACCTTCGCGCTGAGGGCGCGGTCAGCCCAGTTGGGAAAGTAGACGAGGCGGTCAGCGTAGTCGCCCTTCTCCAGAATGGAGCGACGGAAGCCACGCGAGCTAATGAGGATGCGGCGGGAATGGTCGTATATCCAACAGGTTAGGCGCGTGAAGAAGCGCAGCACGGCGGGCGAAGTGATGCCTCCGGCGGCCGTCAGGCTTTCGGGCCAAAGGTCGAGCACCCAGAAGTAGAGCGGCACGCGCTGCCGCCGGGCCGCCACGACGGCGGGCACACCGACGGTGACGGGCGACGTTTCGTGGACGAGTACGGCGTCGAAGCGCTCGCGCCGCGTCAGCCACAGGGCCCGCAACGTGCCCGTGAGGACAAAACTGGCGTAGTTCAGGGCCAGACGGACAGCCCCGCCGCGGCCGCGCGGCACGACCCACGAACGCACGATGCGGTAACCCTCGCGATCCTCGGTGAGGCGGCGAAAGAAACCGAAGCCCTCGAAAATGCGCCCGCCGGGATAGTTGGGCAGACCGGTGAGCACCGTAACGCGATGGCCGCGCGCCACGAGCTCGCGCGCCACGTCGTTGCACTTGAACTGCTCGGGCCAGAAATGCTGGGAGACCAGGAGGATGTGCATGGCTTAATGCTTGCGCCAGACCATGCGGTCGACGATGCCGGTGTAGCTCTGGATGATTTTCACAACCTTGCCCGACACGTCCTCGGCGTAACAGGGCACGGGAATGCCGAAATCGCCGGCCCGGTGGAGCGCCACGGCAGTATCAACAGCCTGTAAGAGCGAGCGCTCGTCGATGCCGGCCAGCACGAAGCAGCCCTTCTCCATGGCCTCGGGACGCTCGGTGCTCGTACGGATGCAAACGGCGGGAAAAGCGTGGCCCACGCTCGTGAAGAAGCTGCTCTCCTCGGGCAGGGTGCCGCTGTCCGAAACGACGGCGGCAGCATGCATCTGTAGGCAGTTGTAGTCGTGGAAACCGAGCGGCTCGTGGCGGACGACGCGCGCATCGAGCCGGAAGCCCGACTCCTCCAGCCGCTTGCGCGAACGGGGATGGCAAGAGTAGAGGATGGGCAGGTCGTACTTCGCGGCCAGCGCGTTGATGGCCGTGAAGAGCGAGCGGAAGTTGCGCTCGGTGTCGATATTCTCCTCACGATGGGCCGAGAGCAGGATGTACTTGCCCCGCTCCAGCCCGAGGCGTTGATGGATGTCGCTGGCGCAGATGGCGTCGAAATTGGCGCGCAGCACCTCGGCCATCGGGGAGCCCGTGACGTAAGTACGCTCGCGGGGCAGCCCGTTGTCGGCCAGGTAGCGGCGCGCGTGTTCGGAGTAGCAGAGGTTGACGTCGGAGATGATGTCAACGATGCGGCGGTTGGTCTCCTCGGGCAGGCACTCGTCCTTGCAGCGGTTGCCGGCCTCCATGTGGAAGATAGGGATGTGCAACCGCTTCGCCGCGATGGCCGAGAGGCACGAGTTGGTGTCGCCGAGGATGAGCAGGGCGTCGGGCCGCGTCTGCGCCATGAGCTTGTACGAGCAGTTAATGATGTTGCCCACGGTGGCGCCGAGGTCGTCGCCCACGGCGTCCATGTAGACCTCGGGCGGTGCCAGCTTGAGGTCGTGAAAGAAAATGCCGTTCAGGGTGTAGTCGTAGTTTTGCCCGGTGTGCGCCAGGAGGCAGTCGAAGTAGCGGCGGCACTTGTCGATGACGGCGGCGAGGCGGATGATCTCGGGCCGCGTGCCAACGATGATAAGCAGCCGCAACCGGCCGTCGCCGGCAAAGCGGACGTCGGAGTAGTCAGTTCGGATAGTCATAACGGGATTAGTTTTCAACGGGTTCAGCGTAAGTGTCGGGACGGGCGGGGTCGAACGGCTCATTGCACCAGATGAGCGTGACGAGGTCGTCCGTCGGCGAGAGGTTGACGAGATTGTGCGTGTAACCGGGTATGGTCTCCACGACTTCGAGATGAGCGCCACTCACCTCGCGGTTGACAACAGGATAAGGGCGCCCCTCGGCGTCGAGCCCCACGCGGCGCTGCTGGATGAGCCCATGGCCGTGGACGACGACGAACTTCTCGACCTTGGAGTGGTGCCAGTGGTTGCCCTTGACCTGGCCGGGGCGCGACACGTTGACAGACAGCTGGCCGAAACCCTCGCCGCGCAACACCTCGGTGAAGCTGCCGCGCGCGTCGGTGTGCATCGTCAGCGGATAGGCGAACTTGTCCGTCGGCAGGTAACTGAGATACGTGGAGTAGAGCTTGCGGGCAAAGGCATCGCCCACGTCGGGCAAGGCCAAACGGTCGCGCCCGGCGGCAAAGGAGCGGAGCAGATCGGCAATGCGGCCCAGCGTGACCGTATGTTCGACCGGGACACGGCAGTAGTCGCCCTCGCGGTGCGCATGGCCGCCGAGGGCACCGATCAGCTCGTCGACGACGTCGTCGACGTAGACCATGTGGAGCTCGACGGTGGGGTCGTTGACCTGGATGGGCAGGTCGTGGGCCAGGTTGTAACAGAACGTGGCCACGACGCTGTTGTAGTTGGGCCGGCACCACTTGCCGAACAGGTTAGGGAAGCGGTAGACCAGCACGGGAGCGCCCGTGCGGCGCGCATAGTCGAAGAAGAGCTGTTCGCCGGCCCGTTTGGACTGGCCGTAGGGGTTGTCGAGCGCCGCCTGGGTGGACGACGAGAGCATGACGGGGCAGCGGTTGCCATGGCGTTCGAGGGCGGCGAGCAGGTCGGAGGCAAAGCCGAAATTGCCGCGCATGAAGTCGGCCGGATCCTGCGGACGGTTGACGCCGGCAAGGTTGAAGACGAAGTCGGCCCGGCGGCAATAGTCGTCGAGCTCGGCGGGCGTATTGCCCAAGTCGTACTCAAGGATTTCGAGGTCGGGCGCCAAGTCATAGCAGCGGGCCTTCGCGTCGCGCACGTTGCGCAGTTGCGACACGAGGTTCCGCCCGACGAAGCCCTTGGCGCCGGTCACTAAGATGTTCATGTGGAAAAAGGATTAGAATCGGGATGGCCCTACGCGGGAAAACAACGGTTGCGTTTTCGCCAACTACGAAGGGGCCGGACCTGCACGGCGGCAGGCTCCATGGATAAGGTGGAAAGAGCCGGTTACTCGGAGCGGATGTCGCGTGCCTTGGCGCGGGGTATAAAGCCTAAGTCTTCCTGGATGAACCGGAGCTTCAACAGCAGCGCCTTCATGCCCTCGACGTCGAGCCGTCGCGTATTGTGGCTGTGGTAGTCCGAGATCTTGGCCACATCCTCGCTGCCCTCGGTGAAAAACTTGTCGTAATTGAGGTCGCGCGTGTCGCAGGGGATGCGGTAGTAGTCGCCCATGTCCTCGGCGCGAAGCATCTCCTCGCGCGTCACGAGCGTCTCGTACAGCTTCTCGCCGTGGCGCGTGCCAATGACCTTTACTTCCGTCTCACCGAACTTGGGGTCGATGCGGGCGTACGTTTCCTTCAGCGCCTGGGCCAGCGTCGAGAGCGTCGCGGCGGGAGCCTTCTGCACGAAGAGGTCGCCGTTGCGGCCGTGCGTGAAAGCGTAGACCACGAGGTCCACCGCGTCGTCGAGCGTCATCATGAAGCGCGTCATGTTCGGGTCGGTGACGGTGATGGGCTTGCCCTCCATCATCTGTTCTACCCAAAGCGGGATGACCGAGCCGCGCGACGCCATCACGTTGCCGTAGCGCGTGCAGCAGATCGTGGTCTGCGCCCCGTCGCCCAACTCGCGCCCCTTGGCGATAGCCACTTTCTCCATGAGCGCCTTACTCATGCCCATGGCGTTGATGGGGTAGGCCGCCTTGTCCGTAGAGAGCACCACGACGTTCTGCACACCGTGCTCGACAGCCGAACGGAGCACATTCTCCGTGCCGAGGATATTGGTGCGCACGGCCTCAACGGGGAAGAACTCGCACGAAGGGACCTGCTTCAGCGCGGCGGCGGCAAAGACGTAGTCGACGCCGTTCATGGCCACGTCGACTGACGACTTGTCACGCACATTGCCGATGTAAAACTTCACCTTGGGGTTCTGCAAGGCGTGGCGCATGTCGTCCTGCTTCTTCTCGTCGCGCGAGAAAATACGGATCTCCCGGATGTCGCTGTTCAGGAAGCGACGCAGCACGGCGTTACCGAACGAGCCCGTGCCACCTGTAATCAACAGGGTTTTGTCCTTAAATACAGACATAACAATAAGGTATATGGAAGTTTATTTTTGTGTTTGCGCCCGGCGAAACTCCGTTTCCACAAGGCGTATCAGTTTTTCGGCGCGCGCCGTGTAGGTGTCGAAACGCTTCAGCTGTTCGGTCCCGGCCGCCACAAGGCGGGCTCGCAGGTCGCGCTCCGTAGCCACGCGATAGATGGCC
Organism: uncultured Alloprevotella sp.; assembly: GCA_944322325.1. Lineage (GTDB taxonomy): Bacteria > Bacteroidota > Bacteroidia > Bacteroidales > Bacteroidaceae > Alloprevotella. The sequence goes on from CALUOQ010000005.1 coordinate 135,823, forward strand.
TCGGCCGCTGCCTGGGGCGAAAGGGCGTCGTAGTAGACCGCCGCGTCGCCACACAGACCGCGGGCGAACTCAATGTCCGTCGTCACGATGGGCCGACGCATCCGCATCGCCTCGGGATACGTGGCACTGAAACACTCCAGCAACGAGGGTTGGAACATGACGTCGCACTGCTCGTAAAGGGAGGGACACTCCGCGATGTCTACGCGGCCTATCCTCAGAAAATGGTCCTCCAGCTCCGCAGGCACGGCCAGCTGCGACGCGTCGACCGTCAGCACGAAGCGGAAACGGAAGTCCGGATGATTTTGCACAAGATGCCGGGCCGCGCCGACCGCTATCGGCAGATTCTTGTGCACATAGGGCGCTGTCACCGTCAGGAGCGTCACGCCGTCGAACGGCGGCAGCTCCCGCCGTTGCCATCGCTCCGGATGGTCGTACACCTGGTTATAATAGTTCGTCACCGTAGCCACCCGCGCGCCGGGCAGCAGGCGCTCCAACCGCCGGGAGATATAAGGATTCTCCGTAAAGAAGAGCTTCGTGCTACGACGGTAATAATGAAGGAGGATGCGGTTGCGGATATTCTCTTTTAGTCTTTTCGTAAAGGACAAAGGCATACATTGGTAGGGTGAATCGGTCAAGACCAATTGCGCAGAAGCGAATCCCGAAATATGCAGACACTGCGGGTCCCAGCGGGACGGCCCGAACACCGTCAGCACGGCGTCAATGCCTTTCTCGCGAACCAACCCGTCCAGAAAACGGTCGCGCCCCAATAGCAAGGTCCGCCAGTCGTTACGCACGTCGTACTCGTACACCTCCACGTTCGCCGCACCTGCAATTCGCTCCCGCGTGGCCCGCATCCGCGACGAAAGCACCACCACGAAGCGGTGCGCCGCAAACCCGGCCAACGCACCGCAAAGCGAATCCGCCACCTGCAAGCCTCCCCCCACCTTCAAGTTCGAACAATTTATGAGTATGCGCATGGGGAATTATAACACCGATTCTATAATCCGCAGCTGATAATGCGGATTGTAGCGCTCATCAATGACACGATAGGCGGCTTTACGAACCTCTTCACGCTGTTTCAATTGAACCGGTGATATCCACGCAGAAATCACGTCTGCCAGATGTTTCACATCGCCTTCATGAAAGAAAGCCCCGGTCCTGCCGTCCTGAATTGCCTCAAACTCTGGCATCTGATGCACAAAGTTATCATGCGTAATAACGGGAGTCCCGTAAGAAAGCGCGTGCAGAGCCGTCAGCCCTACATTGCCCGGTGATACACAAACTGCGGCATTATAAAACAATTCAGCTAATACCTCCTCGTCATAACACGGGCCGTAAAACCAAACCGCTCCGGATAAACCATTATCCTCAACAATAGACAGCAGATTGACGTCATCGGCAGACTTGCCGACAAGGACAAGATTACAGGACTCTCCTTTCTCGCGCAAAATGGTCATTGCCTGTATCAACAAATCCAGACGCTTTACGGTTTGCAATCGCCCGACATATATTAATGTCGGCGCCATATTGCCAAAGTGGGTTGCGTAAACATTCGTTTGGCGCAGTTTCCCTCTTATACCGACTTGTTTGTCATAATCTAAGGAGTTGTAGACGCAATGTAGCATCTCCGATTTCAGCCCCTCCCTGAGAAGCAGATTTCGTGCATAGTCACCATAAAGTAAAAGACCATGAGACAATCTAAAAAACAACTTCTTTATCCACGTTTTAGGGAAGCGTTCATCTCCGTACCAACCGTGCGTCCAAAGAAACACCTTTTTACGCCTCAACTTCGCAACGACCAACAACAGCCACGTAGAAAGACAATACGGGTCTCCTGTCACGATAAAATCGTCATATTGTCTGAAAGCCAAACTGAGCTCTCCTCTCAACCAATGTACCGGTGGAACCAAAGGCAAAAAGGTCAAAGTCTTCTGAAAGCCCCGGAGTGAGGTATATTTTATCAACTTCATTGGGGTATATGTCCTGTCCCCGATGAAGAAGTCACAGTGCAGCTCATTATCCAACAACCGGTAAATCGGCTCACGATAATGAGCTGCGATATTAAAGACACAACAAATCTTCACGCCTTAACCGATTCTCACGTATTGTATCCCGTCCAATTCTGTAGGGTCAAACACATTTCGTCCGTCAAACAGTACCGGACTGGGCTTCATAGAGCGTCTTATCACTTCCCAGCTGGGCATACGGAATTCCTTCCACTCCGTAACGTGGAAAATAGCATCAGCGTCTATCACTGTATCGTACAGATTCTTCGCATACTTAATCTTATCTCCGATTCTCCGGCGGCATTCGTCCATCGCGACAGGATCATAAGCAACGACTTCGCACCCAGCAGTCAACAGGCTATTAATCAATACCAGAGCTGGGGCCTCGCGCATATCATCCGTCCCAGGCTTAAATGCCAATCCCCATAAGGCTACACGTCGTCCCTTCACGTCTCCGCCAAAATGCTTCAAGAATTTCTCGAATAAGATATTCTTCTGATATTCGTTTACGGCCTCCACTGCATTAAGCACACGCATGTCATAACCATGCTGAGCCGCAGTATGAATGAGCGCCTTCACATCCTTTGGGAAACATGAACCACCATAACCACAACCGGAATACAAAAACTTACTGCCAATCCGAGAATCTGAGCCAATACCTTTACGGACCATGTTTACGTCCGCTCCGACCAGCTCACACAAATTAGCCACGTCGTTCATGAAACTTATTCGCGTAGCCAACATAGAATTCGCAGCATACTTGGTCATTTCGGCAGACGGAATATCCATAAACAACACCCTGAAATTATTTAGAAGCATCGGTTTATACAAACGCGTCAGCACATCCTTCGCTCTCTCTGATTCGACGCCGACTACTACCCTGTCTGGCTTCATAAAGTCGTCAATGGCATTTCCTTCCTTCAGAAACTCCGGATTACTTGCCACGTCAAACTCTACGTCAAGTCCACGCTTCGCAAGCTCATCAGTAATTACGGCTTTCACTTTTCGCGCCGTGCCCACGGGAACCGTGCTCTTGGTCACCACGACCAAATACTTCGTCATATTCTGCCCTATAGTATGCGCCACTTGTAGCACGTACTTCAAGTCAGCACTCCCGTCCTCATCGGGCGGAGTGCCCACAGCTGAGAATACGACCTCTACCGAAGGTAACACTTCTGCCAACTCTGTTGTAAAATGCAAACGCCCTGCCTGCACATTCCGCATGACCAAAGCATCCAATCCGGGTTCGTAGATAGGCACCTCGCCAGCCAACAAACGCTGGATCTTATGCTCATCCACATCCACACAAGTGACATTAGCACCTAATTCAGCAAAACAGGCGCCGGACACCAGTCCGACATATCCTGTACCCACAATTGCGATATCCATGATTATCTACTAATAAATTGTTTATACTCCTGTTCCTGCCAAAAGAAATAAAACATCGAATGATTTTCTCTTGCACCAGACATATAGCCCGCAAAAAGCAAAAGATATAACGCCGCCAATACGAAAAATAACGTCCTCTTTCTATTTTTCAAATAGGCTAAAGTAAAAGCACCAATTATAAAATCGAATCCATACATATAATAATTGATGCGCTGTAGTAACATACTAGAAATAAAAACATAACGCCACAAAACTCCTACATAATACAAATTATAGGCATAAGGCATCCACGTCTCCTTATATAACCTCTTCACATCCTTACTTTGACTGATCAGTATAATATTAATGATTAGGATCACATAAAAACCCACTCCAAACGTCACTTCAGACTCAAATATCTCTAAATACTTATCCTTCATATATTCCTCATAGCCCAAACTAATAATTAAATTATCCAGCAAGCCAACAACGGAGCCTACTAAAGAAAAATTCATAAGTACAATAGCTACACATAATGCGATTAATTGTTTCTTAACATCGACAAACCACTCCTTCTTCCATATGAATAACGGATAAAACGCAATCAGAATTATAGCCGACTTGTGCATCAAATAAGCAAACATTACAAAAAAGAAGTACAGCCACTTACGCTTCGTCGACAAGCAAAAAATTGCAACAATAAAAAAACAGAATGCAAGTTCCTGCCGTATTCCATTTGAAAAGCTCAACCACACACATGCCATCATAAATACAAAAAACATATATGAAATTATCTCTTTATGCTTTCTTAAAGAGAAACATATCAAAAACAACTGCAAGAAAGCAATTGCCCCAAAAAATACGCTAAAATGTGCACCTTCTCCTGCAAATAAGTTAATTAAGAAGTTAAATCCAGCCTCATAAGAATCAAACTCGGACAAAGAGGTCTGAGCTAACTTGTAATAATATAAATAACCAAAGTAATCCGTTCCAACTCCATATCGCACACCAAAGACTATAGCATAGAGTAATACCGCCAAACTAACACCAAACCATTGGCCACGCCCTCTTCGATTTGAGAGGAACAACATTATTACTGTTAAAGACAAGTATACTAAGACTGTTTGAAGCATCAGGAATTAATAGCAATTACCTTGTATCGAAAGTAGAAGATGAAATAAAAAAGACAGTATGAAAAATTCAAAAGACGAATTTTATTATGACATAAAGTACTTTTGTCGAATTTCAAAGGCAGATAACTTCTTATACTCAAACGACACTGAAGTTCTCCATACGAAAGGCACGAAATCACCGCTTGATACGTTAGATTTGAGATTAAGGTATATTTCAGGAAATCTATCAAGTATGTCTGCTCCTTACTGAGAGACGCGTGGTTACACTCAAACTCCTTGACTTTACGTAAGGCGACCTCATATAATAATATGGTCTCCTTATTCTGTGTCCGCGACGCGCTTCCGGCCCGTTCGTTTATCTTATACAAAGCGATATCCACATATCGCATTCGCTGAGCCAAGACTTGGCAGCAAGTAAAGAATATGGTATCCTCACCATTCCTTACCCCGACAGGAAACAGAAGCGAATTTCTCTTCAGAAAAGCCCGCTCGTAAAGCGCCCCACAAGAGCTACCACGGAAATATCCGCGCCTGAATGACTCTACGCCTGAAAGCATTCCTCCCTCGGGTAGCTTCTCTTTCCACGAATAAACCTCACCTTTTTCATTAAAACTTCTTGCCACATAAAGTTCAATGCCCTCGTTGCTATCAATATGCTCCAGAACCTGTTTCAAGCTCCCCGGTAACAATGCGTCGTCAGCATCCACGAACATCAAGTACTCACCACGAGCAGCCTCTATCCCATAATTGCGTGCTTCCGACACGCCGCCATTTTTCTTGTCTACCACCACCAAATTAGCATGGGCCTCAGCATAACGTGCAACCACTCGCATAGAATCATCAGGCGTCCCGTCATTCACCACCACCACTTCGAAAGACGCCTCGTCCACTTGCTGCCCATACACAGAGTCCAAACAAGCCCCCACATAGCGCTCCACGTTATAAACCGGGATTATTATCGACAACTTCATACTCTAATGTTGGAATTACACCACTTTTACTAAATCAAATGACCACTCCCGAACGAAAAGTAAGCGAATTCTTACAAAACCTATCGATTCAGCTTTTCCTTTTATAGTCTGGTAAAATTTCAAACGGACAGGCATTGATCAACTTCGCTAAGTCTATCTCTATCGGACGCCATTTCTCCCTATATTCCAATAGAGAACCAAGTTTAGTATCCGACGTAACGCGAACTGGATTCATACTCTCGGACTTCCCCACCGAACCGAAATAATCGCGAAACTTGAATCCATTGCCCAATACCTTGTCCGAGAATTCCACCCATACATTCGGGATATTGTAAGCGTCGGACAGGATAAGACCGTGCAGCGAACTGGAAACTATGAACTCGCATTCATTAATTTCATCAATAACATCATGCCAATCCACATACCCTCCCATCTTGATAACTGTTATGCCATCACCGCTTACTTGCTGCTTAAGGTTATGTACCAGCGGATTGTCAAGATCGTAAATATGCGGAACAATTCCCACCATATATCTTTTCCTCTTACCGGGATTATAGATCATGGGCAACAGCAAGGCAGGATCGCCATACACCGCAGGACATTCTACTCCCTGCGCCAAAAGATACTGTCGAGTTAACGGACCACGGACCGCACACACCTTAAACGGGATTTTCTGCATCCGTCCTTCTCCATACATCGCTCCTGAACCCCAAATTCTACTTCTACCATTTGCTCTGGAATCGACTATCGACCCTATACAGCAGTAGTTCCTGATTTTCAAGAAACGCATATTGAAATAATTGTAAATGCGTTTACCCGTCAATTCCTTGATGAGGTAATAATTCAGTTCATCGCCAAGATTTCTATGCACTGGCTCTTTCCCATACAGGTCCATCCAGGCATTAACCACCAAGCATTGGCTTTTGTCCACTTCGCATAAATACCTCAACGTATTTACTACATCTTTCGCGACCCTGACCAACCTGTTTACCAAGTCTTTCGTAACACGTTTCATCTCCCTGCTTCAAATAAATTTTATTGCCATCACTATCATGCTCGGCAAGCCTGTTTATGATACACCGGAGAACCGGGATCTTATATTCCTTATTCTTTGTCCTATGAATACCCGCTCTCTCTTCGTAATGCCGATAAACCACACTGCCGCGACCGTCAGCAGGACGCCCACCACAAGACTGGCGACCAAACGAACGTAACTTGCCACCATCACAACCGGTATCACAAACGACACCGATGCCATCAAACTCACTGGAACCACCCTGAGCAGCACCGAACACCCGAACGTGCGCAACGACAACGACACCAGCCGTCGGCACATCAGCAGGCGGGCGCTCGCCGTCAGTACCGACACCAAGATACCCACGCAGAAACTCGCCTCGGGCACCCCCGTCAGCTTCAGCGCCACATACGAAAGCGGAAGGTTTAGCAAAAGCAGGCAACTCACCAGCACCTGATAATTGCGTATACGCCCCGTGGCCTGAACCGCCGGGATGAGCGGAGTCGCAAGGCTGTCTATCAACGTCGAAACCAGTATCAACCGACAGAACACCACCGCATGCGCCGGCACCGTGTGCAGCCAAAGGCGCAATATCTGCTCCGTCTCCAACAATATGGGACAGGCCAGAAGCCACACCAGCAGATAGGTAAAACGGCAGCTGCGGAATATCAGCTGGTGCATGTACTCCAGATTCCCGCCCGAGTACTGCTTCACAATCTGAGGGTTTACCGCCTGCGTGAAACTGCTGTAGAGCGACGACACCGCCGCATTCACCTGATAGGCGATGCCACGCGCCGCATTCACCGCAGGACCGAAAAACACGTTCAGCAGCATGTTCACACCTTGGGGCGGAATCACGGAAGCCACACCGCCGAACAGCGACCAGCCCGAGTAGGAAAACATCTCCTTGAACAGCGCCCTGTCCCACCTTCGGCGGAAACGGCATTCCTCAAAGTGCGTGATGCAGTATATGCGGTAGAACAGCGCCACCGCCACACTTATCGAAAGAAGAATAACACCGTACCATATCAACTTGTCACCCCGGAAAAAGCCCAAAGCGATAATGCCGCCCAACTTGGCGCAGCTGTCCATTATCGTTCCGGCGGCATACACGCCCATCTTCTCGTGCGCGATGATGCTCGCCATATAGGGCACCTGGACTATCGTCACGCCGAACGAGAGCAGCGAGCACAGGAACACCACGCACGCCGCGTGGAACCGCTCCGCCGGGATGTTCAGATAAGCGTACAGGATATATCCGCCCGCCGACCCGGCCAGCAGCAACGACACCAGCGCCAACGCCAGGTGTATCATCACCGCCATACAGAATATCGTGTGCAACCGTTCCGACACGCCACGGCCAAGCTCGAAGGAAATGTAGCGCTGCACGGCGGCTGTCATGGCGTTGTTCAGAAAACCGAACATCAACACCACGCCGCCCACCACGTTATAGATGCCAAAGTCCTCGACGCCCAATATACGCAGCACCTCCCGCGACGTGTACAGCGACACCGCCATGAGGAACAGCATCCGCACGTAAAGCAGCGCCGTGTTCTTCGCGATACGCTTGTTGTTCTCTGCGTTCGACATTATGAGATTTTCGGGATTCGGGGTGCTCGTGAGTTATGCAGTGACTTCCAGCAGCGAGAGCAGGGAGTTTGTCCCTCCTTCTCGCCATACGCTGGGCGCGGTGGAGACAGCAACGCATTTCTCATCGCTACGTTTGTTTTTCTTGAATGCTTCGTTGCTTCTTCCGGAGACTGGAGGAAAACGGTTTATTTCTTTTCGGGTATTTTCTCGACCAGGGAGGGATGGAGGGCAGCGGTGGCTACGGCCATGAAGCCGCGGATTTCGACGACTACGCGGCAGTCGCCCTTGACGCGCAGGAGATGGCCTTCGACGCCGGCCCAGATGCCACCCGTGATGCGAACGCGGTCGCCGGCCTGAAGGCGGACTTCGTCGGCGGGCAGGTAGAGGAGCTGCTCCTCGTAGGTGCCGGCCACGGCGATGAAGTCGCGCATCTGCTTCGGCGGAATGGTAAGGGGACGCCGCTCGGTGAGGCTCATGATGTAGCGTATCTGGTCGGCAAAGGGCGAGGTGCGTTTGAGCGACTGCACCGTGGCCTGCGCGGCGCGGACGAAGATGAGGTTGTGGACCACGGGGACGAGCTTGCGCTTCGCTCCGGAACCCTCGGGTTGCACGTAGTGGAGGGGAATGAAATTCTCGATGCCGAGGGCGTCGAGATAGGCTTTGAATTTCATCTCGCGCGAGTAGGTGACGCGCAAGGGATACCATGCCATCTCCGGGGTCATGGGACGGGGACGCGGGTTTAAGCATTAAGGCCACGGCATCCGTTACGGACGCCGTGGCCTCTCATATATAGTGTTTTTGTGTCTGAAAAAGTATATTCCTTGGGGACACCGAAAAGTGCATCAGCCCTCTTCGATCAGTCAGTTCCGGCCGGCTATACGCGGGGTACTTCGACTCGCCATCCTCTCCTCGTGTCCAAGGCGCGAACGGGGAACTGCGGCAAAGGTAGTACTTTTTTCGTTACGCCCGCCTACTCGCCGCCTATTTTTTCACAGATGGGCGAGAAAACGGGGGGCGGCAACAGTTCCGGCGACAAGCATATAATGTATTTTTCACCGTCAAGTCTGTACGAAAACATACTTTCCTCCTCAAAATTCCTTAAGTTCGACAACATCAAAAGGCGCAGGTGAAAACAAATCCAAGTCTACGGACCGACGATGTCCCAAATATAACGACAAAGCCGTCCCCCTTGCCAAACTGAACGACGAAATCCGGGATTCGGCCAGCAAGCTTTTCAACAACCCAAGCGTTGTTCCCTCAACAGTCTCCGTGTGAAGCATTGCAATTCTTCCCTTTTCAGGCCGAAAACGAGGCAGGCAAATTCCGCGTCGCGGGGCGACAAATATGCGATTTCCTTTATGATTTCCCGAAATCCCCGGATGCCACCATAAAGGTCGAATGCTGCAAAATAATCCTGTAGCCACCCTCTCTCGAGTATGCGGCTGACAACTATCTTTCGCGACTTCCACCAATCGAAATCCGAAAGATCATACTCCCACAACAACGAGGGAGAAACGGTGAACATCCCTTTGTAATCCTTATAATCGTCCAAAATCGTCATGAACTGTCATGGAATTTATCCGCACGAAGGTAGCACTTTTCACCTTAGCAGAAAAATTTTTGAGAAGAGTAAAAAGGATATACTATCCGCCCTTCCGAAAAAAAGGTATGACTCTTACAAAATACGGACAAGAGCTTCGCCTCCCGTCCATCTGCCTGCTTCCAACCGCCAAGCAGGGAAGATTTTTTCAACATCTGGCTGGAAATGTGCTACAAGTTGGGCGAAACGTTCAGCAACTGACTGCATTTCTCGAAAAACTGAGGCAGCACGCGGGAGGGGTAGCACTATATTTTTGCGCCATACTCGTTCACTGTCTGATACGCCACAAAAATACCTATAAATTCCTGATTTTACGACTAAAGCAGGACGGATTTGGCAGTTTGGCTGGATTCTGTTCGGTCATTTGGCCAGATTTCGTTCGGGAGTTTGGCCAGATTTCATTCAGTCGTCTGGCCGGATTCCGTTCAGTCGTCTGGTCACATCCTGTCGGCGGGCAAGTACCTCACAACGAAAGGGCGCCCCGCAGAAGGAATCCCACGAGGCGCCCAAGGAGGGTTTCCGGATCGACGGATCTACATTGTCACGTCGCGTATGCCGGTCGGTACGCTGACGATTTCGACGTTGTCGTTGCAGTCGTATATGGCATCGGGCTCCATCTCGGCAGTTTCGGGGAGGTACACCCGTTTCAGGCTGGGACACCGCTCTATGGCATAAGCGGAAACGCGCTTCGTGCCCTCGCTGAATACGACCTCCTCCAACCGAGGCAGGCCGACCAGCACGTTCTTGCCGACCGTCGGCAGCGGCCTAAGCTGCACGCGCCGTGTACCTTGCGGGACGTAATAGGGCGTCTTGCTCGTCCGCGGCTTGTATACCACCCCGCCCTCGCTGGCCATGTAGCGGTTGTCCGCGTCGACTTCGACCGTCTCCACGTTGGGCGCGTTGTCGAGAAGTCCCATAAAGGCGTCGCCCAGCATCTGTATGTTCTTTCCTATGTACAAGGTCCGCACATTGGCGGGCAGAGGGGTGAGCGGGCAGAACGAGGTGACCTGAAAACCACTCACGCTGAACGGCACGGTCAGATAGTCCTGCGCGCATTTCTCTACGCCGATGAGCGTCAAGGCCTCGTCGCGGAACGTATAGGAAAATCCGTTCTCCTCGAAAAGGGGGACGTCGACGGAAGTGGGCTCGAGCGTGTTCTCATAACTGGTGACGGACGTCATCGGATACTGAAAGCCGTTGGTGGGGTCACTCACGAACCAGGCATTGCCGAGGTAGGCGTAGCACCAGGCATGACCTTGGTCGAAGGGCCCCTTCAGGAACCCGTTCACGCCTACGCAAGGGATGCCCTGCGTATGTAGCATGACGCGCAGAATGTTGGCAAAGCCCTGACAAACGCATCGCTTGTTCTTGAACACCTCGTAGGGATCGGGACTGCCCACGGGACCGCTTTGGCCGTAATCGAACTTCACGTTTGTCGTGATCCAGCGGAAAATGCGGTCATACGTAGCCTTCGGGTCGCCGGGGACGGCCAGATACAGGTCCACCGTGTCCTTGATTTCGTCGTACTGCGCCTGCGTGATAACCTGATTACTGATGTTCAGGCACTTCTGAGGGTCTACCTTCAGCATGAGCGTGCGCAACTTGGCCGCGACGGTTGTGCCCGGCAAAAGCCGGGCGCCATCGTCGACCGGGAAGAACGACGGCGATTCTACCACTTGTCCCGTGCCGTCGATAGCGGTTGCCGCCTCGCCCGGCATGTCGATGTCGCCAGAACAAGCCGCGACCGTACCGACCGTCGCCAGCGTACAGGCCACGAGCCACGGAGTAAGTTTTCTTTTCATAAGCATGACTGTTTTTTGATGGATAAAATAAAGAAAGACCGGGAAACCCAGCAAGCGGAATTCCCCGGTTTGTGAGTTTTCGTTCTTGCCGCGGTGGGGTCAGGCTCGGTGTGCCTCTACCCAGCGGCGGGCATTGACAAAGGCCTCCATCCACGGTGTTACCTCGTCGGCAAGGCGGTCAGCCGGATAGTAGGCACACTGCCACGGATAGAAGGCGCGCTCCAAGTGGGGCATCATGGCGAGATGGCGTCCGTCCTTCGAACAGATGGCCGCCACGCTGTAGTCCGACCCGTTAGGATTGCCGGGATACTCGTCGTAGGTGTACTTGAGGACCACGTTGTAGTCGTCCTCGGGATAAGGCAGGGAGAACTTGCCCTCGCCATGGGCCACCCAGATGCCCAGCCGCTCGCCCGAAAGCGAACCGAACATCACGCTGCGGTTCGTCGGGACGGTGACGCCGACAAAGGCACTCTCGAACTTGCGACTGTCGTTGTGGAGCATGTGGGCGCGGCGCTCCATTTCAGGATTGACCAGGTTAAGCTCAACCATCAGCTGGCAACCGTTGCATACGCCCAGCGAGAGCGTGTCGGGACGGGCATAGAAGCGGTCGAGCGCGGCCTTGGCCTTCTCGTTGTAGAGGAAAGCGCCGGCCCAACCCTTGGCCGAGCCGAGCACGTCGGAGTTGGAAAATCCGCCGCAGAAGACAATCATGTGGATGTCGTCGAGCGTTTCGCGACCGCTGACAAGGTCCGTCATCATGACGTCCTTCACGTCGAAGCCGGCAAGATAAAGGGCATAAGCCATCTCGCGCTCGCCGTTGGTTCCCTTTTCGCGGATGATGGCGGCCTTGATGCCCGACGGGGTGCGGCGGTCAGGGTCGATGCCCAACTGTGCGAACGTACCGGCAAACTTCGGATCGATATTGAACTCCAGCGGCTGCCGCTTGTAGTTCTCGAAACGTTTTTTGGCGCATCCGTTCATGCTCTGCTTGCAGTCGAGCAGGTACGACGTGGAGTACCACACATCGCGCAGGTAGTCGATGCCGAACTGATAGGTGGCCCCGTCCTTTTCGACCAGGATGTGGCGCTCGTCCGCGGGATGGCCCAGCTTCACGTAGCCGACACCTGCCTCGTCGAGCCACTTTTTGACCTCGTGCTTGTGCTTGTCGGCCACCTGAATGACGACACCGGGATTCTCGGCAAAGAGCAACTTGACCAAGTCGTCCTCGCGAAATTTGTCGAGACAGATTTCCATACCGCCTTCAGTATTGGCAAAACACATTTCGAGCAGGCAGGTGATAAGACCACCGGCCGAAATGTCGTGACCGGCCAAGAGCAAACCGCGTTTGACGAGCTCCTGCACCGCGTTAAAGGCGTCACGGAAATACTCGGGGTTGGTCACCGTCGGGACGTCGCTGCCCACCCGGTCGAGCGACTGGGCAAAAGCTGAACCTCCGAGCCGCAGGGCGTCGAAGCTGAAATCGATATGATAAAGAGTGGACTTGGGCGTATTGACCAATACGGGCGAAACCACGCGGCGCACATCGCTCACCTCACCGCCGGCCGACACGATGACCGTTCCCGGCGAAATGATTTTCTCGCCGTCGGGGTACTGTTGCGAAAGCGAGAGGGAATCCTTGCCCGTAGGCACATTGATTTTCAGGGCGCAGCAATAGTCGCTCAGCGCCTGTACGGCGGCATACAGACGAGCGTCTTCGCCCTTCTGCGAGCGGCAGGGCCACATCCAGTTGGCCGAAAGCGAAACGCTGTCGAGCCCCTCTGCGAACGGCGCCCATACGATGTTGGTCAGCGCCTCGGACACCGAGAGGACCGAACCGGCCTCAGGACTGGCCAGCCCGGCCTGCGGCGCATGGCCTATGGCCGTAGCGATGCCGGCCCGGCCGCGGTAGTCGAGCGCCACGACGCCGCAATCCGAAAGGGGCAACTGGAGCTCGCCCTGCGTCTGCTGGCGCGCCACCTTGCCCGTAATGCTGCGGTCCACCTTGTTCGTCAGCCAGTCCTTGCAGGCCACGGCTTCGAGCTGGAGCACATTTTCCACATATTCTTGCAGATGGGCGATGTCGTAGGTGACGTTCTCGTAACGACGCACCACCGTTTCGTCGACCATGACGGTCTTGGGCGAATGGCCAAACATCTGGGCGACGTCGAGGTCGAACGGCCGCGTACCGTCGGCCTGCTGAAAGGCAAAGTGGGCGTCGCCCGTGGTTTCACCGACGACGTACATCGGTGCCCGCTCGCGCTCGGCGATGCGGCGCACGTGGTCGAGGTGTTCTTCCTGAATAAGGAGTCCCATACGCTCCTGGCTCTCATTGGCAATGATTTCCTTGGCCGAGAGCGTCTTGTCGCCGATGGGCAGTTTCGTCATGTCGATGAGTCCGCCGCAGTCCTCCACCAGCTCGGACAGGCAGTTGACATGGCCGGCCGAACCGTGGTCGTGGATGCTGACGACGGGATTCACGTCTTCCTCGCAAAGCGCGCGCACCAAGTTGTTGGCCCGCTTTTGCATCTCGGGGTTGGCACGTTGCACAGCGTTGAGCTCAATGCCGCTCGAGTAGCGCCCCGTGTCGACCGACGACACCGAGCCTCCGCCCAAGCCGATGCGGTAGTTATCACCACCGACGACCACGATTTTGTTGCCCTTGGCGGGCGTACCCTTCAGGCAGTCGCGCTTGGTGCCGTAACCGACGCCGCCGGCCAGCATGATGACCTTGTCGTAACCGTACTTCTCGCCGTTCTCCTGATGTTCGAACGTGAGAACCGAACCGGTGATAAGAGGCTGACCGAACTTGTTTCCGAAATCCGAAGCACCGTTCGACGCCTTGATAAGTATCTGCTCGGGCGTCTGGTAGAGCCACTTGCGCACGGGCAGAATGTCTTCCCACGGGCGGCCGCCGTCGAGCCGGGGATAGGACGTCATGTAGACCGCCGTACCAGCAATGGGCCACGAACCCACGCCGCCCCCCATACGGTCGCGGATTTCTCCGCCCGTTCCGGTCGAAGCGCCGTTGAACGGCTCGACCGTCGTGGGGAAATTGTGGGTCTCGGCTTTGAGCGAAATGACGCTCTCGATGTCCTTCACGACGAAATAGTCGCTCGTGGCGTGGTCCTTTGGAGCAAACTGCTCGACGACCGGACCTTGCGCAAAAGCAACGTTATCCTTGTAGGCCGAAATGATGTGATGCGGATTCTCGCTGGTAGTTTTCTTGATGAGGGCGAAAAGCGACGAAGGCCTTTCTTCGCCATCGATGATGAACGTTCCGCCGAAAATCTTATGCCGACAGTGCTCCGAGTTGATCTGCGCAAAGCCGAACACTTCGGAGTCCGTCAGTTTGCGCCCCAACTGCCCCTCGACCTGATGCAGGTACTCGATTTCAGCAGGCGACAGGGCCAAGCCCTCCTCCTCGTTGTAAGAATCGAGGTCGTCGATGTAGCGAACAGGGGCAGGCGTAATGTTCACCGTAAAGATGTCCTGGTCCAATCCGTGGTAAAGGCGCTGAAGCATGGGGTCGTGCTCGGCATCTTCGCCACTGACGGGGAAATACTCCTCGATGCGGACGATGCCGCTAAGGTTCATGTTCTGCGTGATTTCGACAGCGTTCGTACTCCAGGGAGTCACCATTTCGCGACGGGGACCAACGAACCATCCCTCCATGCGGTCGGCCTGCTCGAAGCGGGCTTCGCCGAAGAGCCAGCACAAAGCGTTCAGGTCGGCAGGAGTCAAAGTCTGCTCCACCTGCACGGCAACAACGCTCTCCGCGGGCGTAGTAAAAAAGAGAATCATATCACTTCGGTTTTCGTATTACGTAATTATATATGCGCAAAGGTACGCTTTTTCTCTGAAAACGATTACAAGCCAGGCCAAAATAGCTTTAGCCCCATGCACCTCATCGAACGCCGCGCCACAGTGGCCATTGTGGAAGTCATACTCAACTCCCCCCACCTTTTCCACAACTCCACAATCAGGCCCAAGCGCATTAAGTATCACTATCTCCTGAAAACCAATCACATAAATAAATTTAAGAACTTCTGGCATTCCACTTGTGCTTACTATCGGCGAATAGGTAATAAAAGATTGCACACTTAAAAGTTTTCAGGATTATGAAAAAGTTAATGGTTGCCGTAATGGCATTGATAGGAGTTAGCAGCATGATGGCTGGCGGTGGCCGGAGCACCGCAACAGGTTTCGCCGCAGTGAACGACACGGTAGTCCCGACGGACACGACGAAGCAGGCACTGGCCCTCGTAGCAGTGAACGACACGGTGGTCCCCACAGACACCACCACGAAAGAGGACGGGCTTGCCGCCGTTAACGACACCGTCGTCCCGACCGACACCACCGCAAAGGAGCTTGTCCTCATAGCCGCAAGCGACACGGTCGTGCCCGTTGACACAGCGACTCAAAAGGCCCTCATGCTGGCCGCGAACGACACGGTGGTCCCCACAGACACCACCGAAAAGGCGCTCCGCCTCATCGCGGCAAACGATACGGTCACCCCCGACTCAACACAGAAACTGATGTCTGCTTTTCTGGCGTAAAAGCGCTTTGATAAGTTTTTAGATTCCACTTTGCTTTCCCCGCCGCGCCGTGAGGCAGCGGCGGGGTTTTCTTTACCATGCAGCGAAGCGGGTGTGCTCCGCTCATCGCGCGACTCGTAAGAAACAAGTGCTGCGCCAGAAATTCCTAAGACTACGATAGGAATTTCTGGCGCAGCACTTGTATTTCGGAGCGCTCCGCTCAGTCGACGCGAATAACCTTAATGACGTTCTCGATGTGCTTGAGCGAATTGCAGATGTTGCGTACGTCGTCCGTATCGTGCACACAGACGACGATGCGGCCCTCGAAGATTCCATCGTTCGTCTCGAGGTTGATTTGCTTGACTTCGATACTCAACTGTGTGTGTATCACGTCGGCGATGGAGCACAACATACCTTGTGTATCGATGCCCTTGATGTAAATTGTCGTGGTGAAGTAAAGCACACGATGCGTGTCCCACTGCGTAGCTATGATACGGTTGCCGTAACTGCTCTTGAGCTTGTTGGCCACTTCGCAGTTGCGCTTGTGGATGGTGAGCACATTCTTGGCGTCGATGTAGCCCAAAGTATCGTCGCCGGGGATGGGGTGACAACATTGGGCCAGCTGGCACTTCGTGAGGTTTTCCTCGTTGAGCATGAGGGTCTTCTTGCGATCTATTCCTTTGACAAAGGCTTGCGCCAGGTTGTTAGTGTGAAGCGTGGAGCGACCGTTCATGAAAGGGATGTAGCGCCGCCAGCCTTGCGAGGGGTGGCGTCCGCGCAGACAATTGACATCGCTGTCGTCAGGAACGATTTTCTTTTCACCGATAGCCAGCAACAACTCTTCGCGGCTGGCCAAGCCGTGCAGATGAACCAGTTTCTCGATATTGGCGGGGCTGTATTCGAGGTCCTTGCCCTCCAGGAAAGCTTTAAGCGTCTGTTCGCCATCGTGCTGTAGCTCGCGGTCGACCCGGCGCAGGATGGCCATGATTTTCCCTTTGGCCTTGGCCGTATTGGCGTAACCTATCCATTCGCGCTGGACGTGCTGCGAACGCGAAGTGAGGATTTCGACCTGGTCGCCGCTCTTGAGACGGTGGTTGAGCGGCACGAGCTTGTGATTGACCTTTGCGCCGATGCAATGGCTCCCTAAGAATGAGTGTATTGAAAAGGCGAAGTCGAGTGCCGTAGAGTTAGCCGGCATCGTCTTGATTTCCCCTTTGGGCGTAAAGACCAGTATCTCGGAAGCAAAGAGGTTCAGCTTGATGGCATCGAGGAAGTCGAGCGTATCGGGCTGGGGGTCGTCGAGGATCTCCTTGATGGAGTTGAGCCAGCGGTTGAGCTCGTTGTCGTCGTATTCGGCGGAACCGTCCTTGTACTTCCAGTGGGCGGCAAAACCTTGCTCGGCGATGTCGTCCATGCGGTCGGAGCGAATCTGCACCTCTATCCACTCGCCGTGATGGCTCATCAGTGTCACGTGGAGCGCCTGGTAACCATTGGCCTTCGGGTGGCTGAGCCAGTCGCGCAGACGATCGGGATGGGGCTTATAGATCTGGGACAACGCGACATAGATATTAAAGCACTCGTTGATTTCCTCCTCGCGCTTAAGCGGAGTAAAGACGATGCGGATAGCGAGGATGTCATAGATTTCCTCAAAAGTGACGTGCTTCTTCTGCATCTTGTTCCAGA
This sequence comes from uncultured Alloprevotella sp., assembly GCA_944322325.1. Taxonomy (GTDB): domain Bacteria; phylum Bacteroidota; class Bacteroidia; order Bacteroidales; family Bacteroidaceae; genus Alloprevotella. The sequence continues at coordinate 153,526 of CALUOQ010000005.1, forward strand.
TGGAATAAGGGCTTTTGACACGTGCTTTGATGGTGTACTTGAGTCCCATGCGGTCGAGCTCGGCACGAATGGGCGGCGTGAAATCGTCGAAAATAGCGTCGCGCTCGCGCTGGGTCTTGGCCAGCTTTTCCTCAATGGCCTTATACTCCTCGGGATGTTCGTACTTGAAACTCAGATCCTCGAGCTCTGTCTTGATTTTGTTGAGCCCGAGACGGTCAGCCAAGGGTGCGTAGATATAAAGCGTCTCGCCGGCAATCTTGTATTGCTTGTTGGGCGCCATGCTCGACAGGGTTCGCATGTTGTGCAGGCGGTCCGAAATTTTGATGAGAATGACGCGGATGTCGTCACTCATCGTAAGCAGCAGTTTCTTAAAGGTCTCGGCTTGCAGCGAAGCGCGGTCGCCGAAGATGCCGCCGGCAATCTTCGTGAGGCCTTCGACAATGTTGGCCACCTTGGGACCAAAAAGATTGCTGATGTCTTCGTTGGTGTAGTCGGTGTCCTCTTCGACATCGTGAAGCAGTGCGGCGCAAATCGAGGTAGACCCCAGACCGATTTCGCCGCACGCTATCTGCGCCACGGCGATGGGGTGCAGGATATAAGGCTCGCCGGAAAGGCGGCGAACGCCTTTGTGCGCCTGCTTGGCGAAGTGGAACGCTTTCGTGATGACGTCCACCTTGCGGCGGTGGTTGGAAGCCAAGTACGTATCCAGCAGCTTCTGGAACGCAGCATTAATCATCTCTTCGTCCTTCTGCTCCTGCGGCGTCAGTGTTTTCGTGTTTGTGTCTTCCATCGTCGTATGCGTTAAAGTTTAGATTAATCTGTACTTCACATCATCTTACCCGAAGTTTCTTTCCGGCACGGATATTATTATTCTTCAAACCATTCAGACGGCGCAGCTTGGATACTGTCATCCCATACTTCCTTGCGATTTCACCCAAGGTCTGCCCCTGACGAATCGTAATGGTACGACGCGACGAACGGCGACTGCTGGACTTGCTCTTCGTGGTGGCACGCTTGCGCTGCTCGCCCGGTTCGGGAGCCACGGAGGCGTCGACGCTGACCACAGAACGACGGGAGAAAAGGGTGTCGCGCCGATAATTATAGACGGAATCAGCATTATCGATATACGCCATCAGCTTTTCCTGCGGCAAACATAGCGACATGGGGCGGATATGACCGGGAATGACGCCCGTACGGTACTGAGGATTGAGCGTGCGTATTTCCTCAACTTCAACACCACAGACTGCGGCAATCTGCTCGAAATGGATGTCGCGACTGAGCAACACCGTGTCCGTCGAAACGGGGATGGTAGTCTTCATCGGGCAGATGTTGTGCTCGCAATAGTAGTTCATGATATAGTTTGCAGCGATAAAGGCCGGAACGTAGCCGCGCGTCTCACGCGGCAGGTAGGGATAGATGGCCCAATAGTCGCGCGAGCCACCCGCACGGTGGATGGCCTTGTTCACGGCGTTGGGCCCGCAATTGTAGGCGGCAATGACCAGATTCCAGTCGCCGAACATGGCATACAGATCGCTCAGGTAGTGGGCGGCGGCATAGGAGGACTTGATAGGGTCACAACGCTCGTCGATGAGGCTGTTGACTTCAAGGCCATAACGCTTGCCCGTGTCGATCATGAATTGCCACAAGCCCACAGCGCCGGCATGGCTGGTGGCGCGGGGGTCGAGGGCCGATTCAATAACGGGAAGGTATTTCAGCTCCAAAGGCAGGCTGTACATGTCGAGGGCCTCTTCGAAAATAGGCACGTAGAAGTTGCTCGCACCAAGCATGTACGAGACCGAACGGCGAAGCGGACCGCTGTACTGATCGATGAACTTCTGCACCACGTCGTTATGGGCCAGTTCCATCACAGCCGGGATTCGACGAAGCCGGTCTATATAAACTTCTTTCTCGAAATAGGGATTGACATCGGGATTGAGGCAGTTGGTGTCAGGAACGAGGTACTTCTTCGCATTCCATTCCTGAAGCAGACTGTCGGTGTCGTAGGTCATGGCCTCGGGCAGGTCGATGACTTCGTCTTGGTTCTTCGTATCATCGTGCACCGTTACCCGGGTCTGTGCGCCGGCTGTCAACGCTCCGGCCAAAAGCAAACATAATGTAAAACGTGTCCGTTTCATGTCATTCGTTAGTAGAATTAAAAATTAAGGCTACAGCCTACGCCGTAGGCTTGGGAGCGAAACGATTTCTCGCCCCCGATAACCGCGGGTTTGAGCCGCATACTCAAATCGCGCGAAATGTCGAACGCCGAAAGCTGGGCGTCGACATAAGCGTCGATGACCGAGAGCAGATAAACGCCCACGAAACAAAACGCACTCAGGTCGCGATACCGACGGTAGAAGTCCTTCTTGTTGCGGAAAATGGTCTTGAACTGCTCCTCGCGCCCGGTAATGTCGTAACGCGGGGGAAGCATGTCCATATAACTGTCGGTATTCGGGTCGTCGTCCATGATGTCGAGGTAAGCCTGCGAGTAGTCGCGGTACATCTGCTGGTTCCACATCAACGCATAAGTGCAGCCCAAGAATCCGCCATAGATGAACGGCAACTTCCAGAACTTGCGATTGTAAATCTGCCCCGCACCGGGAAACACCAGCGACAGCCAGAGCGCACGTTTCGGATTGGGGATGAAATTGGCCGTCCGGCGAAGCGGGGGCACTTGCTTGGCGACCGAATCGGTAAACGCCATAAGACGCGCCGTGTCGACAGGTTCTGCCACCTCGGCCGTAGGCGTATCGCTCTGCGCCACTACGCTGTCTTTCACCACCACCGTCTCCGACGTATCAGCCACCGCGACCCACCCGACAGGAAACGTCCGGCTCGCCCGAAGCGCGCCGGAAAGCCCTATCAGCAAACACAATATGGTCACGCGCAAGCCGGTCATTCTTTCATCTTGTCGAACAGTGCGATGATGCGCTCCAGTTCTTCTTCCGACGAGAACGGTATGCTGATTTTACCCTTGCCTTGCGACGAGCAGGTCATCTGTACTTTTGTCTGAAAAAAGTCGGAAAGTTTTGTACGTAAGAGATGAAACTCCTCCGGCAGGCGTTCGCCCTTGCCAACCAGCTTTTTCCGACCGCTTTTCACGGTCTCGCCGTTATTGATAGCTTTGACCATTTCCTCGACTTGGCGCACAGAGTAACCGTTCGCCTGAATCTCGGTAAACAGCTTTATCTGAAGCGTCGGGTCTGCAAGGCCCAACAGCGCGCGGGCATGACCCTGATCGATTTGCTTATTCTGCAACGCCATCTGAACCGGGGCCGGAAGTTTGAGCAGGCGCAGGTAGTTGGCTATCGTAGTCCGTTTTTTTCCAACCTTCTCGCTGAGTTGGTCCTGCGTAAGCTCATAATTGTCTATCAGTTTCTGATAAGCCAGCGCGATTTCGATGGCATTAAGGTCCTCCCTCTGGATATTTTCGACGAGGGCCATCTGCATCATGTTCTCGTCGTCGGCCGTGCGAATGTACGCGGGAATAGAGCGGAGGCCCGCCATCTGCGACGCGCGCCATCGTCGTTCGCCTGCGATAATCTGATAGAAGCCATCCTCCATCTGCCGCAAGGTTATCGGCTGTACGATGCCGATTTCGCGGATGGAGTCTGCCAATTCCTGCAAAGTCTCGGGCGTAAAGTCGCGACGCGGCTGGTTGGGATTGGCCTTTATCCGGTCAAGGGGCACCTCGCTGATAGACGACGAGCCGTCGGTGCGGACGTCGTCAGTCGATATGAGCGCGTCAAGTCCCCGCCCCAGCGCGGGAAATTTCTTATGCACGGCCATGACTGTCAGCGTTTTTACGGATTATTTCCTTGGCCAAATTCAAGTGGTTCTTGGCTCCGGCCGAATCAGCGTCGTACAAGATGGCCGGCATTCCGTGACTCGGCGCCTCGCTCAGCTTCACGTTTCGCTGGATGACAGTCTTGAACACCAATTCCTGGAAGTGGCGTTTCACTTCGTCGTATATTTGGTTGGCCAAGCGCAACCGGCTGTCGTACATCGTCAGCAGGAAACCCTCGATTTCCAGTGCCGGGTTGAGCTTCTTCTTGATGATTTTTATCGTGTTCAGCAATTTGCTGATACCCTCAAGCGCAAAGTATTCGCACTGCACCGGTATGATGACCGAGTCGGCGGCCGTGAGGGCGTTGACGGTGATAAGCCCCAACGAGGGGGAGCAGTCTATTAGAATATAGTCGTACTCTTCCTTCAGGGGAGTGAGCAAATTTTTCAGTACTTTCTCGCGGTTATCCAGATTGAGCATTTCGATTTCCGCACCGACCAAGTCAATGTGCGAGGGAATGATGTCGAGGCCGTCGATGTCGGTCGTGTAGATAGCCTCCCTTACGTCCGCGCCGTTGATGATACACTCGTAAATGGAGCAGTCTACCTCGCCCAAATCCACGCCTAAGCCCGACGAGGCGTTGGCCTGGGGATCGGCGTCCACCAGCAGCACTTTCTTTTCCAGCGTAGCCAACGAAGCGGCAAGGTTCATCGAAGTTGTCGTTTTCCCTACGCCACCTTTTTGATTGGCTAATGCAATTATTTTGCCCATAAATCTTCTTAAAATCCCTATTCTAGTAGGGGGCAAAGATAGTTATTTTTCCCCGAAGGGCAGGCTGTTAAACTTTTTTTCGTACTTTTGCCCGAAGTCTGAATCCCTCATGGAACCTACGAAACCTCTGCTTCTGCTCTCGAACGACGACGGCGTCACCGCCCGGGGGCTGAATTATCTTATCGAAACGCTTGCTCCGCTTGCTGACCTCTTTGTTATGGCCCCCGACTCGCCCCGGTCGGGCGCAGGTTGTTCCCTCACGTCGGTCAACCCCGTCAGCTACCGCGTGGTGCGCGACGAACCGGGTCTTACCATCTGTTCCTGTTCAGGCACGCCCGTCGACTGTGTCAAACTGGCCCTCGACCAAGTCATGGACCGTCGCCCCGACCTCGTCATTGGCGGCATCAACCACGGCAGTAACGCTTCCGTCAATGCCCACTACTCCGGTACGATGGGCGTAGTGTACGAGGGTGCGATGAAGGGCTACCCGGCCGTAGCCTTCTCCCTCTGCGACCATCGCCATGACGCCGACTTCACGCCCTTGCGCCCTTATCTGGTCGACATCATGTTTAAGGCGATAGCCATCGGCTTACCCCGTTTCACGTGCCTGAATGTCAATTTCCCTCTGCGCCCCAAGTTCGAAGGCGTCCGCGTATGCCGCATGACGTACAGCAGTTGGGACAACGAGTATGTCAACTGTCCGCATCCTCATGGTGGCCACTATTATTGGCTCACGGGCGACAACACAAATCTCGAACCGGCCGCGGAGGACACGGATCTATGGGCCCTCGACCACGGCTATGTGGCCATTACGCCCACACAGGTCGACGTCACGGCCCACGGCCTCATCGACACGCTGAAACAAGCCTTCTGACCCATTAACCCCCTTGTCCCGTTTTCCGGTATGCGGTATTTTCTAATCGTAGGCGAAGCCAGCGGCGACCTCCACGCTTCCCACCTCATGAAAGCCCTCCGCCAGTGCGACCCCGACGCTGAGTTTTATTTTTACGGAGGCGACCTGATGAGCGAGGCCGGCGGCATCCGCATGGAGCACTACAAGACGATGGCCTACATGGGCTTCATCCCCGTCCTGCTCCACCTCCCCACCATCATGCACAACCTCAGCGCGTGCAAACAAGCCATCCAGCGCCTACACCCCGACGTCGTCATTTTGGTTGACTACCCGGGGTTCAACCTGAAGATTGCCCGTTTTGTCCGTCAGCACGTGGGCATTCCCGTATTCTACTACATTTCGCCGAAGATATGGGCTTGGAAAGAACACCGTATAAAGAACATCCGGCGCGACGTTGACGCGCTCTTCTCCATCCTGCCGTTTGAGGTAGACTTCTTCGAAGGTAAACACCACTACCCTATCCACTATGTTGGCAACCCCACTGTCGACGAAGTCGCACACTACCGGAAAAACAACACTGAGACACATGATGAATTCTGCCACAGCCTCAACCTGCCGGCGGAAAGCCCTGTGATTGCCTTGCTCGCCGGCAGCCGTCAGCAGGAAATCAAAGACAACCTGCCGCGTATGTGCCGGGCCGCCGCGTCCTACGCCGAACAGGGCTACTCGCTGGTCATTGCCGGCGCCCCGTCGGTCGAGGAGGAATTCTATGCCCAGACCCTGTCGGCGCTCCCCGACTCTCTGCACAGCAGGGTTCACATAATCCAAAACCAGACGTTCCGTCTGCTGTCGCACGCCGAGGCCGCCCTCGTCACCTCAGGTACCGCCACGCTCGAAACGGCACTGTTCGATGTGCCCCAAGTCGTGTGCTACTACACCGCCATGGGACGCCTTGTCTCGTGGCTGCGTCGCCGGTTGCTCAAGGTGCCCTACATCTCGCTGGTCAACCTCGTATGCGCCGAAGAAGTCGTGCCCGAACTCGTAGCCGACGGCATGACAGTCGAAAACGTACGTCGGCATTTGGGCTATATTCTTAAGGACGGGCCGCACCGTGCCGCCATGCTCGAAGGTTACGCCCGTATGCGCCGCCGCCTCGGTCCGACAGGGGCAGCACTGCGGGCCGCCAGCGAAATGGTCCGCCTGCTGCGCGACAGGCAGCAATTCCCGGACAGCCTCAGTTTCCCTCGTCCACCCAAGTCCCTTGCTCCGTAAGGCCGCGCACCGTCACCTGCAAGTGTTGCTGCGCGTCTGCGTTGGCGCTAAACGTCAGCTCCGCCCGTCCGTCTTTCCCGGTCTTCACCTCCGGATTCCAATAAAGCGTGCGGCGATGGTCTTTCGGGTCCGGCGGCAACTCATGGGCATAATCCGGCGCGTAAAACTCCGCCGGACTGTGGAATCCATGTCCATAAAGCCGCCTATACCCTTTGGGGACCTCTCCGCTCCGGTCGTAGAACGGATGGTCGTCCGGGATAGAATAAAAATTGACGACAGCCGTCGCATGGCGTGTCGTGTCAGCTAGGAACCGGTGCTCGGCACGCCGAAACGTTACCACTGCCGACTGAAAGCGCTGACTATAGACCTCCGGCACCCTATTCCGACTGGCATACCCTGACGGCTCGAGGCGAGCGTGACTGTTGTCTAAAGAGAACACGACTCCTTTACGCCCCCAGGCCCAAAACTTTGCCCGCATGGCCCACGCCCGATACTCCGGCACTTCCTCACCACGGTCCAAATACTGCTGAACGATGTCCAGAAAATTGAATGCGGTGACCGCACGATGTATCGTAAACTGCTCGCCGCCCTTATAATTAAACACATCCCAATCCAGCAGGCTACGCCGTTTTTTCCGCCTTCTTACCCTGACTTCTGGTAGTTTGCGAGCCGGTTGTCTCACGGCGGTTTCTTCCGTCCACACAAAGGTCTCGGGTTTACGCCACTGGCCCACAGCGACAGCCGGCAACTCCAGCTCCAACGGCTCGAATGCCCGGGGGGCCGGCATAAACCATCGGTTCAACAACACCCGACTGGCTTTTCGCTTGCGCCCTTCGCGCACAGAGAGCTGCCCGAACCATTCTTCAGGCAACAGACTTCCTTGAAAGGCAAACTTGCCTTCGGCATCGGTCTTCGCTTTTGCAGTGTAGGTGTGCCCTTTCAGCGTATAAAGGCTCAGGTTGAGCCTCATACCGGGCAGCGGCTTGTCGTGCCAACGCGCCAACACCCGCCCGTCCAGCAGTATGCCTTTATCTTCGATGGGGTGCCGGTGTTCGAACGGCACCACTCCGGCCATTATCCGGAAGTCGTATCGTCGCCAGCCCTGCACCAGCAGCAACAAGTCAAGCGCTTCGTTATGCAGGGAGTCGTCCTGCTCAAAATAAAACTCTGGCCGATGGACGTAACCGCGCAAGTCGGACGCCAGCAACAGCACGGCCCCAAGCGATGGGGAACCGGCGGCAGGCAAATCGCGCTCCGCCTCGCGCACAGACATCGCCAACGTCCCCTCGACTGGCCGCTCATACCGGTCCGTCAGCTGCAACCGCATCACGACCGGCGAGAAGGACTCATAGGACGCACGGTTCTGCTGCACGCGCAACCGCAGACGCCTGCGGCTGCCCCGTTGAAACACCAGACGCTCCGCCACAACATTTCCCTCGCCATCATAGAGCGTCAGCTGATTGACCCCCTCTCTCAGAAAACGACGCGGCAACACATAATGGGTACGTAACGAATCCATCCATAGCCTATCAAAATAAAGGGCCTGCCCCCGACACGTCACACACAGCCCCAGCCACGTTGCACCGAGCGACCGGCTCTGTCGCACGTACAGATGCAATGCTGCCGAATCCGACAATGCGTCTACCCTCAGACTCCGCCCACTCGGCTCGGGGACAGGCAGTGGAAAGCGGAACGTATCGGCCCGTACGACCACCTCGGCGCTACAGCCGCTCTGGGCCGAATACAGGAAAAACATGCCACGTCCCTCATGTTGTGGACGGGCGGTCAGCAAGGTCCGTCCCTGAGCATCGCACACACGGAAAGGTACGTCGAGAGCCCGCCCCGCCCCGTCGGTCATCCGGAAAGCCACCCGCCCGGGCAACCCGTTGACCATGGCACCTCCCTCGGGATAGAACGACAGACGGACGCCTCCCTGTCCGAACGTCCAAGGACGCGGGGCATGTTCTCCGGGAATGTCGTACGGCCCGCGGATGCGATCTACCGTTTCCGGAACACGGTCTGGCGTATCCACGCTTCGATAGACCGGCACCACGCGCGAAAAACAGACGTCAGGCCCCCAGTTCAGCATTTCGCGCGTATAAGCCCGTATTTCGTAAAAACCGCTCAAAATAGGGGCAGCCAGCTTGAATTCTCCGTGCGCCTCGCCCTTTACCACCCTGAGCGTTTGTCGCGCCACGATATCACCGAGGTCGTTAATCAACTCGACGTAGACCACCCGGCTCAGTTTGGTCGGCTGTAGCGTCGATGCCGTCACAACCCAGACTTTGTACCATATAGTCTCACCCTCGACGTAAGCGTTATTGTCAAGCAGCACATAAACTTTTTCCTGTGGCAGGCGGTAGTCGTAATCGCGGACGCGGTTAAACAACTGGTACAAGCTCTGACGCCCGGCGCTCTCCTGAGCCTGCATGGTCAATGTCAGCAGCAGGCCCAACAGCAGGCTCAGTTTACGTATCATTTCTATCTTTAATTGTATAGTTCCGGCCGACCGAAGCCTCACCGCCTCAGCCGGCCGAAACGGTATCAGTCTATCAGTGTGAACTTCACTCGCTTGTCCTTCACCTGAAGGTAGTAATCGCCCGCTTCGAGCACGAGGTTTCCCTCGGCGTCACGGTACGACAGGTCGCGCTGAGGGTTCACCGTGAAGCGGTACACCGCCTCCTCGCCCGCCTTTATCAGTTTTTTCTCGAAATGTTTGAGTTCCTTGACCGGACGCGAGAGGGTGGCCACGGGGTCAGAAACGAACCACATCACCGTCTCCATGCCGTCGCGCGGTCCACTATTGCTCACCCGGACCTCGACCGTCATTTCCTCGCCTTTGCGGAGCGTTTCTTTCGGCAGACTGATTTCGCCGTAGTCGTAGGTCGTAAAGCTCAGGCCGGCACCGAATTCGTAAAGCGGTTCGCTCGACATGTCCAGATAGCGTCCCTGTGTCCCCTTACGGGCTGCCGGGCGACGGTTATAATAAATGGGTATCTGCGCCACGCTGCGCGGGAACGTGACCGACAGACGGCCGGAGGGATTGACCCGCCCGGAAAGCACACCCGCCAGCGGTTTGCCGCCCACTACGCCGGGCTGCCAGATTTCCACGATGGCGTCCGCCAGCGGTTCCATACGGCTCAAGTCGAGCGGCCGCCCGTTCGAGAGCACAAGCACCACCGGTTTACCGGCTTTCTTCACTTCTGCCAATAGATCTTCCTGTATCTCCGGCAACGAAATGGAACCCCAGACCGCGTTTTCGCCGCTCCAACGGCGTTTTTCGCCGAGGCAGAGCACCACAACGTCAGCCCGACGGGCCACCCCGACAGCCTCGGCAAACCCGCTCCGGTCGTCGCCCTCCATACCGCACCCTTGGGCATAAAGGATGTCGGCGCGGCCTTCAAATTCCTGCGACAAGGCCCGATCGATCGGGCACACGTCCTTGGCCTCGCCATACGCGAACCAACTCCCCAGCAGGTTCTCGGTGTCCTTGGCCAACGGACCGATCAGGGCGATGGTCGACGCTCTCTCCAAGGGCAGCACGGCATTTTCGTTCTTCAGCAGAACGATGCTCTGTTCGGCCATCTGTTCGGCCAAACGGAGACCTTCGGGTTGCAGAATGCGCTTCTCGCGCTTCATCTCCTTCGTGTAGGGATTCTCGAACAGTCCCATTTCGAACTTGATGCGGAGCACGCGCCTCACGGCGTCGTCCAGGCGCTCCATGGGAACAAGCCCTTTGTTCACGAGGTCCGGCAAATGACGTTGATACAGGTCGTCCATCATGTCCATGTCCAACCCGGCGTTGAAGGCCTTCAGCGCGGCTTCGCGCCCGTCGGCAGCCACGCCCTGATTGATAAGCTGGCGCACTGCGTCCCAGTCCGACACGACAAAGCCGCGATGCCCCCACCGCTCCTTGAGTACTTCCGTCATCAGGAAGTGGCTGGCCGAGGAGGGCGTACCGCTGACGTCGTTGAAACTACTCATCAGCGTCGCCGCACCGGCCCGCACGCCGGCCTCGTAAGGCGGCAGGTACAGGTTCCACATCGTAGGGCGGGAAATTTCGGTATATACATAGTCGCGCCCGGCCTCCGACGCGCCGTAGCCGACAAAGTGTTTCAGGCAGGCGGCAAGGCTGCCCTCGGCCGACAGGGTGTCGCCCTGATATCCCCGTACCGCGGCGGCGGCATACACGCCGGTGGCATAGGGGTCCTCGCCGTAGCCCTCGGCCACCCGGCCCCACCGCGGGTCGTGGGCGACGTCGATCATGGGCGAAAAGGTCCAGTCCACGCCGGCACGGCTCGCCTCGAGGGCCGACTGGGCACAGACTTGCGTGACGAGTTCGGGATTCCACGAGCACGACTGGGCCAGCGGGATGGGCGTAATCGTGCGGAAACCGTGAATCACGTCGTGCCCGAACAGGACGGGAATGCCCAGACGAGTCTGCTCAACGGCCTTGCGCTGGAAGTCGTTGCGCAGGGCGGGATCCTGGTCGTAGTAAATCACCGAGCCAATCTCGGCCGGCACACGGGCCACAGCGCCGGCGTTGTTTTCATTATTGTTCCGTCCCAACGAGTATTGGTTCACTTGCATCACCTTCTCCTCCAGCGTCATGCGGCGCAGCAGGTCGTCCACGCGACGCTCCACCGGGGCGGTGGCGTCCTTATACAACGGTTTTTCGTCCTCACTGCCGTCGGCCTGCATCGCTACCGACGGACACAAACCCAGCACGACGCCGAGCACGAAGCCAAGTCTCCGACTATCCATGTTTTTTCTCCATTATGATTATAACTGATAAAACGGTCCGTTCGTCAGCCGGGCAGGAAACCCTCACTCCGCACTTACGCCGAACCTAACTCCCGGCAAATGTACGGAAACCGACGGGGATTCCCGCCGGTTCTCAAAATAAAACATGAAAAGTCCGAATCTGCCGCCCCTCAGCAATGTGCGGCCTGAACGCTACTGGCCGTGCGACGGGGCTCGTAGCGACGGACGAAATACAGCAGGACCAGCGTGCTGACCACAAGGAACGCAGCGCCCGCCAGCGCAGTGTAGTTATAACCCAGCCCGTGGCGCAAGGGCCAGCCGCCGACCTGTGCGCCCACGGCGTTGCCCAGGTTGAAGGCGATCTGGATGCAGGCTCCGCCCAGCAGTTCGCCGCCGGGCGCATGCTTCAGGATGAGCGTCTGCTGCGGTGACGAAATGGCAAACAGCCCCGTGGTCACGACGAACATCAGCGCAACGGACAACCACCATACCTGTGCAAAAAAGAAGATGCCGACCAGGGCCACACAAATGCCCCCTTGCACCACGGCGTCGACGCGGCCGGGCGTGAAACGGTCGCTGAAGTAACCGCCCATCGCGTTGCCCAGCACCATGCCGCCGCCGGCCAGCACCATTAGGAGCGGCACCATCGCGTCGGGGAAACCGCTCACCCGCGTCAGGAGCGGACTGATGTAACACCACCAGCAAAACACGCCGCCGTTGCCCAGCACCGTGGCAGCCAGGATGCACCACGGCGCGCCACGACGCAGGAAGCGGAACTGCCCACGGAATCCCGTGTCGGGCAGGCCCGGCATGAAGGGCACCCATCGCCACAGGAAATACAGCGTGACGCCGCCCCAAAGCCCCGCAAAGAGGAAGGCCACGCGCCAGGAAAGCAGGTGGCAGACAAAGGTGGAGACCGGGACACCCGCAAGGTTGGCCACCGTCATGCCGGCCACCATGACCGAAACGGCCAGCGCCCCCTTGCCCTCGGGGGCCAGCTTCAACGCCACGAGCGAGGCTACGCCGAAATAGGCGCCGTGGGGCAGGCCCGACACGAAGCGCGCCGCCATGAGTGTCCAATAGCCCGGCGAAACGGCGGCCAGCAGGTTGCCGGCCACCATCAAGACCATCAACAGAAGCAGCAACTGCTTCAGCGGACGCCTCCGCCCCGCCACAAGCAGCGGAGCGCCGCAACAGACGCCGAGCGCGTAGGCCGACACCCATCCGCCCGCCGTCGGGATGCTCACCCCCATGTCGCGAGCCACATAGGGCAGCACGGCCATCATGACAAACTCGGCCACGCCCAACCCGAACGTACCGAACGAGAGGGCTATCAAGGCTTTGCGTACCGACATGGCTGTGAAAGGCTAAAACGTGAGCCGGCGGCTGCCGTCGGCCTCCTCGACGATGTCCACGCGCACGGCGTCGCCGGGCAACAGGTCCTCCACCAGTTCGGGCCACTCGATGAAGCAGAGCGCCCCGGAGTAGAAGTAGTCCTCGTAACCCATGTCGTAGACTTCCTCGAGCTTCTTGATGCGATAAAAGTCAAAGTGGTAAATCAGTTCGCCGGTGGTGGCAGAGCGATACTCGTTGACCAGCGCGAACGTAGGAGAAGTGACGGGGTCCTCGACGCCGAGCGCCTCACAGAGGGCCTTGATGAAAGTGGTTTTCCCGGCGCCCATCTTGCCATAGAAAGCAAAAAGGGTGTGTTCGCCCATAGCCTCGATGAAACGGCGGGCAGCGGCGGGCAACTCCGCCGGACTGGCTATCCGAATGTCCATAGTTATCCTTTCTTTTCGATTAACGGCCGCAAAAGTACGCATTTCCACGAGGGCGGCAAACGCCGTTAAGGACAAAATTGGCGCTATCCTGACCTTTTGCGGCACAGCGGAATAAGCGACCTTTGCCAACAAATGAAACTTTTATGGTAAACAGAGTTTTCGCACGGATAACGCGCGCCGCTCTGCTGAGTGCTTCTTTGTTCCTCACGGGCTGTGAAGTGATTGAATATCACCCCTACGACACGCGCATCAGCGGCGAGACGGACCTCAACCGCCGCAACATGGAGCGCATCGAGGCCGAGTGTCTCGGACGCGATACCATCCGCTTTGCCGTCATCAGCGACACGCAGCGCTGGTACGACGAAACGCGCGCCGCCATCGACGCCATCAATGCCCGCGACAGCATTGACTTCGTCATCCACTGCGGCGACCAGGCCGACTTCGGTCTGACGCGCGAATTCGAGTGGATGCGCGACGAACTGCTGCGCCTGCACGCCCCCTTCGTCTGCCTGCTGGGCAATCACGACTGCCTCGGGACGGGCACCGACGTCTACCGCACCATCTACGGCACACCCAACTTCGCCTTCGACGCCGGTCCCGTGCATTTCCTCTGCCTCAATACGAACGCCTTCGAGTACGACTACTCCGTGCCCATCCCCGATTTTTCCTTCATCAGCGCCGACCGCGACGCCCTGCCCGCCACGACGCGGCGCACCGTCGTGGCGATGCACGCCCAGCCCTTCAGCGAACAGTTCAATAACAACGTGGCCGAGCTCTTCCAAGGTGAACTGCACAAGTACCCCGGGCTGGCCTTCTGCCTGAGCGGTCACGGCCACACCACCCAAGCCGTGGACCTCTACGGCGACGGTATATATTATTATGAGTGCACTTCGGCCAAAGGGCGGGAGTACTTGTTGTTCACCCTGTCGGCACAAGGAATGACGTATGAAGCCATCCCGTACTAAACTGCTGGCCGCCCTCGCCCTCGCCCTGCCCCCGGCCGCGACGACCGTTGCGGCCGGAAATCCTGTCGCAGCGATAGAAAATCCTGTCGCAGCGATAGAAAATCCTGTCGCAGCGATAGAAAATCCTGTCGCAGCGATAGAAAATCCTGTCGCAG